>CAWKCR010000004.1:0-645596 GCA_963848185.1 uncultured Actinomycetota bacterium
ATCCCATTTCAGAGTCTTCAAAAATTTCTGAAAGTTCAGTATAGTGACTAGCGGCGCTCCGGGAAGTCTGGTCGGAACTTGGCATCCGCGTATCCGCGGCAGCGACGGTTCGGCCGTCGCACCGCGCTGACCGAGAAGGGCGACCATGGACACCGTCACGGCGGCAGTCACATCGAGCGTGACGACCGACGTGATCCGCGTCCGCGGGCTCACGTTTACGTATCCGAAGGCGCAGCAGCCAGCGGTGCGTGGCATGGACTTCACCGTCGGACGCGGTGAGATCTTCGGATTCCTCGGCCCCAGCGGCGCGGGGAAATCCACCACCCAGAAGCTGCTGATCGGGCTGCTCCGCGGCCACGGCGGCGAGGCCACCGTGTGGGGCAAGGACCCGCTGGCCTGGGGATCGGACTACTACCAACGCATCGGGGTCTCGTTCGAGCTCCCGAACCACTACCAGAAACTAACCGGCCTGGAGAACCTTCGGTTCTTCGCGTCGCTGTATGACGGCGAGACGCTGGACCCGATGCAACTGCTCGACGCCGTCGGGCTGGCCGACGACGCGAACACGCGAGTTGGCAAGTACTCCAAAGGCATGCAGATGCGCTTGACCTTTGCGAGGTCGTTGATCAACGACCCGGAGCTGTTGTTCCTGGACGAGCCCACCTCCGGGATGGACCCGGTGAACGCGCGGAAGGTCAAGAACATGATCTTGGACCTTAAAGCGCGCGGCCGCACGGTCTTCCTCACCACCCATGACATGTCGACCGCCGATGAGCTGTGCGACCGGGTGGCCTTTGTCGTCGACGGCAGTATCTCGGCGATGGATACCCCCGCCGAGCTCAAGATCGCCCGCAGCCAGAGGCTCGTTCGCGTGGAGTACCGCGGCGAGAACGGCGGCCTGGACACGGCCGAATTCCCATTGGACGGGCTGGCCGACGACCCGGCGTTCCACGCCCTGCTGCGTGCACACCACATCGAGACCATCCACAGCGCGGAAGCCAACCTCGAGGACGTCTTTGTCGAGGTCACCGGAAGGCGGCTGATATGACCCGGCTGGCAAGTGCGCTGCGGCTCGAGCTGACACTCCAGGTCAGGCAGAAGTTCCTGCATGCGGCCGTCTTCTCCGGGCTCATCTGGCTGGCCGTGCTGCTGCCGATGCCGCACAGCCTGCGCCCGGTCGCCGAGCCTTATGTCCTGGTGGGCGACATCGCGATCATCGGGTTCTTTTTCATCGGGGGCACAGTGTTCTTCGAGAAACAGGAGCGCACCATCGGTGCGATCGTCTCCACCCCGCTGCGGTTCTGGGAGTACCTCGCCGCCAAATTGACCCTCCTGGTACTGATCTCACTGTTCGTGGCAGTGGTCGTCTCTACGATTGCAGACGGATTCGCCTACGACCCGGCGCTCTTGGTGGTTGGCGTCGTGCTCGGCACGCTGGTGATGCTGCTGGTGGGATTCATCTCCTCGCTGCCGTTCGCCTCGGTGACCGACTGGTTCCTCGCGGCGACCATCCCGCTGGCGATACTGAGCTTGCCGGTCCTGCACTACTCCGGCGTTTGGCCGAACCCGGTGATGTATCTCATCCCTACGCAGGGACCGCTGTACCTTCTCGGGGCGGCGTTCGATCAGGTGACCTTGGCGCCGTGGCAAGTGATCTATGCGGTGCTGTATCCGATTGTGTGTCTGGCGGGTTTGTGCTGGGCGGCCAAGGCGTTGTTCGGCCGCTACGTCATTGAGAGGTCGGGTGTCTTGTGATGGCAGTGTCGGCAGCCATTAATCCCAAGGCGTGGGCCGCGTTCGGCCGCAACGACATCCGCGGCACCTACCGTGACCCGCTGCTGTGGATGATCGTCGTCGCGCCCGTCACGTGGACTGTGGGCGTAGTGGTCCTCGTGCCAATGTTCACCGAAATGCTTTCGCAACGTTACGGTTTCGATCTGGTTCCGTACTATCCGCTGGTCCTCACCGCGTTCCTGCTGTTGACCAGCATCGTCATCACCGGTGCGATCGGCGCGTTCCTGGTCCTGGACGAGGTCGACGCGGGCACCCTGACGGTTCTGCGGGTGACCCCGGTGCCGCTCGCCACGCTCTTCGTCTACCGCGCGGGCACTGTCATGGTGTTGGCCACGATCTATGTGATCGCGACCTTGTCGTTCAGCGGGATACTCGAGCCGGGCCTGGTCCCGGCCCTGATTCCGATCGGGCTGCTCGCCGGGTTGTCGGCGATCGTCACGCTGCTGCTGATCGTCTCGGTGGCGAGCAACAAGATCCAGGGCATCGCGATGGTTCGGGCCCTCGGCATGCTCATCGCAGGCCTGCCGTGCCTGCCGTGGTTCATCGACTCGGCCTGGAACCTGGCCTTCGGCGTGTTGCCGCCGTACTGGGCTGCCAAGGCGTTCTGGGTTGCCAGCGACCACGGCACCTGGTGGCCGTACGTCATCGTCGGCGTGGTCTACAACCTGGCGGTCGCCTGGCCTCTGTTCCGCCGCTTCCTCGCCAAGAACACCTGAACACGCCTAGTCTCCAACAGATTTCGCTGCAATTCCGAACGTGTCTGTCTATCCGCCCGGCCTTTCGAGCGCGTCAACCGCCCGCTGCAGGCGGTCGAGCGCTTCGCGCAGTTCCGCCAGCGCCTCTCTCAATTCGGCAACGGTTGCGGGTGACTCGCCGGGCCCCGGTTGCGCAACTACCGGGGGTACACCCAGGGGCGGGGCGGATCGTTGGGGCGGTGGTGCGGTGGCCGCGTCACCGCCGGGGGCGGTGGCGGCGCGGCCGGCGCCGGGGCCGAACACTTGATCAAGGGCCTCGGCCAGTGTCGGGGCGTAGCCGATCCTGACCCCGCCATCGGCGCGAGGTTCTCGGAAGCTCACCAGTACCCGGGCAAGCTGTGGGAACGTCGAGCTGTTCGGGGTCGTCGAAATGCGTTCGGTGTAGAGCGGTTCCACATACAGCACGCCCCCGTCGGCGATCGGCAGCATCAACAGATTGCCGTACTCGATCCGGTTGGATCGCTCGAGCAGCGTCCGCTCGGACGCCACGCGGGTGTCGGAAATCATCGAGTTCTGTATTTGTACCGGGCCCTGAGTCAGCGTATCGGTGGGCAGCTGCAGCACGGTGAGCTTGCCGTAGCCCTCCGGATCCGAGTGCGCAGAGATGTAGGCGGAGAGGAATTCCCGGTTGAAGCCGACCATTGCGCTGGCCAGCCGGAACGATGGTTTCGCGGTCTGCTGGTCACCGACGAGGACATAGAACGGCGGCTGATTCGGGTTGCTGTCATTAGTGGGGTCGCTCGGCACCGACCAGAAGGCGTTGGTGGTGAAGAACTCGCGCGGCTCGTCGACATGGTATTTCGCGAGCAGCTCGCGCTGAACCTTGAACAGGTCCTCGGGATATCGGAAGTGGGTTCGCAGCTCTTCGGGAATGTCGTTCTCGGACCTCACGGTGCCGGGAAAGGCACGCATCCACGCCTGCAGGACGGGATCGTCCGGATCGAACTGATACAGGGTCACCGTGCCGTCGTATGCGTCGACGGTGGCCTTGACGGAATTCCGCACATACGACACCTCCTTGCCGGATCGCAGGGCGCCCGTGGCACTCACCGGCCCCTCAAGCGAGCTGTGCTGTGCGTAGGGATAAGTGTCCAGGGTGGTGTAGGCATCGACTATCCAGACAATCCGGCCGTTCACCACCGCCGGATAGGCATTGGCGTCGGTGGTCAGCCAGGGCGCGACCCGGTGGACGCGTTCCTTTGGGTCTCGGTAGATGATCACTTTCGATTCAGAGCCGAGCGCCCGGGAGAACAGAATATTGCGCTCGGCGAAGTTGGCGGCGAACACGAAGCGGTTGAACCAGTTTCCTATTGGCACACCGCCGGCACCGGTATAGGTGTACTTGGAGGTGTCGGTGTCGTACTCCCGGGGTGCGGACCCCTCGGACCCGCCGACGATGGCGTAGTCCGGATCGGCCTGCGCGATCACCTCGCCGAAGTAGATGCGTGGTTGGTCGACCGGGATGATGTGTCGACCGGAACCCTGAGATGCGATGTCGCTGACCGTGTAGATGGGGTACCCGCTGTTGCTGTCGGAGGTGTTTGCGGCATCGCGGACCGCAGCGTTCACCCGGTTCGCGGGAGCGGCGACGAAACCGTTGCCGTGGGTGTAGACGGTGTGCCGGTTGATCCAGTCCCGCTGGTTGCCCGTGAGACTGTTCGGAGCCAGTTCGCGGGCGCCGACGGCGTAGTCACGCAGCTCGCCGTCGATGTAATACCGATCGAGGTCCAATGGCTCGTGGAAACTATAGAAATTCTTGAGCTGCTGCTGCTGGGTGAAGGTTCGCGACAGCACGTTCGGGTCAAGCAGCCGGGCGTTGGCGATCGTGGTCACGTCGGCCGGAACATCACGGGGAGATCTAGTGCCCACCCCCGGATAATCCACGTAGTCGACGACGTCGCTGCCGATCCGGTACGCCTGGCGGGTCGCGGCGATGTTGCGTTCGATATATGGGCGCTCGACGTCGGCGGCGTTCGGGCGCACCGAGAACTGCTCCATCAGCAGCGGCCACGCCCCGCCGACCACGATTGACGACAGCACGAGCAGCGCCGTGGCCATCGCCGGGATCCGCATATCGCGCAGGACGATCATCGCGAAGAAGGACACGGCACACAGCACCGCGATCGCGAGCATTACGAGCTTGGCAGGCAGCGTGGCGTGGATGTCGGTGTAGCCGGCGCCGGTGAACGTCGGTTCCTTACGGCTGCTCGACAACAGCCAGTACCGGTCGAACCAGTACGCGATCGCCTTCAGCAGGATGAATATCCCTGCGAGCACAGCGAGCTGAATGCGGGCGGACCGCGTGAAGATGCCTTTGCGTGTCGACATACCTAGCCCGCCGAACAGGTAGTGCGTCGCCAGGTTCGCCAGAAAAGCCAGGAACACGGCCACGAAGAGCCAATTCAGAACCGACCGGTACAGCGGTAAATCGAAGGCGAAGAACCCGATGTCGTGACCGAATTCGGGGTCCTCGATGCCGAAGGAACCACCGTGCAGGAACAGTTGAACCGTCACCCAGTTCGACTGAGCGATCAGGCCGCACAGCAATCCCACCGCGGCTGCGACGCTCAAACCGACCAGCCGCGACCTGCGCATCACCTGGTCCCGGTACGGTGCGATCGGGTCGTTCGGCCGCGCGGCGGGCACGAAGACCGGTCGCGAGCGATAGGCGAGCATCAGGGCAAGAAAAACAATGCTGCCCACCACCAGCGCCACCGCAACGAAGATCGCTAACCGGGTCAGCAGCACCGTGACCCAGACGGTGCGGAAGCCGACCTCACCGAACCACAACCAATCGACGTAAAAGTCCACCAGACGCCGCCCGACGAGCAGCAACACAATGAAGCCCACCGCTACCTTCAATAGGAGCCGGGCACGTCTGGACAACGTTGGCGGTTTGTCGGGCGAACGTGTGCCCATGTCGTGCTCCGAAGTTAGGCGGCACGGTGCGGCGTCGCAGCCCACTCTCGGGCGATCAGTGTCACCGACACGTGACCGATGTACTGGATTCTACTACTGGGCCGGTGCCCTTCATCGAGGCAAACGACGCGGCGCGACTAATCGTTTACCGCGCTGACGCCGGGGCCAGTCGCGCTTTGTCGCGTTCACGCTGTTCCGCCGCTTCCTCGCCAAGGACACCTGAACAGGCATTGGCGCCGCGGGCATTGTCGATGCGCTGGCGGGTCAGCAGTCGAAGTAAAGCTCGAACTCCATCGGCTGAGGACGGATACTAAGCGGTGCGATTTCACTGTCGCGCTTGAGAGTGATCCACGTTTCGATCAGGTGAGGAGTGAAAACGCCACCCTCGGTGAGGTATTGGTGATCCTGTTCAAGTTGGTCAGCCGAGGACGAAATAGCGCAACCACAGATACGGGGCGGCCACGGCGACCGTCAGCGCCATCGCCACCGCCCCCTTCCGGGTGAACTCCCAGAATCGAATCGGAAAGCCTTCGCGGGCGGCGATGCCGATCACCACCACATTAGCGCTTGCGCCGACGGCCGTCATATTCCCGCCGAAGCCCGCGCCGATCGCCAGCGCCCACCACAGGGCCTGCGCGTGGCCGGGATCGGGAATCGTCGTGGCGAGGTCGGCAACGACCGGGGTCATCGTGGCGACATACGGGATGTTGTCGATCAGACCCGAAAGCACCGCCGAGACAACAAGAATCAGCATCGTCGCGAAGAGCGCATCTCCGCCAGTCACGTCGCCGGCCAGGCGAGCGAGATCCGCGATCACCCCGGTCTTGACCAGCGATCCCACCAGAATGAACAAGCCGGCGAAGAACAACAACGTTTCCCATTCGACGCTGGCCAGGTAGTGGACGTGTTCCAGTCCTGAAATCGTCACCATCACACCGGCACCGATCAGCGCCACGACCGATGGTTCGACGTGGATGGCGGAGCTCGCGACGAACGTGGCGAAGACCAAGACCATAACGACGCCAGATTTGACCAGTAGCCGCAGATCCTGGATCGCCTCGCGTTCGTTCAGGGACATCACTTCGGCGACCCGATCGGCATGCACGTCGAATGTGCCGCGGAACAGCAGCGGCAACACCGCCACGAAGGCGACCATTGCGATGATCGCCACGGGTGCCAGATTTATTAGAAAGTCATTGAACGACAGGTTCGCCCGGCTCCCGATGATGATGTTCGGGGGGTCACCGATCAGCGTCGACACACCGCCGATGTTGGACGCGAGCACCTCGGCGATCAGGAAGGGTATCGGGTTGATGTCGAGGCGATCGCACACCAGCAGCGTCACCGGCGCCATGAGCAGCACGATGGTCACGTTCGGCAGCGCGGCCGACGCCACCGCGGTGATGAGGACCAGAAGGATCATCACCCGCAATGGGGAACCGCCGGCTCGCTTGGCTGCCCAGATGGCCACGTACTCGAACACGCCCGTCTGGCGCAGTACCCCGACCATCACCATCGTGCCCAGCAGCAGAAAGATTACGTCCCAGTCGATTCCGGTCTCGTGCGAGTAGAAGACGTCGTCGGAGCCGACGATCCCCAGTGCCAGCACCACCGCCGCTCCGCCGAGGGCGACTTTCACCTTGTGGATGCGTTCGGTCGCGATCAGCGCATAGGCGACGATGAAGACGCCTAACGCGACGATCGCCACCGGATCACCCCCCGGCTATCGGCGCTCCGTTTGACCCGAGAGCCACCGCGAGCAGGCGTGCGGCGGTGATCACGCCGACGAGTCCCTCGCCACCAATGACGCAAACCAGCGGCGAGCGGTTGCGGGCCATGATCGCCGCCACCTCGACGATGGTGTCGTCGGCCTTCACCGTCGCCATGTGCGGCGGCGGCTTGGGCAATACCTGCTCGACCGACTTTCCTCCAAGCTTGTCGGCGATCCGGTCGGCCATCGATTCGCTCAGCACCCCGGCCAGCGACGGGTCCTCCTGCACGTATGCGGGCACCACCAGCTTTACGACCTGCGACGCCGGCAATATCGTCACCGGCGTCCCGGCCCGATCCGTGACGAGGAGTCCGGGGAGTCGGTGGGTGGCCAACAGGCGCACCGCATCGAGCGCATTGGAGTCCAGCGCGACGACCGGAAACTCCTCGGCGATCTGTTCGGCGCGCATACATCAACGCTACGTCGCCACAGTGGGTATGCGGGCAAATCCATACGGTTCCTTTGCGGAGCTGATTTCCGCCGAACGCTCGTTGCAGCGCCACTGATAACCCCCGCGGCCGTCGTTTGAGTCGTCACCGGAGGTGCGACTGCCGACCAGACTTCCCGGCGCTCCAGGTGTAAAGATGCCGCAAAGGGTCCTGCGGGGCAACCGGATATGACGTTTGCGCTCGATCACTAGACTCTGCTCAATGCCTCTGCGACTGCTGACGCGCGGCTCGTGGTCGGAGTCGCAACGGTTTTCCGAGATCCTCCGCAAAGAGACCGTCGGTGGCATGCTGCTGCTGGCTGCCGCGTGCGCGGCCCTGCTGTGGGCGAATTCGCCGTGGTCACAGTCTTACCGCGCGATATCCGAGTTCGCGATCGGTCCGGAATCGCTGCATCTGCACTTGTCCCTGTCGGCGTGGGCGGCCGACGGGCTGCTGGCGATCTTCTTCTTTGTCGTCGGGCTGGAACTCAAGCGCGAGTTCGTCGCCGGCGATCTGCGCGACCCAGCGCGGGCGGCGCTGCCGATCGCCGCGGCCGTCGGCGGCATGATCGTCCCGGCCGCCGTCTTCATCGGGATCAACCTGGCCGCCGGCCATCCCGAAAACCTCGACGGCTGGGCGGTGCCGATCGCCACCGATATCGCGTTCGCTCTGGCGGTACTGGCGGTGTTGTCCACCCATCTGCCGACCGCGCTGCGCACCTTCCTCCTGACGCTGGCGGTCGTCGACGACATGCTGGCCATCACCGTCATCGCCGTCTTCTACACAGACCACCTCTCGATGGGGCCGCTGGCACTCGCCCTGATCCCGATCGGATTGTTCGCGCTGGCGGTGCAGCGAGGGGTTCACCATTGGTGGCTGTTGGTGCCGCTGGCGGTGGTCGCCTGGGCGCTGGTGCACGCCAGCGGCGTGCACGCCACGGTCGCGGGGGTGGTGTTGGGCTTCGCGGTGCCGGTGCTTGGCCGATTCGGGCACCCCACGGCCGAGCTGTTCGAGCACACCCTGAGGCCGGTGTCCGCGGGCTTCGCAGTTCCGGTGTTCGCGTTCTTCGCCGCAGGTGTGACGGTTGGCGGATGGTCCGGGTTCGGCGAATCGCTGTTGAATCCACTGACCGACGGCGTGATCGCGGGCCTGGTCATCGGCAAACCCCTCGGGGTGTTCGCCACCGCATTCCTGCTGGCCAAATTCACCCATGCCAGCCTCGATGACGACCTGGCCTGGCGCGACGTTCTCGGCGTGTCTCTATTGGCCGGCATCGGCTTTACCGTGTCGTTACTGATCGGTGAACTGGCGTTCGGACATGGCACCGCCGCTAGCGCCGACGTCAAGATCGGCGTGCTCGTCGGGTCCGTTGCCGCAGGTGTACTGGCCGCGCTGGTGTTGTTGAGCCGCAATGCCGCCTACCGCCGCATCGAGGCAGCCGAGACTGCTGACACCGACCATGACGGTGTGCCCGACATCTACCAAGCTCGACAGGACTGACGCGGACCCGCGTGCGTACACTGACCTAATGCTTGAACAGATCCGCGGTCCCGCCGATCTGCAGCACCTGACCCAGTCGCAGCTAAGCGATCTGGCGCAGGAAATCCGGGAATTCCTGATCCACAAGGTCGCTGCAACAGGCGGGCATCTCGGCCCGAATCTCGGTGTGGTCGAGCTCACGCTCGCGCTGCACCGCGTGTTCGATTCGCCGCACGATCCGATCATCTTCGACACCGGCCACCAGGCCTACGTGCACAAGATGCTGACCGGGCGCTGCCTCGACTTCGACACGCTGCGCAAAAAGGGCGGCCTGTCGGGCTATCCGTCGCGCAGCGAGAGCGAGCACGACTGGGTGGAGTCCAGCCACGCCAGTTCTTCGCTGTCGTACGCCGACGGGCTGGCCAAGGCGTTCGAGCTCTCCGGGCACCGCAACCGCCACGTGGTCGCCGTCGTCGGGGACGGCGCGCTCACCGGCGGCATGTGCTGGGAGGCGCTGAACAACATCGCGACGGCGCGGCGGCCGGTCGTCATCGTCGTCAACGACAACGGCCGCAGCTATGCGCCGACGATCGGCGGGTTCGCCGAGCACCTGGCCGGCCTGCGGCTGCAGCCGGGCTACGAGAAGGTGCTCGAGGAAGGCCGCAAGGCGGTGCGCGGCCTGCCGCTCATCGGCGAGCTGTGCTACCAGTGCATGCACAGCATCAAGGCCGGGATCAAGGACGCGCTGTCGCCGCAGGTGATGTTCACCGACCTCGGGCTCAAGTACGTGGGGCCGATCGACGGCCACGACGAACACGCCGTGGAGAGTGCGCTGCGCAGCGCGCGGGGCTTCAACGCGCCGGTGATCGTGCACGTCGTTACCCGCAAGGGCATGGGCTACCCGCCGGCCGAGAACGACGAGGCCGACCAGATGCACTCGTGCGGTGTCATCGACCCCGAGACCGGGCTGGCCACGTCGGTTCCCGGGCCCGGCTGGACGTCGACGTTTTCCGAGGCGTTGATCGCCTACGGCGCCAAGCGCCGCGACATCGTGGCGATCACCGCCGCGATGCCCGGCCCGACCGGCCTGAGCGCGTTCCGGCAGCGGTTCCCGGACCGCTTCTTCGACGTCGGCATCGCCGAGCAGCATGCGATGACGTCGGCCGCCGGCCTGGCGATGGGTGGCCTGCATCCCGTCGTGGCCATCTATTCGACCTTCCTGAACCGGGCGTTCGACCAGGTCATCATGGACGTCGCGCTGCACAAGTTGCCGGTGACGATGGTGCTGGACCGTTCGGGCGTGACCGGTCCGGACGGCGCCAGCCACAACGGCATGTGGGACCTGTCGATGCTGGGCATAGTGCCCGGCATGCGGGTCGCCGCGCCCCGTGACGCCGCCCGTCTCAACGAAGAACTCGGCGAGGCGCTCGACGTCAACGACGGACCGACCGCGATTCGCTTCCCGAAAGGCGATGTGGGCGAAGACATTCCGGCGCTCGAGCGACGCGGCGGCGTCGACGTGCTGGCGGTGCCTGCGGAGGGCCTGTCCGAAGACGTGCTGTTGGTGGCGGTCGGGCCATTCGCGGCGATGGCGCTGGCGACGGCCGATCGGCTGCGCAACCAGGGCATCGGCGTGACGGTGGTCGACCCTCGCTGGGTGGTGCCGGTGCCGGAGGCGATCGCGGAGTTGGCGACGGTGCGCAAGCTGGTCGTCACCGTCGAGGACAACGGCGTACAGGGCGGTGTCGGGTCTGCGGTGTCGGCGGCGCTGCGCCGCGCCGAGATCGACGTGCCGTGCCGCGACCTCGGGTTGCCGCAGCAGTTCTTCGCGCAGGCGTCGCGCGGTGAGGTGCTCACCGATGTGGGCCTGACCGACCGGAACATCGCCCGCCAGATCACCGGCTGGGTGGCCGCGCTCGGTGCACCCGTCGCCGAGCCCGAAGTCAGCGAGCGCCTCGACTAACCCGGCGAGCAGCTGTCAGGGGAGCTGCGCTCCGCCGTGGGTGGTGAAAACTGAACCGCACACTCGCAGATACCCTGGTTGGGCGCGGCCCGTCTACCAGGGCATTAACCCCGGCGAGCAGACGCAGACGCGCTCTCGCGTGGCCTGTTTTGTGCGATTCTGTGACTGCTCGCGCTAAGAGGTCAGCGCCTCCGCCAGCACCGGGACGACGAGCTCGCGCTGCCACTTCCGGACCTGTGCATCGCGCAGGAAGTCGTCGACGGCGGCGGCGGTGTCCTCGACCGGCCCCCAGTCCCAGCACAGCCGACGCACCACGTCGGGGGAGACGAGGTTTTCCGTAGGCACCGAAACCCGTTGCGACAGTTCGGCAAGACCTGCGCGAACCGCCTCCAGCCGTACTGCGGCTTCAGGCTTGCGGCGTGCCCACCTCGACGCCGGCGGCGGTCCGTTCGACGGCTCCTGAGCCGGTGGCGGATCCTGAGTGGTGCGGGCGCGGGCCAACGCGTCCAGCCACACCCGCGCGCTGCGGCGCTGCTTCGAACCACCGAACACCGGCAGCGCGGTCAGTTGCTCGACGGTGTCGGGGTCGACGGTGGCGGCGTTGATGATCGCGGCGTCGGGCAAGATGCGGCCCGGCGCGATGTCGCGGTGACGGGCGATGTGGTCTCGGGTGGTCCACAGCTCGCGCACCGCGGCCAGTGCCCGTGGGTCGCGCACCTTGTGGATGCCCGATGTGCGACGCCAGCGGTCCCGGCGCGTTGGCGCGGCCTGGAAGGTGCGTAGATACTCGAATTCCTGTGCCGCCCAGTCGGTCTTGCCCTGCTCCTCGAGCACGGTGGCGATCACGTCGCGCAGGTCCAGCAACACCTCGACATCCAATGCGGCGTAGTTCAGCCATTCATGGGGCAATGGCCGCTTCGACCAGTCGGCCGCGCCGTGTCCCTTCGTCAGCTGCAGGCCGAGCAGCCGCTGCACCATCGCGGCGAGGTTCACCCGGTCGTAGCCGGCCAGCCGGCCGGCCAGCTCGGTGTCATACAGCTTCGTCGGAGTCATGCCGATCTCGGCCAGGCACGGCAGATCCTGGTCGGCCGCGTGCAGCACCCACTCGTCGGTGGCCAGCACTTCGGCGACCGGAGCCAGTGCGGTGACCGGGTCACCGCCGTGATTGACGGGGTCGATCAGCACCGTGCCCGCCCCGGCGCGGCGGATCTGCACCAGATAGGCACGATTGGAATAGCGGAAACCCGACGCCCGTTCGGCGTCGACCGCGAATGGTCCTTGTCCCGACGCTAAAAGTTCTGCCGCCCTGGCGATTTCGCCAGAACTGACCGACAGCTCGGGCACCCCGTCGTTCGGCGCCAGCAGCGGCGTGGCCTCGGGCTCTGCGGTTTCGGTCTCGTCGGCGGCCGCGTCGGAGCCAGACTCCTCGGGGTCGGCCATCGTCAGGCGCGGGTGCGGGAGCCCAGGTCGGTGACTCCCGCCGGGGGCAGGCCGGCGGCATGCTCGAGCACTTCGCAGAACGCTTGCACATGGGGGCCCAACTCCAGCGTCGTCGCCGTCCACGACGCCCGCAGCTCCAACTGATGGGCGCGCGGCGGGCCGGAGATGTCGCCGTAGCGCACCGACGTGGTCGCGGTGACGGTTCCGCCCAGCGCCGTGACGTGCTCGGCACGTGACTCCAGTGCTTCGACGAGCCAACTCCAAGCGACCTCGGGCAGCAGCGGGTCGACGGCCTCGCTGGAGTCCAGGTCGGCCTGGATGTAGGCGACCAGCCGCATGGTGCCGTCCCAGGCCTCCGCGCCCTCGGGGTCGTGCAGCAGGATCAGCCGGCCGAACGCGTCACCCTCCGACCGCTCGGGGACGATGGCCGTCTCGGGGTGTCGGACCTCAGCGCCCAGCGCGTAGCTGAACGGCGCCAGCCGCTGCGGCGGACGGATCGGGCCGAGCTCGATCTCCGGTCGTACGGTGGTGGCATTCATCGCCGCCACCGCTTCACGGAACTGAGCCGGTTCGGCGGTGGTCACGCCGTTTGACGCTAGCTCATCTGTCCAGGTCTGTGCGCAGGCGCGCCGATTTTGCAGAGCCGACGGGCTACGACCGGTCCATGAGGAGGCGCGCGGCGCGCTCGGCCGTCCCGTCCGAGCAGGGCGGCACCATGGCCGCCTGCCTGCCGACGAGTAGGAGGCCGGCTCAGGGCGCATGGCAGCATTAGGGCCGATGAATACCCGCCGTGAGCTGCCCGAGTCGCCCTATTTGGCCGCAGCAAGTGGCCGCAAACCTCACCGCGTGCCGGTGTGGTTCATGCGGCAGGCCGGACGTTCGCTACCGGAGTACCGGGCGTTGCGGGCGAGGAACACCATGATGCAGGCGTGCTTCGATGCCGAGTTGATCACCGAGATCACGCTGCAGCCGGTGCGCCGGCACCGCGTGGACGCCGCCATTCTGTTCTCCGACATCGTGGTGCCGCTGCGGGCCTCCGGCATCGAACTGGACATCGTTCCCGACGTCGGCCCGGTGATTGAGCACCCGGTGCGCAGCATCAGCGACGTCAGGGCTATGAAACCGCTTGAGCCGCACCAGGTTGCGCCGGTTGCGAGCGCGGTGTCGTCGCTGGTGTCGGAGCTGGGCGACGTCCCGCTGATCGGGTTCGCCGGCGCCCCGTTCACGCTGGCGTCCTACCTCGTCGAGGGCGGTCCCAGCCGTCATCACGAGCGGACCAAGGCGATGATGCTGGGCGAACCCGACACGTGGCACACGCTGATGACGACGCTGACCGATGTGACGATCGCGTTCCTGCAGACGCAGGTCGCGGCCGGAGTGGACGCCATCCAGGTGTTCGATTCCTGGGCCGGCACGCTGTCGCTGGCCGACTACCGCAGTTACGTGTTGCCGCACAGCGCCCGGGTGTTTTCGACGCTGGCCGGCGCCGGTGTGCCGATGACGCATTTCGGGGTGGGCACCGCCGAACTGCTGGGCGCGATGGCCGAGGCTGTTTCGGGGCGTGGGGCCCCGGCCGTGGTCGGCGTGGACTGGCGGACGTCGCTGACCGATGCCGCCGCGCGCGTCGAGCCCGGTACCGCGCTGCAGGGCAACCTCGACCCGGTGGTGTTGCTGGCGGGCTGGCCGGTGGTCGACCGCGCGGTCCGCGCCGTCGTGGAGGACGGCCGGCGCGCGGTCGACGCGGGCGCGGCCGGTCACGTGTTCAACCTCGGCCACGGCGTGCTGCCCAGCACCGACCCCGGCGTGATCACCGACGTCGTGGCATTGGTGCACTCGCTGTGAGCGTCTCGTATTGCGTTGTCGGCGGCGGGATTTCGGGTCTCGTCGCGGCATATCGGCTGCGGGTGGCGGCGGGGCCGGACGCGTCGATCACGGTGTTCGACCCGGCCGACCGGCTGGGCGGCGTGCTGCGCACCGAGCGGGTCGGCGGCCAGCCGCTGGACGTCGGTGCCGAGGCGTTCGTCGCACGCCGGGCGGAGGTGCCGGCGCTACTGGCCGAGCTGGGACTGGCCGGCAAGCAGATCGCCACCACCGGTGCGCGGCCGCTGATCTACAGCCAGGGTCGGCTGCACCCGCTGCCGAAGGACACTCTCAACGGCATCCCGGCGCAGCCGTCGTCGCTGGCAGGACTGGTCGACGATGTGACCATCACGCGCATGCTCGACGAACCAACCCGGCCGTTCTCCTGGCGCCCCGGCGCCGACCCGACAGTCGCCGAGCTGGTCGGCGACCGGTTCGGCGAGCAGGTGGTGGCCCGCTCGGTCGACCCTCTGCTGGCGGGCGTGTATGCGGGGTCGGCGGCCACCATCGGCGTGCGCTCGGCCGCACCGACGCTGGCCGTAGCGCTGGACCGTGGTGTGCCCAACCTGACGGACGCCGTGCGCGAGGCGATGCCGCCTCCGCTCACGGTGTCGGTCTTCGGTGCCGTCGAGGGCGGCTATGCGGTGTTGGTCGATGAGCTCATCCGCCGGGCGGGCGTCCGCTGGGCCCACGTGGCCGTCCAGCGGGTAAACCGCTCGGCGCGCGGCTGGGAGCTGGTCGACGACGAGGGGGCGCGCTGGCACGCCGACGCGGTTGTGCTAGCCGTGCCCGCGCCCAGGCTGCCGAGGCTGATCGAAGGCGTCGCCCCACGGACCGCGGCGGCCGCGCGGCGCATCGCGGTAGCGTCGACGGCGCTGGTGGCGTTGGCGTTGCCGGGCGGCACGCCGCTGCCCGACCAGTCCGGGGTCTTGGTGGCCAGTCGAGAACGGTTGCGCGCCAAAGCGATTACGCTGTCGTCCCGCAAATGGGGCCAACGCGGCAATGTCGAGCTGGTGCGGCTGTCGTTCGGCCGGTTCGGCGACGACATGGCCCGCAGCGCGGGCGACGAGGATCTGCTGTCATGGTCGGCGCAGGACCTGGCCACCGTCTTCGGTGTCGGCGTGGAGCCCGTGGATTGTCATGTGGCGCGCTGGATCGACGCGATGCCGCAGTACGGGCCCGGGCACGGCGACCTCGTCGCCGAGCTGCGGGCGGGTCTGCCGCCGACGCTGGCGGTCGCGGGCGGCTATCTGGAGGGAATCGGGGTGCCGGCCTGCATTGCCGCGGCCACCGGGGCAGCAGCGTCGCTGGTCACCACCCGCGTGGCACGATAGGAGCCATGGCCAAGCTCGATTTCGACACCCTCAACGCCACCATCCGCTACCTGATGTTCTCAGTGTTCGCGGTGCGTCCAGGGACGCTCGGTGACGAGCGTGCGGCGATCGTCGACGAGACCGCAACCTTCTTCAAGCAGCAGGAAGACAACGGCGTGGTGGTGCGCGGCCTCTACGATGTCGCCGGTTTGCGGGCCGACGCCGACTTCATGATCTGGACGCACGCCGAGACCGTGGAGGCGCTGCAGGCCACGTATTCGGATTTCCGCCGCACGACCGCGCTGGGCCGGGCCACCACGCCGGTGTGGAGCAGCGTCGCACTGCACCGTCCGGCCGAGTTCAACAAGAGCCACATCCCGGCGTTCCTGGCGGGCGAGGAACCGGGCGCATACATCTGCGTGTATCCGTTCGTCCGATCGCTGGACTGGTACCTGCTGCCCGACGAGGAGCGCCGCCGGATGCTGGCCGAGCACGGAATGGCCGCCCGCGACTACAAAGACGTCCGGGCCAACACCGTGCCGGCGTTCGCACTCGGCGACTACGAGTGGATCTTGGCGTTCGAGGCGCCCGAGTTGCATCGCATCGTCGACCTGATGCGCGATCTGCGGGCCACCGACGCGCGCCGCCACGTCCGCGAGGAGACCCCGTTCTTCACCGGCCCACGCGTCGGCGTGGAAGAACTCGTCGCCAAACTGCCCTGATACGTTTGCTGGGCCAGATTGCCGGCGGGCCTTTGCGAGCGTCACCGGAAGGGTTGGCAACATCATTCCATCCGAGACGGTGGATCGACTACCCCGTACATTGCACTAAGCCCTTGCTTCGGCAAACGGAATCGAGGCGGGCTCGCTTTCCTGTTTCGTACGTCGCGAAATGTTGCTAGCCTCCATCTGGTGTCCAAGTTCGTGTGGGTCGTGGCTATCGCCACGGCCGCGGCCATTGCCTTGGTCGTGTGGCTGGTCGGCGGCTGGGGTGGTGAGTCGACCGTCCGAGTCGTGTCCGAGCTTGGGCTGGTGGGCTTTGCACTGTTCGCCACCGTTTGTGCGGGGTCCGCCGCGCACGCGGCGCGCGGCCGGCAGCGGACTGCGTGGATCTGCCTGACCGTCGGGCTCGCGGGGTGGACCGTCGGCGAGGCTCTCTGGGCCTACTATGAGCTGGTTCTCGGGGTGGATCCGTTCCCGTCGGTGGCAGACATCGCCTATCTGCTCTTCCCGCTCGGCGCCTGCCTGGCGCTGCTACTGCTTCCCACAGGTTATTCGGGCCACTCTGAATCCCGTCTGGTGCTGGACGGGCTGATCGTCGCCAGCGCGCTGTTCGGAGTGTCCTGGGTGACCGTGCTGCGAAGTGTCTACGACGCAGGCGGCCCGAGCCCCCTCGCGGCGGGGCTGTCGTTGGCCTATCCCGTCACCGACGTCGTGATCCTCACGATGGCGCTGTTGGTCATGGTTCGTGCGCGCAGCGGTCACCGGATCACGCTTCTGCTGCTGACATCGGGGCTCGTCTTAAATGCTTTGTCGGACAGCGCCTTTGCCTACCTAAGCGCCCAGAGTTCCTACCACAGCGGTAATGTCATCGACGTCGGCTGGGTCGTGAGCTTGCTGCTGCTGGGCATGGCGGGGCTCGTCAGTCGCCGGACGGCGTTCACCGAGGAACAGGTGACGCGCGTGCCCTCACGGGCGGAGATGTGGTTGCCGTATCTGCCGTTGGTGGTGGCCGCGGCGGTGTGCGCGCCGGCGTTCATGTCCACACCCGGCATGGGTCCCCTCGTCGCATCATCGATGCTGCTGGTGGCGGGGGTGTTGGTCCGGCAATTCATCGTGGTCGGGGAGAACCGCCGGCTGCTGGACACCGTGGCCGATCAGGCACTGCGCGATCCACTTACCGGCCTGGCGAACCGCGCGCTGTTTCACGACCGCCTGACCCATGCGATGCAACTGCACCAACGTGATAACCAGTCGGTGACGGTGTTGTCGTTGGATCTCGACGATTTCAAACTCGTCAACGACAGCCTGGGCCATCCCGCCGGAGACGTGTTGCTGATTCAGGCAGCGGATCGGATTCTCGGTTGCGTGCGGACCAGCGACACGGTCGCCCGGCTGGGCGGCGACGAGTTCGCAGTGCTGATGGAGGGCATGGCCGATCATTCGCGTCTGGTCGCGCATCGTGTGGTGCAGGCCTTCGACGAGCCTTTCCTCATCGACGGCCACGACCTGTTGATGCGGCCCAGCATCGGGCTCGCCGCGGCATCGGCCGGCCAACCCGAGATTTCCGCCGACGCGCTGCTGAAACAGGCCGATGTGGCGATGTATTCGGCGAAACGTGCGCGGTCCGGTGGCGTGCACACGTTCGCCCCGGACATGCACTTGTTCGATACGAAAGAGCTCGATCTGGCCACCGAAACACATGGCGGCGCCGGGCGTAACGGTGCGTTCGCGGTTCGGCTGCTGGGCCAACTGCGCCACGCGATCGACAACGTTGGTTTGAGCGTGGTCTATCAACCCAAGTTCGATATGCGCGACGACGAGATCGTCGGCGTCGAAGCGTTGGTTCGCTGGCCCCATCCCGAACGCGGTCTGCTGGGGCCGGACCACTTCCTGCCCCTGGTCCGACAGCACGGCCTCATGCGCTCCGTCACCGAACTGGTGCTGGCGCAGGCCCTCGACGATACCGCGCAATGGCATTCGAGGGGTGTCGGGGTACCGATTGCCGTCAACCTGTTCGCCCCGTCGCTGGGCGATCTGGACTTGCCGAACCAGCTCGTGCGTGCGCTCGCCGATCGCAACCTTAGCGCGGACGCGCTGACGGTCGAGATCACCGAGGACCTCCTGCTCGACAACATGGACCGGACCCGCACTGTGCTCGACAGATTGCGCGCGCACGGGATGCGAATCGCGATCGACGACTTCGGCAGCGGCTACTCCGCGCTGCGTCATCTGCGCGACCTGGCCATCGACGAAGTGAAGCTCGACCGGGAGTTCATCGCGCCGGTCCTCGTCGACCCGCGTGCCGCGGCGATCGTGCGCGCGATCATCGACCTGGCGCACACGCTGGGTGTGTCAACCGTCGCCGAGGGTGTCGAGAACGCCGAAACCGCTGCGAGGCTCCGCGCGTACGGCTGCGAGGTCGCGCAAGGGTATTACTACAGTCCGCCACTTGCCGCGCCCGACATGCTCGACCTGCTGTCCTCCACTACGAGGGAACGAGTCGCAGCGAGATCGAATTGATGCAGTACCGCTGATCGGTCGGCGTCGGGTAGCCCTCGCCTTCGAACACGTGGCCGAGGTGGCCGTGGCAGTTGGCGCACAGAACCTCGACGCGAGCCATTCCCAAGGAGCCGTCCGGCCGCAGGATCACCGCGTCGGAGTTGGCCGGGTCGAAGAAAGACGGCCAGCCGCAATGGGATTCGAACTTCTCACTGCTGCGGAACAACTCGGCGCCGCAGGCCCGGCATTCGTAGATACCTTCGGTTTTCGTGTCGGTGTACTCGCCGGTGAACTGCCGCTCGGTGCCTGCCCGGCGCAGCACCGCGAACTCGTCGGCGGTGAGCTTCTCGCGCCACTCGTCGTCGGTCAGTTCCACCTTGGGACGCGGAGTCGTCATGGCTCTACGCTAGCTCAGCTCGCCGGTGTGTTACCCGTGCCCGGCTCTCAGCGACAATGTCGCTCATCCCGGCGCGACGGGCTTCGGCTCCTTCTCGGTCATCCACGGCGGGTCGATACCGGAATCAAGCCGGCCCTCTTCCTTGGCGTCGAGGTAGCGGAAGTACAGCACCGCGAACACCACCACCAGGATCAGCGACCAGCCGTAGGTGATCTTCAGATACTCGAGCGCGCGGCCCGTGGTCGGCCAGTGACCGAGCAGCCACCGGTCCATGGTCATGAAGCCGTAGATGCCCAGCCACGCCACCCAGCTGCGGATCACCGAGTTCGGCAGCACCACCGTCATCAAGAACGGGAACAGCATCATCGAGTAGTAACCCTGGCCCAGCGACAGCACCAGCCAGGACGTAATCAGCAGCACACCCGAGGACGTCGCCATCCAGAACAGGGGCTCTCGGGTGCGGTAATAGCGGTACAGCAGCCAGAGACTCGCCATCCCAAGCGCGGCAAAGATGATGCGCAGCAACAGAATTAGCCACATCGGCAGGCCGTAGTAGACGCCGTTGCCGAGGATCGAGCTGTTGAAGTAGTCGCGGGTGGAGAAGATGTACGGCAGCGTGCGGGTGACAAAGTTCATCGGGTCGCTGATCAACGGCCACGCCGCCGCGTTGAACACCAGAGGCACCACGAACGCCGTCGCCAACGCCCGCCACTGCCGGTTCAGCAGCGGCAGCAACAGCAGCGGCGCCAACAGCGGCTTGACCACCAGCGTCAGCCCGATCGCCACGCCCGCCCACCACTCGTGGTTCTTGTTGCCGTCCAGCAGCCACCGGAAGAACAACACCTCCAGCAGAAGGATGCAGCCATTGATGTTGCCGAATACCAGTGTGTTGGTGACGTTTTCGGTGCAGAACATCGCCAACAGGAGCGCGGGCGCAGCCACCGACGCAAGGCCAAACTTGAAGAGCCGCAACAGAAAGTAGCCAGCGATCACGATCGCTAGCGTGTTGAAGACGATGAACCAGTTCCGCGACGCGTCGACCGGTAGGTAACCGAACGGCGCCATGATCAGCGTGCCGCCGGGCGGGTAGAGGTAGTGCGGGTCGACGTGATTGAAGTGCTCGTTGTAGATGTCCCAGCCCATTTTGAAGTTGACGACGGCGCGGTAGACCGGCCCGAAGTCGTCGGTGATGTAGCCGTTGGTGGCCAGGACGTAGCTGCGGTGGATCACCGACAGGATCGCGACCGGCCACAGGATCGACCGCAGCACCGTTGCCGTGCTCGGTGGGGAAGTGCGGGGCCGAAAGGCGTTCAGCAGGCCGGTACGGATGGAGTCGGGTGCCGCCACCAGCGCACCGTACACCGACGCCGCCGGCGCGGAGCGTCAGGCCGGGCAGTACGTGTCGGTCTCGGGCAGGTTGCCGCTGTCCAGGTAGCCGATCACCGGCGGCAGCGCGCAGGCCGAGTAGATGGTGGCGCCGTGCCCGATGCCCTGCCAGATCACCCGCCTGTTGGCGGTGCCGGCGTTGATCACCGTGGCGGCGACCGCGGCCACGCCCTCGTTGCCGACGATCGGGTCGTTCTGCACGCCCAACAAGAGCACGGGGATCTTCAGGTTCTTCGGTTCCTGCGACGCCGACCCGCTGGGCCAGTTCAGGCACGTGACCAGGTCGAGCGCGCCGACGGTGCCGAACTGCGGGTAGAGCTTGCCCCAGGCCACCACGAGTTCGCGGACCCGGTCGGGCGTCGGCCGATTCAGCGCGTCGCTACAGCTGTTGACGAATTGACCGTCGGTCTCGCGCAACGTCTCGGCCTGGGTGATCAGGTTGGTCATCTGGTTGGAGTTGCCGGAGCGGGCCGACGCCACCGCCGCGGCCAGGTCGTTGCTTGCGTTGACGCGGTCGCCGCGCGGGTAGGCCAGCGCGGTGGTGATGGCGTCGGCCACAGTGGCCACCGACGCGCCACCCGGCCCGCTGCCGTCCCGCGCGTCCGCCAGCAGCGCGTCGATCGCGGCCTTGGGGTCGGGCGCCAGCGGGCAATTGGTCGCGGCGCATTGCGCGGCCCAGGCGTCCAGCGCGGCCTGCTCACCCTTGACGCGTTGTTCTGCGGTCGCCTCGGCGGCGATGCCCAGCGGCAACGGGGAGTCGAGCACCAGCCGCGCGACTTTGTTGGGGTGCGATCCCGTATAGGCCAGCGCCACTTGGGCGCCGTTGCCGATGCCCAGCAGCGCCAGCCCGGGCACATCCCACGTGCTGCGCAGCCGCTCGATGTCCTCGGCGGCGTGCGAGTTGTCGTAGGCCGAGTCGCCCGGGGCGATGGTGTCGGTGCAGCTGGTGGTCGCGGTCATGGTGATTGCACCGAGGTTGGCGACGGGGTCGTCGCCGAATTCGAACTGCGCCTGGTCGAGCATCTCCTGACGGTCGAACAGGTCGCGGCAATCCAGCGCCCCCGACATGCCGATGCCGCGGCGATCCACCGCCACGATGGGATGCGCCTTCAGCACGTCGGCGCCGGCGCGCGACAGCCACACCGGCAGCTGCACCGACGAGGGCAGGTCCGACCCGGTGGTCATCACCAGCGGGCCGGCGTCCTCCGGTGTCTGCTCCGAACGGGCCCGCACCACGCCGATGCTCACCGTGCCTATGGCGCCGTTGATGGAGTCGAGGTCGGCGTCGTAGGTGGCGCAGTCCAGTGTCACGCCGGGGATGGGTTGAACTGCGGCGTCGCCGAACACCCGGGACGTGCACTCCCGCCAGCTCAGGTCGTTCTTGGGCGCCTCGATAGGCGGCGGGCCGGCGACCGGTTTGGTGGTCTCCGGCTGCCCCTGCGGTCCCGCGCCGGAGTCGGTGGCGTAGCGAGGGTTGGCGGCCAGCCCCGGCGCGCAGCCGGCCAGCAAAGCGGACAGCACGACAGTCGACAGGCTCAGGGCCCGGACCAGGCGACGCCGACGCATGCTGACCACAGTACTGATGGCCGCGCTAGTCACTTCGGACGTAACGGGTGTACAGGTAGTCCTCGTCGTCGGTGACCAGGTGGGTGCGCCGCATCTTGGTGTGCACCTCGCCAGGGCCGGTGGCGATTCGCCGCGCGACACCGCCGACGAGGATGGGTGCCACCGTCAGGCACAGCTCGTCGAGCAGGCCGTTCTCGATCAGCAAGCTCAGGAACTGCGGCCCGCCCTCGGTGAGCACCCGAAACAGTTTCCGCTCGGCCAGGATTTTCAGCACGGTCGCGCCGTCGACCGTGTCCGGCTCCGGGCCGGACGCGTCGATGACCTCGGCCAGTGTGCCGAGGCGGCGGCGGATGTCCGCGACCGTGTGCGTGCAGGTCAGGATCAGCGGCGGAACTTCGGTGCGGGTAAACAGCTTGGCGTCGTGGTGGAAGTCGCCAGTCTGGGTGACGACGGCGATCGGCGGCACCTCGGCCTGGCCGCGCCGCTGCCGGGCCTGCCGCGCTTCGACGCTGAACTGTGCGCCGGAGTAGTGCTCCATCCGCACCGTGGCGGCGCCGACCAGGATGACATCGGCGGCGTGGCGCATGAGGTTGAACAAGGCGCGGTCGCCCGGCCCGGCCAACCCGCCCGTCGTGCCTTGTTCGGTCGCCCCGCCGTCGAGGCTGGCGATCATGTTTCCGCGCACCCAACATGCCTGCAGGTTGTCGGGGTAGGCGTAGAAGTCGGTCAGCCGACCGTCGTCGACCTCGTCGAGCGGGCCCAGCACTGTGAGCCGCATCCCAGCACCGTCGTCGGGCATAACCACGATTTGAGCACGTCGCTACGCTGCCTGCATGCACGGGTCCAGCGATGTCGGCCATCTTGCCGATCGGCACCCGAGCGTCACGCCCGAACGGCTGATCGCTCAGCTGATTCCCCCGCCGACCTTCGCCGACGTCGGCTTCGACACGTACCAGCCGGACCCGGCCGAGCCGTCGCAGGCGGAGGCGGTGCGATCGTGTCGGCAATTTTGCGAGCAGGCGGTCGTTCGGCGGACCGGCAAGAAGAAGATATTCGGCCGGCGCGAAGTACTGCCCGGTGTCGGGCTCTACCTCGACGGCGGGTTCGGCGTCGGCAAGACGCACTTGTTGGCGTCGTCGTACTTTCACCTGCCCGAACCCAAGGCGTTCGCCACGTTCGGTGAGCTGACCCAGCTGGCCGGCGTGTTCGGTTTCGTCGAATGCATCGAGCTGCTGGCCGATTACTTCGTGGTGTGCATCGACGAGTTCGAGCTGGACGACCCGGGCAACACCACGCTGATCTCGCGGCTGCTGTCGCAACTGGTGGAACGCGGTGTTTCGGTGGCGGCCACGTCGAACACGCTGCCCGAGCAGCTCGGCGAGGGCCGTTTCGCAGCACAGGACTTTCTGCGCGAGATCCACACGCTCGCAGCAATTTTCACCACGGTACGGATCGAGGGGCCGGACTATCGACATCGGGATCTGCCACCGGCGCCGGAGCCGTTGAGTGACGAGGAGGTGGCCGACCGCGCCGCGGACGTGTCCGGCGCGACGCTGGACGACTTCGACGCGCTGTGCGGGCATCTGGCGACGATGCACCCGTCGCGCTACTTGACGTTGATCGAGGGCGTGACGGCGGTGTTCGTCACCGGCGTTCATCCGATCGACGACCAGAACGTGGCCTTGCGGTTGGTGTCGTTGACCGACCGCCTCTATGACGCCGGCATTCCGGTGGTGGCCTCGGGCACGAAATTGGACACTATCTTCAGCGACGAGATGCTGGCCGGTGGGTTCCGCAAGAAGTATCTGCGGGCGACGTCACGGCTGTTGGCGCTGACCGCGGCGGGTCAGAGCGGCCGCGCCTCCTCCCGCGAGACGTAAAGGTACCCAAAACATCGCGGCGTGTCGGGGCACTTTGCGTCTGCTCGGCATCAGGAAAGCGGGCGGACCATCACGTAGTCGTTCTCGATGCCGCTGCCGAGCCGAAATGTCCTGGTGCCGTTGATGCTAAAGCCGTGCTTGCAGTAAAAGCGCTGCGCGCGCTGATTGTGCTGGTTGACGCCCAACCATACGCATCTGGCGTCGAGTTCTGTGGCCCGGTTCAGCGCCGCGGCCATCAGCGCCGCGGAGACGCCCGCGCCGTGGCTGTCGGGCAGCACGTACATCTTCGACAGCTCGATGGCGGGGCGCAGGGTGACCGCCCGCTGGGCGTCGTCGTCGTCAGGGACGCCGCGAATCAGCATGACGTAGCCCACCATTCGGCCGTCTTCGCGCGCGGTGAGCACCACCCGGTCGGGAGCGGCGAGGTAGTCGCGGAACCGGGCCTCGGACAGGTTCTCGTCGATGAACGCGACGATGTTCTCCGGCGTGACCGACGGGGGACAGGCCAGCGGGAAGGTGCGGGCGGCGACGTCGGCAAGTTCCTCGATATCGGCGTAATCAGCCGCCGCGACCTCGATGGCCATGGGGCTCTACGGTAGCGGCGCCCCCGGCTGCCAGATGTTCCACTGGGCCAGGTGCTCACCCGTTTGCGGGTTGAGCAGAACCACGTTCGTCACGAGGGCGCGGTAGACCTGCCAGTACACCGCTCCGTTGACTGTCGCCCCCGGCGGGGCGTTCAGCAGCGCGTATTGCAGCGCGTCCGGTGCATCGGTGTTCTTGGGCGCATACGCGTCGGCGTAGGGAGTGACGCCGTTGAAGGCGAACGCTTTGGCCATCGCGTAGTGGGTGGGCGCCTGGATGACATGGACGGTCACCGGCGCCTTCCAGGGGCCACCTTGGTTGATCCATCGCGGCGAACCGGTCGCGGCATAGCCCGGCGGAGGGTCGGTGGGCAGTACGTCGTGCACGGTCACGTCGGCGACGATGCCCTTGAACTCCACACGTAGCGTGTCGCCAAGATTGCCGATCGGGGTCTCGGCCGACGCCGTCGGAGCCGTCAACCCGGCGACGGCCGCCAACACGGCGATATGTAGCACGAAGCAGCGACGCATCATCGCATGATGGCACAAACTGAAACGTGTTACAGCCGCTTCGCCGTCAGGACGCCCAGGTGCCGAAGCCGCCGACCTTGTCGATCCGGATGCGCGTAAGCAATCCAGACGGCGAATTCGGCGGCGGAAAGTGCTCGTCGCGAGCCGAGCATCGTCTTGGCCAGCTTCTTGAGCAGTTCGGGCGCACCGCCCTCCACAACGCGCGCTGTCCCGGTGATGGCTAAGTACGGCGTCTGCTGCAGCGGGTGCTTGGTGGACAGGATCGTTACGGCCACCCGCGGGTCGCGGCGAATGTTGCGAGTCTTCTGGTATTCGGCGAGGTGCGCCGACACGAGTTCGTCACCATCGGGCGTCGATTCCAATGCCACCCACACGACGGTGACCTGCGGGCTGCCGTCGGGGTTGATGGTGACCAGCGTGGCGTCGGTCCCTGATTCGATGAATTCACGTGCCGCGTCGTCGAGTTTCATGTGTAGTTTCTACCGCCGGGCCACGGGTTTCATTCCCCGTTAGGCGGCTTCGAGGTCGAGCAGCGTCGACTTGGCCAGCGGCCCGCCGACGTACTGACCCGTCGAGCCGTCCGACCGCACCACGCGGTGGCACGGAATCACCACCGGGAGCGGGTTGTGGGCGCAGGCGGTCCCGACGGCGCGCACCGCGCGGGGGTGACCGATTGCGGCGGCCACGGCTGCGTAGCTTTCCCGGTGGCCGTAGCCGATGTCGCGCAGATGCTCGATGACGTTGCGGCGGAAGCCCTCGGCGAGCCGCAGGTCGACCGGCACCTCGAAGGCCGTGCGGCGCTTGGCGAAGTACTCGTCGATCTGCCGCGCCGTGGCATCCAGCCGGGCGGGGGCGAGCAGAATGCGTGGGCTCACCGCGTCGGCCAGTCCGGCCAGCACGGCGTCGTGGCCCTCGATGTCGTAGGCGACCCGGACCAGGCCCACGGCGGTGGCGGCCAGCAGCAGCGTGCCGACGGGCGTGTCGATGGTGCGGTAGGCGACGTCGAGCACGCCGCCGCTGTCGGCGTCGTGCGCCAGCCGCTGGTGCAGGCGGGCGAGCGTTGCGTCCTCGTCGGTCGCCAGCTCGGCAAATAGGTTGGCGTTCATGATGTTTCGTCCTCACGGTAGTGCTTGCGGAGAGTCTTGATTCCGTCGGCGGCGGCGCGGCGCGCGGCGTCGGGGGAGTTGCCGAGCAGTTCGGCGATCTCGGCGAATGGCAGCCCGGCGATGTGGTGGTAGGCCACGGCCTGGCGTTGCTTGGTGGGCAGGTGCCGCAGCGCCGTCCACAGGTCCGGGTCGCGGGCCGCCGGGTCGGCTCGTGGCGCTGGCCGGTCGGGCAGCGTGTCGGTGGGCACGGGTCGGCGGGACTTGGCGCGTCCGACGTCGACGGCGCGGCGGTGCGCGATCGTGACGAGCCAGGCCTCGACGTTGGCGTCGGCGGGCAGGTCGGGGTAGGCCCGCAGCGCCGACAGGAACGTCTCGGACCAGGCGTCCTCGGCGTCGACGGGACCGACGACGGCGCGGCAGACCCGCAGCACGGTCGCGCCGTGCTCAGCCACCACATCTTCGAACGGTCGCACCCTCACATCATGAAGACGGCGCTGTGGCCGAGGATGTGAGGTCAGTCCTTGGCGAACGGCTCGAGTGCGGTGACCAGATCGCTCTCGAAGCGTTCCTTGTCCACGCCGAGGCCGTGCAGTGGGCCGTCGTCCTCTTCGGCTTCCAGCATCGCGAGCACGATGTGTTCGGTGCCGATGTAGTTGTGGCCGAGTCGCAATGCTTGGCGGAAGGTCAGTTCGAGCACCTTCTTTGCCGGGCCGTTGAAGGGGACTAGCGGGGGCACGTCGTCGACCTTCGGAGGCAGCGTCACGGCGTTGGTCACCGCATCGGCGTCGATGCCCTGGCCGGCGAGCAGCTTCACCGCAAGCGACTCAGGCTCGGCGAACAGCGCCAGCAGCAGGTGGACGGGCCCGATCTCGTTGTTGCCGGATTCGTGGGCCTTGTTCTGCGCGACCACGACGACGTTGCGTGCGCGGGGAGTGAATCGGCCGAAGCCGGCATTCGGGTCGAGCGCGGCGTCGGCCTTGGGCACGAATCGCTTTTGGGCGGCCTGCTTGGTGACGCCCATGCACTTGCCGATGTCGGTCCACGACACCCCCGACCGGCGGGCCTGGTCGACGAAGTGGCCGATGAGGTGGTCGGCGATCTCGCCAAGCGACTCGGCGGCCAGCACCGCGTCCGTGAGTTGCTCGAGAGGCTCGGTGTGCACCTTCTTGATGACGTCGATGAGGTCGTCGAGGCGGACGGGATTGGTGATCTGCGTCGGCTGCGTCATAGCGTCAACTCTAGGTTGACGCTGCGTATTCGTCAATCTGCGGTTGACGTAAACGGGGCCGTCAATTTTGCCGATCTGGGGTCGGCGCTTTGGCTAGGCACCTATGACGTCTCCGCGGTGTGCGTGCCGATGCAGTCGTCGCCACCGCCTCCGCCGCCTCCGCCGGCATACGTCCCGGTGCCCGTGCCGCGACCGAACGTCAGCGCGTGTGTCAACGTCGGCCGGCGGGTCAGCATCAGCGGCTCCATCTAGCGGCAGGTAGGCCTAGCCGCGGGGGTAGCCGCGGCGCACCGTACGGTCGAGGATGCCCAGAGTCGCGCGCAGTGCACTCTCGGGTACCACCGGGAAGATCTTGGCGTCGCGCCAGTGCGGGTCGATGTCGGACCAGTCGTAGAACGAGGTGACCAGCGTGCCGTCGGCTACCGGCTCGAGTCGGTAGCCGTACACATGCCCGATCTGTGGGCGGATCTGGCCGAGGATCGTCCACGCGATCAGCCGGTCCTTGTCGAACTCACGGATGGTGACGGTGACGTCGTACTTGCCAAGCGGATAGTCGTTGAGCGCCTCGCGATCCATATGCACGACGAAACTGTCACCGACGGCGCGAACCGGCTCCCCGTCGGCGTCCTGCAGCATGCCGGAGGCGTCGATCGCGACGTGGCCGTGTGGATCGGCCAGGACCGCGAAGATGTCGGCCGCCGGCGCGGCAATGGTGCGCTGGACTTCGATGCGTTCGGTCATGGCGCAAATCGTGTCAGGGGAGCGATCGGCGGCGCCCCGGTTTCGGAGTTTGGTGTTCGGGTATATCGAGTAGCTAATGCAGAAACCTGTCGAATCGTCGGGCGCGCAACCGCAGACGCTGCGCCGGGCGATCGCGTTTATCGACAACAACGCCGATAGCGACATCGGATTGACCGACATTGCGGCGGCTCTAAACGTCACTCCGCGTTCGGTTCAGTACGCCTTCCGTCGGCATCTCGGCACGACGCCACTGGAGTACCTGCGGCGTGTTCGCCTCGACCGCGCGCACCAGGACCTGCAGCGGGCCGACCCGTCAGTCGATACCGTGACCGCGATCGCCGGCCGTTGGGGGTTCACGCATCCCGGCCGATTCAGCATGGCTTACAAGCGGGCGTTCGGAACCGCACCGAGTCGGACTCTGCGCGACTAATAGACAAACGCCACGCGACTGGACGGCGAACGCCATCTTTGTGGCGTAGTGGTCGTCAGCGACGGTCACGCCGGGAAGAAACCCTCGCGGTTGTACCAGCCGGGCTGCCATCCCTGGGCGCCGAGGCAGAGCATCGGACGTCCGTCGGGATGCTGGGCCGCCGCCTGCGGTTTCGGGCAGGGCGCGCCGATCTCCTGAACTCCGTACAACTCGTAGGAAGTCACCCAGAAGCCGGTGTACACGGGCGGCCACTGGTTGGGGATCCAACTGCATTGCAGGGCCTCGCCACCGGGCCCGCGACCGAAGGTGAACAGTTCATGGTTGTCGCAGGGCGCGGCGAGGTGGGCGTCGTAGTTCATCCCCGGCACGTCGGTGTCGTAGCGCCCCGGCTTGTCGGGATACATCAGGTCATCGGCGTCGGCGGCCGGCGCCATGGCGATGGCAGCGCCCGCGATCGCGGCGGCGACGAACAGTTTGCGAAACATGTCCCACCCCTAGGTCGTCATGCCCGGTTGGCCTACGGCGAGAGCCTAGTGGGCACCGCCGGGAGTGGACACGGTTCTCTCGAATTTTGGAACCCGGCGCGGCGGCATCGGGCACATCACGGTCAGCACTTCCGCACCGCCACACCCGGCGCAGTTGTTGGGATCGGTAGCGACCCCCACGGTCTGTACTTAACCGCACTGGCGACGCCGACGATGCGGCGTAAACGACACAACCAAAGGAAACGCAACATGAACACCACTCACAATCTGAAGCGGATCATTGCTGGGGCGCTGCTGTCGGGCGGCGTCGCGGTGGCCGGGTTGGGGCTCGCCTCGGGCACCGCCCAGGCCTTCGACCCGCAGCCGGACCCGCCGGGCAAGCCGATTAACGGGCAACCGGAAGCGCCGGGCAGACCGATCACGATCGCCGTCAACCCGCAATCGAAATGGCCGGGCGTTCAAGTCACCGCGGGCGCCGGGAACCCTGGCCATGGCCCAAGCCTCGGCGGATGAGACTAGGAATCGCGGGTTAGCAAAGGCAACGTGGTCTGGTCCCGGCACTTCGAAGCGCCGCAAGAAACTTCCACCACGTGTGCAGCAATGGTAACGACCCGCGCGCAGCCGATCTGAGGATATGAGACGACGGATCGTGGGGTTAGCAACGAGAGGAACCAACCATGAACCGCATAAGACCACTTATCGCGGGGTTAGCAACGACGGCGTTCGTGTCAGTCGGTCTGGGGCTGGGCGCAGGCACTGCCTAAGCCGACCCTTTCTGGGGCCCTAGCTATCAAGGTGGGAACTGCCCGGGCGGGTTCACCTGCACTCACTGGTGCCCAGGCGACCCCCTTATACCGGGGAGCCACGTCATCACGTGGGACTGGAATGTCTGCCACGACTGGTACTGGAACTCGGAGGGTACCGTCGACGTGGCCACCAATATCGTCTACCCGTGGCATGGCGTTCCGCATGAGGCTGCGCCTCCGCCGCCGCCCCCTGTGGGTCCCCCGCCTCTGCCGCCTCGGCCGGCGCATTGCCCCCCTTCAACGTGATCATCGGCCCATCGGAGTGTGGCGGCCTCTAGTAGGCGTTGACGGCTAGGCCGGTTCTCTTTCGTTGGCAAGTCGGTCTGCGGCGTGGGCAAACCGGCGTACATTTCGCTGTATGAGTGCAGTTCAGGTTGTCCTCGTGGTCGGCGTCTCGCTCGTGATCATTGCCCTGATGATCGCGGCGATGCTCCGGCTCGAACGGGTCCAACTTCGATGGATCCAACGCCGACGTGAAGCCTGGAAGTCTGCAGGGGGAGTCGGCCCCGGCCCGGACGACTACATCGGCCGAGGCGGAGGTTTTAACGCCGGCGGCTGACGCAGACCCGACGTCTTTACCTCCGCGGCACATGAAGAAACCTGAGGAAAGCCCGTCGGAGCCCTTGGACCGGAAGACTGCATGGACGTTGGTCGATCGATATTACGGGGATCATTGGACTGACATGGGGGGCATGAACCAGCGCGAGGAGGAGGAGTTCCTGCTGGCCTTATGGTCCCCGGAAGGTACGCAAAGCCATCAAGGAACGCAGGAAGGCGCGCGAGCAAGCGCAGAAGCAAAGCAAGGGCTCTAACTGATTTCCGCCTCGGCCCGCCACCCCTTGATCCCACGTCCGGCGGGCCGACTGCTTTCAGAACGATGTTGGCGTGGTTGTGTTACCCGCCCGGCGCATTTGGCACGCCCCCGAATCCGAAGATCGAAAAATGGCGTCTTACCTGCATAAACACTTGGTGCGCGATACTGGGATTGAACCAGTGACCTCTTCCGTGTCAGGGAAGCGCTCTCCCGCTGAGCTAATCGCGCCGGGATCATGCTTGGAGGTGGAGACGGGAATCGAACCCGTGTGCACGGCTTTGCAGGCCGTTGCCTCACCACTCGGCCACTCCACCGCTGGGGTTGATGCCACTGCACCTTCGAGCGGATGACGGGATTCGAACCCGCGACCCTCACCTTGGCAAGGTGATGCGCTACCAACTGCGCTACATCCGCGCGCCACGAACGACATCGCCGCCCGTCGCGAAGGACGACGATAGTCCACTCAAGCGTAGCCGCACAAATCCTAACGATGGCCGCAACCGGCCGTTCCCCCACGAGGTCAGAACAGCTGATACGCCTGGCGGGAAATCGAGAAGCCCTGGCCGGTCTCGACATCCCGGCATGTGAAGCCCGACTCCGCGCTGTCGCACTGCAGCACGCCGGCGACGATCGTGCTGCCATAGGGGAGCACCTCGTCTGGTCCGAAAGCGGTGTCGCCGGCGCAGACGAACTCGGCGGGGCCACCCGGGCTTAGCGTGATCCCCTGCCCGTAGTCGAACTCGCAGTCCGCGGGACGGGGAGGCGGCGACCAATCGTGGTCGATGATGTCGCAGCGGACAAATGACGGGTCGATCATGCAGGCGACGTTGCCACTCGGCGATATGAATCCGGTTAGCTCGCCGGTGACCTCGCGATCGGCGGTTGGCGGGCTGTCATTCGCGGTCGGTCCCTCGAGGTTCTGTTCGCCCGGGAGCGCCTTTGTCTGCTTCGTGGGGTTGTCGACCTGGCTCGCGGTGGCCGAGGACTGAGTGACCGTCGAGCCGTCGTTGCCACAGCCGGAAAGCATCACCGCTGCGACCGTCGCCGTGAGGGCGGCGAGCAGGCGACCGCAGTTTGCCATGGTGCGTGACCATATACCGGAAGTCGCTCGCGGATGTGACGAAATATGGCCGACAGGTCCTCGCGTGCTAATCTTCGACGTCGTTCGACCCGTTCGGTCGGGCTCCCCGGTCTCGTAGCTCAGTGGGAGAGCGTCCGCTTCACACGCGGAAGGTCGCTGGTTCGATCCCAGCCGGGACCACAACTATAATGCCTGGTCAGAGGCCATATTTAGGCTGGCGAACGAAAATTCGGGCTATCCAGAGGCTTTGCTGGCCGGTTGGTCAGGTTTGCCGGTCGTTAGCCCGCCTCGTCCAGATCCTCGCCGGTCGCCAGGACGGTGATGTCGTCGGGATCAACCGGGCGGAAAGGGTTCAGTCGTTGCAGACCGACACACCGTGGCCGCGCGAATCGACACCGGTTGACGACTCTGGCGTGGCAGTGTCTTTGGCGCATTACCCCTAAATTGGATGGCGGGAAAGGAACCCTGCACGGCGGGCTGCCGTGAGCCATCTGGAATAAGGAACGAACCGGAATCGCGGATCTTTTATCGTTCAAAGTCACCGTTCCCGGCGAGGCAGTTCCCCAGGCGATCTCAATCGGGCCTTTCGAAGAGGCCACCGAGTACGGCGTCCCGAGTGCGCAGGGACCGCCCGCAGAGACTCTGCTGTTGGGGTATGACCGGCTGGATTACGACCGGCGCACCGCTTTCACCTGGAAATTCCTCCGCGATTCCACAGCCTCGCAGGTTCGCACGGTCGCCAACGCAATCCTGCACGCCGACAATCGCCTCACCACGGGGCGGGTATTACGACGGGTGATGCTGCCGACCGAAACCCGAAATGAGAACGGCTGGAAATGCTACGGTTTGCGGAACGGCCAAGATGGCATCGCGCCCCCGCCCTACATGGGAACCGAATTCCCTGATACCACAACGATGTACGTGGCTTCCGGAGCGACGAGGATCGACAGCACCGATATTGAGGACGCCGTTAAAGCAGTGAGGTCGCACGGCTACGGTCGCGGCGAGACATCCGGTCAGATGCTCATCCTCGCCAATCCCGTTGAGTCAGAAGCGATTCAGTCGTGGGCCAAAGGAAAGGAGTCTCGGCCTAAAGAGGCAGCGGAACCATCTGGTCCATTGGCGCGGCATGATTTCATCCCCGCCGTCCAAGCCCCGCCCTATCTCACGTCGGATAACCTTGTAGGACAGCCAGTTTCGAACATCTTCGGCGGCGTCGAAGTGCTGGGGAGCTACGGCGTGAGCCTACTCGTCGAAAGTCCTTTCGTGCCAGCCGGTTACGTGATCGTCGCCTCTTCAGGCGGCGTCAACTCGCCGAACAACGTGGTGGGTTTCCGCCAGCATCCTGACACGAGTCAGCAAGGGCTGCGCCATATTCCAGGTCTCGGTCCCTATCCGCTGGTAGACGCCTACCACGTCCGGACATTCGGCGTCGGAACACGTTTGCGCGGGGCGGCTTCGGTCATTCAGGTCACCACAAATGCGACCTATACGCCTCCGACTGCAGACCAGATCCCCGTATACTCTGCTCCCGCACGGGATTTCGTACGCTGATCGAAAGGCGGGTGACAATGGCTAGCGCACCGAATCGCGATTTGATCGGGGTTAATCCCCAACCCGGTGCCAATCGGAATACCGCAGACGGATTGTCTTGGCTGAGAGCGAATTTCGACGCCGCCAAGCGTTGGCACGAGCCAGATGGAGCTTCGGAATTCGATCCGGACCCGCCGGGAGCACCGAACCGGGGCTACTGTGGGAAGACGAGCTTCGACGCGCCGACCATCGGCATCGGGACCGTTCCGCGTGGGACCGGCGTAGGCACGCCCTAGAGACTCCGGTCACCGGGACGCTCAACCATACGACGGCGACGTTCCGGTGACCGGTCAAGCTCCGGGGATTGGGTTTCCGCCAGCATGGGCCCGGTGCCCGGCCCGGACGCGATCGCGCGTCGTCAACCTGCTCGGCACCCCTTAGTCCGTGCGCTAACCACCCGCCTTGGCGACGATCTCGCGCATCTCCGCAGCGTCGAACGCTCGCATGGTCGTCGTTCGCACGTTTCCCAGGGAAGAGAGGGCCAGCGCAAAGGCCGTCGCACTCTCGTCGTCCGCGGCCTCCAGAATGGCCACGACGTCGTACGCGCCCATGGTCCAGTAGAGCTGCTTAATCGTGGCGCCGACCTTGGCCGCGAGCTGACCGGCGGCCTCGGCTCGGTCGATCGTATCCCCGTACGCCTTGATGCCCTGGTCCGTCCAGCTGGCGAGGGTTATGTAGTTGGCCATGATTCCTCCGTTCGTGATCTCCCTTGATCTTGAAATTGACATTCTCGGTGAACCCACCGAGGAGCGTAATTCGCCCGATGGCCTGCCGCAGGTGATCGCCCAGACGAGCTCCGTCAGTCCGCAGAGTCACCACCGGGGAAGATTCTGAGGTTGTCGCCCCGGCGGTCACCGGATCAACCCGCCCGAAGCCGCCGGGGAATCGGTCATAGGGTGCCCTCCCGGCGGACTAAGTTCGCTGCCTCAAGCGGACCGACGCCCGCGAGCCTCTGACCTGCGCAAACAGCAAACTTGCGTCGACGTCGTCGACGTCTCTGACCTGCGAGAACGCCGTAATAGCTAGTACTGCAGCCGTAGATCGTGGTCATTGGTTCTGGGGTCGTCGGTAGTGGGATTGGCGTGCTCGGTATTGGTGTTGTCGTCGCCATCGTGACCAGGCCAGAAGACTTGCGACTGTGTGGCCGGTGACAAGCAATAGTGCGTCGAAGAGTCGTCGGAATTCGTTGACGGTCAACGCGATCAGACCGGCCGGAGTGGGAACGGTGTCGCGTTCGATGGCGGTGGCTACGGCCAGGAAGGCGTGGGCGAGCATGGCCAGGGTGGTCCAGCGGTGCCAGGAGGTCCAGCGCCGGACCTGGTGCTGATCGAGGCCGACCAGTCCTTTGGCGGCTTGGAACGATTCCTCGATGCGCCAGCGCTGCCCAGCTACGGCGACCAGGGTGCGCAACGGGACGGGCTTGGGGCTGTAGCAGCGTAGGTAGGCGTACTCGCCGGTGGTGTCGTTGCGGCGGATCAGCAAATGGTGCATACCGGTGTCGGTGTCGTCTTCGGTCAGCAGCCGAAACCAGGCCCACGAGTACAGCCGTAGGCCGTGCGCCCCGGCGCCGGCGGAGTGCGTCTGCCACGCGTGCTTGGGTATCAGGGCGGGCAGCGTGTCGACGCGGATCGGGCCGGCGTGGGTGGGCACGCGTCGGTTGGCGGCGATCGCCATCACATAGCCCAGGTGATGGCCGCGGATCACCGCGCGCAGTCTCGGGTCGGCGCCATAGACTTCGTCGCCGGCCACCCACGCGGCGGGAACTTTCGCTGCCACGGCTCGGTCGATCAACGCTGTGGCCAGTGTCGGTTTGGTCGCGAAACCGCGCTGATCACTGGGGATTCCGGCGTCGGTACAGCGCTCCGGATCTTCGGTCCAGGACTTGGGCAGGTACAAAGCGCGGTCGATCAAGGCGTGCCCGCGCGGGGCGGCGTAGGTCAGATACACCGCCACTTGCGAGTTCTCGATCCGGCCCGCCGTACCCGAATACTGGCGTTGCACGCCTACCGAGTGGGTGCCTTTCTTGACGTCGCCGGTCTCGTCGACCACCAGGATCGCACCCGGATCGCCGAACGCGTCGATGACATAGTCGCGCAGATCATCGCGCACAGCGTCGGCGTCCCAGCTGGCTCGTGCCAACAGATGCTGCAGCCCGTCGGGACTGGCCGCGCCGCGGTGCTCTGCGATGGTCCAGCAATTCTTGCGGTCCAGGCCCGCAACCATGCCCAGCATCAACGAACTGGCATGACGCAAGGGTTCGTAACGGGCGAAACGCGGCGCGATCCGATCCATCACCGCCGAAAACTCGGCCCACCACCGGTCAGGGTCTACGCTATGAGCCGCGGCGACCGCGGCGTATTCGATTGTCTTCACAAACACCGAACAATGCCCCGGTCGCCGCTCCTACCAGCGCAGACACGCCAATATCAGCAAGCCCGATCTACGGCTGCAGTACTAGGCTACAGAGCTTTTCGTGGAGTTTGCTCAATCGCCCTACATCCACCAATTACCTTGTCCCGCTTGGGATTTGGCTACACTGTTTAGCCTGTCTAAATCGTCGACGAAGCTAAGTTAGTCAAATTAAATCCACACGGACGAGTCTTCGTTTAAGAATCTGAATTACGGACTGATTAAAAGGTCTGGAATTGCCAAAATCAATTTGCCACCGGATTAGAAAAGAAACGTGCCTACGCAAACTTTTTGACCCATCGTCGCAGGCCCAAGCCTCGTTATGGCCGCCCGTACGTGTTTAAGTGACTAAGCCGACAAATGGCTCCGAGTTTGCTACGATAGGTGCGTGAGGTTTAAGTGACTAGTCCACTAAACGGCGAACCACCGCCCCGGCGGCAACGCAGTACCCGTGATGAGGTCATGGAGCTGGAAGCCGCGATCTACGTCGAGGCACAGGCCCAGCACCCGACTTCGGTGCGTGCGCTGTTCTACCGCATGGTCAGCCCGCACGCCCTGGTGCCCAAGACCGTCCGAATAGTTGGGAAACCGTGTCGGTGACGGCCATTCCGCCGGGGATTGAAGTCATTACCAAACCGAATGATGACGACGAGCACGAGGACGACGAGTTTCTCGGGAAACCGCTTGTCGGTAGGGCGACCTGAGCCGACAGCGGACGAGTACGGAGTCTGCCGCGAGTGAAGCCGTTCAGTTGGCGGCGACGAACTCCGCGCTCGATTCGCGGCCGCCGTCAGTTATCGAGAGCGATGGAGAGTCCCTGGTCGCACATCCAGTCCAGATCACAGGGATAAGGGACAATAGGAGTGGCCGACACGAGGGGTGTCCTGTTGCTGACCCGGGTATCACCCTGCGAGCATAGGGTGAGGGGGGTGGGCCCCGCCGCCGTCACACAGTCGGCCGCAGCCGGTGGTGCGGCGGCAAGAGTGGATGCCAGAGCGGCGGACGCCGCCGCGAGCATCGCGGTGAGATAAGTGTGCCTGATCCGCATTTCTAAATCCTTCCTTCGGTCGACGTCTAACCGCAGATTACAGCTGTTTTGCAGGAAAATTCGCGGTACATTCTGCTTAGCTTGTTTTTGCCGCCAACCGTCACCGGTTACGGCCACTTGATCACCCGATGAAGGAGCCAGCCATGTTGCCCTCAGCCCGTCCCGCGCGCCACGCGGTAGCCGGCGCGATCGGTACTGGCGCTATCGCAGGTGCGATGCTTTTCGGTGCCGCGACCGCAGCGGCCCAGCCGCCACCGCCAGTTCCGCCGCCGTGCACGGCCGCCGAGCTGGCGCGCGTGATGTCAGGCGTCTCATTCGACGTGTCGAACTACCTATCCACCCACCCCGACGTGAACGCGTACTTCACCAGCCTCAAAGGCCAACCCAAGGATCAGGCCCGTGCTCAAGCACGGAGTTATCTAGACGCCAATCCGCAAGTACGGGCCGACCTTCAGGCCATCCGGCAACCTCGGGTCGAGTTCCAGAACCGCTGTGGGGTTCCGGAGACCCCCTGACCGTTTCGGCGGCGTTGCACTGCTCGAACAACCGGGGGCGCACCCTGCCGGAAGTACCTGATCCGTGGCGGGACGGTCTGAAAGCACGGCGAGAGAACGTGAAGAAATGACGGCGGCACAGAACAATCCGGACGACGACCCATCGAAGACCAAACCCATCCGAGATCGCAGGCTCAGTCCCCGAGATTGGTCGATTTCCGATGTGCCAGAACGACAATGCACGGCGCACAAGCGAAATGGCGACCGATGCAAGAACGTAGCGATACGCGGCGGAACCGTCTGCGGATATCACGTCGGGAACGCACCCGCTGTTAAGGCCAAAGCTAGATTACGTTTGGAAATGGCCGCTGACGTCGTCGGTGGATTCGGGTAGTTCCGCCGGAGTGGCTTCCGGCGTCGATCCTGGCTTCACGCCGGGACCGTTAGGTCTGGGTGGACCGGCGGGTAGTGGGCTGATGAGGCTTGAGGACGCCGTCGCGGCGCAGGCCGAGATGAACCAGCGAGCGGCGGCACGAGTCCGCAACATGAGACGGCGATAGCCAGCGCATAGCCCAAACGTCGGCGATTCACTCCGGATATCGCTCTGACCTGCGGTAATGCTGATCTATTCGGCTGGTGCTAGGTCAGCCGACCGCTTGTCGATTACACGAATTAGATTGCGTTGCTTACGGTTTGGGCAATTCAGCCAGGACCGAGAGAGCTTCGGCGATCTCAAGATCACGACCGCTCACCACATGCTGATATCGCAGGCTCGCGCCCACGCTGCTGTGTCCTAGCCTGCCCATCGTCTCGACCAGATTGCCGACACGGGCTGTCTGAGTTCCGCAGAAATGCCGCAGATCGTGAATGCGAACGTGGTGCAGTCCAACGCTTTTCAGTGCGGGAGCCAAAGCGTCACGAATAACCTTGTCGGATAGGTGGCATCCGCCCCGAACGGGCTGGAACAGAAGCGATTCGGGATCTTCCGAAACATAGTGCGCGAGATGGTGTTTCAGGTCGTCGCGGATATGCGGAGGCACCACGACCACGCGGGGCTTGCCGCTCTTGGGCGAGTCGATGATGCATTTGCCGTTCCGGTGGGTGAATCCACGCGCAACCGAGATCACTTCGCAGTCCTCGCCGATATCCTTGCGGCGCAATTCGGCGACCTCACCGTAACGCAGACCGGCCCACGCCGAGATGAGAATCAGCGCACGGAATTTTCGTTCGATCTTCTCGGCGATTTCCGCCAGTTCTTCGACGGTCGGAATAACGGCCTGGGTTTTGGTTTTCACACTCGCCGCCCCGGAGATCTGGCACGGGTTCGCCGAGAGCAGACCGTCTTTCACGGCGGTTTCGAGGATCGACTTGAGTAGTCCGTAGGAATGCGCGCGGTATGTCGGACGGTCGATCAACGTCGCCGCATACCACGACCGAATCATCTGCGGAGTGAGATCCGCAATCGCGATCGTCCCGAGTTTGCCTTCGATGTGCTCCCTGAAAATCGTTTCGTAGTGAATCCGAGTGCGCTCTTTGATGTTGCGCTGGGCAATCCATCGCGAGCCGAATTCGGAAAGTGTTTCGGCCACCACAGCCGCCTTGGCGGCACGGTCAGCGGGGGAGAGCCACGGCTCGCCCGTTTCGGCGGCACGTTCGATCAGATCGCGTTCATTGGCCAGCCAACGTTCGGCGCGCATTCTGTTAGAGAGTGTCGTCGGCCCGAAGTGTCTTTTGCGATCTGGGCCGATGAACGAAGCCTGAAATCGACCGGACGGGCGTTTGCGAATCCATCCCCAACCCCGATGTCCGCTTCTGCCGCTCATGAGAAATCCTTTCGATGTCCGGTTCGTTCCCAGCCGAGTGGACGCCTGACCTGCAGGTTTGCCTGGCGGGCTATCCAAGGGCTGTGCAGTATTCGATCCCAGCCGGGACCACACTCATTCACCGAGTCGCCGGAAGTCAGCGACATTACAAAGACAGAGCCGCGACGGCCGCGGCGACGAAAGTCGCCGGACCGATGCGGCGAACAGACCCGCCACACTCAAAAAGGCCCGCGCCGATCCCGGCGTGCTTGGCGGACTCCTGAAACTCTCCGACGGTTGATCGGCGCGATCGGTGGTTACGGCCAGTCCCCGCCAGCGACGCTCAAGCGCCCCGGTTATTTGCTGAAAAGTCTATGCTCGATCGGAGAGCATCGAGTTGAGATGGACAGCGACCCGTTCAGTACGCAACGCGACGTGGGCTCCGCCGTCGTCACGGAGTTGCGCGCTGCCGGTTTCGATGACGCATTCGAGATCGGTCGCGGCGGATTCGGCATCGTGTACCGCTGCACGCAAGTCGACTTGGACCGCACCGTCGCGATCAAGGTGCTGACGGCCGAACTCGACACAGACCGCGAGCGGTTCCTGCGTGAGCAGCGCGCGATGGGCCGGCTCACCGGGCACCCGAACATCGTGGGCGTGTTGCAGGTCGGCGAAACCGACAACGGCCATCCCTATCTCGTCATGCAGTATCACCGACAAGGTTCGCTGGAGGCACGCATCCGCCGTCTCGGTTCGCTGCCAATTGAGGAGGTATTGCGGCTCGGGGTGAAAATGGCCGGCGCGCTCGAGACCGCGCATCGCCTCGGCATCCTGCACCGAGACGTCAAACCCGCCAACATTTTGCTCACCGACTTCGGCGAGCCCGCGCTGAGTGACTTCGGAATCGCCCACATCACAGGCGGATTCAAGACCGCCACGGGAATCTTCACCGGCTCGCCGGCGTTCACCGCCCCCGAGACCCTCAGCGGTGATCCGCCGAGCCGCGCGTCCGATGTGTACGGCCTCGGCGCCACCCTATTCGCCGCGCTCACTGGTCACGCCGCGTTCGAACGCCGCAGCGGCGAGCAGGTGGTGGCACAGTTTCTGCGCATCGCCAGCGAGTCGGCGCCGGACCTGCGTGACAGCGGCATCCCCGACGACGCCGCCTCCGTCGTCGAGAAGGCGATGGCCCGCGACCCGCAGGATCGGCCGTCGGCAGCAGCGCTGGGCGACGAACTCCAGAGGATGCAGTCGCAGCGCGCTTTGCCGGTCGACGACATGGCACTGCGGGCCGGCGGGCAACGCGCAAGACCGACGCCAGCATCGGCCGGCGCGGGCCGCAGGCCCGGCAACCTGCCGCTGGAGCTGACCAGTTTCGTCGGTCGCCGGTCCGAGCTTTCAGCTGTGCAACACATGCTCAAGTCGTCGCGACTGGTGACACTGACCGGTATCGGAGGCGTGGGCAAGACGCGGCTGGCGCTGCGCGCCGCGACCGATGTGGCGACGAACTTCGCCGACGGAGTGTGGCTGGTCGAGTTGGGTGAGCTCCATGACGGGGCGCAGCTGGTGGACGCCGTGGCTGCGCGGTTGGGGTTGCGCGACGACTCCGCGCGCGCGTTGCGCGACGTGCTCACCGAATACCTCGGCTCGCGGAAGCTGATGCTCGTTCTCGACAACTGCGAGCAGATCGTCGACGCGGCGGCAAAACTCGCCGAAACGTTACTTCGGTCCTGCACCGATCTGCGGATCCTCGCCACCAGCCGCGAAGCCCTCGGGTTTGGTGGCGAGGCGGTGCTGCGGCTGACACCGCTGACGATTCCCGACGCGGACAGCCTGTTCGCAGACCGGGCCGCCGCCGCGCTTCCGGGTTTCGAGCTCACCGACGAAAACAAGGCCACCGTAAGCCGAATCTGCTCCAAGATCGAAGGCCTGCCGTTGGCGATCGAACTGGCCGCGGCGCGATTGCGGGCGATGTCACCCGAACAGATCCTTGAGCGGCTCGCCGACCGGTACGCGCTGCTGACCCGCGGCAGCCGGGGAGCGCCGGCGCGGCAGCAGACGCTGAGCTGGAGCGTCGACTGGAGCTACGAGCTGTGCACGCCAGCCGAACAACAGCTCTGGGCCCGGCTGTCGATATTCGCCGGAAGCTTCGAACTTCAAGCGGCGGAAGACATTTGCAATGGTGACCTCGCCCCTGGGGACATCGTCGATCTGATCTCTGCATTGGTGGACAAATCCATCGTGACCCGGACAGAAGCTGGTGACACGGTTCGGTTCCGGCTACTCGAGACGCTGAGGGACTACGGCCGCCAGCGGATCGAGCAGACCACGGAATTCACCGAGCTGCGTCGGCGACACGCGGACTGGTACCGGCGCGTGGTACACGACGCCGCGGCCGATTGGTTCGGACCACGCCAGGTGGGCTGGATGAAGCGGCTGGAGCGGGATGGGCTGAATATCCTTGCCGCGCTGGAATTCAGCGTGACCGATTCGCCCGAGACAGCGCTCGACATCGCCGGCACCGTGCATCCCTTTGGCCTCGCACGAGGCGCGCTCACCGAGACCCGTCGCTGGCTGGACCGTGCGCTGGACGCCGCACCGCCGGCGCCGACGACAGCCCGGATCGCAGCGCTCTACGGCAGCGCAATGGTCGCCGCACTGCAAGCCGATACGTCGGTCGCGGCGGCTCGGGTTGCGGAGGGGCGGATCCTGATTCAGCAGATGGACGACTCCCACGCACACGCAATGATCACCATCGCCGAGGGATTCATCGCATTGGCCAGCGCCGAATTCGACAGTGCCTGCACACAATTGGAGAAAGCATTGCGTGCGGTGGATGATCCCACTCTGCGAGTGGCGGCGATGATTCTGCTGGGATGGGGCCTGGAGTTCCGAGGCGAGATAGGTCGGGCACTCCTGTGGCAGGAAAAAGCACTTGCGCTGACGGAATCCCACGGCGAGTCGGTTTATCGAGAATATGCGCTGTGGTCGTTGGGGATTGGTTGGTGGCGGCATCATAAGCCCGACCGCGCCGCAGAGTTGCTCAACGACGCCCTCCAGTTGACCTATGTGGTGGACGATCCGCGTCAGGCCGCAGCATGCCTGGAGGGCCTGGCGTGGATCGCCGCGGAGAAAGCTGATGTCCGTCGGGCTACGGTGTTGATGGCCGCCGCCGAGTCGCTCGGTAGCGCCGTTGGGGCATCGACCGTGGTGCTGCCCCACCTGCTTGGCTTCCACATCGAGTGTGAGCGTCGCGCCCGAGAGGGTCTTGGCACAAGAGATTTCGAGGCAGCCCGTCAGGAGGGCCGATCATTCAGCTTCGACGACGCGATCACCTACGCGCTGGGTGAACCACCTAGCTCTGGGACTGAGCTTTCGCGACAAGTTCCGTAACGACCTGGAACAGCGGCACGTTGGAATCCTGGGAGGGCTTGCGTAATCATGGACAACCCACGTCGCACCCGCCACGGCGCGCTCACCCGCAGCGCTACCGGCCCCAGTGCCGCGGAAGCGTTCATCATCATCGCGATCGCGACCATTCTGATCACCCGGCTGTACCTAGAGCTGACCGGTTATCCGCAGGTCGGCGGCGGCGATCTGCACATCGCGCACGCGCTGTACGGCGGTGCGCTGATGATGCTGGCGCTGATCATCGGCTGGATGATGCTCGGGTTCGGCGCCCGGGTCCTGTGCGTAGTGCTGGGCGGTCTCGGGTTCGGGCTGTTCCTCGACGAGGTCGGCAAGTTCGTCACCAAGGACAACGACTATTTCTACGGTCCGGCCGCCGAGATCATGTACATCCTCGTCGTCGTCATTCTTGTCGGCGCGCGGATCGTCCGGGATTCTCGGCCGCTCAACGCGCAGGAATGCCTGGCCTCGGCGACCGCGATCGCCGCCGACGGCGTCGCGCGGGGACTCGCCGCGCGACGGCGCGGGATCGGCCTGAGTCTGGTCGAACGGGCGCGTGCCGGGGGAGCGGACGCAGACGATGTGCAACACGTGAGGGCGCTGCTGTTGTCGGCGGACCACGCGTCGGACCGACTGTATGCCGCGCAGCGGCGCGCGCTGCGGCTGATTCCCGGCTTCTTCCGCAGCCCGCGGTGGGTGCCGATCGTGGGATGGCTGATGGTGTTCGGGTCGTTCCTCGGTGTGTCCTTCGGTGCGCTGGGTGTCGTGCTGGGCGGCTACTTCTACGACGACGACGACGTCCACATCGAACTCGCTGGTCTCACCGTGGCGACCGTCATCCTGCTCGTCAGCGCCGTGCTTACTCTCGGCATTGCACTGCCCGCGATGATCGCCCGGCACCGCACCGACAGCGTCTGGCCGCTGCGTTGGCTGCGAAACGCCGCGCTGATCTTCACGTTCCTCAATGCACTCGTCGACTTCGCCTCCGAAGGCTTTGGGGCGCTGATCAACATGTCCATCGGGCTGTTCACCCTGGCGGTGCTGTCCTACCACCTCGATGTTGAAGTGCGTGCCGGCGTTCCGGACGCGGTGGCTGCTACCGAGGAACTTTCATCGAGATTGCGCTCAGGGTCGTGATCTTGGAATCAACAGCCCTGAGCGCAATCTCGATGCGGCGCAACCCGGCTACAGCGCCCGCAGATACCGCGCGGTGACGATCCGCTGGAGCAGTGACGTGACGGGCGAGCCCAGCCGGCTCCACCACGTCGCGTGCCGGGAGAACGCCGTCACTTCCGCAAACACCTCGTCGGTGCTCGGCTCGTAGCGGACCGCGAACAGCTCCTCACCTGATTCGGCGTGGCCCGGCAGCGTCCCATAGGCGAATCCGCGGCGATCCGGTTCGTCGACGACATAGACCACCCGGCACGGCGCCCGCACCGGACCCAGGTGCACGATCACCTCAGACCCGACCGCGGCGACCTCGCTGGTCGCCTCGACCCGCAGACCGGCCCCGCGCAGCATGCCCCACCGCATCCCGGCCGCTGCGGCGTCCTCGAATCGGCGGCGCCCCCGGCCGATGACCGCCGACTCCTGCACATGGTGGTATCCGGCGGGCAGCGAGCCGGCCGTCGCGCCCACCTCGGTATATGTCACTGGCAGCGCCGCAAGGTCGGTCAGCTTCACACGAACACAATGGCATTGCCGCGTACGGTCGGAAAAATGACCACGCACAGCGTCGCTCAGGCATCCGGAACACTCACCCTCGGCGGCGACCTGACGGTCAACCGCCTGGGATTCGGCGCCATGCGCCTGACCGGTAAGGGCGTATGGGGCCCACCGGCCGACCGCGACGAAGCGATCCGCGTCCTGCGCCGCGCTGTCGAACTCGGCGTCAACTTCATCGACACCGCCGACTCGTACGGTCCGTATGTTTCCGAGGACCTCATTCGTGAGGGGCTGCACCCGTATACGGACATCGTCATCGCAACCAAGGCCGGACTGCTGCGCACCGGGCCCGACGAATGGCCGGTGCTCGGCTATCCGGCCTACCTGCGCCAGGAGTGCGAGATGAGCCTGCGCCGGCTCGGCGTGGATCGCATCGACCTCTTCCAATTGCACCGCATCGATCGAAAATTCCCCGCCGAGGACCAGATTGGCGAGCTGGCCGCGCTGCAGCGGGCGGGCAAGATCCGCCACATCGGCCTGTCCGAGGTCTCCGTCCAGGATCTCGAGGCCGCGCAGAAGATTGCGACCGTCGTGTCGGTGCAGAACATGTACAACCTCACCGCGCGCACCGCCGAACCGCTGCTCGACGCCTGCGAATCGCAGGGTATCGGCTTCATCCCGTGGGCCCCGTTGGGATCCGGACCACTGGCCGCTCCGGACGGTCCACTGCAGCGCATCGCCGCCGAGCACCGGGTCGGGCCCGCACGACTAGCCGTCGCGTGGCTGCTCAAGCGCTCGCCGGTGATGCTGCCGATCCCGGGCACGTCGCGGGTCGCCCATTTGGAGGAGAACGTCGCCGCCGCCGAGATCCAGTTGTCCGACGACGAGTTCGAGACGCTGAGCAAAGCCGGGTCAACCGGTTGAACACGCTACTCGCCGATGACGCGCAGGTTGTAGGCCGCTTTGAGCTCGGCGATCCAGTCGTCGAAGAATTGGATGCCGTGCGGCTCGCCCAGCCGGTTCAGTTCGTCGAGCCCGACCGGACCTTGGCGTAATCGATCTCCGAAGTCCTTGAAGAAGAGCTCGAATCCACCCGGCGTGTACACCTCGATGATGCGTGCCGGCTCCGGCCCCGCGTTCCACATGGTGTGGGGGATCCGGCGAGGCTTCAGCACCCAGCAACCGGGTGTCGCCTTGACGACCTCGTCGCCGACGCGCGCGTGCATCTCCCCCTCGAGGATGTAGAGCCAGACATCGTTCTGATGAACGTGCGGCGGTAGGAGAAAACCCGGCTCGAACGGCTGCTCGATGATCGAGATGGCACCGTTCGTCTCCTCGCTGTAGAGCTTGATGACGACGCCGCTGGCGTCGTCGCCCTCGTCGCTGGCGATCAGTGTCTTGCCTTTGATGCGTTCAGGCATGGCTCACCTCCTGGGTAGACGCCAAAATCAATACAGTCCAGTTCATTTCAGTACTCCTTGCCAAGCTTGCGAGCGGTTTCAAGGGCGAGCGCATATGAGCGCTCATGGGCTCCTGATAACTGGGCACCGTGTCCGGTTACTGAACGATAGCACTAACTGGACATACTGCCCACTTATTCCTTTCGACGGCTATATTGCGCTAATGGACAGCGGACCCGACCTGCTCACCGGGCCATCAGTAGGCAGCGTTGACGTACCTGAGCGGGCGGACGCAGCGCGCAACCGGGCCCGGGTACTGGCCGCCGCGGCGCAGCTGTTCGCCACTCGTGACCCCCGCGCGCTGACAATGGACGACATCGCAAAGGCGGCCGGCGTCGGGCGCGCAACGGTCTATCGGCGATATCCCGACACGTGGTCGATCGCCGTGGCGCTGTTGGACAAGCACGAACGGGCGCTGCAAGAGCGGCTGCTGCGCGGCGACCCGCCGTTGGGTCCGGGCGCGCCGCCGGCCACCCGGCTCGCCGCGTTCTACGCCGCGATGGTCGAAATGCTCGATGCCCACGCGGATCTAGTGCTCGGCACCGAGACGGGCGGAGCACGATTCGCGACCGGGGCGTACGGATTCTGGTCGGCGCACGTGCGCTCACTTCTGGTCGAAGCCGGCATTGCTGACCCAGATGCAATGGTCGACGTCCTGCTTGCACCGGTCTCCGCCGAGATTTACCTACACCAGCGTGCCCGGGCCCTGACGTCGACGCAGATCACCGACGCGCTCGACCGGCTCGCGCACGCCGTGCTCGCCACCAGTTAGCGACACCCGGTAGCCCGTCCGGCTACGTGACCAATACCTTGATGGGGTGACCACCGAGCAGCCCGTCGCGGCGCACGCAGGCGGGGGATTCAACCCGCCTGTTCCCACCACCAAGGGCGGGCCGGACTACGGTCGCTTCGTCGAAGCGGTCCGCGCGCTGCAGGACAACGCCCGCGCGGTCGACGCCCCCGACGAGGTGATCACCGAAGCCGCGGACCTGATCGCAAAGGTTTCGGAATTACTCGCGCCCTACGACGCCGACGAGTGGGCATCCCCGTCGGGCCGGCGGATGGACCTGCCCAACCGCGGCAACATCCTGCAGATACCGGCGAACCTGCACACCACCGACGACGAGCGCGTCGGCGGCACAGCGCAGTTCCGCCGCTTCCACCTCGGCCGCAACGGTGCGGCGCACGGCGGCGCCGTGGCGATGCTGTTCGACTCATTGCTCGGCTACACCGCGTTCAAGCTCAGCCGCAGCCGGGCCCAGCGCACAGCGTTTCTGCACGTGGACTACCGCAAGATCGCGCCCGTTGACAAGGAGCTACAGGTCGACGCCGGCATCGACCGCATCGAGGACCGCAAGATCTTCGTCGCAGGGCGCCTGCTCGACGGTGACGCCGTGCTCGCCGAGGCCCACGCGCTGTTCGTCAAACTCCGTCCGGGACAGCCATGACCCAAGAAGCCGAACGACCCAACATCAGGCGCCGCTGGGCGCGATGGCGTGACCGGCTCCGCGAACGCCCCGCGGCAGAACTCGTCTACCGCGTCGTCGTCGCGGTGATCGGGCTCGCCGTGCTGGCGGTCGGGATCGTCGCCATCCCGTATCCGGGTCCCGGCTGGGCAATCGTGTTCCTCGGCCTGGGCATCCTGGCCACGGAGTTCCGCTGGGCGCAGCGGGTTCTGCATTGGGTCCGGGTTCGATACGACATGGTGATGGCGTGGTTCCGCCGCCAGGGCACGTGGGTCCAGCTGCTGGGAGCGGTCTTCACCGCGGCGATCGTGGTGTCGACGCTGTGGCTACTCGGCGCTTTGGGTTGGGTGGCCGGCCTGGTCGGTATCGAATGGGCCTGGTTGAAGAGCCCTATCGGCCTGATGTCGTGACCACCCGCACGGATAGCATGGTCGCGTTCCTTGACACCCCCGAAAACTTGGAGAGTCCCCGATGAGCGCCGCCGCCAGCCCCGCCCCCGCAGCCCCGATCAGGGTCGCTGCCGGGACGACCGCGGGGGCAGCGGTCCGCGACGCCGGGCTGCCGGGCCGCGGCGCGCCGGACGCGGTCGTCGTCGTCCGCGACGGCGACGGACGGCTGCGCGACCTGAGCTGGATGCCCGACACGGACGTCGACGTGACCCCGGTTGCCGCCGACACCGACGATGGCCGAAGCGTCATCAGGCACTCGTGCGCCCATGTGCTGGCGCAAGCCGTGCAGGACCTGCTCCCGGAGGCCAAGCTCGGCATCGGTCCACCCATCACCGACGGCTTCTACTACGACTTCGACGTGCCGCGGGCGTTCACGCCGGAGGACCTGGAGGCGCTGGAGAAGCGGATGCGCCAGATCGTCAAGGACGGCCAGCTGTTCTCCCGGCGCGTCTACGAGTCCAAAGACCAAGCGCGCGAAGAACTCGCCAACGAGCCGTACAAGCTCGAGCTCGTCGACGACAAGTCCGGCGACCCCGAGGTGATGGAAGTCGGCGGCGACGAGCTCACCGCCTACGACAACCTCAATCCCCGTACCCGCGAACGGGAATGGGGCGACCTGTGCCGCGGGCCGCATATCCCGACCACGAAACACATTCCGGCGTTCAAGCTCACCCGCAGTTCGGCCGCCTATTGGCGGGGCAACCAGGACAATGCCAGCCTGCAGCGCATCTACGGCACCGCGTGGGAGTCGCAGGAGGCGCTCGAGCGGCACCTCGAGCTAATCGAGGAAGCGCAGCGACGCGACCACCGCAAGCTCGGCGTGGAGCTCGACCTGTTCAGCTTTCCCGACGAAATCGGTTCCGGCCTACCAGTTTTCCACCCCAAGGGTGGGATCGTTCGACGGGAGCTGGAAGACTACTCGCGGCGCAAGCACATCGAAGCGGGGTATGAGTTCGTCAACAGCCCGCACATCACCAAGGCGCAGCTGTTCAAGATCTCCGGGCACCTCGACTGGTACGCCGACGGCATGTTCCCGCCGATGCACCTCGACGCCGAGTACAACGAGGACGGCACGCTGCGCAAGCCCGGCCAGGACTATTACCTCAAGCCGATGAACTGCCCGATGCACTGCCTGATCTTCCGGGCCCGCGGGCGGTCCTATCGCGAACTTCCGTTGCGGCTCTTCGAGTTCGGCACCGTCTACCGCTACGAGCTTTCCGGCGTGGTGCACGGGCTGACCCGGGTGCGCGGCCTGACGATGGACGATGCGCACATCTTCTGCAGTCGAGACCAGATGCGCGACGAGCTGACGTCGTTGCTGCGCTTCGTCCTTGACTTGCTCGGCGACTACGGCCTGACCGACTTCTATCTGGAGCTCTCCACCAAGGATCCGGACAAGTTCGTCGGCTCCGACGAGGTGTGGGAGGAAGCCACCAACGTGCTGGCGGAGGTCGGTGCCGCGTCCGGTCTGGACCTGGTGCCCGACCCGGGCGGTGCGGCTTTCTACGGGCCGAAGATCTCGGTGCAGGTCAAGGACGCGCTGGGCCGCACCTGGCAGATGTCGACGATCCAGCTGGACTTCAACTTCCCGGAGCGCTTCGAGCTGGAGTACACCGCCGCCGACGGCAGCAGGCAGCGGCCGGTGATGATCCACCGCGCGCTGTTCGGGTCGATCGAGCGGTTCTTCGGCATCCTCACCGAGCACTACGCGGGCGCCTTCCCGGCGTGGCTGGCGCCGGTGCAGGTGGTCGGCATTCCCGTCGCCGACGACCACATCCCGTACCTCAATGGCCTTGCCACGCAACTGAAGATGCGCGGTATCCGGGCCGAGGTGGACGCCAGCGATGACCGGATGGCGAAGAAGATCGTCAACCACACCAACCAGAAGGTGCCGTTCATGCTGGTGGCCGGCGACCGCGACGTGGAGGCCGGCGCCGTCAGCTTCCGGTTCGGCGACCGCACCCAGGTCAACGGTGTGCCGCGTCACGAGGCCATCGAGGCGATCGTCAACTGGATCGCCAGCCGGGAAAACGCCGCTCCGACGGCCGAACTGCTCAAGGTGGGCACCGGGACGTGACGACAGATCCTGACGACCGCACGATCGTCGACCACGGGGTCGGTGAGCCAGACCATTTGCAGCGCCTGTGGACGCCACATCGGATGAACTACATCGCCGAAGCGCCACTGCGCCGGGACAATGCGGCCGAGTCGCAGCCATTCACCGACATTCCCACGCTGTCCGATGAGGACGGCCTGGTGGTGGCGCGCGGCGAGTTGGTGTACGTCGTACTCAACCTGTACCCATACAACCCGGGTCACCTCATGGTGGTCCCGTACCGGCGGGTGTCCGAACTCGAAGACCTAACCGACGCCGAGAGCGCCGAGCTGATGGCCTTCACCCAGAAGGCGATCCGCGTCATCAAGAGCGTCTCGAACCCGATGGGCTTCAACGTCGGGCTCAACCTGGGCACGGTGTCCGGGGGCTCGCTGGCCGAACACCTGCACATGCACGTGGTGCCGCGCTGGATCGGCGACGCCAACTACATCACCATCATCGGCGGCGCGAAGGTCATCCCGCAGCTGCTGCGAGAGACCCGTGAGCTGCTGGCGACCGAGTGGGCGAAGCTGCCGTGAGCGACTTCTACCTGATGACCCGCGCGGCCTACGCCAAATTGTCCCGGCCGATCGCGAAGGGCGCGCTGCGGGCTGGCTTCACCCCCGACAGCATCACCATCCTCGGTACCGCGGGTGCCGTGATCGCCGCGCTGACGTTGTTCCCGATCGGGCAGCTGTGGTGGGGCGCGGTCGCAATCTGGTTCTTCGTGCTGGCCGACATGCTGGACGGGGCGATGGCCCGCCGAGAGCGGCGGCGGGACGCGGTTCGGTGCGGTGCTGGACGCCACCTGTGACCGCATCAGCGACGGCGCGGTGTTCTGTGGGCTGCTGTGGTGGGTGACGTTCGGGCTCGAGAGCGCCACGCTGGTGGTGGCCACGCTGATCTGCCTGGTCACCTCGCAGGTCATCTCCTACATCAAGGCCCGCGCCGAGGCCAGCGGGCTCGAAGGCGGCGGCGGCATCATCGAGCGGCCGGAGCGGCTGGCCATCGTGCTGCTCGGTGCCGGGTTTTCCGGACTGTTCGGGGTGCCGTGGCTGCTGCACGTGGCGATGTGGGTGCTCGCGGTTGCCAGCCTGATCACGTTGGGGCAGCGGTTGCACACCGTCCGGAAGTCGCCGGGCGCGATGGAGCCGCTGCAGAACTCCGGCGCCGAGAATTCCGGCGGCGCCGGCGGCGAGAAGCCCGAGACGAGCGAGCCGTGAGCACCACCCCGGCGGGACCGCAGGCGGATCGCGGCAGCCCGCTCGGTGGCCGGCTATCCGACTGGGGCTACGCCGCCGGCTGGCGCCTCGTCCGCGCGATGCCGGAGTTGTTGGCGCGCAACGCTTTCGACGCCGGGGCGCACTACGCGGCCCGTAACGGCGGACCCGACCAGCTGCGGAGGAACCTGGCCAGGGTCTTGCGCGTGCCCCCTGCCCGGGTACCGGACGCGCTGATTCGAGCTTCGCTGGCCTCATACGCCCGATACTGGCGGGAGGCGTTTCGGTTGCCATCAATGGATCTGCCAGCGGTCGCGCGTCGCCTCGACGAAGTGTTTGTTGGAGCGGAGAGACTTCAGGCAACCAAGGACACCGGGCGTGGGGGCGTGCTCGCACTGCCGCACAGCGGAAACTGGGATATGGCCGGAGTGTGGCTGGTCGACAACCACGGCACCTTCGCCACCGTTGCCGAGCGACTCAAGCCGGAGTCGCTGTACCGGCGTTTTGTCGACTACCGAGAGAGCCTTGGTTTCGAAGTGATCCCGTCGTCGGGTGGTGAACGCCCGCCGTTCGAGCTTCTCGCCGAGCGGTTGCACAACAACAAGTTCGTGTGCCTGATGGCCGACCGCGACCTGACCCGCAACGGTGTGCAGGTGGACTTCTTCGGCGAGCCCACCCGCATGCCCGCCGGGCCGGCGAAGCTCGCCATCGAGACCGGAGCGGCACTGCACCCGGTACACATCTACTACGACGGCGACGACTGCGTGGTTCATGTTCATGACGCGCTGGACACCAGCTCCGGCGACGTCACCCTGGTCGCCCAGGCGCTGGCCGACCGGTTCGCTCGCGGCATCGCGGCGCATCCGGCCGACTGGCACATGATGCAGCCGCAGTGGCTGGCCGACCTGTCCGACGAGCGCCGGGCCCGCCTGGGGGCACCCTGATGCGCATCGGCATGGTCTGCCCCTACTCCTTCGACGTCCCCGGCGGCGTGCAGTCGCATGTGCTGCAGTTGGCCGAGGTGATGCACGGCCGCGGCCACGACGTCAGCGTGCTCGCGCCGTCGTCGCCGCACGTCGAGCTGCCCGACTACGTGGTGTCCGGCGGCAAGGCCGTCCCGATCCCGTACAACGGGTCGGTGGCCCGGCTGCGGTTCGGGCCGGCCACCCACCGCAAGGTCAAACGCTGGCTGGCCGATGGCGATTTTGACGTGCTGCACCTGCACGAGCCCAATGCGCCGAGCCTGTCCATGCTGGCGCTGAACATCGCCGAGGGGCCGATCGTGGCGACGTTTCACACGTCGACCACAAAGTCGTTGACGCTCAGTGTCTTTGAGCCGATCCTGCGGCCGATGCACGAGAAGATCGTCGGCCGCATCGCGGTGTCGGATCTGGCGCGGCGCTGGCAGATGGAGGCACTGGGCTCCGACGCCGTCGAGATCCCCAACGGCGTCGACGTCGCGTCGTTCGAGTCGGCGCCCCGGTTGGACGGCTATCCGCGGCCCGGCAAATCGGTGCTGTTCCTGGGACGCTTCGGCGAACCCCGCAAGGGCATGGCCGTGCTGCTGGGTGCTTTGCCTACCTTGGTTGAGCGGTTCGGTGACATCGAGATCCTGATCGTGGGCCGCGGCGACGAAGACGAACTGCGCGAGGACGCCGGGAAACTGGCCGGACATCTGCGTTTCCTGGGGCAGGTTGACGACGCCGAGAAGGCCTCCGCGATGCGCAGCGCCGACGTGTACTGCGCGCCCAACATTGGCGGGGAGAGCTTCGGGATCGTGCTCGTCGAGGCGATGGCCGCGGGCACCGCGGTGGTGGCCAGCGACCTGGACGCCTTCCGGCGGGTGCTGGTCGACGGCGAGGCCGGGCGGCTGGTGCCCGTCGACGACGCAGCGGCGCTGGCCGCCGGGCTGGTCGAGGTGCTGGAGAACGGCGTCACCCGCGAGCGCTACATCGACGCCGCGGCCGATGCCGTGCGCCGCTACGACTGGTCGGTTGTGGAGCGCCAGATTATGCGGGTGTACGAGACGGTCGCCGGGTCCGGGACGAAGGTGCAGGTGGCAAGTTGATCACCTGGATTGTGGTCATCACGCTGGCGGTGCTCGTCATCGTGATCCTGCTGGTGGGGGCTTGGGCGTTCCAGACCGCCAACCGGCTCGACCGGCTGCACGTGCGCTACGACCTGTCCTGGCAGGCGCTCGACGGCGCGCTGGCTCGCCGGGCGGTGGTGGCCCGCGCGGTCGCGGTCGACGCCTACGGCGGCGGTCCGGAAGGCAAGCGGCTGGGGGCTTTGGCCGGCACCGCCGAGCGCGCGCCGCGACCGGCGCGGGAAGCCGCCGAGAACGAGCTGTCCGCGGCGCTGGCGCTGGTCGACCCGGGCGCGCTTCCGGTGGCACTGGTCGCCGAGCTGGCCGACGCCGAGGCGCGGGTGCTGCTGGCCCGCCGATTCCACAACGACGCCGTCCGCGACACCCTGGCGTTGCGGGAGCGGCCCGCAGTACGGACCCTGCGGCTCGGCGGAACCGCCCCGCTGCCAAGCTATTTCGAGATCGCCGAACGCGCGGAGTCGTCGCCGATGGTCAGCCGCCGGGTGTCAGCACGCGTCGTGCTGCTCGACGACGATGGTGCAGTGTTGCTGTTGTGCGGGTCCGACCCGGCGCACGAGGACGGCACCGCGCCGCGCTGGTGGTTCACCGTCGGCGGTGCGGCCCAGACGGGCGAGACCCTGCCGCAGGCGGCGGTGCGCGAGCTCGAGGAGGAGACGGGGCTGCGCGTCGACCCCGCCGCCATGATCGGCCCGGTGTGGCGGCGCGATGCGGTCATCGACTTCAACGGGTCGGTCATCCGCAGCGAGGAGATGTTCTTCATCCACCGCACCCGGCGGTTCAAGCCGTCGACCGCGGGCCGCACCGGGCTGGAGCGGGCCTACATACACGGCCACCGCTGGTGCGATGCGACAATGATCGGCGAGCTGGTCGCCAAGGGCGAAACCGTGTATCCCCTGCAGCTGGGCGAGCTGTTGGACGAAGCGAACGCGCTGGCTGCCGTGCGGGGTGGGGTCCCGCGACGGCAGCTGCAATCGATCAGGTGAGGCTCCGCTGAGGCTGCGGATTTAACACATTTGCCGCCACCCTTAGACTGGATCAGTAGCGATTTGGAGGAGATAGCAGTGGAAACCGCAGCTGGATCGAACGGGTCGGCCACCCAGACCGGCACCGCGCGGGTCAAGCGCGGCATGGCCGAGATGCTCAAGGGCGGCGTGATCATGGACGTCGTCACCCCAGAGCAGGCCCGCATCGCCGAGGGCGCTGGGGCCGTCGCCGTCATGGCCTTGGAGCGCGTCCCCGCCGACATCCGCGCGCAGGGCGGGGTGTCGCGGATGAGCGACCCCGACATGATCGAGGGCATCATCTCCGCGGTCACCATCCCGGTGATGGCCAAGGCCCGCATCGGGCACTTCGTCGAGGCGCAGATCCTGCAGAGCCTTGGCGTGGACTACATCGACGAGTCCGAGGTGCTCACCCCCGCCGACTACACCCACCACATCGACAAGTGGAAGTTCACCGTGCCGTTCGTGTGCGGTGCCACCAACCTCGGCGAGGCGCTGCGGCGTCTCACCGAGGGCGCGGCGATGATCCGCTCCAAGGGTGAGGCCGGCACCGGCGATGTGTCGAATGCGACCACGCACATGCGTGCGATCGGCGGTGAGATTCGCCGGCTAACCTCACTATCCGAAGACGAGTTGTTCGTCGCCGCAAAGGAATTGCAGGCACCGTATGAGTTGGTGGTCGATGTGGCGCGGGCCGGCAAGTTGCCGGTGACGCTGTTCACCGCCGGCGGCATCGCGACCCCGGCCGACGCCGCGATGATGATGCAGCTGGGCGCCGAGGGTGTGTTCGTCGGCTCGGGCATCTTCAAGTCCGGCGACCCCGCGGCCCGTGCCGCCGCGATCGTCAAGGCCACCACTTTCTACGACGACCCCGACGTGCTGGCCAAGGTGTCGCGGGGGCTGGGGGAGCCAATGGTTGGCATCAACGTGGAGGACATCGCGGCCCCGCACCGGCTCGCCGAACGCGGCTGGTAAGCATTCTGCATGGCGATTGAGGAGATCCTTGATCTCGAGCAACTCGAGGTCGACATTTTTCGCGGCAGTGTGTTCAGCCCCGAATCGGGCAACTGGCAGCGGACCTTCGGCGGTCATGTCGCCGGCCAGTCGCTGGTGTCGGCGGTGCGTACCGTCGACGAGCGTTATCAGGTGCACTCGCTGCATGGCTACTTCCTGCGACCCGGAGACGCCAAGGCGCCCACGGTTTTTCTCGTCCAACGCCTGCGTGACGGCGGCTCGTTTTCCACCCGGCGCGTCAACGCGATCCAGCACGGCGAAACCATCTTCTCCATGTCGGCGTCGTTTCAGACAGACCAGAGCGGCATCGAGCACCAAGATGCGATGCCCGCGGCGCCGCCACCGGAAGACCTGCCTGGTATGACGTCGATGAAGGCGTTCGACGACGCCGGATTCCGTCAGTTCGCGGAGTGGGATGTCCGCGTCGTGCCCCAGGAGAAGCTCGAGCGGCTGCCCGGCAAGGCCTCCCAGCAGCAGGTGTGGTTCCGCCATCGGGACCCGTTGCCTGACGACCATGTGCTGCACATCTGCGCGCTGGCGTACATGAGTGACCTCACATTGCTGGGTTCGGCGCAGGTCCATCACGAGGAGGAGCGCAAGCACCTGCAGATCGCGTCGCTGGATCACGCGATGTGGTTCATGCGGGCGTTCCGCGCCGATGAATGGCTGCTCTACGACCAGTCGTCCCCGTCGGCGTGCGGCGGTCGGTCGCTGACGCAGGGCAAGATCTTCAACCGGTACGGCGACATGGTGGCGGCGGTGATGCAGGAAGGGCTGACCCGCTACAAGCGCGACTTCGTGCCGGCACGAGAGTGAACGCGCCACGCGTCGGCGTGCTGGCGCTGCAGGGGGACACCCGGGAGCACCTGGCGGCGCTGCGCGAGGCCGGAGCCGAAGCGATCACCGTGCGCCGCGTCGGTGAGCTCGAGGCCGTCGACGCCCTGGTCATCCCCGGCGGGGAGTCCACCACGATGAGTCACCTGCTGCGCGAGTTCGAGCTGCTCGAACCCCTGCGGTCGCGGCTGGCCGAGGGCATGCCGGCGTACGGGTCGTGTGCCGGCATGATCCTGCTGGCGACCGAGATCCTGGATGCCGGAGCCACCGGGCGGGAGGCCACGCCGCTGAAAGCCATCGATATGACGGTGCGGCGCAATGCCTTTGGTCGCCAAGTCGATTCGTTCGAGGGCGACATCGTGTTCGACGGGCTCGATCATCCTGTGCACGCGGTGTTCATCAGGGCGCCGTGGGTCGAGCGGGTGGGCCCCGACGTGCAGGTGCTGGGCCGGGCCGCCGGACACATCGTCGCCGTGCGCCAGGGCCGGATCCTGGCGACGGCGTTTCACCCCGAGATGACGGGGGACCGCCGCATCCACGCGCTGTTCGTCGACCTGCTCTGAGCGACTTGTGGAGTTTCACCCGCGCTGAGCGCCGTTCACACTCCACAAATCGGCAGAAAGAGGCGTGACGATGAGCGCACTGTGTTGAGGCTGCTGGTGCCGACGCTGGCGTGGCGGAAATTCATGATCGCCGGCGTGGACGGATCCCGGTCATCGCTGGTGAGGGTCAGCCGGATGCGGTGGCCGGCCTTGAAGCGTCGAGCGTTGGGCACCAACGGGATTCGATAGACGACGTCCTCGCCGATAGGCACCGCCGCAGCGGTGCGGCACGACAACACCGGCGCACCCGGTCGACTCGCGGCTTCGTCGACTTCGCGCATGCTGGCCCGCAACCAGCCGGCCGTCACTTCGGAGACTGCGCCGTCGGGCCAACAGTGTGGTGCCGTCGCGCACGGTGATCGCGATGTTGTCGCGGCGCGGCCCGAATCGCGGCTCGCTCAGATTGCGATACTCCCGTCCGGTGGTCTGCGGTCCGTTGAGTTGACGCTGCTCAGCCATGGTTTCACGCTACGTTGAAACTAGTTTCAACGCAAGATGAAATTCACGCTACGATGAAACTATGGCCACGCGGTCTATCACCCCTGGTCCCCGCGACGAGCGCGGCGTGCTGTCGGCGCGCATTCTCGACGCGGCCCGCGACGAGTTCGCCGAGAACGGGTGGGCCGGCACGACGATCCGCGCGGTGGCCAGGGTGGCCGGCGTCGACCCCGCGCTGATCTATCACTACTTCGGGTCCAAGGAAGGCCTGCTTGACGCCGCCACCGCGCCGCCGCCGCGCTGGCTTGACGCGGTGGCCAGGACTTGGGCGACGCCGAAGGCGGACCTGGGAAAACAGCTGCTGCGGACGGTGTTGGACAGCTGGTCCGACGAGGAGATCGGTCCCACGCTGCGCGCGGTGGTGCTGACCGCGGCCCACGAATCCAAGACGCGGGACAAGCTGCGGGTCATCGTCGAGCGCAGCCTCATCGGGGAGTCGACCCTCGGCGACGACGAGCACGACCGGCTGCGCCGCAGCGGGTTCATCGCCACGCAGCTCATCGGGTTCGCCATGATGCGCTACGTGTGGAAGATCGAGCCGATCGCCTCGATGAGCGAGGACGAGGTTCTGACCGCGATCGCCCCGAACCTGCAGCGCTATATCGACGGAGAGATCGAGGTGATGCGATGACAACGATGATCGAGGTGGAACCGCAACCGCGCGTCGACACCCTGGTGCGGCTGCCGGCAGGCCGCGAAGCGCGACGGACCGATTACGTCGGTACGGCGTGGTTCGACGGCAAGCCCGAGGTGTCCGGGCTGACGCTGCGCCGATCTCCAAACGCGCCGCGCGGAATCCGGGTGCCGAATTTCTCGGCCTCGTTCTTCGTCCCGGACAGCCTGCCGTACTCGCGCGCCGCGCTGGGCGACGCGACGCTGAGCGTCTCGGTGGTGCTGGTCGCTGCCGGCGAGACGAGCGCGATCGTCGGCGCGGCCGCGGTGTTCACCGACGACCCGTCGGGTGCGCCAACCTGGATTCAGGTGCACGTACACGGTCATCTCGGCTGGCCGGCCGGCGTCGGCTACCGGATCGTCGCGCTCACGCCGCCCGACGCGGCGCCGTAGGGGCATACAACCTCCACGTAGACTCGTTGACCGGACTTTGCATTAGTAGAAAGTGAGCAGTACCTGCATGAGCGGCCATTCCAAGTGGGCCACCACAAAGCATAAGAAGGCCGTCATCGACGCACGCCGCGGCAAGATGTTCGCCGGGTTGATCAAGAACATCGAGGTGGCCGCGCGAGTCGGCGGTGGCGACCCGGCGGGCAACCCGACGCTGTATGACGCCATTCAGAAGGCCAAGAAGAACTCGGTGCCCAACGACAACATCGAGCGGGCCCGCAAGCGCGGCGCCGGCGAGGAAGCCGGCGGGGCCGACTGGCAGAGCATCACGTACGAGGGCTACGGGCCCAACGGCGTCGCTGTGCTGATCGAATGCCTCACCGACAACCGCAACCGCGCCGCCGGTGAGGTGCGCGTCGCGATGACCCGCAACGGCGGCAGCATGGCCGACCCGGGTTCGGTGTCGTACCTGTTCTCCCGCAAGGGCGTTGTCACCCTGGAGAAGAACGGTCTGACCGAGGACGACGTGCTGACCGCGGTGCTCGAGGCAGGCGCGGAGGACGTAGACGATCTGGGCGACACCTTCGAGGTCATCTGCGAACCGGGCGATCTGGTTGCGGTGCGCACCGCGCTGCAGGACGCAGGCATCGACTACGAGTCGGCCGAAGCCAGCTTCCAGCCGTCGGTCACCGTGCCCGTCGACCTCGACGGCGCCCGCAAGGTGCTGAAGCTGATCGACGCACTCGAAGACAGCGACGACGTCCAGGACGTCTACACCAACATTGACATCCCCGACGAGGTCGCCGCCGAACTCGACGAGGACTGAGCGAAACGCGCCGAGCCTGTAATCACGCAGGTGTCCACTCGCACTTCTGCTGCGTAGTTACAGTCTCGCCGAGAAATCTCAGGCCGGGTGGAGGCTGACGGCCACCCCGAATAGCGGGTCATGCCGGTCACCAGATCGATGTCGTCCTTGCTGGTCAGCCGGTTGACATTCGCCCCGGCATGCCCGTGCGGCACCGACACTGCGCCGCGCCGGACCGACGCGTCCACCTTCGCGACGCCGGTCAGCTCGCCGTGCTCGCTGCGGACGATCACTGATGAGAAACTCCAGTTGTCATGGACCCGTCCTAGAGGGACGGGCTTGTGGCCTGTCCCTTGCGGTGTCGAGCCTGCCGTTAGGCTTGCTGCTGCCGCCCTAACTGGCGGTCAGGGGAGGCGCTGCGTGTGGGCGCATGACTTCGCCCCAGCGTTCGACACCGCGGGCTGCGATGACGATCGCTGCATTGTGGTCGGCGTGCCCAACGAAGCCACACCGGCCACACTCAAACGCGCTCTGGGAGCGGCGGTTACGTTTATCCACCCAGCCACACGCGCTGCACGTCTGCGACGTGTAGGCCGGGTCGATTTCGACGAACGCCACCCCGGCGGCCTGGGCCTTGTAGCCCAGGAACCCGCCGAGCTGGGCGAACGCCCAGGAATGCAGCGCGGCCCGTTGGGGCTTGCGAAGCCGTACCCGCGCCCGGATCCCGCCCAACTGCTCGACGGCGATACCGCGCCCGGTGCGTTGCGCCTCGGCCACGATGCGTTTAGAGATCTGACGGTTGATATCGGCGGCGAACCGCGCCTCCTTGCGGCGGCGCTTCTTCAGCAACCGCCGCGCCGACGAGGTCTTGGCCTGCAACCGTGCCCGCAACCGCTGCTGGCGCGCGCGGTAGCGGTTGAGCCGCGCGCCGGCCGCACGGTCGCCGTCGCTGCTGGTGGCGATGTTCACGATGCCCAGATCGACACCGAGGAACCCGTTGACCGGCTGGGCCAGCGGGGCCTCGGGCGCCTCGACGGTGGCGTAGAGAAACCATTTCCCGTCGCGGCAGATCAGGTCGGTCTCCCCGATCGCGCGGGTGCGCAGCATGATCAGATCCCGCGGCGCCGCGAGGATCCGGATGCCTTTGAGCCGGCCGGCGGTCGTCCAGATCGACACCGTCGCCTCTCGGGCGCCCACGGTGTCGGGGATCTGCCAGGACAGGCACCGCGCATCGAACGGCTGGGCGGCATCGGCGCGGAACCTGATCGGCGTGGCCGCCACCTTTTTCCGCTTGTCCGACCCGGGCGGGCCGTAGTTGCCGGCGTCGATGTTGGCGCGCAGCGTCGCATACGCGTCGGCGACCTTGCCGATCACCCGGATCGCCGGCTGTGCCGAGAGCCCGAACCGTGCCTTGAGCTTGGTGTAGAAGCGTTTCTGTGTTTCGTGCTTACGGTGCACCCGCTCGGCGTGCATCGCCGCCGACAACCACGACGCCGCCTCATTACACGTGCTCAGGGTGGCCGCAAGGGCCGCCGACTGCTGCCCGGTCGGCAGCATCCGCACCTTCACCACCTGCTTCACACCCCGCACGGTATCGGGGCGCACCGACAACTCTCGGCCACCACACCCACCTGCCGGCGCCGATCACTACCATCACAACATGGCGCCGCAGCCCGAACCCGAGCTCGACCCGCGGCGGGGCCGCAGCACCGTCCACACGCTGCACCTCCACCCGGTGGTCGTCACCAACTACCGTCGCCCGGCGTTCACCGACCCGATGCTTACCTCTGCGAGCACCTCATGCGCGAGGTGTGCACCGGCGTTTCTGGCACCCGTCGCACAGTAGTGCAGGGTCGTTCAGCTGGTCAGGAAAGCCGCGATTTGCTTGGCCGTCTGCTCCGGCTGGTCGAGCATGACCAGCACGTAGGCGTCGTCGATGTGGCGCAGCTGACCCTTCGGCAGCAGCGCGGCGAGCCGGTCGCCGTGGGCGGCGGGCGTGACGGGGTTGCGGCTCCACAGCACCAGTGATGAGCCGTCGAAGTCGGCCAGCCGGTTCGTGGCCCGGATCAGGTCGGCGCCGTCGAACTTGGTGCGGCAGTATTTGACCAGGTCGCGCCGGATTCTCCGGTCGGCCAGACCCGCCGCCAGCCACGTGTCGACAATGTCTTGCGGGACAGGCCTTTTCGCCATCTGGCCGAACATCAGCCACTGCCGGCGCAGCCAGCCGATCTTCAGCTGCCGCATCGCCAGCGACACCGTCAGCGTGCTGCGGCTGGCCAGCCACGCGACCTTGCCCGGGAGTCCCGGCGGGAAGTTGTCGAACGCCTCCGACGGGCAGATCACCAGCCGCGCAACGCGTTTGTCGCGGCCGATGTCGGTGAGGAACAACGCGCCGCCCCAGTCGGTGATCACCAGTGTTACGTCGGCCAGGTCCAAAGCATCGAGGAAGTCCGCGACGATGTTGACCATCCCGGGCAGGGTCAGGTCCGCATCCTCGCGCATCGGGATACGGTGACCGCCCATCGGCAGCACCGGAAGCAGATAGCGAAAGCCCGACGGCAGCAGCGGCAGCGCCAGGTTCCACTGCGCGTCGTTCATCAACAGGCCATGCAGCAGCACGACCGGCGGACCGCTCGGGTCGCCCTCCTCGCGGTATTCGACGGTTCCGGCGGTGACGTCGACGGATTTCATGGCGACCCTTCGGCATTAGAACGTTGATTCTAGAACGTGTGCTCTATTCTGTCTGCAGGAGGCGTAAATGGCAAGGTCGACCAGGGAGTCGATCCTGACCGCCGCGGCGGAGCTGATGCGGCACAAGGGCTACGGCGCGGTGGGCATGAAGGACATCGTGGCGGCGTCCGGCGCCCCGATCGGCTCCCTCTACCACCACTTCCGCGGCGGAAAGGTGCAGATTGCGCGGGAGGCGTTGATCAACGCCGGCCATGCGTACGCGCTTCTTATCCCGTCGATCGTCGACGAGTACACGGACCTGGGCGCCGCAATCGACGGCGTATTCACCCAGGCCGCCGAGGATATGGCCGCCACCGGGTTCGCGAACATGTGCCCGGTCGCCAGCGTTGCCGCCGAGGTCGCCGACACCGTCGAGGAGCTCCGCGAAACGTCGGCCTCGGTTTTCCAGGGCTGGGTGGACGGCGGCACCGCCTATTTCCACGCGCGCGGGCTGGGCGTGTCACAAGCCCGCGAGGTGACGCTCGCGCTCATCGGCGCGCTGGAGGGCGCGTTCGTGCTCGCCCGTACGCTGCGGAGCACCGAGCCGCTGATTGCCACGGGCAGGGTGCTGGGCCCGCAGTACCGGGGTGTCGCGCTGTGAGACCTCCGTCGAGCTGCGTTCAGGGCTGTGATCGCGGCCGAAATAACGATCCGGTCACGGCAAGCTCGACGAGTTAGCGGGCCCCGGGCAACGGGGGCGTGTCCCTGCGGATATCCGTCGGCCCGCCGCGTTACCGTATCGAACAGATGTTCACAGAAGGGGCTGGCCGTGCGGGTGATGGGAGTCGACCCCGGGTTGACGCGCTGCGGCCTGTCCGTCATCGAGGGCGGACAGGGCCGGCAGGTCATCGCGCTGGACGTCGAAGTGGTCCGCACTCCGTCCGACGAACCGCTGCCGCGCCGGCTGCTCACCATCAGCGACGCCGTCGAGCACTGGATGGACACCCACCGCCCCGACGTGATCGCCATCGAGCGGGTGTTCTCCCAACAGAACGTGTCGACGGTGATGGGCACCGCGCAGGCCGGCGGCGTCATCGCGCTGGCGGCGGCCAAGCGCGACATCGACGTGCACTTCCACACGCCCAGCGAGGTCAAGGCCGCCGTCACCGGCAACGGCAGTGCGGACAAGGCTCAGGTCACCGCGATGGTCACCAGAATCCTTGCGCTGCAGACGAAACCAACACCCGCCGACGCCGCCGACGCGTTGGCGCTGGCGATCTGCCACTGCTGGCGCGCCCCGATGATCGCCCGGATGGCGGAGGCGGAGGCGATGGCCGCCGAGGCAAAACGCAAATACCAGGCGAAATTGAAGGCGGCACGATGATCGCATCCGTTCGCGGCGAGGTCCTCGACATCGCGCTCGATCACGTCGTCATCGAGGCCGCCGGGGTCGGCTACAAGGTGATGGCCACCCCGTCGACGCTCGCGACAATGCGCCGCGGCAGCGAGGCGAGGCTCATCACCGCGATGATCGTGCGCGAGGATTCGATGACGCTGTACGGCTTCGCCGACGCCGATGCCCGCGATCTGTTCCTGATGCTGCTCGGGGTCTCCGGTGTCGGGCCGAAGATCGCGCTGGCGACGCTCGCCGTGTACGACGCGACCTCGCTGCGGCAGGCCCTGGCCGACGGCGATGTCACCGCGCTGACGCGGGTCCCCGGCATCGGCAAGCGCGGTGCCGAGCGGATGGTCCTCGAACTGCGCGACAAGATCGGACCCGTCGCCGCATCCGCGGGTGCCGTCGTCCTCAATGGCCACGCCGTGCGGGGTCCGGTCGTGGAAGCGCTTGTCGGACTTGGCTTTGCGGTCAAGCACGCCGAGGAGGCCACGGACAAGGTGCTGGCCAACGAACCGGAGGCCAACACCGCAAGCGCCCTGCGGGCGGCGCTGTCGATGTTGGGTAAGAAGTGATGGGCCGCTTCGAGGACGACGAGCCTGAAGACGAGCCGACGCGAGGTCTCGCCGGCGCTGACCGTCGGCGAGGGCGATATCGACGCCAGCCTGCGGCCGCGCTCGCTGCGCGAGTTCATCGGCCAACCGAGGGTGCGCGAACAGCTGCAACTGGTCATCGAGGGCGCCAAGAACCGCGGCGGCACACCGGATCACATCCTGCTGTCCGGCCCGCCCGGGCTCGGCAAGACCTCGCTGGCGATGATCATCGCCGCCGAACTCGGTACGTCGCTGCGGGTCACGTCCGGCCCGGCGCTGGAGCGCGCCGGCGACCTGGCCGCCATGCTGTCCAACCTCGTCGAGCACGACGTGCTGTTCATCGACGAGATCCACCGCATCGCCCGGCCCGCCGAGGAGATGCTCTACCTGGCGATGGAGGACTTCCGCGTCGACGTCGTCGTCGGCAAAGGCCCTGGCGCAACGTCGATTCCGCTGGATGTCGCGCCTTTCACCCTGGTCGGCGCAACCACCCGGTCCGGGGCGCTGACCGGCCCCCTGCGCGACCGGTTCGGATTCACCGCGCACATGGACTTCTACGAGCCTGCCGAGCTGGAGCGGGTGCTGGCCCGGTCGTCGGGCATCCTCGGCATCGAGGTGGGTGCCGACGCCGGCGCCGAGATCGCCCGCCGCTCGCGCGGCACCCCGCGCATCGCGAACCGGCTGCTGCGCCGAGTCCGCGACTACGCCGAGGTCCGCGCCGACGGGGTGATCACCCGTGACATCGCCAAGTCCGCGCTGGAGGTCTACGACGTCGACGAACTCGGGCTGGACCGGCTCGACCGCGCCGTATTGTCGGCGCTCACCCGCAGTTTCGGCGGCGGCCCGGTCGGGGTGTCCACGCTGGCCGTCGCGGTGGGCGAGGAAGCCGCCACGGTCGAAGAGGTGTGTGAGCCGTTCCTGGTGCGCGCCGGGATGATCGCCCGCACTCCGCGCGGACGCGTCGCCACCGCCCAGGCCTGGACGCATCTCGGCATGACGCCCGCCCAGCGGAGTCAGCGGCCTGGGGCAGACCGGCCTGTTCGAGTAGTCAGCGAGGACTCGAATGGGAAGCGGGACGATATGAATCGGATTATCGGGCCTGCTCATGTTGGCAATCCCGCCGGTGGTGCGGGTGGAAAGTGTGGGTGCGTAATGGTCTATGCCGGTTTGTTTTTCGCGGGGCTTGCCGCGCTCTTGCATATGTACATCTGGGTGATGGAATCGCTGACCTGGACGTCGGCCCGCACTCGTGCGACGTTCGGTATCACCGAGGAGGAGGCGCAGGCCACCAAGGAGCTGGCCTTCAATCAGGGGTTCTACAACCTGTTCCTGGCCATCGTCACCGTGACCGGAATCGTGATCGGCGGAACGGGTAGGTACGGCGTCGGCCTGGCCCTGATCTTCGCGGGCGCCGGGTCGATGCTGGCCGCGGCGGTGGTGCTGCTCGCGTCGTCGCCCGACAAGGCGCGCGCGGCCGTCACGCAAGGAATCTTTCCGCTGATCGCGATCGTGCTCCTTGTGGCGGGGTTGGCGATGTAGCGTCGCCGTGTGAGGCGATCACTCGGCGTGGTGCTCGTGATCCTTGGCGTGGCAGTCAGCGGATGCGGTCGCAGCGCGGCAGAGCCGGTTGGCGCGCCGTCCGGATTGTTCGACATCGGCGACGGCCGCAAGCTGTTCCTCGACTGTCAGGGTGCTGGTGGGCCGACGGTGTTCGTCATCCCGGGCAAGGGCAGCTACGCCGAGGCGTGGAACGTCGTCGTCCCGCCGGATGACCCGATTCGATCGTCGCCGTACGACCTCATCACCCAGGCCAAGCTGGGTCCCAGCCCGGACGCGGTGCAGCCGACCGTGGCGAAAACTACACAGATCTGTGTGTACGACCGGCCCAACACCCGGCCCGATGGCGCGGACCTGTCCACCCCCGTGCCCCAACCCCACAGCGTGCAGCAGGACGTCGACGACGTGGTCGCGCTAATTGGCGCGGCGCAGTTGTCCGGCCCCTTCGTCTTCGTCGCCCACTCCTATGGCGGCTTGGTGCTTGACCTCCTGGCGCGGACCCATCCGGATCTAGTGGCGGGACTGGTGATGGTCGATCCCGCATCGGAGTTTCTCCTGTCGCTCGGAAGTCCAGCACAGAACGCGGCATTCGAACGCGACGGCATGGCGCCGCCCGAGCCCGGGGGAGAGGGCGTGTTGTTCGACGACGCCGTCGCCCGGATCAGGGCCGCACCGCCGCTGCCGCAGGTACCGGCAATCGTGCTCAGTGCTGACAAGTTCCAGCCGCCCGAGGTCCTTACGCCGGACAACTACACGCTGGCCCAGATACACGAGGCCAACGACATGCTGGCGGCCGCGCTGGGCACCATGAACGTCATCGCCGACGGCAGCGGCCACAACATGATGCTGTATCAGCCGAAGTTCGTGGTCGACAACATCATTGCAGTAGTCGACCGAGTGCGTCAGGAAGGCTAAGGCGACACATCGGCACCGCCGAGTGTGCGTTCTCGTAAGCCAAGCGTCGCGTATGAAATCGCACACTGGGCGCTACAGCAGGCCGAGCAGCTGCAGGTCGGTGACGTACTTGACGATGATCTCGCGCGTCACGTGCGGAATGTCTTTGTCCGGTCCGATTTTCGCGTCCTGAACCGCCGTGCGGAACCGCTCCGTCGGCGCGATCGACCCGCGGATCGGCGTCTCCGGCTGCTGATAGTTGTGCAACAGGGGCAATAGCGAAGCCTGACGCTGCTGCTGTGGCACCGCGCGGACCGCGGTTTCGAAGCGCTGCAACCATGCGTCGTAGTCACCGATCCGCTGGATCGGATATCCCGCTTCGATGAGCCAGTCGACGTATTCGTCGAGCCCGATGCCATCGTCGTAGGGGTTCATCACGTGGTAGGTCTCGAAGCCGCCCACCGCCCGTTCGCCGAGCGTGGAGATCGCCTCGGCGATGAATTCGACTGGTAGACCATCATAATGGGCCCGTTGCCGATCGCCGTCGGCGTCGAGCTCGTAGAACGAGCCTGGCGCGATACCGGTGGCCACCAGACTCAGCATCATCCGGGTGAACATGTCGGGCAGGTTGAGCTGGCCCGCGTACGTGGTGTCGGCGAGGATCATGTCGCAGCGGTACACCGAAACCGGCAGGCCGCACAGATCGTGCGCCTCGCGGAGCAGTACCTCGCCGGCCCACTTGCTGTTCGAGTAGCCGTTGGCATAGCTGTCGTCGACCTTGCGGGTCGGGCTGATGACACGAATGTCGCCGTCCTCGGTGAATTGGCCGGGCTCTATGCCCGCGCCCACACCGATGGTCGACACGTAGACGAACGGCTTCTGCTTGGTGGTGAGCGCGATGCGGATCAGCTCGGCGGTGCCGAGTGCGTTGGGGCCGAAGAGCTGGCTATAGGGCAGGACGTGGTTGACCAACGCGGCGGGGTCGACGATCAGGTCGACGGTGTCGGCCAGCCGCTGCCAGGTTTGCGGATCCAGTCCGAGGTCGGCCTCGCCCTTGTCGCCGGCGATGACCTCGAGATGGTCGGCGGCCAATTCCCGGTAGTGGCGCAGCAATTCGGGATCGCCGCTGTCGAACGTCTTGTCCAGCCGTTCGCGGGCCGCGGCGTCGTCCTTGGCGCGCACCAGGCAGATCACCTTGCCGTCGACCAGGTCCATCCGCTCAAGCCATTCCAAGGCCAGGTACCGGCCGAGGAATCCCGTCGCGCCGGTCAACAGCACCGTGCGCACCTCCGCACTCGGACCAGGCAGTGACGGGGCCGTGGTAAGAGTCTTTGCGTCGATGAACTTGTCCAGTGTGAGATCACCGGCGTGCACTTCGGTGATCGGCCCATTTGAGCGGCCGTGCACCGACGCGAACGTCGGCCTCTTCGCGCCAGGTTGGCGCTCGGCCTCGATGTAGGCGGCCAGGGCCGCCAGGTCGCTGGCCGGGCTGACGATGACGCCGACGGGCACGTCGATGTCGAAGATCTCGTGCAGCAGGTTGGCGAATGTCAACGCGGACAGGGAATCCCCGCCGAGGTCAGTGAAGTGCGCGTCGGGCTGCAGATCGGTTGCCGCCGCGCCAAGCAGTGCTCCCGCGGCGCGGCTGATGGTCTCCAGCACCGGCCGGTCGGCGCCGTGCAGGCGCAGCTCTCGCAGCTCGTTGGCCTGGCTGTCGGCCAGGTCGGCGTAGAGCTGTTCGAGCCGATCGCCGTAGTACTCCTTGAGCTTCGGCCGCGCGAGCTTGCGGATACCGGTGAGCAGACCGTTCTCGAGCGTGAAAGGCGTTGTCTCGACGATGAAGTCGCGGGGAATCTCGTACGACTGCAGTCCCGCAGCCCTGGCGACGTCCTGCAGCGACTCGGTGATCAGCGGCTTCAACTCGGCTGGAGGCCAGCGCAGCAGTGCCTCTTGGGTAGGCACGACGACGGCCAGCAGATAGGAGCGAGCGCTGTTGCCGTAGACGAAGATCTGCCGGATCAGCGGGCTGTCACCGAACACCGCTTCCAACTTGGCGACGGTGACGAACTCGCCCTGCGAGAGCTTGAGCACGTTATTGCGGCGGTCGAGATACGTGAGCTGGTCCGGTCCCACCTCGGCCACGACGTCTCCGGTGCGGTAATAGCCGTCGACGTCGAACACATCGGCGGTGACCTCCGGCCGCTTGTAATAGCCGGGGAACAGGGTCTCGGACTTGACCAGCAGCTCACCTCTGGGATGGGGCCGGTCGGTGCTGAAGTAGCCGAGTTCGGGAACGTCGACCAGCTTGTGATCGATCACGGGCGGGCGTTGCACGTGGCCGTCGACGAAGACCATGCCGGCCTCGGTGGAGCCGTATCCGTCGGTCAGATGGATCTCGAGCAAGGACTCGACGAACGCCTTCATCTCTGCGGAGATAGGCGCGGAGCCCGTCATCGCCGAGACAAACCGTCCGCCGAGGAGGTTCTGGCGCAAGTCGGCGAGCACCTCGGCTTCGACAGCGGATCGGTCGGCCGCGTCGGCGGACCGGCGGTCGACTTCGCTCTGGAACTCCTGGAACACCATGTCCCAGATCCGCGGCACGAAGCTCAGTTGAGTGGGCCGCACCAACGCCAGGTCTTCGAGCAACGTCGAAAGATCGCTTCTGGCAACGAAATACCCTGTGCCGCCAGCTCCGAGCGTCGCGTACAGAATGCCACGCCCCATCATGTGGCTCATCGGCATGAAGTTGAGAGTGATCGACGGGGTGGCGCCCTCATTGCCCCACATCGCCATGCTCGAGCGGCGCCACGAGTTCGCGACCATCCGCGTGGGATACATCGCGCCTTTCGGCGTTCCGGTGCTGCCCGAGGTGTAGATCAAGAGCGCCAGGGTGGTGTCGTCGCCCGAGTCGAAGGCCGGTGCGGCCGGCAGTGCGTTTCCGCGAACGAGCACGTCGGCCAAAGTCTCGACAACGACCGGGGTTTCGGCGAGCCGCGTGGTTGCGGCCGCGAGTGCCTCGCGGTGGTCATCCACCTCGTCGTGGTAGTCGAACACGATCAGCCGGGCCGGCGGGGGACCGGTCAGCAGTAGTTCGACGGCATCGGCAAGGTAGTCGACGCTTGATGCGATCACCACCGGTTCGGTCTCGGCGACGATGGGCCGCAACTGGGAGATCGGGGCGCTGGTTTGCAAGGGCACGGACACAGCGCCCAGGCTGATCAGCGCGATGTCGATGATCGTGTAGTCGGCGCTGGTGAAGCCCAAGAAACCAACACGATCGCCGGGCCGAACCGGATTGTTGGCCAACGCATTCGCGACCGCGCCGACGCGTTTCGACACCTCGCCGTAGGTGATGGTGTCGAACCGGGGGAGCAGTTCGGCGGAGGTGCGCCCGGTCTGCGGGTCCTCGACGAACTGAACGGCGCGCTGGCCGAGCGCGGGCCGATCGGTGTAACCGTCCAGCACGGTTTGCACGATCTGCGGCAGTCGCGGCCCCGGTTGTTCGATCGCGGCGGAGACCGCCTCGTCGGGCACCGTGTTGGCGAACTGCGTATCGGTGGAGTACAGATCGGCGATGCGGCGCTCGAACCGCTCGTCACGGGTATCAGTCGACATCAGGAATCCTCGGAAAATCGCAGGTAGGGGGACGCAACGTCGCGCCTACAGGAAAATACGTTAGCAAAACTAACTTTATTCCGTGGCCCAGCTGCCAATCCGCTGTGAATATGGGCATCGGCCGTCAGCGGATCGCAGGCACCGCCGTCGACGGCTCCGCCCGACCAGCCAAGACCTCGATGGCCGCAGTCGCGTCGGGCACCGCAATCAGCAGGTCGCGTGTCGCGGCGAGTGCTTCTGCGGATGGTTCGACGCCGCCTACAGCGTCGGCGAGATCGAGCAGGTGCACGGTGGCCTCCATCAGTGCCACCTCGGCGATTACCGCCAATGTGGTGCTACCGAGGACCGGATACTTGATCACGGTTGCGTCGGACATCGGTGTGGTGCGCAGAATTTGGGCGCACTCGGTGAACCGGGTCACGACCGCATCGGGGGAGAGATTCTCAGCGTCGGAGACGGCCTGCTGTGCGAGGTTGTCGGCCGAGGTGTGGGCAACGCCGCCGGGTTCGTTGAAGCGGCGCAGCATTTCGGCGGCGTCGGTGACGACGGCGGGTCCGTCGATTACCGCGTCGCCAAGCATGTCGAACATGGCCGGATCGGGGCACACGTGGGCGACCAATGCGCGCACATCCCAGCCTGGGCAGCGTGTCGGTGTCGACCATTGCCCTTCGGTGAGCTCGCCGCACCTGCGTGCCCACCGCTCCCACCCATCGGCGAGGACTAGGCGTCTTTCGTCGCCGTCGAGCCGCATGTCGCCACCCTAGCGAGCGCCACGGGCGGTTTCGCCGCTGCGGGTGCGGGTACTCCGACGACGACCGAGGAGGCATCATGAGTGATACGCGGGTTCACACTGGCGGCAGGTTGCAGATGCCCCGCAGCCGTGGCGCGGCCAGCGGATTCCTGCTGATTCTGCTGGGCGCTTGGGGTGCGCTCATCCCGTTCGTCGGACCCTATTTCGACTTGGCTTTCACCCCCGATCAGGAATGGACGTGGACCACCGCGCGGGGTTGGCTCGAGGTACTGCCTGGGGCGGCCACCGTGTTGGGTGGCTTGCTGCTGCTCGGCTCGCGCAATCGAGCGACGGCGATGTTCGGCGGCTGGCTGACCGTGCTCGCCGGCGCGTGGTTTGTCGTTGGCCGCGCGCTGGCGGGGCCGTTGGGCATCGGCGATGCGGGCGCCCCGGTGGCGGCGACCGAAACCAAGCGAGTGTGGTTGGAGCTGACCTACTTCCACGGCCTGGGCGCGCTGATCGTGTTCCTGGGCGCGGTCGCGCTGGGACGGCTGTCGGTTCGCACGGCTCGCGATATTGCCTACGCACAGCGTCCGGTCGCGGCCGCCGCGCAACCGCAACCCGCGCGGTCGGAGGAGGTGACGGAGATTCAGCCGACGGCGACTGCAACAGAGCCGCCGCATCGCCGCCGGTGGGCCGGCATGTTCGGCCGTCGCCACACGCACGCCCACTAGCCCGCGAAATGAAATTCCCGGTCGTTAACCGCGGTGTAGCGACCGGGAATTCCATTTCGGCGGGAAGGCATCCAGCGTTGAGTGTTCTGACAGCAAAGCATCATCCATTCTGATGCTATGCTGTCAGATGTGCGGACCACGGTGACTCTTGATGACGACACGCTGGCTCTGGTCCAGCGCCTAATGAAGGAACGCGGGGTGTCCTTCAAAAAGGCCCTCAACGACGCGATCCGCGAAGGCGCGCGACATCGACCGGCGCCGCCACCGTTCGAGACCAGGACCGCCGACCTCGGTGTGCCGACGGTGAACCTCGACCGGGCCCTGCAGGTTGCAGCCGAGCTCGAGGACGAGGAATTGATCCGCCGTCAGCGTCGCGGCGCATGAGGATCGTCGACGCCAACGTATTGCTCTACGCAGTCAATTCGGCCAGCGAGCACCACAGCGCTTGCAGGCGCTGGCTCGATGGTGCGTTGTCGGGCGCCGATACTGTTGGCCTGGCGTGGGTTCCGTTGCTGGCATTCGTCCGACTTACCACCAAGCCGGGATTGTTCCCCGCGCCACTTACGCCCGGTGATGCGATGCGCCACGTCGCTGATTGGTGCAGTGCTCCCGGATCGGTCGTGGTCGGTCCCACACCGCGTCACGCCGACGTCCTTGCGGGGCTGCTGGACCGGGTGGGCACAGGAGGGAACCTCGTCAACGACGCGCACCTGGCAGCACTGGCGGTCGAGCACCGTGCCGGAATCGTGAGCTATGACAGCGATTTCAGCCGCTTCGACGGTGTCCGCTGGGACATCCCCGACGCGCTTCTATCCTGAGCGGTCAGCTGTGGCGGGCCGAGGATCTGATCGGGGCATCAAGGTGCCCACACTGGTGCTCTCAATGCGCGACGAGGTCATGGGCTGGCGCGCCTCGGCCGCTGGGCGATTTGTGGAGTATCACCCGCGGTCACCGCGGCTAGAGCTCCACAAATCACGAAAACCTAACCGTAGTAAGCCATTACGTGCTTGATGCGGGTGTAGTCCTCGAACCCGTACACCGACAGGTCCTTGCCATGGCCCGACGACTTGAAGCCGCCGTGCGGCATTTCAGCGACCAGCGGGATGTGCGTGTTGATCCACACACAGCCGAAGTCCAGCGCCGCAGAAACGCGCAACGCCCGCGACACGTCCTTGGTCCACACCGATGACGCCAGCCCGTACTCGGTGCCATTGGCCCACTGGACGGCCTCGTCCTCGTCGGAGAACGACTGCACGGTGATCACCGGCCCGAAGATCTCCTGCTGGACCAGCCGGTCGTCCTGCTTCAGCCCGCCGATGACCGTCGGCTCGACGTAGAAACCCTTGTCGCCCTGGCGTTGTCCGCCGGTCGCCACCTTGGCGTGCGACGGCACGTCGGTAAAGAAACTGAGTACGCGCTCCATCTGGTTGACGTTGTTCACCGGCGGCACCCACGCGTCCTCGTCGTCAGCGGGCCTGCCAAAGGTCGTTGTCGCCCCCTGGGCCTGCTCCGCCAGCGCATCCGTCAGATCGGACGCCACCGACTCCCGGGCCAGAACGCGGGTCGCCGCCGTGCAGTCCTGGCCGGCGTTGAAGTAGCCCGCCGTCGCGATGCCCTCTGCGGCGGTGGCGATATCGCTGTCGTCGAAGACGAGCACCGGTGCCTTGCCGCCCAGTTCCAGATGCGTGCGCTTGAGATTGCCGCCCGCGCTGACCGCCACCGCGCGGCCGGCGGCAATCGAACCGGTGATCGACACCATCTGTGGCGTGGGATGCGCGACGACAGCCGCGCCGGTGTTACGGTCGCCGCAGACAACATTGAGCACACCTGGCGGGAAATGCTTGGCCGCGATCTCCGCAAGCATCACCGTCGTCACCGGGGTCGTGTCACTGGGCTTGATGACGACCGTGTTGCCGGCGGCGATGGCGGGACAGAACTTCCAGATCGCCATCATCATCGGGTAGTTCCAGGGCGCCACCTGGCCGATCACGCCCACAGGTTCGCGGCGGATCCACGACGTGTGGTTCTCCATGTACTCGCCGGCCGACTTGCCCTCCAAAATCCTTGCCGCCCCGGCGAAGAACCGGATCTGGTCGACCATCGGCGGAATCTCTTCGGCCTTGGTGACGTGGTTGGGCTTGCCGGTGTTGCGGCCCTCGGCGGCGACCAGTTCGTCGGCGGCCTTCTCGACGTCGTCGGCGAAGCCGAGAAGCGCCTTCTGCCGGTGCGACGGGGTGGTGCGCTTCCAGTCGGCGAATGCCTTGGACGCGGCGGCGTAGGCGTTGTCGATGTCCTGCTCGTTGGAGACCGGCGCGGTGGCGTATTCCTCGCCGGTGGCCGGGTCGACCAGCGGCATGGTGGCCCCGCTGACGGAGTCGACCAGCTCACCGCCGATGAAATTCTGAACCTTGGTCATGTATGAACTCCTTTCATCGCAGGTCCGCGAGGACCAGGGCGAGTACGTCAAGGCCTTCGGTGAGAAGGTCGTCGCTGATGGCCAATGGCGGCAGGAACCGCAGTACGTTGCCAAATGTCCCGCAGGACAACACGATTACGCCAGCCGCGTGGACGCCCGCGCACAGCGCCTTGGTCAGCTCGGCGTCGGGTTCGAAGGTCCCCGGCTTGACCAACTCCATCGCGATCATCGCGCCGCGGCCACGCACGTCACCGATACGGTCGTCGTCGACCTGCAGCCGGCCCAGCCGGTCCTTCACCAGCGTTTCGATCTGACGCGCGCGCTCGACCAGGCCGTCGGCCTCGATCGTTTCGATCGTGGCCAGCGCGGCCGCGCAGGCGACCGGGTTACCGCCGTACGTGCCGCCGAGACCGCTGACGTGCGGGGAGTCCATGATCTCGGCGCGGCCGGTGACCGCTGACAGCGGCAGCCCGTCGGCGATGCCCTTGGCGGTACAGATCAGGTCGGGTTCGATGCCTTCGTGTTCGCAGGCGAACATCGCGCCGGTGCGGGCGAACCCGGTTTGCACCTCGTCGGCGATGAACACGACGTTGTTCTCGCGGCACCAGTCGAGCAGCGCGGGCAGGAAGCCGTCGGCCGGGACGATGAAGCCGCCCTCACCCTGGATCGGCTCGATGATGACCGCCGCCAGGTTGTCGGCGCCCACCTGTTTGTCCATCACGCTGATGGCTCGCCTGGCGGCCAACTCTCCGTCGGTGGCCAACTCCTTGCCGAACTCGGCGTCGCGGAACGGATAGGACAGTGGTGCACGGTAGATCTCCGGTGCGAACGGGCCGAAGCCGTGTTTGTACGGCATCGACTTCGCGGTCAGCGCCATGGTCAGGTTCGTGCGGCCGTGATAGGCGTGGTCGAACGCCACCACGGCCGGCTTGCGGGTGTACGTCCGGGCGATCTTGATGGAGTTCTCCACCGCCTCCGACCCGGAGTTGAACAGCGCCGAGCGCTTTTCACCGCTGCCCGGAGTGAGCCGATTGAGCTGTTCGGCGACCGCGACGTAGCCCTCGTACGGCGTGATCATGAAGCAGGTGTGGGTGAAGTTGGCGACCTGGTCGGCTACCGCGTCGACGACCCGTGGTGAGGAGTTGCCGATCGTCGTCACCGCGATGCCCGAGCCCAAGTCGATGAGCCGGTTGCCGTCGACGTCCTCGAGGATGCCGCCGAACGCACGGGCGGCGTAGACGGGCATGGTGTTGCCGACCGCGCGGGACACTGCGGCGCTCTTGCGGCCGATCAGCTCCAGCGATCGCGGACCGGGAATCGCGGTGGCGAGGTAGCGGCTCTGCTCGAGGGTGCTCAACTTTCGCCTCCTGACGAGTGGGTTCGACGTATGCCGCGTCGCCGTTTGAGCCTAGTCCCAGCCGCACCGATCCGATCGAAAACTTCCGCAGCACTGGCGGGATCGTCGGCCGTATCGGATTGCCACAACGGATTTCGTTGCGGTCGGTTTCGAGCGGTGGTAATGCGGGAAAAGGAATCGTGTCGAATCTCGACATCAACCCGCGGAGGTCGTAATGGCCGGCAGCATCGAAGCCGATCCCAACGTCAAGCCCGACGCCGAGGTCTATCACTTAGGCAAGAGCCGTCCGCCGCTCGCCGTGGGCGACCTGCCCGAGCCGGAGGAGGTATTCAAGGTCTCCCGGCTCGGGCCCCGGCAGATCGTCCAGTTCGTCATCGGACCTAGCCTGATCGCTCTGGGCATCTCGATCGGCAGCGGGGAGTGGCTGCTCGGTCCGCAGGCGGTCGGTTCGTTCGGGTTCATCGGCATCGGCTGGGTGATCACGGTGTCCGCCATCCTGCAGACCTTCTACAACGTGGAGGTCTCCCGGTACGTGGTGGCGACCGGGGAGGTGCCGATCGTCGGGTGGGGCCGTGTCCCGCCTGGCTGGAAGTTCTGGATCCCGTTCTCCCTCATCGTCTTCTACTTCGCGTTCATCTTCGGCGGATGGGCGGCGAGCGCCGGCCAGGGCTTGTTCGCGCTGATCGTCGGACGGGTACACGAGCCTGACGAGCTCGAGTACACCAGGCTGCTGGCGATCGGCCTGCTGTTCGTGGTTTTCTTCATCACGGTGGTGGCCCGCAAGATCTCCCGCGCGCTCGAGCTGAGCAACTGGATCATCGTCGGGCTGCTGCTGGCGATCCTGATTGTGGTCGACATTGCCATCGTGCCGCCCTCCGTGTGGTGGGAGGGAATCCGCGGCCTCCTCACCCCGGCGGCACCGCCGGCCGGCATCACCGCGACCACGCTCGGCGCGCTCGCGGGGTTCACGGCGCTGGCGTCCGGCCTCAACTGGTACGCGATGGCCCACTACCGGGACCACGGTTATGGGATGGGCCACCGGGTGGGGTTCATCGCCGGGGTGCGCGGTGAGCGGCGGGAGCTGCTCGCGGTCGGCGTGACCTTCCGGGACACGCCGGAGAACGCCTCCCGGTGGAAGCGCTGGTACCGGCTGCTGCTCATCGACCAGTGGTTGGTGTTCTTCTGCGGCGCGATGCTCGGGATGCTGCTGCCCACGATCCTGATGGCGCACATCGTCGCCACCAGCGGGGAAAAGCCGACGACGGGCAACGTCCCGACATTCGCGGCCGAGAAACTGGGCGACCAGTACGGGTCGGGCATGTTCTACGTGATGCTCGTGGTCGGGGTGCTCATCCTGTTCTCGACGCAGTTGGGCATCTTCGAGGCGCTCGTGCGCAACTTCACCGACGCCGCGCACGCGACAAGTCCACGGTTGCGGCGGCTGCTCGAGGGCGATCCGCGCCGGTTCTATTACCCCTACATGCTGCTTGTGCTCGTGGTCATCGCTTGCGCAATCCACCTGAGCACGCCGGTGCGGCTGGTGCAGATCTCGGCGAACATGTCGAACCTCGGCGCGCTGATGTTCCCGTTCATGTTGATGTACCTGAACTCGAAGCTGCCCAAACCGGCCCGACCACGATGGTGGCACTACGTGATCCTGGTGCTGAACTTCCTGTTCTTCGGGTTCTTCTTCGTGAACTTCGTCTACGAGTTGGTCAGCGGGAGCCCTCTGGTGAAGTTCTGACGGCGATGAACGTACTCGCGGCCCACGTCGGCCGCTGGGCTGGTACTAATGGCTTTCGGCTGATGCCCAACGACCCGCTTGAGATGCGCCCGGCGACCGCATGGGTGCGTCTGGCCGCCGGCGGTCACCTCAGCGCGCTGCACTACCGGTGGGAACACCCGTCTGATGGGTCTCAAGATGGCCTGCTCCAGCAGGTCCGTACCAAGTGATGGTGACCGAGCTTGCGCACCGCCCGTCCGATTCCGCTACTGCTAGCGAATAGGGATCGCCGCCAAGCCCAGCCAACGAGGCCTCCGACGGACTGCGGGTTGACGGTGCCGCTCGGCCTAGTGGTGTGGCAATGGCACACTTGTCAACTACGAGGCCCCTGACCTGCCGGTCCGGGCGCCGTGACCGCAAGACCAACACGAAAGACAGTTGTAGCCATGGATCTGGTCATCTTCCTACCCCTGCTCATCATCCTGGGCGCGTTCATGTTCTTCGCGTCGCGGCGCCAGAAGAAAGCGATGCAGGCCACCATCGACCTGCATAACTCCCTAACGATCGGCGACCGCGTGCACACCACGTCGGGCCTGCAGGGCACCATCACGGGCATTACCGACGACACCGTCGACCTGGAGATCGCGCCGGGCGTCGTCACCACCTGGATGAAACTCGCCGTGCGGGACCGCGTCGTGGACGACATCGATGACGACACCGATATCGACGAGGACACCGCCGAGGACACCTACGCGCCCGAATCGACCGCCACCGAGGTCACCGAGAGCCCGAACAAGAAGACTGACGGCTGAGGACTCAGCGTAAGCACGTACCCTTTGCGGTGCTGACGAACTGATCTCGAGGAGACCCTGAAACGTGGCATCGTCTTCGGCGCCGGTGCACCCTGCCCGCTACCTGACGCTCTTTTTGGTAGTGCTCATCGGCGCATACCTCCTGGTTTTCCTGACGGGGGACAAGCAGGCCGAGCCCAAGCTCGGTATCGACTTGCAGGGCGGCACCCGCGTCACGCTTACAGCGCGCACGCCGGACGGCACCCCGCCCACCCGTGAAGCGCTGAATCAGGCCCAGCAGATCATCGGCGACCGCGTGAACGGCCTGGGTGTGTCCGGGTCGGAGGTCATCATCGACGGTGACAACCTCGTCATCACGGTGCCCGGCGACGACACCAGCGGGGCGCGCAACCTGGGCCAGACGGCGCGGCTGTACATCCGGCCGGTCATCCAACGTGATGCCGGCCGAAGGCCAGGGACAGCAGCCGCCGACCGAGGCCCCTCCGGGCGCGCCGCCGGGAGCACCGCCAGGGTTGCCGCCAATCGCTCCGGCCGAGCCAGGCGCACCCGTCGCACCGCCGTCGCCGGGCGAACAGGCGCCGCCGCCGGCTCAGACTCCTGCGCCGCAGCCTCGCCCGTATCCGCAGCAGCCGCCGCCTACGCCGGCCCCGCCGCCCACGCCGGCCGCACGCCGGGAGAGCCAACGCCGCCACCGACACCCAATCCGCGTGCCGATCTGGCGCAGCGCATCGCCGATGAGAAGCAATTGCGGCAGAGCACCGATCAGCAGATCCAGATCCTGGCGCTGCAGTTCCAGGCCACCCGCTGCAACGACGAGGACGTGCTGGCCGGCAACGACGACCCGAACCTGCCGCTGGTGACCTGTTCGCAGGACCACAAAGAGGTCTATCTGCTGGACAAGTCGATCATCAGCGGTGAGCAAATCGAGAACGCCACGTCGGGACTCGATCAGCAGCAGGGCCAGTACGTCGTCGATCTGCAGTTCAAGGGTGACGCCTCGCGGATCTGGGCCGACTTCACCGCCGCCAACGTCGGCACCCAGACCGCGTTCACGCTGGACTCGCAGGTAGTCAGCGCGCCAAGGATCAACGAGGCCATCCCCGGTGGACGCACCCAGATCACGGGGCAGTTCACCCAGGACTCGGCGCGCGAATTGGCCAACGTCCTGAAGTACGGCTCGCTGCCGCTATCCTTCGAGTCGTCGGAGGCTCAAACCGTTTCGGCGACACTGGGTTTGACGTCGCTTCGAGCGGGCCTGATCGCTGGTGCGGCCGGTTTGGCGTTGGTGCTGTTGTACTCGCTGCTCTACTACCGTGCGCTCGGGTTGCTCGTCGGGTTGTCACTCGCCGGCTCGGGCGCAATGGTTTTCGCGATCCTGGTGCTGCTCGGCAGATACATCGGCTACACACTGGACCTGGCCGGTATTGCCGGTCTGATTATCGGTATCGGCACTACGGCTGACTCGTTCGTGGTGTTCTTCGAACGCATCAAAGACGAGATACGCGAAGGCCGTTCGTTCCGATCCGCGGTACCTCGCGGCTGGACCCGCGCGATTAAGACGATTCTGTCTGGCAACGCGGTCACACTGCTGGCGGCCGCGGTGCTGTACTTCCTGGCCATCGGACAGGTGAAGGGCTTTGCCTTCACGTTGGGGCTCACCGCGATCCTGGACACCGTGGTGGTGTTCCTGGTGACCTGGCCGCTGGTCTACCTGGCATCGAAGTCCAGCACGATGGCCAAACCGGTATTCAACGGCCTCGGCGCGGTTCAGCAGATCGCAAGGGAACGCCGGGCGGCCGCGCACGCGGGACGGGGATGACAGATGGCTTCTAACGACGACACCGATATCGAAACGTCCAGTGCGGTCGAACTGACCGGCGAACCGCCGAAGCACGGCTTCTTCACGCGGCTCTACACCGGCACCGGCGCGTTCGATGTCATCGGACGCCGGAAGACGTGGTTCATTGTCACCGGTGTGATCGTCGCGATCGCGATCGCGGCCATCGCCATCCGCGGCTTCACGTTCGGCATCGACTTCAAGGGCGGCACCACCGTGTCAATGCCCGCCGCAGGCGACGTCACAGTCCAGCAGGTTGAAGATGTCTACAGCCAGGCGCTGGGCAAGGATCCCGAACAGGTGGTGACGGTCGGCAGCGGTGGGTCGGCGACCGTGCAGATCCGCTCGGAAACCTTGACCAACGAGGAGACCGAGAAGCTGCGCACCGCGCTGTTCGACGCATTCCAGCCCAAGGGCGTTGACGGTCAACCGAGCAAGCAGGCGATCAGTGACTCCGCGGTGTCGTCGACGTGGGGTGGCCAAATCACCAAACAGGGACTGATCGCCCTCGGCGTGTTCCTGCTTCTCGTCGGCCTGTACATCATGGTTCGCTACGAGCGCTACATGGCGATTGCGGCGCTCGCGTCGTTGGTCTTCGGCCTGACCACCACCGCGGGGGTCTTCGCGGTGGTCGGGTTCGAGGTCACCCCGGCCACCTTGATCGGGCTGCTGACCGTCATGGCCTTCTCGCTGTACGACACGGTCATCGTGTTCGACAAGGTGCAGGAGAACACTGAGGGCTTCGAGCACACGACGCGACGAACGTTTGCCGAACAGGCCAACCTCGCGATCAACCAGACCTTCATGCGGTCGATCAACACCACGCTGATCTCGATCACCCCGGTGCTGTCGCTGATGATCATCGCGGTGTGGCTGCTCGGTGTCGGCACGCTGAAGGACCTCGCGCTGGTAATGCTCGTCGGCGTCGTGTGCGGCACGTACGGGTCGATCTTCTTCGCCACCCCGTTGCTGGTCACCCTGCGGGAACACACTGAAAAGGTGCGCACCCACACCCGCCGGGTGCTCAACCGTCGCAAGCCGGCGGCCGCAAAGACCGCCGAAGCCGGGGCGGACGACGAGCCGGAGGCGGTCGCGGCCGCGTCGCTGGCCAGCAGGCCCGTGCCCGCCGAGAAGCCCGCGCCGGGTGCTCGCCCCGTCCGGCCCACCAGCAGCAAGACCGGACGGCCGTCGGGTAAGCGAAACACCCGGCGGCGGTAAGTCGGATGACTGCCCGCAAGTCCGGCGAAATGGAGGCACCTCCCGCTGGCGGGGGACCGTCGCGGCGGCCGTGCATGTCGTTGGTTGGCGGGCTCGGCCTGTCCGCGTGTTCGGGCAGCCCCGCCGACACGATCGACTACGCCGTCGACGGCACGTTGGCCACGTACAACGTCAACACCGTCACCGGCGCCGCGTCCGGCGGGCCGCAGGCATTCGCCCGGGTGCTGACCGGCTTCAACTACCACGGACCCGACGGCCAGATCGTCGGCGACCACGACTACGGCACCATCTCGGTGGTCGGGCGGGCGCCGCTGGTGCTCGACTACGAGATCAGCGCCAGCGCGGTCTACTCCGACGGCAAGCCGATCACCTGCGACGACATGGTGCTGGCATGGGCCTCGCAGTCGGGCCGGTTCCCGGGTTTCGACGCGGCCAGCCGGGCAGGTTACGGCGATATCGGGTCCGTTGACTGTGCGCCCGGCCAGAAGAAGGCGCGGGTGTCCTTTGTCCAGGACCGCGCATTCGTCGACTTCGGCCAGCTGTTCGCGGCGACGTCGATGATGCCGTCGCACGTCATCGCCGACGAGCTCGGCCTGGGAGACGGAGGCGTCACCTCCGCCGTAATCAACAACGACGGCCCGACCGTCGAACGGATCGCCCAGGTGTGGAACAACACCTGGAACTTGACCCCTGACCCGGACCTCAAGCGGTTCCCGTCGTCGGGTCCGTACAAGCTGGAGTCGGTGACCGAGGACGGCGCCGTCGTCCTGGTCGCCAACGACAAGTGGTGGGGCGCCAAGCCCGTCACCAACAAGGTCACGGTCTGGCCGCGGGGCGCCGACATCCAGGACCGTGTCAATCAGGGCGCCTACGACGTCGTCGACATCGCCACCGGTTCGTCCGGGACGCTGAACCTGCCCGACGACTACGTGCGCACCGACTCGCCGTCGGCGGGCATCGAACAGCTCATCTTCGCTGCGCAGGGCCCGATGGCCGGCCCACCGGCGCGCCGGGCGCTGGCATTTTGCGCACCCCGCGATGTGATCGCCCGCAACGCGGCGGTGCCGATCGCCAACGCACGGCTCAACCCGGCGACCGAGGACGCGTACAGCCCTGCCGAGGGTTCCGTTGAGGCCGGCCAGTTCACAGTCGCCAACCCCGACGCGGCGCGCGCCACGATCAAAGGGCAACCGCTGACGGTCCGCATCGGCTATCAGAGCCCGAACGCCCGGCTGGCCGCGACGGTCGGCGCGATCGCGAAGGCCTGCGCGCCGGCCGGCATCACCGTCCGGGACGCCGCATCGGACACCGCCGGCCCCCTGACGTTGCGCAACAACGAGATCGACGTGCTGATCGCCAGCACCGGCGGTGCCGCAGGCAGCGGGTCCACAGGCGCGTCGACGATGGATGCCTACGACCTCCACACAGCCAACGGCAACAACCTCTCGGGCTACTCCAACGAGCGGATCGACGGCATCATCGCGGCGATGGCCGTCACCTCCGATCCCAAGGAGCTGTCCCGGCTGCTCGGCGAGGGCGGGCCGATACTGTGGGCCGACATGCCTACGCTTCCGCTCTACCGTCAGCAGCGAACTCTGCTGACGTCGAAGAAGATGTATGCGGTGAGCAGTAATCCGACTCGATGGGGTGCGGGGTGGAACATGGACCGCTGGGTGCTGGAGCGGTGAGTGAGGCCACGGATATCTCCGACGTCGTCGCGTCGCTGACCCGCGAGGTGCCCGACTTCCCGCAGCCGGGCATCCAGTTCAAGGACCTGTCCCCGCTGTTCGCCGACGCCCGTGGCTTCGCTGCGGTCACCGCCGCGCTGGCCGAGGTTGCGGCGAATAACGATCTGGTGGCCGGCGTCGACGCCCGCGGGTTCCTGCTCGCCGGAGCCGTCGCCGAGCGGCTGGGTAGCGGTGTTTTGGCCGTCCGCAAGGGCGGGAAACTGCCGCCGCCGGTGCTCGGCGAAACCTATGACCTCGAGTACGGCACCGCCACCCTGGAAATCCCGGCCGAGGGCGTTGAAGTCGCCGGGCTCCGCATCGTCATCATCGACGACGTGCTGGCCACCGGAGGCACGATCGCCGCCACGGCACGGCTGTTGGCCAGGGCCGGCGCAAACGTGACGGGCGCCGCGGTGGTGCTCGAGCTGGGCGCGCTCGGCGGCCGCGACGTGCTCAAACCGCTACCGGTCAGCGCCCTGCACACGGTCTGAGCGATATCCTCGAAGTCTGGCGACGGTAGAGGAGGTGACCATGGCTGACGATCCCGGCACGGGACAGGCCGTGGAGTCGCCGCCGACAGGTGCCCAGATTCCGGAAAGCCAGCCGGTGGAGATCCCCAAGACGTCGACCAGTGCGTCGCGGCGGGTGCGGGCCCGGCTGGCCCGCCGGATGACTTCTCAGCGAAGCGCCGTCAATCCGGTGCTCGAGCCGCTGGTTGCGGTGCACCGCGAGGTTTACCCCAAGGCCGACCTGTCGCTGCTGCAGCGCGCGTACGAGGTGGCCGAGCAGCGGCACGCCGACCAGTTGCGCCGCTCCGGCGACCCGTATATCACCCACCCGTTGGCGGTGGCCAACATCCTCGCCGAACTGGGGATGGACACCACCACGCTGGTCGCCGCCCTGCTGCACGACACCGTCGAGGACACCGGCTACACGCTGGAGGCGCTGACCGCCGACTTCGGTGACGAGGTCGGCCATCTCGTCGACGGCGTGACCAAGCTGGACCGCGTCGTGCTGGGGACCGCCGCCGAGGGCGAGACCATCCGCAAGATGATCATCGCGATGGCCCGCGACCCGCGGGTCTTGGTGATCAAGGTCGCCGACCGGCTGCACAACATGCGGACGATGCGCTTCCTGCCGCCGGAGAAGCAGGCCCGCAAGGCGCGCGAGACGCTGGAAGTCATTGCGCCGCTGGCACATCGGCTGGGCATGGCGACCGTCAAGTGGGAGCTGGAAGACCTGGCCTTCGCGATCCTGCACCCGAAGAAATACGAGGAGATCGTGCGGCTGGTCGCCGACCGGGCGCCGTCACGCGACACGTACCTGGCCAAGGTGCGCGCCGAGATCACCTCGACCCTGAACTCGATGAAGATCAGCGCGGTCGTCGAGGGCCGGCCCAAGCACTACTGGTCGATCTACCAGAAGATGATCGTCAAGGGTCGCGACTTCGACGACATCCATGATCTGGTCGGTGTCCGTATCCTGTGCGACGAGATTCGTGACTGTTATGCCGTTGTGGGCGTGGTGCATTCGCTGTGGCAGCCGATGGCCGGACGGTTCAAGGACTACATCGCCCAGCCGCGGTTCGGCGTCTACCAGTCACTGCACACCACCGTCGTAGGGCCGGAGGGCAAGCCGCTGGAGGTGCAGATCCGCACCCGCGACATGCACCGCACCGCCGAGTACGGCATCGCCGCTCACTGGCGCTACAAGGAAGCCAAGGGCCGCAACGGGGTTCCGCCCAGCCATGCGGCCGCCGAGATCGACGACATGGCGTGGATGCGGCAGCTGCTGGACTGGCAGCGGGAGGCGGCGGACCCCGGCGAGTTCCTGGAATCGCTGCGTTACGACCTTGCGGTACAGGAGATCTTCGTGTTCACCCCGAAGGGCGATGTGATCACGCTGCCGACAGGGTCGACGCCGGTGGACTTCGCCTACGCGGTGCACACCGAGGTCGGGCACCGCTGCATCGGCGCCCGGGTCAACGGCCGGCTGGTCGCGCTGGAGCGCAAGCTCGAAAACGGCGAAGTAGTCGAGGTTTTCACGTCCAAGGCGCCGAACGCAGGGCCGTCGCGAGACTGGCAGCAGTTCGTGGTGTCGCCGCGGGCCAAGGCCAAGATCCGGCAATGGTTCGCCAAGGAGCGCCGCGAGGAGGCCCTGGAATCCGGTAAGGACGCGATCGCCCGCGAGGTGCGGCGCGGCGGACTTCCGTTGCAGCGCTTGATGAATGCCGAGTCGATGGCAGCGCTGGCCCGCGAGCTGCGGTATGCCGACGTGTCGGCGTTGTACACCGCGGTGGGGGAGGGCCACGTATCGGCCCGACACGTCGTGCAGCGGCTGGTGGCTCAGCTCGGCGGCGACGACGAAGCCACCGACGAGCTCGCCGAGCGGTCCACCCCGACGACGATGGCGGTGCGTCAGCGCAGCACCGATGACGTCGGCGTCTCGGTGCCCGGCGCGCCCGGGGTGCTGACGAAGCTGGCCAAGTGCTGCACGCCGGTGCCGGGCGACAACATCATGGGCTTCGTCACCCGCGGCGGCGGCGTCAGTGTGCACCGCACCGACTGCACGAATGCCGCGTCGCTGCAACAGCAGTCGGAACGAATCATCGACGTGCAGTGGGCACCGTCGCCGTCCTCGGTGTTCCTGGTGGCCATCCAGGTGGAGGCGCTGGACCGGCACCGACTGCTCTCGGATGTGACCCGCGTGCTGGCCGACGAGAAGGTCAACATCCTGTCCGCGTCGGTGACGACCTCCAACGACCGGGTGGCGATCAGCCGGTTCACCTTCGAGATGGGTGACCCCAAGCACCTGGGCCACGTGCTCAGCGTGGTTCGAAACGTGGAAGGCGTCTACGACGTCTACCGCGTGACGTCCGCGGCGTAGGTCCGCCAGCAGACGCAAACGGCCCCAATTCCGCGGCGTGTCGGGGCCTTTCGCGTCTCAGCGAGGGTCAGTCCAGCCGCGCCGACTTGATCGTCACATCCGTCACCGGCTTTCCGTCATCGCTTCCGTCGACGACACCGGCAGCGGCGACCTTGTCCAGCGTCGCCAGCCCGGTGGCGTCGACCGTGCCGAACACCGGGTACGTCGGCGGCAGCATCGAATCCTGATACACCAGGAAGAACTGGCTGCCATTGGTTCCCGGACCGGAATTGGCCATCGCCAGCGTGCCGCGCGGAAACAGCACCGGGGTCTGCAGCGCGGGGTCGTTCAGCCGGTACTGGTTGGTCGGGTATTCGTTCGGGAACCGGTAACCCGGCCCGCCGGTGCCGGTACCCGACGGGTCGCCGCACTGCAGCACGCCGAGCTCCATCGAGGTGGTCAGCCGGTGACACGTCGTGTTGTCGAAGAAACCCTGCTGCGCGAGGCTCGCGAAGTTATTGACGGTGCAGGGCGCCTCGCTGTTGTTGAGCTGCAGCCCAACATCGCCCTGGTCCGTGGTGATGCTGACGCTGACCAACTTCGGGTCGGTTGGCACCCGGCCCATCCGCGGCGGCGTTACGGGCTTGCTGGCCGGCTCCGTCGTCGCCGGATACTGACAGTTGGAGCCCAACGGGGCCGGCGGTTTGAACGGCGGCAGCGTGTTGTCCACCGGCGGCGACGGGGTCGCCGTGAAGTCGGGGCGCGGGAACATGTCATCGGAGGACTCGAGATCACGCGCCACCATGACGACGAAGAGCACGCTGAGCACCACCACCACGACCGTCAGCAGCGTGATCAGGTAGCCGATGGCCAGCCCCGCGATCGCCAGCCCGCGGCCCTCCTCGCCGGTCTTCTTGATCTGCGACAGCGAGATGTGGCCGAACAGGATGCCCAGCGGCGCGAACAGGAACGCGCACACCAGCGACACGATGGCCAACGAGTTGGTCGGCTTCGGCTGCGGATACCCGCCGTAGTACTCCGTCGGATATCCGCCGTACGGCGGCGGATACGCGCCGTACGGCGGGGGCGGAGTGGTCACAGTGCCGTCAGTCCAGCAGGATCGACTTGACCTGGACGGGCACCGCCGGCTCGCCGTCCTGGCCGCCGCCCGCCACGCCGACCGCGGCGATCTTGTCCAGGGTGGCCAGGCCCGTTTCGTCGATCGTGCCGAACACCGTGTAGTTCGGCGGGAGCTCCGAATCCTTGTACACCAGGAAGAACTGGCTGCCGTTGGTGCCAGGTCCGGCGTTGGCCATCGCCAGCGTGCCGCGCGGATAGACCACCGGCTCCTGCAGCTTGGGGTCGTCGGGCTGGAACTGGCTAGTGGGGTACTCGTTGGCGAACTGGTAGCCCGGCCCGCCGATGCCCTGGCCCGTCGGGTCGCCACACTGCAGCACCGACAGCCCCTCGCCGGTGGTCAGCCGGTGACATGGGGTGTCATTGAAGTACCCCTGCTGGGCCAGGTTGGCGAAGCTGTTGACCGTGCACGGCGACTTGGCGTTGTCGAGCTGCAACCCGATATTGCCCTGGTCGGTCGACATGCTCGCGCTGACCTGCGCCGGCTCGGTCGGCACCTTGCCCGTGCGTGGCGGGTTGACCTGCTTACTGGCCTTCTCCGCCGACGCCGGGTACTGGCAGTTGGCGCCCAGGTCCGCCGGCGCGGTGAACGCGGGCAGCTGGCCGGCCGCCGCGGGTGTCGCCGGAGCCGAGGTGGTCGGCGTGGTGGTGGCGGCCGAGGCCGTCTGGCTGCCGGAATCGCGGTTGGTGATGACGACGGTGGCCACCACGGCGCCGATCACGACGATCGCGGCCACGGCGGACCCGACGATCGTGTAGATGCGGCGCTTGCGTGCCTTTTCTGCCCGCCGCTCCAGCTGCCGCTCGAGTTTGCGCTTCGCTGTTGCACGCCGTTGTTCGTTAGTCGGCACCGCGGGTGTCCTCCTCGTGTTCTTCGGTGGTCGGCAACGAGTGTGCCAGGCGTTGCTGAGTGTGGCGCCGCGACCCACATGAACAAGAGATGGGAAACTGGTCGTCGTGTTGATCACCGGATTCCCGGCCGGCATGTTGGCGTGCAACTGCTACGTGCTGGCTCCGCGAGCCGGCTCGGACGCGATCATCGTCGACCCCGGCCAGCGGGCGATGGGCCCGCTACGGCAGATCCTCGACGAGAACCACCTGACCCCGTCGGCGGTGCTGTTGACGCACGGCCATGTCGACCACATCTGGTCGGCGCAGAAGGTCGCCGACATGTACGGCTGCCCGGCCTATATCCACCCCGCGGACCGGTTCATGCTGACCGACCCGATCAAGGACTTCGGGCCCCGCCTTGCCCAGATCGCCTTCGGCGCGCTGTTCCGCGAACCGCGGCAGGTCATCGAGTTGGACCGCGACGGTGACAAGGTGGAGGTGGGCGGGGTCACGGTGACTGTCGACCACACACCCGGGCACACCCGCGGGTCCGTTGTGTTCCGGGTCAGTGGGGAGATCGGAGCCGGGCCGTCCGACGTCGTCTTCACCGGCGACACGCTGTTCCGCCTGTCGGTGGGCCGCACCGATCTGCCCGGCGGCAGCGGCCGGGATCTGCTGGGCTCGATCGTGACAAAACTGTTGGTGCTCGACGACGACACCGTGGTACTACCGGGGCACGGCGAAAAGACCACGATCGGCTTCGAACGCCGCACCAACCCGTTCCTCGAAGGTTTGACCCTGTGACCGAGTTTCAGGCGCCCAAGGGCGTCCCGGACTACCTGCCACCCGAGTCGGCGCAGTTCGTCGGTGTCCGCGACGGCCTGCTCGACGCTGCCCGGCGCGCCGGGTACGGCGACATCGAACTGCCGATCTTCGAAGACACCGCCCTGTTCGCCCGCGGAGTGGGGGAATCCACCGATGTGGTGTCCAAGGAGATGTACACCTTCGCCGACCGCGGCGACCGCTCGGTGACGCTGCGCCCGGAGGGCACCGCGGGCGTGATGCGCGCGGTGATCGAGCATGGTCTGGACCGCGGCCCGCTGCCGGTCAAGCTGTGTTACGCCGGACCGTTCTTCCGCTACGAGCGTCCGCAGGCCGGGCGCTACCGGCAACTCCAGCAGGTCGGTGTTGAGGCGATCGGCGTCGACGATCCCGCGCTCGATGCCGAGGTGATCGCGATCGCCGACGCCGGCTTCCGGTCGCTGGGCCTGGATAACTTCCGGCTGGAGATCACGTCGCTGGGCGACGACAGCTGCCGTCCGCAGTACCGGGAACTGTTGCAGGACTTCCTGTTCAAGCTCGATCTCGACGAGGAGACCCGGCGGCGAGCCGAGATCAACCCGCTGCGGGTGCTCGACGACAAGCGGCCGCACATGCGGAAGTTGACCGCCGATGCCCCGGTCATGCTGGATCATCTCTCCGACGTCGCCAAGCAGCACTTCGAGACCGTGCTGGCACATCTCGATGCGCTGGGTGTGCCGCATGTGATCAACCCGCGGATGGTGCGCGGGCTGGACTACTACACCAAGACCACGTTCGAGTTCGTGCACGACGGGCTGGGCGCGCAGTCCGGGATCGGTGGAGGCGGCCGCTACGACGGGCTGATGCACCAGCTCGGTGGAAAAGACTTGTCCGGCATCGGGTTTGGCCTCGGTGTCGACCGCACGCTGCTGGCTTTGAAGGCGGAGGGCAAGGCGGTCGGCGGGACGGCCCGCGTCGACGTGTTCGGCGTGCCGCTCGGCGAACAGGCAAAGGTCAGGCTGGCGGTGCTGGCCGCGCGGCTGCGGGCCGCGGGAGTGCGTGTCGACTTGGCCTACGGCGACCGGGGGATCAAGGGCGCGATGCGCGCGGCAGACCGCTCCGGCGCCTCGATCGCACTGGTGGCCGGTGACCGCGACATCGAGGCGGGCACTATCGGTGTGAAGAACCTTGCGACGGGTGACCAGGTCGACGTGCCCGTCGATGCCGTTCTGACTGAAGTACTTTCGCGCCTCAGCCGCCTCTAACCGCGAGCGTGCGTGTCTGTTGCCCGACACGCCGTCACGGGCCGACAAGCGCGCACGCTCGCGTTGGCACGAGGGCTACGAATCTGCCACCGGTTCGAAGGCGAGCACGGGGATCTGGCGCTGCGCGCGGCGCTGGTACAACGTGAATCCGGGATAGACGTCGATGCCACGCTGGTAGTAGCGGTCGCGCTCGGACCCCTGCAATTCACGGGCGACCACCTCGCGGGCTACGCCGCCGATCACGATCGACGCGCGCGGGTTCGACTTGAGGTTGTAGTACCACGCGGGGTGCTGCTCGCGACCGTAGTTCGACGCGGCCACGACCAACCGCTCACCGTCCGGGATGCCGAGCACCACGTGCGTGCGCGGCAGGCCGGTCTTGGCCCCAGTCGTCGTCAGCAGCGTCATGTCAACGTCGCCGAGCCAGGACGTCAGCGTTGCGCGGCCGGAAGTGCGGCGGTAGACGAAGTGGTCGAGCGGCTCCTGGATGTGACCGTAGAGCCATGCCATCGGCCGGGTGCCAGCCGTTCGGCGGATAAGCCGCGGAAATATGCCCGCTTGGTCGTAGCGCTTCACGGAATGCCTCACAAAAGCAACTAATTGTTGCGTTAAGGTTACCCTTGTGACGGTTGCTACGGAAGGGCCACCCCGACGGCCGGGCGGTCGCAGCGCACGGGTACGTATGACGGTGATCGCCGCGACGCTGGACGAGCTCGCGGATCGGGGCTACTCCGGTGTCAGCCTCGACGGCGTCGCTTCACGCGCCGCGGTGCACAAGACCACGGTGTACCGGCGGTGGCGAACCAAGGAGGCGCTAGTCCTCGACGCGATGCTCGAACAGGCATCGCAAACCGTTGCGGTCCCCGACACCGGCTCGCTGCACGGCGACCTACTCGAGCTTGCCCGCCGTTCGGCTGCGATCCAGACCTCCGCCGCCGGCCAAGCGGTGGTTCGCGCCGTCGCCGGCGAGGCACCTGGAAATCCGGCGATCGCGGTCGCCAGTCAGCGATTCTGGGCCGAGCGTCTTGAACTTGACCGAGCGATCTTGCGGCGCGCCCGGGAGCGAGGCGAGGTCGGTCCGCGAGCGCAGGCGCGACCAGTGATCGAGGCCCTTCTCGGGCCGCTCTATTTTCGTCTGCTCGTCACCGGCCAACCGCTCGACGAAGAGTTCATCACGGGCATTGTGGATCTCGTCTGTGACTCCATCGAGCGCGTTTAGGACAGCGTCCGTTTGATCCGTGTCGCAGCGGCGTGTCGACGTACAGACACGGGCGACCGCGACATCGAGGCCGGCACCATCGGCGTCAAGACTTTGGCGACCGGAGAACAGGTCGACTTCGCGGCCGATGCCGTTGTCGCCGAGGTGCTTTCGCGCCTGCACCTCTAACCGCGAGCGTGCGTGTCTGTTGCCCGACACGCCGTCCGGGGCCGACAAGCGCGCACGCTCGCGGTCAGTCGACCGTGCACGCCGCGCACACGAGGTTCTTCTCGGCGACATTGAACCGTTTACCGGCCTGCTGAACCGGGATGCCTTCGCAGAGAAGGTCGCGGCGCTGATGAGTTCCCGAGGCCGCGGTGATGACCGATACCTGGTGGTGGCCGTGGTCACTACCGATGTGTCAGATTGAGTAGCCAGCAGTCCACCGTCGCCGCCTGATCCGCTGCTGAACGCGTGCGGCTCTGTCGTCGGGCCTCCGGGCTAGCCGGTCCCTAATCCCCTAATGGATGTTGCGGCAACATCCCGAGCATCATCGAGTTCGGGAGGGGTGTCTGTCCCGTTTCGGAGTAGGTCGCAGCTTCACAGAATGGCAAGACCACGTTGGCAAGCAGCGTGGTCCCGACTCCTATGGAGGTGCACAAATGAACCGCAACATTCACCTACGTCGCTATGTCGCCCGAGCGGCTGTGGTCTTGGTCATGGCTGGCGTTGCCGTGGGCACGGCCACCGCAACCGCACATGCCGAGACAAAACGATGCCAGCAGACAATGGACCACGTCGATTGGGCCCTGAGCAACTACGAGGGCGCCATCAATAGCGGAAACCGAACTGAGATGCGCTTTTGGCAATCGGTGTCCAGGGACGCCATCGGAGACATGGACGCAGCCTGCGGCTAGATCGAGCAGGCCGCCGCGCGGCCGACGTCTTCCGGTAGATCATCCGGCGACGGGCGCGCGGCGGCGATCGGTCAGCCTAATCAGGCCATGCCATACATCGTCGCTCTCAAAGGTGATGGGCCGTGCATCGATGAGCACCCGCGCTGAAATACGCGTCACCGCACCGGAACTGGCGAGGCCACGTTCGCCATCCTTGGCACCGTCCCGACGCCCAAAATGAGTCACATGTGTAAGACGGACCGGATAGGCACAAATCGTCATACACATGTAACCCACGTTTCGACCTGTACAGGAAGAGCCTTTCCGGGTCGTCTTACAGATAACGGAACTATCCAGGCCTCACTCTGTACCGCCGCCGCGTGCATCGCGAAATCCCAATGCTAGCATTCCATCCCGTGCGCTAGCGCGCTCACGGCTCGCGAGCGTGCGCAAAAATACCGTCGTGCAGCGGCGTGCCGGGGTGCAGACACACACGGTCGCGGGTCCGATGGGCGGTTGTCACGGCCTCGCACCGTACACCGCCGCCGTCAACACTTTGTCGATGTTGCCGATTCCACCGTCGAATGGGTTACCGCGCTTGAGAACTACTGTTCCGCCCGGAGTGATCGCGACCAGTTTGGGTGAGCTTGAACCGATTTGCAGCTTGCACGCGAAGCGCACCTGATCCAACGGCACCACCGCTCCGCCGCCGTAACTGAACAACCCGAGCTTGCGGTCGAGGACCGCCACCGGGCGGCATTCGTGCAACGGCCGGCTTCGACTACGACGAATCTTGCGCACGACGGCGAAGGTCAGGGCTGCGAAGACGAGACCGATAGACAATAAGACCGCGCCCAGAGCTCGTGACGGAATGCCTGCGACGAGCGCGACAGAACCGAAGCCGACGACGACGAGCGTGATCACGCCGAGCACGAATGCCAGTACCGCCAGCACACCCGTACCGCGGTCGACGACCAGCACTCGACGGCCGTCATCAGTGACGACGAGTCCGCCGGTATCGGCGAGTATTCGGGTTTGGGACGGCGTGTCCACGCCTGCAGCGTGCCATCTCAGCCACCGCCAGCGTGCGCAAAATGCCGACAATCGGCGGCGTGTTGCGCAGCAGACACGCACGCTCGCGGGAGGGCGGCGCCCTAGATGGCCATGGCGGCGCGGACGTCGGCCTCCGACGCCGAGCCGCCGGTGCCGCTCGAGGTGACGCGGCCGGCCTCCAGGATGTAGTACCGCTGCGACGATTCCAGCGCGAAACCGATGTGCTGCTCGACCAGCAGCACACCCAGGTCGCCGCGCTTGGTGAGATCGGTGATGGCCGCCTCGATTTCGGCGACCACCGACGGCTGGATGCCCTCGGTCGGCTCGTCGAGAATCAAACACTTCGGAGAAGTGATCAGCGCGCGGGCGATCGCCAGTTGCTGGCGCTGCCCGCCCGACAGCAGGCCCGCCCACCGAGTCAACAGCTCTTTCAACGCCGGAAACAGGTCGAGCTGCTCGTCGATCAGCTGCTTGCCGTTCTTGCGACCGTCGGCGACGACCTGAAGGTTCTCCGCCGTCGTCAGCTGGCCGAACGACTGCTGGCCCTGCGGCACGTACGCCAGGCCGCGAGCGACCCGCGCGCTCGGCCGCAACTTCGTGATGTCCTCACCGTCGAAAAGTACTTTGCCCGCACTGCATTTCAGGAGTCCGACCGCGGCACGCAGCAGCGTCGTCTTGCCGGCACCGTTGTGACCCATCACGGCGGCGACCCCGTCGGACGGCACCTCGAGGCTGACACCGTGAATCACCTCGGAGCGGCCATAGCCGCTGTGGATGTCGACAAGCTGGAGCATCAGGAGCTCTCCTCGATGAGTTCGTCAGGGATGCCTTCCGCGCCAGCGGCGGCCGTGCCCAGGTAGACCTCCTGCACCTTCGGGTTGGCCTGCACCTCGGCCACCGAACCCTCGGCGATCACCTTCCCGCGGGCCAGCACGGTCACCGATGTGGCGAAGGCACGCATGAAGTCCATGTCGTGTTCGACGACGACGACCGTGCGCTCACCACCGATGCGGCGCAACAGGTTCCCGGTCTCCTCGCGCTCCTCGTGGCTCATGCCGGCGACCGGCTCGTCGAGCAGTAGCACGTCGGCGTTCTGCACCAGCAGCATGCCGATCTCCAGCCACTGCTTCTGCCCGTGCGCCAACACCCCGGCCGGCTTGTCGGCCAGCTCGGTCAATCCGGTTGTCTCCAAGGCTTCCTCGATTGACGGCAACACCGACGACCGTCGCCGCAGCAGTGTCCACGGCGAGCGACCGGCGCCCGCGGCGATGTCCAGGTTCTGCAGCACCGTCAGCTGTTCGAAGACGCTGGCGGTCTGGAACGTCCGGCCCACTCCGCGCCTGGCGATCTGGTGCACCTTCTTGCCGAGTAGCTCCACACCTGACTTGCTGACCGACCCGGTGGCGGGCACCAGCCCGGTGATCGCGTCGATCACCGTGGTCTTGCCGGCGCCGTTGGGCCCGATCAGGAACCGCAGGTCACCCTGGAACAGCGTCAGGTCGACGTCGCTGACTGCCTTGAAACCGTCGAAATCGACTGTCAGACCGCGAACTTCGAGGTACTCGGTGCCCATGCCGACATTGCCGCCGGCCACCGGCTCCACATCGGGACTAGTCATGACGACGCACCGACCTTCTCGGTGTCCGGATCCGTCTCAGGTTCCGGCGTCGGTGCGGGCGTCGCTTTGCGACGCCGACGACGCAGCAAGACGCCCAGCCCGGCGAATCCCGCCGGGAAGAAGCCGACAACCACGATGAACATCAGGCCCTGGGCGTAGGTCCATTCCGACGGAAAACGTTCGGAGAACAGGGTTTGCGCCCAGGCAACGCCGATGGCACCCAGCACCGGTCCGAGCAGCGTGGTCCGTCCGCCGATCGCCACACCGATCAGGAACGCGATCGACGGCAGGATGCCCACCTGCGACGGCGCGATGAACCCGACGATCGGTGCGAACAGCGCCCCGGCGATGCTGGCGAACAATGCGGCGACGGTGTACGCCACCACCTTGACATTCGCCGGGTCGTAGCCCAGGAAGCGCACGCGCTCTTCACCGTCGCGCACCGCGACCAGCAGCTCGCCGTAGCGGCTCTGCATCAGCTGGCGGACCACGGCGACCACGAGGAGCAGCACGGCCGCGGCGATGAAATACAGCATCCGCCGATTCGCCGGATCGTTCAGCGTGAAGCCGAAGAACGTGCGGAACCTGTTGAGCCCGTTGCTGCCTCCGACGCTGGTCTGGCCGACCAGCAGGATAGCCAGTGCCGCCGCCAGAGCCTGCGACAGGATCGCGAAGTACGCGCCCTTGACGCGGCGCTTGAAGACGCCCAGCCCCAGCGCCGCGGCGATGGCCGTCGGCAGCAACACGATCGCTAGCAGCGTGAACGCGGGGGAGGCGAACGGCTCCCAGTACGCGGGCAATTCGCGCACGCCCGCGATCTGCATGAAGTCGGGCACGTCGTCGCCGCGTATCTGCGCGTCGGCGATCTTCAGGTGCATGCCCATCATGTAGCCGCCGAGGCCGAAGAACACGCCCTGGCCCAGGACCAGCATGCCGCCGCGGCCCCAGGCCAGCCCGATCCCGACAGCGACGATCGCGAAGCACAGGAACTTGCCGAGCAGGCTGAGTCGGAACTCCGACAGCACCGCGGGCGCCAGCCCGAACAACACGATCGCGGCCACGCCGAAGCCGGCCCAGGTCTGCCAGCGTCCAAGAATTTTTTGTGCTCCTCTCGTCCGCGAAGTGCTTCTCATACGAGACTCCTTGTCCGAACGGTGAACAGGCCCTGCGGGCGGACCTGCAGAAAGATCACGATGATCACGAATACGATCACCTTGGCGAGCGACGCGGTGGTGTTGTACTCGATGAACGAGTTGAGGAAGCCCAGCGCCAACGCCGCGATGACCGTGCCCTTGATCTGGCCCAGTCCGCCGACCACCACGACCAGGAACGCGTCGATCAGGTAGCTCTGCCCGATCGTCGGACTGGTCGACCCGATCAGCGTCAGCGCCACACCGGCCACCGCCGCCAGGCCGGACCCGATGAAGAACGTGGTGATGTCGGTCTTGCGTGACGAGATGCCGCTGGTTTCAGCGAGATCCCGGTTCTGCACGACGGCCCTGATGCGCCGCCCCATCGGGCTGACCTTCAGCGCGGTGGCCAGTACCGCGACGCACGCCACGGCCAGCAGCAGGATGAAGATGCGGGTCTTGGGTACCACCGCGCCGAGGATCTCCACGCCACCGCCCAGCCAGGCCGGCGCCACCACGTTGACCGCCGGCGCGCCGAAGATGTCGCGGGCGATCTGCTGCAGGATCAGCCCGACACCGAACGTGACCAGCAGGGTATCAAGCGGGCGGTCATACATCCGCTGGATCAGCGTCGTTTCCAGTAGCGCGCCCATAGCGCCGCCGACCAGGAATCCGATGACCAGCGAAATCAACAGGGACGCACCGGCGCTCGACACGATCTGCTGCACCACGTAGGTGGTGTAGCAACCGGCCATGATGAACTCGCCGTGCGCCATGTTGATGACGCCCATCTGACCGAAGGTCAGCGACAACCCCAGCGCGGCCAGCAGCAGGATCGAGCCGAGGCTCAATCCTGTTGCCAGCTGTCCGATCAGGACATCCATACCCAGCTCAGCTGGAGAGGCCGGCGGCCCAGGGGTAGGACTTCAGGTACGGGTCCGGCTCGATCGGGCCAGGCGACTCCCAGACCGTGTAGATCAGGCCGTCGGGGCGGATCTCGCCGATGCGGGCGGTCTTGGTGATGTGGTGGTTCTCGCCGTCGATGGTGACCATGCCCTCCGGGGCGTCGAACGTGACGCCACCGGCGTTGTCCTGAATCGCCTTGACGTCGAACGATTTCGCCTTCTCGACGGTGTTCTTCCACAGGTAGACCGAGATGTACGCGGCCTCCATCGGATCCGACGTCGGCTTGTTGGCGCCGTACTTGTCCTTGTAGGCCTTGACGAACGCCTTGTTCACCGGGGTGTCGATCGGTCTGGTAGTAGTTCCACGCCGTCAGCTGGCCGGCGATGTTCTGCACGCCGATGCCGCCGACCTCTTCCTCGGCGATCGACACCGAGACCACCGGCATCGCCTGCGGGGTCAGGCCGACGTTGCGTGTATTCGCGGAAGAACGCGACGTTGGAATCGCCGTTGAGGGTGTTGAACACCGCGTCGGCGTCGGCGGTGCGGACTTTGTTGACGATGGTCGAGAAGTCGGTCGAGCCCAGCGGGGTGTAGTCCTCGCCCTTGATCTCGATGCCGTTGGCGCCGGCGTACGCCTTGATGATCCGGTTGGCGGTCTGCGGGAAGACGTAGTCGCTGCCGACCAGGTAGAGCGACTTGACGCCCTTCTCCTTCAGGTAGTCCAGTGCAGGCACGATCTGCTGGTTGGTGGTGGCACCGGTGTAGAAGATGTTCTTCGACGACTCCAGGCCCTCGTACTGCACGGGGTAGTACAGCAGCGAGTTCGCGTCTTCGAAGACCGGCAGCATGGCCTTGCGGCTCGACGAGGTCCAGCCGCCGAACACCGCTGCCACACAGTCGCTGCTGATCAGCTTCTCGGCCTTCTCGGCGAAGACGGTCGGCTCGGACGCACCGTCCTCACCGACGACCTGGATTTGCTTGCCCATCACACCACCGGCGGCGTTGATCTGGTCGACTGCCAGGGTGATGGCGTCACGCACCGTCACCTCGGAGATCGCCATGGTGCCCGACAGCGAGTTCAGCGAGCCGACTTTGATCGTCGAACCGGAGGTGTCGACGCATGATTCGGCGTTTGCCGCGTCGGTCTCGGTGGCCTTGCTTCCGCAGCCGGCCAGCAACAGGCTGGTTGCCGCGACGACGCTTCCCGCAGCTAGAGCCGATCGTTTGAAGGCGGAGCGTCGTGGTAGTCGCATGGACAGCCTTTCCCTATTTCAGCAGCGCTCATCCCCTGATGAGCGTCGACAAGAGCGCAGGAGTGAAGACACCGCGGGGGTGTCGAATCGGGACGTTAGAGCGGCTGTGTTTCTACGAAATGTCTGTGTGTGACGAACAAATTAACCTGTCGCTCGCCTGGTATACGTTTGCCGTTGGTTTGGCGCGGCGTAGCTGAGCCGTTGCATTTGTAACGATCAGGTACGGTGCGGCGATGTGACGGACATGCGAACAGCGACAACCAGGGTCGAACGATCCCAACCAGTGGGCGTTCGTCAGCGCGAGCGGTGGGTTGCGGGTCAATCCCGAGTTCCATTGCGACATTGCCGTCGACGGACAGGTCGTCGTGTCGCAGCAGGGTGGCAGCGGCGTGCAGTGCGCCTTACGGCCGTGGTAACCGCATCGGTAGACTGGATCAATATGCGAAACGTGGTAACCAGATTGGGCGCGGCAGCGGCGATCGCCGTCGCGGGACTGGCGCCCACCCAAGCAATCTCGAGCGCCGAGCCGACGGGCCAGAAGGTGACCTACACGCTCACGTCGGCAGGCGCTACGGGTTTCGACGTCTACTATCTGACGACTGAACCTCCGAGCAAGGAGGCTTATGACGCCGACCCGTACGCGTTCCTGAAGAGCGAGCGGGTGAACGTTGCGCCGGGTGTGCCATGGGTGTTCGAAACCACGCTCGCGGACACGCAATGGGCGATCATCACCGCGAGCACCGCCGTGCACGCCATGCAGGGCTCACCGAACCCGCATTGCGAGATCGCGATCGACGGTCAGGTGGCGGTGCAGCAGGACGGTCCCTATACGGTGCAGTGCCAGCTGAAGCAATGGTGATTTACCCGGCGAAGACGTACACCCAGGCTTGATCGCCTGAGCGCAGCGGCACCGCTATGCGGCGGTAGTTGTCGACTTCGTACTCGTCAGCCGCCGCGAGTACGTCGGCGGTGATCGCGATACCGTGCCCTCTACCGCCGCGTCGGCACGCTCCGAAGGCCGCAGGATCGGGTGTCGGTCGCTGCCGCTGGTCGCGATCACATGCGGATCGGTGATGGTGACGTAGTCCAGGTGGTAGCCGACGATCGCGTCGGGCCGGCCACAAGTACTACCTGAGCGAGGAGCAGGCCCTGTGCCTGGCGAACCCCAACGGCCCGATGGACCTGCCCGGCGGGTACTCGGTCGTCGAGGACGTATTTCACGTCAAGCAGCGCGCGGTCGAGAACTTCCGCACCGGCGCCGGCATGGAATGGGGCGAGCATCATCCGTGTCTGTTCCAGGGCACCGAACGGTTCTTCAGGGCCGGGTACAACGCGAACCTGTTGTCCTCGTGGCTGCCCGCACTCGACGGTGCCGTCGAGAAACTCGAAGCCGGAGGCCGTGTTGCCGATGTCGGATGCGGGCACGGTGTGACGACAATACTGATGGCACAGGCATTTCCGAAGTCAGAGTTCGTCGGCATCGACTATCACGACGCCTCGATCGAGACCGCGCGCGAACATGCAGCGCAAGCGGGCGTCACGAACGCAAGTTTCGAAGTGGCCGATGCGACGTCCTATCAGGGCAGCAACTATGACCTCGTCGCCTTTTTCGACTGTCTGCACGACATGGCTGATCCGTCCGGCGCGGCCCGTCGTGCGCGGCAGGCGTTAAAACCCGACGGCCACTGCATGCTGGTCGAGCCCGCCGCGGGGGATAGCCTCTCGGACAATCTCAATCCCGTCGGTCGGGTGTTCTACGGCGCATCGTCGCTCATCTGCGTACCCGTTTCGCTCGCGCAGCAGGGACCGGCGCTCGGCGCGCAGGCGGGTGAGCGCCGGCTCACTGACGTGATGGTGGACGGTGGCGGCTTCACGCGCTTCCGTCGTGCCGCGGAGACCCCGTTCAACCTCGTGTTCGAGGCACGGCCCTAGCGGACAGCGCGGACGAAGGCGGCGACGGCCGCGCCGATCTCGTCCGGGCTGTCCTCCTGGATGAAATGCACGCCTGGCACGGTGATTTCGGTCTGGTTGGGCCATGTGCGAACGAAGTCGAGGACGCGGCCGCGTATCAGCGCGCCGGGTTCGCCGTTGATGAACAGCTTGGGCATGTCGCTATCAGCGAGCCACTCCCCGTATTCATTGACGATGGCGACGACGTCGGCCGGTTCGCCCTCGATCGGGATATTGCGCGGCCATGACAGGGTCGGGCGCCGATCCTCGCCGGGATTGCGAAACGGTTCGCGGTAGTGGTCCATCTCCTCGTCGCTGAGCTTGCGCTGAGTGGCGCCCGGCAGGACCGCCTCGACGAACATGTTGTTGTCCAGCACCATCGCCTCGCCTTGCGGGGACCGAAATCCTTGGAAGACCGCCCGGACGGGCTCGGGGAAGTCGGCCCAATCGATTGGCATCGCAACGGCTTCCATGTAGGCGATGCCGGCAACGCGGTCGCGGTGTTGGTTGGCCCAGTCGAACCCCAGCGCCGAACCCCAGTCGTGTAGCACCAGTACGACTCGGTCGCCGAGATCCAGGGCGTCCCACAGCGCGAACAGGTAGTCGCGCTGCTCGGTGTAGTGGTAGCGGTCCGGCCCGGAATCGTCGAGCTTGTCCGAGCCGCCCATGCCGATCAGGTCGCACGCGACCAGGCGGCCCAGCCCCTCCAGATGCGGCATCACGTTGCGCCACAGATACGACGAGGTGGGATTGCCGTGCTGAAAGACGATCGCGTCGCCCTCGCCCTCGTCGACGTACGCCATGCGCTTGCCGTTGATCTCCTTGTACTGCAGCTGCCCGTAGGGCTTCGCTCCCGCCATGACGTCCTCCTCAATCCGGTTGGGTGTCTGCCAGTTTCGCGGCGGCTTCCCGGGCCACCCGCAGGATTCGCGCCGAGAACTTGGGGTCGACGACCGCACGGGACAGCGAAAGCCCGCCGACGCAGACGGCCATCATCGCGATCGCATCGTCGAGCCGATCGTCGTTGTCGTCGCCGTCGCAGATGGCGGCCAGCGACGTCCGCAGTTCGCGCTCGTAGCTGGCGCGGAACTCCTCCGACGCATGCGCGGCATCGGAGCTCAACGTTGCGAATCCGCAACTCGTGGCGAGATCGTCGCGGTGTGCCGTTGTGAGGTAACGCTTGGCCAGACCCGTCAGGCGCGCACTCCAGGTCTCGCCGCGCCGCGGCTTGATCCAGTGCGAACGGCCGGTGGTGATCGCCCATGCGAAAGCGGCGCTCGCCAAGTCGTCCTTGCTGGGGAAGTGGGAGTAGAACGCGCCGTGCGTCAGCCCGGCGTCGCGCATCACCGGCACAATGGCCGCCCCGTCGAGGCCATCCTCGCGGATCCGGCGCGCGGCGGCGTCCAGGATTCGGTCGAGCGATTCCCGCTTGCTGTCGGCGCGGGTGCCCGCGATATTTCGCATGATGGGCATCATGCTACTCGCATGACATACATCATGCGAGTGCGTCTGCGTCCGCCTGCACCGGCACCTCCCAGTCGATGGTGTAGCGCTGTTCGGCGGCCATCGTCTTCTCGAGGTTCATGGTCTTCACCATGATCGGTATCAGGAGTCGCATCATCCGCTGCGCGATCGGTCCCGGCGCCTTGGCGCCGCTGATCCTGGCGCCACGCGCGGCGATCTTCTCCACCCGCGGCCGCCGCAGCCGTTCGTAGGCGTCGAATGCCGACGGCACATCGGGCAGATCGCGCAGGCAGCGCGCCAGCTGGATCGCACTTTCCATGGCCAACGACGCACCCTGCCCCGTGCTGTTGGACGGCGCGTGCACGGCATCGCCGACGAGCACCATGCGGCCGCGGTGCCAGTGCGGGACCGGCGGCATGATGTGCAGGGCGCCGACGGTCTGCAGTCCGTCACTTGTCGTTTCGGCGGCCAGGCGTGCCCCGGGCACGTCGTTGGCGTACGTGGTGCGCAGGGTCTGCAGCCAGTCGTCGGCGGGTATGGCGCGGGCCTCCTTCAGGCTGAGGTACTGCTGCGACGGCAGATTGGCGCCCCAGCCGATGCGCCCGTCGGGTCGCTTCCAGCACAGGTAGTACGCCCGTCTGCCGAACGCGAACGTCATGGTGCCCGGCTCGAGGGCAGCGGTGTCGGTGGCGTCGTCGACGAGTCCCTCGAACCCCAGCAGCCCGAGATAGCGGGCGCCGGGCGCATCGGGGTCGATCAGCCGGCGCACCGTCGAGTGGACGCCGTCGGCTCCGATCAGCACGTCCACGCTGGCGCTGCTGCCGTCGGCAAAGTGGGCGGTGACGCCGTCGGGTCGTTCGTCGACGCGAACCAGCTTCTTGGCAGCGTGGATTCGCACCCCAGCACCTTCGGCGCGATCCCGCAGGATGCCGTGCAGCGCGCCGCGGTCGACCAGCTGCCGCGGCGGAAATCCTTGCGGTGTGGGCATTTCCCGGCCGGGCTTGCTGGCGATCGACATGATCGACCGCGTGATCGGGGCTGCGGCGGCGCGGACCGCGTCGTCGGCGCCCACGATGCGCAGCGCGGCCAGTCCGTTGGGCTCGAGCGCCAATGAGCCGCCGATCCCGTTCGCCATCGCCGGATCGGCGGGACGCGCCTCGTAGACGGCGGCGTCGATGCCGGCCATGGCCAGCGCGGTCGCCGCGACCGGACCGGCGATACCACCACCGATGACAATTGCGGTCTGTGCAGCGGGCATGTGTTTCCTCCTACTGTTGGTGCTCTGTGCCGCGTTCGGCCAGCTCGGTGAATTCTGCTGGGACGTCGCCGCTTTCGTGCCAGCGCCGCCACACATCGAGATGCGGGAAGGTACCGGCGGTAAGTTCGTCGAGAAACGACCGCGTCCAATCGGCCTCGGCCTGAATCATCGCGATCCGGTACTCGTCCTCGATCAGGAACAGCCGGGGCACCTCGGCGGCCTGCTCGAGTTCGGCCCGCAGCGCATCGACCGATTCGGCCAATCGGTCCAGCCGCCGGCGCAGCAGATCGGAGACGTCCTCGGGCGTCAGTGCGGCCAGCACCGACAGGCCCGCTACGAACCGGGTGTGTTCGGCCTCGGGTTCGGCGATCAATTCGCGGGTCCACGCCACCAGCTCGTCACGTCCCGCGGCGGTGATCTGGTACACCGTGCGCTCCGGTCGCGCGCCCTGGCGGGTCACACCGATCGGCTCGAGGTAGCCGTTGCGCTCCAGGTTCTGCACGACGGTATAGAGCGAGCCCCACTTGATAGCCATGTCTCGGTCCTTGCCGCGGGCGCGCATCACCGATGCCATTTCATAGCGGTGCATCGGGCGCTGCACCACTGTGGCCAGCACCGCGAGCGCCAACAAGTTCGCGACCTTGCGCTTCTCCGCCATGACGACCCCCGCTACGAATACTCGTAGCCGAATATACGTAGGCGAGTATAGCCGCGCAAGCGCGTAATTACCTTGTTGTTGATGTCGGGAATGCTGTCGGTCAGCCGCATTGTTGGTGGTGAGTTCCTGCTCAACCTGTCCGTCGGGCCGCCTGGCGGTGCGCCTGAGAACTTCAGTTACCTCGAGTTCCCGTTGTCGTCTGGCTCAGGGCCGGCCGCACGCGAATCGTTACGCCAACTGTTGATTCCCGGCCTGGGCGGGTGTCCCGGTTTCGGCGAGGCCGGTCAGGGCCTGCGGCAATGGGCCCAGGTGCAGGACGCCGAGGCGTTGGGTGGCGCGGGTGAGGGCGACGTAGAGCTCGGCCGCGCCGCGTGGGCCGTCGGCGAGGATCCTCATCGGTGCCACGACGAGGACGGCGTCGAACTCCAGGCCTTTGGTCTCCGAGGCCACCACCGCGCCCGGCACATCCGGTGGCCCGATCACGACGCTGGTGCCTTCGCGACCGGCTTCGTCCCGGACGAACGCCTCGATGGCAGCGGGCAGTTCGTTCTCGGTGACCCGCCTGGACCATGGCTGGACGCCGCACGCGCGGACCGACTCCGGTGGCTGGACCCCGGGTGCGAACTCGGCGAGCAGCGCGGCGGCGACGGTCATGATCTCTGCCGGGGTGCGGTAGTTCACCGACAGCGACCGGTAGATCCAGCGGCCGGGTACATACGGCTCCAGCATCGCGTCCCACGATGTCGCTCCCGCCACCGACCGGCGTTGGGCGAGATCGCCGACCACGGTGAACGATCGGCCCGGGCAGCGCCGCATCAGCACCCGCCAGTCCATTTCGGACAGTTCTTGGGCCTCGTCGACCACGACATGCCGGTAGGTCCAGTCCCGGTCCGCGGCGGCGCGTTCGGCGAGTTCCCGGGTGTCGCGATCGAGGAAGCGATCCGCCAGGTCCTCGGCGTAGAGCATGTCCTGGGCGAGCAGGTGGTCCTCGTCGTCCATCAGGTCCTCGCGGCTGATCATGAGGTCCAGCACGCCGGCGGCGTACTCGGCCTCGGCCTCGCGTTCCCGCTCGGCGGTCTGGTCGGCAGGCTTGTCGCGGCCGAGCAGGTCGACCAGTTCGTCGAGCAGCGGCACGTCCGACACCGTCCAGGCCTCGCCATCGGCGCGCCACAGCGCCGGGTCGGCGCCCGCCGCGCGCAGTCGTTCGGGCGACGTGTACAGCTCTGCCAGCAGTGTTTCCGTCGTCAGGATCGGCCATAGTTCGTCGAGCGCCGCGGTGAACGTGTCGTTGTCTGCGAGCTCCTTGAGCAGGTCCCTCCGCAGTTGCTCCCATGCTTCGCGGTCCTCACGGGTCAGCCAGCCCCGGCCGATCCGGGCTATCGCCCGTTCGGTCAGCACCCACGTGACGATCTCACTGAACACCGCGCGGGCCTCGTTGTGCGGCAGCCCGCTAGCGCGCGCCTCCTGCCTGGCCCACTCCGCGGTCTCCGCGTCGATCCGCACCGTGACGTCCGCCAGTTCGATCGGCAGCGGATGCTCCGGCAGCCGCTGCCGATCGGCGACCGCCGCCGCGAGCACGTCCAGGATCTTCAGAGAACCCTTGAGCCGCGCGACTTCCGGGGTGTCCTCGGCGGTGACACGCAGACCGGGCACGAGGTCGCCGGTGGTCATGAACACCACGTCGGTCTCGCCCAGCGACGGCAGAACGCGGCCGACGTGGTTCAGGAACGCCGGGTTGGGTCCGATCACGAGCACGCCATGGCGCTCCATCCGCTTCCGCTGGGTGTAGAGCAGGTAGGCGACGCGGTGCAGCGCCACCACGGTCTTCCCGGTGCCCGGGCCGCCCTCGATCACCAGCACCCCCGGGTGATCGAGCCGGATGATCTCGTCCTGCGCGGCCTGGATCGTCGCCACGATGTCGCGCATCCCGTCACCGCGCGGCGCGTTGACCGCCGCGAGCAGGGCGGCGTCCCCTCGCTCGCCACCACCGGGGCGGCCGAGGACCTCGTCGGTGAAATCGACCACGTGCCGCCCGCGTGTGTGGAACTGGCGGCGCCGGCGCATGTTCGCCGGGCTGGCGGCGGTGGCGATGTAGAACGCGCGCGCTGCCGGCGCCCGCCAATCGAGCAACAGCGGTTCGTACTCGTTCTCCTCGTCGAAAAGGCCGATGCGGCCGATGTAGGTATGTTCGCCCGAAAGGGTGTCCAACCGACCGAAACACAGCCCGTTGTCCGCCACGTCCAGCCGCTTCACCTCTTTGGCCAGCGCACGCACCTCGACATCCCGATCCACGAGTGTCCCGCCATTCTTAACGTCGACGGGCCCCCGCAACGCCGCGCTGTACCTACCCTTCACCCGCGCGCGCTCGGCGTCGAGCCGCGTGTAGAGCCCGGCCACGTAGCTCCGCTCGAACCGCAATTCCTCTTCATACCCCTGAGTTGACATGTGCCCCTTACTTTTTCCTGGCTCGATGATCCTGTCTGGTTCACGCGGACACTGGCGGCGTTTCGCGGCTGATCGAGTCGAGCAGCAGCGTCGCGGCCACCGTCGCCCCGTCGGTGCGGATCGTGCCGGCCGCCGCGGTCGCTCGTGCGCGCGTCTCGGGGGCCAGGGCCGTGGTGAACGCGGCGTACAGGGACTCGGTGGTCGGAGTCGGACCGTCGTGTGCCGCACCGATGCCGAGCTCGGCCACCCGGCCGGCCCAGTAGGGCTGGTCTGCCGCCTGGGGTACCACCACCTGAGGCGCGCCTGCCCGGGCGGCCGTTGTTGTGGTGCCCGCGCCGCCGTGGTGCAGGGATGACGGCGGCGGCGCCGCAATCGTCAGCGCGCGCGCCGACTGGCCGACCGGCACCGCCGATACCGGCCAGCCGCTGCGCGAAGTCCTGGTCCGGCGGCGCACACACCCGCACCTGCGCGCCGAGTGCCCGCAACGCCGCCGCGAGTCCCACCACCGGTTCGACGTTCCCGCGCGACCCATACGTCGACAACAACACACGCATTTCGTAACCCCCATTTCTGCAGCTTGCGGCTTCGGCCAGCCATTTTGGGGCATGACCCGGGTCTTGCCGCAAGCCCCCGGCTGGGCTATAAGTTGAGAGTGGGAAGGCGTGAATACGCCTTCCCTTTCTCGTCCGCTGTGGATGGACAAACCCTCTTGCGAAGCCGCACGAGCGCTAGGCGGAGCTCGCTGGCGATGACACCACCATGGTCGTAGTTCCCAGTGCTGGGCGTCCGATCGTCGAGCGCCTGGTGCGGCCGGGCGGTTTGAAGCGCGAAATTGCCTTGACATCACATCGAACGTCAGTTCGAATAGGTGGTATGCGTTGGGACGGCCAGGGCGTCAGCGTCGACGACGGGGCACTGCCCGGCCTGCAGCGCATCGGCTTCGTCCGCAGCGTCCGCACGCCGCATTTCGACGGCATCACGTTCCACGAAGTGCTCTGCAAATCCGCGCTCAACAAGGTGCCCAGCGCCGCGATGCTGCCCTTCCGCTACACGGTCAACGGATACCGCGGCTGCTCGCACGCCTGCCGGTACTGCTTCGCCCGGCCCACCCACGAATACCTCGACTTCGACTGCGGCAAAGACTTCGACACCCAGATCGTCGTCAAGACCAATGTCGCCGACGTGCTGCGGCGTGAGCTGCACCGGCCGTCGTGGCAGCACGAGACCGTCGCACTCGGCACCAACACGGACCCGTACCAGCGTGCGGAGGGGCGCTATGCGCTGATGCCCGGGATCATCAGCGCGCTGGCCGATTCCGGCACGCCGTTCTCCATCCTGACCAAGGGCACGCTGCTACGCCGCGATCTGCCGCTGATCACCGACGCCGCTGCGCGCGTACCGGTGTCCGTCGCGGTGTCGCTGGCGGTTGGTGATCCCGAGCTGCACAAGGACGTCGAGCCGGGAACGCCGTCACCGCATGCCCGGCTCGGATTGATCTCCGCCATCCGTGACGCCGGCCTGGAGTGTCACGTCATGGTCGCGCCCGTGCTGCCGCGGTTGACCGACTCGGTCGAGCACCTCGACGCGCTGCTGGGCCAGATTTCCGACGCCGGAGCGACAGGGGTCACCGTGTTCGGGCTGCACCTGCGCGGCTCGACGCGCGGCTGGTTCATGGGGTGGCTGGCGCGGTCGCATCCGGATCTGGTGGGGGAGTATCGCGAGTTGTACCGGCGTGGAGCGTATCTGCCAGCCGACTACCGCAAGATGCTGCACGACCGGGTGACGCCGCTTGTCGCCAAGTACGGCCTGGCGCCGGACCGCCGGTCGTTCAGAGCCGCTGAAACCCCGCCGGCTCCCGCCGCCGAGCCCCTGCAGCCCACGCTGTTCTAAGGCACTGCATCGAGCCTGCGGTGAGATCGCGAATCGGGCCTGAATTGCGATCTGTCCGCTGGCTCGGCGAAAAGAAATTAGCGCTTGACCTGATTGAACGGCACGCCACGGTCGGCCGCGTACTCGCGCGGAAAGCCCAGCACGCGTTCGCCGATGATGTTTCGGGCGATCTCGGTGGTGCCGCCGCCGAGCGACGCCGTCTGCCGCGACAGATATCGCTCGCCGTAGCGGATCAGGTTGTCGTCGCCGTCGACCACGCCGGAACTGCCGGAGATAGCCAATGCGGTGTCGAACTCCAACTGGTGGGTCTCGGCGTGCGTGATCCGGATGATCGACCCCGCCGCCGGTGGCAGGGAACCGTCGAGGACACCGTGATACACGTGGTCGATGAGCTGCTCCTGCACCGCCCGGTGCACCAGCGCCCGACCCGCCATCTCTCGGGCGCGCTCGTTGTCGGCTTGCCCCGTCGCGGCCAAGAGTGCGACATAGTCAATCGGCATATCCGTCTTGCCCTCGGCGCCAATTCCACTGGCGAACTCGGAGCCACCGCCGACGGCGCGCCGCTCGTGGTAGAGCTGCCGCGAGGCTACGTGCCAGCCCTCATTGACGTCGCCGACGACAGCGTCGTCGCCGAGCTCGACGTTGTCGAAGAACTCCTCGCAGAATTCGATCGACCCGTTGACCTGCTTGATCCGCCGCAAGGTGATGCCCGGGCTGTTGATGGGCACCAGGAACATCGTCAATCCCTCATGCTTAGGGACGTCCCAGTTGGTGCGTGCCAGCAGTAACCCGTAGTCGGCGGCGAATGCGCTGGTGCTCCACGTCTTTGCGCCGTTGATCACCCATTTGTCACCCCGCCGATCGGCCCGGGTGATGACGCCAGCAAGATCCGATCCGCCGCTGGGTTCCGACAGCAACTGCACGAGCACTTCCTCACCGCGCAGCGCGGCCGAGATGTGTCGGCGCTTCTGGTCCTCGGTGCCGGTGTCGAGGATCGTCGCGGCACAGATCGTGAACGTCGGCGTGTTGAGGACGATCGGCATCTCATAGCCGCGCGATTCAGTGTCGAATGCCCTCTGGTAGGCGATGGGCAAGCCCAGGCCGCCATACTCGCGTGGGAAGCAGATGCCCGCGAATCCGCCTTCGTAGAGCCGTTTTTGGAGTTCGCGGGCGCGTAACCAAGGTGCCTCTTCACCGCGATCAGCCTCGGGCGGGTTGGCCGGATCGATGCGCGGCATGTTGTCGGCCAGCCAGGAGCGAGCCCGCTCGGCGAATTCGGCGACCGACTCCGTGGTCTCGGTTGGCGCCGATGTCATATCGGTCATCAGGCTGACTCCAGCTGTTCTGTCAGCGCGTAGACACGTAGGTTGTGCTCTTCGGGTGTGCCGAACATCGAGCGGTACAACGTGACTCGGCGCAGGTACAGATGCAGGTCGTGCTCCCAGGTCACTCCGATGCCGCCATGCAGCTGAACGCAGTCCTGCAGCATGCCCGGCGCGCGTTCGCCGACATAGGATTTCGCGATGCTGACCGCGATGTCGGCATCGTCGGAACGCGCGGCCACGGCCGCGACCGCGGCACGCGTGGTGGCCCGACACGCCTCGAACCAGATCTTCAGGTCGGCGTACTTGTGTTTGAGCGCCTGATACGAGGCCAGCGGCCGACCAAAGGAATGCCGATCAAGGCCCCATTGGATGGTGAAGCTCAGCACGGTGTCCAGAATGCCGACGACCTCGGCGCACTGGAGCACCTGCGCTATCTGGCTCTGGCGCTCGATCAACTCCGCGGTCTGCTCCGCCGATCCGACGAGCGCCGATGCGTCCACCTCTACGCCGTCGAAATGCACACGCGCGTAACTCTTCACCATGTCGATCGACCGTTGCGGCTCGACGCGCACGCCTGGCGCATCCGTCGGCACCAGGAACTGGCGCACTCCACCCTCGTACCGAGCGACCACCAACAGCACGGAGCTCTCGGCGCCCGCCTCGACGCGATCCTTCACACCGTCAATGCGGAAGCCCGTCCCCGTGGGCGTCGCCGTGACCGCAGGGTCCAGCGGCGACCATCGCTTGCCCGGCTCGTAGACAGCCCAGGAGGCCACGGTCTCGCCGGACACTAGGGATTCGATTGTCTCCTCATGGTTTTCGGGCGCCTCGACCAAACCGGCCAGCACGGTGCTGACGGGGTGTAGCGGCCCGGGCGCGACGGCCTTGCCCGCGAGTTCGGCTACTAGCGCCAAGTCCTGTACGCCGTTGCCTGACACGCTGCCGCCACCGAGTTCCTCGGGCACCAGCAGGCTCGTCCAGCCGAGTTCGGTGGCGCGGCGCCACCAGTCGGGCTCGAAAGAGGTGCCGGCTTCGTGGAGTTCACGCAGCCGGCCCAGCGATGCTTCCTTCTCGAGAAACGACTGGGTCGTCGAGGCGAACAGCAATCGTTCGGGTGAGGCGACTTCGGTCACGGCGCCAGCTCGCTTTCGATGTGGTGCGAACGTGCGTGCCCACGAGTCGACACGCACGTTCGCGACGATGAGCCTGCGGTCAGGCGATGACGAGTGCCGGCACGTCGGGTTTGTGGACGACCTTGTTCTCCACCTTGAACAGGTCGACCATGTTGCCGCCCATGACCTTTCGCTGCCCCTCCTCATCGAGACCCTGCAGGTCGTCGATCAGGTTGGTCGGCTCCGCCAAGCCCTCCGGGTGCGGCCAGTCGGAGCCGAAGATCACGCGGTCGACGCCGCACAGGTCGGCCATCTTGGCGAAATCGTCCTCCCAGAACGGGGCGACGTAGACGCCTCGCTTGAACGCGTCGATCGGATTCTCCGGGAACTCCTGCGGCATCTTCATGTACGTGTTCTCGAACTGCTTGAACAGGTAGGGCACCCAGTCCGCACCGTTCTCGATCGAGAGGATCCGCAGATCGGGGTTGCGGGTCAGCGTACCGTGGCAGACCAATGCCGCCATCGAGTCCTCGATGGGTCGCTTACCCATCGAGACCATCCGGAACGCGGTCGGCTTAAACGGTAGGAACTCGTCGGCAGGTTCCCAGTCGTTGAGGTACTCCGCGTAGCCGGAGTCTGAGGCGTGCATCGACACCGGGATACCGGCCTTAACGCAGGCGTCCCAGAACGGGTCGAACTCCGGGAAGCCAAACGACCGGGTGCCGCGCATTCCCGGCACCGGGGCCGGGCGGACCAGGACGGTCTTCGCACCGCGCTCCAGGCACCACTCGAGTTCCTCGAGGGCGCGGTCCACGATCGGCAGCGTGATGACCGGGGTGGAGAAGATCCGGCCCTCGTAGTTGAACTGCCAGGTCTCGTACATCCACTCGTTCAGCGCGTGGATGACGTCGTGGATCAGCTCGGGGTCGTCCTTCATGCGCTCCTCGACCAGGCTGGCGAGGGTCGGGAACATCAGCGTGTAGTCGAGCCCGAGTCGGTCCATGACCTCCAGCCGTGCAGCGGGGTCGCGGAATGCGGGGATCGCCTTCATGGGCTTGCCCATCACTTCACGGAAGCTCTTGCCGCCGCTGCCGTGGCGGAAGTATTCCTCCTGGGCGCCCGGACGGGCGACGACCTCGAAGGTGGGGTTCGGGATGTAGTCGCTCACCTGGTTGCGCACCATGATCTTGGTGCGGCCCCGGACCTCGATGTAGTCGATGACGTTCTTGCGATGGTCCGGCAGGAACTTCGTCAGCGCCTCTTTGGGCTCGTAGAAGTGGTTGTCCGCGTCGAACACCGGGTAGGGAAGCACACGTGACGGCATATTCGCCTCCTGGAAGTCTCATTGCCTGCTAGTGGTAATGACATTACCACGTCTGGACCAGCGAAAACACCAACCCCCGGCGAAGCCGAGATGACGCCGGGACGACGCAGGTCAGACGGGGTTGCTTGGGCCGACGAGGCCGCCAAGGCAGAACGCGTAGATGTGGTCTGCGTCGACAGGGGCGCCGTTCAGCTCTGCACCCAGAACGCGAAGGCGCATCGCCCCCAGCGCCGACTGCATGATCAGCGCGGCGGTGGCGTCCACGTCGAGCCCGGCTCGAAACGAGCCCTCGGCGATGCCGCGGTTGATGATGTCCTTGATCAGCTCGTGCAGTGGCGCGAGCACGCGCGCGTATTCGCGGGGCAGCGTTTCAGCCAGATGGTCGTTGTAGTCGGTCAGACCGCGGTTGACCCTGTCCTGCTTACTGGATTCGGCGGGCAGGCAGATGCGGTCGATGAGCACCCGCAACGCCGAGGTGCTCGCCAGACCGGTCGTGTCTTCGCGCCACTTGCGCGTCGACTCGGACATGATCTTGTCGATCAACGCCAGCAACAGCTCATCCTTGGTGGAGAAGTGCTGGTAGAAGGATCGCAACGAGGTTTTGGACCGCTCGACCACTTCGAGCACCGTGAAGTCGGTGCGACCGGTCTCCCCGAGGATCGCCAGCGCCGACTTCATGAAGCGTTTTTCGCGCGGTTCGGTGTCGACGCCGACGCCGTCCGGCGTTTGGTCGGTCGACTTCGCCATGAGAGACACCTTCCGCGCAAGAGTACGTTGGTAATGACGTTACCGGTTTTGTAGAAGCTCGGTTACTGTTCCACCGATGGCCGAATGGTTCCTGTTCCTGCCGCAGGTGCGGCTGGACATCCCCGCGATCGTCGAGCGCGCGCACGTTGCCGAAGCCAGCGGCTTCGACGGCATCGCGTTCATCGACCACCTCGAGGCGCCCGGTACCGCCAACCAAAGCATCTGGGAGGCAATGGCGGTCGCGACCTGGGTCGCCGCCCGCACCGAGCGGCTACAGATCGGCCATCTGGTGCTGTGCGATGCGTTCCGACATCCTGCGGTGCTCGCCAAGCAGGCGGTCACGCTCGCGGCCGCCTCTCAGGGCAGGTTCGAGCTCGGCCTCGGCTGGGGGTCGTGGCCTCAGGAGTTCAAACGGTTCGGCATCGAGGGTGGTGACGACGCCGCGGCCCGAGTGGCCCGCCTCGGCCGGGACCTCGAGTTGCTCAGGGAGTACTGGGGACAAGGGGAGAACGCGGAGCTGACACAGCAACCTACGCCGTCGCACCGAATTCCGTTGGTGCTCGGCGGAACTGGGAAGAAGACGATGGAGCTGGTCCGTCAACACGCGGATTTACCCCCCCCGACGGGCTCGTGTGCGGCGACGCTGCCGAACTCCGTGATCACTTCGGCGGTTTGTCCGAGCAGGGCGTCGAGCGGTTCTACGTGTGGTTCGCGGATTTCGCTCAGCCCGACACCCTCGCCGAGTTCGCAGAGACAGTAATCGGTTACAAGTAAAGGCGATTGAGAGATGACAACAGATTCAGCACAGGCACAGTGGTCGGTCGAGGGCCTGCTCGACCTGTTCGATGCGCAGCCTGACGGAGAGAACCGGTTCCTCGCTGAAACCGGCCCCGCCGGTGAGGACGAGCGGCAGGTGGTCGAGGGCACTCAGGTGCTCGCCCAGGCGATTGTCGCTGTCGCCAAACGCTTTCCGGAGAAGTCGGTCCGTTCGGTGCACGCGGTGTTCGCGCGTGCGGTCATGGTCGGGGCCGGACCGGTCGAGCTGGAGATCGACGTCGTCAGCGAAGGCCGGTCCACCGCGACCGCGATTGTTGCGGCGAAGCAGAACGGCAAGCGGTGCATCACGGCGACGGTGCTTGCCGACGTGCCCACCGCCGACGTGATTCGCCACCACCTGCCGCGCCCGGAGGTCGCTGGTCCCGCCGAGGCCAACATCTCGGAGATGCCGATGGTCGGGCGCGAACTGCGATTGGTCGACGTCGTCGACGTCAATAGTCCTACGGAGGTAGGCCCGCCCGAGCTGTATGCCTGGCTGAACTACGATCCCATCCCAACCCGCGACGATCTCGCCAAGGCGTTGATCGCGTACTTCACCGGGCACCTGGGCATTTCGACGACCATGCGGGCGCATGAAGGCATCGGTACCGCGCAGGCTCACTTGACCGTGTCGACGGCGCCGATGACGATTACCGTGAGCTTTCACGAGCCGTTCCGGTGGGACGGCTGGATCCTGTACACCCATGAGAGCACCCAGGTCGGTGCGGGGATGTCGTACGTGCGCGGTGCAGTGCATACCGAAGCAGGTGAGCTGATCGCGTCGTTCGCCCAGGACGCCCTGATTCGTCCGCTGCGCACTACCGACACGGCCATCAAGGCTGAGTCGCGACTTTAGGTTCAACGCATACTGCTCGAAACCGCGTCATCAAATGTTGACGCGACCAAGAGACATGTCCCTGGAAACCGCGTCATCAAATGTTGACGCCCGCGAGCTGGGTGGTCCCTTTGGTGTGCGTGCCTAAGCTCACGTTGGAAGAGCTCAGATCTTCAGATAGCCCTTGTCCGCGGGGATCTGGGCCGCGGTCACCAGCGAGGACGCGTCGCTGGCCAGCCAGACGACGATGTCGGAGATGAGATCGGGGGCGGCCAGCGAGTCGGTCGACAGCGCGCCGGGCGAGAAGCTGTGGATGTAGGTCGGATGATCCTGGAACACCTTGTACATCGACAGGTCGTTGCCCATCGGGGTGTCGGTGCCGTACGGATGCACCGAGTTCACCCGGATCCCGAACTCGCCCAGCTCGACCGCCAGCGAGTTGGTCAGCCCGACGACGCCGAACTTGCTGGCGCAGTAATGGCCGCAGCCCGGAACGGATTTGATACCGGCCGCAGAGCTGATGGTGATGATGGAGCCGCCGTTCCCGGTCTCGATCATCGGCGGCACCACCGCCTTGATGGTGTTCCATAGACCCGTCAGGTTGATGTGGAGGACGTCCTGCCACTGCTGCGCCGAAATCTCCCACAGCCGGCCCCAATTCAGCACGCCTGCGCTCGCAACGACGATGTCGAGCCGCCCGAATTGTGCCAGCGCGTCGGCCGGCCTCGCCCCGGATGACCGCTGCATCCCTTGCGCCGGCGAGCACGGGTGCCCCGGTCGACTCGCGAAGCTCCGCGGCCGAACGGATGTGGTCGACGTGCCCATGCGTCAACACGATCCGGTCCACGCTGGACACCTCGCGAACGATCTCGGTGCCTGAGCCCGGTGCACCGGTGTCGACCAGGGTGACCGAATCGCCATCCCGCCACACATAGAGCTGCCAGCCGTTGACTCGCAGCATGGTCAGGTTCGACGTGACGGGTACCGAGTCCATGCCACGACGTTAGGCCGCGGTGGTTGGCAACCGAGAGCCAATTCGCTATTGGCGAATTGGGGTCGGCGGTGCGGCGGAAGTCGATGTCATGAGTCGCGTCACCGACCGCGACCCTGGTGTGGAAATCGGCGCTCAGCCACCCGCCAGGGCCGAGCGAAGCACGTCCAGCGGCAATCCGCCGAGATCGAGTGCGCGGCTGTGGAATTCCTTGAGCGACAAGCCGCGGCCCAGCATCTCGTCGCGTAGCTGCTGCCAGTTCCGTTGCCCGATCGCGTACGACGGCGCCTGGCCCGGCCAGCCAAGGTAGCGGTCGAGTTCGAAGCGCAGCGTCTTCTCCGCCTGCGCGCAATGCGACTGCAGAAACACCCACGCCTTCTCCGCATCCCAGACGCCGCCGTCCGGGGACGTCAGTCCGCAGTGCACGCCGATGTCGATGACCACCCGAGCCGCCCGGAAGCGTTGGGCGTCCAGCATTCCCATCCGGTTGCCGGCATCGTCGAGCCAGCCCAGTTCGGCCATCAGCCGCTCGGCGTACAGCGCCCAGCCCTCGCCGTGGCCCGCCACCCAGCAGCCCAGCCGGCGCCACCGGTTGAGCCGGTCGGTCGAGACAACTGCCCGACCGATCTGCAGGTGATGGCCGGGAACGCCCTCGTGGAAGACGGTCGTCGTTTCCTGCCAGGTGCGGAAGGTGTCGACGCCGGGCGGGATCGACCACCACATCCTGCCCGGCCGGGTCAGGTCCTCCGATGGTCCGGTGTAATAGATGCCGCCTGTCTGGGTCGGCGCGATCCGGCACTCCAGCCGGCGCAGCGGCGGGGCGATGTCGAAATGCGTGTCGGCCAGCAATTCGACGGCGCGGTCGGACAGATCCTGCATCCAGGCCTGCAGAGCGTCGGTGCCGTGCACCATATAGCGGGGCTCGTCGTCCAGTCGGCGCAACGTCTCGGTCACCGACGCCCCGGGATATAGCCGATTCGCGATCGATTCCTGTTCGGCGACAATGCTTTCCAGTTGATGCAGGCCCCACTGATACGTCTCGTCCAGATCCACGGTGGCGCCGAGGAACTCACGGGACAGCAGCCGGTATGCGTCCCGGCCGAACGCATCTTCCTGCCGCGCGTGCGGCGCGATGTCGTCGCGCAACACCGCGGCCAGCTCGCGGTAGGCGTCGGCGGCCGCGGCGGCGCGCTGCTGCAACTCGTCGTGCAGCGTCCGGTTTTCCGGTGCGACATCGGCGACCATGGCGAGGAACAGCTGTTGGATCTGCCCGGCCTGCTCGATGCCGCGGCTGACCTGCCGAGCCGCGGGCGCGTGACCGGAGTTCACCGCTGCACGCAGCGCTTCGGCATAACCGGCGACGCGCTGCGGCAGCTTCGACAGTCGCCGCCCTATCAGTGCCCAGTCCTCGTCCGTGTCGGTGGCCATCAAGTCGAATACGTCACGCATCGTCTGCAGCGGCGAGGCGATCACGTTCAACTCGCCGACATCCAACGCTGCGTCGTGCAATTCGAGCCGCACGCCGAGTCGCTCCCGCATGGCGGCGATGGTCACCCGGTCGACATCGTCGGCCGGGCTGGTTCGGTCAAGCTCCTGCAACGCCGATCTGGCCGCGTCGGCGCGCGCCGCCACGCCCTCGGGGGAGTAGTCGGTGATGTCATCATCGTGACCGGTGATGCCCATTTCCGTTGCCGCGCAAGGGTCAAGCGCGGCGAACGCCTCGAGGTAGCGTTCGGCGTCGGCGTCTACGGCCGTGGAAGCCCTACCCAAGGTTGTTGGTGGCGAACGTGTCGCACTTGTTCGGGTCGCCCGTCTGATACCCGACGGTGAACCACTTCTGCCGCTGTTCGGAGGAGCCGTGGGTCCACGATTCGGGGCTGACCCGCCCGGTGGCGGCCTGCTGGATGCGGTCGTCGCCCACCGAGGATGCGGCCGACAGGGCGTCGGCAATGTCCTTGTCGCTCAACGGTTCCAGGTAGGGCACGCCGGTGCTTTCCTGCTTGGTGATGGCCGCGTAGTGCGCCCACACACCGGCGTAGCAGTCGGCCTGCAGCTCGGTGCGCACACCTGCTCCCGTCGCGCCCTGCGCGCCCGGCCCCTGTGCGCGGCCCAGCACGCCGTGCAGGTTCTGCACGTGGTGGCCGAACTCGTGGGCCACCACATACTCCTGGGCCAACGGCCCACCGCTGGAACCGAACTGGTCGACGAGCACCTGGAAGAAGTCGGTGTCGAAATAGGCGGTCCGGTCCACCGGGCAGTAGAACGGACCGACATCGCTGGTCGCCGGTCCGCACCCGGTGTCCACCTGACCGCTGAACAGCCGGACCCGCGGGCGTTCGTAGCCGGGCATCAGCTGCTCCCACACCGCGTCGACCGAGTTACCAGTCGCCACCACGCGGCATTGCACGATCCGGTTGGCGTCCTCGCCGGTCTTGCACTGGCTCAGGTCGAACCCCGGCGCCTCGACGCCCTCGGTGCCGATCTGCTGTTGCTGGGGCAGCACGGTGCCGGGGTCGACGCCGAGAAACAGCGCGACCACGAGAATCAGCAAGCCACCAACCCCGCCGCCGATCGCGATTCCCCGGCCCGGACCGCGGCCACCGCCGCTGGTCGACGTGGTGCTTGTGTCGATCTGCATGCCCTCGCTGAACGTCATCGCACCGCTCCATCGCCTCGCCACACGGGTTCGAAACCCAGGTGGATCCAGCTTTGCACACTACGATTTACGTGTGGCAGTCGTTCTCGGACATTCGACGGTCGCGCATACGGAGTTAGGGGATTTGCGCGGCACGACCGAGGGCGGTGTCGGAGTCTGGCGTGGCGTGCCCTATGCCGAGCAGCCGGTGGGCGAGCGCCGATTCCTGGCGCCTGCCCCGCCACAGCCCTGGACGGGTGTGCGTGATGCGCTCGAACACGGACCGCTGCCGCCACAGGGCAAGTCGTTCGTCGGCGGTGGTCGCGACGATCCGAAGGTCCGCGACGAGGCCTGCCTGACGTTGACTGTGTGGTCGCCCGACACCAGCGGATCGTTGCCGGTGATGGTGTGGATTCCCGGCGGGGCGTTTGTCTTCGGCGCGGGCCAGTTTCAGCTCTACAACGGGTCGCGACTGGCCGCCAACGGAAATGTGGTGGTGGTCAACGTCACCTACCGGATCGGGGTGTTCGGCGGTTTCGAGCTCGGCGACCTCGGCGAGGGATTTGATGACAACCTCGCGTTGCGCGATCAGATGGCCGCTCTTCGCTGGGTCCGCGAGAACATCGCCGCATTTGGTGGGGATCCCGAGCGGGTCACGGTGTTCGGTGAATCGGCCGGGGCCACCTCGGTGCTGGCACTGCTGGTCAGCCCGGCGGCCGACGGCCTGTTCAGCCGCGCGATCGCGCAGAGCCCTGCGCTGCCCCTGATCGCCGAGCGCGAGGTCCGCGCGAAGCGAGCACACGAGTTCCTGAAACGGCTAGGTGTGAGCGCCGCCGAGGTCAAGGCGCTGCCGCAGCGGCAACTGCGGCGTGCCGCGGGTTGGCTGCAGCTCAAGAGTTCCGCGGTCACACCGACGCTCGCCTATGGGCTGACCTATGGCGTCGACTTGCTGCCCCAACATCCGGTGGACGCCGCGCGTGCGGGCGCACTGGCCCGGGTGCCGCTGATCATCGGCACCAACAGCCATGAGGCGTCGATGTTCGCCTGGACCAAGCCGCCGATGCTGCCGACTACTACGGCGTCGATCGACGCCTACCTCGACCGGGTCGCGCCCGACGCCAAGGAGAAGGTGCTGGCCGCCTACCCGGACTACCCGCGGCGGCGGGCGCTGGTCGCATTCGGCTCCGACGTGATGTTCGGTGGGCCGGCATGGGCGTTCGCCGACGCCTACAGCGCGTACGCGCCGACCCACATGTACCGGTTCGACCACTTCGGCTGGAGCCTGCGCGTGCTCGGGCTGGGCGCCACCCACGGCAGCGAGATCGTTCACATTCAACACAGCTACGCGTCGTTCGTCGGCCGCAAGCTGCATCCGCTCGGTCGGCGGCTGCAGCCGCCCGTCGGCCGGCGCATGCAACGGGCCTGGCTGGACTTCGCCGCCAAAGGGTGGGACAGCGGCGAGATCCACTGGTCCAACCGTCATGACTGGCCGGTCTATGACACCGAGCACCGCTTCACCCGGATCATCCAGTCCGCCCATGACACCGTGGTCGAGGATCCCGATTCCGAGCGGCGGAAGGCCTGGGCGGACCTGTGCTGACACCACTGGCGCTGGGGGCACCTCCCGCTTGCGGGGGAAAGGAACACCATGGCCGTCACCGCGCATCGCGTCATCGCCTTGTTCGGTGGCATTGTCCTGGCCGCGACCGCCTGCGGATCCGGCGAACCACCCGGCGAGCCGACCACCCCGATCCCCACACCGGGTCCGGCCGCGTCCTATGCGCAAGCGCCATGCCCGAACCCGATCTACCCCGGCGCCCCGCAGGTCGACCTGGGGCCCAACGTCGAGTGCGGCTATCTCACCGTGCCGCAGAATCGCGCCGACCCGAACAGCCGCAAGATCCGGCTCGTCGTCGCCACCCGTAAGACGATATCGGCGAGCCCGAAACCGGACCCGGTCGTCTACCTCGCCGGCGGACCGGGCAACACCCCGCTGATCCACGGCTTCGACGACTGGCAGCTCGACCGCGATCTGATCCTGCTGGGCCAGCGCGGCACGATGAAGGACGACCCATTCCTGTCCTGCCCGGAGTACGACCAATTCCTGGTCGACGCCGTCGGCATCGGGGCGGAGGATCCTGTCTACGACGAAAAAAGCGCCGCCGCTCTGCGTGCGTGTAGGAACCGCCTCGCGGATGAAGTGATCGACGTCGCCGCGTACAACACCACCGAGAACGCCGCCGACGTCGCCGATTTGCGCGTCGCGATGGGCATCGACCAGTGGAACATCTATGCGCTGTCGTACGGCACGGATCTGGCGCTGCAGACGCTGCGTGACCATCCGGAGGGCATCCGGTCGGTGGTGCTGGACTCGGTGCTGCCGCCGCAGGCCAACCTAGCGGAGTCCGGATGGGCGTCGGCGGCGAGCAGCTTCACCGCGATCTTCGACGGTTGCGCGGCGGATCCGGCCTGCGCGGAGGCCTTTCCGGATGTCCGCAACGAATTCACCCGGCTGGTCAACGAGTTGTCCGCGAGCCCGATGCGCGTCACGGTCGACAATGCCGCCGGCCAGCCCGCCGACGTCGTCATCGATGGATACAAACTGGCCAGCGGCGTGGTCGTCGCCGCCGCGCAAACCCCCGGGCAGCTGGCCCGCATTCCCGCGATGATCCACAAGCTGGCGACCGGCGACCCGACCGATGTGGCCAAGGCGCTCATGGATACCGTGCCGCCGAACGTCCTCAGCTACGGCCTGATGTACGGGGTGCTGTGCAGCGAAGCGGCGGCACACACGAACGCCGAGAAGGTGCTCGCAGTGGGCAAGCAGGCGCTGCCGGACTTCCCCGACGTCGTGCTGGCCGCGGTGGCGCAGGTGCCGTCCCTGCTCAGCGACTGCGAAACCTGGTCGGTGCCCGCCGCGCCGGAGGAGGTGTCCAGCCCGGCCCGCAGCGATGCGCCGGTGCTGCTTGCCAGTGGTAGCTTCGACTCCGCCACACCGCCCAACTGGGCCGCCGAGGCCGCCCAGACGCTGCCCAATTCGCGGCACCTGATCTTCCCGGGCACCGGTCACGAGGTCGCAGTGAACACCCCCGACGCGGCGGCCTGTTTCCTCGAGGTGATGCGCAACTTCTACGACAATCCGGCCGCATTCAACACCGATTGCGTTGTGGCGCTGCGTATTCCGCCATTCGTCATCGACTGATGGCGAAGCGCTTGTCGGTGTAGCTGCGCAGGTTGTACAGGAATTTCTGGAACATCCGGGCCATCACCATCCGACCGAGCGACATCCCCAGGCGCGCCGCCGCCCCGTTCGGCTTCATCGCCATGACCCACGTCAGATGGCAGCCGCCCGCGGTGGGCACCACCCGATAGTCCTCCGCGAACGCCGCGATGCTGCCGGTCGAGGCTTCATTGAACCGAAAAGCCATGTGCGAGTAGGGATCCCACGTGTTTGGCTCCACAAGGCTCGGTCCTTCCAGCGGCTCGCGGACTCACCGCTCGTTTCACATCGCGGGCAGGTGTAGGAGCGTATTGCGCAACTGGGATCCGGCAAGTGGGATCGCATCACGCAACCAAGAATCGATCAACGGATCCTGCGCCTGTACATGTTCGGCCAGACGCTGGCGGTCGAGTTGGAACGCCTGGCACCGGTTGCCGGTCCAGATGGCTACATGGTGACGCAGCCTGTCGACTTGCTCTGCCCATGGCGGGTCTTCTTCTGCGACTTTGTCAGGCCGAATAAGCAACAAATCGATGTCCGACGCTGCGTCGCCGTCGCCCCGCGCGGCGGACCCAAAGAGCGAGGCATGGATCGGCGCGGGCTGCCATGACTCAAGTTCCTTGCGCAACCGCTGAAGCAGGGTGCGGCGCAGGCTAGTGAGCGTCTCCACCGCGGGCCAGGCCAGGTGGTCGCGGTTTGCGGTGTAGAACACGGCGGTGGAGCGTTGCTCGGCATATACGACGCCTTGCTCGGTCAACCGTGCCAGCGCCAGCCGTATGCCGTTCGGTGATCCTCGTCGGGCGAGCCGGTGCACTTCACGACCGGTCAGGGGCCGTGTGGTGTGTGCGAGCACTTCGAGTACAGGGCCGTCGAGGGTGGGAACGACGGCGTGGATCGGATGCGTTATGTCCACGTTTTCGCCTCCCAGGATTCTGCACACCTAAACAGGAAAGTGCGCACGTGTGCATAATAATGCACACAAGCGCACGCCGTACATTGGGTCACCTCGCGTCGACGTGCGTCGTCCCGCGCTGCGGACATGCTCATGCGCCTCGAAAATAGAACGGCGCCACGGCCCTCGGAAGTTGCGTTACTACACTGTGGCAGTCCTCTAGTCAGGCCTCTCCCAGGGAGTTTTCGTGCTGCGCAGCCATGCCGCCGGTTCGTTGAGAACCACCGACGCCGGGCAGAAAGTGACACTGGCCGGCTGGGTGGCGCGTCGCCGCGACCATGGCGGCGTCATCTTCATCGACCTGCGTGACTCGTCGGGGGTATCGCAGGTGGTGTTCCGCGAGGCCGACGTGCTGGCCCAGGCGCACCGGCTGCGTGCGGAGTTCTGCATCGCCGTTGACGGCATCGTCGAGGTCCGGCCCGAGGGCAACGCCAACCCCGAAATCGCCACGGGAGAAATCGAGGTCAACGCGACGTCGCTGACCGTGCTGGGGGAGAGCGCACCGCTGCCGTTCCAGCTCGACGAGCCTGCAGGTGAGGAAGCCCGGCTGAAGTATCGCTACCTCGATCTGCGGCGCGACGGGCCGGGCGCGGCGATTCGCTTGCGCTCCAAGGCAAATGCCGCCGCGCGTGAAGTGCTGGCCGGTCACGATTTCGTCGAGATCGAGACGCCGACGATGACCCGGTCGACACCGGAGGGTGCGCGCGACTTCCTGGTTCCGTCGCGGCTGCAGCCGGGGTCGTTCTACGCATTGCCGCAGAGCCCGCAGCTGTTCAAGCAGCTGCTGATGGTCGCCGGGATGGAGCGCTACTACCAGATCGCGCGCTGCTACCGCGACGAGGACTTCCGCGCCGACCGGCAGCCGGAGTTCACCCAGCTCGACATGGAGATGAGCTTCGTCGACACCGAGGACGTCATCGCGATCTCGGAGGAGATCATCAAGGCGTTGTGGGCGCTAATCGGATACGACGTGCCCACCCCGCTGCAGCGAATGACCTACGCGGACGCCATGCGCCGTTTCGGCTCGGACAAGCCCGACCTGCGGTTCGGCTTGGAACTCGCTGAGTGCACCGACTACTTCTCCGACACCCCGTTCCGGGTGTTCCAGGCCCCCTACGTCGGCGCGGTTGTCATGCCCGGTGGCGCGTCGCAGCCGCGACGCACGCTGGACGCCTGGCAGGACTTCGCCAAGCAACGCGGGCACCGGGGGCTGGCGTACGTGCTGGTGGGGGAGGACGGGACGTTGAGTGGCCCGGTCGCCAAGAACCTGTCCGACGCCGAACGCGACGGCCTGGCCGCGCACGTCGGCGCCTCGCCGGGTGACTGCATTTTCTTCTCCGCGGGTCCGGCCAAGACTTCGCGCGCGCTGCTGGGGGCCGTGCGCATCGAGATCGCCAAGCGACTGGACCTGATCGATCCGAACGCGTGGGCATTCACGTGGGTGGTCGATCCGCCGCTGTTCGAACCGGCCGACGAGGCGACCGCGCATGGTGACGTCGCGGTCGGGTCCGGCGCATGGACCGCGGTGCATCACGCCTTCACCGCGCCCAAGCCGGAGTCCGAGGACCGCATCGACACTGAGCCCGGCTCCGTGCTGGCCGATGCCTATGACGTCGTGTGCAACGGAAACGAAATCGGCGGCGGCTCGATCCGTATCCACCGCCGCGACATTCAGGAACGGGTGTTCGCGGTGATGGGTCTGGACAAGGCCGAGGCCGAGGAGAAGTTCGGATTCCTGCTGGAGGCGTTCATGTTCGGCGCGCCGCCGCACGGTGGCATCGCGTTCGGCTGGGACCGAATCACGGCCCTGCTATCCGGCATGGATTCGATCCGGGAGGTCATCGCGTTCCCGAAGTCCGGTGGCGGCGTTGACCCGCTGACCGGCGCTCCGGCGCCGATCACTCCACAGCAGCGCAAGGAGTCCGGAATAGACGCCAAGCCGCCAAAGCTTGAACAGGCATGACCGATATACCTGACGCCGACACCATGCGGGCGTTCAACAAGAGCATCGTCGACGAATTTCGCGCCAGCGGCGGCATAGTCGGCGGCCAGTTCGAGGGCGCCAACCTGCTGCTATTGACCACCACCGGGGCCAAATCGGGCCAACCGCGGCTAGCGCCGCTGGCGTACCTGACGATCGACGGCAAGACGATCATCATTGGCTCGAAGGCCGGCGCCGACACCAACCCCGACTGGGTGCACAACCTGCGGGCCAACCCGCGGGCGCACATCGAAGTGGGAACCGACGCCTACGACGTCGTCACCCGCGAGTTGCCCGCCGCGGAGCGCGACGACGTCTTCCCGAAGATCACTGCCGTGGCGCCGGGCTTCGCCGACTACCAGGCGAAGACCAGCCGGGTCATCCCGCTATTCGAGCTGCAGCGGGCATAGTCACGAAATAGAAGCCAGGGTCGCGAAAGGCACCAGATCGCGACCCTGGCTTCTGTCTGGCTGGCTTTAGAGCCGCTCGATGATGGTGGCGTTGGCCATGCCGCCGCCCTCACACATCGTCTGCAGCCCGTACCGGCCGCCGCGCTGCTCGAGCGCGTTGACCAGTGTCGTCATGATGCGCGCGCCGCTGGCGCCCAGCGGATGCCCGATCGCGATCGCACCGCCATTGACGTTCGTCTTGGCCAGGTCCGCGCCGGTGTCGTGCGCCCACGCTCGTGGTGATCAGCACCGCCGCGCTGCCGTCCGACAGCGGCGACGAGTTGCCCGGCGTGATCTCCCACTTGATCTGCGGGAAGCGGGATTCGTAGGCGGGGTTGTAGAACGCGGGCTTCAGTCCGGCAAGCGTCTGCACTGTGGTGCCGGGGCGGATGATCTCGTCGGTGGTCAACCCGGCGATCGGCGCGAGCTCATTGTCGAATCGGCCCTCTTTGGTTGCGGCCGCTGCCTTTTCGTGGCTACCCGCGGAGAACTCGTCGAGCTGCTGCCGCGAGAATCCCCAGCGCGCCGCGATCAGCTCGGCGCTGATGCCCTGCGGCACAAGGCCGTCGGGGTAGCGCTGGGCCATCGCACCGAACGGGTCGCTTCCCGGCAGCACACTCGAGCCCATCGGTACTCGCGACATCGACTCCACGCCGGCGGCGACCGCGATGTCATACGCGCCGGAGATCACGCCCTGCGCGGCGAAATGGATCGCCTGCTGGCTGCTGCCGCACTGCCGGTTGACGGTGGTACCGGGCACGCTCTCGGGGAACCCGGCGCCGAGAAGCGCATTGCGCGCGATGTTGACGGCCTGGTCGCCCACCTGGGTGACCGCGCCCGCGATGACGTCGTCGATCTGTACGGGATCGACCCCCGTCCGGCTGACGAGCTCGCCGAGGCTGTGTGCCAGCAGGTCGACGGGCAGGACGTCGTGCAGCCCGCCGTTGGCCTTGCCCTTCCCGATCGGGGTGCGTATCGCTCCGACGATGACCGCGTCCCGGCCTGCATATCCGGCCATTCCTGCCTCTCCTGTGACTCGATGCTGAGTGATGCTCTCTATACCCAGCTATACCACCTGGGTATACTTAGAACAACTCAGAGGTAGAGTGAATTCCATGACAGTGCTGCAGGGGAGACTCGCCGATCGGGATGCCTGGTCGGCGGTGGGCGAGTGCCCGATCGAGAAGACCATGGCACTGCTCGGCACCAAGTCGGCGATGCTGATCATGCGGGAGGCCTACTACGGCACCACCCGATTCGACGACTTCTGGCGGCGGGTCGGCGTGACCAAAGCCGCCGCGGCCGCGCGGCTTTCCGAGCTCGTCGACGCAGGGCTGCTGCAGCGTCGGCCGTACCGCGAGCCCGGCCAGCGCAGCCGCGACGAGTACGTGCTGACCGACGCCGGCACAGACTTCATGCCGGTGGTCTGGGCGATGTTCGAGTGGGGGCGACGCCATCTGCCGTACGACGCACGCCTACGGCTCGCTCACGCGGGCTGCGGCGCCGAGGCCACCGTCGAGATCCGCTGCGCCGAGGGGCATCGGGTACCGCCGGACGAGCTTGCCGTCCGGATCAGCAAGGGCTGATGGCTTGCCCTGCGCCGAGAATGTAACGGCGCAGAAGAAGTTCGAGTGACGGCCTGCCGGAATACAGTTTCGGCGCTAGCTCGTGAAGCAGTAGGAGTCGCTGGACGCGTCGCCGCCCTGCAGCCGGGTTTGGTGCACCCGCAGACCGCGGAAGTCGTTGCCGTGCGGGAAGAATCGAGCATCAGGGACAAGGCCGCCGCCCGCGACGTCGGCGTCGAGCTTGGCCATCCACGCGCCGACGCCGTCGGGATAGAAGACCTCATCCCACGCCGCGTAGAGCGAGTTGGTGACATAGACCCGTCGGCCGTCACGGCTGATCTCCACCATTTGGGGCCCACCGCCGAGCGGCAGGTCCGGAGCCGCCGGGTGCGGCTCGCGTCGCACAATCCCCCCGAGGCGAACCGATGCCGTCTCTCGCGGATGGAACGGGTCGCTGACGTCGTACTGCTTGAGTTCACCGGTGCCAAAGCAGGATACGTATAGCCAGCGATCGTCGACCGACAGGTCGATGTCGGTGACGAGCGGTGGCGCCGCACCGAAGGGCTTCAGCGCCGGCGGCAGGTCGTCGGCGTCGGCAGGCTCGGCCGGGATGGTGATCACCTTGTCGACCGACCACCGATCACCGTCGCGGTGCCACAGCCACACCGACGCCGACAAATCCTCGGCGCTGATCACCACCCCGGCGAAGCCCCACGCCTTGGACGGGTCGTGGGCCGGACGGAGCTCGAGCACCATCTGGTGCTCGTCACCAAGGTCGATGCGCTGGGTGAGTTTCCGCTCGGACATGCTCCAGAAGTTCAGATGGTGTCCGAACTTTCGCCCGAGCAGGTCCTCGGGATTGAGCCCGTTTTCGATCATCGCCGGTGTCGCCCACTCGGATGTGATCACTGTGTCGTGTTTCAGGTGCCACCACACGTCGTACGACAAGAATTGCGGTCCCCGGTCCGCCTCCCACGCCCCGACGACCTCGAACGTGTCGTGGTCGATCAGCGCGACACCGCCGGGGCCGTCGTCGCCGTTGGCGCCGCCCAACGCCGACATGAAGATGCCGCCCGGTCCGCAATGCACGGTGTGGGGGCGCGAATATCCGGCCTTGGTCGCCAGCTCATCGGCCTCGATGGTGTGCGTGACCACCGGGCTTCGCGGGTCGGGTTTGGTGTCGAGGACATACGTTGTCGACGAGCGAAGGCCGGGCACGAGCAGGTAGCGGCGCTCGAGATGGCCCGCATGACCTTCGTGGCATAGCGCACTCGAGCACGCGTTCCAGCCGAAGTGGTGCAGTTCATTACCTGCGGTGGGCAGTTCGGTCCAGCCGACCACCCCGCCGTAGGTCGACGAGTCGGGGTCGCAATCCACCACGGCCAGCGCATCTTTCGCGCTTCCGGCCGGGTCGAACGCGGCAATATAGGCAAGCTGCTCGGGTGCGGCCGCGATGGCAGCGTCCGGGCTGCGGTAAAAGGTGGGATCTGTAGCGGCCATACCTACAGATGATCCTCGGCGCCCCGCGTGCACACTCGAACTTCGGCGTATTTGCGCGAGACTGTAACTGTGCAGGGAAAGTGCGAGAAACCTCTGCGTGAGTGCAGTTTCGAGGTTCTCGTACGCCGCACCGCGCAACCAAGATCGCCAAGCTCGTTTGCCTGCACGGTCCGGTCTTGCCGCTGCGTACGAATTAATGACTCAAGACGCTCTAGCGGTCCGCGTCCAGGAAGTCCTTGACCAAGGTCTTTGGCGCCTGAGCCAGCCACGCCTCGGTGATCAGCTCCTCGAGTTCGGGCACGCTGATCGCCTCGAGCCGGACCAGCACCATCGGGTAGCCATCGAAGTGCGGCGTGGTGAAGTACACCCCGGGATCGTCGGCGATCAGCGCGAACTTGACTCCCTCGTCGGCGACCCGGGCGCCCAGGATGTCGCCGTCCGGCGCCGCCGCCCCGAGCGCCTCGTAATCGGCCTTGCGCAGCGGACGCTCCCACACCATCAGCTTCTTGCGCACCCGCCAATCGCGCGGCGACGCCTCGACGGTCTCTGGAAGCTCGCCGACGATGCGCGCGACGTCGTCCCACGTGGCCACGCCCCGGACGCTACTCTCGCCGCGTGCTGCATCTGCGGGTCATCGCCCCGACCGAACTGCGCGAACCGGTGATCGATGTCCTGACCGCGCAGCTGGCGGTGAACCTGATCGGTATCGTGGTGGCGGGTGTGCTGGTGTTGTGGGTTTACCAGCGCGCGCACGCCCGCTGACATATGCGATGCGCGCACATCGACCTTGTGATGGGATCAGCGGATGGGTATCAAGGTGGCGCTGGAGCATCGCACCAGCTACACGTTCGACCGGCTGGTGGAGGTGTATCCGCACGTCGTTCGGCTGCGTCCGGCGCCGCACTCGCGGACCCCGATCGAGGCCTACTCGCTGCAGGTCGAGCCCGGTGACCACTTCATCAATTGGCAGCAGGACGCATTCGGCAACTTCCTGGCCCGGCTGGTCTTCCCCAATCGCACCCGCAGCCTGACCATCACGGTCGGGCTGATCGCCGACATGAAGGTCATCAACCCATTCGACTTCTTCATCGAGGAGTGGGCCGAGAAGATCCCGTTCGCATACCCCAAGTCGCTGCAGGAGGACCTCAAGCCCTACCTGCGACCGGTGGACGAGGGTGACGAGGGGTCGGGTCCAGGCGAGCTCACCCAGGCCTGGGTACGCAACTTCTTTATGCCGCCGGGCACCGAGACCAACGACTTCCTGGTGGCGCTCAACCGGGCCGTCAACGCCGATGTGGGCTACAGCTTGCGGATGGAACCCGGTGTGCAAACCCCGGACTTCACGCTGCGGACCGGCATCGGGTCGTGTCGCGACTCGGCGTGGCTGCTGGTGTCGATCCTGCGCCAGATGGGCTATGCGGCCCGCTTCGTGTCCGGTTACCTGGTGCAGCTGACCTCCGACGTCGAGGCGCTCGACGGGCCGTCCGGGCCGGCCGCCGACTTCACCGACCTGCACGCCTGGACCGAGGTGTACATCCCGGGCGCCGGCTGGATCGGCCTGGACCCGACGTCGGGGCTGTTCGCCGGTGAGGGCCACATCCCGCTGTCGGCGACCCCGCATCCGGAGTCCGCGGCGCCTATCACCGGCGCGACCGAGCCGTGCGAGACGACGCTGGACTTTTCCAACGTCGTCACCCGCGTGCACGAAGACCCGCGGGTGACGCTGCCGTACACCGAGGCCGCGTGGGGCGCCATCAACGCGCTGGGCGCCCGCGTCGACGAGCGGCTGGCTGACGGTGACGTCCGCCTCACCATTGGCGGTGAGCCGACCTTCGTCTCGATCGACAACCAGGTCGACCCGGAGTGGACCACCGACGCCGACGGGCCCCACAAGCGGCAACGGGGCTCCGCGCTGGCCGCACGGCTGAAGAAGGTGTGGGCGCCGGAGGGCCTGGTGCACCGCAACCAGGGCAAGTGGTATCCGGGAGAGCCGTTGCCGCGCTGGCAGATCGGGCTGTACTGGCGCGCCGACGGCGAGCCGCTGTGGACCAACGTGGCGTTGTTGGCGGACCCGTGGCCGACCGAGCCCCAAACCTTGGCGATCGCCCCGGACGCCGGGCAGCAGGTACTCGGCGCCATCGCCGACGGCCTCGGGCTGCCGGCTTCTCAGGTGCGGCCAGCGTACGAGGATGCGCTGAGCCGGCTGGCCAACGCGGTCCGGCGACCCGCCGGCGAACCGGTCGCGGCCGCAGACGACCTCGAAGCCGACGCCGCGGACCGCCGCGCCGCACTGCTGGCCCGGCTCGACGAGCCCGTCGCCGAGCCGGCGGCCTACGTGCTGCCGCTGCACCGCCGCGACGACGACACCGGCTGGGCCAGCGCCGACTGGCAGCTGCGCCGCGGCCGCATCGTGCTTCTCGAGGGTGACTCGCCGGCCGGGCTGCGGCTGCCGCTGAACTCGATCAGCTGGCGTCCGCCGCGGGCGGCATTTCCCGCCGACCCGCTGGCCCGGCGCCGCAACCTGACGGTCGCCCCGGAGCCGGAGGACGCCGTCGTCGACGACACCGACACCGCGCCGACCACCGCGATGGTCGCCGAGATCCGCGATGGGCTGCTGTACATCTACCTACCGCCCACCGAGGAGCTGGAACACTTCATCGACTTGATCACCCGGGTCGAGGCCGCCGCCGCCAAGGCGGACTGTCCGGTGGTGATCGAGGGCTATGGGCCGCCGACGGACCCCCGGCTGAAGTCGATGTCCATCACGCCGGACCCGGGTGTGATCGAGGTCAACGTCGCACCGACATCGAGCTTCGCCGAACAGAAGGAGCAGTTGGAAACGCTGTACGAGAAGGCGCGGCTGGCGCGGCTGTCCACGGAGTCGTTCGATGTCGACGGCACGCATGGCGGCACCGGCGGCGGCAACCACATCACGCTGGGCGGCATCACCCCGGCTGATTCGCCTCTGCTGCGCCGGCCCGACCTGCTGGTGTCGCTGCTCACCTACTGGCAGCGCCATCCCTCGCTGTCCTACCTGTTCGCGGGCCGGTTCGTCGGCACCACCTCGCAGGCGCCGCGGGTCGACGAGGGCCGCTCCGAGGCGCTCTATGAGCTGGAAATCGCGTTCGCCGAAATCGCGCGGCTCACGGCAGGCAATAAAGCCAAGCCGTGGGTCACCGACCGGGCGCTGCGGCACCTGCTCACCGACATCACCGGCAACACCCACCGCGCCGAGTTCTGCATCGACAAGCTCTACAGCCCCGACAGCGCCCGCGGCCGGCTCGGACTGCTGGAGCTGCGCGGCTTCGAGATGCCGCCGCACTACCAGATGGCGATGGTGCAGTCGCTGCTGGTGCGCTCGCTGGTGGCCTGGTTCTGGGACGAGCCCCTGCGGGCCCCGCTGATCCGCCACGGCGCCAACCTGCACGGCCGGTACCTGTTGCCGCACTTCCTGATTCACGACATCGCCGAGGTCGCCGCAGACTTGCGCGCCCACGACATCAACTTCGACACCAGCTGGCTGGACCCGTTCACCGAGTTCCGGTTCCCGCGGATCGGCACGGCGGTGTTCGACCACGTGGAGATCGAGTTGCGCGGCGCCATCGAGCAGTGGAACACCCTCGGCGAGGAATCCACCGCCGGCGGCACCGCCCGCTACGTCGACTCCTCCGTGGAGCGCATTCAGGTCCGGCTCGTGGGCGCCGACCGGCACCGCTACATCGTCACCGCGAATGGCTACCCGGTCCCGCTGCTGGCCACCGACAACCCCGACGTCCAGGTTGGCGGGGTGCGGTTCCGGGCCTGGCAACCGCCGAGCGCGCTGCACCCGACCATCACCGTCGATGGGCCGCTGCGCTTCGAGCTCGTCGACACCGCCACCGGCATGTCCCGCGGCGGCTGCACCTATCACGTGTCGCATCCCGGCGGTCGCGCCTACGACGAGCCGCCGGTCAACGCCGTGACGGCCGAGTCGAGGCGCGGCAGCCGCTTCGAGGCGACCGGCTTCACACCTGGCCAGGTCGACATGTCCGACATCCGCGAGAAACAGGCACGTCAATCCACTGATGTGGGCGCGCCCGGCATCTTGGATCTGCGCCGGGTGCGTACCGTTCTGCAGTGATGGTTCTACGCGCAAGCGGGTCACCCGAGCCGGTGACCGACGTCGACAACCTGCTGGCCGGTTATCGCACCGCACGGGCCCAGGAGGCGTTGTTCGACGTCCGCGGCGGGGCGGGAACCGGCTACGACGAATTCGTCGACGCGGCAGGAAATGTCCGCCCTGAGTGGCAGGAGCTGGCCGAATGCGTGGGCGAACGTGGGCGCGGCGGCTTGGGGCAGCTGCGGGCGGTGGTGCGCAGCCTGGTCGACAACGACGGCATCACCTACATCGAGGTCGACCCGCACGGCGATGCCGTCACCAACGGCGATGGGACTGCGGAGCCCGGGCCGTGGCACCTCGACGCGCTGCCGCTGCTGATATCCGCGTCCGACTGGGACACCCTGGAATCCGGTCTGGTGCAACGGTCCCGGCTGCTCGACGCGGTGCTCACCGACCTGTACGGGCCACGCCACTCGGTGACCAGCGGGGTGCTGCCGGCGCAGCTGTTGTTCGCCCACCCCGGCTATGTCCGGGCCGCCCGCGACATCGAGGTGCCCGGCCGGCACCAGCTGTTCCTGCACGGCTGCGACATCAGCCGCGCAGCCGACGGCAACTTCCGGGTGAACGCCGACTGGACGCAGGCGCCGTCCGGCGCCGGTTACGCGCTGGCCGACCGGCGGGTGGTGGCCCACGCCTTCCCTGACCTCTACGAGCGGATCGGACCTCGGCCGGCCTCGCCGTGGGCGCAGGCATTGCGGCTGGCGCTGATCGACGCCGCCCCGGAGTCGGCCGAAGAACCCGTGGTGGTGGTGCTCAGCCCCGGCATCTTCTCCGAGACCGCGTTCGACCAGGCCTACCTCGCCAGCGTGCTGGGCTTCCCGCTGGTCGAGAGCGCCGACCTGGTGGTGCGCGACGGCAAGCTCTGGATGCGGTCGATGGGAACGCTGAAACGCGTCGACGTGGTGCTACGCCGGGTTGACGCCGAATTCGCCGACCCGCTCGATCTGCGTGCCGACTCCCGCCTGGGAGTGGTCGGGCTGGTCGAGGTGCTGCGGCGCGGCGCCGTGACGGTGGTCAACACGTTGGGCAGCGGCATCCTGGAAAGCCCTGGGCTGCTGCGCTTTCTGCCCGAGCTGGCCGAGCGGTTGCTGGGTGAGTCGCCGTTGCTGGAGACGGTGCCGCTGTACTGGGGTGGCATCAATACGGAGCGGTCGCACCTGCTGACCAACCTGTCGTCGCTGCTGATCAAGTCGGTGTCCGGCGGGGAACCGATCGTCGGGCCCGCACTGTCGGCCGCGCAGCGCGAGTCTCTGACCGCGCGGATCGAGGCCACGCCCTGGCAGTGGGTGGGGCAGGAGCTGCCGCAGTTCTCGTCGGCGCCAACCGACTACTACCTGGATGGACTGTCCGCGGCCAGCGTCGGCATGCGCTTGTTCACCGTGTCCCAGCGCAGCGGTTACGCACCGATGATAGGCGGGCTGGGCTACCTGCTTGTCCCTGGCAACGCCGCATTCCGGCTGAATACCGTTGCAGCCAAAGATATCTGGGTGCGCACACCGACGCGGGTCACGGCGGAGCGGATCCCGACGGTTCCGCCTGTCGAGCTTCCTGCGATGACGCCCAGCCCCACCCGGGCGGTCAGCTCGCCGCGTGTGCTGTCCGACCTGTTCTGGATGGGCCGCTACGCCGAACGCGCCGAGAACATGGCACGGCTGCTCACGGTCACCCGGGAGCGCTACCACGAATTCCGCTATCGCCGCGAGATGGAGGGCAGCGAGTGTGTGCCGGTGCTGCTGGCCGCGCTCGGCCGCATCACCGGAACCGACACCGGTGCCGGCGACGACTACCCAGAAATGGTCGCGACGGCACAGACCACGCTGTGGTCGTTGACCGCCGATCGGCACCGCCCCGGCTCGCTGGCGCAATCGGTCGAGCGACTGGGACTGGCCGCCCGCGCCGTGCGTGACCAGATGTCCAACGACACCTGGATGGTGCTGGCGGCGGTTGAGCGCGCCCTTTTACACGCGCCGGAATCACCGCCGGAATCGCAGACCGAGGGCGATGCCTTCCTGTCGTCGACGAACAGCGTGTCGCTGGCCGGGATGCTGGCGCTGTCCGGCGTGGCGGCCGAGTCGATGGTGCAGGACGTCGGCTGGACGATGATGGACATTGGCAAACGCATCGAGCGGGGCCTGGCTGTGACGGCACTGCTGCGTGCGACATTGACGACGGTCCGCAGCCCCGGCGCCGAGCAAACCATTACCGAGTCGGCGCTGGTGGCGTGCGAGTCGTCGGTCATCTACCGGCGGCGCACCTTGGGCAAGGTTAGTGTGGCTGCTGTGGCGGACCTGGTGCTGTTTGACGCCGAGAACCCGCGGTCGCTGGTCTACCAACTCGAGCGGCTCCGGGCCGGCCTCAAGGCGCTGCCCGGATCATCGGGTTCATCGCGGCCCGAGCGACTTGTCGATGAGATCGCCACCCGGCTACGCCGTCTCGACCCGGCCGACCTGGAAGAGGTCACACCCGACGGCACGCGCGCCGAGCTCGCCGACCTGCTCGACGGGATGCACCGCGACCTTCGTGAGCTATCTGGTGTCATCACTGCGACCCACTTGTCGCTGCCCGGTGGCATGCAGCCACTGTGGGGCCCGGACGAGCGACGGCTGGTGCCGTGACGGCCTACCCCGACGGGCCGACTGCCACCGGAACGAGCCGGTGCTACCAGATCACCCACCGCACGGTGTACAGGTACTCCGACATGGTCACCAGCTCCTACGGCCGCGGCTTCCTCACGCCGCACGACTTGACGCGCCAGCGTTGCCTGTCCCACGAGCTGGAGATCGATCCCGAGGCCTCAGACCGTTCCACCAGCCGCGACGCCTATGGCAACATCAGCTCGTACTTCCACGTCACCGAGCGACACCAGGCCCTGTCCATCACCAGCCGGTCGGTTGTTGAGGTGGACCCGCCGCCGTCGGAGCTTTACGGCGCTGGGTCGGCGCTCGCGCCGTGGGAGATCGCGCGTCCGGTCGGTCTGGACGGCGCGCTGGCCACGGAATTCACCCTTGACCTGCAGCCGCCGGAGATCACCGACGCGGTGCGTGATTACGCAGCGCCCAGTTTCGAGCCTGGCCGACCGCTGATCGAGGTGCTGCGCGACCTCAACAGCCGCATCTACTCCGATTTCATCTACCGGTCCGGTGCGACGACGGTGTCCACCAAGGTCGATGAGGTGGTGGCGGCACGGGAAGGGGTTTGTCAGGACTTCGCGCGGTTGGTGATCGCCTGTTTGCGCGCCAACGGCCTTGCCGCCGGCTACCTGTCGGGGTACCTGGCCACCGATCCGCCGCCGGGCAAGGAGCGGATGATCGGGATCGACGCCACCCACGCCTGGGCGTCGGTGTGGACGCCGCAGAACCAGTGGCTGGGTCTGGATCCGACCAACGACCAGATGGTCGACGAGCGCTACATCATCGTCGGTTGGGGCCGTGACTACGCCGACGTCCCGCCGCTGCGCGGCATCATCTACACCGACTCGAAACGCAGCGTGATCGACGTCGCCGTCGACGTGGCACCCTACGAGGGGGGCGTGCTGCGTGCGTGATTTCAACTGCCCCAACTGTGGCCAGCGGCTTGCGTTCGAGAACTCGGTGTGCCTGTCCTGCGGTAGCGCACTAGGGTTTTCGCTCGGCGAGATGGCGCTGTTGGTCATCGCATCGGGGGAGGATAGCGAACACGGCGGTGCCGTAGACTCGAACGAATACCAACTGTGCGCGAATCTGCATCTGGCCGAATGCAATTGGCTCGTCGTGAAGGCTCCGTTCCCGAAGTTGTGCACGGCGTGCGCGCTGACCCGCACCCGCCCCAATGACAGCGACACCAAGGCGATGGCAGCGTTCGCGGCGGCCGAGAAGGCCAAGCGCCGGCTGATCGAGGAACTGTACGAGCTGAAGCTGCCGATCGTCGGTCGCGACGAGGACCCGCAGTACGGCCTGGCGTTCGACCTGCTGTCCAGAGGCTTCGAGACGGTGACGACCGGCCACCACAACGGCGTGATCACGCTGGACCTCGCCGAGGGCGACGACGTGCACCGCGAGCAGCTGCGGGTGGAGATGGACGAGCCGTACCGGACGCTGCTCGGCCACTTCCGGCATGAGATCGGGCACTACTACTTCTACCGGCTCGTCGGCCCGTCGCAGGCGTACTCGCAGCGGTTCCGCGAGTTGTTCGGCGACCCGGACGCCGATTACCAGGCCGCGCTGGATCGGCACTACAACCAGGGCGCGCCGCCGGGCTGGAAGGACAACTACGTCTCCACGTACGCGACCATGCATCCGGCGGAGGACTGGGCCGAATCGTTCGCCCACTACCTGCACATCCGCGACGCCCTGGACACCGCCGCGGCGTTCGGCTTCGCGCCTGCCGGCGCGACGTTCGAACGACGGATGTTGGGGCCCAGCGGATTCGACACCATCATCGAGATGTGGCTGCCACTGGCATGGGCGCTGAACATGGTGAACCGATCGATGGGTAAGGAGGATCTCTACCCGTTCGTGCTGCCCGCCCGGGTGCTGGACAAGATGCGGTTCATCCATATCATCATCGGCGAGATCACCTCGGACCCAGCCAAACTCGCCGAGGTCAGCGGCAGCGGGTAGCCTGCGGCGCGACTCGGCGCGTCAGCCCGCTGGCATGTTTGGCGCCCGCCTTTGAGCGACAGCCAGCGACAACCGGCGGGGTGTCACCCGGCACGTCATCTTCCCGATGAACAAGTCGCTGCCGGAGTGAATCACATTCGATCCACCAACACGTGCCGGCTCTTGCGCCAAAGTCGCTGAGGTGTCGCTCGGAGGCGGGCACAAAGTGTCCCAGGATCTTTCAAGGGGCAGCCTGGTGGCTGCCGGCGCTAAGTGGTGAGCCGCAGATACGCCCGGCCGCGAGGGGACAGCCGATAGCCGACGTCGAGGCTGATGGTCAGTCCTAGCCCCTTGAGCTGGCGCACCCGTCGCTTGAACCGCGGCACGTCCAGCGCGACGCGCGCCGCCAGGTCGGGCGCGCGAACCGCCTCGTTGGCGCCGATCATCTGCAGGTACTGGCGCGTCCACGGCGCGCCGGCCGCGTCCCAGCGGTCCAGCCGGGTGGCGATGGCGTCGACATCGGTGTCGGACAGCCGATCGTCGGCGGCGAGGTCGGGCCGCTCGTCGGGCGCCAGGTACGCCACGGCGATCGCATAGGTGTGCCGCGCGGGCCGGCGGTCGAGCTCCTTCTGCGCGGTCTTGGCGTCGGGGTAGCCGGCCGCGCGTGCCTGCGCGGCGGTGACCCGGTATCTGCCCGGATATTCGGCGACGTCGTCGATGCGGATCGTGCCCGCGACCGTGCGCTGAGTGCCGCCCGGCCTCGCGCGCGGCCCGTCCCATCGCCGCAACACCAGCGTGATGCTCCCGTTCGCGATTCCCTCCGCCGTGGCGCGGTTCAACAGCACGAATGTGATCATAGGATCCGTCGGGTGGATGATCGCTACGGTCGTGATGTGCTGGCCCGAAACCCGCACGCGTCAAGGAAAAGTCGCTCGAAAGAGCAGCCGGTCGAACTCGGCATGGTCGTCGAGGACGCCCAGACGGGTTACGTGGGGGCGGTGGTCCGCATCGAATATGGCCGGATGGAGCTCGAGGACCGGCACGGCCGCACCAAACCGTTCCCGATCGGCCCCGGCTATCTCATCGACGGCCGACCGGTCATCCTCACCGCACCGCGAGGCCCGGCTCCCACGGCCGCGACGCGCACGGCATCGGGCTCCGTGGCGGTCCCGCGGTCGCGCGCCAAAGTCGCGCTGGCGAGCCGGATCTACGTCGAGGGCCGCCACGACGCCGAACTCGTCGAGCAGGTGTGGGGTGACGACTTGCGGATCGAGGGCGTGGTGGTCGAGCATCTCGGCGGCGTCGACGATCTCGTCGGCATCGTCGAGGAATTCCGGCCCGGCCCGGGGCGTCGGCTCGGCGTGCTCGTCGACCACCTGGTCGCCGGCTCGAAGGAGGCCCGCATCGCAGAGGCCGTCCGCCGCGGACCCGGCGGCTCCCACACGCTCGTCGTGGGCCACCCGTTCGTCGACATCTGGCAGGCCGTCAAGCCCGGCCGCCTCGGCATTTCGGCGTGGCCCGTCATACCGAAAGGCGTGGACTGGAAAAAGGGCGTGTGCCGGGCGCTGGGCTGGCCGCACACGCAGCGGGCCGACATCGCCAGGGCCTGGCAGCGCATCCGCGGCCGAGTCCGGGACTGGAACGACCTCGAGCCCGCGCTCATCGGGCGCGTGGAGGAGCTGATCGACTTCGTGACGCAACCACAGTCGTAGTGGCGTGGTAAGCAGAGATCGTGTCCGACGGTCTGTTCGACGTCCCCGGCGCATCCAATTCGCCCGATGGCGGCGCGGGTGGTGCGGTCGGGGCATCAGCCCCGCTGGCAGTCAGGATGCGACCGGCGACCCTCGACGAGGTGGTCGGGCAGGACCATCTGCTGCAACCGGGCTCACCGCTGCGCCGAATGGTCGAGGGCTCGGGCGCCGCATCGGTCATCCTCTATGGCCCGCCGGGCACCGGTAAGACGACGCTGGCGGCGCTGATCTCGGGGGCCACCGGTCGCCGGTTCGAGGCGCTGTCGGCGCTGTCGGCCGGGGTCAAGGAGGTCCGCGCGGTCATCGACGTGGCGCGCCGTGCCGCCGCGTATGGCGAGCAGACCGTGTTGTTCATCGACGAGGTGCACCGGTTTTCCAAGACCCAGCAGGACGCGCTGCTGTCCGCCGTCGAGAACCGGATCGTGCTGCTGGTCGCGGCCACCACCGAGAACCCGTCGTTCTCCGTGGTCGCGCCGCTGCTGTCCCGGTCGCTGATCCTGCAGCTGCAGCCACTGACCGCTGATGACGTCCGCACCGTCGTTCGCCGCGCCATCGAGGACTCGCGCGGCCTCGGAGGAAAGGTAGAGGTCACCGACGAGGCCGTCGACCTGTTGGTGCAGCTGTCGGCCGGCGATGCCCGGCGGGCGCTGACCGCACTGGAGGTGGCGGCCGAGGCGGGGGAGCAGGTCACGGTCGAGACCATCGAGCAGTCCCTGGACAAGGCCGCTGTCCGCTACGACCGCGACGGCGATCAGCACTACGACGTCATCAGCGCGTTCATCAAGTCGGTCCGCGGCTCCGACGTCGACGCCGCTCTGCACTACCTGTCCCGGATGCTGGTGGCGGGGGAGGACCCGCGATTCGTCGCCCGCCGGTTGATGATCCTCGCCAGCGAGGACATCGGCATGGCCGATCCGACCGCATTGCAGACGGCCGTCGCCGCCGCGCAGACGGTGCAGCTGATCGGCATGCCGGAGGCTCAGCTGACGCTGGCGCACGCCACGGTCCATCTGGCCACCGCGCCCAAGTCCAACGCGGTCACCGCCGCGCTGGGCGCAGCGATGGGCGACATCAAGGCGGGCAAGGCGGGTCTCGTGCCCGCCCATCTGCGCGACGGGCATTACTCCGGTGCGGCCGGCCTGGGTAACGCGATCGGCTACAAATACGCACACGACGACCCGGATGGCGTTGTGCCGCAACAATATCCGCCCAATGAACTGGTCGGCGTCGACTACTACCGGCCGACCAATCATGGCGCCGAACGTGAGATCGCCAGCCGCCTGGACAAGCTGCGCGCCATCATCCGCAAGAAGCGCTGACGACAACCCGCCGAGTCTGCTGACAGATCGCGATTTCCGCGCTTGGCCGTTTCGCCGATCTCCCCGCAGTTTCGGCGTTTGAAATCACCCCTTGACACTCGCTGCACCGTCTCCTACCTTTGTAGTCAATCGGATGATTGATCAACAGCAAGGTTGACAATTGAGGAGTGATGGAGATGGAGAAGCCCGGCTGGACCGCGCCTTCATGGCGCTGGCCGACCCGGTTCGGCGCGCCATCGTCGCGCGACTGTCCCGCGGGCCGGCCACGGTCAATGAGCTGGCCGCGCCGTTCGACATCACGAAACAGGCGGTGTCCAAGCACATTCAGGTGCTCGAGCAGGCGGGGCTGGTCACCAGGACCCGCGACGCGCAGCGACGGCCGGTCCACCTCGACGCGGCCGCGCTGGAGAGGCTGACCGCATGGATCGACCGATATCGGCTTGACGCCGAACGCAGTTACCGCCGGCTGGACGCCCTGCTGGCGGGGATGACCAACACAACCGAGAAAGGGAACGAACAATGACGAACGCACTGGACCTGAACGCACCCGTCGACACCCTGGCCATGGAATTCACCCGCGAGTTCGACGCTCCGGTGGAGGCCGTGTTCCGGGCCCACGCCGAGCCGGATCTGGTCAAGCAATGGCTCGGTCCGCGCGACCTCGAGATGACGATCGAGCACTGGGACTTCAAGACCGGCGGCGGCTACCGCTACGTGCACAAGGCCGATCGCGGTGAATTCGGTTTCAACGGGGTTTTCCACACGGTGCGGGACAACGAATTCATTATCCAGACCTTCGAATTCGAGGGCGCGCCGGACATGGTGAACATCGAGTTCATGTGGTTCGAGGACCTCGGCGACGGCCGCACCCGGCTGCGCGGCCGGTCGATCTGCCCGAACATCGAGGCCCGCGACGGCCTGCTGTCGTCGGGCATGGAGGGCGGCATGACAGAGGGCTACGAAAAGCTCGACGAGCTCCTGAAGAGGCTCTGATGGACTGGACGCTCGAAGTGGTGGTGGTCCCGGTCAGCGACGTTGACCGGGCCATCGCCTTCTACCGCGACCAGGTCGGCTTCAACCTCGACCACGACACCCGGGCGGGGGAGATGCGGTTCGCGCAGCTGACCCCACCGGGGTCGGGCTGCTCGATCGTGCTCGGCGACGTACCCGGCGGCCCGGCGATGCCGCCGGGCTCGCTGAAGGGCCTGCAGCTGGTTGTCGCCGACGCCTACCGCGCCCGAGAACAGTTACTCGAGCGTGGCGTCGAGGCCGGTGAGATCGATGTGATGGACGAACGCGACGGCGGAACACTGTTCGGGTTCGCCGACCCCGACGGCAACAGTTGGGTGGTCCAGCAGATCAAGGCGCGCGCCGAGAAGCCCCTGAGCGCGCGCTAGCACGGATCAGGCCATCTCCGGAACCCGCAGATGGGCGAGCGCTAGTTCGAACTCGCCTACGTCGAGAATGTCAGCGCCGAGTTCTCGAGTCCGCGCGTTCCTGAGTTCCCTCGCCTGTTCCCTGTTGCGCTCCATCGCTTCGCGGCTGTCGAACGTCGTTGATGACACGGCGCGCCCCGACGAGCGGTTGATAAGCAGGCTGGAGCTGCAGAACCCGTCGAGGCTCTCCAGCGACGGTACGACGGAGGTCTTGTAGAACTCGATGGCTCGGTCCGCCTGACCTGGCGGGATCTTGAGCCACGTGGCCCGCACACATGCACCGTCGCTCGAGTGGTGGTCGCGGTGCAGGACGGCGATCTCCCATTGTTCAACCGCCGGGATGCCACTCGTCCCGAACCTCTCCGCGGCGCGGTCACGTAGCGGCCGTACCAGGGTGGCGCTCGCTTGCATCGCCTCCTCGGTCTCCCATGCGGTAGTGACGATGCAGCGCCCGGATTCCCGATCCGCCAGAAGTGAGATGCCGACACACCCGTCCATGTCCTGGACTGTGGGCATGATCTCGTCGCGGACATGTGCAATTCCCGCGTCGATGCGCGAGGGTTGCGCCTGAACTGTGGTAGAGCGTGCGTACACGATCCGCCCCCTTTGTGTTCGGGGCAGCGCCCCGCTGGCGCCACCGGTCCCATTCCTTACCTTCCTCCGGCGGATTGGCGGTGGCAATGGGCTCGTATCCTCGACCTTGTGGACTCCGACGTGCTCGATATCGACACATCGCGTCGCCGCATCGTCGACCTCACCGACGCGGTGCGCTCGTTCTGCGGAAGCCGCACGGACGGCCTGTGCAACGTCTTCGTCCCTCATGCGACCGCCGGGGTCGCCATCATCGAGACAGGCGCCGGGTCCGATGACGATCTGGTCGACACGCTGGAGCGACTGTTGCCGCGCGACGACCGTTACCGCCACGCCCACGGTTCACCCGGCCACGGCGCCGACCACGTGCTGCCCGCGCTGGTGTCGCCGTCGGTTACCGTGCCGGTACAGAGCGGACAACCGCTCCTTGGTACCTGGCAAAGCGTCGTGCTGGTCGATCTGAACCGGGACAACCCGCGGCGTTCGGTGCGGTTGAGCTTCCTCAACGGCTAGCCGCGGCACCATCGCAGGAGCCGGTTCGTTGACTTTTCAGTGCCGGCGCGCGGACCGGTACTGTAGTGCGGTCGATACGTAGAACGAATAAGGACAGCAGGGACGTGCAGACACACGAGATCAGGAAGCGTTTCCTCGATCATTTCGTGAAGGCGGGCCACACCGAGGTGCCCAGCGCCTCGGTGATCCTCGATGACCCCAACCTGCTCTTCGTCAACGCGGGCATGGTGCAGTTCGTGCCGTACTTCCTCGGCCAGCGCACACCGCCGTATGCGACCGCGACCAGCATCCAGAAATGCATCCGCACGCCGGACATTGACGAAGTCGGCATCACCACCCGGCACAACACGTTCTTCCAGATGGCCGGGAACTTCTCCTTCGGCGACTACTTCAAGCGCCGCGCCATCGACTTGGCGTGGACGCTGCTGACCAACCCGGTCGAGGATGGCGGCTACGGGATAGATCCCGAAAGGCTGTGGGCCACTGTCTATTTAGACGACGACGAAGCGGCCGGGCTCTGGCAGGAGGTGGCCGGACTGCCGGCGGAGCGGATCCAGCGACGCGGCATGGCCGACAACTACTGGTCGATGGGCATACCTGGACCGTGCGGGCCGTGTTCGGAGATCTTCTACGACCGGGGCCCCGAGTTCGGTGTCGACGGTGGTCCGGTGGTCAACGAGGACCGCTACATCGAGATCTGGAATCTCGTGTTCATGCAGAACGAGCGCGGCGAGGGCACGTCCAAGGACGACTTCGAGATCCTCGGCCCGCTGCCGCGCAAGAACATCGACACCGGCATGGGTGTCGAACGGGTGGCGTTCCTGCTGCAAGGCGTGCACAACGTCTACGAGACCGACTTGCTGCGCCCGGTCATAGATGCTGTAGCCACGGTGTCGCCCAGGGGGTATGACGTCGGCAATCACGAGGACGACGTGCGGTACCGGATCATCGCCGATCACAGCCGCACCGCGGCGATCCTCATCGGCGACGGGGTCAGCCCCGGCAACGACGGCCGCGGCTACGTGCTGCGGCGGCTGCTGCGCCGCGTCATCCGCTCTGCCAAGCTGCTGGGCATCGACGACCCGATCGTCGGCGACCTGATGACGACGGTGCGCGACGCGATGGGCCCGTCGTACCCGGAACTGGTCAGCGATTTCGACCGGATCCACCGCATCGCGGTCGCCGAGGAGAAGGCGTTCAACCGCACCCTGGCGTCAGGCTCGCGGCTGTTCGACGAGGCCGCCCGCGCGACGAAGGCGTCGGGCGCCACCGTGCTGTCGGGGACCGACGCGTTCACGCTGCACGACACGTACGGCTTCCCGCTCGAGCTGACCCTCGAGATGGCCGCCGAAGCCGGCTTATTCGTCGACGAAGAAGGCTTCCGCGGCCTGATGACCGAGCAGCGCCAGCGCGCGAAGGCCGACGCCGCTGCCCGCAAGCAGGCCCACAGCGACCTGTCGGCCTACCGCGACCTCGTCGACGCTGGCCCGACCGAGTTCACCGGCTTCGACGAATTGACCTCCGAGGCAAAGATTCTCGGTATTTTCGTGGACGGTAAGCGAGTGCCGGTGGTGGCGCACGGGACGAATGGCGGTCCGCCGCCCGAGCGCGTCGAGCTGGTCCTGGACCGCACCCCGTTCTACGCCGAGTCGGGCGGCCAGATCGCCGACGAGGGCGCCATCAGCGGTACCGGTACGTCGGGCAGCGCCAAGGCCGCCGTCACCGACGTGCAGAAGATTGCGAAAACCCTGTGGGCGCACCGCGTCAACGTCGAGTCCGGTGAATTCGTCGAGGGCGACACCGTGATTGCTGCCGTCGATCCGCGGTGGCGACACGGCGCGACGCAGGGCCACTCCGGCACCCACATGGTGCACGCCGCGCTGCGACAAGTGCTGGGCCCCAACGCTGTTCAGGCCGGCTCGCTCAACCGCCCGGGCTATCTGCGGTTCGACTTCAACTGGCAGGGTCAACTTACCGAGAACCAACGGACGCAGATCGAGGAAGTGACCAACGAGGCCGTCGGAGCCGACTACGAGGTGCACAGCTTCACCACCGAACTCGACAAGGCCAAGGCGATGGGCGCGATGGCGCTCTTCGGCGAGAACTACCCCGATGAGGTCCGGGTGGTCGAGATCGGCGGCCCTTTCTCACTTGAACTGTGTGGCGGCACACATGTGCACAATTCGGCGCAGATCGGCCCGGTCACCATTCTCGGCGAGTCGTCGATCGGGTCCGGCGTGCGCCGTGTCGAGGCCTACGTCGGCTTGGACTCATTCCGCCACCTGGCCAGGGAGCGCGCCCTGATGGCCGGCCTGGCGTCGTCGCTGAAGGTTCCGTCGGAGGAGGTTCCGGCGCGGGTGGCCAATCTGGTGGAGCGGCTGCGGGCGGCCGAGAAGGAACTCGACCGGCTGCGGCTGGCGAACGCGCGGGCAGCCGCGGCGAATGCCGCCGCGGGCGGGGAGCTACTCGGTAAAGTCCATGTCGTGGCGCAGCGGATGGCCGGCGGAATGTCGGCGGCGGATCTGCGCACCCTCGTCGGCGACATCAGGGGCAAACTTGGCAGCGACCCGGCCGTCGTTGCGTTGATCGCTGACGGCGAGAACGACACCGTCCCCTTCGTGGTGGCGGTGAACCCGGCGGCGCAGGACCTCGGTCTGCGGGCCAACGAGTTGGTGAAGCAATTGGGTGCAGCGGTCAACGGTCGTGGGGGCGGCAAGGCCGATCTGGCACAGGGTTCCGGTAAGGGGGCGGCGGGTATCGACGCGGCATTGGCCGCGCTACGCGCAGAGATAGACCGGAGCTAGCTACGTGGCCAACACCGACGACCGTCTACCTGATCGGCCCGGAGGCGACGACCCCGGACGCGGACGACGGATCGGCATCGATGTGGGCAGTGTCCGCATCGGTGTGGCCAGCAGCGACCCGGACGGTATCCTCGCCACACCGGTGGAGACCGTAGCGCGGGACCGCAGGGACAAGACCGACAAACACGTGCGCCGGCTGGCACAGCTGGTGGACGAACTGGAAGCGGTGGAAGTGGTGGTGGGACTACCGCGCACCCTTGCCGACCGCTCTGGTCCCGCCGCCCGGGATGCGATCGAGCTGGCTGACCTGTTGGCGCGGCGCATCGCGCCGACGCCCGTGCGACTGTCAGACGAACGACTAACCACCGTGACGGCGCAGCGGTCGCTGAGGGAGGCTGGTGTCCGCGCCAAGAGACAGCGGCCGATGATCGATCAGGCTGCGGCGGTGGGCATCTTGCAAAACTGGCTGGACCAGCGGCGCGCGGCCATGACCGCGCACGGAGAGGTCGGGGATGGCTGACGACTGGGGCCGGGTTCGCGCAAAACCCGCGGCGGTAGGACCGCCGCGGCGCCGGATGACCCGCGCGGACCGGATACGGCAGGCCCGTAGACAACGCAAGCGTCGCGTCGTCGGCGGCTTGGCCCTGGCGATGTTGATCGTGGTCGTCGTCGGCACGGTGTTCCTCGGTTCGAAGATGTGGCACACGCTGTTCGGTTCGGGCAACGACTATTCCGGCGAGGGCGTCAACGACGTGGTCATCCAGGTCCACGACGGTGATTCCACGACGGCGATCGCCAAGACGTTGCACGAGCACAAGGTGGTCGCGACGATTTCCGCGTTTGTCGACGCGGCCGAGGGGAACACTGCCATCTCGGCGATTCAGCCTGGTTTCTACAAATTACGCACCGAGATTCCGGCATCGAATGCGGTTGCGCGGCTTGCTGATCCGCAAAACCGGGTGGGCAAGCTGGTGATTCCCGAGGGGCGCCAGCTCGACGACATCCAGGACGTCAAGACCAACGCGGTCACCGACGGCATCTTCAGCCTGATCTCCCGCGCGACATGTGTGAACCTCGACGGCGAACGCCGTTGCGTGCCGGTGGAGGATCTGCGGCAGGCGGCGAGTACCGCGGCGCCGTCAGCTCTGTCGGTCCCCGACTGGGCGGTGAACGCGGTCAGCGCGTTGGGCAACGACCATCGTCGGCTCGAGGGGTTGATCGCGCCGGGCACCTGGAACATCGATCCATCCGCCGAGCCGCAGGACATCCTGTCCACGCTGATCGGAACCAGCGCAACCCAATACGCGCAAGGCGGGCTGCTCGACACCGCGAAGTCGCTGAAAATGTCGCCCTATCAGATCTTGACGGTGGCGTCGCTGGTGCAGCGCGAGGCCAAGCCGGACGATTTCGCGAAGGTTGCGCGGGTCATCTACAACCGGCTGGCCGAGAACCGCACGCTGGAGTTCGACTCCACGGTGAACTATCCGCTGGATCGGATAGAGGTGGCCACCACCGACGTCGATCGGGCCCAGAACACGCCGTGGAACACCTATGTGCGACCGGGACTTCCGGCCACCCCCATCTGCTCACCCGGTCAGCCCGCGCTGGCAGCGGCTGAACAGCCCGCCGCGGGGGACTGGCTATACTTCGTCACCGTCGACCTGCAGGGCACCACGCTCTTCACCCGGGATTACCAACAGCACCTGGCGAATATCGAACTGGCGAAGCGCAACGGTGTCCTCGATTCCGCCCGCTGAGGACCATCGCAAGGCGGCGGTGCTTGGTTCGCCGATCGCGCACTCCCGCTCACCGCAGTTGCATCTGGCGGCCTACCGCGCCCTGGGTCTGGACGGCTGGACCTATGAACGCATCGAGTGCACGGCTGATCAATTGCCCGCCCTGGTAGGCGGTTTCGGCCCGGAGTGGGTGGGTGTTTCGGTGACGATGCCGGGCAAGTTCGCGGCGCTGCGGTTTGCCGACGAACGCACACCGCGCGCGGAGCTGGTCGGTTCGGCCAACACGCTGGTGCGGTCGCCGGCGGGCTGGCGGGCCGACAATACCGATATCGACGGAGTTATCGGTGCACTGGGAGAGGCGTCGGGACATGCGATCGTCGTCGGCTCCGGCGGCACCGCGCCCGCGGTGGTGGTCGGTCTGGCGGAGCTTGGCGTGCAACGGATTACGGTGGTCGCCCGCAACCCGGACAATGCCGCTCCGCTGGTGGACCTTGCGGTGAGGTCGGGTGTCGACGCCCGGTGGTGCGACATCGACGGCGCGGAGTTGGCTCGGGCGGTCGCGAAGGTGGACGTGGTCGTCAGCACCATCCCAGCCGATGCTGCGGAACCGTATGCGGGGGCTCTGGCTGCGACGCCGCTGCTGCTCGACGCGATTTACGACCCGTGGCCGACTCCGCTGGCGGTGGCGGTCGACGCGGCGGGCGGACGGGTGGTGAGCGGCCTGCAGATGCTGCTCCATCAGGCGTACGCCCAGGTCGAGCAGTTCACCGGACTGCCGGCGCCCAAAGAAGTGATGAGGGCGGCGCTCGGCTGACGTTAGCCTTGGTAAATGGGGGCGGGGGTGGCCGGCATCTGTGCGCTTGGATGGCTAATCGTGCTGAGCGGCTATGACATCCGAGTGCGACGCTTGCCGAACGTCTTGACGCTGCCCGGCGCCGCCGCGGTGCTGATCGTCGCCGTTATGGCCGGACGCGGCGTGCCCGCGCTGCTGGGCGGTGTCGCGCTCTTCGCCGTATACCTCGTCGTGCATCTGTCGGCACCGGGGGCGATGGGGGCCGGCGACGTCAAGCTCGCGCTCGGGGTGGGCGCGTTGACCGGTTCGTTCGGCGTGGATGTTTGGGCGCTGTCGGCCATCGCCGCCCCGCTGCTGACCTCCGGCCTCTTGATGGTCGCCGCGCTTTGCCGTACCGGATCGACTGTGCCGCACGGTCCGTCGATGTGCCTGGCGGCGGCGGCCGCCTGTGCACTCGCCGTGCTGTAGCCCACGCTGCACGGCTAGCACCGGATTCGATGGACTCAGGACGGCAATGGCGGCCGACGGACGTGAAGGTTGACATCAACTACGACATCCGCACCGACCACCTGGTGAAATCCCGGCGCCAAGTGCCCGAGTCCGGCTGGCGCAAAGCCGTCTATCTCGTGACATTCGAGACGGTCAACCTCGGGCCGTCGGCGTTCGAGCGCCGGCTCAGCGAGCAAAAGACATTGATTGCCAGCAACATTGCGGGGATATGCCAGATCCCCGCCATCTCGATCAAGGGCGGAGTCGGCAAAACGCGAACGGTGCCGGAATGGGCACGGTGTTCGGTCAGTACCGCACCGAACCAGTGATCGCCATCGACGCCGACCCCACCTACGGCACCCTCGGCGCCGTGGTGGACCCGCCGCGCCCGCATCGTTGCGCAATTGGCTCGACGATCGACAGTTGAACACGTACCCGATGGCGCGACTCCGACCTTTCGGAGGCGGCCGACGAGGAGCTGGTCGCGACGTATACGACCCTGTGCCAAGGCCAGGCGCTCGACTCGTCGGGTCAGCAGCGGCGCAGCATCGACTTGGTCGGCAACGGGCGGTGTGTGCGCAACGTGATTGAGGCCGCCGAAGAAGAACGCGAGTACCGGATGAGCGAAAGCCACGGCTCAAACCTGCACGACCTCGACGAAGCTCAACTGATGCGTATCGAGCTGGCCTTCAACCTCTGTCCGTCTTTTCGGGTCTGGCGCAGTATTACATACCCGTGGTAGGTTAATGCCTACCAGGGGTATGCAAATTGGAATGGAGGCACACATGGCCGACGCCACCGCCGAAAAGCTCGATCTGACGGCGATTTCGGAGCGGTACTTCGGCGCGTGGGCGGCCCGCGACCCCGACGCGATCGTCGCGCTGCATACCGACGATACCCGGTTCTGGACGCATCTCGGCACCGAACCCGTCGTAGGTCGAGCCGCCGTGCGCTCTGCGTTCGCCGAGATCTTCGAGCGGTTCCCGGGGTTCTCCTTCGAGGTCTACCGCGTGCTGTACGGCGAGAACCATTGGGTACTCGACTGGGCGCTGATCTCCGGCGATATCCGCTTCGACTGCCTCGATGTCGTCGACGTATCGCCCGACGGTCTCGTCACCCGCAAGGACACGTTCATCGACACAGTCCAGCTGCAGGCGGCGGTGAGTCAGTGACGACGACCATCAACTACGCCGAGCAGCTGCCGCTCGTCAGCGAGCTGCCGGCCGAGCATTTGTTCGATATGCACGTCGATCTTCAACCCGCGCAGCCGATCGCGACGCCCGTCGGCGCCCGGATGACCTTCATCACGACCGGCGGTGTGATCGACGGGCCCAAGCTGCAGGGCGAAATCCTGCCGGGCGGCGGCGATTGGCTGCTGGTGGGGAGCGACGGAGTCGGGCGGGTAGACGTCCGCGCCACGCTTCGGACCCATGACGGCGCGTTGATCCACTACGAAACCCGTGGCGTCATCAAAATCCCGGCCGACGGACTCGTGCGGCTGGCCGCCGGCGAGGTGCTGCCGTTCGGGGAGACCTACGTGCGGACCACGCCGAAGTTCGAGACCGCCGACGAGCGCTACGCGTGGCTGTCCGAGGTGGTGGCAGTCGGCTACAACATCCTGTCGCCCGACCACATCGACTACCGCATCTACCGGGTGCTGTGAGGGCCGCGTTGGGCATTCGTTGAGATGTACCCACAGACCGAGCACTACACCCGGTTCACCGACCGGGAGTTGCCGCTGATCGCGTTGGAGCCGATCGGGACATGACCATCGACTATCGTCAGGCCGTGGCGACGAAGGTGGCGAGACGAACGCAGGCCGAACGGACCGAGGCGACCACCAGCGCACTCGTCGAGGCGGCGCGCGAATTGTTCGCCCGGGACGGCTACGAGGCGACGTCTTTGGCCGCCGTGGCTGCTCGAGCCAACGTGACGAAGGGCGCGGTGTATCACCACTTCGAGGGCAAGCAGCAGCTTTTCGAGGCCGTCTTCACCCGCGAAGTCGAGCGGATGGCCGCGCCGTTGGTGGCTGCATACACCCGCAAGAAGGATCCGTGGGACGCGTTCCAGGCAGGGTGCCGGGCCTACCTGGACGAATGCCTCGATCCCGCAGTGCAGCGGATCGTCCTGCGCGATGCGTTCACCGCGATCGGCTGGGAGGAGATGCGCCGCCTCGAAACCCCGCTGCTGGAGATGATGGAGGCCGGCATTTCGCGTGCGGTCGAAGCGGGCCGGATCGCGCCGCGGACGCCGGGTCCGTTGGCCCACTTCCTCTTCGGCGCGCTATGCGAGACCGCGATGATCGTCGCCCGCGCGGACGACCAGAAGGCCGCCCACCGCCAGGCCGTCGGCGAGATCGGCCGCATCATGAACGGCCTGGCAATCGACTAGTGACAGGGGTATCCCAGTAGGTGCCTGGCGTCGTGGACGAACTCGTGAATGTGGGTGTCCGAACCGAAGATTGACGTCGCACCCTGGTCGAGGCCGACGAAGTACAGCAGCAGCAGCGCCAGAAACATCGTGCCGGTCAGCCAGGCCGCCGCGGCCAGCCCGGTGACATCGATTCGCGACGGGGCTAAGGGTTTGGCCTCAGTCATGGCTGTCTCCATTCGCTCTTGCGGGCGCGGTCAGTAAGTGGTGCTCGTCGATCACCTTCACCAGCGCAGCGACCCAGTGGTCGTAATACTCCCAATCACTTCGGTCGGCCTCCGGCGTGTTCTCCCAGCGGCCGATCATGTCGATCAGGCTCTGCTGGAAATCGCTCCAGTCGTAGTGGCCGAACTCCGAGAGGGCCAGCGCCAGCCCGAACGCGCGGCGCTGCCACTCGTGGTCGAACTGCGGCGCGGCCTGATCGGTGGTGCAGGTCTCGTGCAGCGTCATGTCACCGGCCCGGCCAGCCCGACACCCATCATGGACTCCGTCGTCACCAGGTCCATCAGCGCTTCGTCGGTGAAGTCCTCTGTGCCGGCCGGCCGTTCAGGAATGACGAACCACCGCGAGTGGCCGCTGCTGTCCCACACCTTGATCTCGGTGTCCTCGGGCAGATCGACGCCGATCTCGCCAAGCACCTTGCGCGGCTCACGGGCCGCACGCGAGCGGAACAACGGGTCCTTGTACCAGTACGGTGGCAGCCCCAGCACCGGCCAGGGAAAGCACGAACAGAGTGTGCAGATGATCAGGTTGTGCACTCCGGGCGTGTTGGCGACGGCCTGTAGGTGCTCACCCTCGGCGCCTGCCATGCCGTCGGGCAGGTCGAGTTCGGCGATCGCGGCCGGGGTGTCGACGACCACGCGGGCGGCGAAATCTGGGTCCGTCCAGGCCTTTAGCACGATCTTGCGCCCGTTGAGCGGTGTCATCTCCGACTCGAAGTAGGCGAGCACCTTGTCGACGGTCTGCCCCGTGATCACGCCCTTCTCGATCAGAAGTGATTCCAGTGCAGCAACTTTGGCCGCGCTGGAGGCCTCGCGGTCGTCGGGGTAGAAGAACTGGCCGCTCATCAGACTCCTTCCAGGTACGCCTCGAACAATTCGGCGTAGATAGTCAACGGGCCCTCCTCGGCACGCTCGCCGAACAGCTCCTCGGGGCCGAACGCGACGATGTAGATCGGCATCGGATCACCGACCCCGTCCCCGGTGTGGGTGAAATAGCCGTAGTCACCCTCGAAGATCCGTTCCACGGTGCCTTCGCGTTCGCGCAGATAGCCGGGCAGCCGGGTGTGCGCCGCCGCAGGCACATTGGTGATGCGGACTCGGTCGCCCACCGCGAATTTCGGATGTGCGACGTCGCGGCGCGGGCTGTCACCCTTGCGCAGGTACTCGACCACCTGCTCGTCGATGGCGGGCACCGGATCAACCGTCGGTGGTGTCTCGTCGGTCGCCAGTTCCTCTTGTCGGGAGGCCAATTCGTCCTCGCCGATATAGCCCTTGTCGATGAAGAACTGCGTGATGCCGCCCAACCACTTCTCGTAGTAGCGGAACTTGAAGTAGTCGAACGGGTTCATCGCCTCCGCGCCGGTGCGCAGGTCCGCCCAGGTCCACTCGTCCTTGAACGCCGTGGGCACCTCGTCGATCGGATACTGCGGCAACGCCGAGCCGAGATGGGTCGACAGGCCCATCATCGCCACATGGATGCCGAAGATCCGCTTCTCCCACTCCTCGACGAAGACCCGCTTCTCGAAGTTCAGCGGCTCCGGAAGTCCCTCCAGGCCGCCGAGGTAGTGCTGCAATTTCATTACGCGGGACTGCCTTCCGTTGTCGGCTCGCCCGACGGTTCCTCCGCGGGCTCACGGGTCAGCACGTTGGCCACGTATTCCGACAGCAGCCCGAACGACGCGCCCAACAGGCATGCCACGGCCGCGACCAGTCCGGGATGCGAAATCGTCGTCACGGTGATGTGGTTGCCGGTGCCCGCGACCGTCGACACCGTGCTCGCGAAGCCGACCACCACCGCCGGCGTCATCGAGAACAGCGGCACCCACGACGCCTGCACCATCACCGCACTGCCCACACCTACTGCGAACGCCGTCGCCCACAGGCTGCCGCCCAGCAGGTGGGCGGCATACAGGCTCGCCGAGGCGATGATGACGCCGACGATGTTGCTGGACAACGAGCGCACCCAGCCGCTGACACCGTCGCCGACGAAGAAGAACGACGCCCACGTCAGGAAGACAACCCAGATCGGGACCGTGATGACCTCGGCGGTCAGTGCGACCGCCAGCCCGCCGAGCACGCCGATACTCAGCGTCAACGCGGATCGTGAATCCATATCTTTATTACGGTGATGGGGTGGTGTTTCGGTCGCGTGACGCTCGGCTTTCAATCCGTTTACTGTCGTTCCCGCGAAAGCGTTTTCGGCGTGCTTGATTGCGCTGAGCGCGACTCGGCACGCCGAAATCGCAACAGCAGCGCGAGCGGTACGAGCGCCGCGGCGACGGCGGCGCTGGTCGCTGTCCAGCGCTGCTCGCTGCGGCAACCCTGGAGCGATTTGTGGAGTCTGAACCGCGGTGAGCGCGGCTGGGACTCCACAGGTCGGAGCTAAAACCGCGACATGGGAAGATGGGACGCGTGTTGCGATGGACTACAGCTGGTGAATCCCACGGCCGCGCGTTGGTGGCCGTGGTCGAAGGGATGGTCGCCGGCGTCCACGTCACCTCCGATGACATCTCCGGTCAGCTGGCCCGCCGGCGGCTCGGCTACGGTCGCGGCGCGCGGATGAAGTTCGAAGCCGACCAGGTCACCATGCTTGCCGGCGTCCGGCACGGCATCACCCTCGGCGGGCCGATCGCCATCGAGGTCGGCAACACCGAATGGCCCAAGTGGGAAACCGTGATGGCCGCCGACCCGGTCGACCCCGCCGAACTCGAGGACGTCGCCCGCAACGCGCCGCTGACCCGGCCGCGGCCCGGTCACGCCGACTACGCCGGCATGCTCAAGTACGGCTTCGACGACGCCCGCCCGGTGCTGGAACGCGCCAGCGCCCGCGAGACCGCCGCCCGGGTCGCGGCCGGCACCGTCGCGCGCGGCATTCCTTCGCAGGCGCTCGGCGTCGAGGTGCTGTCGCACGTGATCTCCATCGGCGCCTCCAAGCCCTACGACGGCGCCGCCGCCGCAGGCCGCCGATCTGGCCGCCATCGACGCCAGCCGAGTGCGCGCATTCGACGAGGACGCCGAGGAAGTTGATGATCGACGAGATCGAGGCCGCCAAGCGCGACGGCGACACCCTCGGCGGCGTCGTCGAGGTGGTGGCGTCACGGCCTGCCGGTCGGGCTGGGCTCGTTCACCAGCGGCGACAACCGCCTCGACAGCCAGCTCGCCGCCGCGGTGATGGGCATCCAGGCGATCAAGGGTGTCGAGATCGGCGACGGATTCGAAACCGCGCGCCGCCGCGGCAGCGTCGCCCACGACGAGATGTATCCCGGCCCCGACGGCGTGATGCGCTCGACCAACCGGGCCGGCGGCCTGGAAGGCGGCATGACCAACGGACAGCCGCTGCGGGTACGCGCCGCGATGAAGCCGATCTCGACCGTGCCGCGGGCGCTGGCCACCGTCGACATGGCCACCGGCGACGAGGCCGTCGCGATCCATCAGCGCTCCGACGTGTGCGCGGTCCCGGCCGCGGGTGTGGTCGTCGAGACGATGGTCGCGCTCGTCGCTGGCGCGGGCCGCACTGGAGAAGTTCGGCGGCGACTCGCTGGCCGAGACGCGCGCCAACATCGACACCTACCTGCGCGCCGTGGCCGCCCGCGAGCCGGCCGCGCAACAGGCACAGGCGTCGGGCTAATGGCACCCAGGGCCGTACTGGTGGGCATGCCGGGCTCCGGTAAGTCCACGATCGGGCGCCGGCTCGCCAAGGCCATGCAGCTGTCGCTGCTGGACACCGACGCCAAGATCGTCGAGACCACCGGCCGCACCATCGCCGACCTGTTCGTCGCCGGCGAGCAGGAGTTCCGCCGTATAGAAGAGGATGTGGTGCGCACCGCGCTGGCCGAACACGACGGCATCGTGTCGCTCGGGGGCGGCGCGATCACCTCGCCCGGCGTGCGTGACGCGCTCACCGGGCACACCGTCATCTATCTGGAGATCAGCGCGGCCGAAGGCATCCGGCGCACCACCGGCGGCACGGTGCGGCCGCTGCTTGCCGGCGCTGATCCGGCGCAGAAGTACCGTGAGCTGATGGCGCAGCGGGTTCCGTTGTACCGCCGGGTCGCCAACATGCGGATCAACACCAACCGCCGTAACCCCGGTGCCGTGGTGCGCCACATCGTGGCGCGACTGGAGAATCCCGAGGCGCCGAACCCGCCGCGCCGTCGTCGCCGGCCGCCGTGGCGGCGTGGGCCGACGACGTTGACCCCGGCGCCAACCACGGAGGCCCCGCCCAGCCCGGCGGCCCTGGCGGCGCGCAATGCGGAGAAGACCCATGAGTGAGCCGGTCACCGTCGACGTCCTCGTCGACCGTCCCTACCCGGTGATCATCGGCACCGGGCTGCTGGGCGAGCTGGGCCGCATCCTCGACGGCCGGCACAAGGTCGCCATCCTGCACCAGCCAGCGCTGGCGCAGACCGCAGAAGCCATCCGGAATCACCTGTCGGACAAGGGAATCGACGCGCATCGCATCGAGATCCCGGACGCCGAGGCGGGCAAGGAGCTACCCGTCGTCGGGTTCATCTGGGAAGTATTGGGCCGCATCGGTGTTGGCCGTAAGGACGCGATCGTCAGCTTGGGCGGGGGAGCTGCAACCGACGTCGCGGGCTTCGCCGCTGCGACATGGCTGCGCGGGGTGGACATCGTGCATGTGCCCACCACACTGCTCGGCATGGTCGACGCGGCGGTGGGCGGAAAGACAGGCATCAACACCGAGGCCGGCAAGAACCTCGTCGGCGCGTTCCACCAGCCGGCCGCCGTCCTCGTCGACCTGGCAACACTGGAAACGTTGCCGCGCAACGAGATCGTGGCCGGCATGGCCGAGATCGTGAAGACCGGGTTCATCGCGGACCCGGTCATCCTCGACCTGATCGAGGCCGATCCCGAGGCGGCGCTCGAGCCGACGGGCACGGTGTTGCCTGAGCTGATCCGCCGCGCGGTAGCCGTCAAGGCCGAGGTCGTCGCCGCCGACGAGAAGGAATCGCAGCTGCGCGAGATCCTCAACTACGGCCACACCCTCGCACACGCGATCGAACGCCGGGAGCGCTACCGGTGGCGGCACGGTGCCGCGGTGTCGGTGGGTCTGGTGTTCGCCGCCGAACTGGGCCGGCTGGCCGGGCGTCTCGACGACGACACCGCCGACCGGCACCGCTCGATCCTCACCTCGCTCGGCCTGCCGGTGACCTACGACCCCGACGCGCTGCCGCAGCTGCTGGAATACATGGCCGGGGACAAGAAGACCCGTGCGGGCGTGCTGCGGTTCGTCGTGCTCGACGGACTGGGCAAGCCGGGCCGCCTGGAGGGCCCGGACCCGTCGCTGCTGGCGGCGGCATACGCGGAGGTGGGACAGCCATGACGACCGTGCAGGTGATCAACGGTCCCAACCTCGGCCGGCTCGGCCGCCGCGAGCCCGAGGTCTACGGCAGCACCACCCACGACGATCTGGTCGCGCTTATCGAACGGGAAGCGTCCGGGCTTGGACTGAAAGCCGTTGTGCGGCAAAGCGACAGCGAAGCCGAGCTGATTGGTTGGATACATCGGGCCGCCGACGCCGGTGAGGCGGTGGTGCTCAACGCGGGTGCGCTCACCCACACGTCGGTGGCGTTACGCGATGCCTGCGCCCAGCTGCGGGCGCCGCTGATCGAGGTGCACATCTCGAATGTTCACACCCGCGAAGAGTTTCGGCACCACTCCTACATCAGCGCCGTGGCGACCGGTGTGATCGTCGGATTGGGTGTGCAGGGCTACGTACTGGCCCTGCGGTACCTGGCCAGCATCGGCTAGGACTGTTCCTCGCGACGGCCCTGGGTGGGCTCTTCGGCTGTCGCCACTGGCGCGGTCTGAGTGGTGTCGTCGGGGCCCTGTCGGACGGCCGCGAACACATCGGTGTCGGCCCGGTCCTCGTCCGCATGTGCGTGATGCAGGTGCGGCATCTGGTCGGCCTTGCGGTCGACCAGCCAGTGGCCGAGCGCGACGCCGGCGATCGACGCCAGGAACACCAGCAGCGCGGTGAACGCGGCGAACGTGGTGATCTCGTTGATCAGCGCCTCGACGTAGAGGCTCTTGTAGAACAGCGAGATGAACCAGGCCACCGCGCCGCTGACCACACCGGCGAACAGGCCGGCCAGCAGCCATGTCATCGCCAGGTCGGCGCGGCGATCGGGGTCGGGCTCCGCGGCGGCGTCGTTGCGGCCGTCGATGAGCCCCCAGATGAACACCGCGATGGCGAAGAGAACCACCAGTACGACACTGATCAAAAGCGCCTTGGTCTCCCACGCGTTGATCATCGCCCCCTGCAGTAACCGAACAATCACCATCAGGGCCGCGAACACCAGTCCGCGCAGTAACCACTTACTCATGGGGCCACACCTTAGCGAGTAGCGTCACCGACTGTGACAATTTCTCAGCGCCGGGAGCGGCTGCGGGCGCGGCTGGCCGCCGCCGAACTGGACGCGATGCTGGTATCGGACCTGGTCAACGTGCGTTATCTGTCCGGCTTCACGGGTTCGAACGCGGCGCTGCTGATCCGCACCGACAACGAAACGCCGGTGCTGGCCACCGACGGGCGCTACCGCACCCAAGCCGCGCAGCAGGCCCCTGACGCCGAGATCGTCATCGAGCGGGCATGCGGGCCGCACCTGGCCGGGCGGGCCGCCGCCGACGGCGTGCGCCGGCTGGGCTTCGAAAGCCATGTGGTGACCGTCGACGGATTCGCCACCCTCGAAAAGGCCGCCGGTGACCAGACCGAACTCGTGCGGGCGGCCGGCACGGTGGAGGCGCTGCGCATGGTCAAAGATGCCGGCGAGATCGCGCTGCTGCGGCTGGCCTGCGAGGCCGCCGACGCGGCGTTGAAGGACCTCGTCGAGCACGGCGGCCTGAATCCCGGCCGGACGGAGAAAGAGGTAGGCCGCGAGCTCGAGTCGCTGATGCTCGATTACGGCGCCGACGGCGTGTCGTTCGAAACCATCGTGGCGACCGGGGCCAACTCGGCGATCCCGCACCATCGGCCCACGGATGCGGTGCTGGCGGCCGGCGACTTCGTCAAGATTGACTTCGGCGCACTGGTCTGCGGCTACCACTCCGACATGACCCGCACCTTTGTGCTGTCACCGGCCGCGCAGTGGCAGCGCGACATTTACGAACTGGTGGCCACCGCGCAGCGGGCGGGCCGGGAGGCGCTCGTGCCCGGGGTGTCGCTCAAGGAAGTCGATGCGGCGTCGCGGCAGGTCATCGCCGACGCCGGCTACGCAGACAACTTCGGCCACGGGCTCGGCCACGGTGTCGGGTTGCAGATCCACGAAGCGCCGGGAATCAGCGCGTCTGCCGCCGGTACACTGCTTGCTGGCTCTGCGGTGACCGTGGAGCCCGGTGTCTACCTGCCCGACCGCGGCGGCGTCCGCATCGAGGACACGCTGGTCGTCACCGGCGTCGGAAACGCCGAGAAAAGGGCCACACCCGATTTACTCACCCGGTTCCCCAAGGAACTGGCCATCCTCTGACAGGAAGCTAGGAGAACAACCGACCGTGGCATCGACCGCCGACTTCAAGAATGGGCTCGTCCTGCAGATCGACGGCCAGTTGTGGCAGATTGTCGAGTTCCAGCACGTCAAGCCGGGCAAGGGACCGGCCTTCGTGCGGACCAAGTTAAAGAACGTGCTGTCCGGCAAGGTCGTCGACAAGACCTATAACGCCGGTGTGAAGGTCGAGACCGCGACCGTCGACCGGCGCGATACCACTTATCTGTACCGCGACGGCTCCGACTTCGTTTTCATGGACAGCCAGGACTACGAGCAGCACCACTTGCCGGATTCGATGGTCGGTGATGCGGCGAACTTCCTATTGGAGGGCATGCCGGTGCAGGTGGCGTTTCACGACGGCGCGCCGCTGTATCTCGAGCTGCCGGTGACTGTCGAACTCGAGGTCACCCACACCGAGCCGGGCCTGCAGGGCGACCGGTCCAGCGCAGGCACCAAGCCAGCCACCCTGCAGACCGGCGCGACCATCAACGTGCCCCTGTTCATCAACACCGGCGACAAGCTGAAGGTCGATTCCCGTGATGGCAGCTATCTGGGCCGGGTGAATGCCTGACCGTCGAGGTGATCGGGGCCGGCATCAGGCCCGCAAGCGCGCCGTCGACCTGTTGTTCGAGGCGGAGGCGCGCGGGATCACCCCGGCCGAGGTGGCAGAGGCGCGGAATGCGTTGGCGGAAAAGCAATCCGACGTATCGCCGCTCAACCCGTACACGGTGTCGGTGGCGCGCGGGGCGACCGAGCATGCCGCTCATATCGACGACCTCATCTCGGCGCACCTGCAGGGCTGGACGCTGGAAAGGCTGCCTGCGGTCGACCGGGCGATCCTGCGGGTGGCGGTGTGGGAGCTGCTGCACGCCGACGACGTCCCCGAGCCGGTCGCCGTCGATGAGGCCGTCGAATTGGCCAAGCGGCTATCCACTGACGAGTCACCGGCTTTCGTCAACGGCGTGCTTGGCCAGGTGATGTTGGTGACGCCACAGATCCGGGCGGCGGCCGCCGCGATGCGGAGGACACCCAACGAGGCGTAGAAGTCGGCCACCGAAACCGATATCTACTGTGAGTCGTTCCGCTACAACAAGTCGGTCGACAACGGCGGGCTTGCCCAGATGCAGCGCCTGCTGCAATTCGGCCGAGTTCTGTCGCGGTGCCTTCAGTAAGCGACGTGGTGCTTCGAGCGCAGGGTTGTTCGCACCTTCTCTCGAGATTCGGGTACAACAAGCGTGCGTTGGGCGTGCTGCCCGGAAGCGCTCCCCGACAAAGTTCCCTGGCGACGAGGACTTTGGTCTCTAGCCGACGGGACATCGGCAGGCGACCGTGGAGACCGCAAAGGATCTCCGACAGAGAGCATTATCGCCGATGACCGATCGCTTCCCGGATCGTCAGACGATCCGTGATTCCCAGCCGTCTGTCCTGGCCGCCGCTTGGGCTCGGCCACAACAACTTTCGCGAAAGCGGCATCGACGTCTAACGTCCGATGCTTTCCTGGGACTGTGAACACGGCGACTACGCCGGACACCGGCTCACGGAGAACCGTGAACCTGGTGCTGGCCACGTGGGTCTCGGCGATCAACTTCTGGGCCTGGAACATGATCGGCCCCTTGTCCACTACCTACGCTGGCGACCTGGCGTTAAGTAGTACCGAGGCGTCCATGCTGGTCGCTACGCCGATTCTGGTCGGGTCGCTGGGCCGCATCGTCATCGGTTCGCTCACCGACAGGTTCGGCGGCCGAACGATGTTCATCGCCATCTCCCTGGCCTCGATCGTGCCGGTACTCGCAGTCGGGGCCGCCGGAACGGCAGGGTCGTATCCGCTGTTGCTGGTTTGCGGCTTCTTCCTGGGCATCGCCGGAACGATCTTCGCCGTCGGCATCCCATTCGCGAACAGTTGGTTTGAGCCCGCCCGGCGTGGCTTTGCGACGGGCGTGTTCGGCATGGGAATGGTGGGCACCGCGTTGTCTGCGTTCTTCACGCCGCGGTTCGTGCGCTGGTTCGGCCTGTTCACTACTCACGTCATCGTCGCGGTCGCGCTCGCAATCACCGCGGCGGCGTGCGTGTTGGTGATGCGAAACTCCCCGGCGTTCGCCCCTAACACCGGTCGTGTGGTGCCGAAGCTCATCGCGGCCGCCAAACTGCCGGTGACCTGGGAGATGGCGTTCCTGTACGCGGTTGTCTTCGGCGGCTTCGTGGCGTTCGCCAACTACCTGCCCACCTACATCAAAACGATCTACGGGTTCTCGACTGTCGACGCCGGCGCGCGCACCGCCGGTTTCGCGCTGGCCGCCGTGTTGGCCCGGCCGGTCGGCGGCGTGCTGTCCGACCGGATCGCCCCCAAGTACGTGGTGCTGGCGTCGTTCGCAGGCACGGCGGTGATGGCGTTCGTCGCGGTGTTCCAGCCGCCGCCGGATGTGTGGTCGGCGGCGACGTTCATCTCGTTGGCGCTCTTCCTCGGCATCGGGACCGGCGGTGTGTTCGCGTGGGTCGCCCGCCGTGCACCCGCGCAATCCGTGGGGTCGGTCACCGGAATCGTCGCCGCGGCAGGCGGGCTGGGCGGCTACTTCCCGCCGCTGGTGATGGGCGCGACGTACGACCCCGTGGGCAACAACTACACGATCGGGCTGCTGCTCTTGGTGGCCACCGCGCTGGTCGCCTTCGGCTACACAGCGTTGCGGCTGCACACCCACGAACCGGCGACCCAGCGCAAGGAGGCCGCAACGTGACCGCGACACCACGGACGGGCGGGCCGATCGAGGAACTGCTCGAACGCAGCGGGCGGTTCTTCACCCCCGGCGAATTCTCCGACGACCTGCGCACCGTCACCCGCCGCGGCGGCCGAGAGGGTGACGTGTTCTACCGCGACCGGTGGAGCCACGACAAGGTGGTGCGCTCCACCCACGGGGTCAATTGCACAGGGTCGTGCTCGTGGAAGATCTACGTCAAGGACGGCATCATCACCTGGGAGACCCAGGAGACCGACTACCCGTCGGTCGGCCCCGACCGGCCGGAGTACGAGCCGCGTGGCTGCCCCCGTGGCGCCGCCTTTTCTTGGTACACGTATTCGCCCACGCGGGTGCGCTACCCCTACGCCCGCGGGGTGCTGGTCGAGATGTACCGGGAAGCCAAGGCCCGCCTCGGCGACCCGGTGCTGGCGTGGGCCGACATTCAGGCCGACCCGGAGCGCCGCCGCCGCTATCAGCGCGCCCGTGGCAAGGGTGGGCTGGTCCGCGTGGCGTGGGCCGAGGCGACGGAGATGATCGCCGCCGCGCACGTGCACACCATCAAGACCTACGGGCCGGACCGGATCGCCGGTTTCTCGCCGATCCCGGCGATGTCGATGGTCAGCCACGCGGCCGGGTCCCGGTTCGTCGAGCTTCTCGGCGGGGCGATGACGTCGTTCTACGACTGGTACGCCGACCTGCCCGTGGCCTCGCCGCAGGTGTTCGGCGACCAGACCGACGTGCCCGAGTCGGGAGACTGGTGGGACGCGTCGTACCTGATGATGTGGGGCTCCAACGTGCCGGTCACCCGCACGCCCGACGCACATTGGATGGCCGAGGTGCGCTACCGGGGCACCAAAGTGGTCACGGTGAGCCCCGACTACGCCGACAATACGAAGTTCGCCGACGAGTGGATGCCCTGTGCGGCGGGTACAGACGGTGCGCTGGCGATGGCGATGGGCCACGTGATTCTGTCGGAGTGCTTTGTGCGCCAACGTGTCCCGTTCTTCGTCGATTACGTGCGCCGCTACACCGACCTGCCGTTCCTGGTGAAGCTCGAGGAACGCGACGGGGCCCTGGTGCCGGGCAAGAACCTGACCGCAGCGGATCTGGGCCAGCACGTGGAGAATGCCGCGTTCAAACCGGTGCTGCTCGACGGGGCCACCGATGCCGCCGTTGTTCCGAACGGGTCTCTGGGATTCCGTTATGGCGACGACGGCGTCGGCAAGTGGAATCTCGATCTGGGCGACCTGGTGCCGGCGCTGACGGTCGCAGGGCCCCGCGGTGAATCCGGTGAGTCCGCGCTGATCGCGTTGCCCCGCTTCGATACCCACGACGGCCACGGTGAAACGCTGGCGCGGGGGGTGCCGGTGCGCCGGGTGGGGGAGCACCTGGTGTGCACCGTTTTCGACCTGATGCTGGCCCAGTACGGGGTGGCCAGGCCCGGGCTGCCCGGTGATTGGCCGGCCGACTACGACGATCCCGACCAGCCGTACACCCCGGCCTGGCAGGAGCCGATCACCGGAGTGTCTGCGGCACAGGCGATCCGGGTAGCCAGGGAGTTCGCCCGCAACGCCGAGGAGTCCGGCGGACGGTCGATGATCATCATGGGTGCCGGTATCTGTCAGTGGTTCCACGGCGACGCCACCTATCGTGCGGTGCTGGCGCTGCTGCTCCTCACCGGGTCGATGGGCCGCAACGGCGGTGGCTGGGCCCACTACGTCGGCCAGGAGAAGTGTCGGCCGGTCACCGGCTGGGCGACGATGGCGATGGCCACCGACTGGTCGCGACCGCCGCGACAGATGGCTGGTACGTCGTACTGGTATGCGCACACCGACCAGTGGCGCTACGACGGCTACCGGGCCGACGCGCTGGCAAGCCCGTTGGGCCGCGGCCGGTTTGACGGTAAGCACACCATGGACGTGCTGGCCTCGGCGGTGGCGATGGGATGGACGCCGTTCTATCCGCAGTTCGAACGGTCGAGCCTCGATGTCGCGGACGAAGCGCGGGAGGCCGGCAAGGAGATCCCCAGCTACGTCGCCGAGCAGTTGGCGTCGGGAAAGCTCAAGCTCGCCGTCACCGACCCCGACAACCCCGCGAACTGGCCGCGGGTGCTCAACGTGTGGCGGGCCAACCTGCTCGGCTCATCCAGCAAGGGTAACGAATACTTCCTGCGCCACCTGCTGGGCACCACCTCGAACGTGCAGGCGGAGCTCACGCCGAAGGCGCTGCGGCCCAACGACGTTGCGTGGCCCGACGACGTTCCGGAGGGCAAGCTCGACCTATTGATGTCGATCGATTTCCGGATGACATCCACGACGCTGCTCTCGGATGTCGTGCTGCCCGCCGCGACCTGGTACGAGAAGGCCGACCTGTCGAGCACCGATATGCATCCGTTCGTGCACGCGTTCAGCCCCGCCATCGACCCACCGTGGGAAACTCGCTCGGACTACGACGCGTTCGGCGCCATCGCGCGGGCGTTCAGCACGCTGGCAGTCAAGCACCTCGGCACCCGTACCGATGTCGTGCTTGGCGCCCTGCAGCACGACACTCCGGGAGCCATGGCGTATCCAGGTGGGACGCAACATGATTGGCGGGTCGCCGGTGAGACGCCGGTGCCGGGCAAGACGATGGGCCCGGTAGCGGTGGTGGAACGGGACTACGCCGCGATCGCCGACAAGTGGGCCGCGCTGGGTCCACTCGTCGACACGCTCGGCCTGACCACGAAGGGGATCACGACCCACCCCACCCACGAGGTCGCCGAGTTGGCCGCCAAGTTCGGCGTGATGGATTCCGGCCCGGCGCAAGGTCGTCCGGCGATCACCTCGGCCGAACGGATGGCCGACGTGATTCTGGCTCTGTCCGGCACGTCGAACGGCCGCCTCGCCGTCGAGGGTTTCCGTGAACTCGAGAAGCGCACCGGCCGCAGTCTCGTCCACCTGGCCGAGGGCAGCGAGGAACGCCGCATCACCTACGCCGACACCCAGGCTCGTCCGGTGCCGGTGATCACCAGCCCGGAATGGTCGGGCAGCGAAACCGGGGGCCGCCGGTATGCGCCGTTCACCGTCAATATCGAAGAGCTCAAGCCTTTCCACACACTCACGGGGCGCATGCACTTCTACGTCGACCACGACTGGCTCGAAGAACTCGGGGAACAGCTGCCCACCTACCGGCCGCCGCTGGACATGGCGCGGTTGTTCGGTGAACCGGCGCTCGGCAGGGATGGGATCGGACTGACGGTGCGGTATCTGACGCCGCACTCGAAGTGGTCGATCCACTCTGAGTATCAGGACAACCTGCTGATGCTATCGCTGTCCCGGGGCGGCCCGACCATGTGGATGAGCCCGGCCGACGCCGCCAAGATCGAAGTCCGCGACAATGATTGGGTCGAAGCGGTCAACCGCAACGGCGTGGTGGTGTGCCGTGCGATCGTGTCGCACCGGATGCCCGACGGCGTTGTGTTCGTCTACCACGCGCAGGAGCGCACCATCGACGTGCCGCTGTCCGAGACCACTGGAAACCGTGGCGGCATTCATAATTCGTTAACCAGGCTGCTGATCAAGCCCAGTCACCTGGCCGGTGGTTATGGTCAGAACGCCTTCGCGTTCAACTATCTCGGCCCGACCGGTAATCAACGCGACGAGGTGACGGTGGTCCGCCGTCGCAGCCAGGAGGTGACGTACTGATGCGCGTGATGGCTCAGATGGCGATGGTCATGAACCTCGACAAGTGCATCGGCTGCCATACCTGCTCGGTGACCTGTAAGCAGACGTGGACCAACAGAGCAGGTACCGAGTACGTGTGGTTCAACAATGTCGAAACCCGTCCCGGACAAGGCTATCCGCGGACTTATGAAGACCAGGAGCGCTGGCGCGGCGGATGGCGACGGGATCGCAGGGGACGACTGCGGCTGCGCGACGGCGGCCGGTTGCAAAAGCTGACACGGATCTTTTCCAACCCCAAGCTGCCCAGCATCGACGACTACTACGAGCCGTGGACCTACGACTACGAGAACCTCACCACCGCGCCGCTCGGCGACCAGATGCCGGTTGCTCCGCCGCGCAGCCTGATCAGCGGCAAGCCGATGAAGGTTTCGTGGTCGGCCAATTGGGACGACGACCTGGGCGGATCTCCGGAAATCGTCCCCGGCGACCCGGTTCTCAAGAAGGTGAGCGAGCAGGTACGCCTCGAGCTCGAGCAGACCTTCATGTTCTATCTGCCGCGGATCTGTGAGCACTGCCTGAACCCGTCGTGCGTGGCGTCGTGTCCATCGGGGGCGATGTACAAGCGCACCGAGGACGGGATCGTGCTCGTCGACCAGGACCGCTGCCGGGGCTGGCGGATGTGTGTGTCCGGATGCCCCTACAAGAAGGTGTACTTCAACCACAAGACCGGCAAAGCGGAGAAGTGCACGCTGTGTTACCCGCGGATCGAGGTCGGCCTGCCGACCGTGTGCTCGGAAACCTGTGTCGGCCGGCTGCGCTACCTGGGCCTGGTGTTCTACGACGTCGACCGGGTGCTGGAGGCGGCGTCGGTGGAGAACGACACCGATCTGTATGAGGCGCACCGGCAGATCCTGCTCGATCCGACCGATCCGGAGGTGATCGCCGGTGCCCGCGCCGAAGGCATCTCCGACGAGTGGATCGAGGCCGCGCAGCGCTCGCCCGTGTACGCGCTCATCAACACCTACCGGGTCGCGCTGCCGCTGCACCCGGAGTTCCGGACGGTCCCGATGGTTTGGTACATCCCGCCACTGTCGCCGGTGGTCGACGCGGTCAGCCGCGACGGTCACGACGGGGAGGACCTCGGCAACCTGTTCGGCGCGCTGGAGGCGCTACGCATTCCCATCCAGTATCTGGCCGAGTTGTTCACCGCAGGCGACACCGCCGTGGTAGAGGGTGTTCTGCGGCGGCTGGCCGCGATGCGGTCCTACATGCGTGATATCAACCTGGGCCGCGAAACCCGGCCGCACATTCCGCAGGCGGTCGGTATGACCGAGGAGCAGATCTATCAGATGTACCGGTTGCTGGCGCTGGCGAAATACGAAGAGCGGTATGTGATTCCGACAGCCTACGCCGTCGATGGCCACGCGGTGGACGAGCCGGGTTGCGCATTGTCGTTCGAGGGCGGACCGGGCATGTACGAGTCAGGCCCGTTCGGGGAAGCCAGCGGCGGCCCCGTGCCGGTGGCGGTGGAGACCTTCCACGCGCTGCGGCACCGGCAGACCACCGAGGGCATGGGTGCCAACGCCGAGAATCCGTCGCGGGTGAACCTGCTCAACTGGGACGGCCGCGGTGTACCGACGGGCATGTTCCCTGATGGCCGGGGCAACGGGGAGGGGCCGCAACGGTGAATCTGCTGACCCGCCTTCGGGAAACCGTGACCGACCGTACGTTGCAGGACCGGTTGGTGTGGCAAACCGCTTCACTGATGTTGGCGTATCCGGACGAACAGCACGCCGAACGGCTCGACACCGTGGACGGCCTCCTGGCCCACGTCACCGGTCGGCCGGCCGACCTGCTGGCCCGCACCGCGGCGGCGCTGAGAGGCACCGATGCGACCCACGCCGCACAGGATTACGTCGAGACATTCGACCTGCGGCGCCGCTCGACGATGTATCTGACGTACTGGACCGCCGGTGACACCCGCAATCGCGGCAGCGAAATGCACGCGTTTGCAGCGGTTTACCGTGACGCCGGCGTCGATCCGCCGAGCGATGAGGCGCCCGACTATCTGCCGGTGGTGTTGGAGTTCGCCGCCACCGTCGACCCCGAGGCAGGCCGACGGCTGCTCGTCGAGCACCGAGTGCCGATCGATGTGCTGCGCGACGACGCTGGCCGAAATGGATTCGCCGTACACCAATGCCGTCGCCGCGGTGTGCGAGACGTTGCCCGCGGCCACCGACCGGGATGTGCAACGAGCGCGGCACCTGACGCAGGCCGGGCCGCCTGCCGAAACGGTTGGCCTGCAGCCGTTTACGTTGACCGTGCCGCCGCGACGGGCCGAAGGAGGCCGGTGAGATGCTGGGCGAGATCTTTTGGAATGTCGCGCCGTACGTAACGCTGGCGATCGTCGTGGTCGGAAGTTGGTGGCGATACAGATACGACAAGTTCGGTTGGACCACCCGTTCGTCGCAGCTCTATGAATCACGGCTGCTACGGATCGGCAGCCCGATGTTTCACTTCGGCATCCTGGTGGTCATCGTCGGGCATGTGATCGGCCTGCTGATCCCGGAGTCATGGACGGACGCGATCGGCTTGAGCGACCACGCCTACCACGTGCAAGCCGTGATCCTTGGCACGATTGCGGGCGTCACCACGCTGGCCGGCGCCGCGCTGCTGATCTACCGCAGGCGTACCCGCGGACCGGTGTTCATGGCCACCACCGTCAACGACAAGATCATGTACGTGGTGTTGGTGCTCGCCATCGTCGCCGGCCTGTACGCGACCGCGGTGGGCTCCGGTGTCGTCGGCGAGCCCTACAACTACCGGGAGGGCGTGTCGGTGTGGTTCCGCTCCATCTGGGTGCTGCAGCCGCGCGGTGATCTGATGGCCGAGGCGCCGCTGTACTACCAACTGCACGTGCTGATCGCGTTGGTGTTGTTCGCACTGTGGCCGTTCAGTCGACTGGTGCATGCGTTCAGCGCCCCGATCGGCTACCTGTTCCGGCCTTACATCGTTTACCGCAGCCGGGAGGCGGCGACCAAGGACGAACTGGTGGGCTCGCACCCGCGGCGCCGGGGTTGGTGACGGCTGGGCTCAGCGCAGGACCAAGGCGTCGAGTTCCGGCGCATGTGAGCCTCTCAGCCGTCTCATTTCTCGAAGCGCCGCTGAAGTTTCGGGCTGCCGGGGTCACCCTGCAGGTTGGGCTTGGTGTCGGCCGGTTAGTCTTCCGCGCGCTCAACAGCGCCGAAGTGATTCTCGCGATGCGGTATTGGCCCTCGTGGTCGGCAAGGACCCTTATTCCCACGGAATTTGGGACCATGGACTGGCCGACTGCTGAGAACGATTTGCGGGCCGTTGGTCCCTATTGGATAGGGCCTTCGGCCCGCGCCTTCCATCACCCGCACTGAGTAGCCTTCGGCCATGACCTATGTGATCGGCAGAGCGTGCGTGGACGTAATGCACAAGTCGTGTGTCCAGGAGTGCCCAGTGGATTGGGCCGCCGTTTCCTGTTCGGTTCCGAACCAGACCGCGAATCGTGACAACGCCGCGAGTCGCGGCTAGCCGGTTCGTCAAAGCGAGCGGCCACCAGTTCGGCGATCCGCGCGTCGACGGTCGCGTGGGACCCTGGGCCCTGCAGTTTGGGGACTTCCGCCCCTCGCGGCCAGCTAACCGGCAGTTCACAGTGTTGTCATGGAGTACTTGTCAATGCTTGATGCGGGATTCCTGGAAGCCGAAGACTCCGACCGCCACGTAAGCCTCGCGATCGGTGCCCTCGCCGTCATTGCCGGACCGATGCCTGACTTCGACACGGTCGTCACCGGCCTGGCCGAACGCATTTTGTCGGTGTCCCGGTTCCGGCAGGTGCTGCGCACACAGCCGCTTGATCTCGGCCCGCCGCACTGGGTGGACGCCACCAACCTCGACATCTCCCATCATGTCCGGCGTGCGGCACTGCCGCGTCCCGGCGATGACGCGGCGTTGTTCGGGTGGGTCGCCGAGGTTATGGAGCGGCGCCTAGATCGTGATCGTCCGTTGTGGGAATGCTGGATCGTTGACGGCCTCCCATACAACCGGTGGGCGATTCTGATGAAGATCCACCACTGCATCGCCGACGGAATAGCGGCGACGCGCCTGCTCGCCGCGCTCTGCGACGACGCCGATGGGGGCACATTCGCGACGAAGATCCGTGCAGCCAAAGAGGACCCAACACGGGGCGGTCCGCGCTTGCCGGCGCTGAGTCCCAATCCAATCGACTGGATCAGCGGCGCGTGGCGGACATCGCTCGGCGTGGCGACCGCCGCGGCGCAGGCCGTGCAGGGGGCGATCGAAATCGCCAGCGGCATAATCCGCCCCGCTGCATCACCGTTGACCGGGCCGGTGACAAACATGCGGCGCTACAGCGGTGTGCACGTGTCCCTCGAAGATGTGGCACGGGTGTGCGAGAGGTTTGAAGTAACCGTCAACGACGTTGCGCTGGCTGCAATTACCGACAGTTTCCGCACCATGCTGATTCGTCGCGGTGAAGAGCCGACGCGGAATTCCCTCCGAACGCTGGTACCGGTATCGGTGAGGTCTAACGATGCCGCTGACAAGACTGACAATCGTGTCTCGGTCATGCTCCCGTACCTGCCCGTCGAGAAGGCAGACCCGGTGCACCAACTGCAAGCTGTGCACCGGCGCTTGACGAAGGTGAAGGGAAGCGGTCAACGGCAGGCGGGCAGCGTGTTCGTCTCGGCCGCGAATGCGATCCCATTCCCGCTGACAGCGTGGACGGTGCGGGCGTTGACACGGCTACCGCAACGCGGTGTGGTGACCCTGGCGACGAATGTGCCGGGTCCACGCCGGCGCCAGCGCATCATGGGGCGAGAGGTGATCCGGCTGCTGCCTATTCCGCCGATCGCGCTTCAGATCCGGATAGTCATTGCCATTCTGAGCTACGCCGACCACCTCTCCTTTGGCATCACCGCCGATTACGACGCTGCCCCCGACGTCGATGAGCTCGCCCGCGGCATCGAGCGGGCGGTGGCACATTTGGCGGCCCTCAGCGAGGTTCCCTCGCGTGCCACGCCGATCGGGACCCTCGCACTAGTAAACGGAGGAAGCGATGTCACAGCGGCAAGAGCTTGAGGTCCTCGACCGCGAGCAGTGTCTGGAGCTATTGCAAACGGTACGGGTCGGCCGCCTCGTTTTCACCGAGGACGCCCTGCCGGCTGTCCAGCCGGTGAACTTCCGATTGTTCGAAGACCACGTGGTGATCCGGGTTGCCGGCGGGGCGAAGCTGGCCGCTGCCGCCCGGAACTTCGTGGTCGCGTTCCAGGCCGACGAATTGGATCCCGACCTGCGTACTGGGTGGAGCGTGACCGTCGTCGGGCACGCGCAGCGGGTTACCGACGTGGACGAACTGGTGCAACTGTCCGGGACGTTCTTGCAGCCTTGGGTTGACGGCCGGCGGGATCACTTCGTGCGAATCCGAACCGAGAAGGTGACCGGGCGCCGCTTGCAGACGCCCGTTGACCGGTCATGTCACGCGTTCCCACCCTCGGCGCGGCGCCCTGCTTCCTAGTTGCGCGTCGCGGGCTGCGGTCGCCACCGCCTGGAAGGAGTGATCATCATGATGTATTGGTACGACCGCGACATGGGTTGGTGGGGCTACGTCGGGATGGGCATCGGCACGGTGCTGTTCTGGGCGCTGCTGATTGTCGGGATCATCGCGCTAGTCCGATTCGTCGCCGGAGATCCCGGCGCCGCTGATCAGGACGGTCGGCTGCGTCATGGCCACAGCGTAGGGCGTCTTCGGCATTGACCTTGCGCTGAGGGCGTGGGCTCCCCGGGACTTGTTCGCCCTGGACGCAGAGTCAACAGCGATGCCCAGATCCAGGCATCCTTACTCCTGGGAATAAGTAAGGAGCTGTGATGGACGCTGCGGCGAAGGTGACGTCGAAAGGGCAAGTGACCGTCCCGAAGGCGGTCCGCGATGCGCTCGGCATCAAAGAGGGCGACGAGGTCATCTTCCGGGTAGAGGGGCGTCGAGCCGTGCTTGCCCGGACACCGGAGTTCCTCGCTCTGGCCGGGACGATCCGAGTGCCGGCGGCGAAGCGCAACGTTGCATGGGATGAGGTAATCCGTCGCACGAGGTCGGATCGGGTCGCGGGTCGACGTTGACCGCGTTTGTCGACACGAATGTCTTGGTCCGTCATCTCACTGGTGATCCACCGGACATGGCGGCACGTGCGACTGCTTGCCTGCGGACCGAACGCGAAATCCTGCTGACCGACCTCGTTGTGGCTGAGACGGTATACGTGTTGGAGTCGTTCTACGAAGCATCCCGCGACCAAGTTGCCGAGGCGATGCGGTCGCTCGTCGCCTTCGATTCGATTCTCTGCGTGGACCCAGCGCTTCTCCTGCGCGCGATCGAGGTGTACGAGACCGACCGCATTGACTTCGCGGAGGCCTACCTCGTTGCCTGCGCCGAGAGCACAGCGGTCGGCAAGGTTGCCTCCTTTGACCGATCCATCGACAGGGTCCACACGATCGAGCGGATCGAGCCGCCGCCGGTCTGAGGTCGCTACAGCTCCAGCGCTTGATACGTGCGCCGGACGAATTTCGGTTGCGCGCTCTGCAGTTTCGCCAGCGAGGTGTTGCCCGCGATGGTGGCGGCGTCGACCGTGAGATCGGGGTGGTTCTGGATCAGGTACAGCAGGATGAGATCGGTCGACGGGTCGGCTTGCCACCAGGTGCCGTAGGCGCCCGGCCAGCTGAACGTGCCCAGCCCGCCCGGCCCGAACAATTGCCGCGACTTCGCCGGATCGGTGACCACGGACAGGTTGAGCCCGAATCCGCGGCCCACCCAAAACGGCGCTCCGAGAAAGGGATACCGCTTCTGCTCGTCGGTCAGCCGATCGGTCCGCATCGATTGCACCGACTCCGGTGAGAGCACCCGGACGCCGTGCAGCGTCCCACCCTCGAGCAGCATCTGCGCGAACCGCAGATAGTCGTCGACGGTCGACCACAGGCCCGCGCGGGGGAGCGGATCGGTGATCGGTGGGGGCCCCATCACGTCGTGCCGCAGCACTGGGTCTCGGCCGGCGGCCTGATCGAGCTTGTACATCGTCGCGGCCCGTCGCCGTCCGTCCACGCTGATGCTGAAGCCGGTGTCGGGCATGCCCAGTGGCCCGAAAATTCGCTCGGCCAGGATGTCGGCCAGCGGCTTGTCCTCCATCCGAGACAATGCGATGCCGAGCACGTCGGTGGCGTGGCTGTAGGTGAGCCGATCGCCGGGCTGATGCGCCAACGGGAGCTTGGCCAGCTCGGCCAGCCAACGGTCCTGATCCTGGCGCAGCGACAATTTCCCGTAGGCGAGGCCCAGCGGTCCGGGCACCGAGAAGACGTACGCCAGGCCGCTGCGGTGCGTCATCAGATCTTCGACGGTGATGGGCCGACGCGCCGGTTCCGTCTTGTCGAGCGGCCCTAGCGGATCGATCAGCACCCGCATGTCGGACAGCTCCGGCAGCCACTTCGCCACCGGATCGGTCAGCGTCAGCTTGCCTTCCTCCAACAGCGTCAAGGCGGCGGCGACGGTCACCGGCTTGGTCATCGACGCGATGCGGAAGATCGTGTCGCGCTGCATCGGCAATCCAGCGTCGACGTCGCGATAACCCAGCTCGTTGACCTGGACAACCTGGCCGGAGCGCCACACCAGCGTGACCGCACCGGCGAGCAGGCCGGCGTCGATCGCCTCACGGATAGACGCCTGGTTACCGTCGAGCTTCACCGGGCCAGCGTACTCAGTGAGTAATTCACAACCACATTGCACGGCCCGAGATTTACTATCTGCGGTACGACACGCTTTATGTCGAACTCCAGCGGGCCGCACCTGCATTCCAGCTCGCCGACGGACCGGAGATCACCACGTCGAACAGTCTGCCGTTCTCGCTCGCCTCGTATTGGCTTGCCGGCTCGGTCGACTCCGCGCAGCTGGCGGCGGCCAACACGCAGGGTGTTCCGCCGCCGCTGAGGGTGATCGGACCTGGCCGCCAAGAATCGAACACCTATCCGCTGGCGTACGCGGTGGTCAACTTGGGGTCCTAGCCCGTTCTGGCCGGCAGCCGATTGCCGGGGCGATCCGGTTCAGCCGGGATCGCTACCCGCTGTTCTGCCCACATGAGGAAGACAGTTGTCAGGTATCCAAAGGTTCCGATTATGAACAGGAGCCCCCACGCCGCGGACGCGTCGAAGCGCTGTTGGCTTTCGACCAGCAGCCGTCCGATTCCGGCTCCGGCGCCGAGGATGTCGACCAGTAGCGTGATGATCAAAGCCATTGACGACGCCACGCGCACGCCGAGCATGATTCCCGGCGCGAGCGACGGCAGGACGACCTTGCCCCACCGCTGCACGGGCGAAAGTCCCATGGTGCGCGACATTTCCAGCCGCACCGCGGGGACGGAGCGCATCGCCATCGCGGCGTTCAGCAAAATGGGCCATGAGACGATGAGCGCCACCACCGCCACGCCACTGATCAGTGACGGGCCGAGCAGCAGGACGGCGACCGGGACCAGCGCCGCACCAGGGATCGCGGCCGCGAAATCGATGGAGGGAGTCAGGGCGAGATCGACCCGCCGCGACGCGCCGATCGCCACACCCACCGCTGCCCCGATAACGGTGGCCAGGGTAAGCCCGAGTACATACGTGCCGAGCGTCTGGGTGATCGCCGGGGCCAACAAGCCTTCGCCGTGCAATCGCGCAATGGCCCTTAGCCATTCAGTCGGTGGGGGAAAGGACAGAGACGTATCGGTCGTGGTGAACTGCCACACGATCAGAAGGGCGGCGATGGGCAGCAGGCCGCGCAGCGCTGCGGGGCGCGGTGGGGTGGACTGAACTGCGAAGGCTGCGGTGTGGCCGGAATTCGCGGGACTGCCGGGAAGTGCGAGGCGAACCATGCGCCGCAGCCCCGCGTTGAGCAGGAAGCCGACGAGTCCGCAGACGAGCGCATAGGCCCACATGCGTGCGGGTGCAAGCGCATTCAGCGACTCGATGAGCCCACCGCCGAGTCCTCGCGGGTACATGATCATCTCGGCGACGATCGCGACGAGCAGCCCGATCACGGCGGCAAGCCGTGCACCGACCAACCACGCCGGCACCGCCGCTGGTATCACGATCTTGCGCACGGTCGTCACGGACGGGAAGTGCAGTATTCGCGCGACGTCGTACTGACGTGGGTGTACGGCCGCAACACCAGCGGCCGTGTTCAGCACGATCGGCCACAGTGCCGCATAGACCGCGAGAATCAGCTCGGTCGTGGCAGCCGGCCCGAGAGTCAGGACCGCAACCGGCACCAGCGCGACCGCCGGGATCGTGCGAAGGAAGTCGATCGAGGTCATCGTGTAGCGCCGCACCGCCGGCATGAGCCCAATGGCGAGGCCCAGTATTCCTCCGAGTGTCAGCGTGATTCCCGCCGCCAGCAGCGCCACGCCGAGCGTATGCCCGAGGTCAGCGGCGAGCTCCCCGGTCTGGATCAGGACCACAAGCGCGGCAAGGATATCGAGTGGTGAGGGTAGGTACTCGTAGGGCAGCAATCCGGTTGATTTAAGCAACTGCCAGGTCGCGATCGCGGCGAGCGGCACAAGGAGTCCGGCGAGGTTCACGCCGGCTCTGGCTAGCCATCCTCGGCTCGCAGGGCTTGTCCAAGCATGTGTCGCACCCGCAGATAGCGGGGCAGTTCCCGGGTCGCCAGTTGATCGCGTGGCCGGGGGAGTTCCGTCGGCACCGCAAGCGTGATGGCACCCGGGCTGCCGCTGATGACGAGCACACGGTCGCTGAGGTAGATCGCTTCGTCTAGGTCGTGGGTGATGAACACGACCGTCGCGTCCGTCTCCCGTTGCACTTTGAGAAGCACATCCTGCAACGACGCTTTGGTGATCGCGTCGAGGGCTCCGAACGGCTCGTCCATCAGCAGCACCTTCGGTTCGAGCGCCAGCGCACGGGCGATCTGCACCCGTTGCGCCATGCCTCCCGACAGTCGCGACGGATAGTCGGCGCCGCGGTCCTCGAGTCCGACCATGCGAAGTGCGTCCGCCACCCGCCGCCGACGCTCGGGGCGTCCGACGCGTCCTTCCAGTCCGAGCGCGGTGTTACGCGCAACCGTTCGCCAGGGCAGAAGCGCATTGCCGTAGTCCTGGAAGACCATGACCGCTCCGCTCGGCGGGTGACGTACCACTTCACCATCGAAAATGACTGTGCCGCAGGATGCTTCGAGTAGTCCGCCGAGAACTCGCAGCAGAGTCGTCTTTCCGGCGCCTGAGCGGGCCGACGATGCCGATGATCTCACCATCACGGACGTCGAACGAGACGTCCTTCAGAATCGGGCGTGGACCGTCGGCAGCAGGAAGCCCGAACATCGACCGCGTCGATCTTGTACAGAATGCGGCTCACGGGCCTTGCCACACCAGCGAGTTCACGTCGGGGTCAGTCTTGGTCGAGCCGACGGCTTTCGAGATTGTGATGTACGGCGCGAGCTCCTGCGGCGTTATCTCGACCGCCCAGTCGGGAAGCGGGGCCCGCTGCGCGACCTCAGCGGGAATCTTGAGCCACTCTTGCATCATCACGCGTGCTTCGGATTCGTTGCCGTTGAGGAAGTCGATGGCCTCGATGAGCGATTTACGCCACGCCACAATCGTTTCGGGGTGCTCGCGTGCGAACGTCCGCGACGCATCCCACACCGACGTCATTGCGGTCTCGACAGCTCCGCCGCTGGCATCCCGCACCGCCTCTACGATGACGTCGTCGTGCAACCGAAAGCCGCGCGCCGCGATGGCGGAACTGAAGGGTATCGTCGCGACGACGGCGTCGACACGGCCCGCCTCAAGCTGATCGCCCATGGTCGGAAACGGTGTCGCAACGAACTTGACCTTGTTGCGCTCGACCCCGCTGCGCTGCAGCAGGTACACCATCGAGTCCGTGAGTATCCCGGTGAGCGACGGCACACCGATGGTCTTGCCCTCGAGCTGCGCGACGCGAGTCGATCGACGGATCCTTCGTGATCCATACGCCATTCGGCCGCTCTCGCGAGGACCGCTGGATGCGTGACACGATCTGCAGATCGAGGCCCTTCTCGGCGCCGATCAACACGAGCGTTGGCACGCCCTGCGCGATGTCGTACTGGCCCTTGGCAAGAGCAGCCATAAAGACGGGGAGATCCTGACCCTCGGTGAGCTCGATCCGCAGACCGTTACGTTCGAACAACCGCTCCGTAATGGCTGCGTGCACCGGCAGGGTGGCCCCGGCGGGAAACATCGCCACGCGCAGTGCGGTGAGACTCTGGCCGCTCGGTGCCGCTGAGTCTTCGCCGCACCCGACAACCACAAGCGCCGCCGATAGAAGCACAGCTAGAAAGCGCAATGCCCTGCGTCGCATCGGTTTTCGCACCCTCTCTCGTGCCTTATGCGCTCGAAGGTTAGGCCACTTGTCGCCGTCCCCACGCGGAAATCAGCGCCATCGATGCGGGATAGAGACAGTCGGGTCGTTCGAGGAGCGACCGGTAGCGATCGAGTTCCGCGGCGCTCATCAAGCCTGCCTCCACGATCGCGGCGCCGAGCTGTTCGATGTTCGCCATGGCGAGCCCAACGACAGCGTCGGTTCGAAACGGGACGAAGTAACCCTCAGCATCGACTTCGGTGAGACCGGCTGCGTTCACAAGTCCCGGAAGCTCCCGCGCGAAGACCGGATCGCCACCGCTGTGGCGAATGAGCTCGACGATTGCGTGACGGCCTTTCCGCGCAATCTCTAAGTTGGGTTCGTCGGACGGATCCAACGCATCGGTGACCGGCGGCACCAACTCCTCGACCAGCAGCCAGCCGCCGGGCTTCAGCGCCGCGATCATCCGCATCAACGCGGATCGTCGTTCGGGAACGAATGTCAGTACCGCCCTGGCGTGGACGATGTCGAAGGCGCGTTCGGGCAACGGATCCACGCCGATGTCGTGGCGGCGCAACTCGACATTGCCCGGCTGTGATCCGGACATCCAATCTATGTTGATGTCGGTCGCTACCACGTGGCCGGCGGGCCCGACCCGCTCGCTCATGAAACGTGCGACAGATCCACCGCCGGCGCCCACCTCAAGACAGCGCTGGCCGGCACCGATCCCGAACCGATCCAGGTGTCGGCAAGTGACCCCGTCGTAAAGCTTCGCGAGACTCGCGAAACGGTCACCGGCCTGCGGATCGGCGTTGTCGAACGGGTAGTGCGACGGCGAAGGGCCGGAATTCACGGCCGGTTCACCACCGGGGTGCTCTCATGTAGGAGATGATCCAGCGGACGGGGGGGTCGCAACAGAGTTGGTGCCCGAAGTGTCGGCCGAAGTCTTTTCCTTCGGCGAGCAACCTTTGCTTTTCGATCGCGAGGACGATCTCGCGGCACTCGATACCGCCTTGGCCGAATCCGTCGCCGGAACCGGCGGCGTCTTGTCGATCGAGGGCCCGGCGGGGATCGGGAAGACCTTGCTACTCGACCAGATTCCGCCGCCGAGCTATCGGGTCGACGATGACTGTGCTCACCGCCCGTGGCGGTGAACTCGAGCGGGGGTTCGGGTTCGGAATTGTGCGCCAACTGCTCGAAGCCGCAGTTGTGGGGGCAGACCCGGCAGAGCGAACTCGGTTACTGGCCGGCGCCGCGCGGTTGGCCGAACCGGTGTTCACTGACGTCTCCGCGGCCGAGGACACTGGTGATGTCGCGTTCGCCACGCTGCACGGCCTGTACTGGTTCGTGGTGAACCTGACGGAGCGGGGCCCGCTGGTCCTCGCGGTCGACGATGCCCATTGGGCCGACGAACCGTCGCTGCGGTTTCTCCTGCACCTTGCTCACCGCCTTGCCGGACTGCCGGTCGTGCTGGCATTGACGGTGCGCACGGGTGCCGACAAACACCGTCCAGACCTGGGCTCACTGATGCTCGAAGCCCGCCCACCGATACTCCGCCCCCGGCCGCTCGGCGAGTCCGCGGTCACAAGCCTGGTCCGGGCCAGCCTGGGCGACGACGCCAGTGCGCAGTTGTGTCGCGCGTGCACCCACGCGACGGGTGGCAACCCGTTTCTGCTCTCGGAGCTCCTGGGTGAGTTTCACCGCGACGGACGACCGGCCAACGAGATCGACCCAGAGGCAGTCGACCGGGTTGCACCGGAACGAATCGCCGCAGCGGTACGACTCCGGGTCAGCCGGCTCGATCAGGAGGCACCCGCGCTGGCCCGCGCGGTGGCGGTCCTCGGAGAGCACGCCCGCCTGGGCGTATGCGCCCAACTGGCTGGGATGGATCCACGAAAGGCCCGGACGTTGGCGGCCGGTCTGGTTGACCTCTCGGTCCTGGTGGCAGGAGAGCCGTTGCGGTTTGTCCACCCGGTCGTGCGGACCGCCATCTATGAAGACCTGTCGGCCGCAGAGCAGGACGATCTGCACGCGCGCGCCGCCCGTCTGCTCGCCGACCAGCGTGCCGAACCCGGCGCGATCGCGGTGCATCTGTTGGCGACCGGGCCGAGCGGAGACCGTGACGTCGTCGCCATGTTGCGCGAAGCGGCGCGGTCCGCGCTCGTCGGTGGCGCGCCCGACACGGCGGCAGTGCTGCTACGCCGCGCACTCGATGAGCCACCCGACGTGACCAATCGGCCGCTAGTCCTGTTCGAGCTCGGCAACGCCGAACACGAACTCGGCGATATGGCGGCGCTAGGTCATTTGCGGGAGGCGGGCGAGACGGCGACCGATCCGCTTACCCGCGCACGCGCGTTCATCGCGCTGGCATGGACGGCACATCCCAACGCGCTGCGCCAGCGCGAGCAGCTGCCGCTTTACGAGCGTGCGGTGGCGGAGGTTCGCCCTCACGATCGTGAGCTCGCGTTGCAACTCGACGCGGCAAGGCTCGGTGCCTTGATGCTAAACCCCGACCTACCGGTGAAGTTCGAAGACGAAGCCGAGCGCTTCCGCGACCTGCCCGCCCTGACCGCCGCCGAGTGCCTGCTGCGGTCCTTCGTCGCTCGTCGGGCGCTCACCGGAGGCCCGATTGCCGCGGCCGGCGATCTGGCTGAACAAGCCGGGGCGCACCCCGCGTTGGTAAGCCAGGGTGGAAACCCCTTATGGCGCACGAATATCACCATTTGCCTGCTCGAGGCCGAACGCTACGAAGTCGCCGAGCACCTCCTTTCGCGCGCTTCGCGCCACGCCGAGCGCAACGGCTCACGCCAGTGGTTAGCACGAGCATTGTGGCTACACGGTCTCGCACGGCACCGATGCGGCGACCTCCGCGCAGCCGAGGCGGATGCCCGAGCCGCGCTCGATATCCAGGGGATGCGCTCTGACTACCTCAGATCTCCCGGAGTGGTCCCCCTGATCGATTCATTGGCCGACCAGGGGCGTGTCGAGGAGGCTGAGGCAGTGATGGCTGAACGGGGCATGGACGGTGAGTTGATGCCTACTCTGTTCGCGATTCTGCCGGCGCTGGCGCGGGGACGGCTGCGTTTTGTCGCGGGTGACTACGTGCGGGCACGGGGGGATCTCGAGGATGCGTTGCGCCGCATAGAAATCAGTCGCGGCGTCTTCCCGTGGGCGAATGACGCCCGGGTCGCTCTGGTTCCGGTGTTGCTCGCCCTTGGCGACGACGACAGCGCACGTGCCGTCGCCGACGAGGCCCTGGAAACCGCGATTGCGGCGCAGTCGCGGCGCAGGATCGGTGGAGCGCTACGGGTAAGTGGATTGGTCCAGGGTGGCAAGCGGGGTCTGGACTTGCTCCGCCGTGCGGCGGACACACTGGCGACATCACCGGCTGTGCTCTGGCGGGCGCAGGCGTACGTCGATCTCGGCGCCGCGCTGCGGCGCGACGGACAGACCGTCACCGCCCGCCCGGTCCTGCGCGAGGGCATGGAACTCGCTCACCGGTGCGGGGCCACACCGCTCGCCGACCGGGCCGTAGACGAGCTGCGCGCCGCCGGCGGGCGACCCCGGCGGCGGGCCGGTATCGGCGCTGACGCCTTGACCGCCAGCGAGCGGCGCGTCGCCGCGCTGGCCGCCGGCGGTGTCAGCAACAAAGAGATCGCCCAATCGCTGTTCGTCACTCTGCGCACCGTCGAGATGCACCTCTCCAACACCTACAGCAAGCTGGAGATCCGCTCACGCCACGAGCTGGCCGGAGCACTCGGGCCCTGAGGTTCCGGCCCGGAGAAAAGACTTCGGTTAATGCTTCGGTTGCGCCCTATGGTCACCGCGCAGCGGGGCGAGGAGACTCAATTGGTGCCCCAGGTGAGCGCATAAGCGCAGATCAGTGGCGGTTCAAGGGTGGGAGCACCGCGATGGGTTACGCCAGGTATATCGGACGGGTCGGAGCGCTAGCGGTGGCCTTGGGGGTGGGGTTTGCTGTCGCGACAACGCCTGGTGTGGCATTGGCTCAGCCTGATGCCGGATCGGCGTCCTCGTCTGATTCGTCGGGTTCGAAGTCGACGTCGGGTTCGACGTCGACCAGTACCTCCGGGTCGAGGTCCACGTCGGGTTCGACGTCCTCGTCTGATTCGTCCGGGTCGACGTCCTCGTCTGATTCGTCGGGTTCGACGTCCAGCAGTACCTCCGGGTCGGCGTCAACAGGTGGGGATTCCTCGGCCGGCGGTGACGCGGGTCCGGATGCCACCATCGCCGCGGAGACCGGAACCCCTGAGCTGACGACTCCTGCCAAGGAGACGACCACTGCCAAGGAGACGCCGCCGGTCAGCAAGTCCGGCACGGATTCGTCGTCGACGGCGCCGGCGCCGACCGCCAAGAAGCCGAAGCGATCGTCGTTGACCACGACGGCTCTGCCGGGCGGCGTCGCCGACAAACCGTCGGCCGCGGAGAGTAACGCACCATCACCACCACAGGTTCCACCGACAGCCCCACCAACGACCCGGTTCGTCGTCGATGAGGCGGCGGTGCAGCGCGCCGCGCCACCACCCCCGGCGTCGGCGGCACCCACCGACTCGCCGCAACTGGCTTTCGTTGCCCCGCAGGCGATGCCGGCTACGGCCAGCGCGCCGGCGGCGCCTGCGTCGGGGGTGACCGGAGTGGTGTCCAACGTGTTGGCGTGGGTAGCTCTGGCGCCACTGGCCACCGACTCTCCGACGGCGCCGGTGGAGTCGCCGGCGCTGTGGGCGGTGTGCGCGTGGTGCCGGCGCCAGAATGAGAAGTCGCTTATCGGCGGCACACCGACCAACAGCTCCACCCCCACCCAGAACGGCCAAACCATCGACGGTGTGGTGGCCGGTGATCTCACTGCCGCTGGTGATCAAGGTGATCGGCAGGCCCTTGCCGACACATCGATCACGGCATTGTCGGCGCCGGTGACCGTAGACGTCGCCAGCGCCGCCACGACGTCGACGACGACCTTTGCGCAGGTGAGTGCGGCGTCACCGCAGACCCAACAATCGGGCCGCATCCGCCCCGGTGGGGATACCACGGCACCCGCGGTGAGCGTCAGCGCTCCCGCCGACGGCGCGACCGTGTCGGGCACGGTGACCGTCACCGCCACCGCGTCCGACAATGTCGGGGTGCTCGGCGTGCAGTTCTTTCTGAACAGCGAAACGCTGGGCGCCGAGGTCACCACCAACCCCGACAACGTGTACAGCGTGTTGTGGAACACCACCACCAACGGCGCCTACACGCTGACCGCAGTTGCCCACGACGCCGCCGGCAACGAAGCAACCTCGGCGGTGACCGTCAACGTCGCCAATGCCGATACCACGCCACCCACTGCTGCAACGCCGATCAAGGTGGGTAAATATCCCGTCGCGGTGGCCGTTAGCGGACCGACTGAAGATTATCCTGACGCGCCCAACCGTGCCTACGTCGCGAACTACTACGACAACACCGTCTCGGTGATCGATACCAACACAAACACCGTCATCACGACGATTTCTGTGGGCTCCTCACCGCGAGCCCTGGCGGTCAGCCCTGACGGCACCCATGTATATGTCGCGAATTACAACGCCAACACCGTTTCGGTGATCGATACCAACACGAACATGGTTGTCGAAACGATCGCCGTTCCAGTCGAGCGGCCGTGGCCGGGGATCGGCAGGTTTTCGTACGTGTCCGACGTGGCCGTCAGCCTAGACGGCAGCTACGTCTACGTCACCGGAACTGCGGGTTCCGGCTTCACCTCAACCGATGGCACTGTCTCAGTGATCGACACAACGACCTACGCCGTAAGCGGACCCTATCCGGCCGGCACCGCCGCAACCGGCATAGCGGTCAGCCCGGACGGAACTCGGCTATATGTGGCAACCGAGTTGTGGAATTCCTACATCATCGTGATGGACACCGCCACGATGGACGTCATCGGGACGGTCTTTGTTACGGAGTCGTACTACCCTATTGACGGCGCGTTCACCCCTGACGGTACGCGGCTCTACATGATCACGGGTGTACAGGGCGAGGCCGCCCAAACAAATGGCCCCGCGGTAATGGTGATCGACACCGACACCGACCCCGACCCCGACACGTATAACACCGTGATCGCGGCGTTCTCCGACTATGACCTCTTTGGTGGGGACTTCGACGCTCCGTCGGATGTCACCTTCAGCCCGGACGGCAGCCGGGCTTACGTAATCGGCTACCGCGGGAACAGAATCGCTGTGATCGATACCAGCACCAATGCGGTGGTCGGGCACATCACCACCAATCTCAGTCAGTACGACAGTAGCCGGCACATCGCCATCAGTCCCGACGGCGAGACCCTTTACATCACGGACGCGGTTAGCAATACCTTGGCTGTCGTCTCCGCGGACTCAGTGACGCCAACGACGCTCTGACCCGAAGAGTCTCAAGTATCCAGGTAACAGGTAGACGACCGCCGTAAGACGACGTGGTTCCAGCATCGACGGAGGCAGTAAGAAATCCAGCGCGATATCGAAGTCGAGTCGCCCTACTCCTCGCACACGGCTTCCCGCACTGAACGGCACCAAATCGCTCGTTCGTCAGCGAGCTCGAGTACTTGCATAGTCAGGCAGCTCGACAGCATCGGCGGTGGTGAACCAGAGCCTGGCGGCCAAGGGGCGGAACGGCCAGCGTTGCATCCACTTCATCACCAGCGCTCCAATCGCTATGTCGGAGACCGACATTGGCGCTTAGCGGTCGATGGTGTTCGGCGGATCCTGGCGCTTGTCGATATGGCCGCATCGCGGTGCCGTAGCGGGCGAGCGCGCTATCGACGCGGTCGGTGCTCAGTCCATCAGACGCCGATCCGGGTTCGCCGGCCAGGATCTAAGCGCCGACCAGCGCCAGGCTTGTCCCCATACCACTTAGCGGCGAGGCGCAGTAGCCGGCGTCGCCGACGACGGTGACCCGACCCGACGACCACGACGGCATGTGCACCTGCGCGAACGAGTCGAAGTAGAAGTCGTCGGCCCCCCGTGCGGCGGTCAGCAGCGCGTCGCACTCCCACCCCGCGCCGACGAACCGGTCGACGGGGATTTGACGCGGTCGCGCATCTGGTCGATCAGCCCATCCGCTCGACCACGTCCCCGCTCGCGCCCCGCAGGTCGACAGTCTGCCCGCCCGGACGGATACCGGGCGCGAGCTCGACCACGATCACCTGGTAGCCGTAGCGGTTCAGCCAGTAGGCCAGTGCCGGCCCCGCGATCCCGGTGCGGCTGATCAGCACGGTGGGCTGCGTCATGGCCGCTAGAGCTCCAGGGCCTGGTAGGTGCGGCGGACGAACCTCGGTTGGGCGCTTTGCAGTTTGGCCAGCGAGGTGTTGCCCGCGATGGCCGCGGCGTCGACGGTCAGATCGGGGTGGTTCTGAATCAGGTAGATCAGGATCAGGTCCGCCGTCGGGTCGGCTTGCCACCACGTCCCATACGCACCCGGCCAACTGAACGTGCCCAGCCCGCCCGGCCCGAACAGTTGCCTCGACTTCGCGGGATCGGTCACCACCGACAGGTTCAGCCCGAACCCGCGGCCCACCCAAAACGGCGCTCCCAGAAAGGGATAGGTCTTCTGCTCGGCGGTGAGCCGGTCGGTGCGCATCAGTCGCACCGACTCCTCGGAGAGCACCCGCACACCGTCCAGCGTTCCGCCGGCCAGCAGCATCCGCGCGAACCGCAGATAGTCGTCGACGGTCGACCACAGGTCCGAGCCGCCGGTGCAGAACGGCGGATCGGTGATCGGCGCCGGGCCCATCACGTCATGACGCAGCACATTGTCCTGGTCGAGCTTGTACATCGTGGCCGCCCGCCGCCGTCCCGCCGTGCCGACGGAAAAGCCGGAGTCTCGCATGCCCAGCGGCTCGAAGATCCGCTCGGCCAGGACGTCGGCTAGCGGCTTCGCCTCGATCCGCGACAATGCGATGCCGAGCACATCGGTCGCATGGCTATAGGTGAGCCGATCGCCGGGCTGATGGGCCAATGGCAGCTTAGCCAGCTCGGCCAGCCACCGGTCCTGATCTTGGCGCAGCGACATCTTCCCGTATGCGAGGCTCAGGGGTCCGGGCACTGAGAACACGTACGCCAGGCCGCTGCGGTGCGTCATCAGATCTTCGACGGTGATGGGCCGACGCGCCGGTTCCGTCTTCTCGAGCGGCCCTAGCGGATCGATCAGCACCCGCATGTCGGACAGCTCCGGCAGCCACTTGGCCACCGGTTCGGTCAACGCCAGCTTGCCTTCGTCCAGCAAGGTCATCGCGGCGGCGACGGTCACCGGCTTGGTCATCGACGCGATGCGGAAGATCGTGTCGCGCTGCATCGGCAGACCCGCGTCGACATCGCGGTAGCCAAGCTCATTGACCTGCACCACGTCGCCGGACCGCCACACCATGGTGACCGCACCGGCGAGCAGGCCGGCGTCGATCGCTTCGCGGATCGACGCCCGGTTGCCGTCGAGATTCACCGCGCCAGCGTACTCAGCGGCGCTGCGCCTGCACGAGCCAGAATGACATCTCCGGCAGCCCCACGGGCTGCACCGTCGTCGGCTCCAGCGACGTGATCTCCCACCCAGCGCGGTCGAGCGTCTCCCGCAGCGTCTGCTCAGGGACAACCGGCACGGGGAATTCCCCATCCTGCGGGTTGGCGTCGGAGAAACACCCCATCAGCATCGTGGCGCCCAGCCGAGTGGCCCGATGCACCACCGTGGCGTAGCTGCGCTTCCCGTCGTCATCCAGGCAGTGGAACATGCCGCTATCGATCACGGTGTCGAACGCGTCGGTGTAGCCCTCGAGCTTGGTGGCGTCGGCCACCGCGAACCGCACGCTCACCCCGGTGTCCTTCGCTCGCTGCTCGGCGGTGGTCAGCGCGGTCGGGGAGATGTCCAGACCGGTCACCGAAAAGCCCTGCCGGGCCAGGTAGATGGCGTTGTCGCCGAGGCCGCACCCGACGTCGAGCACGTCGCCATGGATCAGGCCGGCCTGGTGCCAGGCAACGACGTTTTCCTTGGGCGCCTTGGTGTCCCACGGTGGAGACTCCATCGGCGGCACGCCTTCTGCCGGGCTTTCCCCGCGGTAGAGGGCGTCGAAATCGAACTGCGGAACTTCGGAGGATGTGGGGCCTGTCATTTTCGCCAGGGTAGCGCGGGATCTGCGGGGCAGCGTCGGTCCAATGGCCTCACCTAATCACTAGTGCGAAACGGGTTCTCGACCCGTATGCCGGCGTAGTCCTGGTCGTCGTTCAGGTCCTCTGAGAGGACGATGCCGCACCCGAGAGAGCGGCCAGCTTCAAGGATTGCGGCGTCCCAGTAGGACATGCCGAAGCGTCGACGTGTCGCAAAGGCGGCGAGCATCACCTCGGATGTGATGGCGGCGACGGGAAACCGCATGAACGACTCGACCAGCTCTACGGCCTGCTCGTGGGTGATCGGATCGGGCCGGCCCTCGCGCGTCGCCTGGACATAGAACTCCTGCAGCACCTGGACCGACAGCGCGAGGTCGCGGCCAGCGAGAATGTCGTTTGCGCGCCGGGCCTTGTCTTGCTCGTGTGGATCGCGCGAAATCGCGTAGAGCAGGACGTTGGTGTCAACGAACCGCACGGTCGTGGAGTTCGTCGCGGCTCAGGCGATCGCGCGCGCGGAAGCGGTGGATCTCACCTTGGATCCGCCTCTGCTTAGCTTCGAGCCGAGAGAACTCGGTTTCACGTTCGGAGAGTGAGTTCAGGAACTCGGCAACGAGCCCGCTTACGGACTTGCCAAGCTCTGCGGCCCGGATCCTTGCCCTGCGGTAGACCTCGTCGGGCACGGAAACGGTGATGTTCTTCACAGATTCACAGTATCACTGTAACTGTGAACATTTTGGCTCTCGTGAGGCCGCCATTCCTCTCATTCCGCGGTGCGCACGGCCGGTCCCTCCTCGCCAGCGAAATGGCCGGTGCTAAGCTCCCCGCAGTTTCGACATCCTTTAACGATCCGTCCAGAGAGGCGGAGAAGGAGGTCAGAGTCACTTGGGCTCTTCAGGTGCCGACCGGGAATTGATGTCCGCCGCGGACGTCGGCCGGACCATCTCCCGCATCGCCCATCAGATCATCGAAAAGACCGCGCTCGACGGTCCCGACGCGCCACGGGTCGTCCTCCTCGGCATCCCCACCCGCGGCGTCACCCTGGCCGCCCGGCTTGCCGACAAGATCAAGGAATTCTCGGGCGTCACACTGCCGCACGGCGCGCTCGACATCACGCTCTACCGTGACGACCTCAACATCAAGCCGCCCCGGCCGCTGGAGGACACCTCGATCCCCGAGGGCGGCGTCGACGACGCGCTCGTCGTCCTCGTCGACGACGTGCTGTACTCCGGGCGCTCGGTCCGCTCCGCACTCGATGCGCTGCGAGACATCGGTCGGCCCAGCGCGGTGCAGCTGGCCGTGCTGGTCGACCGCGGCCACCGCGAGCTGCCGCTGCGCGCCGATTACGTCGGCAAGAACGTACCCACCTCGCGCAGCGAAAGCGTGCACGTGCTTTTCACCGAAGACGACGACCGCGACGGGGTGGTGATCTCCAAATGAGCCCAAGGCATCTGCTGTCGGCGTCCGACCTGTCCCGCGACGACGCGACCGCCATCCTCGACGACGCCGACCGGTTCAGCCAGGCGCTACTCGGCCGCGAGGTCAAGAAGCTGCCGACGCTGCGCGGCCGGACCGTCATCACAATGTTCTACGAGAACTCCACGCGCACCCGGGTGTCGTTCGAGGTCGCCGGCAAGTGGATGAGCGCCGACGTCATCAACGTCAGCGCATCCGGATCCTCGGTCGCCAAGGGCGAATCACTGCGCGACACCGCGCTGACCCTGCGTGCCGCCGGGGCGGACGCACTGATCATCCGGCATCCCGCCTCCGGGGCGGCCCAGCAGCTCGCCGAGTGGACGGCTACCGAGAGTGGCGGGCCGACGGTGATCAACGCAGGCGACGGCACCCACGAACACCCGACCCAAGCGCTGCTCGACGCCCTGACCATCCGTCAGCGGCTGGGCGGCATCGAGGGCAAGCGGGTGGTAATCGTCGGCGACGTCCTGCACAGCCGGGTGGCCCGCTCCAACGTCCTGCTGCTCGACACGCTTGGCGCCGAGGTGGTGCTCGTCGCGCCGCCCACCCTGCTGCCGGTCGGAGTGGCCGGATGGCCGGTGACTGTCTCGCACGACCTCGACGCGGAGCTGCCGATCGCCGACGCGGTGCTGATGCTGCGGGTGCAGGCCGAGCGGATGAACGGCGGATTCTTCCCGTCGGCGCGGGAGTACTCGGTGCTGTACGGACTGTCCGAGAAGCGTCAGGCCATGCTGCCCGGCAACGCGGTGGTGCTGCACCCCGGCCCGATGCTGCGCGGCATGGAGATCTCTTCCTCCGTGGCCGATTCGACGCAATCAGCTGTGCTGCAACAGGTTTCCAACGGTGTGCATATCCGAATGGCGGTGCTGTTCCACCTCCTCGTCGGCGCAGAACAGGAGGCGATCAGCGCATGAGCCTGCTGATTCGTGGCGTCCGGCTGTACGGCGAGGGCGAGCCCGTCGATGTGCTGGTGTCCGATGGGCAGATCGCCGACATCGGCGCGGGCTTGGCCATCCCCGACGATGCTGACGTCATCGATGCCACCGATCAGATCCTGCTGCCCGGGTTCGTCGACCTGCACACCCATCTGCGCGAGCCCGGCCGTGAGTACGCCGAGGACATTGAAACCGGCTCGGCGGCAGCGGCTTTGGGCGGCTACACCGCGGTGTTCGCGATGGCCAACACCACGCCCGTCGCCGACAGCCCCGTCGTCACCGACCACGTCTGGCACCGCGGCCAACAGGTCGGCCTGGTCGACGTGCATCCCGTCGGCGCGGTCACGATGGGCCTGGCCGGAACCCAACTCACCGAGATGGGCATGATGGCCGCAGGCGCCGCGCAGGTGCGGATGTTCTCCGACGACGGCGTCTGCGTCCATGACCCGCTGGTGATGCGCCGGGCGCTGGAATACGCCACCGGGCTGGGTGTGCTCATCGCGCAGCACGCCGAAGAGCCGCGGCTGACGGTCGGCGCCGTCGCGCACGAGGGACCCAACGCCGCGCTGCTCGGCCTGTCCGGCTGGCCCCGCGCCGCGGAGGAATCCATCGTCGCCCGCGACGCGCTATTGGCCCGCGACGCCGGAGCGCGGGTGCACATCTGCCACGCCTCTACGGCCGGCACCGTCGAAATCGTCAGATGGGCTAAGGCGCAAGGCATTTCGATCACCGCCGAGGTGACGCCGCATCACCTCATGCTCGATGATCGGCGGCTGGCCACCTACGACGGCCGCAACCGCGTCAACCCGCCGCTGCGGGAGGCCGCCGACGCCGAGGCGCTGCGCCAAGCGCTGGCCGACGGTGTCATCGACTGCGTGGCCACCGACCATGCACCGCACGCCGAACACGAGAAGGTCTGTGAATTCGCCAATGCCCGGCCCGGCATGCTGGGCCTGCAGACCGCGCTGTCGGTGGTGGTCGACACGATGGTGCGGCCGGGCCTATTGACATGGCGCGACGTGGCCCGGGTGATGAGCGAAAACCCTGCCCGCATCGTCGGATTGCCCGACCAGGGGCGACCGCTCGAGATCGGCGAGCCGGCCAACCTGACCGTCGTCGACCCCGACGCCACCTGGACCGTCGCCGGATCCGAGCTGGCCAGCCGCTCGGATAACACGCCGTACGAATCCATGGACCTGACCGCGACCGTCACCCTGACGCTACTGCGCGGCAAGGTCACCGCGCGGGACGGGAAGAGCCCGACGTGAACACCGGAACGCTCGTCGGGTCGCTGATCGTCGCCGCGGTGCTGGCCGTGGTGACCGCCGTGCTGATGCAGGCGATGATGCGCGGCTGGCGGCGGCGTGCCGAGCGGCAGGCGGAACTGATCGGCACGCTGCCGTCGCTGCCGGATACCGTGGGGCAGGCCATCATTCCCGCGATGAAGGGGTTGTACGTCGGCAGCACGCTCGTACCGCGCTGGAACGACCGCGTCGCCGCCGGCGATCTCGGCTATCGCACCAAGGCCGTGCTCACCCGCTACCCCGAAGGAATCATGTTGCAGCGCAACGGCGCCGGCCCGATCTGGATCCCCGACGAGGCGATCGCCGCGATCCGGACCGAGCGCGGCATCGCGGGCAAGGTGAGTCGCAGAAGGCGGCATCCTGGCAATCAGGTGGCGCCTACCGTCGGGCACCGAGATCGACACCGGGTTTCGCGCCGATGATCGTCGGGAATATGCGCGCTGGGTGGAGGAGGTGGCGTGACGAAGGGGAAGGCACTGCTCGTCCTCGAGGACGGCCGCATCTTCACCGGCACCCCGTTCGGGGCGGCCGGGCAGACGCTTGGCGAGGCGGTGTTCTCCACCGGTATGTCGGGCTACCAGGAGACCCTTACCGACCCGAGCTACCACGGGCAGATCGTGATCGCCACCGCACCACAGATCGGCAACACCGGCTGGAATCACGAGGACGCGGAAAGCCGGGGCGACAAGATCTGGGTGGCCGGGTATGCGGTGCGCGACCCGTCTCCGCGCGCGTCCAACTGGCGGGCCACTGGCACGTTGGGCGACGAACTTGTCCGCCAGGGCATCGTCGGGATCGCGGGCATCGACACCCGGGCGGTGGTGCGCCATCTGCGCAGCCTGGGCTCGATGAAGGCCGGGCTGTTTTCCGGTGACGCGCTGGCCGACGTCAATGAGCTCCTCACCCGGGTGCGTAGCCAGCCGTCGATGCTCGGCGCCAACCTCGCCGGTGAAGTGAGCACCGACGCCACCTATGTCGTCGAACCCGATGGGCCGCAGCGCTTCACCGTCGCAGCGATCGACCTTGGCATCAAGACCAACACCCCACGCAACTTCGCCCGACGTGGCATTCGCAGCCACGTGCTGCCGTCGACGGTGACCTTCGATCAGATCGCCGACCTGAAACCGGACGGGGTGTTCCTGTCCAATGGGCCGGGCGACCCGGCCACCGCCGACCACATCGTCGGCGTCACCCGCGAAGTCCTCGGCGCCGGGATCCCGCTGTTCGGTATCTGCTTCGGCAACCAGATCCTGGGCCGGGCGCTCGGCCGCTCGACGTACAAGATGGTGTTCGGGCACCGCGGCATCAACGTGCCCGTCATCGACCACGCCACCGGACGGGTCGCGGTGACCGCGCAGAACCACGGGTTCGCGTTAGAGGGAGAGCGGGGCGAGGTCTTTGATACCCCGTTCGGTGCTGCGGAGGTCAGTCATACCTGCGCCAACGACGGCGTCGTCGAAGGCATCAAACTCGTTGACGGCCGCGCTTTTTCAGTGCAATACCACCCCGAGGCGGCGGCGGGTCCACACGACGCGGAGTACCTGTTCGACCAGTTCGTCGACCTGATGGCAGGGGAGCGCTGATGCCTGAATTGCGCCGAAACTGTATTCCAGCAGGCCATTACTCGAACTTCTCCTGCCGGAATACAGTTTCGGCGCAAGGAGGCCGTTAGATGCCGCGTCGGACTGACCTGCACCACGTGCTGGTGATCGGCTCCGGGCCGATCGTCATCGGCCAGGCCTGCGAATTCGACTACTCAGGCACCCAGGCCTGCCGCGTGCTGCGGGCCGAGGGGCTGCAGGTGAGTCTGGTCAACTCGAACCCGGCGACGATCATGACCGATCCGGAGTTCGCCGACCACACCTACGTCGAACCGATCACTCCGGCGTTTGTGGAGCGCGTCATCGCCCAGCAGGCCGAGCGGGGCAACAAGATTGACGCGCTGCTGGCCACCCTCGGCGGCCAGACCGCGCTGAACACCGCCGTCGCGCTTTACGAGAACGGGGTGCTGGAACGCTACGGCGTCGAACTCATCGGCGCGGACTTCGAGGCCATCCAGCGCGGCGAGGACCGGCAGCGGTTCAAGGACATCGTCGCCAAGGTCGGTGGCGAATCCGCCCGCTCCCGCGTGTGTTTCACCATGGACGAGGTCCGCGAGACCGTCGAGGAGCTCGGGCTGCCGGTGGTGGTGCGGCCGTCGTTCACGATGGGCGGGCTGGGCTCGGGCATGGCGTATTCCGCCGAGGACGTCGAGCGGATGGCAGGCGACGGGCTCGCCGCATCGCCGAGCGCCAACGTGCTGATCGAGGAATCCATCTTCGGCTGGAAGGAATTCGAGCTCGAGCTGATGCGCGACGGCCACGACAACGTGGTCGTGGTGTGCTCGATCGAAAACGTCGACCCGATGGGTGTACACACCGGCGACTCCGTCACCGTCGCCCCGGCGATGACGCTGACCGACCGGGAGTACCAGAAGATGCGCGACCTCGGCATCGCGATCCTGCGGGAGGTCGGCGTCGACACCGGCGGCTGCAACATCCAGTTCGCGGTGAACCCCGCCGACGGTCGGCTCATCGTCATCGAGATGAATCCGCGGGTGTCGCGGTCGAGCGCGCTGGCGTCGAAGGCCACCGGCTTCCCGATCGCCAAGATCGCCGCCAAGCTGGCGATCGGGTACACCCTCGACGAGATCCTCAACGACATCACCAAGGAAACCCCGGCCTGCTTCGAGCCGACGCTGGACTATGTCGTGGTGAAGGCGCCGCGGTTCGCGTTCGAGAAGTTCCCCGGCGCCGACGCCACCCTGACCACCACGATGAAATCCGTCGGCGAGGCAATGTCGTTGGGCCGCAACTTCATCGAGGCGCTCGGCAAGGTGATGCGCTCCCTGGAGACCGGCCGGGCGGGGTTCTGGACCGGGGCCGACCCCGACGTGGCTGTCGACGAGGTTCTGGAGGGCCTCAAGACTCCCACCGACGGACGGCTCTACGACATCGAGCTCGCGCTGCGGCTGGGCGCCACCGTCGACCAGGTATCCGAGGCCTCCGGCGTCGACCCGTGGTTCGTCGAGCAGATCGCCGGGCTCGTCACGCTGCGCTCCGAGCTGTTGGATGCTCCGGTGCTCGACGAGGAACTGTTGCGGCGCAGCAAGCACCACGGACTGTCAGATCGCCAGATCGCCGCGCTGCGACCGGAACTGGCCGGTGAGGTCGGCGTGCGCGCGCTGCGGCAGCGGCTCGGCATCCATCCCGTCTTCAAGACCGTCGACACCTGCGCGGCCGAGTTCGAGGCCAAGACGCCGTACCACTACAGCAGCTACGAGCTCGACCCGGCCGCCGAGACCGAGATCGCCCCGCAGGCGGAGAAGCCCAAGGTGCTCATACTCGGGTCGGGACCCAACCGGATCGGGCAAGGCATCGAGTTCGACTACAGCTGTGTGCACGCCGCGACCACGTTGAGCCTCGCCGGTTTCGAGACCGTCATGGTCAACTGCAACCCCGAGACGGTCTCCACCGACTACGACACCGCCGACCGGCTGTACTTCGAACCGCTCACCTTCGAGGACGTGCTCGAGGTCTACTACGCCGAATCCGCCTCCGGCAAGGGCGGTCCCGGCGTGGTCGGCGTCATCGTGCAGCTCGGCGGGCAGACCCCGCTGGGGCTGGCAGAGCGTCTGGAGAAAGCCGGCGTGCCGATCGTCGGCACCAGCCCCAAGGCCATCGACCTGGCCGAAGACCGCGGCGCATTCGGTGAGTTACTGGGCAACGCCGGGCTTCCGGCACCGCGGTTCGGCACCGCGACCAGTTTCGAGCAGGCCCGCCGGATCGCCGCAGACATCGGCTACCCGGTGCTCGTGCGGCCGTCCTACGTGCTGGGTGGCCGCGGCATGGAGATCGTCTACGACGAAGAAACTCTGCAGGGCTACATCACCCGCGCCACCCAGCTGTCGCCCGAACACCCCGTGCTCGTCGACCGGTTCCTGGAAGACGCCATCGAGATCGACGTCGACGCCCTGTGCGACGGCACCGAGGTGTACATCGGCGGAATCATGGAGCACATCGAGGAGGCCGGCATCCACTCCGGCGACTCCGCCTGCGCGTTGCCGCCGGTGACGTTGGGCCGCAGCGACATCGAGTCGGTGCGGCGCGCCACCGAGGCCATCGCGCACGGCATCGGGGTGGTCGGCCTGCTCAACGTGCAGTACGCGCTCAAGGACGACGTGCTCTACGTGCTCGAGGCCAATCCGCGCGCCAGCCGCACCGTACCGTTCGTGTCCAAAGCCACGGCGGTGCCGCTGGCCAAGGCATGCGCACGAATCATGTTGGGCGCCAGCATTGCCCAGTTACGGGAGGAAGGCGTGCTGGCGCGGACCGGTGACGGCGGGACCACCGCACGCAACGCGCCCGTTGCCGTCAAGGAAGCCGTCCTGCCGTTCCACCGGTTCCGCAAGTCCGATGGCGCGCAGGTCGACTCGCTGCTGGGCCCGGAGATGAAATCGACCGGCGAGGTGATGGGCATCGACCGCGACTTCGGCAGCGCATTCGCGAAGAGCCAGACGGCGGCGTACGGATCGCTGCCCGCCCAGGGCACGGTGTTCGTCTCGGTGGCCAACCGCGACAAGCGCTCACTGGTGTTCCCGGTGAAACGGCTGGCCGACTTGGGATTCCGGGTGCTGGCCACCGAGGGCACCGCGGAGATGCTGCGGCGCAACGGTATTCCGTGCGACGAGGTGCGCAAACACTTTGAACCGCCGGGCGACGGCCGGCCCGCCCTGGACGCGGTCGACGCGATCCGTGCCGGCGAGGTCGACATGGTGATCAACACCCCATACGGCAACTCCGGACCACGCATCGATGGGTATGAAATCCGCTCGGCCGCAGTCGCAATGAACATCCCCTGCGTGACGACCGTGCAGGGTGCGTCGGCGGCCGTTCAGGGCATCGAGGCCGGCATCCGCGGCGACATCGGTGTGATGTCGCTGCAGGAGCTGCACAGCGTGTTGGGGCCGTAATGCTGGTCGGGTTCGGGCGCCGGCTGGCCGACGCGGTATCCCGGCGCGGGCCACTCTGCTGCGGCATCGATCCGCATCCCGAACTGCTGCAGGCGTGGAATCTGACGGTGGACACTGCCGGGCTCGCCAAGTTCTGTGATATCTGTGTCGCGGCGTTTGCCGATCTCGCGGTCGTCAAGCCGCAAGTCGCGTTCTTCGAGATGTACGGCGCCGCCGGCTATGCGGTGCTGGAACGCACGATCGGCGCGTTGCGGGCCGCCGGCGTGTTGGTGCTGGCCGACGCCAAGCGCGGCGACATCGGCTCGACGATGGCCGCCTACGCCGACGCGTGGGCCGGTGACTCACCGCTGGCCGTCGACGCGGTGACCGCCTCGCCGTACCTGGGTTTCGGCTCGCTGCAGCCGCTTCTCGACACCGCTGCGGCGCATGGCCGCGGGGTGTTCGTGCTGGCGGCCACGTCCAACCCGGAGGGCGTCACCGTGCAGCGTGCAGACACCGGCGGCAAGACCGTCGCGCAGTCGATCGTCGACGACGCCGCCGCGGTCAACCGAAACGCACTGCCCGAGCCCGGTTCCGTCGGTGTCGTCGTCGGTGCCACGCTGTCCGACCCGCCCGACGTGAGTGCCCTGGGCGGCCCGGTGTTGGTTCCCGGCGTCGGGGCTCAGGGCGGACGCCCAGAAGCGCTTGGCGGCCTCGGCGGGGCGCGTCCCGGACAGCTGTTGCCCGCCGTCTCACGCGAGGTCCTGCGTGCCGGACCCGACGTAGCGGCATTGCGGGCGGCTGCCGAACGCATGCGCGACGCCGTGGCCTATTTGGCCTGACCCGCTCGGCGCGGCCCTTCAGCCCGACGCCGCCGCGCGAGCACAACGGCGATCACGACGATGCCCGATGCGACCGCGAAAAGCAGGATCAGCCCGGTGAGGTCGCCGCGGTTGCGCATGCGGTAGATGACGTGCTGGTACGGGGTGTCTGACGCTGCTTGCTCGAACACGTAATCGCCGTCGATAGATGCCGGCTCGCCGAGGTAGTTGTTCCAGCGCGTCAGGAACGCGCCGTCGCGGACGTACGCCGCCAGGGCGGGGGAGACGTCGGCCGGCTCGATACGCCCGGCGAACTCGAGGGACGGCTCCTCGTCGGCTACCGGCACGGCCTTCGGGTCCATTCGATGGTCGGCCAGGATGTACAAATCGACGGTCTGCGGCGTTGTCGCCGAGCGGGATAGCCGCATCGGGTACACGACCGTGTCGGACGTGAACGTCAGCCGCATCGGCTGCAGGTCGCCGGTCAGCGACTCGCCCTCTTCGGCCGGGGCGAGTTGGATCGCGACGATCTCCCAGCCGTCTGCGATGTACGGCGCGAGGTTGTCGTCGAGGCCATCCGGATGTGGGAATCCCTTGTCTGTCAGCCACGTCGCCAGCGCGGTCGAGTCGTGGGCGGCAAGCCGGGTGACGTCGAAAGGGCCGATCCGCTGACGACCGAGCACGTCGACGCCGGCGCCGGGAGGCGCACCTGCCGTGTCCGCCGGACTACCCGTGGACAGCCAGGTGAATGTCGGCCACCACGAATCGCGGTACTCAACGCGCGGCGCGGTGAGCCGGCCGAGCTCCTCGAACGCCTCTGCGTCGCCGAGTGAGACCTGCGCGGCCGACGGCACGGGCATCACCCAGGCGGCCTTGTCCGAACTGCCCGCAACGTTGAACGACATCAGGATGTCCTGGCTATTGCCGTCCCAGGCGACCAACGCGCGCTCGTCGGCGACGGACGCGCCGGCCTGGTCGGGGATATATGCGCCGCAGCCGCACGCCCACGCCGGGGTGGCGACGCTCGACGCCAGGCCGCCGACAAACACCGCAAGCACGGCATAGACCGAACGAACCGTGCGTGACATCGCCCGAATGTACCGGGTTAGCAACGGGTTTCAAGCGGTAATCGGAGTCGGTTCCTCGACGCGCTTGGCCGCGAGCAGCATCAGCGGCGGCAGCGCCAGCACCAGCATCGCGACGTAGAACGCATGCGGTGGCCCGACAAGGATCACGGCCAACAGCCGCCCGATGCCGCCGATGAAGAGCGCGGCGGCCAGCAGGTTCACGTAGACGCGCTTGTGTTGCACGTCTCGCGCGCACCACAACGGGGCGATCCCGTAGCACAGGAACAGCCCGGCGTAGAACCTGTCCTCGCCGTCAGAAGTCGGGTTGACCTCGGTTCCGCCGAGGATCGCCGCCGGCCCGATCGCGAAATGCGCGAGCGATATAGCGATGACGATGACGCCGAACAGGGCGAGAAATACTTGAAATGCGCGTCGCATGGACCGGCTCCCGGTACTTCGAACCAATTCCCGTGGATCTACTACGCACTGTAGTTGACTACTGTCCGCGGCAGCAGGGGCCGGTCTACAGCGGGATCCAGATCCCGAAGAACCAGAACCCCCAGTTGTTGAAGTCGGGGTTGAAGATCGGCGTCACCCAGCTGCCCATGTAGTTGAACGGCTGGTGATCGAACCGGCCTTGGTCCATGCCGCGCCAGGCCTGGTCGGGGGGCGGCGGTCCCCAACCGGGGTTGTGGTCCCACGGCGACGGGCCCCGGTCGCCAGGCCCGCCCGGGCGACCGGGATCCCCGTTCCAACCGCCTGGCGGGCCTCCTGGGTGGTCGCCAGGGCCACCGTGGTGGTCGCCCGGCCCTCCGCACCACTGCGGATTGCACGGCGGCGGATCGGCCGCCGCGGTGCCCAGACCGGCCGTCAACGCGGATATGGCCAGCCCGGCGGCTATCACTGAGGCGCAGGCGAGACGTTTTGCATTCATTTTGCGTGCCCTCTCGGCTTCTTGGGGTGTTCAACCCCCGACCAGCCCGAAGTTAGGCAGTCAAACTGTCCGTGATCTGCCGCGTAACTGCCACCGGCCTGTCAATTGACCCGTCAACTAAACGATGCCGTTACCTGGTCGCGACACGCCCGACACGCCGTGACCAGGCGAAAATTTTCTGAACCACGCGACGCGACGGCCCGCGGGCCACCAGTCCCGACGGCCCCGCCGGACCCCTCGCAATCGAAGGGACTCTCGAAAACCCTTGTTATGCAGGCAGTTCCGTCGGGGTTTTCACGGCGACGGCGTCCTTTGGGCGGTTCGGCGCGGTTCTCAGGCCGCCGCGGCCGCGCACTACACGCTGGGCTTTTGACCCCGTAACCAGGGGGTGGGGTTCGCTTTCGTCAGAATGCGTGGGTACGGTCGTCGTCGCTGGCTGGTTTCTGCAACAGCCGAGGCAAAACAGTTGATGGTGATGAGACGGAGGAACCCGTGGCCCTTCCCCAGTTGACCGACGAACAGCGCGCGGCAGCGTTGGAGAAGGCTGCTGCCGCACGTCGAGCACGTGCCGAACTCAAAGATCGGCTCAAGCGCGGCGGCACCAACCTCAAGCAGGTGCTCAAGGATGCCGAGACCGACGAGGTCTTGGGCAAGATGAAGGTTTCTGCGCTTCTGGAGGCATTGCCCAAGGTCGGCAAGGTCAAGGCGCAGGAGATCATGACAGAGCTCGAGATCGCCCCGACCCGCCGGCTGCGCGGCCTGGGTGACCGTCAGCGGAAGGCTCTGCTGGAAAAGTTCGACTTCTCGTAAGGGAGGTCAGTGAGCGAAGGCGGAGGGCCGGGCAGGACTAAGGCTCCGGTCGTGGTGCTGTCCGGCCCGTCTGCCGTCGGGAAATCCACCGTTGTCCGCTGCCTGCGCGAACGGCTTCCCGACCTGCACTTTTCCGTCTCCGTCACCACCAGGGCGCCACGTCTCGGCGAGGTGGACGGCGTCGACTATTCGTTCGTGACCGTCGAGCGATTCCAGCAGCTGATCGAGCAGGGCGCGCTGCTGGAATGGGCGGAAATCCACGGCGGCCTGCACCGCTCCGGGACGCCGGCCCAGCCCATCCGCGACGCGACGACGGCCGGACACGCGGTCCTCATCGAGGTCGACCTGGCCGGCGCGCGGGCCGTCAAGCAAGCCATGCCGGAGGCGATCACCGTCTTTCTCGCCCCACCCAGCTGGGAGGCGCTCGAGAGCAGGCTGTCCGGCCGCGGCACGGAGACCCCGGAGGCGATGGCCCGCAGGCTTGCCACGGCCCGGGCTGAACTGGCCGCCCAGGACGACTTCGACGAGGTCGTCGTGAACAGCCAATTGGAGTCTGCCTGCGCCGAATTGGTATCCTTGCTGGTGGGCAACGCGTCGGGCACGGCGCGGGAGTCGCCAGAGCCACCTAAGTTCGAAGGCAATCACACCGATACCGCCAGGAGATTTTCTACGTGAGCACCCCGCACGCCGATGCACAGCTGGCCGCTGTGGACGACATCGACACGTCGTCCATCGGCGCCTACGACACGCCGCTGGGCATCACCAATCCGCCCATCGACGAGTTGCTGGACCGCGCGTCGAGCAAGTACGCGCTGGTGATCTATGCCGCCAAGCGCGCGCGGCAGATCAACGACTATTACAACCAGCTCGGCGACGGCATCCTCGAGTACGTCGGCCCGCTGGTCGAGCCCGGCCTGCAGGAAAAGCCGCTGTCGATCGCGATGCGCGAGATCCACGAGGACCTGCTCGAGCACACCGAGGGCGAGTAGCTAGGCCCGCCGCCTCATGGACCGCAAGCGGATCGTCGTCGGCGTCGCCGGAGGCATCGCCGCCTACAAGGCGGCCACCGTGGTCCGTCAGCTCACCGAGGCCGGCCACGCGGTCCGCGTCGTCCCCACCGAGTCCGCGCTGCGCTTCGTCGGCGCCGCCACTTTCGAAGCCCTTTCCGGCGAACCCGTCCATACCGGCGTCTTCGACGACGTCCACGAGGTGCCGCACGTCCGGATCGGTCAGGAAGCCGACCTCGTCGTCGTCGCCCCGGCCACCGCGGATCTGTTGGCCCGTGCCGTAACGGGGCGCGCCGACGACCTGCTGACCGCGACGCTGCTGACCGCGCGATGTCCCGTGCTGTTCGCGCCGGCCATGCACACCGAGATGTGGTTCCACCCGGCCACCGTCGAGAACGTCGCCACCCTGCGCCGGCGTGGCGCGGTCGTCCTGGAGCCGGCGTCGGGCCGGCTGACAGGTGCCGACAGCGGCGCGGGACGCCTGCCCGAGGCCGAGGAGATCACCACACTGGCCCAGCTGCTGCTGGCCCGCGGCGACGCGCTGCCCTACGACCTGGCCGGCGTCAAGGTGCTTGTGACCGCGGGCGGCACCCGCGAACCGATCGACCCGGTGCGCTTTATCGGCAACCGCAGCTCCGGCAAGCAGGGCTACGCGATGGCCCGCGTGATGGCCCAGCGTGGCGCCGATGTCACGCTGATCGCCGGTAATACGGCTGGCCTGATCGACCCGGCCGGTGTCGAGGTCGTGCACATCGGCTCGGCAAGCCAGCTGCGCGACGCGGTATCCAAGCTCGCGCCCGACGTTCATGTGCTCGTTATGGCCGCGGCGGTCGCCGACTTCCGGCCCGCACATCCTGCGACGAGCAAGATCAAGAAGGGCCCCGAAAGCGAGGGCGAGCCCTCGATCGAGCTCGTGCGCAACGACGATGTGCTGGTGGGTGCCGTACGTGGCCGCACCGACGGCCAGCTGCCCAACATGCGGGCGATTGTCGGGTTCGCTGCGGAAACCGGCGATGCCGACGGGGACGTGCTGTTCCACGCTAGGGCCAAGCTGCAGCGCAAAGGATGCGATTTGCTCGTCGTCAATGCCGTCGGTGAGAATCGTGCCTTCGAGGTGGACAACAACGACGGCTGGCTACTGGCGGCGGACGGAACCGAATCTGCACTGGAGCACGGTTCGAAAACTCTGATGGCCAGCCGTATCGTGGACTCGATCGTGGCCTTCCTGCACAGCGGCGGCGAGTAGATCCGGGCGCACGCATCACGCTGCGCGTAAGGGTTGCGCGCGACCAGGGCAGGCGCTTGGGTGCAGCAGGGCAGAGATATAATTCGACTAACTAAGTTTCGGAAAGGGATCGAACCGTGAGCAATGCTCGGCTGTTTACCAGTGAGTCGGTGACCGAGGGCCACCCCGACAAAATCTGTGACGCCATCAGCGACTCGGTGCTCGACGCGTTGCTCGCCGAGGATCCGCGTTCGCGCGTCGCGGTCGAGACCCTGGTGACCACCGGCCAGGTGCACGTCGCCGGTGAGGTCACCACTACCGCGTACGCCGACATCCCCAAGATCGTGCGCGACCGCATCCTCGAGATCGGCTACGACTCGTCCACCAAGGGCTTCGATGGTGCGTCGTGCGGCGTCAACATCGCGATCGGCGCGCAGTCACCCGACATTGCCCAGGGCGTGGACACCGCGTACGAGGCCCGCGTCGAGGGCGAGGTCGACCCGCTGGACGCCCAGGGCGCCGGCGACCAGGGCCTGATGTTCGGCTATGCCATCAAGGACACTCCCGAGCTGATGCCGCTGCCCATCGCACTGGCGCACCGGCTGGCGCGCCGGCTGGCCGAGGTGCGCAAGAACGGCGTCGTGGATTACCTGCGGCCCGACGGCAAGACACAGGTCACCATCCAGTACGACGGCCGGACCCCGGTGCGGCTGGACACCGTCGTGCTGTCGACCCAGCACGCCGACGGTATCGACCTGGAGGCCACGCTCACCCCCGACATTCGCGAGAAGGTCGTCAACACCGTGCTCGGCGACCTCGCCCACGAGACCCTGGACACCTCGGACTACCGGCTGCTGGTCAACCCGACCGGCAAGTTCGTGCTGGGCGGCCCGATGGGCGACGCCGGCCTGACCGGACGCAAGATCATCGTCGACACCTACGGCGGGTGGGCCCGCCACGGCGGCGGCGCGTTCTCCGGCAAGGATCCGTCCAAGGTGGACCGTTCCGCGGCGTACGCGATGCGCTGGGTGGCAAAGAACGTGGTTGCTGCCGGCCTGGCCGAACGCGTTGAAGTGCAGGTCGCCTACGCGATCGGCAAGGCGGCGCCGGTCGGCCTGTTCGTCGAGACCTTCGGCAGCGAGACCGTCGACCCCGCCCGCATCGAGAAGGCCATCACCGCCGTCTTCGACCTGCGGCCCGGCGCGATCGTGCGCGACCTGGACCTGCTGCGCCCGATCTACGCGCAGACGGCGGCCTACGGCCACTTCGGCCGCACCGACGTCGAACTGCCGTGGGAGCAGCTCAACAAGGTCGATGACCTGAAGGCTTCGGTCTAGTTTCTCGGGTTCTCGGGCCAGCAGAATCGCACGATTCTGCGTCGGGTAACGCGATTCTCTGTCTGCTCGCGGTATAAGCGGTGAAGCGGTAGTCGTCGAGCGGAAAGCGGCGGCTGCGCCAGTACGCCTCGACCGTGCTGGCCGGCCGCAGCGGCACATCGCCATTCTTGTCGAAGTAGTAGCTGTTGGCCAGCTGGCAGCTGTCCTGCCAGAAGATCTGCCGGTGCCGCTTGCGCATCATCTCGGCGAAGTAGCGGTCGTTGGCCTCCTCTGTCACCTCGATGCGGCTGGCGTGACGGCGTCGGGCCCGTTTCAGGCAGCGGACGATGTGGTGTGTCTGCGCCTCGATGAGCGCGAAGTACGACGACCCGACGTAGCCGTAGGGCCCGAACACGGTGAAGAAGTTCGGGAAGCCCGGCACGCTGACGCCCTCGTAGGCCTGTAGCCGGCGCTCGTCCCAGAATCGGCTCAGCGACCGGCCGCCGGGCCCGCTGACCGGATAGGTCGGCACGTTGTCGGTGTCCATCACCTTGAACCCGGTCGCCAGGATGAGGACTTCGACCTCGTGGGTGTCACCGTCGGCGGTCGCGACACCGGAGCCGGTGATCTTGTCGATCGGCTCGGTCACCAACCGCACGTTGTCGCGGTTGAACGTCGACAGGTACGTGTTGTGGAACCCCGGCCGCTTGCAGCCGACCGCGTATTGCGGCGTGAGCTTGTCCCGCACCACCGGATCGTCGACTTGCTTGCGGAGATAGGCCTTGCCGACCTCTGACATCCGCTTGGCCATTGGATTCACGGTGAAGTACTGCGCCGCCAGCGGGAACGTGAATTCGACAAACGCCTGGCTCAGCAACCGTTGCACCGACTTGCCGCCGGGTATGCGCATCGCAAACCGCGACGCGGCCGACAGTGGCACGTCGTACTTGGGGAAGCACCAGATCGGAGTGCGCTGAAAAACGGTGAGATGCTGGACAATTGGCGCGATTTCGGGGATGACCTGAACCGCCGAGGCGCCGGTGCCGATGATGGCGATGCGCTTGCCGGTCAGGTCCTGGTCGTGGTCCCACCGAGCGGTGTGCATGGTCAGGCCGGCGAAGGAGTCGACGCCGTCGATGTCGGGCAGCTTCGGTGTGGTCAGCACCCCGCTGGCATTGACCAGGAACCGCGCGGTCACCACGCCGCCGGGGTCCGTGCGGATGCACCACAGGCTGGCCTCTTCGTCGAAGTCGGCGCCGAGCACCTTGGTGGAAAACCTGATCTTGGGACGCAGCCCGTACTTGTCGACGCAGTGCTCGGCGTAGGCCTTCAGTTCGTTTCCGGGCGCGTAGGTGCGCGACCACTTCGGGCTCTGCTCGAAGGAGAACTGATAGGAAAACGACGGGATGTCAACGGCGATACCGGGATAGGTGTTCCAGTACCAGGTTCCGCCGGGCCCGTCGCCGGCCTCGACGACCAGGTAATCGCCCATGCCCGACTTGTCGAGCTTGATCGCGGTGCCGATGCCGGAAAAGCCGGCGCCGACGATGACGGTGTCGTTATCGGGCACTGTCACAGGGCCTCCCGTGTGCATGCGATGACGTGCAGTCCGTGCCTGGGCCGCAACGTCAGCGTCGCTTCGAGTTCTACCGGATGGTCGGGTTCACGTCGAATGTGAACCGCTGGCTCATGATCGCCGCCATCAGCACCATCTCCATCAGCGCGAAGCTCTGCCCGATGCAGATCCGCCGTCCGCCGCCGAACGGAAGATACGCCGATCTGGGCCGGTCCTTGCCGGCGTCGCCAATGAAGCGGTTGGGGTCGAAGGTCTCGGGGTCGGGCCACCAGCGCTCGTCGTGGTGGATGTGGTGGATCGGGATGAGCACTGTCGTGCCCGGGCGGATGTGGTGCCCGTCGACGATGTCGTCTTCGACCGCCTCGCGCGCGATGATCCAAACCGCGGAGTAGTAGCGCTGCGAGGACCAGGCCAGCGCTTCGTAGACGGGCCGCGGCAGCAGTCCGCACAAGCCGAGCCTGCCGAGCCGCTCGGTTCGTCGCAGGCCGCGGGTGGTCAGGTCCTTCATGCTGTGCACCAGCGGACCGAAATCCTGGCTGAACAGGGCATTCGCGACGACACGCAGCGTGGCCTCGACCATCGTCGCGTGCATGTCGAACTTCGCGCCGTCGTCCTGTGCCGCAAGGTCGGCGGCGACGCGTTCGATCGGGTCGATCATCAGGTCGACTAACTCGTTGAGATGGCGCCGCGCGAACGTTGGGTTCAGGGTGGTCCGATGCGCGGCCCACGAGTCACCCTCATCGGTCAGCAGGTTGATGCCCGCAGCGGCCCGAATGGGCTCGTAGTCGTTGGACTTGACATACTTCAGCCGCGCCCGGTGCAGCACGTGGTCGACGTAGTCGGGGTGCGTAATCGAGACGAAACGCCTTCCGCCGCAGCGAAATCGGGCGATGTCGCGTCCACGCGTCCGGCCGAGGAAACCGTCGCCCGCGTCGAACCCGACGGTGATCGCCTCGCGCGTCATCGTCAACGTGCTCAAGTGCTGCGCGGGCGCCGCCATGATCCAACTGTATGAGCCGCTGCCGCAGGCCGACCGGCACACGCTCGAGCTCTGTATCGCCCAGTGCGATGTGCTGATGCAGCGCAACGAGCAACGTCGCGGTATCACCGCGGTGGTGCGATCCAAGCTCTTCCGGAAATCCGGTGGGTTCCCAACGCTGCCCGAGGTCGCCACCGAACTCGACGTGCACCCGCGCACGCTGCGGCGCCAGCTCGCCGAGGAGGGCACATCGTTCCGTGCGCTGCTCAACGAGTCCCGCTCCACGCTGGCCGTCGACTTGCTGTGCAATGTCGGTCTCACCGTGGACGAAGTGTCAAAGCGGTTGGGCTACACCGACACTTCGACGTTCTGCCACGCGTTCAAACGCTGGCACGGTGTGCCGCCGAGCGCGTATCCGCACACTGCCTAGGGTCCCGGCGAGCGGCCGTCGGCCTTGGCGGCGTCGATCTCACGCAGACCGGCCTCCCGCATGCGTCCGGTGTCGATGAGGCGTTGCACGCGTTCGACATTGGACTTCGACCACGGGCTACGCGGCTTTCGCGGGCTGAACCGCTGAATGCGTGACACTGCGTCGTACTTGCGTGTCAGGCTGTCGATCCATCCGAAGCACAGCGCAATCTCCACCGCCTCGCCGTACGACATGCCAGGCTGCGGCGCATTCTTGTTGAACAATCGCACCCAGACTTCGGACGCTGCGTCGTGATTGCGCTCCAACCAGTCTTCCCATTCGCGCGGTGTGCGGGCGTCGAGCACCTGCTGATCGGTCATCCCCGGTGCAGTGCGGCCTTCAGCGCCGCCAACCCCCGGTTGGTGGCCTCGGCCGCTGCCGGAACCACCAATGCAAAGTTGACGTAGCCGTGCACCAGGGTGGGTTCGTTGCGAAGCTCGACGGGAACGCCTGCGGCCCTCAGCAATTCGGCGTAGCGTGCGCCGTCGTCACGCAGCGGGTCGTATTCGGCCGTGCCGATGAACGCCGGCGGCAGGTCGGAGAGGTCTGCGGTGTTCGCGGGCGCAAGGGTGGGCGGCAGCTTGGCGGGCTCGCTGACGTCGGTGTCGGGCAGATACCAGTGCAGGAACGCGGCCACGACTTCCTGGTCGAGTATCGGCCCGTCGGCGTTCTCGATCATTGACGGCAGCGTCATGTCGGCCGTCGTCGTGGGGTACCACAGCAGTTGAAAGACCAGCGGCGGCCCGCCCTGATCACGCGCCAATTGCGCCATCACCGCCGAGAGGTTGCCGCCCCCCGAGTCGCCGGCGACAGCGATGCGTGCCGGGTCGCCGCCCAGTTCGGCGGCGTTCTCGCCGACCCACCGCAGCGCGGCCCACGAGTCGTCAATGCCGGCGGGCCACGGGTGCTCCGGGGCGAGCCGATAGTCCACCGATACCACGATGGCCTCCGCTCCGACCGCGTGAGCGCGGGCCGCAGGGTCGTGGGTGTCCAGGTCGCCGATCGACCAGCCACCGCCGTGATAGAAGACCACCACCGGCAGATTGTCGTGCTGGGCGATCGGCGGCCAGTAGATGCGCACGGGTATGTCGATGATGTCCCCGTAGCCGATCGTGCGCTCTTCGATTCGCATGTCGGGCAAGAGTTCTGGCGGTGCCTTCAGTTGGCGCATCTGCTCGCGAGCCACCTCGACGCCGTCGTCGGCGGTGAACTTGAACGGAAACGCGTCCAGAAGCGCCTGCATGGCCGGGTCGATGCCCGGGCGCGCGGTGGTGGATTCAGCCATGGCCTCACGTTAGCGCCCGAGTTCAGGTCGCGGTTAGCGACGCGGCTGCCGTCGGAGTTCTGGAACGACTCGACGACCTCGAGGTGCAGGTCGTTGACTTTCGCCAGGAACCCCGCCACCCACTCCTTGAAGTTCTCCCGCCCGGAGATTTCGTGTCCGGCGTTGACGATGACGAAGTCGTCGGCGACGAACCTGTCGACGGCCGCGGGATCGTGCGCGTTCCAGACCTCGTCCCAGAACGCGTGCACGATGTCCACTGAATTGTTACTGCTCATGCCCGGTGCAACGCCTCCCGAAGCGCCGACAATCCGCGTTCGGTCGCTTCGGTCGCGGCCGGCACCACACCCGCGTACCCCAGATAACCATGGATGAGCGTCTCGGCGTTATGCAGTTCGGCGGGCACACCGGCGTCCGTCAGCAGTTCGGCGTAGCGGGCGCCGTCGTCGCGCAGTGGGTCGTGGCCCGCCACGGCGAGTTCGGGCGCCAGCCGGTAATCCACCGAGACCACCACCGCGTCCGCCCCGACCGCGTGGCCACGCGCTTCGCCGTCATACGTATCGAGGTCACCTACCGACCACCCACCGCCGTGGAAGAACACCACCACCGGCGGAGTCGATTCGCCGTCGTTCGGCGGCCAGTACACCCGGATCGGAAGCTTGCCCGCCGGGCCGTTGATGGTGCGGTCCTCGGTGCGCACCTCGGGGCGAACCTCCCGGCGGGGAAGCTCACGGAACCGCTGTCGCGCTGCCTCGACACCTCCGTCGGTTGTCAACTGAAACGGAACGGCCTCCAGTAGCTTCAGCACCATGGCGTCGACGGCCGGCTTCTCCTCAGCAACGGACATGAGGACACCGTACGCACACCGGCCCACCACCAGACTGTGGGCGGCAGCGGGGCTCGCCGCCGTCTTCGGCCGCTCGTCTGTGCCGTCTGCTACACCTGCGGCGTGACGACTACCCGGCAGCAGGCCGAGCACGAGCCCATCGCGCGTGTCCTGCCCTTGCTGTCGGTGCCCCATCTGGACCGCGAATTCGATTATCTGGTCTCCTCCGAACAGTCGGATGACGCTCAGCCCGGGGTTCGCGTTCGGGTGCGGTTTCACGGCCGGCTCGTCGACGCCTTCGTCCTCGAAAGGCGTTCGGACACAGACCATGTCGGCAAGCTCGGCTGGCTGGACCGGGTCGTGTCCGCCGAGCCGGTACTCACTGTCGACGTGCGCCGGCTGGTCGACGCGGTGGCCGCGCGCTATGCCGGCACCCGGGCCGACGTTCTGCGCCTGGCCGTCCCGCCGCGGCACGCGAATGTCGAAAAGCAAACCGCCCCAGAGCCGGCGCCGTTCACCGCCACACCCGTGGACACCGCGGCCTGGGCCGCCTACGGCCGTGGCGAACAGTTCCTTTCCGCGCTGCGCGACGGTCGCGCCGCCCGCGCGGTCTGGCAGTCGCTGCCCGGCCAGTGGTGGGCCGACCGGCTCGCCGAGGCCGCTGCGGTGACGGTGAACTCCGGCCGCGGAGTGCTGGCCATTGTGCCGGACCAGCGCGACGTGGATGCGTTGAGCGACGCCGCCATTCAGCATGTTGACGAGTCGCGGGTGGTGGCGCTGTCGGCGGGTCTGGGTCCCGCGCAGCGCTACCGCCGGTGGCTGTCGGTGCTGCGCGGTAATGCCCGCCTGGTCATCGGCACCCGCAGCGCCGTGTTCGCGCCCGTCACCGATCTCGGCCTGGTGATGGTGTGGGACGACGGCGACGACACCCTCGCCGAGCCGCGCGCGCCCTACCCGCACGCCCGTGAGGTGGCGATGCTGCGCGCCCACCAGCTGCGGTGCGCGGCCCTGATCGGCGGCTACGCCCGCACGGCAGAGGCGCAGGCGCTTGTGCGCAGCCGCTGGGCGCACGACCTGGTGGCGGCCCGGCCTGTCGTGCGCGCCGCATCACCCCGTGTGATCGCCATGGACGACAGCGGCTACGAGCAGGAGCGCGACCCCGCCGCGCACACCGCGCGGCTCCCGTCGGTGGCGTTGCGCGCCGCGCGGACCGCACTGCAGAACGGACTGCCGGTACTCGTTCAGGTGCCGCGGCGCGGCTATGTACCGGCGTTGGCGTGTGCCCGCTGCCGGACCATCGCCCGGTGCCGGCACTGCACCGGTCCGCTGTCGCTGCCCGACCGTAACGCCGCCGGTGCGGCGTGCCGTTGGTGTGGCCGCGACGAGCCCGCGGTGCGCTGTGCACGCTGCGGCTCGGACGCGGTGCGCGCCATCGTCGTCGGCGCCCGGCGCACCGCTGAGGAACTCGGCAAGGCGTTTCCGGGTAGCGCGGTGATCACCTCGGGCGGCGATGCGATGGTAGCTGCCGTACCGGGCCAACCGGCCGTCGTCGTCGCGACACCGGGAGCCGAGCCCATCGCGACCGGCGGCTACGGCGCGGCACTGCTGCTGGACGGCTGGGCCCTGCTCGGCCGGCAGGACCTGCGCGCCGCCGAGGACGCGCTGCGGCGCTGGATGGCCGCCACCGCGCTGGTGCGCAACCGCGCCGACGGCGGTGTGGTCGCGGTGGTAGCGGACTCGGGAATTCCGACTGTGCAGGCGCTGATCCGGTGGGACCCGGTCGGCCACGCCGAAGGCGAACTCGACGCGCGCGCCGAGGTTGGACTGCCGCCGGCCGTGCACATCGCCGCCGTCGACGGCGCGCCGGGTGCGGTGAAGGTCCTGCTCGACACCGCCCTGCTGCCCGACACCGCGGAGCTGCTCGGCCCCGTCGACCTGCCGACCGGTGCCCGCCGGCCGCCCGGCACCCCGGCCGACACTCCGGTCAGCCGGATGCTCGTGCGGGTGCCGCGCGACGGCGGACTGGCGCTTGCGGCGGCACTGCGGCGGGCCACCGCCGTGCACAGCGCGCGCCACGATCAGCAGCCAGTTCGTGTGCAAATCGACCCGTTGCACATAGGGTAATGCGGACACGGCGCGTCGTGCCGATCAGGAGGTAGCCATGTGGCGGGTGATCCGGTGGCTGATCCCGTTGGCGCTCATCACCTTTGGGCTGCTGTGGCCGCTGGTGTTCCAGGGCGGCTCGGAGGCCTCCGAGATCTCCGATCCTGTGGTCTTCAGCAATTACGAGGCGGACTTCGTCGTCAACCGCGAGGGTCAGCTTGACGCGGTGGAGACGATCACCGCCGAATTTCCCAGCGGCCGGCACGGCATCTTCCGCTACTGGGACGTCGCCAACCAGAACTTCCCCCGGGTCCGGCAGAAGCCCGAGATCACCTCGATCCTGCTCGACGGCAGGCCCGTGTCGTACCAGATGCTGTGGGAGGACGGCGAGCGGTTCCGGGTGGCCAAGATCGGTGATCCCGACGAATACCTGACCTGGGGAACACACGTCTTCGAGATCCGCTACACCATCGCCGGTGTCCTCGACCCCGGAAGCACCGGCGCCGACAAGCGATTCGCAAGTTCCACCGGCGAGTCGGCGGCGTCACCGTCGGTGTTCTTCTGGAATGTCATCGCCCCGTCCTGGAACAACCGGATCCAACGCGCCGATATCTCCGTCACGCTGCCCGGCGAGGTCGGCCAGGCGCAGTGCTCCGTTGGCTACGGACTCGGCGGCCCCTGCGAGAACTTGTCGGTTACCGGCAACAAGGTCGAACTGTCGGCGGACCACCTGGTGTCGCGGACTCCGGTGACCGTGCGCGCCGGTGTCGACGTCCCGACACCGCCGCGGATGAGCCTGCCCTGGCCGTACACCTGGGACCGCATCTTCGGCCGATCGGTGACCGGCGTACTGTGGGTCGCCGGCCTTTCGGTGGCGTTCGCGCTTGGCGCCTATCTGTGGCGTCGCACCACCGTCGAACCGTCGCCGGGATTCCCGTTGCAGTACACGCCCCCGCCAGGTCTGGGGCCGGTGCAGATGGAATACATCCGCACCGAGACCGTGCCGAAGAACGCTCTCACCGCGACGCTCTTCTATCTCGCCGACCGGGGACTGATCGAGCTGAGGCAGGTCAACGACGAGAAGTGGAAGGTCCGCGGCCTCGTCGATATCGCCGAATGGGAACGCATAGATCCCGTCAGCCGGAAGGTCGGTATCGCGCTCAACGTGAACCGGCCCGGCACCGAGTTCGAGGCGAAGAAGACCGTCAAGTCCGGCGAGAAGCTGATCAAGGCCAAGACCGACATCGCCAAAGCCGTCGAGAACTGGGCATTCGACAACCGTCTGATGGTCAAGCGCACGAAGGAACTGTGGCTGCGCACCGCCAACTTCTTCGCGCTGGTCCTGGCGGTGTGCTGCTTCCTCCGCTGGTTCGGGATACCCAGCACCATGTGGGGCCTGCCGTTCGCGGCGTTCTTCCTGGTCTCCCTGACGTCGTGGGTCGGCGGCGTGGGCACCCGGCGGACGGAGGCCGGACGCGAATTGTGGTCGCGCGCGGGTGGATTCCACCGCATGCTGGCCACCGACTCGGCCGAGACGCGGTTCGACTTCTCCGCCCGCAAGGACCTCTACACCGCCTACGTGCCGTTCGCAGTGGCAGCCGGGGTGGCAGCACTGTGGGCCAAGAAGTATGAGACGTCGACGGATACGCCTGCCCCGCAACCGGATTGGTACCACTCGTCGTCGGCCACCGGCTGGGGCTTCGTGGGCGGTTCGAGCGGGGCCAGTTTCGACAGCTTCGATTCGGCGTTATCGTCGTCGATCGGCGCCTACACCGCGCCGCACTCGTCGTCGTCCAGTGGTGGCGGCGGTGGCGGCTTCAGCGGCGGCGGTGGGGGCGGCGGTGGTGGCGGCGGCGGCGGTGGAGGAGGAGGCGGATCATGGTGAGATTCCTGCTGATCGTGGTGCTGGTGCTCTCAGTCCTGGTGCTGATCGGTTTCGTGATGGGCTACAACAAACTTCGCGCCGCCGACGTCCGGGTCGCCGAGGCGCTCGGGGGTATCGACGTCGAGCTGACGCGCCGCGCGTCGCTGATCCCGAGCCTGGTGCACACCGTGCAGACCTTCGCCACCCACGAGAAGGGCATCCTCGACCACGTCACCAACGCCCGCGCCGCGCTGACCTCGGCGACGACCGGGAAATCTGTGGCGCAGCGCAGCGCCGCCGAAAAGGAACTCGACACCGCGCTTGCACCCTTGCTGGCGCTCGGCCAGTCCTATCCGCAGCTCAACTCGTCGAATAACTTCCTGAACCTGCAGGACAATCTCGCCGACACCGAGAACAAGCTGGCGTTCGCCCGCCAGTACTACAACGACGCGGTGGCCACGCTAAACCGGCTGATCAGCACCATCCCGTGGTTGTTCGTCGCACCGCTGACCGGGGTGGCGGAGCGCGAGTACTACCAGACGCCACGCTAGGCATGCGTCTCGTCTTCGCCGGCACTCCCGAGCCCGCTCTGCCATCGTTGCAGCGGCTCGTCGAATCGCCACGCCACGAGGTGGTCGCGGTGCTGACCCGCCCGGACGCCGCATCGGGGCGGCGGGCCAAACCGTCACCGTCCCCGGTCGCCCGGCTGGCGCTCGAATACGACATCCCGCTGCTGCGGCCGCCACGGCCCAACAACGACGAGTTCGTCGCCGAGCTCACAGACCTGGCGCCCGACTGCTGCGGCGTAGTCGCGTACGGCGCGCTGCTATCCGAGCGGCTGCTTGCGGTGCCCAAGCACGGCTGGGTCAACCTGCACTTCTCGCTGCTGCCGGCCTGGCGCGGTGCGGCGCCGGTGCAGGCGGCGATCGCCGCCGGCGACACAGTCACCGGTGCCACAACCTTCCAGATCGAACTCGCTCTCGACTCCGGTCCCGTCTACGGTGTGGTCACCGAGACGATCCGGCCGACCGACACCGCCGGGGATATGCTTGAGCGGCTGTCGATTTCGGGTGCGGCGCTGCTGGAGACGACGCTGGACGGCATCACCGACGGGTCACTGACACCGGTGCCACAGCCCGCCGACGGCGTCACCATTGCACCGAAGATCACCGTCGACGCGGCGCGCGTGCGCTGGGACCTGCCCGCGCAGGCGGTTGAGCGACGGATCCGCGCCGTCACCCCCAATCCCGGGGCGTGGACGATGATCGGTGATCTGCGCGTGAAGCTCGGCCCCGTCACCGTGGACGACGGCGCGCCAAACAGCCTGCCGCCCGGTGTGATTCGGGTCAGCCGTGACGGTGTGCGCGTCGGCACCGGTTCACAGCCGGTGCTGCTGGGCTGGATCCAGCCGCCGGGCAAGAAGCCGATGAACGCCGCCGACTGGTCCCGCGGCGCACGCCTCGACGACACCGCGCGGGCCCAATGAGACGCAAGCCGCTCGATCCGGCCCGCCGCGCCGCGTTCGACGTGCTGCGGGCGGTGTCCGAGCGCGACGCCTATGCCAACTTGGCTCTACCGGCGCTGCTACGCGAGCGCGGAATCACCGGCCGCGACGCCGCATTCGCCACCGAGCTGACCTACGGCACGTGTCGCAGTCGCGGACTACTCGACGCCGTCATCGGCCGCGCGGCCGGCCGCCCGACCGACCGCATCGACTCGGTGCTGCTCGACCTGCTGCGCCTGGGCGCCTACCAACTGCTGCGCACCCGTGTCGAACCCCACGCCGCCGTCTCCACCACCGTGGATGCGGCCGGGATCGAATTCGACTCGGCGCGAGCCGGTTTCGTCAACGGCGTGCTGCGTACCATCGCCGGGCGCGACGAGCAGTCCTGGGTCGACGAGCTAGCCCCGCCCGCCGACAGCGACCCGGTCGGGCACACCGCGTTCGTGCATGCCCATCCGCGCTGGATCGCTCAGGCGTTCGCCGACGCGCTCGGCGCGGACGCCGGGCAGCTGGACGCGCTGCTGGCCAGCGACGACGAGCGTCCGGTCGTGCACCTGGCCGCCCGGCCGGGCGTGCTGACCGCCGAAGAGTTGGCCGACCAGGTCGACGGCACCGTCGGCCGCTACTCGCCATATGCGGTCCACCTGTCAGGCGGGGATCCCGGCGGGCTCGCGCCGATTCGCGACGGGGCGGCGCTGGTTCAGGACGAGGGCAGCCAGCTGGTGGCCCGGGCACTGACGCTGGCGGAACTGGACGGGCCCGACACCGGCCGCTGGCTGGATTTGTGCGCGGGGCCGGGCGGCAAGACCGCGCTGCTGGCCGCACTGGGCGACGGTGCCAGTGTCACAGGAATCGAACCCAACGCGCGGCGCGCCGAGCTCGTCGAGGAAAACACCCGCGGCCTGCCCGTGGACGTGCTGGTGGTCGACGGCCGCGAACCCGGCGTGGAACCAGGCTTCGACCGGGTGCTGGTCGATGCGCCGTGCACGGGGCTGGGTGCGCTGCGCCGTCGCCCGGAAGCCCGCTGGCGCCGTCAGCCGGGCGACGTGCCCGCCCTGGCCAAGCTGCAGCGCGAGCTGCTGGCCTCGGCGATCCGGCTGACCCGGCCGGGCGGCGTGGTGCTGTACGCGACGTGCTCGCCGCACCTGGTCGAGACGGTCGGCGTCGTCGCCGATGTGCTGCGCCGCCACCCGGTGACCGCGCTGGACACCCGGCCGCTGTTCGATCCGGTCGACGGCCTCGGCGACGGGCCGTACGTGCAGCTGTGGCCGCATCGGCACGGCACCGATGCGATGTTCGCGGCCGCCCTGCAAGTAGGGTGACGAGCATGCCCGGACCGCTGATAGCGCCGTCAATCCTGGCCGCCGACTTCGCCCGGCTGGCCGACGAAGCCGCCGCGGTGACCGGCGCCGACTGGCTGCATGTCGACGTGATGGACGGCCATTTCGTCCCGAATCTCACTCTCGGCCTGCCGGTCGTTGAAAGCCTGCTCAAGGTGACCGACATCCCTTTGGACTGCCACCTGATGATCGACAACCCGGACCGTTGGGCGCACCGGTATGCGGAGGCCGGCGCCTACAACGTCACCTTTCACGCCGAGGCCACGGACGACCCCGTCGGCGTGGCCCACGACATCCGCGCCGCCGGTGGTAAGGCCGGGTTGAGTGTCAAGCCCGGCACCCCGCTGGAGCCGTACCTGGAGATCCTGCGCGGCTTCGACACGCTGCTGATCATGTCCGTCGAGCCCGGCTTCGGCGGCCAAGACTTCATCCCCGAGGTGCTGACAAAGGTGCGCACCGCCCGCAGACTTATCGACGCCGGCAAGTTGACCATCCTGGTCGAGATCGACGGCGGCATCAACGGCGGCACGGTCGAGCAGGCCGCCGAGGCCGGGGTGGACTGCTTCGTCGCCGGGTCGGCGGTCTACAGCGCCGACGACCCCGCCGCCGCCGTGGAGGCGCTGCGTCGCCGGGCCGCCGCGGCGTCACCGCATCTGACGCTATGAACCTCGAGTCCGCGATGCGGTTGGCCATCGACCACGCCGACCGGGTCAAGGGCCGCACCTACCCCAATCCGCCGGTGGGCGCGGTCATTCTGGACCGGTCTGGTGAGATCGCCGGTGTCGGCGCGACCGAGCCGCCCGGCGGACCGCACGCCGAGGTGGTGGCGTTGCGGCGGGCGGGGGAGCGGGCGACGGGCGGCACCGTGGTCGTGACGTTGGAGCCGTGCAACCATCAGGGCCGGACCCCGCCCTGCGTGGATGCCCTTGTCGCATCCCAGGTTTCGCGGATCGCCTACGGCGTCACCGATCCCAACCCGGTTGCGGCGGGCGGAGCGTCGCGGCTCGCCGAAGGTGGGCTGGAGGTGGTTGCCGGAGTGCTGGCCGACGACGTCGCGGGTGGCCCGCTGCGGGAGTGGCTGCACAAGCAGCGCACCGGATTGCCGCATGTGACATGGAAATTTGCCACCAGCATCGACGGCCGTAGCGCCGCCGCGGACGGCAGCAGCCAGTGGATCACCAGCGAGGCCGCACGGGCCGACGTGCATCGCCGCCGCGCCACCGCCGACGCAATCGTCGTCGGCACCGGCACGGTGTTCGTCGACGACCCGGCACTCACCGCACGGCTGCCCGACGGCACGCTGGCTGACCGCCAACCATTGCGTGTCGTCGTCGGAGAGCGCGAAATCTCCTCTGAAGCAAGAGTTTTGAATGACGACTCGCGGACGATGGTGATCCGGACCCGCGATCCGCACGAGGTGATCAAGGCGCTGTCCGACCGGACCGACGTGCTGCTGGAGGGCGGACCGACGCTGGCCGGTGCGTTCCTGCGGGCCGGGGTGATCGACCGGATCGTGGCCTATGTCGCGCCGATCCTGTTGGGCGGCCCCATCACAGCGGTCGATGACGTCGGCGTGCTCAGCATCGCCGGCGCACAGCGCTGGCGGTTCGACGGTATCGAGCCGATCGGACCCGACCTGCTGCTCAGTCTGATACCGGGCTAATTGCGAGCTCGCGGTGCTCGATCAGGTCGCGCACCCCGGCCGGCCCGAGGCGCTGGCGGAACGCCTGCGCGGTGTACGCGATCACGACGGCGTCGGTGCGGGCCCGGACGGTGGCCGAGCGGGGCAGGCCGAACAGCGGACCCATCTCGCCGAAGTAGTCGCCGGGGGTCGCTACCCTCAGCAATTCCTCGCCGCCCCCGGCCAACTCACGCACGATCTCGAGCTCGCCTTCGGACACAACGAAGATGAGATCACCCATCGTGCCCTGTTTGAACAGTACCGCGCCGGCCGTGAGCTCCACGCTCTCGGGCGGACGGTCCGTCGACGCTACGTGCGGCATCAGTTCCACGACGCGATCGGCGAGTGGAAGCATCCGGGTGTCGTGGGTGGCGACGACGACCACGCGCTCGCCGGTCGCAAGCTCGCGGATCAGCCTCAGCACTTCCTCGACCTGGATGAAATCCAGGTGCGCGGTCGGCTCGTCGGCCAGGATCAGCGGCGGATCAAGCGCGATCGCCCGCGCCACCGCGACCCGTTGTTGCTGTCCGCCACTTAGATCGCCGGGCCGGTGCGTCATCCGGTCCTCTAGGCCGACCCGTGTCAGCAATTCCTCGGCGCGCCGGCGTGATTCGCGGCGAGACATGCCGGCCGCGCGCATCGGCACCATCACGTTCTCGATCGCGGTGAGGCTCGGCACCAGGTTGAACGCCTGGAAGACGATGCCGACCGTGCCGCGCCGGTATGTCGACAGCGCGCGGGTGTCGAGCGCCGTGACGTCGACGTCACCGAACTCGATCCGGCCCGAGGTCGGGCTGAGGATGCCTCCGAGGCACGACAGCAGTGTCGTCTTCCCACAGCCGCTCGGGCCGAGCAGCAACGCGAGCGAGCCCGCGGTCACCTCGATGTTCAGGCCGTCGATCGGACGGATCGCGTACCCGCCGCTGGAGTACTCGACGACCAAGTCCGTGATGAGCAGATCTCCCATGGCTCAGGGCCCCCCGAACGCGAGCGCGGGGTCTACCGCCACCGCTCGCCGCACTCCCGCGACACTCGCCAGCAGACCGATCAGCACCGCGATGACCGGCAGCAGCAGGAAGGCCGACGTCGGAACGACCACGCGCATCGGGAAGATCGGCCCGAGGACAAGCGACAGCAGGCCACCGAGAACCGCCGCGACGATCGCGATGATGATCGCTTGAAGGCAGAGCCCGCCGAGCACCGAGCGCGTCGCGACGCCGACCGCCTTGAACACCGCGAAGTCGCGGGTGCGTTCCAGCGCGGAAAGGTAGATGACGGAGCCGACGATCAGCGCCGCAACGACCCACAACAGCGCCGCCATCAGCGTGATCGCGTCGACCGCCGCCCCCAGCGGTCGCAGCAGGTCGTCGATGGCGCCGGCGCGGTCGACGACCCGGTAGCCGTCGGGTATGTCAGCGGGCGTGCCGAAGATGCCGATCGAGGTGACCAGCGGCTGCCCACCGTACGCCAGTCGCTGCGCGCCGACTACCGTCATGAACACGTTGGGCTGGCCGGCCAGCGCCGTGGAATCGTTCACGATGCCGACGATTCGCATTGTGCGCGAACCCATCTCGAGATCATTGCCAACGTCGCGGTTGAGTGCGCTCGATACCGCGACCTCGTCGGGGCCCGACGGTGCCCGACCGGTCCTCACCGCGGGCATCCCCGGCCCCGGCTCCGGCGCGCCGAACACGTTGACATTCTGGATTGCGTCGCCGTCGTTCACGGTCGTCGCCGCGTATGCCAGCGGAACCGGGGTGACGATGCCCGGGATCTGCGCGGCCATCTGGAGTTCTGTCGCCGCGAATGCCGACGAGCCAATGTACGGGCCGGCTGAGCCGGACTTGATGAGGTATTGGTTGATGCCCAGTGAGTCGACGGTGTTCTGAGCTTCAACACGGAATCCGTTGGAGAGCCCGGTCAGGACGAGGGTCATCGCGAATACGAGGCTGGTGCCTACGATTGCGATGACGAAACGTCGTCTTCGCCATTGCAGGTCGCGCAGCGCCGCCAGCAGCATGGTTTGTGACGCTACCGACGCCAACGCATTCCCGACGTCAGTTTGCCCACCCTTTACTCAATGATGGCGGGCGGCGCGAAGTCGGGCGGCGTCAGGGCACCGACCTGATAGAGCACGTCGAGCTCGTCGCGGATGCCCCAGTGTTCACACAGCCTGCCATCGCGCGACCGGAAGAAGTGGGCGGTCTTCATCGCGTATGGGCGGCCCGTCGGCTCGACGCCCTGCGGGGATACCGCGTTGACGCCGTGCGCGGTGGCACGGATCGCTACCATGTCGCCGCCGGAAACGATGTCGTGGACTTCGTACCGCACCTGCAGCACTGTGGTGACGAACGTCAGGATCCCGATGTAGCCGTCCGGGCCCGGTTGCAGCGGTACCGGGGAGCCATGGTCGACGAAGTCGTCGGTGACCAGCTCGCGGATCTTCTCCAGCTGCCCCGTGTTCAGGGCATCCATCAATTCGGCGACGAGCGCCTCAGTCGAGTTATGCACACCCCCTCGACGGGGCGGCCACCCGCTGGGTTCACTACTCGTTGAAGAATGCCCCGACCTGCTCGACGCCCTCGGCGGCGACGGGGAACGCAATTATCTTGCCGGCCAGTGTCGTTGCCAGGAACTTTCTCTCCTCGTGTTGTTGCCTTCGCCACGCATGCCCGGCGTGGCGGTGGGCCAATCGGGGCGATCACGTCGGTACACTCGTACCAGAGCCGGGCCGCCGTGGCCTGGTAGGAATGTCGCGCTTTCACCGACGAGTTGCGCGCTGGTGAGCACGAACAAAGGACAACGAGCGTGACTGCATTGCAGGATTGGCTCGGTATCCGCCCCATGGATCCGAAAAGCCTGAAGGCGTTTATCTGTGAGGCGTTGCGGGGCCTTACCGCCGACGACTCAGCGGATGTTCAGGACCCGCCGCTGATTCGTAGGGGCATCGAGCGCTGCTGACGCATTGGCGCGGAGCCGCCGCGCGATCGGGCACAAGTAACCATTGCGAAGCGACGACCGGCGTCGAAACTGAATCCTCTGCGAACGTCGTCGGCGTGTCGTCGCAGCAGGTGCAGTGTCGCGGATGACGGCCCGCTAGTGGGGTCGGTGACGGCCCGGCGGCTGAGGCGGCTGACGTTGGATCCGCACCGTCTGGTCCGGGCTACGCGTTGAGATCGCATGTGTCGGCGCGTCAATCGCTTGGGTCGGCGCGTCGATCAGCTGGGTGGGTGCGTCGATCAGCTGGGTGGGCGTGTCGTCCGCGTCGATCGCGGGCTCGGGTTCGTCGGCGTGCTCGTGGCGGCCGCTGATCAATAGACCCAGCAGCGCGCCGACGACGCAGACGATCGCGGTGATCGTGAAGATCTCGCCGTACTGCATGACGTAGGCCTCGCGGACCCGAGCCGCTTCGGCGGCCAATCGCTCGGCGAGCGTGTTTGCGCCCGGATCCGCGGGCAGGCTCTGCAGGTGCTGGTTGAAGCGGTACAGACCCCAGGCACTCAGCGCCGCGATGCCGACCAGCATGCCGATCATCCGAGCCACCACCACCGCCGCGGAGGCGATGCCGTGCTGGGCGGCCGGAACCACCCGGAGCGTCGCCGACGTCAGCGGCCCGATCACCAGCCCGAGGCCGAGGCCCGCGATCGCGAGGTCGGTATCCAGCACCGGCAAGCTGATAAGGCCCAGGTCATGGCGAGCCGACAGCAGGTCGACGGGCCAGTTCGAGATCAACCAGTAGCCGCCCGCGGCGATCAACAGGCCCGCGAACGCCACGATGCGGTCGCCGATCTTGGTGGCGATCCAGCCGCCCAGGAGCGCGCCGATCGGCAGTGCGATCAAAAACCGCAGCAGCAGGCCAGCGGCCTGGTTCTGGTCCTGCCCCAGCACACCCTGGCCGAACAGCTCGACATTGACCAGCGTCACCATCAGCGCGGCCCCGGCGGCCAGCGATGCGCCCAGCGCCGCCAGGAACGGCCGGAAATGCACACCCGCGGGTTCGATCAGCCGGGTGCGGGCGAACCGCTCCCAGACGAAGAACGCCACGGCCGCGACCAGCGCGCCAAGAAGTACCGGCAGGCCCCAGCTCGGCAGGACCTGCTTTCCGTCGGGTTCGGGGTTGTACAGACCCACGGTGGCCAGACCCAACGCGAACGCGAGCAGTACACCGCCGACGACGTCGACCTTCTCCGGCCGCTCGGGTTTCTGCGCTGACGGGAGGCTGAAGTGGATCATCACCATCGCGATGATCGTCAGCGGCACGTTGACCCAGAACACCCAGTCCCAGCCCTTCAGCAGCCACACCACTGCGATGCCGTACAGCGGGCCGAGCACGCTGCCCAGCTCCTGCGCGGCGCCGATGCCGCCGAGCACGGCCGCGCGGTTGCGGGCGGCCCACAGGTCGGCGGCCAGCGCCAGCGTGACCGGCAGCAGCGCACCGCTGGCGGTGCCCTGGATGAAGCGGCCGGCGATCAGCACGTCCAGGCTTTCAAGATGGCGTGACAGCCCAGTGACCACAGAGCCGATCAAGAAACCGGCCAGGCTGACCTGCAGCAGCAGCTTGCGGCCGAATCGGTCCGAGGCGCGGCCCAGCAGCGGCATCGCCGCGATGTAGCCGAGCAGATAGCCGGTGACGATGGGGGTGACCTGCTGGATTTTGTTAATCGCGATGCCGACGTCACGCATGATGTCGGTCATGATCGTGACCACGACGTAGGTGTCGAGGGCACCCAGCAGCACCGCGAGGCTGCCGGCGGTGATCGCGACTCTGCGCGAAGCCCGCATCAGACCGCGGGCTTGGTGACGGTCACCGACTTACCCCAATCGGACACCGCCATCGTGACGCTGTTGCCGGGGGTCGGTTCCATCTTGGCCTGCACCAGCTCGTGGTTGCCTCCTTCGGCGATCCACGCGGTGCCGGGAACCGGTCCCGTGGCGCCGATCTGCGGGGCGATCTTGTTGACCGCGTCCGCGCTGATGGTCCCGGTGATCCGGACGGTGTCGACGCCGTTGACGGTCTCGCGGCCGTCGGCCTTGGGATCGGAGAAGTTGGCCAGCACGTTGGCCAGCCCGGTATCCGGGTTCAAGATGGCCGACACGTCGTAGATGTCGGCGGCCGGCCCGAAGTCCTGGTATGCGCCGCCGGTCGTGAGCGTCGCGAACAGGTTGCCCTCGGCGACCACGAAGCTGACGTCATCGAGCTTCTGGCCGAGAAAGAGGAGATTGGCCTTGCCCTGCGCGGCGACCGCGGGCGCGTTGGTCAGATCGCCCTCGAGCGATTCGATCGGCAGTTCCTTGATCTCGCCCTGCACCGTCAGCTTCAGGTGCACGCTCGCCTGGTCCTTGGTGGTCTGGCTGGACTCCGTCAACAGCGTCGCCGCGTCCGGCAACGCTTTGGACTCTTCGGATTTCGATGAGCACCCGGCCACCAGGGCCGCGGCGGCGATGAGAAGGGCAATGAATGATCGGACAGCGTGGCGGGGGCGCGTCTGCATGACTGCATCGTAGAGGGTCGGTCAGAACCGCCGCTGTCCCGCGAGTCGCCGCAGTCCGCATGAGGGCGTAGCGGAGGTCTCATATGAAGCGGGCGTTTAATACCTAAAGCGGTATACTACCCATGTGACTGACATCGCGGCTTTGATCAAGCGGGCTCGCCGCGCGGCCGGTCTCACCCAGGCCGAGTTAGCCGAACGTGCGGGCACCAGCCAGTCGGCACTCGCCCGATACGAGACCGGCGCGGCCGTGCCAAGCCTGCCGACGGCGGAGCGCCTCCTTTCGGCCTGTGACCAAAGGTTGGAGCTCCGGGCCGTTCGCGCGCCTTCGAAGCCGGTGCCCGCCAGCTCGATCCGGGCCCAGCTAGGCGAGCGAGCGCGGGATCTCAGTCGCCACCGGCGGCGACTTGTCGATGCCGCCAGGAAGCGCGGCGTGCGACGGATTCGTGTCTTCGGGTCGGTAGCGCGCGGGGAGGCGTCACCAAGCAGCGACATCGATCTGCTCGTCGACCTCGGGCCTGGACGTACGCTCATCGACCTCGCCGGCTTTCGGCGCGACGCTGCAGAGATCGTGGGTGCGCCGGTCGATGTTGCGACGGCCGACATGCTCAAGGAACGCATCCGCGCGGTCGTGTTGGCTGAAGCTGTGCCGTTGTGACCCGCGACGAGGCGGAGCGACTGCGTGACATCAAGGAGGCACTCCTCGCGATCCGCTCGCACCTGGCGCGATTTGCCTCCGCTCAGCGAAGCGATCGACCGACTGCTCGGCGACCCGGACTAGCCTGTTGGGCGTGTTCACCGGAATCGTCGAAGAACTGGGCGAAGTCGTCAGCAAGGAAATCCTCGGCGACTCGGCACGGTTGGTGATCCGCGGTCCAGTCGTCACCGCCGACGCCGGGCACGGTGATTCCATCGCGGTGAACGGGGTGTGCTTGACCGTGGTCGACGTGCTGCCCGACGGTGCTTTCAGCGCCGACGTCATGGGTGAAACCCTGAAGCGATCGAGCCTGCGCGGCGTGGGTGTCGGCAGTCGCGTCAACCTCGAGCGCGCCGCCGCGGTCAACAGCCGGCTCGGCGGACACATCGTCCAGGGCCACGTCGATGGCACCGGACATGTGATTGCGCGCACACCGTCGGAGCACTGGGAAGTGGTGCGGATCGCGCTGCCCACGGCGCTGTCCCGATACGTCGTCGAAAAGGGCTCGATCACCGTCGACGGGGTGTCCTTGACCGTCTCCGACCTGGGTCACGACTGGTTTGAGGTGTCGCTGATCCCGACGACGTTGGGGCTCACCACCCTGGGTCGGGCCGAGGTCGGCACCCACGTCAACCTCGAGGTCGACATCATCGCCAAATACGTCGAACGGCTGATGAGCCAGACCGCTGAATGACAGCGGCAATAACCGCAGCGCGCGGGTGGTTCATACTGATGTGATGACGAGGCTGGACTCCGTCGAGCGGGCGGTCGCCGATATCGCTGCGGGCAAGGCCGTCGTCGTCATCGACGACGAGGAGCGCGAGAACGAGGGCGACCTCATCTTCGCCGCCGAGAAGGCAACCCCGGAACTTGTCGCGTTCATGGTGCGCTACACGTCCGGCTACCTGTGCGTGCCGCTGGACGGCGCGATCTGCGACAAGCTCGGTCTGCTGCCGATGTACGCGGTGAACCAGGACAAGCACGGCACCGCCTACACCGTCACGGTCGACGCCAAAGAGGGTGTCGGAACCGGGATTTCGGCGTCCGACCGTGCGACGACCATGCGCCTGCTGGCCGACCCGTCCAGCACCGCCGACGATTTCACCAAGCCTGGCCACGTGGTTCCGCTGCGCGCCAAGGACGGCGGCGTGCTGCGCCGGCCCGGCCACACCGAGGCCGCCGTCGACCTGGCTCGGCTGGCCGGTTTGAAGCCGGCCGGGGCGATCTGCGAGATCGTCAGCCAGAAGGACGAAGGCGCGATGGCGCAGACCGATGAGCTGCGGGTTTTCGCCGACGAGCATGATCTGGCGCTGATTTCTATCGCCGATCTGATCGAGTGGCGGCGCAAGCACGAAAAGCACATCGAACGCGTCGCGGAGGCGCGCATCCCGACCCGGCACGGCGAGTTCCGGGCGGTCGGCTACACCAGCATCTACGACGACGTCGAGCACGTCGCGCTGGTCCGCGGCGACATCGCCGGGCCGCACGGCGACGGGCACGACGTGCTGGTACGGGTGCACTCGGAATGCCTCACCGGCGACATTTTCGGTTCCCGCCGCTGCGACTGCGGCCCGCAACTGGACGCCGCGATGGCGATGGTGGCTCGAGAGGGCCGCGGCGTGGTGCTGTACATGCGCGGCCACGAGGGCCGCGGCATCGGTCTCATGCACAAACTGCAGGCCTATCAGCTGCAAGACGCGGGCGACGACACCGTCGACGCCAACCTGAAACTGGGCCTGCCGGCCGACGCCCGCGACTACGGCATCGGTGCACAGATCCTCGTCGATCTCGGGGTGCGGTCGATGCGGCTGCTGACCAACAACCCCGCCAAGCGGGTCGGCCTCGACGGCTACGGGCTGCACATCATCGAACGTGTGCCGCTGCCGGTGCGCGCCAACGCGGAGAACATCCGCTATCTGATGACCAAGCGCGACCGGATGGGCCATGACCTCATCGGGCTGGACGACTACGACGAAGCGGTGCCTGGCGAGTTCGGCGGAGCCCTATGAGCGGTGGCGCGGGAGTTCCCGATCTGCCACAGCTCGACGCTTCGGGATTGACGCTGGGAATCGTCGCCAGCACCTGGCACGAGCAGATCTGTGACGCGCTGCTCGACGGCGCCCGCAAGGTGGCCGCCGACGCGGGCATCGACAATCCGACCGTGGTGCGGGTGCTCGGTGCGATCGAAATCCCAGTCGTGGCACAGGCATTGGCCGCCCACCATGACGCCGTGGTGGCGCTGGGTGTGGTGATCCGCGGTGAGACACCGCATTTCGACTACGTGTGCGACGCGGTGACGCAGGGCCTGACGCGCGTGTCTCTCGATACGTCCACCCCGGTCGCCAATGGCGTGCTCACCACGAACACCGAGCACCAGGCGCTGGACCGGGCCGGGCTGCCGGACTCCGCCGAGGACAAGGGCGCGCAGGCCGCCGCGGCAGCGCTGTCCACCGCGCTGACGCTGCGTGACCTGCGTTCGCGGTCATGAGCGACTGGGATCTCGAGGTACGGCCGCACCTGACACCGTATTTCGCGTACGGCGCTGCGGTTGTTTTTGTGGCAGCGGGCGTCGTCCTCGGTCTGCTGCTCAAGGTGCGCTCGAGCGGGGTGATCTTCCAGACCGCCGACCAAGTCGCCTTCGCGGTGCTCGGACTAATCATGGCCGGACTGGTGCTGATGTTTGCCCGGCCGCGGCTGAGGGTGGGCGCTTCCGGGGTGGCGGTCCGAAACCTGTTCGGCTACCGGCTGATTCCGTGGTCGGACGTCGTCGGCGTGTCGTTCCCGCGCGGGGCGCGCTGGGCCCGCGTCGACCTGCCCGACGACGAGTACATCCCGGTGATGGCGATCCAGGCCGTCGACAAGGAGCGTGCGGTTGACGCGATGGACCGCGTGCGGGAGTTGTTGGGCCGCTATCGCCCGGACATCACGTCACGGTAAGCCCGCGTCGGAGTCTCGGTTCGCCCTGAGGGGCTGTGGGCGTCGTCGGTAGAGTCGTCGGTAGAACTCCTCGGGTGTGATACCGAATTCGATGAAGATGTCGCTTGCTGGTGGTCCGCCGAAGTGTCTCCACGCCGCTTCGAGTCGTTTCATGTAAAAACCGTCAGATTCAGACGAGAACCGCCTGTGCTGCGGGCAAACTCCGCCCGATCGCCGACCACATCAGCCATCTCCCCGAGGGCGATAGGCCTTGGGCGGGGGCGTGGCGTAGTCCCCGCGCTTCGACGTGCGCAGGCCCATCGTGACGAGCGACTGCACGGTCAACGCGGCCGCAGCGATGCCGTCGACAACGGGAACCCCGAGTTCGGCGGAGATCGGCCCGCAGAGGTCCGCCATGCCCGCGCAGCCCAACACCACCGCATCGGACCCATCGGACTCCAGCGCGTCGCGGCAGGCTTCGGTGATGATCTTGCGGGCGTTCGGGTCGGTGTCGAGGTCGAGCACCGGAATCTCGCACGCGTAGATGCCACGGCAGAACCGTTGCATGCCATAGCGTTCCGCGAGATCGGCTGCCCGGCCCGTCGTACGTTGCAGGGTGGTGACGACGCTGAAGCTGCGGCCCAGATGGCTGGCGGTGTGCATCGCGGCCTCGGCTATGCCGATCACGGGACCGCCCGCTACCTCACGGGCGGCGTCGAGACCGGGATCACCAAAGCAGGCGATGACGTACCCGTCCACGCCTTCGCGTTCGCCGCGCCGTACCGCCTGCAACACGCCGGGTACGCTCAGGGCCTCGTCGTAGTGGCTCTCGATCGACTCCGGCCCGATCTCGGAGGTGATTCCGGTGAGGGACACCTCCTCGCCGAGGGCCGCCCGGGCGTTGTCTTCGATCTTGGCGGTCATCGCTCGGGTGGTGTTCGGGTTGATCAACCAGATCCGGATCACGGGATCGGCGCAACGGCCAGCTTGCTGCGCGTGGCGAGTAGGTAGTAGATGGCCAGCGCGAGCCCGCAGCCGACGAACCAGCTGTATTGCGCGGCGGTGTGCATGCCGTAGACGCCGTTGGCGAGCACCGGGATCACCGCGATGAAGGCGGAGATCACGGTGGCGATGACCGCCGCGGGGTTGTAGCCCTTTGTGTACCAGTAGGTTCCGCCCTTGGACAGTGTGAACATGTCGTCGACGATCACCTTTTGCTTGTGCACCAGGTAGTAGTGGCCGATGAGCACGCCGAACAGTGGGCCGATGAACGCGCCGAGGGTTTCCAATGTGTAGTGGATGACCTCAGGGTTGTTGTAGAGGTTCCACGGCGTGATCAGTACCGAGCCGACCGCGGCGATCATGCCGCCCGCGCGCCAACTGATCCGCTGGGGGCTGACGTTGGAGAAGTCGAACGCCGGTGAGATGAAGTTCGCGACGATGTTGATGCCGATGGTCGCGATGGTGAAAGTCAACGCTCCCAACACGATTGCGAACGTCGAGTCGATGCGCGCCACCGTCGCGACCGGATCGGTGATGAGTTCGCCGAACACTGGCACCGTCAGCGAGGCAGTCACGACGACCAGCAGCGAGAACACCAGGAAGTTCACCGGCAGCCCAAGGAAGTTGCCGCGCTTCACCGCATCGAACGATCGTCCGTAGCGGGCGAAGTCGCCGAAATTCAGCATCGGGCCGGAGAAGTACGACACCACCAACGCGATCGCACCGAGCATGACCGGGATCGACTCGGTACCCGTATAAGTCACCTCGCCCAGGTTGAGATCGATCGCGCCCCAACCGGCTTTGTAGATGAGGTAGCCGCACAGCAGAAACATCACCACATACACTGCGGGGCCGCAGAAGTCGATGAACTTACGGATCGACTCCATGCCTCGCCAGAACACGCAGGCCTGCAGCACCCACAGCAGCAGGAAGCTGCCCCAGCCGAGCAACGGCAGTCCGAGGAATCCGTACTGGTCCACGTCGGCGTACGGTGCCAGCCCTGAAAACAGTTTGAGCAATACGACGTCGAGTGCGGCGGACGCCAGGTAGGTCTGGATCCCGTACCACGCCACCGCGATCAGACCGCGGATGATGGCGGGGATGTTCGCGCCGAGCACTCCGAACACGCTGCGACAGATGACCGGGTACGGCACGCCAGTGGCCTGGCTGGGCTTGGCCACCAGGTTGCAGAAGAGGTTGACGATGACGATTCCGATCAGCAACGCGATCAGCACCTGCCAACTGGCCAGCCCGAGAGCGAACAGGCTGCCCGCCGTCACGTAGCCGCCGACGCTGTGCACGTCGGACATCCAGAACGCGAAGATGTTGTAAGAGCTCCAATGCTGGTCGCGGAGCGGCGCCAGGTCCTCGTTGGTCAGTCGGGGGTCATAGCCGGGCTTGATCTCTCCGCTGCCGACCGGGTGACCGGCGGCCTCAACGAGGTCCTTCGCCGCGACGACGGCGCCCGGCGAGAGAGGCTTCGAACTTGGGGGTGTTTCGATCTCGGTCATGGCTCTTCCGATCGCAACGAGGACTGATGGTCGGAAGGACGCTAACCACGCCGTATTTCGTTGGGATTTCCTGACGAATATCTGGCTATTTCGCGGAAGATATATCCGGCGACACCAGCAACCCGGTGTCGGCGGGCAGCGTTGCGATGACCGCGTTGAGGCGCTGCGCATGCAGTTCCGAGACGGTGAGCAATTGCTCGACGTTGCCGGCGAGGAACGCGTCGAGCATCTTACAGTGATCGACGTGCAACTGCGCGCGGTCCGACGGTGCGACGTGGACCATCGATTGCACCGGCTCGGTGACATTCCACGCCGCTTCCAGCATGTGCAGCAACCGGTGCATGCGCGACGGCCGGGTCAGCGCGATGTGGAACTGGCGGCTCTGCCGGTGGTAGGTCACCGGATCGTTGTCGCGGATGGCTTGTTGCAGAACGTCGTTCACCGCGACGATAGTGGCGCGGTCCTCGACTGTCGCATTCGCCACCGCAGCCGCCAGCGATGCCGACTCCAATGTCTCGCGAACGATGTACATTTCGCGCAGCTCCTGTGCAGTGAGCTGCGCGACGGAGTATCCAGAGTTACTGCGGTGGGCGACCAGACCCTCACCAATCAACGTCTTCAGCGATTCGCGGACGGGGATCTGGCTGACGCCAAACAATTCGGCCACTTCCGCCAACGGGATCGGGCTCCCGGGGGGAACGGCACCGTCGAGGATCACGCGCCGCAATTCATCCAGGATGGCCTGCTGCGGACGGCCCGGTTGGTCGACCACCAGCTGGTCAACCAGTGCCGAATGTCGTCGATGCGGCATCCCGACACGTTATGCGCGCTGTGTTTCGGTGGTGTTGCACCCGCAGCAGGCGTGTTCGTGGAGGGCCGCCGGGTCGGTCAGCACCCTGTTGACGTCAAACAGCACAGCCTGATACTTCGCCAGGATCATGACGGAGGCGGTGTGCCGTGATGGGCTTGCGCAGTCGGCGCCGACCGGGATGCCCCTGATGGCGGCGCCGGACAGCGCGCCGAAACTCATTCCGGAGACGTTCACCACCGAATTCGGCCGGAATGCCTTGGCGCGCTGGCGTGGTCCGCCGAGGATCTTCCCGCATGGGATGACGGCGTTTTCGCTGGCATGAGCACCGGCATGGGGTGCGATCCTGGCGAACGTCCGGTGTTTGACCACGGGGTAGCCCTGCCGGTACTCCATATCGCTGTCGGTGCCGAAGCCGAAGTAGTTGTTCTGCAGCTTCGACGATGCGTAGACCCATCGGCGTTGGTTGCGGCTGAACGGGCGTTCCTCGTCGTTGCCGCTGATGATGTACTGCCGCAACTCCGGACCGATCGATTCCAGCAGGTACCGCAGGTGTCCGACAACGGGAAAGTTGCGCAGCAGCGCGTGCTTCTTCTGAGCCAAGTCGTAGACGGCGACACCCACAACCGCGGCGACCGGCACCGTCGGCAAAACGCGTGTCCAGCGGGTCGTCATTGCGTGTCCTGTCGTGGTTTGGGGTCGGTTTTGGGTTCGCAGTGTCCGTAGAGCCGTCGGTAGAATTCGTCGGCTGTGATGCCGAATTCGACGAAGATGTCGCTTGCGGCTGGTCCGCCGAAGTGTCTCCACGCTGCCTCGAGTCTCTTCATGGCGGCGATATCTGTCGCGCTGAGTTGTGGTGATCCGTCGGGAGATTCGGCGGGCTGGCGCCGGCGTGGTCCGTAGGGTGTCATCGTCACGGGTTCCCGTCGCGACTCGGTTCTGTGTCGTCAGTGAACGACCAGTCGGCGTGGGTGTTTTCGATGATCGTCACGATGAGGTCGTCTTCGCGCAGCGAGAGCCGGTCGTGCAGGCGTTCGGTCAGCTCGCGGTAGAGGGCACGTTTCTGCGTTTGTGTTCGCCCGGATTGAACGATCTGGATGACGACCACATCGTCGGTGCGGCGTTCCCCAAGTCCGGAGTCGAAGGTGATGATTCGGCCGGGTCGGTGCTCGGTGATGATCTGGTAGCGCTCGGTCACGGCGGCACCGAAGACCTCGACGATGGTCGAGTGGACTGTGTCGGCGAGGATTTCCAGTTGCACCGGATTTCTTCTGCCTTCGATGACGTCGATACGCACGAGTGTCATTGGGTCAACCCCTCCTGTGAATACTGGACTACGACAACGCCCCTGGCCCACTTTCTCAGGGGTGGCGCGGTGGTTGGGAGTGCCTGTGCTTCAACCCGGTTGAGAAGGTTGGCTTCCAAAGTCACTGAGTCCCCCTTACGCGCCGTAAGCGGCACTGTCTGGGTGGGGATTGGGCGTTGACCGCGTCTCCGTAGCTGACCACGGCGCGACGTGAACGCCAAATGTGGCCACACGAACGGCTTTTCCGACCTGTTCTTCGCGGCGAGCGCATCGGGGCGGCCCGACGTTATCCCTGTCATGTTTCACCCGCCAGCAGCCGCTCCCATCGGGGATCCTCGACCTCATGCAGCCCGTAGCCCTCGGCGCCGAGTGTCAGGCATTCGGGCATCGAGTCCTTTGGCACGTACAGCGGATGCCGCGGCTGTCCGCGTTCCGTCCAGCCCAGTACAGCCAAGGATCCGCCGCAGTTCTCACTGAGATGCCACAACATTTGAGCGACCGTGCGTGCGCGGTTTGGATCGGCATGTGCGCCCCAGGCCAGCAAGACGAGGTCGTTGTCGGCGCACATCGCCGCCAGGTGCGCATCATTGTCCGGGCCGATGGGGTCGGCGACCGAGGCAAGCTTCCTGGGATCTGCGGCCTGAAGGCCGAAGAGATTACCGATGTCGATGCCGCCGTATCCCCACGCCCGCGCGAATCCGATGCACCGGCGCACTGCGGGATCGCTGCGCCATTCGTTGGCTGTGGACCAGCTGTGTCCGACCACACCCAGTCGTGGCTTGTGCGAATCCCACACGCGCACGAGCCGATACCGGTAGTTGCGGCACTGGCTCGACACTGCCCAGGCCTCGCCGGCGAAGTGACCGATAGACAGACGAGCCTGTCGATCAGACATCGCAGGCCTTACTGGCTGCGGGAACTGATTGTTGCGCATGATCATCCAGGCACCTCTAGTCGGTCCATGATCTTCTGTTTCGAGCACTCGCGATCGTGTGCTCGAGAATCTTGTGTCGCTCGTCTTCGGCAATGCCTCCCCAGATGCCATACGGTTCCTGAAATCGCAGCGAGTATTCGAGGCACTGCATGACGACGGGGCATTGGGCACAGAATCGCTTGGCGTTCTGTTGGCGCTGGCGGCGTTTGAGCCCACGTTCACCGTCGGGGTGGAAGAACACCGAGGGGTCTGTTCCGCGGCACCGGGCGGACATCTGCCAATCCCATGCCTCGGCGTTCCGGCCGATCGGTGGAGCCGCGCCGACTGATGTGCCGCGCTGACGTGTCCCAACCTTGTACATGGCCCGTTAATGGTGGAGCCCACCGGAGGTAGCCATCAGTTCGAGCTCCTTCCGGTGTGCGTCCATCTCTGCCTTGGTGATCGGAGGCGGCACGCTGGGGAGTAGCCAGGCGATGAAGATGTCATGTCTCCTTTTTCGTATCTGTTGACGAGCTCGATGTAGGTGTACATCGCTGCGGTGAAGAAACCAGAGCCACGGTTCCAGCGCGACAGGGCTTTTCACCAAGGCTGCGACTTGCGAGTCAGATCGCCCGGTGAGGAGCGGTCGCAGCTCGGCGCAGGTGGCGCCGCTGCACAGGTGCAACGGCGCCACCTGCGTCACTCTTCGGCCAGCTCGGTGGCGGCCGCGCGGGGGAGGGCGATGACCGGGACCGGGGTGTGCCGGATTATCTTGGTCGCCCGCGATCCGAGGAACACCCGTGCCAGCGGCCCGGCTTCGCTGGAACCGACCACCAGCAGATCGCCGGGGGCCCAGTCGATGTCGTCGAGGGCATCCTCCCAGTCGTCGCCCTGTCCGATGACGATCTCCGGATCACGGTGGGCCGTGGCGGCATCGGCCTGCACGGCCATTGCGGCTTCGCTGCGGATGACCTTCGCCCACATCTCCAGCGCCGAGGGACCCTTTATGTGCACCCGAAATGCTTCCGGCGGCGACAGGTGGACCGCGAACGAGGCCAGCCGCAGTTCCGCGCCGAACTGAGCTGCCAGCGCCTCGGCCGCGGCCACCTGTACGCGGCCGTGCTCACCGCCGGTGAAGGCCAGGGTCACCCGGTTGACCTTGCCGCCCATGGCCCGGAAACCGCGGGTGGCGACGGCGACTGGGATGGGCGAGCTGTGCAGCAGCCGGTCGGCGATGCTGCTGACAGTGACCTGCTCGATGCGCCCCATGGCCGAGCCGACCACGATGACGCTGGCGTCGTATTCTTCGGCGGCCTGGATCAACCCGGTGGCAATTGACCGGGCGTCGATCCTGGCGAACTGCACCCTCACGTCCTTCGGTACGTCCGCGCGGGCCTGCACCAGCGCGGCATCGGCCAACTCGTCGACGTAGGAGCGGAACGCGGGATCGTCCCGGACCATACCCGGCACCCGCGGATCCCTGATAGCGGTGCAGACCACCATGTCGTCGCCCTTGGAGCGGGCGAGCATGCCGGCCAGGCTGAGCACGGCCCTGGCCCGCCTGTTGGTGGGATATCCGACGACAATCGTCATAGTGCGGACCTTTCATGTGTAGCTGCTGATATCGGACGACGGCCCTCTAGTGGGCGGTCATGGGGCGCCTCCCTCAGTGGCGAGGCCCCAGTGTGCCCATCCGGGTGTCCTGCGTGCCCGACGGCCGCAAGCGTCATCGAGCGCTCCGGGCGAAGGGCACGCGTCGGGGCAGTGTTTTGTAGATCTCTCCGTTCAGGAGTGTCTCTTCCAGGGATTCGAGGGAGCGGCCTCGGGTCTCGGGCACTTCGTGCCAGAGGAAGCCGAGCATGATGATGCCGATGACCGCGAACAGGAAGAAGGTTCCCAGTCCCAGCATGTTCAGGAGCGTGGGGACGTACAGCGCGAGGAGCCCGTTGACGAACCAGCCGAAGAACACCGCGATGCCGATGGCCAGGCCGCGGATCTGGAGCGGGAAGATCTCGGCCAGCCACACCCAGACGGCGACGTTGAGGAAGGACTGCATCGACAACACGAACGCGGTCACCAGCACCGCGATCACGTACGGCCGCGCGGAGTTCCCCTCCGGGAGCACCATCCCGGCGATACCGACGAGGCAGTGGCAGGTCGTGGTCAGGAACAGGCCGGTGAAGAACGTCTTGCGGCGGTCGAGCCGGTCCATGTTGCGCAGCGCGATGATGCCGCCGATGACGGCCGCGAGACCGAAGACGGTGTTGGCAATCATGGCCGCCGTCGGGGTGAAGCCCGACTGCTCGAGCACGCGCGTGCCGTAGTACATGATCGAGTTGATGCCGGTGAGCTGCTGCGTCACGCTGACGCCGATACCGACGAAGACGATCCGCCGCAGCCACTTGTTCGACAGGATCTCCTTGAAGCTGAGCTGATTGTTTTCCTTCTCCTCCTCGGCGACGTGCTCCACCTGAGCGAACTCTGCGAGGGCCCGGTCCTCGGAGCGCACCGTCTTGAGGACGGCGAGCGCCTCGTCATAGCGGCCCTTCTCGACGAGCCAGCGCGGCGACTCGGGCATCCGCAGCATGCCGAAGAACAAGGCGACCGCGGGCAGCGCGCACACGCCGAACATGATCCGCCACACGCCCTCGACGTGCCCGAGCGTGGCGCCGAGGATCGCGTTGATGACGAAGGCCGTGAACTGCCCGACGACGATCGCCAGCTCGTTGCGGCCGGTGATCGATCCGCGGATCTCGAACGGTGCCAGCTCCGCGAGGTACACCGGCACCACCGTCGAGGCGCCGCCGACCGCGAGCCCGATGACGATCCGGCCGACCACCAGGATCTCGAAGCCGGGCGCGAAGACGACGAACAGCACGCCGAAGAAGAACATCATCGCGAGGATGACGATCGTCTTCTTCCGGCCGATCGCGTCGGAGATCCTCCCACAGATGAGGGCGCCGACCGCGGCCGCGAACACCAGCGAGCTGATGACGATGCCGTCCTGGAGGAGGGACAGCCCGAGTTCGTGGGACATCGGACCTTCGGCACCGTTGGTCACGCCGGTGTCGTAGCCGAACAGCAGACCACCGAGGCAGGCGACGATCGAGATGAGGCCGATCCGTTTCCGGTGCGGACCGTCGGAAAGACGTGGCAGCTCGGCTTCGGCCGCCGAGGCCGCATGTGCAGTCATGCATGGACTCCTTCGGTGAAGGTGGTGAGCCCGAGCTCGGTCGTCATCGGCCGCAGCGCACCGTTGATGACACCGGTGTCGTAACCGAACAACAGACCGCCCAACGTCGCGACCAGGGCCACCATGCCCAAGCGTCTTCGGTGCGGCACGCCGGTCAGCGGTGGAAGCGGAATCGCATCCGCTCTCTGTCGCGTGGATGAAGAAGACATCGCTACCCCTTTTTTCGTGCGAATCAATGTGAGGGCGATCTCCGTCACCTGCAGAGATGACGGAGATCAGGTGTGTGAGCGGAGAGGTTGGTCAGCTCGGGTACCCGCGAGCAACGAATGTTCGCTTGCACTTCCCGGCCGCCTCCCGCCTCCAGTGACGCATACCACTTGCAGCTGTTGATGAAATCCAGATCACATTCGAAAGTCAACAGGATGTCTGGACATTAGGACTGCAGGTCAAAATGAAAATCACAAAAACGCAGGTCAACGCGCTGAGCGCTTCTGAATGAGGTCAATTTGATGTCAAATATCTCGCCAATCGGCTGCGGAGATCGGTACTCGAGGCCACACTTATCGCCAATGCCGAATGTGACAGGAGCCGTGACCGAACTCCGGCGCGACAAAGCTGGCGGTCCCCAGCGAATCACTCGGCTTCAGATCGTCAAGAAAACGTGATTGGAGGCTGATGGCCCACCGCTACAAGATCCGGGAGATCGCCCAGCAGTCGGGACTGAGCAAGGCCACGGTTGACCGCGTGCTCAACCGCCGAGCAGGCGTCCGGGAGGGCACCTGCGCCGAGGTCATGCAGGCCATCGCCGATCTGGACAAGCAACGCACGCAGTTGCGCCTCAACGGACGGCGCTACCTCATGGATGTCGTGATGCAGGCTCCGCGTCGATTCTCCGATGCGTTTCGTGCCGCCGTGGAGCACGAGCTGCCCGCGTTTGCGCCGGCTATGCTGCGGGCGCGGTTTCACCTGTGGGAGCAAGGTCCGCCAGCGCAGATGGTGGAAACGCTTGGCCGCATCCGTGCCAGCCACGGCGTGGTGTTGAAGGCCCAGGACGAGCCCGCGGTGGCCGAGGCGATCGACACGTTGACCGCGTCCGGCGTGCCGGTCGTGACATACACAACCGATGTGCCGAACAGTCGCCGCTGCGCTTACGTAGGGATCGACAACCGCGCCGCCGGCGTGACCGCCGCCTACCTCGTTCAGCAGTGGCTCGAACCGGCACCGTCGGATGTGCTGGTCACCTTGAGCCGCAATGTATTCCGTGGCGAAGAGGAGCGTGAAGCCGGTTTCCGCACGGGGCTACGCGGGTCGGGTCGCCGGATCATCACCGTCTCCGGCACCGACGGCGTCGAATCGATCAATGGCGACTTGCTGCGGGCGTTAGAAGGCAATCCGTCCGTGCAGGCGGCGTATTCGATCGGGGGCGGCAACACCGCGACACTCGCCGCATTCGACCGACTCGGCCTGCGCTGTCGCGTGTTCATCGCGCACGACCTCGATGCCGATAACCGTCGACTCCTGCGAGCCGGACGGATTTCCGCGGTCCTGCACAACGATCTGTGCGCGGACGCACGCAAGGCGATGCGACTGATCCTGCAGGCCAGGGGAGTACTGCCGGCCGAACCGGCACGACCCACGCCGGTCCACATAATCACCCCTTACAACATGCCACCCAATCGGTGACCGTCAGTCACGTCACGCTGAGAGACATCGCGACTTCTTCACGCGGGCCGGGGGTTTCGGCCCCCGCGACGGTGAATCCCAGGCTTTCGTAGACACCGCGGGCCACCACGTTGCCTGCGGCCACCCGCAGCTTGACGGTGCGTGCCCGCCGGCCGCGAGCCCAGTCCACTGCCGCGGCAACCAGTGGCCGGGCCAGGCCGTATCCGCGGGCGGCCGGATCGAGCCACAACGAGTACAGGTAGACGGTTTCGGTGTTCTCCGGCTGCGCGCCGATCAGCCCCACTGGGCGGTTGCCGATGAGCGCCGCGAACTGGGCATGATCGCGCAGCCGACGGCGCCACTGCGCGGCGGTGAAGGCGGCTTCCTGTTGATACTGCGGGTCGTCGGCGCCCAGGGAATCGGTCAGTGCCCGCAGCCGGACACCGGCGAACACCTGCCAGTCCGACTCGGTCAGCCGGGCCACCCGTGCGGTCACCGGGTGTCGCCCATGACCAGCCCCTCGCGGCGAGGGTCCGCGCCGCCGGTCAAACCCGGAGACCCCCGCACAATCGCGGACAGCCCGCTGGACTGGTCGGCGAGGTCGACCTGGTGTCCGAGTTTCCGCAGCCCCTGTACCAGCGGGTCGTGGTCCCCGTTGTCGGATGTGTCGATGATGGGATGTTCGCCTCCGACGTTGGTCTTCGGCGAGTTCGCCGCGCCGAAGTCCACCCCGGACACCGCCTGCTGCGGGTCGAGATCCCAATCGAGCATCCCCACAAGGGTTTTCACCACGAACTGGATGATGACCGAGCCGCCGGGCGAGCCCGCGACGGCGTAGAGCGGTCCGCGGCCCGACCCGGATTGGTCGAACACCAGCGTCGGAGCCATCGTGCTGCGCGGCCGCTTACCCGGCTGGACGCGGTTGGGCACCGGCGTCCCGTCGGGGCCGACCGGCTCTGCTGAGAAATCGGTGAGCTGGTTGTTGAGGATGAACCCGTCCACCATGTTGAACGAGCCGAACGCCGACTCCACGGTGGTGGTCAAGGCGGCCGCGTTGCCCTGCGCGTCGACGATGCTGATCTGACTGGTGCCGTGTTCGGGGGTCGGTGGCGCGGGCGTGGTGGGCGGACCGAATTCGCCCGGTTTCGCGGTCCCCATGGTGTGCTGCTCGGAGATCAGCGCGGCCCGGCCGGTCAGGTAGTCGCTGTTGATCAGCGCGTTGGGCGAGCCACCCGGTAGCGGCACGAAATCGGTGTCGGCGACATATTTGTCGCGGTCGGCGTAGGCCAGCCGCTCCGCCTCGGAGATCAGGTGCACACCCATCACCGCGGGTCGGCCGCCGTTGAGGTCGACGTCGGTGGGTTTGTGGTCGCCCATCGGAAAGTGCTCGAGGATGCCGAGGGTGGCCGCCACCGCGATGCCTCCGGATGACGGCGGCGGCATGCCGCAGATCTCCTTGCCGCGGTATGGAGCGCACAGCGGTTCACGCTGCCTGGCGGTGTAACCGGACAGGTCCTCGAGCGTCATCAGGCTGGGGGTACGGCCACCGGACGTATCGGTCGCCGCGGCCACGATGTCGCGGGCGATGTCGCCGGTGTAGAACGATTGCGGGTCAGATGCGATGACGCCCAACGTCTTTGAGTAGGCCGGGTTGGTCAGCCGCGTCCCGGCCGTCTTGGGCGTGCCGTCAGGGTTGAGGAAGTAGGCGTCGGCGTCGGGGTCGACCTGGAGCTGTGGTGCGGCGTCGGCGATGGCGGCGGCCAGCCGCGGGCTGATGTCGAAGCCGCCGTCGGCCAGCGTGACGGCGGGGTTGAACAGGTCGCGCCATCCGGCCTTGCCGTGCTCGGTGTGGACGTCCGACAGGAGCCGCAGGATGCCGGGCACCCCGATGGATCGGCCCGATGCGCGGGCGTCGGGCTTGGGCTCGGTGCGGTCGGTGTCGGAAATCCAGCGCAGGTAGTTCTCCGTGGCCGCCGCGGGGGCGACCTCGCGCCCGTCGTAGGCCTGCACGGTGCCGGCCGCGGCGTCGTAATACAGCAGGAACCCGCCGCCGCCGATACCGGAGGCTTGAGGCTCCACCAAACCCAGGACGGCCTGTGCGGTGACGAGCGCATCGGCAGCCGTTCCGCCGTCGCGCAGCACTTCGCACGCTTCCTGGGTGGCCAGCGGGTTCGCGGTGACCACCGCATAGGTAGCCGTGTGCACGGCCGTCATGTCCTTGCGGTAGCCGGTGGCGACCTCGGGGTTGGTGGCGATGTTTCGCGAGGTGGTGACTCCCGGGGCGGGTGCCGCAGGCGTCTTGGGGGCGGGTGTGCCGTTGGCGACGATCTCGCAGGGACCCGCCGCGGCGGGTGGTGCGCTCTCCTCGGCGGCACATCCGGCCAGTACCAATACGACCCCAGCCAGCGGGGCCGTCACCTCTTTCAGGGACGAGATCCGCATCTCTCGACGGTAGTTCATCGGGGCCGTCTGGAGGCGGCAGTAACCTGGATTCCGTGCCCGATCCAGCGACGTACCGGCCTGCCCCGGGGTCGATTCCCGTCGAGCCGGGCGTCTACCGGTTCCGGGATCCGCACGGCCGCGTCATCTACGTCGGCAAGGCCAAGAGCCTGCGCAGCCGGCTGACGTCCTACTTCGCCGACCTCTCCAGCCTGGCGCCGCGCACCCGTCAGATGGTGATGACCGCGGGCAGCGTCGAGTGGACGGTGGTGAACACCGAAGTCGAGGCGCTCCAGCTCGAATACAACTGGATCAAGGAGTTCGACCCGCGGTTCAACATCCGCTACCGCGACGACAAGTCGTATCCGGTGTTGGCCGTGACCCTGAACGAGGAGGTCCCCCGGCTGATGGTCTACCGGGGCGCGCGCCGCAAGGGTGTCCGCTACTTCGGGCCGTACTCGCATGCCTGGGCCATCCGGGAGACCCTCGACCTGCTCACCCGGGTGTTCCCGGCACGCACCTGCTCAGCGGGAGTGTTCAAGCGGCACAACCAGATCGGCCGACCCTGCCTGCTGGGCTACATCGACAAGTGCTCTGCCCCGTGCGTCGGCCGGGTCACCGCCGAGGAGCACCGGCAGATCGTGATCGACTTCTGTGACTTCCTGGCGGGCAAGACCGATCGGCTGGCCCGCGACATGGAACAGCAGATGAACGAGGCCGCCGCGCAGTTGGACTTCGAGCGGGCGGCCCGGTTGCGGGACAACATTTCCGCGCTGAAACGGGCGCTGGAAAAACAGGCCGTGGTGTTCGGTGACGGTACCGACGCCGATGTGGTGGCGTTCGCCGACGACGAACTGGAAGCCGCGGTGCAGGTGTTCCATGTGCGCGGTGGGCGGGTGCGCGGCCAGCGCGGCTGGATCGTGGAAAAGTCTGGTGAGCCAGGCGAATCCGGCCAGGAGCGGTTGGTCGAGCAGTTTCTTACGCAGTTCTACGGCGACCAGGCCGAGCTGGGCGGCGCCGCCGACGAGGCGACGAACCCGGTGCCGCGTCAGGTGCTGGTGCCGTGTCTGCCGGACAACGCCGACGAGCTGGCGACCTGGTTGTCGCAGCTGCGCGGCTCGCGGGTGTCACTGCGCGTGGCGCAGCGGGGTGACAAGCGTGCGCTGGCCGAAACCGTGAAGCGCAACGCACAGGACGCGCTGGCGCAGCACAAGCTCAAGCGTGCCGGCGACTTCAATGCGAGATCCGAGGCGCTGCAAAGCATTCAGGACGCGCTCGGGTTGGCCGATGCGCCGCTTCGCATCGAATGTGTCGACATCAGCCATGTGATGGGCACCGATGTGGTGGCGTCGCTGGTGGTGTTCGAGGACGGGTTGCCACGCAAGTCGGATTACCGGCACTACGCGATCCGGGACGCCGCCGGCGACGGTCGCTCCGACGACGTGGCATCGATCGCGGAGGTGACGCGGCGGCGGTTCCATCGGCACCTGCACGACATCCAGGATTCGAAGGAGCTTGCGGCACAAGACAATGTCGCCGGCTTCGCGGCTCCGCCGGGGAAGTCGCGAAAGTTCGCCTATCCGCCCAACCTGTTTGTGGTCGACGGCGGGGCACCCCAGGTCAACGCGGCCGCGGCAGCGCTCGACGAACTGGGCATCACCGACGTCGCGGTGATCGGGCTGGCCAAGCGGCTGGAGGAGGTGTGGGTGCCGTCGGAGCCGGATCCCATCATCATGCCGCGTAACAGCGAAGGGCTTTACCTGCTGCAGCGGGTGCGTGACGAAGCGCACCGCTTTGCGATCGCCTACCACCGCAGCAAGCGGTCCAAGCGGATGACGGCGTCGGCGCTGGATTCGGTGCGAGGGCTGGGGGAGCACCGCCGAAAGGCGCTGGTCACGCATTTCGGCTCACTGGCGCGGCTGAAGCAGGCCAGCGTCGACGAGATCACCGCGGTCCCCGGAATCGGCGCCGCAACGGCGAAGGCTGTACTGGAGGCGCTCGGCGTACCGCCCGATTCCGGAGCGCCCGGCCCGGCAATCAGCGATGATCAAACCAGGGCATCGGGATGACAGAACAGGGCATGCACGAGGAACTGCGCGACAGCGCCGGCGATGAAGGTGCGGCCGAATCGGGCATTGACGTCGTCCTGGTCACGGGGCTGTCCGGGGCGGGTCGCGGCACTGCGGCGAAGGTGTTGGAGGATCTCGGCTGGTACGTCGCCGACAACCTACCGCCCGAGCTGATCGCGCGGATGGTCGAACTCGGCCTGGCGGCAGGTTCGCGCATCACACAGCTCGCGGTGGTGATGGACGTGCGCTCGCGCGGTTTCACCGGCGATCTGGACTGGGTGCGCAACGATCTGGCCACGCGCAACATCATGCCGCGGGTGCTGTTCCTCGAAGCGTCCGACGACATCTTGGTGCGCCGCTACGAGCAGAACCGCCGCAGCCATCCGTTGCAGGGCAATCAGACTCTGGCAGAAGGCATTGCGGCGGAACGGGCGATGCTGGCACCGGTGCGGGCGGTTGCGGACTTGGTGATCGACACGTCGACGCTGTCGGTACCGGCGCTGCGGGAAAGCATCGAACGGGCGTTCGGTGGCGAGACCGTCGCGCACACCAGCGTCACGGTGGAGTCGTTCGGCTACAAGTACGGGCTGCCGATGGACGCCGACACGGTGATGGACGTACGGTTCCTGCCCAACCCGCACTGGGTGGACGAGCTACGGCCGCACAGCGGTCAGCATCCGGCAGTGCGGGACTACGTGCTGGGTCAGCCGGGCGCCGCGGAGTTCCTGGACACCTACCATCAACTGCTGGATGTCGTCATCGAGGGATACCGCCGGGAGGGGAAGCGCTACATGACGGTTGCCATCGGCTGCACGGGCGGCAAGCATCGCAGTGTCGCGATGGCCGAGGCATTGGCGGTTCGACTGCAGGGCGGTGACGAACTCACGGTGCGAGTGCTGCACCGGGATTTGGGCCGCGAATGAGTCCCCGGATTGTCGCACTCGGTGGCGGCCACGGGCTCTACGCCACGCTCTCGGCGGCCCGTCGGCTAACGCCCCACGTCACCGCCGTGGTCACGGTCGCCGATGACGGCGGCTCCTCGGGTCGGCTACGCAGCGAACTGGATGTGGTGCCGCCGGGCGATCTGCGAATGGCGTTGGCGGCGTTGGCATCTGACAGCCCGCACGGCCGGCTCTGGGCGACGATCATCCAACATCGGTTCGGCGGCAGCGGCGCACTTGCCGGCCACCCCATCGGCAATTTGATCCTGGCCGGCCTCAACGAGGTCCTGGCCGACCCGGTCGCGGCGCTGGACGAGCTGGGCCGCATCCTCGGGGTCAAGGGCCGGGTGTTGCCGATGTGCCCGATCGCGCTGGGGATCGAGGCCGATGTGGCCGGCCTGGAATCGGATCCACGGGTGAGCCGGGTGATCCGCGGGCAGGTGGCGATCGCCACCACCGTGGGCAAGGTGCGCCGCGTGCGGCTACTGCCGGGGGATCCGCCGGCCACCCGGCAGGCGGTGGACGCGATCATGGCCGCCGACCTGGTGGTTCTGGGGCCGGGATCGTGGTTCACCAGCGTGATCCCACATGTCCTGGTCCCGCAGTTGGGCGCGGCCCTGCAGTCGACCGAGGCCAGGCGGGCGTTGGTGCTGAACTTGGTGGCCGAGCCGGGGGAGACGGCGGAATTCTCCGTAGAGCGCCATATCCATGTGCTCGCCCAGCACGCGCCGGAGTTCACCGTGCACGACATCATCGTCGACGCGAGCCGGGTGCCCAGTGAGCGCGAGCGTGAGCAGTTGCGCCGCACCGCGAACATCCTCGAAGCCCGAGTTGAGTTTGCTGACGTGTCCAGACCTGGTACACCTTTACATGACCCCGCGAGGTTGGCCGCGGCTCTGGAGAGTGTCCGCGTGCGCGGGATGGCGCCACCGGCGCCGACCGTTCCCACACCCGCAGTGAACGGACCGAGAGGTGACGACCCGTGGCGATGACAGCCGAGGTCAAGGACGAGCTGAGCCGGTTGGTGGTCAATTCGGTGAGTGCTCGCCGCGCCGAGGTGGCGTCGTTGCTGCGCTTCGCCGGAGGCCTTCACATCGTTTCGGGCCGTGTGGTCGTGGAGGCCGAGGTCGATCTGGGGATCATCGCGAGGCGGCTGCGCAAAGACATCTACGACCTGTACGGCTACAACGCCGTCGTGCATGTGTTGTCGGCCAGCGGCTTGCGCAAGAGCACCCGATACGTGGTGCGGGTCGCCAACGACGGTGAGGCGTTGGCGCGGCAGACTGGCCTGCTCGATCTGCGCGGCCGGCCGGTGCGGGGTCTGCCGGCGCAGGTGGTCGGTGGCAGCGTGGCGGACGCCGAAGCGGCTTGGCGGGGTGCGTTTTTGGCGCACGGATCGCTCACCGAACCTGGCCGGTCCTCGGCGCTCGAGGTGAGCTGCCCTGGGCCAGAAGCGGCGTTAGCCCTTGTCGGCGCGGCGCGGCGGATCGGGGTCAGCGCGAAGGCCCGCGAGGTGCGGGGCAGCGACCGCGTCGTGGTACGCGACGGGGAAGCCATCGGCGCGTTGCTGACTCGGATGGGCGCACAGGATACCCGGCTGACGTGGGAAGAGCGCCGGATGCGCCGCGAGGTGCGGGCGACCGCCAATCGGTTGGCGAATTTCGACGACGCCAATCTGCGGCGGTCGGCGCGGGCCGCGGTAGCCGCGGCCGCCCGGGTGGAGAGGGCGCTGCACATCCTCGGCGACACCGTGCCCGACCATCTCGCCGCCGCGGGCAAGCTGCGCGTCGAGCATCGGCAGGCGTCCCTGGAGGAGCTCGGCCGGCTGGCCGACCCGCCCATGACGAAAGATGCTGTGGCGGGCCGTATTCGGCGATTGCTGTCGATGGCCGATCGCAAGGCCAAGCAGGAGGGCATTCCCGATACCGAGTCGGCCGTCACGCCGGATTTGCTCGAGGACGCCTAACCCCTCGCCGAGTGCACGGTTGTTGTACGTGAACGTCGAGAGAGTCCGCGAACAAGCGTGCACTCGGCATAGCGGGAAGGTGAATCCATGGAGACGCTGAGGGTCGGCGCGGCATTTCCCGATCCACCCTTCAACGGCATGCCGGGCAACAGAGGCCTCGACATCGAGCTGATGACGGAGATCGCCAAGGCGCTCGGGGCGACCGTCGAATTCATCCCGTACGAGGGCGTCGACTTCAGCGGCATCTTCGACGCGCTGAACTCCGGCGCGTACGACTGCGTCACCGCCGGCACGACCGTCACACCGGAACGCGAACGGAAGGCCGCATTCGTCCCGCCGTACCTCATCTCCGGGCAGTCGCTGGCCGTCGACACCGCCCGGCTGCCGCACGTCAGGTCCATCGACGACCTCGAAGGCCTGACCATCGGCGTGCAGCAGGGCAACACCAGCCAGCCGATTGCGGGCAAGCTCGTCGCCCAGGGCAAGGCCGCCGCCGTCCGCGTCTACGACTACGGCACCATCCGCTCCGCGCTGACCGACCTCACCACCGGCGGCTGCGACGCGTTCATGAAGCTGGCGCCGGTGCTGACCGAGCTCGTCAAGCCGATAGCCGGTGTCGAGGTGGTGCAACGCGGCATCTCCGTCGAGAGCATCGCGATCGCCGTTCCGCGCCACGACCAGGCGCTGCTCGGCCGCCTCACCGTCGCGCAGGCCGAACTGGAGGACAACGGCACGCTCCAGCGGATCCGACGGAAATGGCTGGGCAATCCGTATGCGGATCAGAACCTCGCGGTCCACTAGGCTGGCTGCCGAGCAGTTCATCCGCGACTAAGGAGAGAGCAAGTGACGATCCGGGTTGGCGTTAACGGCTTCGGCCGCATCGGACGCAACTTCTTCAGGGCCCTGGAGGCGCAGAAGGCTCAGGGCAGCAGCACCGACATCGAGGTGGTGGCGGTCAACGACATCACCGACAACACCACTCTCGCGCATCTGCTCAAATTCGACTCGATCCTCGGGCGGTTTCCCGAGGAAGTCACCCTCGAGGGCGAGGACACGATCGTCGTCGGGAACAAGAAGATCAAGGCCCTCGAGGTGAGGGAGGGACCGGCTGCGCTGCCGTGGGGCGACCTCGGCGTCGACGTCGTCGTCGAATCCACCGGGCTCTTCACAAACGCCGCCAAGGCCAAGGGCCACCTGGACGCGGGCGCCAAGAAGGTGATCATCTCCGCGCCCGCTACCGATGAGGACATCACGATCGTGCTCGGCGTCAATGACGACAAGTACGACGGCAGCCAGAACATCATCTCCAACGCGTCCTGCACGACGAACTGCCTCGGCCCGCTGGCCAAGGTCCTCAACGACGAGTTCGGCATCGTCAAGGGGCTGATGACGACCATCCACGCCTACACCCAGGACCAGAACCTGCAGGACGGCCCGCACAAAGACCTGCGCCGGGCCCGCGCGGCCGCGCTGAACATCGTGCCGACCTCCACCGGCGCCGCGAAGGCCATCGGCCTGGTGCTGCCGGAGCTGAAGGGCAAGCTCGACGGCTACGCGCTGCGGGTACCGATCCCCACCGGCTCGGTCACCGACTTGACCGCCGAGCTGACCAAGTCGGCCAGCGTCGAGGAGATCAACGCCGCGTTCAAGGCCGCTGCCGAGAGCAAGCTGAAGGGCATCCTGAAGTACTACGACGCGCCGATCGTGTCCAGCGACATCGTCACCGACCCGCACAGCTCGCTCTTCGACTCGGGTCTGACCAAGGTGATCGACAACCAGGCCAAGGTGGTGTCCTGGTACGACAACGAGTGGGGCTACTCCAACCGCCTCGTGGATCTGGTCGCGCTGGTCGGCAAGTCCCTGTAACCGTGGCTGTCCCGACTCTGGAAGACCTTCTTGCGCAAGGGGTTTCGGGGCGCGGCGTCCTTGTGCGCTCGGACCTGAACGTCCCGCTCGACGACGACGGCAACATCACCGACCCGGGCCGGATCATCGCGTCGGTGCCCACGCTGCAGGCGCTTTCCGACGCCGGCGCCAAGGTCGTCGTCACCGCACACCTCGGCCGGCCGAAGGAGGGCCCGGACCCGAAGTTCTCGCTGGCCCCCGTCGCGACGGCGCTGGGGGACCAGCTCGGCCGTCACGTCCAGCTTGCCGGCGACGTTGTCGGCTCCGACGCGTTGGCACGGGCCGAAGGCCTGACCGACGGCGACATCCTGCTGTTGGAGAACATCCGCTTCGAGCCGCGCGAAACCAGCAAGGACGACGCCGAGCGGCTGGCGCTGGCCAAGCAGCTGGTGGAACTCGTCGGCGATGACGGCGCCTTCGTCTCCGACGGCTTCGGCGTGGTGCACCGCAAGCAGGCATCGGTGTACGACGTCGCCACGCTGCTGCCGCACTATGCCGGCACGCTGGTGGCCGCCGAGATCAAGGTGCTGGAACAGCTGACAAGTTCGACCGAGCGGCCGTACGCCGTGGTCCTCGGCGGCTCCAAGGTGTCCGACAAACTGGCGGTCATCGAATCGTTGGCGGAGAAGGCCGACAGCCTGGTCATCGGCGGCGGCATGTGCTTCACCTTCCTTGCCTCCCAAGGTGTTTCGGTCGGTACCTCGCTGCTGGAAGAGGGCATGATCGACACCTGCCGCAAACTGCTGGAGACCTACGGCGACGTGATCCACGTGCCCGTCGACATCGTGGCGGCCGAGAAGTTCGCCGCGGATTCGCCGTCCGGGACCGTCGCGGCCGACCGGATCCCCGACGGCAAGATGGGCCTGGACATCGGCCCGGGGTCGGTGGAGCGGTTCACCAAGTTGCTGTCCAACGCCAAGACGATCTTCTGGAACGGCCCGATGGGTGTGTTCGAGTTCCCGGCGTTCGCCGCGGGAACCAAGGGCGTCGCGGAGGCGATCATCTCGGCGACCGGCAAGGGCGCGTTCAGCGTCGTCGGCGGGGGTGATTCGGCTGCCGCGGTGCGGGCACTGGGTCTCCCAGAGGAGGGATTCTCACACATTTCGACAGGCGGCGGTGCGTCGCTGGAATACCTTGAGGGCAAGCCGCTGCCCGGCATCGAAGTGCTGGAAACCTGAAAGGCCTCAAGACATGAGCCGTAAGCCGCTGATCGCCGGCAACTGGAAGATGAACCTCAACCACTTCGAAGCGATCGCGCTGGTGCAGAAGATCGCCTTCTCGCTGCCGGAGAAGTACTTCGACAAGGTCGACGTCTCGGTGCTGCCGCCGTACACCGATCTGCGCAGCGTGCAGACGCTGGTCGACGGCGACAAGCTACGCCTGACGTATGGCGCGCAGGATCTGTCGCAGCACGACTCCGGCGCCTACACCGGCGAGATCAGCGGGGCGTTCCTCGCCAAGCTCGGCTGCACCTACGTCGTCGTCGGCCACTCCGAGCGGCGGACCTACCACGACGAGGACGACGCACTGGTCGCGGCGAAGGCCGCCGCGGCCTTCAAACACGGCCTCATTCCGATCATCTGCATCGGTGAGCAACTCGAGGTGCGTGAGGCGGGTAACCACGTCGAACACAATGTGGAGATGCTGCAGGGCTCGCTGGCCGGGCTGAGTGCCGAGCAGATCGGCAAGGTCGTCATCGCCTACGAGCCGGTGTGGGCGATCGGCACCGGCCGGGTCGCCAGCGCGGCCGACGCGCAGGAAGTCTGCAAGGCGATCCGCGACGAGCTGGGTAGGCTGGCGTCGCCCGAGCTCGCGGCAGGGATCCGGGTGCTATATGGCGGCTCGGTGAACGCCAAGAACGTCGGCGAGATCGTCGCGCAGGAGGACGTGGACGGCGCCCTGGTCGGCGGAGCATCGCTGGACGGTGAGCAGTTCGCGACGCTGTCGGCCATCGCCGCTGGTGGGCCGCTTCCTTGATCGCACGCCTCAACCGGTAGTCTGGCCGCCATGGAATTCGCCCTGCAGATCGTGCTGGTGATCACCAGTCTGTTGGTGGTGTTGCTGGTGCTGCTGCATCGCGCCAAGGGTGGCGGCCTGTCCACCCTGTTCGGCGGCGGCGTTCAGTCCAGCCTGTCCGGGTCCACGGTGGTGGAGAAGAACCTCGACCGGCTGACGTTGTTCGTCGTCGGGATCTGGGTCGTCTCCATCGTCGGCGTTGCGCTGCAGATCAAGTACGGCTGACGCCGCTCAGTTCAGAGCGAAGTCATTATCTGTCCCAACCTTGTGAGTTTGCTGTGTCATTAGCATGCGCCCAACGGCGGGTCAGTTCAAGTCGCTGAGCGAGTAGCGGCGGCGAATCTCCGGCGTGTCATCGACGAGCGTCCAACCGCGGAGCTGTCCGCATTGCGTTTCGGCCAGCCAGATCAGCGTCAGCTGCGATTCCTCGTCGTCGGGCAGCCCAAGATGCGATCCCGTGGTGTGGCCGAGAATCGCCACCACGGCGTCGGTGACCTCGGCAATTCGACGTGGATAGATCACGTAGTCCGGAAAGCCCTCGAAGTAACTCCGCCACGCTTCCTCGTTTGCTTCCCTGCCCTCGAGGGCTTCCTCGGCGAAGACTTGCAGTCGATGGTCATCCGTCATCAAGGCGACGAGTCCCGCCAGATCACATCGATTCACGCAGTCGATGAATCGGACCGCGACGGCGACCGGAGGTAACGGGGCCCTCACGACCGGACAGTGTAAGTCTCGACCAGATCCTCGTCATGCGGCCCGATCGGGCTGCGCCGATACTTGGGGCATGGCTGAGGGTCCCGACGTCGCGCTGGCGCCCATCGGTTCGGTGCGCCGCACCCAGGTGGGGCGCGAGGCGACCGAACCGATGCGCGAAGACATCCGGCTGCTCGGCGGGATCCTCGGCGACACCATCCGCGAGCAGAACGGCGAGGAGGTCTTCGACCTCGTCGAGCGGGCACGCGTGGAGTCGTTCCGGGTGCGACGCTCCGAGATCGACCGGGCCGAGCTTGCGGGCATGTTCGACGGCATCGACATCCATCGGGCCATCCCCGTCATCCGCGCCTTCACGCACTTCGCATTGCTGGCCAACGTCGCCGAGGACATCCATCGTGAGCGTCGCCGAGCCGTGCACGTCGAGGCCGGTGAGGCGCCACAGGACAGCAGCCTGGCCGCGACCTACCTGAAACTTGACTCTGCTGACCTGGATTCGGCGACGGTGGCCGACGCGCTCACCGGCGCGTTGGTGTCTCCGGTGATCACCGCGCACCCCACCGAGACGCGGCGCCGCACCGTCTTCGACACCCAACACCGCATCACCGAACTGATGCGGCTGCGCCTACATGGGCATGCCGAGACATCCGACGGCCGCGACATCCATTGCGAACTGCGTCGCCACATCCTGACGTTGTGGCAGACCGCGCTGATCCGCTTGTCGCGGTTGAAGATTCAGGATGAGATCGAGACCGGGTTGCGGTACTACCCGGCGGCGTTCTTCGAAGTCATCCCGCAGGTCAACGCCGAGGTGCGAACCGCGCTGCAGGCTCGCTGGCCCGACGCCCGCCTCTTGGAGGCGCCCATTCTGCGGCCCGGGTCGTGGATCGGCGGGGACCGCGACGGCAACCCCAACGTCACCGCCGACGTGGTCCGCCTCGCTACCGGCAGCGCTGCGTACACCGCGCTGGCGCACTACTTCAACGAAATCACCGCGCTGGAAGAGGAATTGTCGATGTCCGCGCGGCTGGTGAAGGTCAGCGACGAGCTGGCCGCGCTGGCCGACGAATGTCACGAGCCCGCCCGCGCCGACGAACCGTACCGCCGCGCGTTGCGGGTCATCCACGGGCGACTGACGGCGACGGCGGCCGAAATCCTCGATCGGCAGCCCGAACACGAGCTCGACCTCGGGCTCGGGCGTTACTTCAGCCCGGCCGAGCTGCTCGCCGACCTGGACATCGTCGATCGGTCTCTGTGCGCCAACGGCAGCGCGGTGCTGGCCGACGACCGGCTGGCCCGGTTGCGGGAAGCCGTGCACGTCTTCGGTTTTCACCTGTCCGGGCTGGACATGCGACAGAACTCCGACGTGCACGAGGAGGTCATCGCCGAGCTCTTGGCCTGGGCGGGCGTTGATCCCGACTACCGGTCGCTGCCCGAACCCGAACGCGTCGAGCTGCTGGTCGCCGAGCTGGCCACGCGAAGGCCTCTGATCGGCGAGGGCGCCGAATTGTCCGAGCTGGCCCGCAAGGAACTCGATATCTGTGGGGCAGCGGCCCGCGCCGTCCACGTGTTCGGGCCGCAGGCGGTGCCCAACTACATCATCTCGATGTGCCAATCGGTGTCCGACATGCTCGAGGCGGCGATCCTGCTCAAGGAGGTCGGTCTGCTGGATGCGTCGGGGCCGCAAGTGTACGCTCCCGTCGGGATTGTGCCGCTGTTCGAGACGATCGACGACCTGCAGCGCGGATCGTCGATTCTCGAAGCGGCGCTGGAACTTCCGCGCTACCGAGCCATGGTGTCCACCCGGGGCGACAGCCAGGAAGTAATGCTTGGCTACTCCGACTCCAACAAGGACGGCGGCTACCTGGCTGCCAACTGGGCGCTGTACCGCGCCGAACTCGATCTGGTCGAGTCGGCGCGCAAGACCGGTATCCGGTTGCGGCTGTTCCACGGTCGCGGCGGCACCGTTGGCCGCGGCGGCGGCCCCAGCTACGACGCCATCCTGGCGCAGCCGCCGGGAGCGGTGAGCGGCTCGCTGCGGATCACCGAGCAGGGTGAGGTGATCGCCGCCAAGTACGCCGAACCTCGGATCGCACACCGCAACCTCGAGACGCTGCTCGCGGCCACGCTCGAGGCCACCTTGCTGGACGTCGAAGGTCTCGGCGACGCTGCTGGACCCGCCTACGAGGTGCTCGACGAGCTGGCCGCCCGCGCGCAACGCGCCTACGCCGAATTGGTCCACGACACACCGGGATTCGTCGAGTACTTCAAGGCGTCCACCCCGGTAAGCGAGATCGGCGCGCTCAACATCGGCAGCCGGCCGACATCGCGCAAGCCCACCACATCGATCTCAGACCTGCGCGCCATCCCGTGGGTGTTGGCCTGGAGCCAGTCGCGCGTCATGCTGCCCGGCTGGTACGGCACCGGGACCGCGTTCGAGGAGTGGATCGCCGAAGGTGACGGTCGGCTGGAAGTGCTGCAGGACCTGTATCGGCGGTGGCCGTTCTTCTCCACCGTGCTGTCGAACATGGCGCAGGTGATGGCCAAGTCGGACATGGGCCTGGCGGCTCACTACTCCGAACTGGTCGACGACGAGGCGCTCCGCCGACGGGTGTTCGACAAGATCGTCGCCGAGCATGACCGCACGATCCGGATGCACAAGTTGATCACCGGCCAGGACGACCTGCTGGCCGACAACCCTGCGTTGGCCCGATCGGTGTTCAACCGATTCCCATACCTGGAGCCTCTGAACCATCTGCAGGTGGAGCTGCTGCGGCGGTATCGCTCCGGCGAGACCGATGAACTCGTTCAGCGCGGCATCCTGCTCACCATGAGCGGGCTCGCCACGGCGCTGCGCAACAGCGGGTAGCCGGGTCTACAGGTGGGTTCGCTCCCGGATGGCGTTCACGACGCCGCGCACCGCGGACTCGGTCGCCGCAAGCGGCGCGACCGCCGCCTCACCGACGCCGACGATGCGTTCGACGCGGTCGACTATGGCCTCGAGGCGTTCGACCACCCCGATTAGACGCGGCGCGAGTTCGTCGATGCGGCTGATCGTCGCGTTGAAGCGCTCCAGGGTCGCATCGAGGTTGGCAGTCGACTTGTCCAAGTCGACCAGCGTCTCGCTCAGTCCGGCGAGGATTTCGTCGACCTGACCGACCGTCAGGTCGGCGTTCAACGCGGCCTGGGCGAGTTTCTGGATGCGCTCCCGGCCGGTGCGGCCCGCAATCTTGCCACCCTTGTCTGCCATGATGGCCATTATGACCACACCCGTGGAACCGCCGGAGCGGACTGGTCGTCTGACTCCTATGTGACGGAATGCAGAGGGGACCCGCCGTCCCGTCAATGTCTTGCCGATGCACGGCGACGAGCGCGCGGGACTGACCCGGCCATGCGGGTAGCCGAGTACATGCAGGGATTTCGGGACGGTGAAACCGACTGTGCGATAAGCGGATACGACTAGTCGTTAGAACGGTGGTGGTTCGTCGTCTCGGGCGATGCGTTCGGCGAGGAGGAGTTGTTTGCGGGCGATGCGGGCGGCGTTGTGTTGGCGTTCGAGGGCGATGCGGTAGGCGCGGTCGTCGGCGCGGGAGCGCTTCCGCGTCGGCATCATCACCCCGCGCGTGGCACTCGGTGGGCCGCTCGACTCTGGGATCACCAACTCACCGGTGGGTGACGCCAGTTGCGGAAAGAACAGGCTGCCGCCGGGTTTGGTGATATAGGTGTGTCCGGTCGGGGCCGTCCAAATCACGGTGCCGTCGGGCAATTGCCGATCGGCCCAACCACCCAGACCGGTATAGAACGTCTTGAGCAGATGGTGAAAAACGCAGAGCATCTTGAGATTCGACGGATGGGTCGGCCCGATGGGATACGGAATGGTGTGATCGATCTGGCACACCGCCGCGGGCGCATCGCAGCCCGGGAACCGACACGTCAAATCCCGGCAGCGCACGAACTCGGCCAACCCCGCCGACGGCCGATACCCCGGCTCGCAGATCGGCGGCGGCAGGGGCAGCGGCTGGAGTTTCGCCGACTCGGCCAGCTCGCGCAGCAGCGGCGCCGGCACCGCCCCCAACCCGGGCAGATACCCCGGCGCCTGCGACTCCCCGCTGAGAGTGGCCTGCTCGGCCAGCACCTGGATCACCACCTGCCCCAACGGCTTCTCCTGGCCGCCGGCCGCCGGGCAGTCCCGCGACCCGCAGCCGCACGCCAGCCGACCCTGCCCGGCGGCCAACGCGCACAACGCGTCGGCGCGGCGCTGCCGCGCGGTGCGCGGATCGTCGCGGCACACCGTGGCCGCCACCTCATCCAGCCGCGCATCCAACGCGGCACCCTCGGTGAGCGACACGGTGCCCCAAATCCCGGCCATCCCCGGGCTGCTGGGCCCGACCTCCACATAGCGGTCCTCACGGGTCGGGCGCGGTTCGCGCACCCCGGTCGGATCGAACTTCTCCACCCACATGTCGATACGCTCGCTCAGCCTGGGCCCCGACAGTGTCATCCACTTCGGCGCCCACGTCGCCAACGCCGCATCCAACCGGGCCAGCACCTCGGGGTCGGTGACGTTGTCGCTGCGACTGACCAGCGCGGCCATCATCCGATAGTCAATCGCCCCGGTCATAAACACGTCCAACACCCGCGGCAGCCGCTCACGCAACGCGACCGCAAACTGCAACTGCCCCGACGCCCGCCCCCGGCTGATGCTCAGCGCCGCCGAGATCTCGGCCACCACATTGGCATGCCCATCGATGGCCCAACACGCCCGCTCGGTGTCATCCTCCGGCGCACGACGGCGCATACAACTCACCCATCCACGCCAACCGGCGCGCACACGCCGCGTTCTCCTCCCGCGCCGACGACCCCATCGCGTCGACCACACCGGCATCTGTCACCTGCGACGACGCCAGCAGATCGAACATACATTCGACAGTACCCGAGCCCTCCGACACCCACAGAAGTTATCCACAGGGCTCTAGAGCTTGGCGGCGGCGTCCTCGTCGAGCAGCCACACAGTCGCCTCGCGGCCCACCCCGCCCGCGGCCGGCACGTCGACGGGATCCGCACCGCCGACCGCGGCGGCCACCGCGTCGGCCTTGGCCGTGCCGGAAACCACCAGCCACACCTCCCGTGACCGCTGGATGGCAGGCAGTGTCAACGTGATTCGCCGTGGCGGGGGTTTGGGGGAGTCGGAGACGCCGACCACCAGCCGGCTGGTCTCGCGCACCGCCGGTGTCCCGGGAAAGAGCGAGTTGATGTGGCCCTCGCCGCCCATGCCCAGCAGGTGGACGTCGAAATTCGGTGCGGGCTCGCCCTCGTCCGCATTGGCGGCCAGCACGTGGTCGTACGCCAGGGCGGCGGCGTCGAGGTCGTCACCGAACTCGCCGTCGCTGGCCGGCATCGCATGCACATTGGCGGCAGGTATGTCGATGTGGTCGAGCAGCGCCTCGCGGGCCTGCTTATCATTGCGTTCGTCGTCGTCCTCGGGGACGTAGCGGTCGTCGCCCCAGAACAGATGCACCTTCGACCAGTCGATGTTCTCGCCGCGCTCGCCGACTCGCTTGAGTAGCCCGATACCAGTGCCGCCGCCGGTCAGCACGATCAACGCCCGGCCGCGTGCGTTGATCGCATCGGTGATCGCGCCGACCAGCCGATCGCCGGCCGCCAGGACCAATGCGGCAGTGTCCGCGTACTTCTCGACGATGGTGCTCACACGTATTGCACCTTGTCGATCCCCTGCAGCGCCTCGTGGTAGATCTCGTCGGCGTCAAGCCGGCGCAGGTCCTCGGCGAGGCACTCCTTGGCCTCCCGGCGCGCCAACGGAATTCGCGCCTCGGGCCTGCTGGTGCGGGTCAGCGTCGCCGTCACTCCGGTCTGCGGGCGGCTCAGCGTGATCGTCTCGGTGTTGCGGACGAGGTCGACCTTCAATTCACCTACGGCCCGCTGCACCGGTCCGTCGATCCGCGCGGCCAGCCAGCCCGCGATGATGTCGAGTGCGGGCTCGGTCTTCAGACCGGACACCAGCGCGGAGTTGATCGGCTCGTGTGGTGCCTGGTCGACCGCGGAGGCCAGCAGGGCGCGCCAGTATGTGACGCGGCTCCAGGCCAGGTCGGTGTCGCCCTCGGTGTAGCCCTGCAGCCGGCCCCTGATCGCCGCCAGCGGGTCGAGGCTGTTGGTGGCATCCGTGATGCGCCGAATCGCCAACTTGCCCAATGGATCCTGGGCCGGAACGGCGGGCGCAGCGGCGGGCCACCAGGCCACGACCGGGGTGTCGGGGAGCAGGAACGGCAGGACCACGCTGCTGGCGTGATCGGCGAGCTCGCCCTGCAGGCGCAGCACGACCACCTCGCCGGCACCGGCGTCGGCGCCGACCCGGATCTCGGCGTCCAGCTGCGGTTGTGGCGCGCCGCGGTCGCCGGGAAGCACGACGATCACGCGGCAAGGATGCTCGCGGCTCGCGAAGTTCGCCGCCTGCACGGAGTCCTCGAGCATCTCCTCGCTATCCGGCGCGATGACGAGCGTCAACACACGGCCCATCGTGACCGCTCCGCCCTCCTCGCGCATGCCGATGATTTTCTTGTTGATGTCGTTGGTCGTGGTTGCAGGCAGAGTGACAATCACGGCCGCCTCCAATCCCGGCCCATTCGGCGGACCATCTCGAACGCCGAGGGCGGTCCCCATGTCCCTGACTCGTACGGCTCGGGCTTGCCGTGCGTCGCCCAGTAGTCGAGGACGGGATCGAGGATCTCCCAGGACAATTCGACCTCCGCGTTCACCGGGAACAGCGATGGTTCACCGAGCAACATATCGAGGATCAGCCGCTCGTAGGCCTCGGGGGAGGCCTCGGCGAACGCCGCGCCGTAGGAGAAGTCCATGTTGACGTCGCGGACCTCCATCGCGCTGCCGGGCACCTTGGACCCGAACCTCAGCGTGATGCCCTCGTCGGGCTGGACCCGGATCACCAACGCGTTCTTGCCGAGTTCCTCGGTCATCGTCTTGTCGAACGGCAGATGCGGAGCTCGCTTGAAGATCAGCGCTATCTCGGTCACCCGGCGGCCCAGGCGTTTTCCGGTGCGCAGGAAGAACGGCACTCCGGCCCAGCGGCGGGTGTCGATCTCCAGCGCGATCGCGGCGAAGGTCTCGGTGGTGGAGTCCTTGGAGAACCCCTCCTCTTCGAGCAGCCCGACGACCTTCTCGCTGCCCTGCCAGCCGGCGGTGTACTGCCCGCGTGCGGTCGTCTGATCCAGCGGGTGCATCAATTGGGTGGCCGACAAGACCTTGATCTTCTCCGCTTGCAGTTCGTGCGGACCGAAATTGACCGGCTCCTCCATCGCGGTCAGGGCCAGCAGCTGGATCAGGTGATTCTGGATCACGTCGCGGGCCGCGCCGACCCCGTCGTAGTATCCGCCGCGTCCGCCCAGGCCGATGTCCTCGGCCATGGTGATCTGCACGCTGTCAACGTAGTTCGCGTTCCAGACCGGCTCGTACAACTCGTTGGCGAACCGCAGCGCCAGGATGTTCTGGACGGTCTCCTTGCCCAGGTAGTGGTCGATGCGGAACACCGACTCCTCGGGGAACACGCTGTTGACCACCGCGTTCAGCTCACGGGCGCTTTGCAGGTCGTGGCCGAACGGCTTCTCGATGACCACCCTGCTCCAGCGGCCCTCTTGCTGGCGGGCCAACCCGGACTTCTGCAACTGCTCGCATACCACCTGAAAGGCCTTGGGTGGGATGGACAGATAGAACGCGTGGTTGCCGCCGGTGCCCCGTTCCGCGTCGAGTTTGTCGAGCGTTTCGGCGAGCCGCCCGAACGCCGCCTCGTCGTCGAAGGTGCCCTGCACGAACCGGATGCCCTCGGCCAGGCGGTCCCACACCTCCTGGCGAAATGGGGTTCGAGCGTGCTGCTTGACCGCGTCATAGACGACTTTGCCGAAATCCTCGTCGGCCCAATCCCTTCGGGCGAACCCGATGAGAGCGAACGAGGCAGGCAGCAGACCGCGGTTGGCCAGGTCGTAGATCGCCGGCATCAACTTCTTGCGCGCCAGGTCGCCAGTGACCCCGAAGATCACCACACCGCACGGGCCCGGGATTCGCGGCATCCGTTTGTCCCGCTTGTCCCGCAGCGGGTTACGCCAGGTGGTGCCGGTCGATGTGGCCTTGTCGTTGACGGCGGTCATTTGGCAGCGGCGTCGAGCTGACCTTGTGTCGCCTCGAGCAGCTCAAGCCATGACTTCTCGAACTTCTCCACCCCTTCGTCCTCGAGCACCTTGAACACATCCGGCAGATCGATGCCGGCGGCCGCGAGCTTGTCGAAGACCTCCTGCGCGGCGCCGGCTGTCCCGGTAACCGTGTCGCCGGAGATCACGCCGTGGTCGGCGACGGCGTCAATCGTCTTCTCCGGCATGGTGTTAACCGTTTTCGGAGCGACCAGCTCGGTGACATACAGCGTGTCGGAGTACTCCGGGTTCTTGACGCCGGTGGATGCCCACAGCGGCCGCTGCACGCGTGCACCGTCGCCCTTGAGTGCCTCGAACCGGGCGCCGCCGACAAACACCTCCTCATAGGCGCCGTAGGCCAGCCGGGCATTGGCCACCCCGGCCTGCCCGCGCAGCGCCAGCGCCTCATCGCTGCCGATCGCCTCCAGCCGCTTGTCGATCTCGGTGTCCACCCGGGACACGAAAAACGATGCGACCGAATGGATCTTGGACACGTCGTGGCCGGCCTCCTTGGCGGCTTCCAGGCCGGCCAGATAGGCGTCCATCACCGCGCGGTGGCGTTCGACCGAGAAGATCAGCGTCACGTTGACCGAAATGCCTTCTCCGATAACGGCCGTGATCGCCGGTAGTCCGGCCAACGTTGCGGGGATCTTGATCAGCAGGTTGGGCCGGTCGACGATCTTCCACAGCTCGATGGCCTGCAGGATCGTCTTGTCGGTGTCGTGCGCCAGTCGCGGGTCGACTTCGATCGACACCCGGCCGTCCACCCCCTCGGAGGAGCGGTACTGCGGCGCCAGCACATCGCAGGCCTCCCGCACGTCGTCGGTGGTGACGGTGCGAATGGTGGCGTCCACGTCGGCGCCGCGGTCGGCCAGCTCGGCGACCTGCGCGTCGTAGGCGTGGCCCTTGGATAACGCGGCCTGGAAGATCGACGGGTTGGTCGTGACGCCGACCACGCACTTGGTGTCGATCAGCTCCTGCAGGTTGCCGGTCATGAGCCGGTCACGGGATAGATCGTCGAGCCATACCGATACACCGGCCGCGGACAGCGCGGCGAGATTGGGATTCTGAGACATCGGGGTTGCCTTTCGGGTTAGTTGTCCAATGATCGCTCCGCGGCGGCCACCACGGCCTCTGGGGTGAACCCGAACTCGCGGAACAACGTCTTGTCGTCGGCGGACGCACCGTAATGCTCGATCGAGACGATCTCGCCGGTGTCTCCGACCAGCTTGTACCAACTCTGCGCGACGGCCGCCTCGACGGCCACCCGCGCCGATACCGCAGGCGGCAGCACGCTATCGCGGTACTCCACAGGCTGCGACTCGAACCACTCGACGCAGGGCATCGATACGACGGTCGCGGTGATTCCCTTGTCCGCCAATATCTTCTGCGCGGCTACCGCCAATTGCAGCTCCGACCCGGTGCCGATCAGCACCACGTCGGGGTCCTCCTCCGGCTCGCCGCCGAGCACGTAGCCGCCCTTGGCCACGCCTTCGGCGCTGGTGCCCTCCAGCACCGGGATGCCCTGGCGGGTCAGGATGAAACCGACCGGACCGCTGCTGGCGCCGCGCGCGAGGATGGAGCGCCAGGCATAGGCGGTCTCATTCGGGTCGCCGGGCCGTACCACCGACAGGTTCGGGATGGCCCGCAACGCCGCCAGGTGTTCGATCGGCTGGTGGGTGGGACCGTCCTCACCCAGACCGATCGAGTCGTGGGTCCAGACGTAGATGGTGTCGATGTCCATCAGCGACGCCAGCCGCACCGCCGCCCGCATGTAGTCGGAGAACTGCAGGAACGTGCCGCCGAACGCGCGGGACGGGCCGTGCAGCACGATGCCGGACAGGATCGAGCCCATGGCGTGCTCGCGGACGCCGAAATGCAGCACGCGGCCGTACCAGTCCGCCGTGAACTCCTTGGTCGAAATCGACGGCGGACCGAATGACGGAACACCCTTGATCGTGGTGTTGTTGCTACCGGCCAGGTCCGCGGAGCCACCCCACAGTTCCGGCAGCTTCGGCGCGACCGCGTTCAGGGCCTCGCCGAACGCGGCCCGGGTCGCCAGCGGTTTGGACCCCGGCTCCCAGTGCGGCAGGTCGGCGTCCCAGCCGTCGGGCAGTTCCTGGGCCAGTAGCCGGTCCAAAAGCGCCTTGCGCTCGGGTTCCCGTTGTGTCCAGGCGTCGAACTCGGGCTGCCACTTCTCGTGGGCTTCCTTGCCGCGGGCAACCAACTTGCGGGTGTGCTCGATGACATCGTCGCGCACCTCGAACGTCTTGTCGGGGTCGAAGTCCAGAATCCGCTTGACCTCGGCCACTTCCTCGGCGCCAAGGTCGGAGCCGTGCGCCTTGCCGGTGTTCATCTTGTTCGGCGCTGGATACCCGATGACGGTGCGGATCGCGATGAACGACGGCTTGTCGGTGACGGCCTTGGCCGCCGCGATCGCCTCCTCGATGCCGACGACGTTTTCGCCGCCCTCGACCTCCTGCACGTGCCAGCCGTAGGCCCGGTAGCGGGCGGGAGTGTCCTCGGAGAGCGCGATCTTGGTGTCGTCCTCGATGGAAATCTGGTTGTCGTCGTAGAACACGATCAGGTTGCCGAGCTGCTGGGTGCCGGCCAGCGACGACGCCTCGCTCGTCACGCCCTCTTCCATGTCACCGTCAGAGGCGATCACATAGATGTAGTGGTCGAACGGGCTGGCGCCGGGCTCGGCGTCCGGATCGAACAGGCCGCGCTCAAACCGTGACGCCATCGCCATGCCGACGGCCGACGCCAGGCCCTGGCCCAGCGGTCCGGTGGTGATCTCCACGCCCTTCGTGTGACGGAATTCGGGATGACCCGGGGTCAGCGACCCCCAGGTCCGCAGCGACTCGATGTCGACCAGGTCCAGCCCGAACCCGCCCAGATACAGCTGGATGTACAGCGTCAGGCTGCTGTGCCCGGCGGACAGCACGAAGCGATCGCGGCCCAGCCAGTGCAGGTCGCTGGGGTCGTGGCGCATCTGCCGCTGAAACAGCGTGTACGCGAGCGGCGCCAGGCTCATCGCGGTCCCCGGATGACCGTTGCCGACCTTGTGTACCGCGTCCGCCGCGAGCACCCGGACGGTGTCCACCGCGGCCGAATCGAGGTCGGTCCAGTCGTCTGGGTGATTCGGGCGGGTGAGGGCAGAAATCTCGTCGAGTGTGGTCACAAACTCAGTCCTCGGGTCGACAACGGATTCACTCAAACCCTAGCGCCGAATGCTCGTTGCTGGCCGAAGAACATGGGGCCAACGCGTTAAGGGCGGGGTTTTCGTCGTGGCCGCCGAATTGCTTGCGCATCGCCGAGAGCGCCTTGTCGGCGAACTCATCGAGGTTGCGCGAGGCGAAGCGGGAGTCCAGCGGCGGTCAGCACCGGCGCGGGCACGCCCTCCTCGATCGCCGCGATGGCGGTCCAGCGGACGAGATTGGCGCCCATACGCCGCCCCAGGCCGATCATCCCCAACTGCACGATCGTTCCCTCCCTCGGTCCCTCAGTGCGCTCAAGTACCCGTGCCAAGGTGTTCGGCATGAGCGTCTGGTCGCGTCAGATCGGCATGCGGTAGCCGTAGAATTCGTGATCTTCGTTGTATCCGCCTTGGCCTAACCCGAGGTGGGCGAAGCTGTCCACGAATTCGACTGCTTCGATCCATTTGACCTGTTTGAAGCCGAGTTCGTCGTAGCTGATGGTGACGGGGTTCTCGACGAGTCCCTCGAGTCGCAGTGAGTATTCGGACCAGTTGGTGGCCTGCAAATGGCGGTAGTGATCGGAGTCGGGCAGGGTGCCGTTGGCCCACAAGAACGGCGAGATGTCTTTCTCGGAGTAAGTGGCGTTCGGATGTGTCCATTCCATCAGCCATTTGATCCACCCCACGAGCCAGCGACCGGTCAGTTGAACCACGCGCGGGTATCGGAGTGTGATCGGGGAGGCAATCAACCACAAGATCCCGATGATGACCATCGCCGCAAGGTAAATCACTACCGCCCAATATGATTGGGTGTCAGTGCCGAAAACGATGTGGCTCAGATTCCCAACCAATCCGGTCATGAACACCATCACCGTGTGTACTGCGATGAAAAAGATCATCCACAAAAGGATCGCAAAATGGATGCTGCGGGCGACCTGCCGATTCAGCAGGCCCCGGCCAAAACCGAACCGTGCCGCGATTGACGGCGCCTGCAGAAGACCACTGACGAATGCCAACGGCGCGGCGACGAACACAGTGGTGAAGTAGGCGGTGATCTGCAAACCGTTGTAGTTGGTGAAGCCTTCGTTGGCCGGGAAGTCCAGCGATGCGTACTGCACTGCCGTCGACACCGCATTCGGGAAAACGTCCCATGACTGCGGGACGATCCGGCGCCACTGTCCACTAGCGAAAAGTAGGACGTAAAACACAATCCCGTTGACCAGCCACAACAAGTCGAAACTGAAATGCCACCAGCGGGCCAGCCCGATGGAGTGCCGGATCCCCGGTATCCCCAACCACTTCGGGAGCGCAACCGAATCGTCCTTCGCCGTCCACCGATGGGCTGGGTCGTCTTCGTCCATGCGGTCGGCGGGGACCGGACCGCGCATCCGCAACCAAGCGGTCCCGGGCCGGCAGCCCGAGTTGAGATACAGCCGTGGGTGATCGGCAAGAATCTGCAAACCCGCCCGGATGATGAACATCATGAACACGATGTTGAACAGGTGATGCCAGCGCAACCACGCCGGGAACCCCGAATCCACTGCCGGCGCAAAACTAGTCGACGCCCCCGGGTAGGCCGCAATGAAGCTCTGCATCCAGCCGTAGTGCCGTAACTGCTGCGCCAGCGCGACGGCGACGATGAGTCCCGCCACACCGATCGGCACCAGCCACAAAGTACTGATCCAGCGACGACCGATCCGAACGGCGGGCACCTGCGCCGTTTCCTCCTGTGGTAGCCCGCCGGCCCAGTCATCAATATCGATGCGCTCGTCGAGCACACGCCGACGTCCGCGCTGGTCGAGCAATGATCGAGGGCGGGCGGGAGACGTCCGATCAACGCCGTCCTGTGGGTTGTCAGCCATACCTGTGTCCTCATCTCGGTCGACGACTCACGAGGAGTATCCAGATCGCGTAGCTATCCTCCCGGGTGAATGGGCCCGCAGTCGGAGTTTCGTCACCTGAGGCCGGATTGCGCCCTATGGCACCGGCGGCAATCGATCTTGGTTTTGCGCCGCGGAGGCGGCACCGTAACTGCGGAGAATTGGACCTGCGGTGACAGAGGCACATCCGCGCGGTCTACCATCCTCTGTAGTAGACGCGATCTGAGGAGTTAATTGCGTGAGTCTTCGCGAGCGCGTCGCGCCGAGTCGAATGCGCACCACGCTCGTGGCTTACGTGGCGTTGACCAAGCCTCGGGTGATCGAGTTGCTGCTCGTCACCGCGATCCCGGCAATGTTGCTGGCCGACCGCGGCACGGTCGATCCGCTGCTGATTCTCAACACACTGGTCGGCGGCCTGCTGGCGGCAGCCGGCGCGAACACGCTGAACTGCGTGGCCGACGCCGACATCGACAAGGTGATGAAGCGCACCGCGCGCCGGCCCCTGGCCCGGGCCGCCGTCCCCACTCGGCATGCCCTGATCTTCGGGCTGGCGCTGTCGATCGGGTCGTTCTTCTGGCTGTGGTGGACCACCAACCTGCTGTCCGGTCTGCTGGCGGTCGCCACCATCGCGTTCTACGTCTTCGTCTACACGCTGCTGCTCAAGCGCCGCACCTCGCAGAACGTGGTGTGGGGCGGGGCGGCCGGCTGCATGCCGGTGATGATCGGCTGGTCTGCGGTCACCGGGACTATCGGCTGGCCGGCGCTGGTGATGTTCGCGATCATCTTCTTCTGGACGCCGCCGCACACCTGGGCACTGGCGATGCGCTACAAGGAGGACTACCGCGCGGCCGGCGTGCCGATGCTGCCCGCGGTCGCCACCGAGCGGCAGGTCACCCGGCAGATCCTGATCTACACCTGGCTGACGGTGGCGGCGACGTTGGCGCTGGCGCTGGCGACGGGTTGGCTGTACGCGGCGGTCGCGCTATTGGCCGGAGCGTGGTTCCTGATGATGGCTCACCAGCTCTACGCCGGCGTGCGCCGCGGCGAGCCGGTCAAGCCGCTGAGGCTGTTCCTGCAGTCCAACAACTACCTGGCGGTGGTGTTCTGCGCGCTGGCTGTGGATTCCGCGCTGGCCCTGCCCACGTTGCTCGGGAGCTAGGGCAGCCGCTGTCGCGCCGAGATCGTGAACTCATTCGTCGCACCGTTCACACGCCTCTCGTGGGTTACCCGCCGTAGCCAGGTGTTTCTGCCCGCCTATGAGCGACAACTCAGCGACAGCATTCGACCGCCGTGGTTGTCGCTCGAAAGTCGCTCTGAGGTGGGCACCTTGAGTAGTGGATCGGCGGCGTGGCTGGTGTGACAGCGGAGGCGCCGTCGACCTAAGGCACTAGCACCACCGAGCCGACGGTCTTGCGGCCCTGCAGGTCGTGGTGGGCCTGCTCGGCGTCCTCCAGTCGGTAGCGCTCGCTGACGGTGACATTGATGGTCCCCGCGGCGATCGCGTCAAGCAGTTCACCTGCGCGCCAAGCGAACTCGTCGGGCGTGCGGGTGTAGTGCAGGAGCGTGGGCCGCGTCAGGAACACTGAACCGGCGGCGTTGAGGCGCTGCGGGTCGAACGGCGGGACGGGTCCACTGGACGCGCCGAACAGTGCCAGCGTGCCGCGGATGGCCAGGCTGGCCAAGCTGGCATCGAACGTCGCCGCGCCGACGCCGTCGTACACGGCCGCGACGCCCCCGTCGGTGAGGTCCTTGATCTTGGCGCCGAACTCCGCGGGGTCCTCCGGATAGTCGAGCACCTCGACGGCGCCGGCCTTGCGGGACAGCTCGGCTTTCTCGGGTGTCGACACTGTGGTGATCACCTTGACGGCCATGCTCGTCGCCCACTGCGTCAGGATGAGGCCGACGCCGCCCGCACCCGCGTGCACCAGCACGGTGTCGCCCTGTTGCACCGGATACACCGACTTGAGCAGGTAATGCGCGGTCATGCCCTTGAGCAGGGATGCGGCCGCGACATCCGCATCCACGCCTTCCGGCACGTAGGCCACGAAATCCGCGGGCGCGACGCAGTATTCGGCGTAGGCTCCGGCGGCCTGCGCGCTCACCACGCGGTCGCCGTCCCGCAGCGCGGCGACGTCGTCTCCGACAGCCTCGACGGTGCCGCACACCTCGGTGCCGACGATGAACGGCACATCCCGCGGATACTGCCCGGACCGGAAATATGTGTCGAGGAAATTCACGCCGATGGCTTCGGCCTTGATCAGCACCTCGCCCGGGCCGGGGGAGGGCTGGGGCTTGTCGACGTAGGTCAGGACTTCGGGTCCGCCGGTCTCGGCGACTTCAATGGCTTTCATGGTGTCTATCATCCCCAACGTGAAACTTGCCCGGCCCGACGTGTTCCATCCGCGCATCGTGCTGGCGGGTTGCCCGGCCCTGCCGGAGGGCGACGGCGACGACGCCGAACTGGTCGCCGCGCTGCGCAAGCGCGGGCTGCACGCCCGCTGGCTGTCCTGGGACGACCCGGACACGCTCGATGCAGACCTGGTGATCCTGCGGGCGACGTGGGACTACATCGACCGGCTGGACGAGTTCCTCGCCTGGACAAGACGCGTCCGCAATCTGCTCAACGCACCGGCCGTTGTTGCGTGGAACAGCGACAAGCGCTACCTCGCCGACCTCGCCGAGGCCGGCGTCCCGACATTGTCCAGCCGGTTCTTCGCGCCCGGCGAGCGTTTGCGGCTGCCCGAGGGCGAGGTGGTGGTGAAGCCCGCGGTCGGAGCCGGATCCGTAGGGGCTCAACGATTTACCGACACCGACGCGGCGCGTGTGCACGCCGCCGAGTTGCAGGCCGACGGACGGACCGTGCTGGTGCAGCCCTATGACGCACGGGTGGAGGACGGGGAGACGGCTTTGGCTTTCCTCGGCGGCCGCCAGTCGCACGCGTTTACGAAGGGTCCCATCCTGCCGCCGCCGGGCGAAGCGCCGGTGTTCGACGACAGTGGCACGTACGCGGAGGAATCGCTGACGCCTGCAGAGCCGGACTTCGAGCTTTGGGACGTCGGTCATGCGGCGCTGGCCGCGGCGGCCGCCCACCTCGACATAGCCGCCGCCGAACTGCTGTATGCCCGCGTCGACGTGATCGGCGGTGCCGATGACCCGCGGTTGCTGGAGCTGGAACTCGTCGAGCCATCGCTGGGCTGGCGGCAGCTGGACGCCACCACACAGGCTCGCCAGCAGCGGGAATTCGCGTTAGGCGTTGAGGCTGCCCTGGAGCGTCTCGGCCTTGGCCCGCTCTCGCATCGACGCCCATAGCGCTGAGGTGGCCGCCGTGCACGCGGCGGCGCCGGCGACGTGGATGGCCACCAGCGCGGCGGGCACGCCGGTGAAGAACTGCACCGTGCCGACCAGGCCCTGCGCGCACACCAGGACCAGCAGCACGCCCAGCCGGAGCATGACCGGCCGCGGCGCGTGCACGGCCAGTAGCGCGAAGCCGAGGCCGACGAGCAGCGACAGGTAGGCCACCAGCAGCGACGAGTGCAGATGCACCAGAGTGGTGATCTCCACCTCCAGCCTCGGCACGATCCGGTCGACGCTCTTGTCGCCGGCATGCGGGCCAGCGCCGGTCACCAGCGTCCCGGTCACCAGCAGCGCGGCCAGCGTCAGCGCGCTCAGAATTGTCATGTTGCGCACCGGCTTTGGCACCAACGGAGTCGGGACACCGTCGTCGGGCTCGCCGACCTTGACGTAGAGCAGCACCGCCAGCCACACCATGGTCATCGACGCCAACAGATGGATCGCCACCGTCCACCAGAGCAGCCCGGTCAGCACGGTGATGCCGCCGATCACCGCCTGCACCACCGTCGACGCCGGCATCAGCCAGGCGTAGATCAGGACTTCGCGGCGACGACGGGCCCGCGTCACGGCAAGCACCGCCAGCGCAGCGGTCAGGACCACCAGAAAGGTGATCATCCGGTTGCCGAACTCGACAACCTGATGCACGACGGGCACCTCGGCGACCGGAACCGGGGTGAAGCTGCCGGGGAAGCACTCCGGCCAGGTTGGGCAGCCCAGGCCGGAGGCGGTGACGCGGACGATCGCGCCGGTGACGGCGATGCCGCCCTGCGTCAGGATGACGAGGAACGCGATGACGCGCTGAACCCGCAGGCTCGGCACGGGCAGCAGGTCGACCAGCCGCAGGAAGAGTCGTCCGACGGGCACGGCCACGATCGTAGAGGAACAACCACTACAGGCCGTAGTAGGGGCGTCAGGTGAAGCGGAACCAGCGCAGCGCGCACAGCGCGGCGATCGCGCCCCACGCGGCGAGCACGGCCAGCCCGAACCAGTCCACCGACAGCGTCATCGCCCGCGACAGCGCCTCGGTCAGGGCGCCCGACGGGGTGAGTCGCGCGACCCACTGGATGCCGCGCGACACCATGCCGCCCTCGAGGGTGAGCGCGCCGAAGCCGGCGAGGACGAACCACAGCAGGTTGGCGACCGCCAGCACGGTCTCGGCGCGCAGCGTGCCGCCCAGCAGCAGACCGAGCGCGGCGAATCCCGCCGTGCCGAGCGCGATGATCGCCGCGCCGAGCACCAGCCCGGCGATGGGTGGCCGCCATCCCAGCGCAAATCCGATGGCGCCCAACAGGATTGCCTGCAGGAACACGACGGCAACCACCGCAAGTGACTTCCCCGCGATGATGCCCCACACCGGCAGCGCGGTCGCCCCCAGGCGCTTCAATGCGCCGTAGCGACGGTCGAACGCCACCGCGATGGCCTGCCCGGTAAACGCTGTCGAGATCACGGCGAGCGCCATGATGGCCGGGACGAACGTCGCCGCCCGGTTCGAGCCGAATGAGCCGAACGGAAGCAACGTCAGCCCGACCAGCAGGGTGATCGGGATGAACATGGTCAGCAGCAGCTGTTCGCCGTTGCGCAGCAACAGCTTGAGCTCCAGACCGAATTGGGCGGTCAACATCTTCGGCACAGTTGCCGGGCGAGGGTCGGGCGTGAACGTGCCAGGCGCGAAACGATTGGTCATCGCGGCGCGCCCTTCGTCGAGACTGCGGAGAGATCGCGATTTCGGGGGAGATCGCGATCTGTGAGCAGTTTCGGTGAGAAATTAGTCATCCGCGTAGCTCCCGCCCGGTCAGATCGAGGAACACGTCTTCCAGGCTGCGCTGCTCGACGCGCATGTCGGTGGCCAGCACGTTGAGCCGCGCGCACCACGCGGTCACGGTGGCCAGCACCTGCGGGTCGATGTGGCCCTCGACGAGGTATTCACCCGGTGAGGTCTCGGTCGCCTTGTAGGCCTCCGGCAGCGCGGACACCAGCAGCGACAGGTCCAGCATCCGCGGCGCGGTGAACCGCAGCTGGTTCTCCGCGCCGCTGCGCATCAGCTCGGCGGGTGTGCCGGTGGCCACCGCGACACCATGGTCGATGATCACGATCCGGTCTGCCAACTCTTCGGCCTCGGTCAGCTGGTGGGTGGTCAGCACCACCGTGACGCCGTCGCGGCGCAGCCCATCGATCAACTCCCACACCACGATTCGCGCATGCGCGTCCATGCCCGCGGTCGGTTCGTCGAGAAACACGAGTTCCGGTCTGCCGACCACCGCACACGCCAGCGCCAGTCGCTGCTGCTGACCGCCGGACAAGCGCCGGTAGGTCGTGCGGGCCGCCTCGGTCAAACCGAGCGTATTCATCAGCCATTGCGGGTCCAGCGGGTTGGCGGCATACGCCGCAACGAGATTCAGCATCTCACCGGCCCGCGCCGCGGGATACGCGCCGCCGCCCTGCAGCATCACCCCGATTCGCTCGCGTACCCGCGCGTTGTCGGCGACCGGATCCAGGCCGAGGATTTCGATGGTGCCTGCGTCGGGCTTGAGGAAGCCCTCGCACATCTCCACCGTCGTGGTCTTGCCCGCGCCGTTCGGGCCGAGCAGCGCGAGCACCTCGGCGGCCGCCACGTCGAGGTCGAGCTCCGACACGGCCGTCGTCGCCCCGTACCGCTTGCTGACCCCGCGCAGGCGCACGGGGACGGATGATCCGGGGGTCACGGGGATTCAGCGTAAGCGCCGGGTTTCGCGGTCTGCGGCGGCGGTATTGCTGGTTCGACATGAGGAGCGGCGTCTGAGTCGGTTTCTTCTTCGCGGAAGGGCACACCAGCGTCGGGCAGCTTGCGCCACGGCAGGCGGTAGTAGGTCAGGCCGATGAGCACGAGCACGACGAGGGTGCTCGCCGCCGTCGCGAGGAGGATCTGGAACAGCGTGAACCGGTCGCCATTGGCTGTCGGGCCGCAGATGCCGACCACCAGCGTGACCGCGATGGCCGTGCTGCGGAATGCGGGCCGGGTGGCCCATGCCGCCAGCGGGATGACTGCCCACAGCACGTACCACGGCTGGACCACCGGGAACAGCAGCACCGTCATGCCGAGCGCGACGCCCAGACCGCCGACCGGATGCAGTCGGCCCCGCAGCACCGCGAGCAGCAGCCAGGTCACCAGGATCGCGATTATGAACACGCCGATCGCACGGGTCAGGCCGAGCACCGCGGTGGTGTGATCGCCCAGGCCGAGCAGGATGCCCACCTGTCCGGTGCCCAGCGCCAGCAGCGTCGGCAGCGACATCCAACTGCGCACCACGTTGGCGGTGCCCAACGTGAAGATCCAGCCGAAGCCAAGACCGCTGGCCCAGCCGATGACCGCCATCACCGCCAGCGACACCGCCGTAAGCGACCCGCTGGCCAGCACGAACGCCTTGAACGTGCCGCCCCATCGGCAGGCCAGCGCCATCGCCACGAAGCCCAGCGCCAACAGAGACGGCAACTTCACCTGCGACGACATGGTGATCAGCACCGTGCCCAACAGCAGCATCGCCATCGGCCGCCACCGCGCCCACGCCTCGCGCCCGTGCGGCAAGGCCGGCGGGCGGGGGAGCAGGGATCCGGCGGCGTCAACACCGCGCAGTGCAAACTCGGTGCCCGCGAGCATCAGACCCAGCATCAGCGCCTCGTTGTGGATGCCGGCGACCAGATGCATGATCAGCAGCGGATTCGCCGCCCCTAACCACAGCGCGCTCACCTCGGCCACCCCGCATCGACGGGCGAGCCGCGGCGTAGCCCACACGATGAGCCCGACACCGACGAGAACGACCAGCCGGTGGAACAGCACCGCTTCGACGATGTTCTCGCCGGTCAGCGCCGAAATGCCGCGACCGATCCACAGGAACAGCGGGCCGTACGGCGCGGGGGTTTCGCGCCACATGTTCGGTACCGACAGCGTGAACACATGGTCGAGGCCAAGCCCAGTCGCCGGCCCGACCCGGTAGGGGTCGAGGCCGTTCACGGAGATCTCGCTCTGCGCCAGGTAGGAGTAGACGTCCCGGCTGTACATCGGCGGAGCGATGAGCAGCGGCAACACCCACAGCAGCAGCGTGCGGTCCAGCTGGCTGCGCGTCATCCGCCGTTCGCCCAACGCAAACCGGCCCAGCATCAGCCAGGCCAGGGCCATCATCACCGCGCCGGTGGTTGTCATGGTCAACGACACGGTCTGGATGCGCGACGGCAGGTTGAGCAGCCGCACCCCGAACGTCGGATCCTGCACGACGGGACGGGCACCGGCGCCGAGCGCCCCGATCGCCATCAACACCGTGCCGGTGGCCCCGAACAGGCGTGTCCGCCGCAGCGCCATGAGTTCGGCGTCGTTCAGCGGCGAGCCGACGGTCCGCTCGTCGCCATGCCAGCCGGCAATTGACGTGCTGAGGGACCGTAGGCGGGCAGCCACCACAGCAGCGTAGCCGTCAGCGCTATGGTGCCCGTCACCCTAAGGGTGCCCTTGCTGGACCGGGTATCGGAATTCCGTCACAATAGTGTTGTGAAATTCCGTCCGGAGGCTGCTGACACGACTGCGCAGGTCGTGCCGGTTTCGGACGGCCATACCCGCCAGGCGATCGTCGCGCTGCTGCTGGAGGAGGGTCCGATCACCGCCGGCCAGATCGGCGAGCGGCTCGGCATCTCCGCTGCGGGCGTGCGCAGGCACCTGGACGCGCTGATGGATGCCGGTGACGCGCAGTCGAGCGCCGCGGCGGCCTGGCAGCACAACGGACGGGGCCGGCCCGCCAAGCGGTATCGGCTCACTGCGGCCGGCCGGGCCAAGCTGGGCCACACATACGACGACCTCGCCGTGGCTGCTATGCGCCAGCTGCGGGAGATCGGCGGCGACGACGCCGTCCGGACCTTCGCGCGGCGCCGCATCGACAGCATTCTGTCGGGAGTAAGCGACGGGCCCGGCGACGTTGAATCGACTGCCGACCGGGTGGCCGACGCGCTGACCAAGGCCGGTTACGCGACCACGACGACGCCGGTGACCGGGCCGATCCACGGCATCCAGCTCTGTCAGCATCACTGCCCGGTGTCACATGTCGCCGAGGAATTCCCCGAATTCTGCGAGACCGAGCGGGAGGCCTTCGCCGATATCCTCGGCACCCACGTGCAGCGGCTCGCCACGATCGTCAACGGCGACTGCGCCTGCACGACGCACGTCCCGCTCAGCCCCGACAAGCCAGTAACCCTTCGGCGCACAGCCCGCGTCGAGGCCACTACGAGCAAACAAGGAGCGTCGACATGACACTCACGCCGGAAAAGCCACTGACCCAGGAAGAGGCAATCGCCTCGATGGGCCGGTACGGCTATGGCTGGGCGGATTCCGACGAGGCGGGCGCAAGCGCGCAGCGTGGGCTGTCCGAGGCGGTGGTGCGTGACATCTCGGCCAAGAAGAACGAGCCGGAGTGGATGCTCGAGAGCCGGCTACGCGCGCTGCGGACGTTCAACAAGAAGCCGATGCCGAACTGGGGCTCCAACCTCGAGGGCATCGACTTCGACAACATCAAGTACTTCGTGCGCTCCACCGAGAAGCAGGCCGCGACGTGGGACGACCTGCCCGAGGACATCCGCAACACCTACGACAGGCTCGGCATCCCCGAGGCGGAGAAGCAGCGCCTGGTGTCGGGTGTGGCGGCCCAGTACGAGTCGGAGGTCGTCTATCACCAGATCCGCGAGGACCTGGAGGCCCAGGGCGTCATCTTCCTGGACACCGACACCGCGCTCAAGAAACACCCGGAGATCTTCAAGCAGTACTTCTGCACCGTGATCCCGGCCGGGGACAACAAGTTCTCCGCGCTGAACACTGCTGTGTGGTCGGGCGGTTCGTTCATCTACGTGCCGAAGGGCGTGCACGTCGACATCCCGCTGCAGGCCTACTTCCGGATCAACACCGAGAACATGGGTCAGTTCGAGCGGACGCTGATCATCGTCGATGAGGGCGCCTACGTGCACTACGTCGAGGGCTGCACCGCGCCGATCTACAAGAGCGATTCGCTGCACTCGGCCGTCGTCGAGATCATCGTAAAGCCCGGTGGCCGTTGCCGTTACACGACGATCCAGAACTGGTCGAATAACGTCTACAACCTTGTCACCAAGCGGGCGCGCGCCGAGGCCGGCGCCACCATGGAGTGGGTCGACGGCAACATCGGTTCGAAGGTCACTATGAAGTACCCGGCCGTGTGGATGACCGGCGAGCACGCCAAGGGTGAGGTGCTCTCGGTAGCGTTCGCGGGTGAGGGCCAGCACCAGGACACCGGCGCGAAGATGCTGCACCTGGCGCCGAATACGTCGAGCAACATCGTCTCCAAGTCGGTGGCCCGCGGCGGCGGCCGCGCGTCCTATCGCGGCCTTGTTCAGGTCAACAAGGGCGCGCACGGGTCGCGCTCGAGCGTGAAATGCGATGCGCTGCTGGTCGATACGATCAGCCGCAGCGACACCTACCCGTACGTCGACATCCGCGAGGACGACGTCACCATGGGCCACGAGGCCACCGTGTCGAAGGTCAGCGCGGATCAGCTGTTCTATCTGATGAGCCGCGGAATGACCGAGGACGAGGCGATGGCGATGGTGGTGCGCGGCTTCGTCGAGCCGATCGCCAAGGAACTGCCGATGGAGTATGCGCTGGAGCTCAACCGGCTGATCGAGCTGCAAATGGAAGGCGCGGTGGGCTAGTGACGGACCTGACCACCGTCGTCGAGGGAGTCAACAAGGGCGAGCTGTTCACGTCATTCGACGTCGACGCCTTTGAGGTGCCGCACGGTCGCGACGAGATCTGGCGCTTCACTCCGCTGCGGCGACTGCGCGGCCTGCACGACGGTTCCGCACCCGCCACCGGCACCGCCCGCATCGACGTGACCGAACGGCCCGGCGTGACTGTGGAGGTCGTGCGCCGCGGCGACGAACGACTCGGCCAGGGCGGGGTGCCCGCCGACCGGGTTGCCGCCCAGGCGTTTTCGTCGTTCAATAGCGCGACGGTCGTCACCGTCGACAAGGACACCCAGGTCGCAGAGCCGATAGAGATCGCCATCACCGGACCGGGCGAGGGCGCGACGGCCTACGGGCATCTGCAGGTGCGAGTCGGCGAGCTCAGTGAGGCGGTGGTGGTCATCGACCAGCGCGGCAGCGGAACCTACGCAGACAACATCGAATTCGTCGTCGGCGACGCCGCGCGGCTGACGGTTGTGTCGGTCGCCGACTGGGCCGACGACGCCGTGTACGTCAGCTCGCATCACGCCACGCTGGGCAAGGACGCGGTGCTGCGGCACATCGCGGTGACCCTCGGCGGCGACCTGGTGCGGCTGACCGCGCGGGCCCGGTTCTGTGCGCCCGGCGGCGACGCCGAGCTGCTCGGCCTGTACTTCGCCGACGACGGACAGCACTTCGAATCACGGCTGCTGGTCGACCACGCGCAACCGAACTGCCGCTCGCACGTGACGTACAAGGGTGCGCTGCAAGGGGATCCTGACTCGTCGAGACCCGACGCGCACACGGTGTGGGTCGGCGACGTGCTGATCCGGGCCGCGGCCACCGGGACGGACACCTTCGAGACCAATCGCAATCTGGTGCTCACCGATGGCGCCCGTGCCGACTCGGTGCCCAACCTGGAGATCGAGACCGGCGAGATCGTCGGCGCCGGACACGCCAGCGCCACGGGGCGATTCGACGACGAGCAGGTTTTCTACCTGCAGGCCCGCGGTATTCCCGAGGACCAGGCCCGCCGGTTGATTGTGCGCGGTTTCTTCGGCGAGCTGATCCAAAAGATCGCCGTGCCAGCCGTCCGTGAGCGCCTCACAGATGCCATCGAACACGAACTAGAGATAACGGAATCGAGAACAGCCACCTCATGACCACCCTGGAAATCAAGGACCTCCACGTCAGCGTCGCCGCGACCGAAGCGGCCGAGGAGATCCCGATCCTCAAAGGCGTCGACCTCACCGTGAAGTCGGGCGAGACCCACGCGCTGATGGGCCCCAACGGATCCGGCAAGTCGACGCTGTCCTACGCGATCGCCGGTCACCCGAAGTACAAGGTGACGTCCGGCTCGATCACGCTGGACGGCCAGGACGTGCTCGAGATGAGCGTCGACGAGCGGGCCCGGGCGGGCCTGTTCCTGGCCATGCAGTACCCGGTCGAGGTTCCCGGCGTATCGATGTCGAACTTCCTGCGCACCGCCGCCACCGCGGTGCGCGGTGAGGCGCCGAAGCTGCGGCACTGGATCAAGGAGGTCAAGTCCGCGCTGGAGGACCTCGACATCGACCCGTCGTTCTCCGAACGCAGTGTCAACGAGGGCTTTTCGGGTGGCGAGAAGAAGCGCCATGAGATCCTCCAGCTCGCGCTGCTCAAGCCCAAGATCGCGATCCTCGACGAGACCGACTCCGGCCTGGACGTCGACGCGCTGCGGGTGGTCAGCGAAGGGGTCAACCGGTATGCCGAGGAAACCCACGGCGGCATCCTGGTGATCACGCACTACACCCGCATCCTGCGCTATATCCAGCCGCAGTTCGTCCACGTGTTCGTCGGCGGTCGCATCGTCGAGTCCGGCGGGCCCGAACTGGCCGACGAGCTCGACGCCAACGGCTACGAGCGCTTCACCCAGCAGGCAGCATCGACGGGAGCCTAGCCATGACCGTCTCGGTCAGTCGCCCTGATGTGACAGCGATCCGCGCCGACTTTCCGATCCTCAAGCGCGTGATGCGCGGTGGAAACCAGTTGGCCTACCTGGATTCCGGCGCCACCTCGCAGCGGCCGCTGCAGGTGCTCGATGCCGAGCGCGAATTCCTCACGACGTCCAACGGCGCGGTGCACCGCGGTGCGCACCAGCTGATGGAGGAGTCCACCGACGCCTACGAGCAAGGCCGCGCCGATATCGCGGCGTTCGTGGGCGCCGACGCCGATGAGCTTGTGTTCACCAAGAACGCCACCGAGGCGATCAATCTGGTGGCATATGTCCTCGGCGACAACCGCTTCGAGCACGCGGTCGGGCCGGGCGACGTGATCGTCACCACCGAGCTGGAACATCACGCCAACCTGATTCCGTGGCAGGAGCTGGCCCACCGAACCGGCGCCACGTTGCGGTGGTATGGCGTCACTGACGACGGTCGTATCGACCTGGATTCGCTGCAGCTCGACGAACGTGTGAAAGTCGTGACGTTCAGCCATCATTCGAACGTGAGCGGCGCAATAGGCCCGGTCGCCGAGCTGGTGTCGCGGGCCAAGGCCGTTGGGGCGCTGACGCTGCTGGACGCCTGCCAGTCGGTGCCCCACCAGGCCGTCGACTTCCATGCGCTCGGCGTCGACTACGCGGCGTTCTCCGGGCACAAGATGCTGGGCCCCAACGGCATTGGTGTGCTGTACGGTCGGCGCGAGCTGATGAACGCGATGCCGCCGTTCATTACCGGTGGCTCGATGATCGAGACCGTGACGATGGAGGCCACCACCTACGCGCCACCGCCGCAGCGCTTCGAGGCGGGCACGCCGATGACCTCGCAGGTGGTCGGGTTGGCCGCCGCCGCACGGTATCTCAAGGCGATCGGCATGGAGGCCGTCGAGGCGCACGAGGCCGAACTGGTCGCCGTCGCGCTGGACGGGCTGTCGGGTATCGACGGCGTCCGCATCGTTGGACCGCTATCGCTGACCGACCGCGGTTCGCCGGTGGCGTTCGTCGTCGACGGGATCCACGCCCACGATGTTGGGCAGGTGCTCGACGACGACGGCGTCGCGGTGCGGGTCGGGCATCACTGTGCGTTGCCGCTGCACCGCCGCTTCGGCATCGCCGCGACCGCGCGGGCCTCGTTCGCGGTCTACAACACCCTCGACGAGGTGGATCGGCTTGTAGCAGGCGTGCGCCGCGCCGTCGACTTCTTCGGCAGGGACTGACGGTGCGGCTGGAGCAGATCTATCAAGAAGTGATCCTCGATCACTACAAACACCCGCATCACCGAGGGCTACGAGAGCCGTTCGGGGCCGAGGCGTATCACGTTAACCCGCTCTGCGGAGACGAGGTCAGGCTTCGGGTCGCGCTGAGCGATGACGGCGAACGTGTCTCCGACGTTTCGTATGACGCGCTGGGTTGCTCGATCAGCCAGGCCGCCACCTCGGTGCTTGCCGATCAGGTGATTGGCCAGAGCGTGGGCGACGCCCTGAAGACCGTCGCGGCGTTCACCGAGATGATTTCCTCGCGCGGCACCGTTGAAGGTGATGAGGACGTGATCGGCGACGGCATAGCGTTCGCCGGCGTCTCGAAGTACCCGGCGCGGGTGAAATGCGCGCTTCTGGGCTGGATGGCATTTAAGGACGCACTGGCACAAGCCAGCGACGACTTGGAGGTAGATGATGAGCGAAACAGCCGCGCAGGGTGACGAACTGCTCGCCGACATCGAGGAGGCGATGCGCGACGTCGTCGACCCCGAACTCGGGATCAACGTCGTCGACCTCGGCCTCGTGTACGGCCTGAACGTGGAAAAGGGCGACACCGGACCCGTCGCGCTGATCGACATGACGCTGACCTCGGCGGCCTGCCCGCTGACCGACGTCATCGAGGATCAGTCGCGTACCGCGCTGGTCGGCGCGGGCCTGGTGAACGAAATCAAGATCAATTGGGTCTGGAACCCGCCATGGGGGCCGGACAAGATCACCGAGGACGGCCGCGAACAGTTGCGGGCTCTCGGTTTCACCGTCTAGGGACTGCGGCGCCAGCATCGAGATTGCACTGACGGCTGTAGTTTTGGCCAGATCACGACCGTGAGCGCAATCTCGAAAACGGACTGGGCTGATCAAGCACAATCACTGTGTGGTCACGGTTCCTGCCTTCGTATGGCGCGGGGGTTTCCTTCGTAGAGCGTTGATTATCGGCGGTACCGTCGGACTCTCCTTGGGTGCGTTGGCGTGGATCGATTCCGGATTCCTGCTCGCCGGCGTTCTCGTGTTGGTCATCGTCGGTACGTTCTATGGCATTTGGATGCCTCGCCGGATGGCTCGGTACTGGCCTGGGGCCAATCAACTGACCGGCAAGGAAAGGGTGACCGTCGTCAGTGCGGCGCGACGTGGTGAACGCATCGACGATGCCCGCCTGGCCCAGGCGGTCATCGACTACAGCCGCGGGCTGCACGCGGCCGCGGAGAAGGCACGGCCGTTTCGATGGTTGCTGATATTCATCCTGGTCGTTGCCGTAGGGACCGCGGTGTGGGACGCGGTGTTCGGCTCATGGGGCAATGCCGTGGCGTCGGGCATTTATCTGGTGCTGCTCCTGATCGAGCTGTTCTGGTGGCCGAAGAGGCAGGAGCAGCTGCTGTCGAACGCCGACCGTGCCGCAGAAATGGCTAGCCAAATCGAAACCTCTGACTAAAGTCAGAGATATGACCGCGGAGATGGTCGCGCAGGTCCGGCGCTTCAACCGCACCGTCACGCAGCGGATCGGCGTGCTCAACGAGAACTTCCTGGCCAGTGACCGTTCGCTTGGTCAGAACCGGCTGCTGTGGGAGATCGGGGCCGACGGCTGCGACATCCGGTCGCTGCGGGCGCGCCTCGATCTTGACTCCGGCTATGTCAGCCGGCTGCTGCGCGCCCTCGACGACAGCGGGCTCATCGCCATCGAACCCAGCGCGACCGACGGTCGGGTCCGCACCGCGCGACTCACCGAAGCCGGTCGCCGCGAACTCGCGGCACTCGACCAGCGCTCCGACGATGCCGCCGCGGCGATACTGCAGCCGCTCAACACCCGGCAGCGGAGCCGACTGGTCACCGCCATGGCCGAGGTGGAACGCCTGTTGATCGCCTCGACGGTCGAGGTCCGCGAGTGCGATCCACGCGAACTCGACGCCAGATTCTGCCTGCAGACGTACTACGCTGAGCTCGCCGTCCGGTTCCGAGACGGCTATGACCCCGCGGTCAGCCCGGTAGCCGACGACGAGATGACGCCGCCCGCAGGGCTTCTGCTCGTCTCTTCACTGCACGGCGAACCCGTCGGCTGCGGTGCGCTGATCTTCTACCCGGACGACGTTGGATTGGTGAAGCGCATGTGGGTGGCCCCGGCCGTCCGCGGGCTCGGCCTCGGCAGACGCCTGCTCCACGAACTGGAGGACCGCGCCCGCGCCCGCGGCGTGCGGCTCATGCGGCTGGAGACCAAAGACGAACTGTCCGAGGCGATCCGGATGTATGAAACCTCCGGCTATCGCGAAGTCACTCCGTTCAACGACGAGCCGTACGCCGATCACTGGTTCGAGAAGCCTTTGCGAAGTTCGCGTGCTTGATGGTGACGATCGAACGCCTTCCTCAGTCGTCACCCCGGCCGACGATCAGATCCTTGATCTCAGCGAGTTGCTCATCGACCGAGAGAAGCCGGGCGCGGGTCTCCATCCGTAGATCGCCCAACTCCAATTTGATATCGCTTACGTCTGTCTTGACCTCGGCTAACTCCGATTTGACCGCAGCCAAACCGAGCGAGTGTTCGCGCTGATTGGCGCCTAGAGCATTGATGGCAGCGAGCACCGCTCGATAGTCGGCCTGTGACGCTTCCAGTGCCGCTATTCGCGCCTCAAGGTCTTCCAGGGTCGCCACGCCACCACCCTAAGTCAGCCGCTCCGTCTCGTCTGTCACGAGTCGTAACGGATGTGGATAACCCAGGGGTGGCGGCCGCTCGAAAGACTCTGTAACGCCCGGGCCGAACCGGGACACTGAAACGAAGGAAGCCCGGAGAGGAGCCACGATGGCCGCCGGCGACGACCATCACCCGACGCCCTACGCGTACGTCAGCCCGTGGACCAAGCGCTCCGGGCCGTTGTGGAACGCGCCGTTCGGGGCGTTGTATCCACTCAACCCGGCGCACGATGTCGACGCCCTTACGTCGCGCATCGTCGATTTCTTCGAGCGCGGCCGGCGGCGTGCCCGCATACGGCAACATCCGGTCCGGCTGGGATGCGGGATGTCGTTACGACTTTGCCAATCCGGACTACCGCTGAGCGGATACCATCGGGTCCGGATGACTGAGACTCTGGAAGACGAGTCGGCTGTCGTCGCCGCGCTGCGCGACGGCGATGAAACCGTGTTCGCCCAACTCGTCGACCGACACACCCCGTCCATGCTGCGGGTAGCCCGGGGGTATGTGCCCAGTCACGAGATCGCCGAAGACGTGGTCCAGGAAACGTGGATCGCCCTCATCAAGGGGATCGACAAGTTCGAAGGCCGATCTTCGCTGCGCACTTGGCTTTTCAGCGTGATGATCAACATCGCGAAGGCGCGTGGAGTCCGGGAACGGCGTGACGCGGACATGGCGATCGTGGCGTTCACCGGCGGCAGCGTCGACCCGGCACGCTTCCGCACCGGCGACGACCCATATCCCGGCCACTGGAAGGCTGACGAACAACCCTCGCCCTTCCCCGAGACCCCCGAGGGGTCGGTGCTCGGCAACGAGCTGGTTGACATCGCGCGACGCGAACTCGACAAGCTGCCCGAACGTCAGCGGATGGTGGTCACGATGCGCGACGTGCTCGGGTTCGACTCGAGCGAGGTGTGTGAACTGCTCGACATCAGCATGGCCAACCAACGAGTGCTGCTGCACCGCGGCCGGGCCTCGGTCCGCCAGGTGCTGGAAGATTATCTGAGGGATACCGCATGAGCCGCGACGCGATGGACTGCAACGAACTGGTGGAGCTGGTCACCGCCTATCTCGACGGGTCGCTCGACCCGGACGCCCGCGCACGCTTTGACGCGCACCTGCTCGAATGCGACGGCTGCGGGAACTACCTGCAGCAGTTCCGTGAGACCGTGCGCGCCGTCGGCAAGATCCGCGACGACGAACTCGACCCGGCCTTCCGCAACCGCCTGTTGGACGCGTTCAATAACTTCCAATGAAGCCTCCGGGCGAGTTTGCGCTGGCCCTATGGTGGGAACAGACAGCTAGATCCCAGCGTTAGGAACATCGTGGCTACGCGAGACATCACCGCCGAAGAGTTCAACGACACCATCACCGACAACGACATCGTGCTGGTGGACTTCTGGGCGTCGTGGTGCGGCCCGTGTAAGGCATTTGCGCCGACGTTCGCGGCCTCGTCGGAGGAGCATCCCGACGTCGTGTACGCAAAGGTCGACACGGAGGCCGAGCAGCAGCTCGCCGCGGCGGCCGATATCCGCTCCATCCCGACGCTGATGGCGTTCAAGAAGGGCAAGCTGGTGTTCAACCAGGCCGGCTCCCTGCCGCCGGCTGCCCTGGAGGAACTGATTCAGAAGGTCAAGGAGTTCGATATCGACGCCGCGATCGCCGCTCAGAACAACGGCGAGAGGTCGTAGGGGACTGCACGCGATAGCGTGCAGTCCGTGAACTACGTCCTGGTAGACCACCCTCGGCCAAACGTCGCGCTGGTGACGCTCAACCGGCCCGAGCGGATGAACTCCATGGCGTTCGACGTCATGGTCCCGCTCAAGAAGGCCCTCGAAGGACTGACTTACGACAACTCGGCCCGCGTGATCGTGCTCACAGGCGCGGGCCGAGGGTTTTCGTCGGGCGCCGACCACAAGTCCGCAGGCTCCGTACCGAACATCGACGGTTTGACCCGGCCGACATTTGCGCTGCGATCGATGGAGGTGCTCGACGACGTCATCCTGGCGCTGCGGAAGATGCACCAGCCGGTCATCGCCGCGGTGAACGGCGCCGCGATCGGTGGGGGCCTGTGCCTGGCGCTGGCCTGCGACATCCGGGTGGCCGGATCCGGGGCGTACTTCCGTGCGGCGGGCATCAACAACGGCCTGACCGCCAGCGAACTGGGCCTGTCCTACCTGCTGCCGCGGGCCATCGGGTCGTCGCGGGCCTTCGAGCTGATGCTCACCGGCCGGGACGTCGACGCCGACGAAGCCGAGCGCATCGGCCTGGTCTCCCGGGCGGTACCCGAGGACGACCTGCTCGACGCCTGCTACCAGCTGGCCGAGCGGATGGCGTCGTTCTCCCGGCCGGGTATCGAGTTGACCAAGCGCACACTGTGGACTGGAATGGACGCCGCTAGCCTGGAGGGGCACATGCAGGCCGAGGGCCTGGGACAACTCTTCGTGCGCCTGCTCACCGCCAACTTCGAAGAAGCGGTCGCCGCGCGCGCCGAGAACCGGCCCGCGGTCTTCACCGACGACAAGTAATGACGACTAGGAGTACAGGGTGATCACCGCAACGGACCTCGAGGTCCGCGCCGGGGCGCGCACCCTGCTGTCCACCGACGGTGCGGCGCTGCGGGTGCAGCCCGGCGACCGCATCGGGCTGGTCGGCCGCAACGGCGCCGGCAAGACCACCACCATGCGGATCCTGGCGGGCGAGGGGGAGCCGTATGCCGGCGCTATCGCTCGGACCGGAGAAATCGGTTACCTGCCACAAGATCCCAAGGAGGGCAACCTCGACATCCTCGCCCGCGACCGGGTGCTGTCTGCCCGCGGCCTGGACACGCTGCTGGCCGACCTGGAGAAGCAACAGGCCTTGATGGCCGAGGTGGCCGACGACGCCACCCGCGACAAAGCGGTGCGCCGTTACGGTCAGCTCGAGGAGCGGTTCGCCGCGCTCGGCGGATATGCCGCCGAAAGCGAGGCCGGTCGCATATGTGCGAGTCTCGGCCTGCCCGAACGAGTTCTGACCCAGCCGCTGTGCACCCTATCCGGCGGCCAGCGCCGGCGGGTGGAGCTATCCCGGATCCTGTTCGCCGCGTCCGAGACCGGAGCGGGTTCCGCTACCACCTTGCTGCTCGACGAGCCCACCAACCACCTCGACGCCGACTCGTTGGGCTGGCTGCGTGAATTCCTGCGCGGTCACACCGGCGGGCTCGTCGTCATCAGCCACAACGTCGACCTGCTCGCCGACGTGGTCAACCGGGTGTGGTTCCTCGACGCGGTGCGCGGCGAGGTCGACGTCTACAACGTGGGGTGGCAGAAGTACCTCGACGCCCGCGCGACCGACGAACAGCGTCGCCGCCGCGAACGCGCCAACGCCGAACGCAAGGCAACGGCGCTGCGTACCCAGGCCGCGAAGATGGGCGCCAAGGCCACCAAAGCCGTTGCCGCGCAGAACATGCTGCGTCGCGCCGACCGGATGATGGCCGCGCTCGACGACGAGCGGGTGGCCGACAAGGTGGCGCGGATCAAGTTCCCGACTCCCGCCCCGTGCGGCCGTACCCCGTTGGTGGTCAAGGGCTTGACCAAGAACTACGGGTCGCTGGAGGTGTTCTCCGGCGTCGACCTCGCCATCGACCGGGGATCCCGCGTCGTGGTGCTGGGTCTCAACGGCGCTGGCAAGACCACGCTGCTGCGATTGCTCGCAGGGGTGGAGACGCCCGACGCCGGGGGGTCGGAACCCGGCCACGGCCTCAAGCTCGGCTACTTCGCCCAGGAGCACGACACGCTCGACGACGCCGCGACGGTGTGGCAGAACATCCGCCACGCCGCACCCGATACCGGCGAGCAGGACCTGCGAGGGCTGTTGGGCGCGTTCATGTTCAGCGGTCCCCAGCTCGAGCAGCCGGCGGGCACGCTATCCGGTGGCGAGAAGACGCGGCTGGCGCTGGCCGGCCTGGTCGCTTCCACGGCCAACGTGCTGCTGCTCGACGAGCCGACCAACAATCTCGACCCCGCGTCCCGCGAGCAGGTCCTCGACGCGCTGCGCAGCTATGTCGGCGCGGTCGTGCTGGTGACCCACGATCCGGGCGCCGCCGAGGCGCTCGACCCCCAGCGGGTGGTGCTGCTGCCCGACGGCACCGAGGACTTCTGGTCCGAGGACTACCGGGATCTCATCGAGTTGGCCTGACGCGAATTCACCAATTCCGCCCGCTGCTGTGTGAACGCTTCTTACGCTGGGTATGCGTCGGGGCATCACAAGCGGGGAGATGTCGATGAAGAAATTGAGCAAGTCCCGGGACCAAGTGCTGAACGAGTTGCGGAGTGCCTACGAGGGGGGCGCCAGCATCCGCACACTGGTGGCTTCCACCGGCCGCTCGTACGGCTCCATCCACAGCATGCTGCGCGAATCGGGCACCACGATGCGCAGCCGGGGTGGACCCAACCACCGCAGCCGGCGCTGAGCGCTACGGCTGACGTACCGAGGCCTCGACGAGGTCCAATACGGCACGGAGCTTTTCGGGGTCATCACCCGAAGCCAGCCGCGCCACCAGACCGTCGAGCACCAAGTCCAAATACGTCTGCAGCACCGCGCTGGGCACATCGTCACGCAGCCGACCGGCCTGCTTCTGGCGGCGCAGCCGGGCGGTCGTCGCCGCTGACAGCTCGGCGGACCGCTCCGACCAGCCGCGGTGGAATTCCGGATCGTTGCGCAGCTTGCGGGCAATCTCCAGCCGGGTCGCCAACCAGTCGAACTGATCGGGCGCGGCCAGCATGTCGCGCATCACCTGGACGAGGCCCTCCCGCGACGCGACTTCCGCCATCCGCTCGGCGTCCTCGCGGGCCAACTCGAAGAACAGCGTGTCCTTGTCGCGGAAGTGATGGAAGATCGCTCCCCGGGACAGCCCGATCGTCTGCTCGAGCCGGCGCACCGTCGCCTTGTCGTAGCCGTACTCGGCGAAGCAGCGCCGGGCACCGTCGAGGATCTGACGGCGGCGTGCCGCCAGATGGTCTTCGGTCACCCGGGGCAACGGATCGCCTCTACGACTTCAGCATGTTGCGCAGCACGTACTGCAGGATGCCGCCGTTGCGGTAGTAGTCCGCCTCACCGGGGGTGTCGATGCGCACCACCGCGTCGAACTCGACCGCCTTGCCGTCTTCCTTCGTCGCCTTGACGTGCACCGTCTTGGGCGTCTTGCCGTCGTTGAGCGCCTCGATGCCGGTGATGTCGAACGTCTCGGTGCCGTCCAATTTGAGACTCGACGCAGATTCTCCTTCGGGGAATTGCAGCGGGATGACACCCATGCCGATCAGGTTCGAGCGGTGAATGCGTTCGAACGACTCGGTGATGACCGCCCGGACCCCGAGCAGGCTGGTGCCCTTGGCCGCCCAGTCCCGCGACGAGCCCGACCCGTACTCCTTGCCGCCCAGCACGACCAGCGGAATGTTCTGCGCCGCATAGTTTTGCGCGGCGTCGTAGATGAACGCCTGCGGGGCTTCTCCATCATCGGAGGACTGCGTGAAGTCGCGGGTGTAGCCGCCGGACACATCGTCGAGCAACTGGTTGCGCAGCCGGATGTTGGCGAACGTGCCCCGGATCATCACCTCATGGTTGCCGCGCCGTGAGCCATAGGAGTTGTAGTCCTTACCGGCCACGCCGTGCTCGTCGAGGTATTGCGCGGCCGGGGTGCCCGGCTTGATGCTGCCGGCGGGGGAGATGTGGTCGGTGGTCACCGAGTCACCCAGCAGCGCCAGCACCCTCGCGCCCTTGATGTCCGTCACCGACTCGGGTTCGGCTGGCATGCCGTCGAAGTACGGCGGCTTACGCACGTAGGTCGAGTTCGTATCCCACTCGAAGGTGTTGCCACTGGGCGTTGGCAGATTGCGCCACCGGTCGTCACCCTTGAACACATCGGCGTAGTTCTTGACGAACATCTCCTGGTTGATCGCCGAGGCGATGGTGTCGGAGATGTCTTTCTGCGACGGCCAGATGTCGCGTAGGTAGACGTCGGTGCCTGAGTTGTCCTTGCCCAGCGGTTCGGATTCGAAGTCGAAATCCATCGTGCCCGCCAGCGCGTAGGCGATCACCAGCGGCGGCGACGCGAGATAGTTCATCTTCACATCCGGATTGATTCGGCCCTCGAAGTTGCGGTTGCCCGACAGCACCGCCGTGACGGACAGGTCGGCGTCGTTGACGGCCTTGCTGATCTCCTCGGGCAGGGGGCCAGAGTTGCCGATACAGGTGGTGCAGCCGTAGCCCACCAAATAGAAGCCCAGCTTCTCCAGATACGGCCACAGCCCGGCCTTGTCGTAGTAGTCGGTGACGACCTGCGAACCCGGCGCCATCGTGGTCTTCACCCACGGCTTGGACGTCAGCCCCTTGTCGACTGCGTTCTTGGCGAGCAGTGCTGCGCCGAGCATCACCTCGGGGTTGGAGGTGTTGGTGCACGACGTAATCGCCGCGATCACCACGGCACCGTGGTCGACGACGAACTCGCCGAGCTCGTCGGACTTGACCGTCACCGGACTGCTTGGCCTGCCTTCGGCCCCGGTGGCGGCAGCGACGACGTCGACGGCCCCGTTGTCGGCGAACGACAGCACCGCCGGGTCACTGGCCGGGAAGCTCTCCTCAACCGCCTCGTCGAGCTTGGAGTGCTCGACCGGCAGGTTCTCCTCGACATAGTTGTGAATGTCCTTGCGGAACGCAGTCTTCGCGTCGGTGAGCGCGATTCGGTCCTGTGGTCGCTTCGGCCCGGCGATGGACGGGACGACGTCGGACAGGTTCAGTTCGAGGTACTCGGAGAACTTCGGTTCACGGGCGGGGTCGTGCCACATGCCCTGTTCCTTGGCATACGCCTCGACCAGCGCGAGCTGTTCCTCACTGCGGCCGGTCATCCGCAGATAGTCGATGGTGACCTCGTCGATCGGGAAAATCGCGGCGGTGGAACCGAATTCGGGGCTCATGTTGCCCAGCGTCGCGCGGTTGGCCAGCGGCACCTCGGCCACGCCCTCGCCGTAGAACTCGACGAACTTGCCGACCACGCCGTGCTTGCGCAGCATCTCGGTGACGGTGAGAACCACGTCCGTGGCCGTCACGCCGGGCTGACGCTCGCCGGCGAGCTTGAACCCGACCACCCGCGGGATCAGCATCGACACCGACTGGCCCAGCATGGCCGCCTCGGCCTCGATGCCGCCCACGCCCCAGCCGAGCACGCCGAGCCCGTTCTCCATCGTCGTGTGTGAGTCGGTGCCCACGCAGGTGTCCGGATACGCGACCCCGTCACGCTCCATGACCACGCTGGCCAGGTATTCGATGTTGACCTGGTGCACGATGCCGGTGCCGGGCGGCACCACCTTGAAGTCGTTGAACGCGCCCTGGCCCCAGCGCAGGAACTGGTAGCGCTCGCCGTTGCGCTCGTATTCGATCTCGACGTTGCGCTCGAAGGCGTCCTCGCGGCCGAACAGGTCGGCGATCACCGAGTGGTCGATGACCAGGTCGGCGGGGGCAAGCGGGTTGACCTTGTCGGGATCGCCGCCGAGGGCGCCGACAGCCTCCCGCATGGTGGCCAGGTCGACGATGCAAGGGACTCCGGTGAAGTCCTGCATGATCACCCGGGCCGGGGTGAACTGGATCTCCACGCTCGGGTCGGCCGACGGATCCCAGTTCGCGATGGCCTCGATGTGGTCCTTGGTGATGTTGGCGCCGTCCTCGGTGCGCAGCAGATTCTCGGCGAGCACCTTGAGGCTGTAGGGAAGTGTCTCGGTGCGGGGCACCGCGTCGAGGCGATAGATCTCGTAGCTGCGGTCGCCGACCGCAAGCGTGTCGCGGGCATTAAAAGAGTTCAAGGACGAATTCTCCGTATTACCTTTGCTCACATCAACTCCCGGCTCGATAATCGCCGCGACGGGCTGTGTCGACGGCGCTCATAATCCTAACAGTACGCTTGTCCTGTAAACACCCCAGGTCGGGTTTCAGTCTTGTCCCTGCGAGCGCGTGCTGCCACCCGCATACCCACTGATCGCGTACCGTGCCCCTGTGACCGGACTGCCGAGCTACATCCCGCCCGACGTCGACATCAATCAGGTGAAGGCCGACGTCGCCGACGACGGGGTCAGCGTGCCTCCCGCGAACGCATCCGATGTGCCCGCACTGCGCGATGTGGTGGCTGAGGCCCGCAAGGAGGGCATCGACCTCAAGATCGTCGTCATCGACAAGAACCCGCCGATCGATACGCCGCTGCGCGATATCGCCACCGAGGTCGGCGAGGCGTACCCGGGTTCCACGGTGCTGGCGATGAGTCCGTCGTTCGCGGGCACCTATAGCCCGGTGGTCGACCGCGTCACGCTCGAGGCCGGCCAGGATCTGGCCAAGAACGGCAACCCGGTGCAGTCGTCGAAGAATTTCGTCAGTGAGTTGACGACGCCCCACTTTCCGTGGACGCCATTCACGATTGTGGTTGTCCTGGGCGTGCTGGCGGCTGTCGTCGCCACCCGCATCCTCCAGGTTCGTAGCAAACGCGCCGCGGCGACGGGCCTCGCATCCGGCACGGCCGACTAGGGGTTGGGCCCGCTGCTGCGTCGAGACTGCACTTATGCAGGAAAAGTTCGAGTGATCACCTGCGTAGGTGCAGTCTCGGCGATTGGGCGCGCCTGAGCGGATCCTGGCCGGCGCGGGCCTGCGGAAAGCCGGCCCGGCGAATTCAAACATCACTATTCGGTCACGCTACATTCAATTACAAACCTGTAATTTGTGACTAAAGTTTCCCTAGCGTCAGATGTGACGTACGGTGCAATCGGGACCTCTTGTTGTAGTTGTGCTTTATGTGACTTCTGCGCAATGGTGCCCGACGAATGTGCCGGCACGTTCGCGTTGAGCCATAGGAGACTTGAGTCGAATGAGACGCACCCCTGGCGCCTCTGTTTCGCGGCTGTGCGTGCGGGTCTGCGCGGTTCCCCTGACAGTCGGCATGCTTTTCGCGACGCCCGGTCTGGCCGTCGCGCAGCCGGACAGTTTGGCGGCGCTTGTGACCGCCGTCGCGAGCGCTGACCAGAGACTTCAGGACCTCGGCGCCGCCATCCAGGTCCAGCAGGAAAGTGTCAACAAGGCGATCGTCGACGTGCAGACCGCACGAGACAACGCCGCGGCCGCCCAGCAGGAAGTCGATGCCAGCCAGCGTCGCGTCGATGAGGCCAACACCGCCATCGTCGCCGCCCAGCAGCGCTTCGATACCTTCGCTGCCGCAACGTATGTCAGCGGCCCGTCGGATTCGTATCTGACCGCCGCCGACCCCGCGGACATCCTGTCCACCGCCGCCGCCGGTCAAACGCTGTCGGTCAGTGCGCAGCAGGTGATCACCAACCTGCAGCGGGCCCGCACCGAGCAGGTGAACAAGGAATCGGCGGCGCGGCTGGCCAAGCAGAACGCGGATCAAGCCGTCGCGGAAGCAGAGGCCAGCCAGCAGACCGCGGTGTCGGCGCTGACGGACGCGCAGCAGACCTTCAAGACCCAGCAGGCCGACCTCGACCGACTGACGGCCGAACGCGCGGCCGCACAGGCCAGACTCGACGAGGCGCGCAACTGGTCGGCGCCGGCGAGCGGCCAGCCCGCTGCCCAGCCCGCCGCGGCGCCCGGCGCCAACCCGTCGGCGGATTGGGACCGCGCACCCCAGGGGCCTGACCCGGTCACCGGCAATTGGGCCACACCGTGGGATCCGACCCTGCCGGCGATACCCAGCGCCTTCGTCAGTGGCGATCCGATCGCGATCATCAACGCCGTGCTGGGCATCGCATCAACCTCGGCACAGGTGACCCAGGACATGGGTCGCAACTTTCTGCAGAGCATCGGTCTGCTGCCCACTCCGAGCGGTTACACCAACGGCGCGATCCCGCGTGTCTATGGCAGGCAGGCCACCGAGTACGTGATCCGGCGCGGCATGTCGCAGCTGGGTGTGCCGTACTCGTGGGGAGGCGGAAACGCCGCCGGCCCCAGTCGCGGCATCGACTCCGGTGCGGGCACAGTCGGTTTCGACTGCTCGGGCCTGCTGCTGTACATGATGGCCGGCGTCGGGATCAAGCTGGATCACTACACGGGTTCGCAGTACAACCAGGGTCGCAAGGTCCCGTCGTCGCAGATGCGCCGCGGCGACGCCATCTTCTACGGGCCCAACGCCAGCCAGCATGTCGCTATCTACCTTGGCGATGGCCAGATGCTCGAGGCTCCCTACACCGGGTCGGTGGTCAAGGTCTCGCCGGTGCGCACCAGCGGCATGACCCCCTACGTCACCCGCTATATCGAGTGGTGATTCTCCTGCGCCGCTTCCTCGTAGCGTTGCTCGCACTCGTCGGGTTGCTGCTCGGCCTGGTCGCTCCCGCCACCGCCCAACCCGACGACGGTCAATGGGATCCGACGCTGCCCAAGCTGATCAGCGCGGGGGCACCGGGTGACCCACTGGCCATCGCCAACGCGTCGATCGCGGCCACCACCCAGGCCACCCAGGTCACCATGGACCTTGGCCGAAAGTTCCTGTCCAGCCTCGGTTTCGGCGGCAGTGCTCCGGCCGGCGTCGCGCCGGGCCGGGTGCGCGGCCCTCAAGCCATCGAGTACGTGATTCGCCGTGGGGCATCCCAAATGGGCGTGCCGTATTCGTGGGGCGGCGGAAAGCCCAACGGCCCGAGTCGCGGCATCGACTCCGGCGCCAACACCGTCGGCTACGACTGCTCGGGGTTCACGCAGTTCTCCTACGCCGGCGTCGGCGTGCTGATCCCGAAGTACTCCGGCGACCAGTACAACACCGGGCGCAAGGTGCCCATCTCTCAGGCCAAGCGGGGCGACCTGTTGTTCTGGGGCCCGGGCGGCAGCCAGCACGTCGCCATGTATCTGGGCGGTGGTCAGATGCTGGAAGTCCTCGGGAAGCGCTGGAAAGGTCACCGTGAGCCCGGTCCGGCGGGGCGGTCTGCAGCCGTATACCGCCCGGATTATCGAATCCTGAGCGGGGCCTTAGCGAATCCTGAGCACTTCTGTTCAATGCTCTTCGGGCAAGCCGCTCATCGCTGGGCAACGTCGACGGATTCCGAACTGCCTGGAATAGTTGACGACGAGCGTGCGGCGATCGATGGTCGACGCCGCTACGACCAGCGCTTTAAGAGAACACCGCGGCGGTGCCGCGAATGATGTGGGAGGAACGTTGATGACGTCACCGAGTGGGCCGCCGCAGGGCGCCGGAGGATATGCCGGACAGGGCCCGGCGCAGGGCTATCCTCCCGGGCCCAATAACGGAGGCCTCCAGCAGGAGGTCCACACCCTCGAGCGCGCGATCTTCGAGGTCAAGCGGATCATCGTCGGCCAGGACCAGATGGTCGAGCGGATGCTGGTCGGTCTGCTGGCCAAGGGGCACGTGCTGCTGGAAGGTGTGCCCGGCGTGGCCAAGACGCTGGCCGTCGAGACGTTCGCCAAGGTGGTCGGCGGAACCTTCGCTCGCATCCAGTTCACCCCCGACCTGGTGCCCACCGACATCGTCGGTACCCGGATCTACCGGCAGGGCAAGGAGGAGTTCGACATCGAGCTCGGCCCGGTGGTGTGCAACTTCCTGCTCGCCGACGAGATCAACCGCGCGCCTGCCAAGGTGCAGTCCGCCCTGCTCGAGGTGATGCAGGAACGCAGGATCTCGATCGGCGGCAAGGACTTTTCGATGCCGAACCCGTTCCTGGTGATGGCGACCCAAAACCCGATCGAGCAGGAGGGCGTCTACGCGCTGCCAGAGGCGCAGCGCGACCGCTTCCTGTTCAAGATCAACATCGACTATCCGACGCCCGAGGAAGAGCGCGAGATCGTCTACCGGATGGGCGTCAAGCCGCCGGAGCCCAAGCAGATCCTCGCCCCCGGCGACCTGGTGCGGCTGCAAGACGTGGCCTCCAACAACTTCGTGCACCATGCGCTCGTCGATTACGTGGTCCGCATCGTCACCGCGACCCGCACGCCCGAGAAGTTCGGCATGCCCGACGCCAAGGCGTGGATCGCCTACGGCGCCTCGCCGCGCGCCTCGCTCGGCATCATCGCGGCGGCCCGTGCCCTTGCGTTGATCCGGGGGCGTGACTACGTGGTCCCGCAGGATGTCGTCGAGGTCATTCCGGACGTGCTTCGGCATCGCCTCGTGCTGACCTATGACGCGCTGGCCGACGAGATCTCCGCCGAGACCGTGATCAGCCGGATCATGCAGACGGTCGCCCTGCCGCAGGTGAATGCGATTCCGCAGCAAGGTCATTCGGTGCCGCCGGTCATGACCGCCGCAGCGGCCGCGGCCAGCGGTCGGTGATAGCGCTCTGTGACTACGTCCAGACGCACCGTTGATCTGCCGTCGCTGAAGCGCGGGGAGATCCGTGACCCCGCGCTGACGGCGGCGCTGCGCAAGCTGGAGCTGACGGTGCGCCGCAAGCTCGACGGCGTGCTGCACGGTGACCACCTCGGGCTGCTGCCCGGCCCGGGATCGGAGCCGGGGGAGTCGCGGCTGTATCAGCCCGGCGACGACGTGCGCCGGATGGACTGGTCGGTCACCGCGCGCACCAACCATCCGCATGTTCGGCAGATGATCGCCGACCGTGAGCTGGAGACCTGGCTCGTGATCGACTTGTCGGCCAGCCTGGACTTCGGCACCGCCGGTTGCGAGAAACGTGACCTGGCGGTGGCGGCGGTGGCGGCGATCACGTTCCTCAACAGCGGGGGCGGCAACCGGATTGGCGCGATCATCGCCAACGGCGACTCCGTGCGGCGGGTCCCGGCGCTGTCAGGCAGGATGCACGAGCAGGAAATGCTGCGCACCATTGCCACGATGCCCAAGGCCCCGACGGGGGTGCGCGGCGACCTGGCCGCCGCCATCGACGCGTTGCGCCGGCCGGAGCGGCGCCGCGGCATGGCGGTGATCATCAGCGACTTCCTCGGGCCGATCAACTGGATGCGTCCTCTGCGGGCCATCGCCGGACGGCACGAGGTGCTCGGCATCGAGGTGCTCGACCCGCGCGACGTCGAACTGCCGCCCGTCGGCGACGTCATCCTGCAGGACCCCGAAACCGGCGTCACCCGCGAGTTCACGATCGACGTGCAGCTGCGCGATGACTTCGAGAAGGCCGCGGCGGCGCATCGCGCCGAGGTGGCGCGCACCCTGCGGCGCTGTGATGCGCCCCTTCTCTCGCTGCGCACCGACCGGGACTGGATCGCCGACGTGGTCCGGTTCGTCGCCAACCGCAGGCGCGGTGCGCTTGCGGGACGCTAAGACCGAAACGATAAGGCGCACATGACTTTACCGTTGCTCGGACCGATGACGCTGTCGGGATTCGAACACGCTTGGTTCTTGCTGTTCCTGCTGGTGGTGCTCGGGCTGATCGGGCTCTACATCGTCGTGCAGCTGGCCCGGCAAAAGCGGATGCTGCGGTTCGCCAACATGGAGCTGCTGGAAAGCGTTGCGCCCAAGCGGCCGACCCGCTGGCGGCACCTGCCCGCGATTCTGCTGGTGGCCGCGCTGCTGCTGCTGACCGTGGCGATGGCCGGGCCGACCCATGACGTCCGGATACCCCGCAACCGTGCGGTGGTGATGCTGGTGATCGACGTGTCTCAGTCAATGCGGGCCACCGATGTGTCGCCGAACCGGATGACGGCCGCACAGGAGGCCTCCAAAGAGTTCGCCGACGAGCTCACGCCCGGGATCAACCTGGGCTTGATCGCCTACGCCGGCACCGCAACGGTGCTGGTGTCGCCGACCACCAACCGTGAGGCCACCAAGAACGCGATCGACAAACTGCAGTTCGCGGATCGCACCGCCACCGGTGAGGGGATCTTCACCGCGCTGCAGGCCATCGCCACCGTCGGCGCGGTGATCGGCGGCGGCGACGAGCCGCCACCGGCGCGCATCGTGCTGTTCTCCGACGGCAAGGAAACTGTGCCGTCGAACCCGGACAACCCCAAGGGCGCCTACACCGCCGCGCGCACCGCCAACGATCAGGGCGTGCCGATCTCGACAATCTCGTTCGGCACCCCGTACGGCTACGTCGAGATCAACGAGCAGCGCCAACCAGTGCCCGTCGACGAGGAGATGATGAAGAAGATCGCCGACCTCTCGGGCGGCGAGCAGTACAGTGCGTCCAGCCTGGAGCAGCTCAAGGAGGTCTACTCGACTCTGCAGCAGCAGATCGGCTACGAAACCATCAAGGGCGACGCCAGCGTCGGCTGGTTGCGGCTCGGCGCGTTGGTGCTCGCCCTGGCAGCTTTGGCGGCGCTGTTGATCAACCGGCGGCTGCCCAACTAAGGCGATTTCTTAACAATGCCGATCAGGCACTAAGTTGGCGGGCATGACTGTGACCGACAATCCGGCCGACACCGCGGGGCAGACCGCCGCAGGCCGCCCGCCGTTCGTGTCCCGTTCGGTACTGGTGACCGGCGGAAACCGGGGCATCGGACTGGCCGTCGCGCGCCGGCTGGCGGCCGACGGGCACAAGGTCGCCGTGACGCACCGCGGATCCGGGGTATCCGACGAGGACCTGTTCGCCGTCCAGTGTGACGTGACCGACAGCGCGGCGGTCGACGCCGCATTCACCCAGGTCGAGGAGCATCAGGGTCCCGTCGAGGTGCTGGTCGCCAACGCCGGTGTCACCGCCGACATGCTGATCATGCGGATGAGCGAGGAGAACTTCGCCAAGGTCATCGACGCCAATCTCACCGGCGTGTTCCGGGTGGCCAAGCGGGCGTCGCGCAACATGATCAAGAGGCGTTTCGGCCGGATGATCTTCATGGGCTCGGTGGCCGGGCTGACCGGTCTGCCGGGGCAGGCCAACTACTCGGCGTCCAAGGCAGGCCTGGTCGGCATGGCCCGCTCGCTGACCCGCGAATTGGGGTCCCGGTCGATCACCGCCAACGTCGTCGCACCCGGATTCATCGACACCGACATGACCCGCGCGCTCGAGGACAAGATGCACGAGACGGCACTGCAGGCGATCCCGCTGAGCCGTATCGGCAGGGTCGAGGAAGTCGCGGGCGTCATCAGCTTCCTGGCCTCAGAGGACGCCGGCTACATCTCCGGTGCGGTGATTCCGGTCGACGGCGGCCTCGGCATGGGCCACTGAGCGCATTAGAAGATAAGGACGGACATGGGACTGCTTGACGGCAAACGGATTCTCGTCACGGGGATCATCACCGACTCGTCGATCGCCTTCCACATCGCGCGGGTGGCCCAGGAAGAGGGCGCGGAACTGGTGCTGACCGGTTTCGACCGGCTGCGGCTCATCCGGCGCATCATCGACCGGCTGCCGAAGCCGGCGCCGCTGCTGGAACTCGACGTGCAGAACGAGGAGCACCTCGCCACCCTCGCCGACCGGGTCACCGAGGTGATCGGGGAGGGCAACAAGCTCGACGGCGTAGTGCACTCGATCGGCTACATGCCGCAGAGCGGGATGGGCATCAACCCGTTTTTCGACGCGCCGTACGAAGACGTGGCCAAGGGCATCCACATCTCGGCCTACTCGTACGCCTCGCTGGCCAAGGCGCTGCTGCCGATCATGAACCGCGGCGGCGGCATCGTCGGCATGGACTTCGACCCGACCCGGGCGATGCCGGCGTACAACTGGATGACGGTGGCCAAGAGCGCGCTGGAGTCCGTCAACCGTTTCGTCGCGCGCGAGGCCGGTAAGTATGGCGTTAGGTCGAATCTCGTTGCCGCAGGCCCGATCCGCACGCTCGCAATGAGCGCAATCGTCGGCGGCGCGCTTGGTGACGAGGCCGGTGATCAGATACAGCTGCTGGAAGAGGGCTGGGATCAGCGGGCGCCGCTTGGCTGGAACATGAAGGACCCCACGCCCGTCGCGAAGACGGTGCTCGCGCTGATCTCCGAATGGCTGCCGGCCACCACGGGGACGGTCATCTACGCCGACGGCGGCGCGAGCACGCAGTTGCTGTAATGGACTTTGACGCCGTCCTGCTGCTGTCGTTCGGCGGGCCGGAGGGTCCCGACCAGGTCATGCCGTTCCTGGAGAACGTCACCCGCGGCCGCGGGATCCCGCGGGAACGGCTCGCCGATGTCGCGGAACACTATCTGCACTTCGGCGGTGTCTCGCCGATCAACCGGATCAATCGTGAGTTGCTCGCCGCGCTGGAGGGTGAGGTCGGTCTGCCGGTCTACTTCGGCAACCGCAACTGGGAGCCGTATGTCGAGGACACCGTTGCGGCCATGCGGGACAACGGCGTTCGCCGCGCGGCGGTGTTCACCACCTCGGCATGGGGCGGATATTCCAGCTGCACGCAGTACGTCGAGGACATCGCCCGGGCCCGGCGGGTCGTAGGTTTCGGCGCGCCGGAACTGGTCAAGCTGCGCCAGTACTTCGACCATCCGCTGTTCGTGGAGATGTTCACCGAATCCCTCGTCGCCGCCAAGCAGACGTTGCTCGAGGAGTTCCGTCACGATGCCCGGCTGGTGTTCACCGCGCACTCCATCCCGTTGTCGGCTGAAAACCGTTGCGGCCCCAAGCTGTACAGCCGTCAGGTCGCCTATGCCTCACGACTGGTCGGCGCGGCGGCCGGCTACGTCGACTACGACCAGGTGTGGCAGTCACGCTCCGGGCCGCCACAGATTCCATGGCTGGAGCCCGACGTCGCCGACCACCTGGCGACGCTGGCCGACGCCGGCACCAGGGCGGTGATCGTCTGCCCAATCGGGTTCGTCGCCGACCATATCGAGGTGGTGTGGGACCTCGATGAGGAACTACGTTCACAGGCCGAAGAGGCGGGCATGGCGTTCGCGCGGGCCGCAACTCCCAATGCCGATCCTCGGCTCGCGCGGCTGGCCGCCGATCTGATCGACGAGCTGCGTTCTGGCCGCGACCCCGCGCGGGTCAAAGGTTCCGACGCCCCTCCGCTGCAAGGCTTTTCAGTGAACGGCGCGGTCTGCACGCCCGATTGCGGTTAGCGTGAGACGCAAAGGACCCGACACGCCGAAGTTTTGGGGCAATTTGCGTCTGCTCGCGCGGATTAGGCCCGCCACGCCGAGTACAGAATCGCGTTGACGGCAGCCATCCGGGCCGAGCGCACCACTGAAGTCAGGGGCCGCAGCGCCTCGCTGGCGATCTGCACATCCGACGAACTCTGCAATCCGATCGGGATCAATCCCGAACTGACCGTGATGATCGCGTTGACATGCGCCGCGTTCTCCAGCACCCGCAGCGCCCACGACGGGGCGTGGTCGGGAACGCGATGTTGCCGAGCGGATTCCAGCACCTGCTCGACGAGCCCGCGGGGGTCGGCCACGTCGGCGCCGGCCGCGCCCGCGCGCAGGGCGCCCAGCGCGTCCGCGGCCGAACGGACCGCTGACCGCAACGCGTACTCCGCCTCGCCCAGGTCGAGGTACTCGGCCGTCGGCACGCCGGGAACCGAATACACCGTCCATGACAGCGCGCACGGTTCCGGTTCGAATTCGGACGCGTGGTCGGTGTCGTCGTACTCGAAATCCGGCACGAGACCGATCGCGGACGCCGGGTCGCCGGCGACGATGATCGCCTCGCCCGCGGTCACCGCGTCGCGCTGAAACTGGGTGCCGGCCGGAAGCCCGCGCACGTCGCCCGGCACCGGCAACGCGACGCCGATCGAGGGCGACGGGCCCGCCGGGCCGGCCGCGGTGCGCAGCGTCTGCAGCAGCGAGACGGCCCCGGAGTCGCTCAGATCCGGCCACGGCAAGCCGGTGCGGCCGGCCGCCACCGAATCATAAGCGGTGACGGAATGCCTTGGCGCCCATTGCGATAACGCGTCCAAGACGTCGTCGGGCGCGGCCGCGCCCGCAAGCCAGGCATTGGCCCAAACCGACAACGAAACACTGGGACACCACATGATGCTCGCAGTGTAGTAGTTAGCCGCTAATTGGGTCGGCTACGCGATAGGCTGACGCCATGCCCGTTTGGTTGATCTGGCTGATTGCCGCTCTGGGCCTGGCCGGGGCAGAAGCGCTGACCGGCGACCTGTTCCTGCTCATGCTCAGCGGTGGAGCGCTGGCCGCCGTCGGATCAAACCTGATCTTTGACAACTTCGTAATCGACGGCGCGGTCTTCCTGGTGGTTTCGGTCCTGCTGCTGGCGCTGGTGCGGCCCGTGCTGCGCCGCCGCTTCACGGCGGGTACGGGGCTGCCCGACCCTGCCAAGGCCCTGGAAGGCAAGAGCGCGCTGGTGCTCGACCGGGTGGCACGCCATGAAGGCCAGGTGAAGCTCGACGGCGAAATCTGGACGGCGCGGCCGTACAACACCGACGATGTCTACGAACCGGGCGACCACGTGACCGTCGTGCATATCGACGGCGCCACCGCCGTCGTCCAAAAAGTCATCTAGAGAAGCCTGGACAACTACGGAAGGAAAGCTGTCATGGAAGGTGCCGTCGCCGGCCTGGTCCTGGTGGGCGTGCTGGTGGTATTCGCAGCCATCATCGTGGCCAAGTCCATCGCGCTGATCCCGCAGGCCGAGGCCGCGGTGATCGAGCGACTGGGCCGCTACAGCAAGACCGTGTCGGGTCAGCTGACGTTGCTGCTGCCGTTCATCGACAAGATCCGGGCGCGGGTGGACCTGCGTGAGCGGGTGGTGTCGTTCCCGCCGCAGCCGGTGATCACCGAGGACAACCTGACCGTCAACATCGACACCGTCGTCTACTTCCAGGTCACCAACCCGCAGGCCGCGGTGTACCAAATCAGCAACTACATCGTCGGCGTCGAGCAGCTGACCACCACCACGCTTCGCAACGTGGTCGGCGGCATGACGCTGGAGCAGACGCTGACGTCCCGCGATCAGATCAACGGGCAGCTGCGCGGCGTGCTCGACGAGGCCACCGGCCGGTGGGGCCTGCGGGTGGCCCGCGTTGAGCTGCGCAGCATCGACCCGCCGCCGTCGATCCAGGACTCGATGGAAAAGCAGATGAGGGCCGACCGCGAGAAGCGCGCGATGATCCTGACCGCCGAGGGCAGCCGGGAGGCGTCGATCAAGCAGGCCGAAGGCCAGAAGCAGGCGCAGATCCTGGCGGCCGAAGGCGCCAAGCAGGCCGCGGTCCTGGCCGCCGAGGCCGACCGACAGTCGCGGATGCTGCGCGCCCAGGGTGAGCGGGCCGCGCAGTACCTGGTGGCCCAGGGCCAGGCCAAGGCGATCGAGAAGACGTTCGCCGCGATCAAGGCCGGTCGGCCGACCCCGGAGATGCTGGCCTACCAGTACCTTCAAACGCTGCCGCTGATGGCCAAGGGCGAAGCGAACAAGGTCTGGCTGGTGCCCAGCGACTTCGGCGCGGCGCTGCAGGGCTTCACCAAGATGCTCGGCGCGCCGGGCGAGGACGGTGTCTTCCGGTACACGCCGTCACCGGTGGAGGAGAACCTGCCCAAGCCGGAGGACGACTCCGACGAGGTCGCCGAGTGGTTCACCACACAGACCGACCCGGAGATCGCCCGGGCCGTCGCGAAGGCCGAGGCCGATGCGCGCGCTCCGGTCCAAGGCGCCATCTCGGCCGCACCGGTGAACGATCCTCTGCCACCGATGCAATATCCGCCGCTGTCACAGCAGTCGCAGGACGGTCCGCCGCCGGCGGGCCGCCACAGCGGCTCCACGGAGTTGTGAGTCGCCTGTGATCGCCGGCTCTGCGGCTTGATCCGATTCCGCGATGCGCTCGCGGTGATGGCGGCGGTGAGTGCGGATCTCGTAGACCAGGCCGGCGACTCCGAGGCTCGCGGTGCACGCCGACACTCCGAACAGCAGCGGGCTGACGTTGCCGGTGAGCGCGTCACCCAGGATGACGACGGCCGCGGTGCCGGGCACCAATCCGACCAGGGTGGCCAGCGTATAGGGCAGCACCCGCACCGCCGACGCGCCGGCGGCGTAGTTGAACACCGAGAACGGCACCGCGGGGATCATTCGCATCGACAACACCGCGGGCCAGCCGCGCTCCCGCAGCCGGGCATCCAGCGAATCGACGCGGGGGTGGCGGACGAGTCGGCTGAGTTGCCAGCCAGCGGCGCGGACCAACAGCAGCGCGATGACGGCGCTGATGGTGGCCGCCGCCACCGCCAGGGGGACACCCAGGACTGGGCCGAACAGCAGGCCCGCGGCCAGGGTGAAGGCGGTGCGCGGGAACGGGAAGACCGTCACCACGATGTGGGCGGCCAGGAACGCCAGCGGGAACCACGTACCGACCGAGGTCGCCCAGTCGCGCAGCTGTACGGCGGTGGGCAACTCAACAAGGAGCGCAATTGCGATGAGGATCACAATTGCCGCCAGGATGACGATGAATCGGCGCGGCGGGACTGACGACGCCGTCGCGATCACCGCAGCACGGAGTGCGCGCAGGGTGTTGACGACGGCTTTCACGACTACTAAGACTACGGGCCGGTAATTGACAACTCCTGTCAACGGTGACGTGAGTCGGCCCGGCGGACGTTGTGTGACGGCGATCATTTAGCCTGATGGACGTGCAGAAATCGGTTGCCATCGAATCCCATATCGCGAGGTGGCGTTCGGCGGTAGCCGGCGTACTGGCCAAGAGCACCCGCCGTGATCCGGCGGACCTGCCCGCGGAGCCGGAACGGCTGCTGGATTCGCCCACCTACGACAGCTTCCCGATCCGCCCGCTCTACACGAGCCTGGACGCGCGACCCGAACCGTCGCTGCCCGGGCAGTGGCCCTACGCACGAGGCGGCGACGCGCGGCGCGACGTCAAGTCAGGCTGGAAGGTGGCCGAAGCCTTTCCGGCCAACGGTTCCGCGGGGGCCGACGAGGCCAATGGCGCTGTGTTGGTCGCCTTAACGGAGGGTGTGAGCGCTCTGGTGCTGCGCGTCGGTGAGGCCGGGGTGGCCGCGGCCGACCTGGACCGCCTGCTCGAGGGCGTGTTCGTCGACCTGGTGTCGGTGATTTTTGAGATTTCAGCGGCGGGTTCCGAATACCTCGCCGCGGCCGACGCGGTCCTGGCCCTGTTGACCGACCTGGACGACGACCAGCGCTCGCGGCTGTCGCTGGACCTGGGTGCAGACCCGTTGACGGCGCCGCTGAGCGCGCGGCCGGCGCCCAGCGTGGCCGACGTCGTCGCGACGGCGGCCAAGGTCACCGGTTATGGCGGCGGCGTGCGTGCGATCACCGTCGACGGTCCCGCGTTCCACAGCCTGGGCGCCAGCGCGTCATGGGAGCTGGCGGGCAGTATCGCCGCCGCGGTCGCCTATCTGCGCCTGCTCGGCGACGGCGGCGTCGCCGTGCCGGATGCGTTGCGGCAGATCAGCTTCCGCTTCGCGGCCGACGACGACCAGTTCATGACGATCGCGAAGCTGCGCGCGGCGCGTCAACTCTGGGCACGGGTGGCCGAGGTGGTGGGGGAGCCGGACGCCGGTGCGGCGACTGTGCATGCGGTGACATCGCTGCCGATGATGGCCCAGCGCGATCCGTGGGTGAACATGCTGCGCACCACGCTGGCCGCGTTCTCCGCGGGCGTCGGAGGTGCGGACACTGTGCTGGTGCACCCGTTCGACGTGGCGATTCCCGGTGACTTCCCCGGTACCGCACCGAGTTTCGCGCGGCGCATCGCCCGCAACACTCAACTGCTGCTGCTCGAGGAGTCCCACATCGGCCGGGTCCTCGACCCCGCCGGTGGATCGTGGTTCGTCGAGGACCTCACCGAACAACTGGCCGAGCAGGCGTGGAAGCACTTCGGCGACATCGAATCCCGCGGCGGGTTCGAACAGGCACGCGATTACGTCGCCGGCCAGATAGCCGAGGTGGCCGACCGACGCTCCGACGACATCGCGCACCGCCGCACCGCGCTGACCGGTGTGAACGAGTATCCGAATCTGGCGGAACCACCTCTGCCGCAGAGTGATTCGCGAAGCCCGGTGGCGCGGTACGCGGCAGGCTTCGAGGCGCTGCGCGACCGCTCGGATGCGTTCCTGGAGAAGACCGGGTCGCGGCCCCAGGTGCTGCTGCTTCCGCTCGGCCCGCTGGCCGAGCACAACATCCGCACCACGTTCGCCGCGAATCTGCTCGCGTCCGGCGGGATCGAGTCCGTCAACCCCGGACCGGTGTACGCCGCCGCTGTCGCACAGGCGGTTTCGGACGCCGGCTCACCGCCGGTCGCGGTGATCTGCGGCACCGACGCGCGCTACCACGCTGACGTTCCGGCCGTCGTCGACGCGGCCCGTGCGGCGGGTGTCGGCCAGATCTACCTTGCCGGACCGCAGAGGGCAGTCGACGGCGTCGGGGAAACACACCGGCCGGACGCATACCTCACCGCCAAGATCGATGCGGTCGACGCGTTGTCGAACCTGCTTACCCGATTGGGGGCCTGAACCGATGACCGCAAGCACCTCCAGGATAATCGGCAGCTTCGCCGACATCCCGCTGCACGGCGAGCGCAGCGTCCAGCCCGCGACCGAAGCAGCCGTCGCCGAACACGTCGCCGCGGCGGCCGCCGCGCACGGCTACACCCCGGACCAGCTCGACTGGATCACCCCCGAGGGCATCGACGTCAAGCCGGTCTACATCGCCGCCGACCGTGACGCCGCCGTCGCGGCCGGCTACCCGCTGGACAGCCTCCCGGGCGAGCCGCCGTACGTGCGTGGGCCCTACCCGACGATGTACGTCAACCAGCCGTGGACGATCCGTCAGTACGCAGGGTTCTCCACCGCAGCGGAGTCCAACGCGTTTTACCGCCGCAATCTCGCCGCGGGCCAGAAGGGCCTGTCCGTGGCGTTCGACCTGGCCACCCACCGCGGCTACGACTCCGACCACCCGCGCGTGGCCGGTGACGTCGGAATGGCCGGGGTGGCAATCGATTCAATTCTCGACATGCGCCAGCTGTTCGACGGCATCGACCTGTCGACGGTATCGGTGTCGATGACGATGAACGGCGCGGTGTTGCCGATCCTCGCGCTGTACGTGGTGGCCGCCGAGGAGCAGGGCGTGCCGCCGGAGAAGCTGGCCGGGACCATCCAGAACGACATCCTCAAAGAGTTCATGGTCCGCAACACCTACATCTACCCGCCGAAGGCGTCGATGCGGATCATTTCCGACATCTTCGGCTACACCAGCACCAAGATGCCGAGGTTCAACTCGATTTCGATTTCCGGGTATCACATCCAAGAGGCCGGTGCCACAGCGGATTTGGAGCTGGCCTACACGCTGGCCGACGGCGTGGAGTACATCAAGGCCGGGCTGGACGCCGGGCTGGAGATCGACAAGTTCGCGCCGCGGCTGTCGTTCTTCTGGGGTATCGGGATGAACTTCTTCATGGAGGTGGCCAAGCTGCGCGCGGGCCGGCTGCTGTGGAGCGAACTAGTCGCGCGGTTCGAGCCGAAGGACGCGAGATCGCAGTCACTGCGCACCCATTCGCAGACCTCGGGCTGGTCGCTGACCGCGCAGGATCCGTTCAACAACGTCGCCCGAACCTGCATCGAGGCAATGGCCGCCACCCAGGGCCACACCCAGTCGTTGCACACCAATGCCCTCGACGAGGCGTTGGCGCTGCCCACCGACTTCTCGGCCCGCATCGCGCGTAACACCCAGCTGCTGCTGCAGCAGGAGTCCGGCACCACCCGGCCGGTCGACCCGTGGGGCGGCGCGTACTACGTCGAGAGGTTGACCCACCAGCTCGCCGAAAAAGCCCGCGCGCACATCGCCGAGGTGGCCGAGCACGGCGGCATGGCGCAGGCGATCAGTGACGGCATCCCGAAGCTGCGCATCGAGGAGGCCGCCGCCCGCACCCAGGCCCGCATCGACTCCGGCCAGCAGACCGTGATCGGCGTCAACAAGTATCAGGTCGACGAGGACCACCCGATAGAGGTGCTCAAGGTCGATACCAGCCAGGTGCGTGCCGAGCAGATCGCCAAACTGCAGCAAGTGCGTGCCGACCGGGACGAAGCCGCTGTCACGGCCGCGCTGGACGAGCTGACCCGCGCCGCCGGTGGGGAGGGCAACCTGCTCGCCCTGGCCATCGATGCCGCGCGGGCCAAGGCCACGGTCGGAGAGATCTCCGACGCGCTGGAGAAGGTGTACGGGCGCCACCAGGCCGAGATCCGTACCATCGCCGGGGTCTACCGCGACGAAGTAGGAAAGGCCAGCCACATCGCGTCCGCCACCGAGTTAGTCGAGAAGTTCGCCGAGGCCGACGGCCGTCGGCCGCGCATCCTGGTCGCCAAGATGGGTCAGGACGGGCATGACCGCGGGCAGAAGGTCATCGCAACAGCGTTCGCCGACATCGGTTTCGACGTCGACGTCGGCTCGCTGTTCTCGACCCCCGACGAGGTGGCACGCCAGGCCGCCGACAACGACGTGCACGTGGTCGGGGTGTCGTCGCTGGCGGCCGGGCACCTGACGCTGGTGCCGGCGCTGCGCGACGCTCTCGCCGAGGTGGGCCGGCCGGACATCATGATCGTGGTCGGCGGCGTCATCCCGCCGGGGGACTTCGATGAGCTGTACGCCGCCGGGGCGACCGCGATCTTTCCGCCCGGCACGGTGATCGCCGACGCCGCGATCGGCCTGCTGCAGAAGCTGGCCGACCGGCTGGGCTACGACTTGAGCTAGATGACGCAGCCGGTCTCTGAACTCGCGGCGGCGGTTCGCAGCGGTAACCGCGCCGCGCTGCCGAGGGCCATCACGCTGGTGGAGTCGACCCGGCCGGATCACGGCGAACAGGCTGAACAGCTGCTATTGGCGTTGATGCCCGACGCGGGAAACGCCATGCATGTCGGCATCACCGGGGTCCCGGGCGTCGGTAAGTCGACGACGATCGAAGCCCTCGGCATGTACCTGATCGACCAGTGCCATCGGGTCGCCGTGCTGGCCGTCGACCCGTCGTCGACGCGGACCGGCGGATCGATCCTGGGCGACAAGACGCGGATGGCGCGGTTGGCGGTGCACCCCGACGCCTACATCCGACCGTCGCCCACGTCCGGCACGCTCGGCGGCGTCGCGAAGGCCACCCGCGAGACCATCGTGTTGCTGGAGGCGGCCGGGTTCGACGTGATCCTGGTCGAGACCGTGGGGGTCGGCCAGTCCGAGGTGGCGGTTGCCAACATGGTCGACACGTTCGTGTTCCTCACCCTGGCGCGCACCGGCGATCAGTTGCAGGGCATCAAGAAGGGCGTGCTCGAACTGGCCGACATCGTCGTGGTGAACAAGGCCGACGGCGAACACGCGGTGGAGGCCAAGGCGGCGGCACGGGAGCTGTCAGGCGCAATGCGTCTGATCTATCCGCGCGAAACATTATGGCGCCCACCAGTTCTGACGATGAGCGCGGTGCAGGGGATCGGCCTGATCGAACTGTGGGAGACGGTGCTCAAGCATCGTCAGGTGCTCACCGACGCGGGGGAGTTCGAGGCCCGCCGCCGGGCCCAGCAGGTCGACTGGACCTGGTCGATGGTCCGCGACACCGTGCTGGACCGGGTGCTTTCCCATCCCGCGGTCCGCAAGATCCGCGCCGAGGTGGAGCGTCAGGTCCGCAACGGAGAGCTGACGCCGGTGCTTGCTGCGCAGCAGCTCCTGGGCGCTGCTGACGGGCAGTGACTTAACAAATCGGTAACACCCAATTTATTAGCCGCGGGTCCAGGTAAATTCAATACATAGTGACCAACGCAGACAACCGGGAGCGCAACGCAGCGCTCCCGCACGGCGTCCAGGGTGCGGCGGACGCCAACTTCGCCTGCACGCTCCGCGGCTTCAAGGCGCTCTTCCCCGGGCGCCGGTACGGCGGCGGCGCGCTGTCGATCTACCTGCACGGCGAGCCGGTGGTGGATGTCTGGACCGGATACGCGAACCGTCGCGGCACCGAGTACTGGATGGCCGACACCGCCGCCATGGTCTTCTCGGTCACCAAGGGGTTGGCCTCGACAGTCATCCACCGGCTGGCCGACCGCGGTCTGATTGACTACGACGCTCCGGTAGCCGAGTACTGGCCGGAGTTCGGCGCCAACGGCAAGGCCGACATCGCCGTGCGCGATGTCATGCGCCACCGGGCCGGCTTGTCTCAGCTCAACGGCGTAAGCAAGGCCGATCTGCTGAACCACCGGGTGATGGAGGAACGGATTGCGGCCGCCCCCGTCAACCGCGAGCTGTACGGCAAGCAGGCGTATCACGCGTTGACGTTCGGCTGGCTGATGTCGGGGCTGGGCCGCGCGCTCACCGGCAAGGGCATGCGCGACTTGATCCGCGAAGAATTGGCCGAACCCCTCAACACCGATGGGCTGCATCTGGGGCGGCCGCCGGCTGACGCCCCCACCCGGGCTGCCCAGATTCTGGGGCCGCAGAACAAGTTTGCCAATCCGGTGTTCAATTTCCTCGCCCCGAAGGTGGCTGCATGGCAGTATTCGGCCGCCTTCGGCTCGATGTACTTCCCGGGCATGAAAGCTCTTGTCCAGGGCGATGTTCCGTTGCTCGACGCCGAGATTCCGTCGGCGAACGGCGTGACCACCGCCCGAGGCCTGGCCAAGATGTACGCGGCGATCGCCAACGGAGGCCGAATCGACGGAACCCAGTTCCTTTCCCCGGGGCTGGTGGCCGGGCTGACCGGAAAGCCGCGCCTGTGGCCGGATCGCAATCTGTTCGTCCCGTTGTCTTTCCATCTCGGGTACCACTCGGTGCCGATCCCGAGTGTGATGCCCGGGTTCGGGCATGCCGGCTTGGCCGGTTCGGTCGGCTGGGCCGATCCGTCGAGCGGCCTGGCGATCGGCTTTGTGCATAACAGGCTGCTGACACCCATGCTGCTGGACCAGGTGTCCTTCGGCGGGCTGCACGCGCTGATCCGCAGAGATGCCGCCCGTGCCCGCGGGCGCGGGTATGAGACGGTGCCCGACCTCGGTGCGCCATATGACGTGCCGAGGCCCGTCGCGGGATAGCTTCTCGGTGCGACGCCGGCTCAGCGATTAGCGCCGGTGAACCACTTGGTCTTCATGCGCCAAGACTGCGCCGACGTGAGCGCGAATCCTGCACCGCACATGCACGCAAAGAACCACACCAGCGTGCCGCCCTCGATTGCCTGCAGCGCCGGTACGTAGGCCGTCGTGATCCGCACGACGCAGGCGATGATGCCGCTCGCCGACGCGACGAGATAGATGTTGGCGATGCGGCGCGACCGCGGGTCCTTTCGCAGCACGAGCAGCGCCCGCGCCCCGTACCCCAGCAGATAGATGAGGGTGCCGCAGAGCAGCAGCCAGTAGGTGTTCAGCCAGAAGTCGGTGGGAACGTCGAAGAAGTCCGGCCGATAGATCGCCGCGCCATTGCCCAGCGAGAACGTGACCAATAGCAGCGGGATGCACAGCGTGGCCGGGCGTTCCACGAACTGCTTGAACGACCTCTGCAGGGCGTGGTCGTCCTGGAGCCTCCCGAGCGCGTTGTAGACAACCGCGGAGGCGGCGACGATGTAGAGGTCGTGGCCGATGTAGTCCTCGAGGTTCCACTTCCCGGTCAGCGCGTGAAGCGCAACCCCTACGGTCTCCGAGGCCAGCGGGGACATCAGCAGCACAGCGGCGCCCTGCAAAGCGATGTTGAGGGTGGCGGCAACCTCCCAGCGACTATTCCACGTCACACGACGGATCCACAGGCTCCACGCGATGCAACTGATCGTGATCGCGATGAGTACTGCAATAGCCATGGGAGTCGCCTTAGAACTGCGCTGTTGTCAGCAAATTGTACGGTTGGATCTGCTAAAGCGGTGGGGCGTCTTCACGCGGCCTCAATTCGGACAGCTTTGGACGGTGGACTGTCTTTGCCTCGGCAACTGCCTCCTGGATGGTTGCCACCGAGAAGGGAGCGGATTCCAGATAGCTCCACACCTCTTGGCGACTCATCAGCCCGAACTGAATTTGCAGGTCGGGGTAGCTGAGGCTGAATCTGTCGGCTACCCGCCGCAACTCCTCAGCGTTGGGATAGTCGTCCTCTTTGATTCGCCGGTAGTACGTACTGCTCGAGGTGCCGAGCGCGTCGTAGATGTCCTTCGCGTCGATCTCTCCGTCGAGGAGGTAGTCGAGCAGAGCTTTTAGCTGTCTGCCGTTCTCGTCCGTCCGTGGCACCAACTCACCATAGCTCTACCTCCCGGCTTTGGGCAGCAGCAGCCGCAAATCGGATGACAACCTCTTTATTGACACGGGCGTCACAGTATTGGGAGTGTTCGCCCATTTTTGGGACAACCCCTGTACCTTTAGCTGCATGGTCGCCCCGCATTTAGCTGAGCCGAGCAGCAACGTCACGTATCCGGTCGACATCACCGCGGCAGCAACGTTGCGGGTCGTCGATCACGAAATTGCCATCGAAACCCGTCCCGAGGCGCTGGCGAGACTGTCGACGCCGCCCACGGTCGAACTGACCGCCGAGCTTGACGGCGCGACGCCTTGGCTGGGGCTGGCTGCCGATGAGATACTTCTCGCGGCGCTGGGCCGCACGATCGCCCGGACGATAGGTGATGGCGTTGTCGCCGTTGATGTCGCGGGAGGCCACGGTTGGCTTCTTCACGCGGTACCGCTGATCTGCGCAACCGCAAAGCAGGCGAGCCCGACGGAAATGTTGCGCGGTGTGCACCACGCGCTCGCTGCCGACGCACACCTTCCTGTGCGCCCGCCGTCGGAGATCCTGCTCAATTGCGTCGACTCGCCGTCCGATGCGGCGACGTCTATGCATGAGCCGCAGGGCCTTGGCCATGTGTTGGAGCTGCGGGTATATCGCACCGCGGGCTTAATTCACCTCGATTGGTGGTACGACGCGGACCGGTTGGACCACTACACGGTGGAAGAGCTCACCGAGCAGTTCCCGTTGGCGCTCTTCGAAATGACCTCGGACGCCGAACCTCCGTTCTGACGTCAGCGGGTCTCTTCCAGGCGGAAGCCGACTTTCAGCGTCACCTGGAAGTGCCCGATGGCGCCGTCTGCGAGATGACCGCGAACGGACTGCACTTCGAACCAGTCGAGTCCGCGCATCGTTTCCGACGCCCTCGATATCGCGTTGCGGATCGCCGCGTCGACGCTGTCCGGTGAGCTCCCGACGATCTCAATGATTCGGTACGTGTGATCGCTCATGGCGCAACGCTACGCGGTTTAGGGTGCCGCTATGCCCGACTCCGCGACGGCGCGCGCGTTGGTCCTCGAAGAGCCGCGCCGGCTCGTGGTCCGGGACATCCCGCTTCCCGTGGTCGGTGACGACGACGCGCTCGTGCGGGTGCAGGCTTGCGGGCTGTGCGGCACCGACCATGAGCAGTACACCGGCGAACTCACGGGCGGGTTCGCGTTCGTCCCCGGCCACGAGACCGTGGGGATCGTCGAGACCATCGGCCCGAGCGCTTCGCGGCGGTGGGGAGTGGCGGCACGGGATCGGGTGGCGGTCGAGGTGTTCCAGTCGTGTCGCGAGTGCAAGGCCTGCGTGCAGGGGGAGTACCGCCGGTGCGAGCGTCACGGTCTGGCGGACATGTACGGGTTCATCCCCGTCGACCGTGCACCGGGCCTGTGGGGTGGTTACGCCGAGTTTCAGTACCTGGCGCCCGATTCGATGGTGCTGCCGGTGCCGGCCGCACTCGATCCGGTGATCGCGACGGTGTTCAATCCGCGTTACCCGGCCTTCACGACCGTAATCGTTGTCCATGCGCCGACGTGTATGCGATCGCCGTCGGCGAGTGGGGTCTCGTCGTCCTTTTGCAGGAAGTTTTCGCTGTCGTTGAGGCTGGTTCCGTTGGTCGATCCCAGGTCGGTGACGGTGAGACCTGAATCGCGGATCCGCAGCACCGCGTGTTGGGTGGAGACGCCACGGTCAGCGGGGTGGATGCCGAGGTCGATCTCGGGTTCCACGCCCTGGTCGCGGTTGTGTCTGCCGATCAGTGTGGCGTTGTGCTGCAGGCTGATTCGGCGTTCCGGGAAGAACGCCGGGAACTCAACCGTGTCGGGGCCTCCGCGGGCGAGGACGCGTTCATAGAACTTCCGGTCGGCAGCGACGACCGCGGTCCATACGACCGCTGCTGCGCTGGATGATTGCGGCGGTACTACCGGTTCGGGCAGCGCCGAATCGTGTCCGCACGCTTCACAGAAGCGGCCGCTGACCGGCGCCTCGCACACGGGGCATGCCTTCACCTCGGCCGTAGGTGACGGATTGGGTTGTGCTGGATCTTTTGGGGGGGTTCCGATCGGGGACCCGCACACGTCGCAGTAGTCGTCGGCCGCTGAGGCGTGTCCTTGGACGCAGGTCGGCATCACGTCTCCTTCCGCACCCGGGCGGTTTTGGTCGATCGCGCGTCGAGGGCCATCTCGTCTGCCGCGGCTACCTCGCGTCGCAGCCGAACCGTGCCGGTGTGCTCGTCGACCTCGACCACTCCCCTGAGCAGCTTGGCCGTTCCGGTGTTTCCCGATTTCACGGCGAGTTCCATCGCGCGCTGCAATTTGGCGGTCGCGGTCTTGACGTCCCCGTCCTTGCGTGCGCTCAACCCCTCCTGGACTGCTTGCGCCAGCTCCTCCTGGCCTGTGTAGTGCGCCACCCGGTGGCTGATCCGGGCCGACAACGCCGTGTCGGCGGTCCACACCGCCTTCACGAGGCCCTCACCCAGAACCTGGTCATCGGCGACGACGCTCACCCGCGCAGCCAGTTTCTCGCGTCCGGCCGCTGCCGGTTCGACCTCGACTTGAATGTGGTAGTCGCGGTCCTCGGCGCCCCAGGAGCCCAGCGGGTAGTCCCCGCGCTGATTTCCTGCGTCGACTCGACGGTGCGTCAGGTCTTCGACGGTCGGCGCGACTTGCTTGACGAATGCGACGCGGGCGCCGGCCGGCGTCCACAGGCGCAGTGTCAGGTCCGGAATCGATTTGCTCATCGATGTGCGCATCATCGCTGCGAAATCCTCCGCGAGATCTTCGGGATCGGCGACGATGTCCACGGTGCCCAGCAGTGTCGACGAGATGGACCGCAGCTCCTCGACGTGCCAGTTGGTTCCCACTCCTCGGCAGTCGCAGGTGAATTCGCCCTCGCTGAGCCCGATTTCCTCCCCCAGTTCTTCGGGGGTCTCGTGCTCGTCCTTGCCGTCGGTGAGCAGGATCGCGTGGGTGAGCGCTCCCGGGTGTGCTACGACGATTCCGCGGACGTGCGCGAGCCAGGTGCCCATCGCGGTCCCGCCGCCGGGCCGCAGGCCGTCGACGGCGCGCCTCGCTTCCGCCCTGGTCGCTGCGGTCGCCGGCGTTGGCCATCCGTCTTCGGGGTAGACGGCGGTGGCCTTCTCGGTGCCGGCGACGATCGTGAAGTACGTACCGTCGACGAGTTCGTCGATCGCGGCCGCGGTAGCGCGTTTCGCCGCGTCGAACTTCTCGAACGGCGACTGCATCGAGCTCGAGCAATCGATGATGATGGCCTCGACCCGATCCCGCGGTGCGGCCGTCGCCGCGACATCATCTCCGGCGGCGATGCTGACGATCGCGTCGACCGTCCCGGTTCCCTCGGCGAGATAGGGATTGTGGTCGACATCGACAGAGATGCCGGAAATACGTTGCGCTTCACTCGAACTCATGAAGTCCTCCGATCGGGATTATTGCGACGGTGATGTTGTCCTGGCCGCCGGCATTCAACGCATATTCGGTGAGCGCGCGCGCTGCCGCGGTCGCGTCGGTACCGGTGCAGAATCGTCCGATGTCGGTGGCGTCGGGCAGGTAGTTCCAGAGTCCGTCGCTGCACAACAACAGCGAACCCGGGCCGACGGCGGTGATCATATGCACGCTCGATTCCGACCACGGCTTCGATTCGGTGTCGGCGCCGAGCCAACGGGTCAGCGTGTGTGCGCCGCGTTGCACGGCTTCCGAGTCGGCCGCGGCGCCGGCGGTGATCAGTTCCTGCGCCACGGAGTCGTCGACTGTGAGCTGTTGTGCGGGTGCGGGCGGTTCGGGAAACCAGTACGCCCTGCTGTCGCCGACGTTGCCGACCGTGATCTGCACTGTCCCTGCGGGAGTCTGGACGACTGTCGCCGCGGTATACGTGCATGACGGCGCGGTCGACGGATCCGTCCCCGCCGCCGCCGCCGCAGCCTTCGCCGCATCGGCCAAACCAGCCAACACGGCGGCTCGTGCATCGCGGGACGCGGCGAGCGCGGCGAGCATCGCATCCACACCCGCGTTCGAGGCGGCGACCGCGGCCGTGTGTGCATCACCGGAGGTGGAGACCCCGTCACACACCGCGACGGCGATCGCGTACGGCCGCTCGGTGGAGCTGCCGGCCACGATCCCGGCTGCGGCGGCGTCCTCGTTGCGGGCGTGTTCGAGACCGCGGTCCGTGATCAGCACGACCCCGGCGAGATCTGCCTCGTCGCGATCGGGCTCGGCGCGCCGATGGCCGCAGACGGTGCAGTATTCGTCGACGTGGGTCTCGTTGCCGCAATCGGAGCACGGCCCTTCCACGGACGGTCCGGACCGCGGTATGGCGACGCGGCGGACCTCAGACAACGCCACGCCGCAGCCCTCACAGAACCGGTCGGCGCGCCGAACGATCGCCGCGCATCGCGGACACGCGGCCGGCTGACCGGTCATACCCGTGTCCTCGGCCGAATCGTGTTCGCCTTCTCTACCAACGCGATGCGCTCCCACATGCCGGTCGTCTCACGCGCCAGCTCGCGGTAGCAGCGTTCCATCCCGGTCCGGATGCCGGGTTCGTCGAATGCGGCACCGAGCAGCCGCGCGGAGGTGTTCGTGTTCCCCGCCTGCAGCCAGCCCAACGCCGCGCCGAGCACCCGCAGCCGGATAGTCGCCCGCCTGGTGGCAGATTCCAGGGTCAGTGCCGCAGCGCGCTTGCCGGCTTCGAGCAGCGTCTGCTCGTCGGTGTTCTCGGGGGTTCGGCCGTCGAGCAGGATCTCGATCGCGGCCGCGCCCGCGGCGGTGCAATGCGCAGACGCGGAGGGGATCTGGTCCAGCGCCGCGATCGCGGTGGCCCGGTCTCCCACTCGCGCACGCTGCCTCGCCAGCCCGAACGCGGCGCTGACGTAGCTGTGGTCTGTTCGCCATACCGTCTCGTAGTAGCGCGCAGCGTCATCGCGCGCGTCGCGCAATTCGGCGGTGGCCGCGATCGCCAATTTGGGTGCGAGCTCGCCGGGCAACGCAGCCAGCACCGCTTCGAAATCGGCGGCGGCCTTGTCGAATTCGCTCTCCAGCAGTGCGCATTGACCGCTGTACCACGCCAGCCGCCAGTCTCCGGAAATCACCGAATCCAGCTCGGCGAGCCGTTTCCGGGCGTCCTGCGGGGCGCCGATCTCGAGTGACGCGCGGACCAGTCGCAGTGGGACCTCGATGGAGGAACTCCTGCCTTGGCGCGTGCCGCCCCGGGCCAGGGCGAGCGCGTGTTCGAGTTGGGCGGGCGGTGTGCCGCTCGTCGTGGCGAGCACTGCGGCGCCCGGGTCGTTCGCGTCGACCACCGGGACGGGCAGCGCAGCGATCACATGACCCGGGTCCACCGGCACATCCCGGCCTGCGCCGTAGACGGCGCGCTGCGGGCTGAAGTAGCTCGACATCCGTGGCTGCTCAGTGTCGCCGTCGGCGGCCGCGATCTCATGCAGCACCCCGGTCAGCTGGTCGGCCATCTCTGCCACGGACGAGAATCGTCGCCCCGGATCGGGGTCGGTGGCACGGCGGATCGCGAGGTACAGGGACTCGTGCATCGCGAGCACCGGCACGGTCGCGGGCCCAGGTAGCTGCTCGACGAAATGTCCGTGCTCCTGTGGAACGTCCATCACGAGAACGGCGAGCGCCCGCCCGAGCGTGTACACGTCACTGGCGACGGTGGGGCCGGTCTGGGCGATCTCGGGCGCCTGGTACCCGACGGTCCCGTAGATCGAGCTTTCTTCGTCGTCCATGGCGATGACCGCGCCGAGGTCGATGAGCTTGAGCTGCTCGTCGGTCTGCATCACGTTGTCCGGCTTGAAGTCGCAGTAGGCGAGTCCTTGCGTGTGCAGGTAGTCGAGTGCCGGTGCGATCTCGACGATGTAGGCGACGGCCTGGTCCGGGGGAAGGGGCGCGTTACGGGCCTTGCGGATCTGCTTCAGCGACGTGCCGCCGACGTACTCCATGACGATGTATCCGACCGGGACGCCGGAGGTGTCGGCATGCTCGACGAAGTTGTAGATCCGAACGATGTTCGGGTGTTCCACCTCGGCGAGGGCGAGCACTTCGGCAGCGGCGGCGGCCATGGCGTCGGCATCGCCGGAGTTCAGGAGGCCCTTGAGCACCACCCAGCGGTTGTGCACGTTGCGGTCGATCGCCAGGTAGATCCAGCCGAGGCCGCCGTGCGCAAGGCATCCCTGCACTTCGTACTGTCCGCCCACGAGGTCGTCCCGAGAAAGCTTGGGAACAAACGAGTATCGCGTGCCGCACTGGGTGCAGAAGCCCTCCGTGCGTCCCGGGTGTCCGTCCGCCGACCGCCCGACAGGCTTGTGGCATTCGGGGTTGCCGCAGAACCGGTTAGCCTCCGGTACCTGCGGGTCGGTCAGGATCGCGGCGGCTGGATCGCCCTTCGGTATGCGCGGCATCGCGACAACCCCGGCGCCGAGGCGGCCACGGGTGGTGGCAGACCTCGACGTCCCGGTTCGAGCCGTTCTTACCGATCGCGCGGACGAGATGCTCCGGCTCGTCGCGCTCGGCGGCTCTTGCGGCGCAGCGGTTGCGGGCGCGGTGCCGCAGAGGTCGCAGTAGCCGTCGACGACGGTCCCGCCGCATCCCGGTTCGGCGCATCTCATGTGGCCTGCCCCTGTTTCTTGACGAGCATCTGCTGGTAGTCGGTGATCGCGCGGGTCACAGCGCGAAGGTCGCACGGCCGTCGTGACAGCAGGCCGGCAGCGATCCGGCTGGAAGCCAACAGGTCTGGGTCCTCTCCCAGCCCGAGCCGGGCCGCCTTCGCCTGATATACCGTCAGCCGTCCCTTGAGCTCACTGCGACGGTCGAGCAGGCCCTGCGCGAGCTGTTCGTCCTCCTCCACGATTCGTAGCGCCGCCTCGATCCGGCGCCGCAGTGCCTGCAGCGCCACCGAATCCGGTGTGGTGATCGCCCGTAGCCCTGCGCGTAGGCCCGGTTCGGCGTCGGTGTGCACCGGAAGCGGGCCGGCCACCACCTTTTGCTCGGCGTGCGTGCGAATCTGTGCCGCTCGCTGTGTCGTGTCCCGCAATGTGTCCAGCTGCAATGCCGTAATCGCCAGAGCCTCAGCCCAGTTCGCGTGTATTGCGGCCCGCTCGGCGAGTTCGGCCGATTGCCGTTCGACACTGTCCACGATGGCGCGGATGCGCTCCTCGAGTTCGCGCGTGGTCAACGACAGCGGATCGGTCGCGGAGACGGCCAACAGCTCGGAGATCTCCTTCGGGCCGGCCGCGCCAGCCTCGTCGAGTCGCTTTTGCGAGGGCGCGAGCCGTTTCGCGACCAGTGAGTTGATCTCGTCGACGGCATCGACGAACTCGACCACGGCCGGGTAGGCGGCGCGCATCCGGTCCGCTGTGTCGGCGAGCCCGACATACTCGACTGCTTCACCGGAACCGGTGATCGGACGCTGCGCCAACGGGATCCGTTCGCGTGACACCTCGAGCGGACGCTCGCACAGCAATCTCGTCAATTCGGCGCGGTCGTCGTCGTCGGGCTTCGATCGGCGCGCCCGTACCATCCGAGCGGAATCCAGGATCGACGTCATCCGCCCCAAATCCTCCCACAGCTGCGCGAGCGATTTCTCGATCACCGCCCATCGTTGCGCGGTCACGCCAGTCGGCGGATAGGTACGCACGTGCTCGAGCCCGGGGTGGCTCTCCAGCTCCAACATCGTCGCCGACATTGCGGCGACTTCCTTTGTGCGCGAGGCGAGTTTGCGGTCGATCGCGTCGGTGGTCAGCGCAGTCATGGTTCGTCCACATACCGTGCCGTCGGCGGACCGGGCGACGGTCCGAGGCTTTGCAGCCAAGCCTCGTAGAGGCGCTCCCACGTTCCGTCGGCGCGCATGTCTTCAAGGGCACCGTTGACGAATCGAACCAGGTCGCTGTTCTCCTTCTTGATCCCGACGCCGTAGGGCTCGATGGCGATGCTGGAACCGACCACCTCCACATTCGGATCCTGCTTCGCAAGCCCGTGCAACACGGAGTCGTCGGTGCTGATCGCGTCGACCTGGCCTTGTTGCAGCATCACCAGGCAATCGGTCCAGGTGGTCGCACTCACCACTATCGGCTTGGGGTTCAGCGCGAACAACTTCGACAGCGACGTCGTGCCCGACACCGCGCAGGCCCGTTTGCCCGCAAGTTTTTCGGCAGAATCTATTCCCGACCCCTTGACGGCGAGGATTTTTTGGTTGGCGTAGTAGTACACCGTCGAGAAATCGACGCTCTGCTTGCGGTCACAGGTGATCGAGTAAGTCCGGACGACGAGGTCCACCTGACCCGACTGCAACGCCGACTCCCGTTGGTTCGCATTGACCACCTGCAGATCGATGCGTTCTGGATCGCCGAAGATACGGCGCGCGATCTCGCGGGCGACGTCGATATCGAAACCCTCCAGTTGGCTCGTAGAGGGGTTCCGGAATCCGAACAGATTCGTGTTCTGGTCGACACCGACGATGAGCCGTCCACGCTCGGCGATCGCCGCCATCGTCGAACCGGGCGGCATGGCACCCGGCGCAGGCTGGGGACCGGGCCGCAGGCTCGCTTCGCGATCGCCGCAGTCCGCATTCCCAGCGGCCGGCGCGGTCGTGACTTCCTGCGCACCGGCCGGCCGCGGCTCGACCGGCGCGACCGTCACCAACGGCGGCGACGTCGAGGATCCACATCCGGCGGCGGCGAGCGCAAGTGCGAACAGCACCATCACAACTCGCGCTCTCACAAGAACTCCTTGAGGCGCGGCCACAAACCGACGACGGCCGCCGCCGCAGCGACCACCATGAGCACGAGTGTCCCCGTTGGACTCCACGCCAGCCGTGCACCCGCTGCAGACACTCGATCGCGCAATGTGGCGCGGGTTTGTTCGATCTCGTCGCGCAAGCTGGATTCGACGACGGCGAACTGCGCTGCCGAAGCGTCCGGATCGGTGCCGATCGCCTGCGCGACCGCGGCAGGGTAGTCGCCGCCCAGGTAGGCCTCCACCTGCTTACCGTGGCTGGCGGTCCATTTCATGACACCGTCCGCGGCGGCCGACGGCCCGGTGTCGAGCAGCGTGCGCAGGTCGCCGAGGCGGCCTTGGTACGACTTTTCGCCGGCAGTGATGTCGCCACGCGCGATCAGCTGCAGGGTCTCGTCGGTCCGGGCCTGCTCGGCGAGGATGCGAGCCTTCGCGAGCTGCCCGAACCTCGCGGTGCCCTCGGTTCGGCTGTGCTCGATGTTGCCTGCTGCCAAGCGGGTCGCCATGACGATCCACACCATCGCCAGCAACACCGCAGCCGCCGCCACGACGAGCCCCATGTTGAACTGCCGGTTCGTGCGGCCACGCATGACCACCGAGCCGACACCGATCATCGCCAAGACAAGCACTAGCAGCACGAGACCGACCCACGGCGTCGAGGCGACGGCGCGCTGGTCTTCGTCGACCGTGGCAAGATCGCCGGTGAAGTTCTTCTCGGCGCCGGGGAGCATTGCGGTCTGCATCAACGACGACGCCTCCCGCAAATACCCGGACCCGACCGGGAAACCCTGACGGTTGTTCGCCCGCGCCGACTCGACCAGCCCCGTGTACGCGGACAGTTGCGCCGATATTTCCGCCATCGCGGTGCGGGTATCCGTGTCGGTGGCCCCCGCGGTCGCATCCGCCAGTGCCGATGCCGCGTCAGCCAAGGCCTGCCGATAACGCGCTTGGTTCGCGGCTGTTTCGATCCCGCCGGAGAGGAACGCTGATGCTGCGGCGGCGTCGGCGGCCGACAGAGCGGCGTACAGGTTCTGCGCCGAGTAGGCGAGCGGCTCGGAACGGTCGAGAACCGCGTGGCTTTCAGCTATCCGCTCGTTGAGCGCAGCCGCACACACGACCCCGGCAATCACGCAGCCTGCCGCGACAGCAACCGCGATGATGCCGATGACACCAGGCGTCGTGCGGGCAAAACGTCGCACCGACGCCCCGGAAGCCCGCGCATCCAGCGTGCGGGGAGAGCCCATCCTGCTCGGAGAGCCCATGTCGTTCATCACCCCCGGCCCCCCTCACCGTGATAGTAACCGCAGGTCGTGCGCGGGTAGCGGGCATTGATCGCCTAATTTGCGGTGGGCACTAGAATCGCGGTCAACGGCACCGATCCGGCCATCACCGGGGAGCCTTCGGAACAACAGCTGATCCAGCTCAGTAGACCCGAACGGGTGGGCCCGTCATCGCCCGCAGTTGAGCGGCGCACACACGTGTGCGCAAGCGGGGTGGTACCGCGGCGCTCGCGCACCGGCGCGACGTCGTCCCCGTGCCGCAGCGAACCTGGGCACAGGAGACAACGCAAGCAGTGACCGCCTATCCGAAGCCGGCCTCGCCGAACTTCCCAGACCTGGAACGTGAGGTTCTGGAGTACTGGGACAGCGATGACACGTTCCGCGCCAGCATTGCGCGCCGCGACGACGCAGAAGAATACGTGTTTTACGACGGCCCGCCGTTCGCCAACGGCCTCCCGCACTACGGGCACCTGCTCACCGGATACGTGAAAGACATCGTGCCGCGGTACCGGACCATGCGCGGCTACAAGGTGGAACGCCGTTTCGGCTGGGACACCCACGGTCTGCCCGCCGAACTCGAGGTGCAGCGCCAGCTGGGCATTACCGACAAGGCGCAGATCGAAGAGTTGGGCATCGAGAAGTTCAACGACGCCTGCCGGGCGTCGGTGCTCAAGTACACCAACGAGTGGCGGGCCTACGTCACCCGTCAGGCCCGCTGGGTCGACTTCGACAACGACTACCAGACACTCGATCCCGGCTTCATGGAATCGGTGATCTGGGCCTTCAAGCAGCTGTGGGACAAGGGCCTGGCCTATGAGGGCATCCGGGTGCTGCCGTACTGCTGGAACGACGAAACCCCGCTGTCCAGCCACGAACTGCGGATGGACGACGACGTCTACCAACAACGACAGGATCCCGCGATCACCGTGGGTTTCAAGCTAACCGGTGACGAACTCGACGGCGCATACCTACTGATCTGGACAACAACGCCCTGGACGCTGCCGTCCAACCAGGCCGTCGCGGTCAATCCCGAGATCACCTACGTTCACGTCAAGGCGCCCGACGGTCGGCGCTACGTGCTTGCCAAGGCGCGGCTGTCCGCCTACGCCCGCGAGCTCGGCGACGAACCCGAGATCCTGGGCACCTACACCGGCCGGGACCTCCTGGGCACGCGCTACCTGCCGCCGTTCCCGTACTTCATGGACGAAGACAACGTGCGCAACGCATTTCAGGTGCTGCCCGGCGAGTTCGTCAGCACCGAGGATGGCACCGGCATCGTGCACATGTCGCCCGCCTACGGCGAGGACGACATGGCCACTTCCCAGGCGGCGGGCATCGTCGCCGTCACGCCCGTCGACGCGAAGGGCCGCTTCGACGAGACCGTGCCGGATTACGCCGGCCAGCATGTCTTCGACGCCAACCCGCAGATCATCCGCAGACCTGAAGAACCAGGGCCGCTCGGCGGCCGTCAACGGCGCGGTGCTGCTGCGCCACGAGACCTACGAGCACTCCTACCCGCACTGCTGGCGGTGCCGGAACCCGTTGATCTACCGGGCCGTGTCGTCATGGTTCATCAAGGTCACCGACTTGCGCGACCGCATGGTCGAACTCAACCAGGAGATCACCTGGTATCCGGAGCATGTCAAGGACGGCCAGTTCGGCAAGTGGCTGCAGGGCGCCCGCGACTGGTCGATCTCCCGAAATCGCTACTGGGGAACCCCAATTCCGGTGTGGATGTCCGACGATCCCGCCTACCCGCGGATCGACGTGTACGGCAGCCTCGATGAGCTGGAGCGCGACTTCGGTATTCGTCCAACGAATCTGCACCGTCCCTACATCGACGAGCTGACCCGGCCCAACCCCGACGACCCAACGGGCCGCTCGACCATGCGACGCATCCCGGATGTGCTCGACGTCTGGTTCGACTCGGGCTCCATGCCGTACGCGCAGGTGCACTATCCGTTCGAGAACGCGGACTGGTTCGACACGCACTTCCCCGGCGACTTCATCGTCGAATACATCGGCCAGACCCGCGGCTGGTTCTACACCCTGCACATCCTGGCCACGGCGCTGTTCGACAAGCCCGCGTTCAAAACCTGTGTGGCGCACGGCATCGTGCTCGGCAATGACGGGCAGAAGATGAGCAAGTCGTTGCGCAACTACCCCGACGTCACCGAGGTGTTCGACCGCGACGGCTCCGACGCCATGCGCTGGTTCCTGATGGCCTCGCCGATCCTGCGCGGCGGCAACCTGATCGTCACCGAGCAGGGCATCCGCGAGGGCGTCAGGCAGGTGCTGCTGCCGTTCTGGAACGCCTACACCTTCCTGGCCCTGTACGCGCCGAAGAAGGGCACCTGGCGCACCAACTCGACGCACGTGCTGGACCGGTACATCCTGGCCAAGCTGGCCGCGTTGCGCGACAACCTCACGGAATCCCTGGACGTCTGCGATATCTTCGGGGCGTGTGATGAACTGCGTCAGTTCACCGAGGCGCTGACGAATTGGTATGTGCGACGGTCCCGTTCGCGGTTCTGGGAGGAGGACGCCGACGCGATCGATACGCTGCACACTGTGCTGGAGGTGACGAGCCGGCTCGCCGCCCCGCTGCTGCCGCTCGTCACCGAGGTGATCTGGCGCGGGGTGACCGATGAACGTTCGGTGCATCTGACCGACTGGCCGAGCGCCGACGATCTGCCGGAGGACTCGGGCCTCGTCGCCGCCATGGATCAGGTGCGAGAGGTGTGTTCGGCGGCGTCGTCGCTGCGCAAGGCCAAGAAGCTGCGCGTGCGACTGCCGCTTCCGAAACTCACCGTGGCGGTGGAGAACCCGGAGCGCCTGGAACTATTCGTCGACCTCATCGCCGATGAGCTCAACGTGAAGGAGGTCGCGCTCACCGACGACATCGACACCTATGGCCGCTTCGAGCTGACCGTCAACGCGCGCGTCGCCGGTCCGCGGCTGGGCAAGGATGTGCAAGCCGCGATCAGGGCCGTCAAGGCGGGGGAGGCGGTCGTCAACGCCAACGGCACGCTGACCGCGGGCCCGGCCGTGCTGCAGCCCGACGAGTACAGCTCGCGGTTGGTGGCCGCCGATCCCGAGTACACCGCGGCGCTGCCCGACGGTGCCGGCTTGGTGGTGCTCGACGGCACCGTCACCCAAGAGCTGGAGGCCGAGGGCTGGGCCAAGGACCGCATCCGCGAACTACAGGACCTGCGCAAGTCGACCGGTCTCGAGGTGTCCGACCGGATCTCGGTCGTGATCTCGGTGCCGCCGGAACGCGCCGACTGGGCGAGCACGCACAGCGACCTGATCGCCCGCGAGATCCTGGCCACCAGCTTCGAGTTCGGGGAGCCGGCCGACGGAACCGAGATCGGCGACGGCGTGCGGGTGGCGATCGCCAAGGTTTAACCCACCGCGGCGGCGATCGCAGCAGCGGAGCGGTCGATGTCGTCGTCCGTCGTGGCCCAGTTTGAGATCGACACCCGTAGCACGTGCTCGCCGTGCCAGGTGGTGCCACCGAGCCAGCAGGTGCCGTCGCGCTGGATGGCCGCCACGGCTGCGCGGTTGGCGTCGTCGCCGCCGGGCAGGCGGACGAGCACCTGGTTGAGAACCACGTCGTTGAGCACCTCAACGCCCGCGATCGCGGCGAGCCGCTCCGCCATCCGGCGGGCCTGCGCGCAGTTGCGCTCGATCAGGTCCGCGACGCCTGCGCGGCCGAGCGAGCGGATGGCGGCGTAGACGGGTACCGCGCGGGCGCGGCGCGAGCTCTCCGGTACGTAGTTCGTGTTGTCGCGCTGGCCCGGGTCGGCCACCAGGTAGGGACCGGCCAGCCTCATGGCGGCGAGGTGGGCTTCGGGGTGCGCCACGATCGCCATGGCGCCGTCGTAGGGCACGTTGAGCCACTTGTGGGCGTCGACGGCCCAAGAGTCTGCTCGATCGACGCCGTGGGTGAGATGCCGCGTGGCTGGCGCCGCGGCGGCCCAGAGGCCAAATGCGCCGTCGATGTGCAGCCACGCGCCGTGGGCGGCGCAGGCGTCAGCAATCGGCTCAAAGGCGTCGAACGCGCCGGTGGACACATTGCCGGCCTGCGCGCAGACAATCGCCGGTCCGTCGGCGGCGGCCAGCGCCTCCGCGAGGTGATCAGGGTTCATTCGGCCTGCCGCGTCGGCGGCGACGCGGACCGCGGTGTTCTCGCCGAGGCCGAGCAGCCGCAGTGCCGTATGGACGGTGGCGTGGGCCTGCTCACCGCACAGGACGCGGACCCGGGGTGCGCCGATCAGGCCGTCGTGCTCGACGTCCCAGCCCGCGCCCGCCAGGACGGCGTGCCGTGCGGCGGCCAGGCAGGTCGTGTTGGCGCCCTGGCCGCCGGTGACGAAACCGACGCTCGCGCTCGCCGGCAGGCCGAGCAAGTCCAGCGTCCACGCGGACGCGACCTCCTCGATGGCTGCCGCCGCGGGAGAGAGGGAGTGAAAGGCGGCGCACTGGTCCCATGCGGACACGAGCCAGTCGGCCGCGAGGGCAGCGGGCAGCGCACCGCCGATCACGAAACCGAAGTGGCGCGGGCCTGCGGTGGCGACGAGGCCGGGCTCGGCGCCCGCGACCAGCGCGTCGATGACAGCGGAGGGATCCTCGCCGCGTTCGGGCAGCGGCCCGCCGAGGGCATCGCGAACGGCGGCGGCGTCGACGCGGGCCGCCACCGGTCGCTCGTCGAGGGTGGCGAGGAACGCCTCCGCGTACTCGGCTGCTGCGCGCAGGCCAGCGGTGCGATCGGGCACGCCCATGGCCCCGACGCTAGAGCAATAGCATCGCCATTTGTGGACCGCTGGGTGCTGCACCTCGACATGGACGCGTTCTTTGCGTCCGTCGAGCAGCTGACCCGCCCCACCCTGCGCGGCCGGCCCGTCCTGGTCGGCGGGCTGGGCGGCCGCGGCGTGGTCGCCGGCGCCAGCTACGAGGCCCGCGTGTTCGGCGCCCGATCGGCGATGCCCATGCATCAGGCCCGCAGGCAGGTCGGCGCAACAGCGGTGGTGTTGCCGCCGCGCGGGGTGGTCTACGGCGTGGCCAGCCGTCGCGTGTTCGACACCGTCCGGACCTTGGTGCCCGTTCTCGAACAACTTTCGTTCGACGAGGCGTTCGGCGAACCCGCCGAACTCGCCGGCGCGTCGGCCCAGGATGTCGACGCGTTCTGCCAGGCTTTGAAGGCCAAGGTTCTCGACCAGACGGGACTGATCGCATCGGTCGGCGCCGGATCCGGCAAGCAGGTCGCCAAGATCGCCTCCGACCTGGCCAAGCCCGACGGCATCAGGGTGGTGCGCCGCGACGAGGAACGGGTGCTGCTCGACGGTCTTCCGGTGCGACGGTTGTGGGGCATCGGGCCCGTCGCCGAGGAGAAGCTGCATCGGCTCGGCATCGAGACCATCGGAGCCTTCGCCGCTCTGTCCGACGCCGAAGCGGCCAACATCCTCGGTGCGACGGTCGGCCCCGCTTTGCACCGGCTGGCCCGCGGCATCGACGACCGGCCCGTCGCCGAGAACGCCCCGGCCAAGCAGATCAGCGCGGAATCCACCTTTCCCGAGGACCTGACCACCCTCGAGCAGTTGCGCGAAGCCGCAGGCCCGATCGGCGAGCACGCACATGCGCGCCTCGAGAAGGACGGCCGCGGCGCGCGCACCGTCACCGTCAAGCTGAAGAAGTCCGACATGAGCACGCTGACCCGGTCCGCGACGCTGCCGTACGCCACCACCGACGCGGCCACGCTGATCGCCATGGCGCGCCGGCTGCTGCTCGACCCCGTCGAAATCGGCCCGATTCGCCTTGTCGGCGTTGGCTTTTCGGGCCTATCCGACGTCCGCCAGGAGTCGCTGTTCCCCGATCTCGAGCTGGCGGCCGAAGAGGTCTCGGACACCAGGCTGCCGCCCACGCTCACCGACGCCACGGCGACCGCCCCGGCGTGGCGCGTCGGCGACGACGTCGCCCACACCGAGTACGGGCACGGCTGGATCCAGGGCGCCGGCCACGGCGTGATGACCGTGCGGTTCGAGACCCGCAGCACCGGGCCAGGGCCGGTGCGCACCCTTCCCGACGACACCCCCGACATCGACCGCGCCAACCCGGTCGACAGCCTGGACTGGCCCGACTACGTAGACGACCTGGCGTCTCGGAGCCGCTCGGTCGGCGACATTGGGCCGGAGTCAACCCCAGCGGGCGACGGCGTCCTCGACGGATGAGCCGGCCGCCAGCGCCGCGATCAGCAGCACCCGGGCCTGCGCCGGGCGCAGCCGCGGCACCACCACCGCGCCGGCGTCCACCAGCTCGCGGCCGGGGCCGTAGCCGGGGCTGACCCGCCCGCCGGGGACGCGCGTCGACACCGCGACCACCACACCGTCACGGCAGTGCCGCCGCACCGCGTCGATCACCGCCGCCCCGGCGTTGCCCGAGCCCAGCGCCTCGAGCACAAGTCCCCGCGCACCGGCCGCCACACATGCGTCCATCGCCACCGCGTCGGCGCCTGGGTACACCGCGATGGTGTCCACCCGCGGCGCGTCGGCGGCCGACAGCGCACCCAGAAACGGCCGATCCTTCGACGCCTGCGTGGTGAACCGCCCGTCGCCCACCGAACCGAGAGCCTGGCCGGCGAAGCCGCGCAGGTCGCCGGTCGCCACCTTCTGCAGGCCAAGGGGCTGCCACACCGTGCCGGCAAAGCTCACCAGGACGCCGAGGCCACGGGCATCGGCGCTGGCCGCGACCGTCAGCGCGTCGCGCAGATTCCCGGGCCCGTCGGCATCCGGCGCGTCCGCGCTGCGCTGCGCACCCGTGAGTACCACGGGCGCCGGGCCGTCGTAGGTCAGCTCCAGCCACAGCGCCGTTTCCTCCATGGTGTCGGTGCCGTGCGTGACCACCAGACCGTCGGCGTCCGACGCCCCGCAAACCGCAGCGCGGATCCGGTCCCAGTCGGCGGGTGTCAACTGTGAGCTGTCGACAGCCATCAGGTCGACGACCTCGACATCCAGCCCGGAGGTCAGATCCGCGCCGCTTCGGGTTGGCCGCATGACCCCGTCGCCGTCGGTGCTGGTGGCGATGGTGCCGCCAGTGCTGACGACGACGAGGCGGCTCATGCCGAAATTGTTCCCCATTCTCGCTTTGGGATGATGGGGGAGTGACTGATGAATCCTCGGGATCGGCCGAGCCGGTGACCGACGAAGAGCCGCAGCAGCCTGCGCCGAGGCGCCGGCTGCGTCTGCTGCTCACCGTCGCGGCGGTGGTGCTGGTGCTGGACATCGTCACCAAGGTGCTCGCGGTGAAACTGCTGACCCCCGGACAGCCGGTATCGATCATCGGTGACACCGTCACCTGGACGCTCGTCCGTAACTCCGGCGCCGCGTTCTCGATGGCCACCGGATACACGTGGGTCCTCACGTTGATCGCGACGGGTGTGGTGATCGGCATCATCTGGATGGGCCGGCGGCTGGTCTCGCCGTGGTGGGCGATCGGCCTCGGCATGATCCTCGGCGGCGCGATGGGCAACCTGGTCGACCGGTTCTTCCGCTCGCCCGGACCGCTGCAGGGGCACGTCGTGGACTTTTTCTCCGTCGGCTGGTGGCCCGTGTTCAATGTGGCCGACCCGTCGGTGGTGGGCGGGGCGATCCTTCTGGTTGCGTTGTCGCTCTTCGGATTTGACTTCGACACGGTGGGCCGCCGCAAGGCCGACCCGTCATAGTGTCGACCCGTTCGATGCCGGTCCCCGAAGGGCTGGCGGGGATGCGTGTCGACGCCGGGCTGGCGCGACTGCTCGGGCTGTCGCGGACGGCGGCGGCCGCCCTGGCCGAGGACGGCGGCGTCGACCTCGACGGAACCCGCGCGGGCAAGTCCGACAAGCTGACAGCGGGTGCGTGGCTGGAGGTGCGGCTGCCGGAAGCGCCTGCGCCGGTGGAGAATACGCCCGTCGAGATCGAGGGCATGTCAATCCTGTACTCCGACGACGACATCGTCGCGGTCGACAAGCCGCCCGGCGTCGCCGCGCACGCGACGGTCGGGTGGAGCGGGCCGACGGTGCTCGGCGGTCTTGCGGCCGCGGGATTCCGCATCAGCACGTCGGGAATCCATGAGCGGCAAGGCATTGTGCACCGCCTCGACGTCGGCACGTCCGGCGTCATGGTGGTCGCCCTCTCCGAGCGCGCCTACACGATTCTCAAGCGGGCGTTCAAGCAGCGCACCGTCGAGAAGCGCTATCACGCGCTGGTGCAGGGCCATCCCGATCCGTCCAGCGGAACAATCGACGCGCCGATCGGCCGGCACCGTGGGCACGACTGGAAGTTCGCGGTCACCGAAAGCGGCAGGCACAGCATCACCCACTACGACACGCTGGAGGCGCATCAGGCCGCCAGCCTGCTCGACATCGAACTGGAAACCGGCCGCACGCACCAGATCCGGGTGCATTTCGCCGCCCTGCACCATCCGTGTGCCGGTGATCTGACCTACGGCGCCGACCCGACACTGGCGAAAAAGCTTGGGCTCGAACGTCAATGGCTCCATGCCCGGTCGCTGGCGTTCGCTCATCCCGCCGACGGGCGACGCGTCGAGATCACCAGCCCCTACCCATCCGACCTGCAGCACGCGCTGGACGTGCTGCGCCGCCACGAACTGTGACCGACGACCGCCGGTCCGGGTTGCTCCTTGGCGTTGGCGCCTACGGGATGTGGGGGCTGTTTCCCGCGTTCTTCCCGCTCCTGAAGCCGGCCGGCGCGTTCGAAGTGCTGGCCCACCGGATCGTGTGGAGCTTCGCGTTGATGGCCGTGGTCGTCGCCATGGTGGGTCGGCTTGGCGACATCCGGGCGATCACGCTGCGCACCTGGCTGCTGCTGGTTTGCGCGTCGGCGCTGGTTTCGGCCAACTGGGTGATCTACGTGTATGCGGTGAACAACGGCCATGTGGTGGACGCGGCGCTCGGTTACTTCATCAACCCGCTGGTGAGTGTGGCACTTGGGTTGCTGATCTTCCGCGAGCGGCTCAACCGTGCACAGTTCGTTGCCCTGGCCGTCGCGGTGGTCGCCGTGCTGGTGTTCACCGTGGAGGTTGGCGCGCCGCCCGTCATCGGGCTCGGGCTGGCGCTGACGTTCGGCCTTTACGGCGCTGTGAAGAAGGCGGTGCCGACCGATCCGCGGGTCAGCGTCGGGGTGGAGGCAGCGATCGCCACGCCGCCGGCACTGGCCTTCATCATCGTGTTGCAGGTCACCGGCGCCGGGGCGTTCACCAATCACGGTCCCGGCCACATCGTGCTGATGATCCTGTCCGGGGTGCTGACGGCATTACCGCTGCTGTTCTTCGCCGCGGCGGCGCAGCGGCTGCCACTGGTGACGTTGGGCCTGCTGTTCTATATGACTCCGGCAATGCAGCTGACGTGGGGCATCGTGGTCGGGCACGAGCCGATGCCACCCGCACGGTGGCTGGGGTTCGCGCTGATCTGGGTGGCGCTGGCGGTCTTCACCGTCGACGCGTTGTGGCGGGCTCGTGTCGATCGGGCCTCGCTTCGATCGTCATACCGGTGACACCATCTAGTCAGAAAGGACTCACGTCATGCGGTACTGCCTGTTGATGCATTACCAGGAGGCCAGCGAGGTCGGCCTGAGCGAAGAGGATATGGCGCCGGCGATGGAGGCGTTCAAGGCCTACGCCGACGACCTGTCGGCCGCCGGGGTGCTGATCGACACCGAGGTGCTCGAACCCGTCGTCGCGACCACCACGGTGACCGCCCGCAATGGCGCCCCGGAAGTCCAGGACGGGCCGTTCGCCGACACCAAGGAAAAGCTGGGCGGCATCTTCGTCATCGAGGTCGACAACCTGGACGAGGCGTTGAAGTGGGCACAACGCAACCCCGCCAACGGCTGGGGTTCGGTCGAAATCCGCCCGGTGGCGCGGACATACGCCGCCGACCGCGGGTGGTACAACCCGTAGATCCCGTGCAGTCGGGGATGAGCCGCTTGCGCGAAGACCCACAGGCAGTGGTGGCCGAGCTCACCCGCGACTCGTACGGTCGGCTGCTCGCGGTGCTCGCGGCGCCGAGCCGCGACATCGCCGCCGCCGAGGACGCGCTGGCCGACGCAATCGAACGCGCCCTGGCCCGGTGGCCGGACGACGGCATCCCCGCCAACCCCGAGGGCTGGATCCTCACCGTGGCGCGCAACCGATTACGCGACCTGTGGAAGTCGTCCGCCTATCGGATGACCGACCCGCTAACCGAAACGAACGACCGCCCAACCGAATTCGATGACACGTCCGCCATACCCGACCGGCGGCTGGAGCTCATGCTGGTCTGCGCCCATCCCGCCATCGCGCCCAGCATACGGACGCCGCTGATGCTGCAAACGGTGCTCGGCGTCGACGCCGCTGCGATCGCCGAGGCGTTCGCCGTCGAACCGGCCACCATGGCGCAGCGGTTGGTGCGGGCCAAGAAACGCATTCGCGACGCCGGCATCCCGTTCGTGCTACCCGAACGCGAGGACCTCGCCGAGCGGCTGCCGGCGGTGCTGGAGGCGGTCTACGGCGCCTATGCGATCGACTGGCAACTCGCACCGCAGGCTGCCGCGATCGAATCGCTGTCCGCCGAGGCGCTGCACCTGGCGCTTGTGCTGGCCGACCTGCTGCCCGACGAGCCGGAGGTGCTCGGCCTGGCCGCGCTGGTGTGCCTGTCGGAAGCGCGGCGGCCGGCCCGGCGCACCGACGATGGCGACTTCATCCCGCTCGACGAACAAGACACCATGCTCTGGGACGAGGTGCTGATTGCGCGCGGGGAGACGCTGCTGCGCCGCGCCCACGACTTCGGTCGGCCCGGCCGTTTCCAGTACGAGGCGGCCATCCAATCGGCTCACTGCAGTCGGACCACCCAGGCCCGGGTGGACGCCGAAGCGCTGCGGAAACTGCACCGTGCGGTGCTGCGCATCGCGCCGTCGCTCGGGGCAGCGGTGGCGCTGGCCGCCGTCGACGGCGAGATCGACGGCCCGGATGCCGGGCTGCGCGCACTGGACGCCATCACCGACCCGGCGGTCGAGCGTTTCCAGCCGGCGTGGACCACTCGGGCGCATCTGCTGGCGGAGGCCGGCCGACCGGCCGATGCCGCTGACGCGTACCGCCGTGCGATTGAATTGACCTCCGACGCGGGAGTGGCGGAGTATCTTTTGCGGCGTTTGCACGACGTATCTTGACCGACTTTCAGCAATGCCATAACGTTTGCTCGTGGGAAGCAACGCCGGGCCTCGATTAGCCGGTCGGGGAGGGGGCCGTCCCGTCGGCGCCGACTCGGCCGAAACACGCGCGCGCATCCTTCGCGCGGCACGCGATGTCATCAACGAACGCGGCTACTACGGGGCCACGTTCCAGGACATCGCGCAGCGGGCTGGTCTGAGCCGGCCGAGCATTCACTACTACTTCCCCACCAGGGAGGAGATCTACAACAGCCTCGTGCGGGAGGCGTCCTCGGTTCTTGATGACTGCATTGCGGAAGCCCGCCGAGAAGACACACTGCTCAAACAGCTATCGACGTTCGTGGCCGCGGCACACCGATTGGATTTCGCGGACCGGTCGATGATGAGGTTCATCGTCATCTCTCGTCTGGAGTTCCACCGACATGCAGCCCTGCGCAACGGCACCGGTCCTGACCTCGCGGCGGTGGGCGACTTCTATGCGTCGATGGTCGGCGATGCGATCGATCGCGGTGAACTCCCGGACGACACCGACGCGGCGGCGGTGGTGAACCTGCTGCTCGCCATGTTTTGGGGGGTCGGGTTCTACGCCGGCTTCGTTGCCGATGCCGATGCCGACGATATGATGGCGATTGCCAAGCAACTTCGCAAACTCTTCGCCCACGGCTTGCTGGACGGCGCGCGCAATACCCGGTCGCTGACTATCCGCCGCTACGACACGCTCGACGCCGCGGTCCTGCCCATGGCTCGCGGACAAGCCTAGATGTAGGGAAACACCCGATTCCTCGCGAACTGCATCGCAATAGCGTGATCTATGTGAACGCAGCGCTGTGCTTATGGTTCGCGGTTTCCGTGGCCGGGCTCATCGCGGCGGGCATCGCGGCCCAACTGGGCTGGCCGATAGGGCAGATCCCGGTGGCCAGATGGGTCCAGCGGCGCGGTCGAGACACGCACGGCGACACGCCGAGAAGTGTCGGTGGGCCGCCTTAGACTGGCGTCCCTATGACCTCCTCCTTCGTGCACCTGCATAACCACACCGAATACTCGATGTTGGACGGTGCCGCGAAGATAACGCCGATGCTCGCCGAGGCGCAGCGCCTGGAGATGCCGGCGATCGGAATGACCGATCACGGAAACATGTTCGGCGCCAGCGAGTTCTACAACAGTGCCACCGAGGCCGGGATCAAGCCGATCATCGGCGTGGAGGCCTACATCGCGCCCGCGTCGCGCTTCGACACCCGTCGCCTTCTCTGGGGCGACCCGAACCAGAAGTCCGACGACGTCTCCGGCAGCGGGTCCTACACCCACCTGACGATGGTCGCCGAGAATGCGACGGGGTTGCGCAACCTGTTCAAGCTATCGTCGCTGGCCTCCTTCGAGGGCCAGCTCGGCAAATGGTCACGCATGGATGCCGAGATCATCGCCGAACACGCCGCGGGCATCATCGCCACCACCGGTTGCCCATCGGGCGAGGTGCAGACCCGGCTGCGGCTCGGCCACGACCGCGAGGCGCTGGAATCGGCCGCCAAGTGGCGGGAGATCTTCGGGCCGGACAACTACTTCCTCGAGCTGATGGACCACGGGCTGTCCATCGAGCGCAGGGTCCGCGACGGGCTGCTCGAGATCGGCCGCAAGCTCGACATCCCGCCGCTGGCCACCAACGACTGCCACTACGTCACCCGGGATGCCGCACACAACCACGAGGCGCTGCTGTGCGTGCAGACCGGCAAGACGTTGTCGGATCCCAACCGCTTCAAGTTCGACGGCGACGGCTACTACCTCAAGTCCGCCGCCGAGATGCGCTCGCTGTGGGACGGCGAGATCCCCGGGGCCTGCGACGCGACCCTCCTGATCGCGGAACGGGTTCAGTCTTACGAGGACGTGTGGTCGCCGCGCGACCGCATGCCGGTCTTCCCGGTGCCCGACGGGCACGACCAGGCGTCATGGCTGCGGCACGAGGTCGACGCCGGCCTGGCGCGGCGTTTCCCGGGCGGCGTGCCGCGCGAATACGTCGAGCGCGCGGCCTACGAGATCGAAGTCATCTGCGCCAAGGGGTATCCGTCGTACTTCCTCATCGTGGCGGACCTGGTGAGCTACGCGCGGTCGGTCGACATCCGGGTCGGACCCGGCCGCGGGTCGGCCGCGGGGTCGCTGGTCGCCTACGCGCTGCGCATCACCGACATCGACCCGATCGAGCACGGGCTGCTGTTCGAGCGCTTCCTCAACCCCGAGCGCGCCTCGATGCCCGATATCGACATCGACTTCGACGACCGTCGGCGCGGCGAGATGGTGCGCTACGCCGCAGACAAGTGGGGCCACGACCGCGTCGCCCAGGTCATTACCTTTGGCACCATCAAAACCAAGGCGGCGCTGAAGGATTCAGCCCGCATCCACTACGGCCAGCCGGGTTTCGCGATCGCCGACCGGATCACCAAGGCGCTGCCGCCGCCGATCATGGCCAAGGACATCCCGCTGTCGGGGATCACCAACCCGGAACACGAGCGATACAAAGAGGCCGCCGAGGTCCGCGGCCTGATCGACACCGACCCCGATGTGCGCACCATCTACGAGACGGCGCGGGGCCTCGAGGGCCTGATCCGCAACGCCGGTGTGCACGCGTGCGCGGTGATCATGAGCTCCGAGCCGCTGACGGAGGCCATCCCGCTGTGGAAGCGGCCGCAAGACGGCGCCATCATCACCGGCTGGGACTACCCGTCGTGTGAGGCAATCGGCCTGCTCAAGATGGACTTCCTCGGGCTGCGCAATCTGACGATCATCGGTGACGCGCTGGAAAACATCCAGGCCAACAGGGGAATCGACCTCGACCTCGAGTCCGTTGCGCTCGACGACAAGGCCACCTACGAGCTGCTGGGCCGCGGCGACACGCTCGGCGTGTTCCAGCTCGACGGCGGGCCTATGCGCGACCTGCTGCGCCGCATGCAGCCCACCGGGTTCGAGGATGTCGTCGCGGTCATCGCCCTGTACCGGCCCGGGCCGATGGGCATGAACGCCCACAACGACTACGCCGACCGCAAGAACGGCCGCCAACCGATCCGGCCCATCCACCCGGAGCTGGCCGAACCGCTCGAAGAGATCCTCGCCGAGACGTATGGCCTGATCGTCTATCAAGAGCAGATCATGCGCATCGCGCAGAAGGTCGCCGGGTACTCGCTGGCACGAGCAGACATTCTGCGAAAAGCCATGGGCAAGAAGAAGCGTGAGGTGCTCGACAAGGAGTACGAAGGCTTCTCGGAAGGCATGAAGGCCAATGGATTCTCGGCCGGTGCCATCAAGGCGTTGTGGGATACGGTGCTGCCGTTCGCCGACTATGCGTTCAACAAATCGCACGCCGCCGGCTACGGATTGGTGTCGTATTGGACCGCGTACCTCAAGGCCAACTACCCGGCCGAGTACATGGCGGGGCTGCTCACGTCGGTGGGCGACGACAAGGACAAGGCGGCGGTGTACCTGGCCGATTGCCGCAAGCTGGGCATCACGGTGCTGCCGCCGGACGTCAACGAGTCCGGACTGAACTTCGCCTCGGTCGGCGCGGACATCCGCTACGGCCTGGGCGCGATACGCAATGTCGGCTCGAATGTCGTTGCCTCGCTGATCAATGCCCGCACCGACAAGGGTAAGTTCACCGACTTCTCCGACTACCTGAACAAGATCGAGATCGGCGCCTGCAACAAGAAGGTCACCGAGTCGCTGATCAAGGCCGGCGCGTTCGACTCGCTGGGTCATCCACGCAAGGGCTTGTTCTTGGTGCACACCGACGCCGTCGACTCGGTGCTGGGCACGAAGAAGGCCGAGGCGATGGGCCAGTTCGACCTGTTCGGCGGCGCTGATACCGCGACGGACGCGGTGTTCACCATCAAGGTGCCCGAGGAGGAGTGGGAGGACAAGCACAAGCTGGCGCTGGAGCGCGAGATGTTGGGCCTGTACGTGTCCGGGCATCCGCTCAACGGCGTTGCGCATCTGCTGGCCACCCAGGTCGATACCGCGATCCCGTCGATTCTCGACGGGGACATCCCGAACGAGACGCAGGTGCGGGTCGGCGGAATTCTGGCGTCGGTGAACCGGCGGGTCAACAAGAACGGGATGCCATGGGCGTCAGCGCAATTGGAGGATCTGACCGGCGGCATCGAGGTGATGTTCTTCCCGCACACCTATTCCACATTCGGCGCGGAGATCGCCGACGACGCGGTGGTCCTGGTCAACGCGAAGGTCGCCATACGTGACGACCGAATCTCGCTGATCGCCAATGAGCTTGTGGTGCCGGACTTCTCCAGTGCGCAAGTCGACCGTCCGCTGGCCGTTAGCCTGCCGACGCGGCAGTGCACGGTCGACAAGGTGACCGCACTCAAGCAGGTGCTGGCGCGACACCCGGGTACTTCGCAGGTGCACCTGCGGCTGATCAGCGGCGAGCGCATCACCACGCTGGAACTGGATTCCTCGCTGCGGGTGACGCCGTCGTCGGCGCTGATGGGTGACCTGAAGGCGCTGCTGGGCCCCGGCTGCCTCGGCGGCTAGACGGATTTCGGGGCAGCGCTCAGGGGAATCACCAGAGCGGTCGCGGTAGCCGTCGCAGCGACTTCCGAACTGGCGTCGAACAACGACGCCTCCAAATGCACAAGGTCGTCGTCGCGGTGGATTACGCGTCCCCGGCTGACGAGTCGGCCGGGCCGAACCGGTCGCAGGAAATGCACGGTGATGTTGTGCGTGGCCTGAAACTGGTCGGGCCGCAGCGTCGCCAGTAAGGCCGGCCCGACGGTGTCGTACAGCATCGCCGCCACGAACGCGCCGAGCACGTTGCCCGCCGGATTCGTCCACTCCTGCTTCGCCTCGAAAGCCAGTTCGATGGTGCCGCGCTCGGGGTCGACGTCGAGGACTTGCAGTCCGAGCGTCGCGGCGGCCGGCGGCAAAGGCGCCCGGCCCTCGACACCGTCCCAAAAGGGGCCCGCTCGTTCGACGCTCATCAGAACCGGTACCTCAGTATCCGGGCCTTGCGCGCACCGGATTTGGTCTTGCCCATCAGTTTCGTCGCGACCCGGATCCACCCGGGGAAACGGTCGACCTCGGGAGCATGAGCCAGGCTGGCCTCCTCGACGAGCCGCAGCCGCGGGTTCCACGTCTCGGGGTGATGCGCATCCTTGAAACCGGCGTAGCCCCACTGGCTTCCGACATCCTTGAACATCTTCTGCGGGGCCAGCTTGATCGCGACGCGGCTGAACCAGCCGATCCGGCCGTAGTCGTTGAACGCCAGTTCGCCGGATGAGAAGTGGTCGGTGATCCGGCGGAAGATCCCGACGATCACCGGCTCGGACAGGAAGGCGAACAGCCCGTCGGCGATCAGCATCGTCGGGCGGTCGGCCGGAATGGCGTCGGGCCAATGCTCGTCGCCCAGCGACACCGGCACCGAGTGCGAGTGCGGGTTTGCCGGCAGCACCTCGTCGCGCAGCGCGGTGATGCCCGGCAGGTCGACGCTGTACCAGTCCACCGACGGCGGCGGGCCGACCCGATACACGCCGCTGTCCAGCCCGGCGCCGAGGTCGACGACAACGGCGTCGGGATGTTCCTTCACGAAGGCACGCACACGGTCGTCGAGCATCTTGGCGCGCAGCGACGCCTGACGCACCACACTGGTCTGCACGCCGAGGCCGGCGAAGTCGTAGTCGATCTTGCCGACGACCTCATCGGCCAGCGTGTCGCCGAGAATCGGGCGCGGCCAGCGGCTGTCGAGTGCCCTGGCGTACACGGTGAGAAACGCGGTCTGTTCGACGGGCGTGAGTTCGGTGGTTGCAATACCCATGACCGCGAACGTACTCCTTGATTCTGGCTGAACGGTTACGCCAAAACGTTCACCGCTCTTGCGAATACGAGCGCGATGGTCGACACGGCGACGATCGCCTGCACGGCCATCATCATCTTCGCCCAGCGGGCCAGCGGCATGGTGTCGGTGGGGGAGAACGCCATCACGTTGGTGACGCTGACGTAGAGATAGTCGACGAACGTCGGCCGCCAATTCGGTTTGGCCACTTTGGGATTGTCCATCTGCGGAAACATGAAGTCGGGATACGGCTTCTCGCCGGCACGCCTGGCGAACGGGCCGCCACGGTCCAGTTCCCAATACCAGATGCCGAACACGATGATGTTGGTGATGAAGATCGCCGCACCGCTGCCCAATAACAGCGCGGCGTCCTTGCTGACCTCACCGGAGATGATGCGCGCGTCGAGCACGATGGCCGACAGCGTGTTGTCGATCGTGATCGCCGCGAGCAGCATCCAGGTTGCATACTTGCCCAGCAATGTGGAGCGACTGAGCCGCACCGGGTTCAGCCACACCAGCACCGCCAGGAGTAGCACCTCCGCTGTGATGAGCGGCCAGCGCGGAACCACCGCGTAGTCGCTCTTCGTGATCGCCAGCTGCAGCGCGATCGCGGCGATGAGAGCGGCCAGCACCGGTAGCCGGCTTCCGGGTCGCCCGGGCGCAACCAAGACGGCACATGACGTTCGGCGCCGGTGGCCAGGCGCTCGGCGCGTCGCACGAACTCCTCGACAGGATTCGGCGGTTCCGGCGTGGTGTCCATCCGCTCAAGTGTGTGCGCCACGATGGACGGATGGAATCGCGACACGTCAGCATCTGGATCGAGGCCGCGCCCGAGGCGGTATACGAGTTTGCCGCCGATCCGCACGAATGGCGACGGTGGGCCGCGGGCCTCGCGGAGGGCGGATTACGGCAGACCGCCGACGGCTGGGTGGCCGATTCCCCGATGGGACAGGTAACCGTCGAGTTCTCCCCGCCGAACGAGTTCGGCGTGCTCGACCACGTGGTGACGCTGCCGTCTGGGGAAGCGGTCTACAACCCGTTGCGGGTGATTCCCGGTGGGGTGGGCGAGGAGCGCTGCGAGGTGTTGTTCACGGTGCGGCGACGGGCTTCGATGACCGACGCGGATCTCGACGCCGACGCGGCGGCGGTGGCCGCCGATCTGGATACGCTGCGGCGCCTGCTTGAGGACTAACTGGTCGACTGGAAGGCGCCGAGGCCCAGCCACACCACGGTGCCCGCGGCCGCGGCGGCCAGCACCGACGGTGCCGTGCTGGTGGTCGCGATGCCGACGATCACCAGCACGATGAAACCGACTGCGAGCGCGAGCAGCTTGTACACCGGCCAGGGAACGCCGGCGATGCTGACTTCGTCGCGTACGGTCACAGGTTGACGATAGCTCGCAAGCGAGTTTTCGGGCAACCGAAACACCGGATGAGGGTGATCACTTTCCTAGTCGGCCTAAGCTGGTGACATGCCACTTTCCGGAGACTACGAACCAAGCACGTCCGACTGGGTCCGCGAGAATGCCGAGAAGATACATGGAGTCCGGCGGAACCGAAGGCCACCGAGCTGCAGGGCAAGCTCGTCATCCTGCTGACCACCATCGGCGCCAAGACCGGCAAGATCCGCAAGACCCCGCTGATGCGGGTGGAACACGACGGCAAATACGCGATCGTGGCGTCGCTGGGCGGGGCCCCGAAGCACCCGGTTTGGTACCACAACGTCAAGGCCCATCCGCAGGTCGAGCTACAGGACGGCCCCGTCACCGGGGACTACGAAGCCCGCGAGGTCTTCGGCGACGAGAAGGCGGCGTGGTGGGAACGTGCGGTGGCGGCCTGGCCCGACTACGCGAACTACCAGACGAATACCGACCGGCAGATTCCGGTGTTCGTCCTGACCCCGGTTTCCTGAAAACCGCAGGTTGGTGGCACCATTGACCGGTGACTGCTGATCTGAGCCAGAGCCCTCGCACGTCGCCGCTGTCCGCGGCCGACATTGACGAGGCGGCTCAGCGAATTTCCGGCGTGGTCGCCCGTAGCCCGCTGCAGGTCAGCGAACGGCTGTCGGAGGCCACCGGCGCCACGGTCTACCTGAAACGCGAAGACCTGCAGGAGGTGCGGTCGTACAAGCTGCGCGGCGCGCACAACCTGCTGATGCAGCTGACCGCCGACGAGATCGCCGCAGGCGTGGTGTGCTCGTCGGCGGGAAATCACGCACAAGGTTTCGCGATGGCCTGCCGGTCGATGGGCATCCACGGCCGCGTGTACGTCCCCGCCAAGACGCCGAAGCAGAAGCGCGACCGCATCCGCTACCACGGACGCGAGTTCATCGAGCTGATCGCCGTCGGCAAGACCTACGACGAGGCCGCGGCCGCGGCGCTGGACGATGTTGCGCGGACGGGCGCCACGCTGGTGCCGCCCTATGACGACCCGCGCACGATGGCCGGCCAGGGCACCATCGCCGCGGAAATTCTCGACCAGCTCGACGGCGAGCCGGACCTGGTGATCGTTCCCGTCGGCGGCGGCGGCTGCATCGCAGGGATCACGACCTATCTGGCCGAACGGACGACCAGCACGTCGGTGCTTGGTGTGGAGCCGGCCGGCGCGGCCGCCATGATCGCCGCGCTCGCGGCGGGGAAGCCGGTCACGCTGGATCACGTCGACCAGTTCGTCGACGGTGCCGCGGTGAACCGGGCCGGGACGCTGACCTACGCGGCACTGGCCGCGGCGGGGGACATGGTGTCGATCACCACCGTCGACGAGGGCGCGGTGTGCACGGCCATGCTGGACCTGTACCAGAACGAGGGCATCATCGCCGAGCCCGCAGGCGCGCTGTCGGTGACCGGCCTGATGGAAGCCGACATCGAGCCGGGATCCACTGTGGTGTGCCTGATTTCGGGCGGCAACAATGACGTCTCGCGCTACAACGAGGTGCTCGAGCGCTCGCTGGTGCACCTGGGTCTGAAGCACTACTTCCTCGTCGACTTCCCGCAGGAGCCCGGTGCGCTGCGCCGGTTCCTCGACCAGGTGCTCGGCCCCAACGACGACATCACGCTGTTCGAGTACGTCAAGCGCAACAACAGGGACACCGGCGAGGCGCTCGTCGGCATCGAACTCGGCTCGGCTGCCGACCTCGAGGGCCTGCTGGCCCGCATCCGAGCTTCCGAGATTCATGTCGAGGAGTTGGAGCCCGGGTCGCCGGCCTATCGCTACCTGCTCTGAAATCTGCTGGCTCGAAACTGAGCTCGTGCGCGACGTTTCGCCGAGATCTCGCACACAAGCTCAGATTCGGCGACACATCGCGAAAATCTGCTCGCGGCTTAGCTCGGAGCGGCCACCGGAGCGACCCGAACCTCCGGCTCTACCTGCACCAATGACTCGTCGTTGGCGCGAAAGACAGGCTCGAGGGGCACACCGAATTCCCCCGCCACCTCGGTGAGCAGCGTTGACCACTGCCTGTCCAAGTTCGAGATCGGGCCAGGCCCTGGCCGCGTCAGCAGCATTGCCACGGTGGTGCCCTGTTCCATGCCATCCAACACATCGAGCAGGCCGGCCATCACCGTCTCGGCGAGTTCACGTTTCGGCCGAGGTCGGATCGGAACCTGGCTAAGTGCCTTCACCATGCGGCGGTTGGGGCCGACGAAGCCGATCCAGAGCAGCCTTTCGCCGAATCCAAGCGGACCCATCAACGCGCGCCAACGTTGGCACATGTCAGCAGCCGAGTGAACTGGGTCGGTCGCGGACTCAATTGGGGGTGGTATGTACGGGTGCGCCATACCGGTGAGCATCGCCGGTGACGAACATTCCCCGGTAATCAGTTATCCACAGCCGCGGTGATTGTGGATAGCGACTTGACAATGTGCGGGATCGCGAAAAAATGCTCGGTCAGGCCAACACCACATCGCCGGTCACCGGGATCGTCAGTGCCGCAACGCGATTAGATCCCACCTCAGGCCGCGACCGCGAGATCCCGCGAGCAGTCATCGATCGGGCGGCCGGATTGCCGGGCGGGGACCTGTGTGCGGTTGGCGCCTGTAGCCGGAGGAACCGGTTGCCGATCCGGACAGACGCTCCGGGCGGCCATATCGCGGGTTCCCACGGGGCCAGCCGGCTCCAGGCTTGCTGTCCGGGTTTTCGCAGGAAGATGCCGTTCGTTGAGCCCCGGTCCACGATAAACACCGCGCCGTTGACGCGTCGGATTTCCCCGTGGGCCCGGGACATACCGCAGGTACGGCCTTCGATGCGGATGGGGCGAAGTCCGCGTCGGACGGCATCCGAATCATGCGGAGCACGGCCGATCACGCAGTCTCGGTCGATCTCGAATCGGGAGTTGTCGTCGAGGATGATGCATCCCGGCGGACGGCGGATCGGTGCCGTCAAGGCCGCGGACAGCATGCCGCCACGAACCGGCGGTACCGGCGCGGGCGGGCGGGTCGGCGCGGATGCCGCGTGAGTCGACCAGATGACGGCGCCTTGTCCAGGCACTGTTCCTGCGGCGAGCGTGTACACGCCCGTCCGATGCGCCCGAGTAGGCGCCTCATGGCCCGCTTCGTCGACGGTCACTACGGCTGCCACCGCCGGCACTTGCACGGATCGGTGCAGACCAAGCGGCGCGCCGTGCAGCAGAGTTCGGCCCACGCCGTTATCGAGCGCCACCGTGACCGCGCCGCACAGGAAGACGTCCAGGCCGTTGGCAGCGGGCATGACGATGCCGAAGTCGACCGCGGCACGGTTCCCCATGGTCAGTTGCGGAACTGCGCTGGCCAGTCGCTGACCGTCGGTTCGGCGCACGATGTCCACCAGCGTCGACAATTGCTGTGCGGCAACACAGTTCGGCGACAGCGGCGCCGGCCCCCGGTGGGCGACGACGATAACGGTGCCGTTGACTTTGGCCACGAGGTGCCGCCCCGGGATGACCTCGACCTGGCGCGCCGCGACGGTGGGCCTCAAGAGGCGTACGGTCTCGGGCTCGGGCGCTGGGATCGCGGCGGCCGACGGGGCTTCGCTGAAGCCGATGCGGGCGTGCAGCCACTTCAGCGGCCGCGGCGCCCACCAGTTGAGATCGCCCGCGACGCGCAGAAAGGCCGGTACCACGACGCCGCGGATCACGGTGGCATCGATCACCACGGCCAGCGCCGTACCAATGCCAAACATCTTCATGAACGACAGCCCGCTGGCGAAGGAGAGCAAGGTGATCGTAAGCAGGATCGCGGCGCTGCTGATGATCCGGCCCACCCGTCCCAGTCCGACGACGATGGCGTCGTTATTCGACAGCCCCGCGTCGCGGGCTTCCTTGATCCGGCTGAGCAGAAAGATCTCGTAGTCCACGGACAGGCTGAACGCGATGCAGCAGAGCAAGACGACCATCGACAGGTTCAGCGGCGCGGGGGTGATGCCGAGAATCGAGGCCAGATGCCCGTCCTGAAAGATCCAGACCATCGCCCCGAGCACCGAGCTGAGGACCAGCAGGTTCAGCACCAGCGCCTTGATCGGCACCACGATGCTGCCCGTGAACAGGAACAGCAGCACGAACGTGGCGAGTGCGATCAGCGCAATCGCCAACCCGAGCCGGTCGGCGATGGCGGCGCGGCTGTCGATGAGCTCGGCGGTCGGACCGCCCACCTCGACGCGGTGGTCGGTGATCTTCGCGCGGATATCGCGAACAATCTGTTGCGCAGCGTCCGATTGCGCGTCCACCGACAGATACGCGAATCCGTAGGCGGCGCTGGACTTTCCGCTCGCGGGTGGCTGGCCCGGGGTCAGCTGACCGTCCTCGAATCTGCCGGCGGGAACGTCGACGCGGACTACACCGTCCATGAGCGACACCGGGGCGGCAAGGTCGTTGAGCGCGTCGGCGTTGGTGCGGGCCAACAACGTGACCGCCTGCGAGGCGTCGATTGCGTAGTCGTCGCGCAGCGATTCGGCCAGCAACCGTGCGTTCGAGTCGGATGGCAGCGCGCGTTCGTCGGGCGTGGCAAATTGGACGCTCAGGAAGGGAATGCCCAGCGCCAGCAACACCGCGATCACCGGCAGGCCGGTTCGCAGCGGTCTGCGTGTTACCGCCTGGGCGCACCGTCGCCAGAAGACCGAGTCCGCCGAAAGCGGAACCTTCCGCCGCACGATCGCAAGTGCATCGATCCGTTTTCCGAGCAGCGCCAGTATTGCGGGCAGCACCACGATCGCGCTGAGTGCCGACAGGACGACGACCGCGCTCGCGGTGATTCCGACGGACCGCAGGAAATACGTTGGGAAGACCAGGAGTCCGGCCATCGCCAGGGTGACGGTCGCCGCGCTGAAGATGATGGTTCGGCCGGCGGTGGTGACGGTCGCGATGATGGCCGATTCATGATCCTTGCCGTTGTCGCGTTCCTCGCGGAACCGCGACACCATCAGCAAGCCGAAATCGATGGATAACCCGAGACCGAACGCGGTCGCGACGGTGAGCGCGTGCACCGATACATCGGTGACGCTGGTCATGACCAGCAACACCAGCAGTGTGGTGACGATCGATGTGATACCGACGGCGATGGGCAGGAAGGCGGCGATGAGACCGCCGAAAACGAGTACCAGCACGCCGAGCAAGACGGGCAGCGCGATGGCCTCGCTAATGAGGAGATCATGGTTGACGCGGTCCTCGATCTCGTCCTGCACGCCGAGGGTGCCGCCTGCGCGTACCGTCACCATCTCGTCGTCAGTGGGCAGACTTTCGATGATCCGGCTCGCTGCCTTTGCGGCCTCGTCGGCGGTCCCGCCCACGTGCACGAGGATGAGACCGGAGTGGCCGTCGCGGCTAAGCAGATCGGCGGCAGCGTCTTGCCCGAACGATCCGATCACCTTCGCCGTCGACTCGGCCTCGACGAGTTGTCGCACCCGGTCCGCGGCCGCCGCGACACCGGGATCCTCGACGGTGCCGTCGCGCGCGACAACTTCTAGCACCAGGTTCGGTGTCGTGCCGAAGTTCTGGTCGAGGAAGTCCGCCACCTGTGATGATTCTGCGGCTGGATCGGTGAAACCGCCGACACCAAGCTTCTCGGACACCGTGCCGCCGAACACAATTCCGATGCCAAGCAGAGCCAGAACGGTTATCAGGACCAACTTTGGCCGCCGCACCGCGAACCCGGCCAATCGCCTCAGCATGTTGCGCTCCTGGCCGCGAGCGTCGACAGTAGTGGCCGGAGGGTGGCGAGCAGCCGCGGACCGTCACTGAGGTAGAAGTGGCCACCGCGCATGATCTGCACCGAGAACTCCTCGGTTGTGCGCGAACGCCATTCGTACAGGTCGGATTCGCTGACCAGCGGGTCGTCGCTGCCGCCAAAGGCGTGGATTGGGCAGGACAGCACCACTGTCTCCGCGTCCTCGTCGGTCATGCACAGCCGCAGGTCAATTCGAGTCGCCGCGACTGCCCTATCGCGCAGCGCGGGCCATTCGGTCAGCTCGGGCGGCAGCCCACCCAGATCGGACAGCAGCGCCGCCAGCTGGTCATCGTCGAGGTGGTCCACCAAGGGTATCGGTGCCGGAAGATGCGGTGGCGCATAGGAAGACACAAAGAGCGCGCGCGGCAAGGTGGACCCCGCAAACGCGCGCTGGCAGGCCAACCGGTATGCCAGCAGGGCGCCGAAACTGTGGCCGAAGAACACATGCGGACCATCGAGTGCCGATCGCAGCCGATCGTTGACCTCGTCCACAAGCTGGCGCAGCGAAGCGAACCGCTCGCGATTCCCAACTTCGACCGGAACTACCTCGACTCGAGGGCCCAGCGCCCGGTTCCAGGCATTGAACATCGCCCTGCCGCCGCCGGCGTGGTGGAAGCAGAACAGCCGCACCGTCTCACGCGCCTTCGGTGTTTTCTCTGAGAAGCGCAAGCTCCTCGGCAAGAACCTTGACCGCGTACCGGATCTGCTCATCCGAATGGCAGCGGGTGACGAAAAACCGTAGCCGCGCTTTGTCTTCCGGCACGGCAGGGTAGAGGATCGGGTTGGCGTTGACCCCGCGCCGCAGCAGCGCGTTCGACAGTTTCAGAGCCGTGACGGAACTGCCCACGATGCACGGGATCACCGGGGTGCCCTCGCTGTCACCGGTGTCGAGGCCGGCTTCGCGGGCCAGTGTGAGAAACAGGGCGGACAGCTCGTGCAGCCGCTGCACATGCTCGGGCTCGTTGCGGATCGCACGGATGGCCGCGAGCGACGCCGCGGCGGTGGGGGGTGGCATGCCGACGCTGTAGATGAATCCCGGCGTCGTGTATTTGAGGAACTCGATGAGCTCCCGGCTTCCGCCGACGTAACCGCCGCAGCCGGCCAGCGCCTTCGACATGGTGCCGGACCACAGCTCGACGTCGGCGCGGTCGACGCCGAAGTGTTCGCCGACGCCGCCGCCGGTCGCGCCGAGCACGCCGATGCTGTGTGCCTCGTCGATCATGAGCAGTGCCTGGTGCTTCCGCTTGACCTCGATGAAGGCAGGCAGGTCCGGGATGTCACCGTCCTGGCTGTAGACGCCTTCGATGATGATCAGCACCCGGCGGTACTGGTGACGGATGCTGGTGAGCAGCTCATCGAGCGCGGCAGGATCGTTGTGGGGGAAGGGCCGGCGCGTAGCGCCGGAGAGCTTGCAGCCTTGCATGATGCTGTCGTGCGCGAGGCTGTCGTGGATCACGAGGTCGCCTTCGCCGAGCAGGTGCCCGATCACGGTGACGTTGGTGGCGTGTCCGCTGACCAGCGCCATCGCGTCTTCCGTGCCGAGTAGCTTAGCCAGCTCGAGCTCCAGTTCGCGGTGGACGGGCTTCTCACCGGAGAGCAGGCGTGACGCCGAGCAGGAGCTGCCCCATTGGCGCACCGCGTCCGACACCGCCTCGGCCACCGCGGGGTGGCCCGACATGCCCAGGTAGTTGTAGCTGGAGAAGTTGATCACCTCGGCGTCGTTGATGATCGAGGTGTCGCGGGTGACGCCGTCGTTCACGAGGAAGTAGGGGTTGTCGACGCCGAGGGCCTGGCCGAAGGCGATCCGCTCGGCCAGGGCCTTGACCTCCTCGAACTCGCTGATCCGGAACTGCGGGGTGACCGCGGGCGCCGCCGGGGCTGCCGGCGTTGAGGATTCCTGTACGTGCCCGCCCGCCATGCCGATCAGGTCGGCGATGGTCGTGGCCGGGCCGAATCCCGCGGGGTCGATCGTCATCCCGGGGATCTTGCGGACCAACCCGCTGAACAGATCGGTCACCATGATCGAGTCGAACCCGAGGTCGCCTGCGATGGTCTGGGTGGCGCGCAGGTTCTTCTCGGGGAATCCGCTGATCCGCGCGATCTCGGAGCGCACGATTGCGGTCGCCTCGACGGTCGGCGTTGTCTGCGGTTGGACCTCGGCCGTTGCGACGGCCGGCGGAGTGCCCTGGCCGTATGCGGCGAGCACGGCGGCCTGTTCGCGGAACAGTGCGATGAGGTTGTCCATGGTTGAGTCCTTGGTCGGTGCGGCGGTCGCGGCGGTCTGTTCCTTGATCCAGAAGCGGTTTTCGGTGCTGAACGAGTAGCTGCTGAGCCGGTGAGCCACCCGGGCTTGGTTGGGGTACAGCAGGTTCCAGTCGGGGTTGAGACCGTCGCGGTAGAGCGCGGCGACGGTTTCGGTCAGGCCCGTTGCGACGGTCAATGCGGGCGGCGCGCCCGCATGCGCTCGCGTGATCATCGGGCCGAGAGCGCGCTTGGCGCCAAACTCGACGAGGTGTGTCGGCTCGGCCTGCATCGCTTCGGCAGCCGCGTCGGCGAACCGGACGGTTGCGCCGATGTGGGCGGTCCAGTAGTCCGCGTCCATCGGCTCGTCGTCTCCGAGCAGCCGGCCGTGCAGTGTGGAGAAGATCGGGAACGCGGGCAGCTCGTAGGAGAGCTCCGCGGCTAACGACGCGAACCTTGCGGTCATCGGCTTCATCAGCTGCGAGTGGAAGGCGTGCGACACGATGAGCCGACGCGCGGTGATCCCGTTGCGGCCCAGGGTGTCTGCGGCGGCGTCGATCGCCTCCATCGCACCCGACAGCACGACTTCGTCGGGGCCGTTCACCGCGGCGAGGTCCAGCGGGAAGCCGGCTACGTCGGCGGCAATGGCACGGACCGCGAGCATGCCGCCGCCACTGGGCAGCTGCTGCATAAGCCGGCCGCGGGCGACGACCAGACGGCAGGCGTCGTCGAGGCTGAACACCTCGGCGATGGCGGCGGCGGCGTACTCGCCGATGCTGTGCCCGAGCAGCCAGGCCGGTTCGGCACCGAGCCGAAGGAGTGCTTGGGCCTGGGCGTACTGCAGCGCGAAGATGGCGGGCTGGGCGAACTCGGTGCGGTTGATCTGCGTGTCGTTGATGACCGCGCGAATTCGCATACCCAGGTGCGGCAGCATCGCGTCGTCGATCTCGTCGAATGCATCACGGAACACGTCGCTGCCGTCGTACAGTGCCGCAGCCATGCCGGGGTACTGCGTGCCTTGGCCGCTGAACAGCCAGCCCATCGACATCCCAGTCGCGGTGCCGGGCTCGAGGTCACCGCGCAGTGCCGCGACGGCCTCGCCGCGGTCGCCGGTGACGACCGCTAACCGAGTCTTGCCGGAGGACTTGACGCGGTTGGTCGACCAGCACAGCTGCGCCACCGGAGCGTGGCTGTTCTCGATGTCGCTCGCGAGCTGTAAGGCGTTGCGGCGCAGACCTTCCGGGGTGTCCGCGGAGAGGGTGAGGACGCCCGTCTCAACCCGGTCGGTGGCCGGTTCGTGTTCGGCCTCAGCGGCGCTGGCGAGCACCACGTGGCAGTTCGTGCCTCCGATACCGAAGCTGGAGACGCCCGCGTAGACGGTCCCCGCCGGCAGTTCCATGGGTTCGGAGAGCAGCCGCAGTCCGCCGGCGGCCAGCCGGAGCTGGGCGTTCTCCGTGTCGGCGAACCGGGACGCCGGTACCACGCGATGGTGCAGGCTCAGCGCGATCTTGATCAGGCCGGCGATGCCGGCTGCACCCTCGGTGTGTCCGAGGTTGCCCTTGATCGACCCGATCGCGCAGGGCTCGTCGCGCCGCGAACGGTGAGCGTCGGCAAGGGCTTTCGCCTCGATCATGTCGCCGAGCAGGGTTCCGGTGCCGTGCGCCTCGAGGAAGCTGATCTGTGCGGGCACGATCCCGGCGGCCTGATATGCGCTGTCGGCGACCTGCTGCTGCGCCCAGCGGTTCGGCGCGGTGATGCCGTTGCTGCGGCCGTCGCTGTTGACCGCGCTGCCCTTGATCACGGCGTAGATCGGCAGACCCGCGTCGACCGCGTCCTCCAGACGGCGCAGCACGACGACGGCAACGCCCTCGCCTCGGCCGATTCCGTCGGCCGAGCCGCTGAACGGTTTGCAGCGCCCGTCCGGGGCGGCCAAGCCGGCCTTCGTATAGAAGATGTTCACTGCAGGGGTCAGGGTGAGGTTGACACCGGCCGCAACTGCCTGGTCGCATTCCCCGTTGCGCAGCGCCTGCGCGGCCAGATGCACCGCGACCAGCGATGACGAGCACGCGGTGTCCACCGCGAGGCTCGGGCCCCTGAGGTCGAGTTGGTAGGAGAGCCGGTTTGCGGTCATGAAGTAGCCGTTGCCCGAACCGGCCTGCGCCGTGATCTCGCGGTAGTCGCGCAGGTGCAGGTGGGCCCATTCGTTGGCCATCACGCCGACGAATACTCCGGTGTTGGAACCGGCCTGTCCGCGTGGGTCGAGAGTGGCGTTTTCCATTGCCCGCCAGGCCGTCTGCAGGAGCAGGCGTTGCTGCGGATCCATCGCTTCGGCCTCGCGCGGCGTAATGGAAAAGAAGTCGTTGTCGAAGGCATCGGCGTCGCTGATCAGCCCGCCAGTCCGGTGGTTGATGGTGCCGTCGTCGTGCAATTCGGCCGCGTTCCACCGCTCGGCGGGGATATCGTCGATGGCGTCAGCGCCGTCGAGCAGCAGCTTCCACAGGGCGGCGGGATCGCCTGCCTTCGGAAAGCGGCAGTCGAGACCCACGACGGCGATGTCGGCCATCTACGCCACCGCCTCCTGCTGTTCGGCGACGGCCGTGCCGATGTATTCGGCGATGTGCGAAAGGGTCGGGTAGTCGAAGATCATCGTCGGGTCGACGTCGATGTCGAAGTGCGCCTCGACGTCACCGACGAGGCTGAGCGCGTGCACCGAGTCGACGCCCATCTCGGCGAGCGGGACCATCGGGTCGATGGCGGTCGCGGAAACCTCCAAATAGGAGGCGAGGCGGGCGGTGAGCCAGCGCAGGATCGGGCGGCGGTTTGCGTTCATTTGAGGGCTCCAATGCTTTCGTGGACGACGTCGGTGAGCTCGGCGTTCAGGAACGCTGTCCGCATCGATGCGCGCTGGACCTTTCCGCTGGTGGTGAGGTGGATTCCGGCGCGGTTGACGAACACCACGCCGGGGGCCGGGACGTCGAAGCCGCGTGCGACGGCGCTCTTCACGGCGGCGGCGAGCTCGCCGTAGCCCACGTCGCGGAGCAATTCGGTTTTGACGGCCTGGATCAGGACCAGGCGTTCGCTGTCGTTGGCATCAACAGAGACCGCGACACCGCGCGAACCGGCGACGGCCGGGTGCACGTCCTGCACGAGCTCCTCGATGTCCTGCGGGTACAGGTTGCGGCCGTTGACGATCAGCAGGTCCTTGCGGCGGCCGGTGACGTAGAGCTCGCCCTCGTGCAGTAGCCCGAGGTCGCCAGTGCGCAGGTAGGGGCCGCGCCGTCGGAGGTGTAAGCGTGAAACCGTTCGATCGTCTCCGCGGGGCGGTTGTAGTAGCCGCTGGCGACGCTTGCGCTGCACAGCCAGATCTCGCCGACCTGGCCATCGGGCAGCTCGTGGCTGGTTTCGGGGTCGACGATGCGCACGCCGATACCGGGTCCCGGCTGGCCGGAACTGACGAGGCTGATCGCGCGGCCCGTCGCGGGTATGTAGCGGTTCTCTTCGAGCGCGTCGGCGTCGGCGTCAAGGTAGCGCTGGACGCCGCGGCTGACGGTGGCCAGCAGGGTCACCTCGGCCATGCCGTAGGTAGGACGCAACGCCGAAGGTTTGAATCCGGCCGGGGCGAGCATGTCTTTTATCCGCTCGATGGTGCGACGGCGAACCGGCTCGGCACCGTTGAGCGCGACCTCCCAGGTGGAGAGGTCGAGGCCGGCCAGTTGCTCGGCAGTGACCCGCCGTGCGATCAGGTCGTAGGCGAAATTCGGTGCGGCGCTGACGGTTCCGCGGTAATCGCTGATCGCCGTGAGCAGCCGGACGGGCTGCTTCAGAAACGCCAGTGGCGACATCACGACGAGGTTGACGCCGTTGAGGAACGCCACCAGCTGGCCGATGAGGCCCATGTCGTGGAAGTGCGGGATCCAGCCGACGAGCACCGATGCGGCGCTCGCTTGCAGGGCTTCGGCGATCGCGCCCTCGTTGTGCAGGACGTTGCCGTGGGTCACGACGACCCCCTTCGGGGTGCCGGTCGAACCAGAGGTGTACTGCAGGAAGGCAACGGTGTCGCCGGTGATGTGCGGCATCGTCCACGAGTCGGGGTCGGCGAGCGGTGATTCGTCGGTGGCCACGCACCGGATCGGGCGGTCGAGACCGAGCCCCTCGATGCCGGCGGCGAGCAGGTCGCGCAGGTTCGCGGTGGTCAGTGCCAGGCTGCTGTCGGCGTCGCGCAGTATTCCGGCGACGCGCTGCATGCTCCGCTCGTCGTGGGGCAGCGGTGCGGGTATCGCAATCGCTCCGGCGTAGAGGCAGCCGAGGAACGCCCGCCAGAAATCAACACCGCCGGGCTCGAACAACAGCAACACCGGTCGGTTGGCCTCCGGGCGTGAGCTCAGCCAAGCGGCGACCTCCCGCGCACCACGATCGAGGTCGCGGAAGGTCGTCACTTCTTCGACGAGGTGTCGTCCAGACTCGCGAAGATACGTGAAGCTGCGGGTATCGCCATACACCTGGAACTGCGACCGAAGGCGCGAAGCAAGATTCCCGTGCGCAATGTGTGCACGAGCCTTGATCATGACCTTCTCCTTGGGTGTGGTCGCGCGGCCCGGGGTGGCCGCTGGGTGGTACGACGATGCATCTGAAATTCTGTGAAGCTGCGGCAAAGTTCGAAGCGGGGCAGACGCACCTTTCGATGGCGTCCCGTTCGGGGTGCCGCAGCAATCTCCGGTTAGGGGGTTAGGGCCTGTCTCTGGTCGGGATGAACTCCCGGACTTTCAACGGACACAAGCATCCGACGGGCACCTTGGCGGATTCTTAAGATTTTCTTGGCGGGCGACCTCCGAGCCCGGTTCACAGCGGTGCGTCGGCCGCCGACCATGGCACCTAGCCACCGCGCCGAACAAGTGGTGTTGGGGTGATCTGGACGGTGGTCCGTTATCCACCGGCCGGTTGGCCGCGGACAGGGGAGGTGACATTTCGCAGGATCGCGAACGAATGGCCGGGTAACCGGGTGCCCTCGTCCTGCGCCTGCGGCTCATTCCACGCCAGTACGACCTTGCCCGCGTACGGCACCGTAACGGGGTTCGGCCCGACGTTGCACAGGATCACCAACGAGCCGCGGCGCATCGCGATCCACCGCTGCCCTTCGTCGTAGTCGATGCGCAGATGGTCCAGCCACGGGTCGGCCATATCGGGTTCGGTGTGCCGCAGTGCGATCAGCGCTTGATAGACGCGACGCAGACGTCCGTGGTCGCCATCGTCGATCTCGTCCCAGTCGAGCCTGGACCGCAGGAACGTCTCCGGGTCCTGTGGATCCGGGATCTCGTCGGCGTCCCAACCGTGTTCGGCGAATTCGCGTTTGCGTCCCTCTGCCGTCGCCCTGGCCAACTCGGGCTCCGGATGTGAGCTGAAGAACTGGAACGGTGACGACGAGCCCCATTCCTCGCCCATGAAAAGCATTGCGGTATAGGGTGACCCGAGCGCCAGGGCGGCCTTGACCGCGAGCTGGCCGAACGACAGGTTCTGCGACGGCCGGTCGCCGACAGCGCGGTTGCCGACCTGGTCGTGGGTCAGCGTGTACGCCAGTAGCCGTGTCGCCGGGATGGTCCCCGTGTCCAGCGGGCGGCCGTGCCGCCGGTGCCGGAACGACGAATATGTCCCCGCGTGGAAGTAGCCGTTCTTCAGGGTGTTCGCCAGCGTCTCCAGTGAGCCGAAATCAGCGTAATAGCCCTGCCGTTCGCCCGACACCGCGGCGTGGATCGCGTGGTGGATGTCGTCGTCCCACTGCGCCGTCATGCCGTACCCGCCGCGGTCGCGGGGGGCGATCAGGCGCGGATCGTTGAGATCGCTCTCGGCGATCAACGACAGCGGCCGGCCCAATTCCTGTGCCAGCGCGTCGGTTTCGGCGGCCAGCTCCTCGAGAATGTGGATCGCGGTGGTGTCGACCAGCGCATGCACCGCGTCGAGCCGCAGACCGTCGGCGTGGAAGTCGCGCATCCAGCGCAGCGCGCAGTCCAGGATGTAGCGGCGCACCTCGTCGGCATCCGCGTCGGACAGGTTGATCGACCCGCCCCACGGGTTGCTGCCCGACGCCAGGTACGGCCCGAACTTCGGCAGGTAGTTGCCCGACGGGCCAAGGTGATTGAAGACCGCGTCGATCAGCACGCCCAGCCCGCGGGTGTGACAAGCATTGACGAACCGGACCAGACCGTCGGGCCCGCCGTACGTTTCGTGCACCGCGTACCACAGCACGCCGTCATAGCCCCAGCCGTGGGTTCCGCCGAACGCGTTGACCGGCATCAGCTCGACGAAATCGACGCCCAGATCCACCAGATGGTCCAGCTTCTCGACCGTCGAGTCGAACGTGCCGCCCGGCGTGAAGGTGCCGGCGTGCAACTCGTAGATCACCCGGCCCTCGATCGACCGGCCGGGCCAATCGCCGTCCGTCCACGCATCCGGCGAGGGCTGCCATAGCGCCGAGCGGGCGTGCACACCCTCGGGCTGGCGGGGGGAGCGGGGATCGGGCAACACGGTCGGGTCGTCGTCGAGCACGAAGCCGTAGCGGGCGTCCGGCCGCGCGTCGACGTCGGCGCGCCACCAGCCGTCGTCGGACCGGCGCATCGGGTACAGCGTGCCGTCGACGTCGAGACGGACCTTCGCAGGCCGCGGTGCCCAGACCGCGAATTCAGTCATCGACGCGCTCCAGCAGCGCGACGGGCATGTTGACGAACAGGTCGGTGGCCGCCACCTCGCCCGTCACCCGTTGCCCGGTGATCCAGTCGATCCATTCGCCCTTCGGTAGCGGCAAAACCGTTTCACCCCAGCCTTGTTCGACCAGCCGAACGGTCCAGCGGCTCACCGCCACCACCACATCAGCGCCGCGGGCGAACGCGAACACGTGCTCGCGTGCCGGGCCGTGGGCGAGCAGGGGTGTGTAGCCGCCGGTTAGGAAGCTGGCCGGCCGTCGCCGGCGCAGGCGCAGCGCGGATGAGGTAACCGTCATCTTCGGGTGGCTCAGCGTCGCCAGCGCCTTGCGTCGAGCCGCATAGTCGACCGGGCGCCGATTGTCCGGGTCGACCAGGCTGTCCTCGGCCAGCTCCGTGCCCTGATAGACGTCGGGCACGCCGGGCACCGTCAGCGACAACAGCTTCTGGCCAAGGCCGTCACTGCGCGCATGCTCGTCGAGCCGGGCCACCAGGGACGTCATATCGGCGGCGACCGGCCCGTCGAGGACGGTGTCCAGCCAGCTGTGCACCGCTGCCTCGAACGCGGGTTCGGGGTCGTTCCACGAAGTATGCACCGCCGCCTCGCGGATGGCCTTCTCGGCGTAGGCGTGCAACCGCTGCCGGAGCTGCGACGTCACGGCACCGTCGGCCGGCCACACGCCGAAGATGTTCTGCCACAGGAACAGTCCCGTCGCGGCATCCGGCGGTGGGGCTACCACGGCCCACTTGCCAACCAGCTCTGCCCAGAGCGACGGCACCTGCGACAGGACGCCGATGCGGGCCCGCACGTCCTCGCCGCGCTTGGTGTCGTGGGTGGACAGCGCGACCATCGCGTGCGGCCACAGCCGGGCGCGCACCTCGGCGCGGTGGTGAAACTCAGCCGCGCTCACGCCGAATCGCCCGGGCTCACCGCCGACCTCATTGAGCGACACAAGCCGGGCGTCGCGATAGAACAGGCAGTCCTCCATGGATTTCGCCGTGGCTGCGCCGCAAAGCTGCTGCAGCCGTACCCCGGCCGCGGCGCTGGTCGCGAGGGCCGCGGCGACGAGCGCCAGTGGTTCCGCCAATTCCGGTGATCCGTCGGCTGTTTCGGCCAGCGCGACCGGTAGCACCGAAGACAGCGAGGGGTAGTCGGACCGGTAAACGCCGATGCGGCTGACCAGCGCAGCGATCGCATCGGGCAGTTCAGCGTGGTCAACACCGATGGCGGCCACGATGGTTCGGCGCAGCCGGCCCAGTTCGCTGCGCAGCGTGTTGGTGACGGCATCGGCCTTGAGCCGACCGGCCAGCTCCGGCATCGCGCCATAATCGGTGCCTGCAGAGTCGACGAGGTGGGTGAGCGCCTGCTTGCCACTGGGATCGATGAACGCACCGCCGATCTCGCGCAGCGCGTCATAGCCGGTGGTGCCGGCCACGGGCAGGGTGAGGTCCAGCGGCTCGTCGACGGCCAGGATCTTCTCGATGACGATCCACGCGTGCGGGCCGACCAGCTCGCGCAGCCACGCCAGATAGCCCGCGGGATCGGACAACCCGTCCGGATGATCGATCCGCACCCCGTCGACCAAACCCTCGGTGAACCAGCGCTTGATCTCCACATGGGTGGCGTCGAACACCACGCGGTCCTCCTGGCGCAGGCCGACCAGCGATGTAATGGAGAAGAACCTGCGGTAGCCGCAGACCCCGTTCCGCCAGCCGATGAGCCGGTAGTGCTGGCGGTCATGCACTTCTGGGCCCGTGCCGGATCCGGTGCCCGGGGCGATCGGTAACACCAGGTCCCCGAGCCGCAGCACGTCACCGTCCACGGTGAGCCCGTTGACGTCGCCGTCGGAGCCCAACAGCGGCAACACAATTCGGCCGTCCGGGTCCAGAGTCCAGTCGATATCAAAGAACGAGCAGTACGGCGACTTCTTGCCATGCCGCAGCACGTCCCACCACCACTTGTTCTGCTCGGGTCTGTCGACGCCGACGTGGTTGGGAACGATGTCCACGATCAGACCCATGCCGCGGGCGCGTGCCGCCTTCGACAGCTGCGCCAGACCCTCCGGACCGCCCAGCGCGGCCGACACCGTGGTGGGGTCGGTGACGTCATAGCCGTGAGTTGAGCCCTCGACTGCGGTCAGGATCGGCGATAGGTACAGATGCGAAACCCCAAGCTCGTCGAGGTAGTCGAGCAGCTTTTCGGCGTCGGCGAAGGTGAAACCGTCGCCGCGCATCTGCAGCCGATACGTCGACAGCGGAAAAGCCATGTGTCAGACGGTCTTACGCAGCACCAGCAGCGTCCGCGCCTGCAGCGAGACCTTTTCGCCCGCACGGACGACCAGCTCGGTCGCCCCGGTCGGGTCGGCGGTATCAAGCGCGGCGGTCCACTGCGTCGCGTAGTCGATTTCAGGGATGACGAAATCCAGGGCCTGATCGTGGGCGTTGAAGCAGAGCAGGAACGAGTCGTCGGTGACCCGCTCGCCGCGGCCGTTCGGCTCCGGGATCGCGTCGCCGTTGAGGAACACCGCGACGCTCTTGCCGAACGCCGCGCCCCAGTCCTCGGGGGTCATCTCCTTGCCGCCTGGGGTCAGCCACGCGATGTCGCGGTCCTGTTCCCCGCTGCGGATGGGGGTGCCCGCGAAGAACCTGCGGCGGCGGAACACCGGGTGCTTCTTGCGCAGTTCGATGACCTTGCGAGTGAAGGCGAGCTGGTCGGCGTTCTTCTCAACGAGGGACCAATCCATCCAGGACAGGTCGGAATCCTGGCAGTAGACGTTGTTGTTGCCCCGCTGGGTGCGGCCGATCTCGTCGCCGTGAGCAATCATCGGCGTGCCCTGCGACAGCATCAGCGTGGCCATGATGTTGCGCATCTGGCGGGCCCGCAGCCGCCCGATCTTCGGGTTTTTGGTCGGGCCCTCGACGCCGCAGTTCCAGGACCGGTTGTGGCTTTCGCCGTCGCGGTTGTCCTCGCCGTTGGCCTCGTTGTGTTTTTCGTTGTAGGACACCAGGTCGGCCAGGGTGAACCCGTCGTGGGCGGTGACGAAGTTGATGCTCGCACCGGGCCGTCGGCCGGTGGCCTCGTACAGGTCGGACGACCCGGTCAGCCGCGACGCGAATTCGCCGAGGGTCGCTGGCTCACCCCGCCAGTAGTCGCGCACGGTGTCGCGATACTTCCCGTTCCATTCGGTCCACAGCGGGGGGAAGTTGCCGACCTGGTAGCCGCCCTCGCCGATGTCCCACGGCTCGGCGATCAGCTTGACCTGGCTGACCACCGGATCCTGCTGCACCAGGTCGAAGAATGACGACAGCCGGTCCACGTCGTAGAACTCGCGGGCCAGGGTGGCGGCCAGGTCGAAGCGAAAGCCGTCGACATGCATCTCCAGCACCCAGTACCGCAGTGAGTCCATGATCAGCTGCAGGGTGTGGGGATGGCGGGCGTTGAGGCTGTTGCCGGTGCCGGTGAAGTCCTTGTAGAACTTCTCGTCACCGTCCAGCAGTCGGTAGTAGGCGGCGTTGTCGATGCCGCGGAAGTTGATCGTCGGGCCGAGGTGATTGCCTTCGGCCGTGTGGTTGTAGACCACGTCGAGGATCACCTCGATTCCGGCCTCGTGAAACGACCGCACCATGGTCTTGAATTCGGCCACCGCGCCGCCGGCATGCTGGTTGGCCGCGTACTGGTAGTGCGGCGCGAAGAAGCCGAAAGTGTTGTAGCCCCAGTAGTTTCGGAGTCCCAGGTCGAGCAGCCGGTGATCGTGGAGGAACTGGTGCACCGGCATCAGCTCAATCGCGGTCACGTTCAGCGACTTGAGATGCTCGATGATCACCGGGTGGCCGAGCCCGGCATAGGTGCCGCGCAGCTCCTCCGGGATGCCGGGATGGGTCTGCGTCATGCCCTTGACGTGGGCCTCGTAGATGATCGTCTCGTGGTACGGCGTATTGGGCGCGCGGTCGGACGCCCATTGGAAGAACGGGTTGATCACGACGCTGGTCATGGTGTGGCCCAGCGAGTCCACCATCGGCGGCTCGCCGGTCGCCGACGGGTCTGTCTTGGCGGCCTCCAGGTCGTAGGAGAATAACGCCTGGCTGAAGTCGAAGTCGCCGTGAAACGACTTGCCATACGGATCCAGCAGCAGCTTGCTCGGATCGCACCGGTACCCGGCCGACGGATCCCACGGGGCGTACACCCGGAAGCCGTAGCGCTGACCCGGGGTGACGGTGGGCAGGTAACTGTGCCAGACGTAGCCGTCGACCTCGTCGAGGTTGATCCTCTCCTCGCTGCCGTCCTTGGCGATCAGGCACAAGTCGACCCGCTCGGCCACCTCGGAGAACAGCGAGAAGTTGGTCCCGGCGCCGTCATAGGTGGCGCCGAGCGGGTAGGGAGTCCCCGGCCAGACGGTGGGGACTGACGCCGGCTCGGTGGAGGACATCAATCAACCCACCAGCCGGTGGCGGCGGCGATCTGACGTCCGACTTCGTTGGTCATGGTGCGCATGTAGGTAGTCGAGATGTGATGAGAGTCGTGATAGAGCAACACATTTCCCTCCACGGCGCGGCAGATGTCCTTGCGGCACACCGCATCGCTCATGTCGAGCGGCTTCAGCAGCGGGAACTGCGCGACGAAATCCAGTGTTGGGTTGTGATCCGACAGTACGTCTGATCGCTTGATCCCGCAGGAGATCGCATCTCCGCCGTCGGCCAGGCAATCGGCCGGGAAGTACGGCTGGCGGTTGCGCACCAGCCACGGTGTGTCGCGCATCGCCAGAATAGGAATGTTGTTGTCCGACAACGTCTGCCAGATACCGATGTAGGTGCCCGGCATCACGTCGCCTGGCTTGATGTTCCATGGCCGGGTGGCGGTGGTGAAGACGAAATCCGGGCGGTCGGCCAGCAGCTTGGGCATCACCCGCTTGTTCCACTCGCGGCACTGCGGGTATGGCCGGTTGTCGCCCATCACCAGCGGCGCTTGTTCGGTGGTCAGCGGGCAACCCATCTTCAGATACGTCACCACCTTGAAGTGGTGCAGCCGGCCGAGCAGGTCCAGCGCGGTGATCCAGTGCTCGGCGTGCGAGCCGCCGGCCAGCGCGATGGTGTGGGTGGCCGATTTGTCCCCGTAGGTGCAGTTGATGACGCCGATGTTGTCGAAGTCGCTGATGCAGCCGTCGCTGGTGCTTTCCGGGATGTCGTTCTTCGCCTCCAGCACCGTCGGTCGCATCGGCAGCTTGGGCACCTTCGCGCGGTTGAGCAGCGCACGGGCGCCGGGGTAGTCGCGCGACGAAAGCCCAGACAGCTCTTTGCCATTCGCGCGCTCCACGGTCACGTGCTCGCGCCAGGTGAACGACGTTGCCGTCAGCGCCACACCGAGCAGCGCGACAATCGAGCCCAGGACGATCGTCGGCCGTCGAAACCGCGTCCGCAGTGGGATCGCCAACGCCGGGCTCGGCGTGGCCGGCGCGCGATACCGCAGCGGGTCTTCGACGTAGCGGGTGGTCAGCCACGCCAGCACACCGGAGACCACCAGCACGACGGCGCCCTCGAGGAAGTTCGCGTGCGTGTGGCCGCTGTAGGACAGCCAGAAGATCAGCAGTGGCCAGTGCCACAGGTACAGCGAGTAGGCCATCGCCCCCAGCGACACGAAGGGCGCGGCGGCCAGCAGCCGGTTGGGGGCGGGGAGCCGGCCTCCGGTGTGCGGGTCGGCCAGCCGGTTGGCCGCCGACAGGATGAACAGCACCGTGGCGCCGACCGGCACCAGTGCCCACGGTCCCGGGAATTCCTTGACGCCGTCGATCAGCGCGCCGGACGACAGGATCGCCCCCAGTGCGACCACCGCGACCGTCGTCCGCAGCCACATCGGCCAGCGCACGTACGGCACCAGTGCGCCGACCAGCGCGCCCAGCAACAGCTCCCACGCCCGGGCGAAGCTGTTGTAGTAGGCGGTCGCCTGATCGGCGTTGTGAGCAAATACCGCGTAGACGAACGACGCGACGGTCAGCGCGCTCAGCAGCACCACGAACGAAATCCGCATGTACTTACCGAGAAACCGATGAAACAGATGGGCGAACAAGAAGATCAGCGCCAGGCAGCCGATGTAAAACTGGCCCTGCACCGACATCGACCAGATGTGCTGCAGCGGACTGACGGCCTCACCGGCGCGAAGGTAGTCCGACGCGGTGTTCGCCAGTTCCCAGTTCTGGTAGTAGCCGAGGCTCGCCAGGCTCTGGTCAGCAAACGTCTCCCAGCGAGTCTCCGGCTGGATAAGGATGGTCAGCACCGCCGAGGCCGCGAGCACCACGACAAGCGCGGGCAACAGCCGGCGAACCAATCGGGTGACTTCCGGCATCGGCCACAGCGACGCCCCCGGCGTCAGCGCCGTGCGCAGCAGACGCCCCCCGAAGAAGAAGCCCGACAACGCCAGGAAGACGTCGACGCCACCGGAAACCCGGCCAAACCACACGTGAAACACCGCGACGAGGGCGATGGCGATGCCGCGCAGGCCGTCGAGATCGTGTCGGTAGAAACCCGACGTTCGAGTCCCCATAGCGGCGCGCGGAACGGGACCCGGATCGGTGACGAGCGCCGGCCGGGGAGGGGCGAGGGTCATCATGGTCGACGGTTAATCTACCTAAGATCGCCTGCCGCCTCATGTCGCAGGCGACGCATCACGGCCCGTGAGCAAAGGGCTACGCTCGATTCCCGTGCCTGCGTTGACGCCCGCCCAGATCAGCGCGATCGACGCCGCCCACATCTGGCATCCCTACAGCACCATCGGCGCCGAAGCGCTGCCGCCGGTGGTCGCCGTGGGCGCGAAAGGCGCGTGGCTGACGCTGATGCACGACGGGCATCCCGTCGAGGTGCTCGATGCGATGGCCTCGTGGTGGACCGCCATCCACGGGCACGCGCACCCGGTGCTGGACGCGGCGATCACCGGGCAGCTCGCGACGATGAACCACGTCATGTTCGGCGGCCTGACCCACGAGCCCGCCGCCCGCCTGGCCCAACTGCTGGTGCAGGTGACGCCGGACGGGCTGGACACCGTCTTCTTCAGCGACTCCGGGTCGGTCTCGGTCGAGGTCGCGGTCAAGATGGCGTTGCAGTACTGGCGCAGCATCGGCCGCCGCGACAAGTACCGGCTGATGACGTGGCGCGGCGGCTACCACGGCGACACGTTCACCCCGATGAGCGTGTGCGACCCCGACGGCGGCATGCACTCGCTGTGGACCGACGTGCTCGCCCACCAGGAGTTCGCGCCGCAGGTGCCGGCCGACTACGACCCGGCCTATAGCGAGTTGTTCGAAAAGCAGTTGTCCCAGCACGCCGACGAGCTGGCCGCCGTGATCGTCGAACCCGTCGTGCAGGGCGCGGGCGGCATGCGGTTTCACGATCCGCGGTACCTGACCGACCTGCGCGAGGCCTGCGACCGGCACGACGTGCTGCTGATCTTCGACGAGATCGCCACCGGCTTCGGGCGCACGGGCGAGCTGTTCGCCGCCGACCATGCGGGCGTCAGCCCGGACATCATGTGCGTCGGCAAGGCGCTCACCGGCGGCTACATCACGCTGGCCGCGACGCTGTGCACCCGCGAGATCGCGCACACCATCAGCACGCACGAGCCCGGCGCGCTGATGCACGGCCCGACGTTCATGGCCAACGCTCTGGCGTGTGCCGTGGGCGTGGCGTCGGTCGAGCTGCTGCTCGACGGTGGTTGGCGGTCGCGGGTTCGGGCGATCGAGGCCGGGATGCGCGACGGCCTGGCGCCTGCCGTGTCGCTGCCGGGGGTTGCGGATGTGCGGGTGCTCGGGGCGATCGGCGTGATCGAGATGGACCGGCCGGTGGACCTGCGCGTGGCGACGCCGGCCGCGCTGGACCGCGGCGTCTGGCTGCGCCCGTTCCGCAACCTCATCTACGTGATGCCGCCGTATATCTGTGCCGAATCGGAGATAGCGCAGATCACCTCGGCGATGGTCGGTGTGGCCTCTGAATTGGGCAAGCGTTAACCTGAACGGCGTTCAAGTCGTAAGGAGCATCGGGTGACGCGAGTAGGGCTTTCCCCGCTGGCCTGGCTGGACGAGGTCGAGCAGCAGCGGGTTGCGGCCGGGCTGCGCCGGTCTCTGCGGGTCCGTCCGCCTGTCGGCGCCGAGCTGGACCTGGCGTCCAACGACTACCTCGGGCTGTCGCAGCATCCAAACGTGATCGACGGCGGCGTGGCTGCGCTGCGCACCTGGGGCGCGGGCTCGACCGGGTCGCGTCTGGTCACCGGCAACACCGAACTGCACGAGGGCTTCGAGAGCGCGCTGGCGGATTTCGTCGGCGCCGACTCGGCCCTGGTGTTCTCCTCGGGGTACACCGCCAACCTCGGCGCGGTGGTCTCCCTGTCCGGGGCGGGATCGCTGTTGGTGTCCGACGCGCTGACTCATGCGTCCTTGGTGGACGCCTGCCGGCTGTCGCGGGCCCGGGTGGTCGTGACGCCACACCGCGACGTCTCCGCCATCGAGGCCGCGTTGTCCGCCCGCGACGAGGAGCGGGCGGTCGTGGTGACCGACTCGGTGTTTTCCGCCGACGGTGTGTTGGCGCCGCTGCGGGCGCTGCACGACGTGTGCCGGAAGCACGGCGCGCTGCTGATCGTGGACGAGGCGCACGGGCTCGGAGTGCGGGGCAGCGGCGGGCGCGGCCTGCTGCATGAGGTCGGTCTGGCGGGTGCGCCCGATGTGGTGATGACGACGACGTTGTCCAAGGCGCTGGGCAGCCAGGGCGGCGTGGTGCTGGGGCCGGCGGCGGTGCGCGATCACCTGATCGACGCCGCGCGGCCGTTCATCTTCGATACCGGACTGGCGCCGGCGGCGGTCGGCGCCGCGTGGGCCGCGCTGCGGGTGCTGATCGCCGAGCCGTGGCGCGCCCAGGCGGTGTTGCGCCACGCCGAGGCGCTTTCGCAGTTGTGCGGCGTTGCCGAGCGCCCGGATTCGGCGGTGGTGTCGGTGATCCTGGGCGAGCCGGAGGTGGCGCTGGCCGCTGCGGTGGCGTGCCTCGAGCGGGGCGTGCGGGTCGGCTGCTTCCGCCCGCCGACCGTCCCGGCGGGCACGTCGCGGCTGCGGCTGACGGCGCGGGCGTCGCTGACGGACGACGAAATGGCGTTGGCGCGCGAGGTGCTGACGGAAGTTCTCGCGACCCGCAAGTGAGCGTTCTCGTCGTCACGGGCACCGACACCGGGGTCGGCAAGACGGTGGCGACCGCGGCGCTGGCGTGCCACGCACGGTTGGCCGGAATCGACGTCGCGGTGTGCAAACCCGTGCAGACCGGCAGCCCCCGCGATGACGACCTCGCCGACGTGGCGCGGCTGTCCGGTGTCACCGAGCTGCACGGCCTCGCGCGTTATCCCGAGCCCCTCGCTCCTCTGGCCGCCGCGCAGCGGGCCGGGTTGCCGTTGCCGAGCCGATCGGAATTGGTCGCATTCGTGCGCGACGTCGACGCTGCGCTGACCCTGGTCGAGGGCGCAGGCGGTCTGCTCGTCGAAATCGGGGCGGGCGGGGTGACGCTGCGCGATCTGGCGTTCGATCTGGCCGCGCCGGTGCTGATAGTCGTGACGCCGGGGCTGGGCACGCTGAACCACACGGCGCTGACGCTGGAAGCGCTTGCCTCGCAAGGAATTCCATGCGCCGGACTGGTGATCGGCGCATGGCCCGCCGATCCCGGACCCGCCGAAACAGCGAACTGGGACGCGCTGGCCGCGCTGGCACCGCTGCGGGCGGTGTTGCCGACCGGCGCCGGTTCGGTGAGTGCCCAAGACTTCGAGAAGCTCAGCGCGTCCGCGTTCGACCCGCAATGGGTCGCGAGCCTGGTCGGCTAGGTGGTCCACTCCGTCGAGCTGGTCTTCGACCCGGACACCGAGGCGGCGATCCGGCACATCTGGGACGGCCTGCGCGAGACCGGGATCCCTAGTCAGGCGCCGGCCAGCCGGCCGCATGCGACGCTGACGGTCGCCCAGCGGATCGACGCCGAAGTGGACGCTCTGCTGGTACCGCTGGTGGCCCGCTTCCCGTTCCCGTGCCGGATCGGGGCGCCGCTGTTGTTCGGCCGGTCCAAGGTGGTGCTCGCGCGGCTGGTGGTGCCGACGACCGAGCTGCTGGACGTGCACGCCGAGGTACACCGGCTGTGCCTGCCGCACCTGGACCCCGGTCCGATGGCGAACGCGCTGCCCGGCCAGTGGACCGCGCACGTCACACTGGCACGCCGAGTCGTGCCCGCCCAGTTGGGCCGTGCCCTGCGCATCGCGGGAAAGCCATCGGAGATCACGGGCAGCGTCATCGGGCTGCGTCGTTGGGACGGCGGGACGAAGACCGAGTACCTGATCAGCTGACCGATGCCGCAACCTTCTTAGGCACGCACATCCGCCACGCTTCGATCACCAACTCGCGTAGCTCCCCGCGGTCGATCGCGTCGAGCCGGACGTCAATCCAGTTGTATCTCATGTCCGACTTGCGCGGCAGCATGAACTTCTCGGGCTCGGCGGCCACCATCGCCGCCCGTTCCTCCTTAGGGAAGGCGACGCCCATCACCGTTTCGTCGCGCGAGAACGCGAGATAGACGATCCGCCCCACCCGGAACTTGATCTGGTCGCGCACCACCACCTCGTAGGACCGAGGCAGGGACGACGCGATGCGTCGCACATCGTCGACGGTGATCATGTCTTGGACATTAATCCTCCGTCGGTTTCGGGAGTCGCACCCGCGGTGAGCGCGGCTCACGCTCCACAAGTCGTGACGGTGTGCGGCACGTTCGCTCGCGACACTGAACCCGTCGCGGCGACACGCCGAAGATCGTCGCAACTGTTTCAGTTTGGAAGAGACTCAGGGCCTTTGACTCGCCGAAATGCACGTTTCGCAGGCCGTTACTCGAACCTTCTCTGCAGAACGTTGATCTCGGCGCCGCTGTGAGCCGCAACCAGCGCGAGGAATATCCGATCCGCTGACATCCTTACGTCATGGATCGGATCGCGATTATTCGCACCGAAGCCGAGCGCTTCGCCGACGTGCTGTCCACCACCGCCCCCGACGCCCGCTGCCCGACCTGCCCCGACTGGAGCGCCTCCGACCTGGTGTGGCACCTGACCGAGGTGCACTACTTCTGGGCCGGTGTCCTCTCACAGGATGCCCGGACGGACGCCGACATCGAGACCGTCGAGCAGGCCAAGCCCGACCGCCCTACCGCCATGGCAGACCTGCTGGCTCTCCGCGAGCAGGCGACGATGGCACTGCTGGAGCAGCTCGACCGGCTCGACGACACCGAGCCACGTTGGTCGTGGTGGCCCCCGACCAGACCGTCGGCTTCACCCGTCGGATGCAGACCTATGAAGCGACGATGCACCGTCTGGACGCCGAGCTGACCGCAGGCCTACCGATCAGCCCTATTGCCCCGGACGTGGCGGCCGGCGCCGTCGACCACGCCGTCGACGTCATGTGGGGCTGGCTGCCGGAGTGGGCGAGCTACGGCGTCCGCGAAGTGGTTGAGTTCGTGGCCCCCGACGTCCACCGGCGGTGGCTCGTCGAGGTCGGTCAGTGGACCGGCACCGACCCAGAATCCGGGACGGCGTTCGACATGCCCCGGGCGATGCGTGCGACGGCTGGGGAGCCGACGGCCGCAGTGCGCGCGCCGGTAGTAGAACTTGCCCTTTGGGCGTGGACCCGCGGCGGCTCGGTGCAGACCTCGGGGCAGTCGGCGTCACTTGCGGCACTGGACGCGGTAGTGACCAACGGCATGCAGTGACGCCCGCTGGTCGGTTACCTGACGACGCGGCTGTGGGCGGCGATGCCGTCGACAAGCAGGCGCAGCCCGAACGCGAACCGCGCGCTGGGGTCCTCGGAGAGCACCGACTGACCGTCGGGCAGCTCAGCGCCGGCGGCGTCCCACTGCAGCCGTGATTGCTCGTCGGCGGTGAACCCCAGCACGTAGTACACGACCGTGCGGGCGGCCAGCTCGGCATGCGCGGGTTCGACACCCGCGTCGGCCGCGGCGTCGGAAAGGCGCCCCAAGATCTGCGCCATCGCCTCGGACTGTCCGGCCGCGAAGCTCGCCGACACCAGCTCGGCGCCGTCGGTGTGCGACAGCAGCGCGTCCCGCAGCCGCGTACAGGTGCCCGCGACGCGGTCCCGCCAGCCGCCCGGCACATCGTCCACGGATTGCAGAATCCGGTCGGCGACGGCGCCGAGTAGCTGCTGTTTGTTGGCGAAGTGCCAGTACAGGGCGCCGGGGGAGACGCTGAGCTCGCGGGCCAGGCGCCGCATCGTCAGGTCGGCAATGCCGTAGGTGTCCAGTAGCGTCGTCGCCGCCTCGACCACGTCCCGTTTGTGGAGCTGCACCCCAGTACCCTAACCTGAACGGCGTTCAAGTTTGAGGCCGATGAGCCCTTGGGCGAAGAGCATCGATGGAGGCAACGGGTGAGCGACATTCTGGCGGAGGCTCGCGAGCAGGTACTGGAGCGCGGCGAGGGCCTCGACCAGGAACAGACGCTGCGGGTGCTGCAGCTGCCGGACGACCGGCTCGACGAGCTGCTGGCGCTGGCGCACGAGGTGCGGATGGCGTGGTGTGGGCCCGACGTCGAGGTCGAGGGCATCATCAGCCTGAAGACCGGCGGATGCCCGGAGGACTGCCATTTCTGTTCGCAGTCAGGGCTTTTCGCGTCGCCGGTGCGCAGCGCGTGGTTGGACATCCCAAGCCTGGTGGAAGCCGCCAAGCAGACGGCCAAGACCGGCGCGACGGAGTTCTGCATCGTCGCCGCCGTGCGCGGACCCGACGAGCGGCTGCTGGCGCAGGTCGCCGCGGGCATCGAGGCGATCCGCAACGAGGTCGACATCCAGATCGCCTGCTCGCTGGGCATGCTGACCCAAGAACAGGTCGAGCGGCTGTCGGCGATGGGCGTGCATCGCTATAACCACAACCTGGAGACCGCGCGGTCGTTCTTCACCAACGTCGTCACCACCCACACCTGGGAGGAGCGCTGGGACACGCTGTCGATGGTCCGCGAGGCCGGCATGGAGGTCTGCTGCGGCGGCATCCTCGGCATGGGCGAAACCCTCGAGCACCGTGCCGAATTCGCCGCCAACCTCGCCGAGCTGGATCCCCACGAGGTGCCGCTGAACTTCCTCAACCCCAGGCCGGGCACGCCGTTCGGAGATCTGGACGTGCTGCCCGCGTCGGAGGCGCTCAAGGCCGTCGCCGCGTTCCGGCTCGCGCTGCCGCGCACCATGCTGCGGTTCGCCGGCGGCCGGGAGATCACGCTCGGCGACCTGGGCGCCAAGAAGGGCATCCTGGGCGGCATCAACGCCGTCATCGTCGGCAACTACCTGACGACGCTGGGCCGGCCGGCGGAGGCCGACCTCGAACTGCTCGACGATCTGCAGATGCCGATCAAGGCTCTCAACGCCAGCCTGTAGCCGTGGGGGCTGCCAAGTTCAACGTCTACACTGGCGAGCCCGCCGGTGGCGCCACGCCGACCGCGGCCCAACTCGGCCTGGAACCGCCCAGGTTCTGTGCGGACTGCGGTCGTCGGATGGTGGTGCAGGTGCGCCCCGACGGGTGGTCGGCAAAGTGCTCCCGCCACGGCCAGCTGGACTCCAAGGACCTTGAGGAACGGCGATGAACGATGTTGTGCCCCCGCGCATTTCGCGTCGGCGTGCGGTCCTGATCGTCGTCGCGGGTCTGGCGGTGGCCGGTGCGTTGGTTGGGGCGCTGTGGGCATGGCTGGCGCCCCCGATTCACGGTGTGGTCGCGCTCACCCGCGACGGCGACCGGATCAGGGCCTATCTGGGCAACGAGGCCGACCACTTCTTCATCGCGGCGTTCCTGGTCGTCGGCATGGTGGGCGTGCTGGCCGTGGTCGCGGCGGTGCTGCTGTGGCAGTGGCGGGCCCACCGTGGACCGGTGATGGTGGCCGCGCTGGCGTTTGGCGCGGCGGCTGCCGCGGGTGCGGCGGCGGGTGTGGGGGCGGTGCTGGTGCGCTGGCGGTACGGGACGATCGACGTCGCGTCCGCGCCGGTGTCTCCCGAGCATCGTGTCCACTACGTGGTCGAGGCGCCCGCGGTGTTCTTCGGGCACTCGCCCCTGCAGCTCGCCGCGACGATCCTGTTTCCCGCCGCGATCGCGGCGCTGGTCTATTCGCTGATGGCGGTTTCGACCTCACGCGACGATCTGGGTGCGTGGCCGCCGGTGGAACCGCCGGTGATCGACCCGCCCGTCACAGCGGAGAGCGCTCTACCGTCCGCCCAGTGACCACCTTCGCAGCGATCTTTATCAGCCGCGCCATGCCCACATAGGTCATCGGGTTCAGCAGCGTCGGCCACGTCGTGCGCACCAGGTGTTCGGAGAGCGGCTTGCCGTCGAACCGGTCGGTGAGCCACCGCAGCGTCATCGGGGCAGACATCGGATGCAGCAGCATGTGCTCGCTGAACATGTCCCGGTGGTACGTCACCGAGGCCCCACCCGATTTGTAGGTGTGCGTCAGTTCGTCGATGTCGTCGACGGAGACGATCCGGTCGTGCACCGCCTGGACGACAAGCACGGGCGGAGTGGGCACTGTCGTGCCCAACTTGATGTTGTCGAATACGTCCCGTACTTCGGGCATGTCGAGGATCTCGTTGAGCGGCCGGTCGACCAGCTTGCCCATGTCCATGCCGATCAGCCGCAACACGGCGTGCGCGGTGGTCATGTTCTCGACCCGCAGCAGCATCGCCTTGCCCTCTTCGGTGGCGTGCTTCTGAATGATCCGGTCGAGTTCGGGATAGACGTGCGACAGCGCGGCCACCACCATCGCGGGCAGCCCCGAGTAGAAGCTGCCGTTGAGCCGGCGGAACGCATGGCCGAGATCCGCGACCGGTGAGCCCAGCACGGCGCCGACGACGTTGAGGTCGGGGGCGTAATTGCCGTGCATCTCCGCTGCCCACGCCGACGCGAGGCCGCCGCCGGAGTAGCCCCACAATCCGACAGGTGCGTCCGGAGCGAGGCCGAGGCGTTGGTAGTTCAGCGCCGCCCGCACGCCGTCGAGGACGTGATAGCCGGGTTCGTAGGGAGCGCCCCAGGTTCCGTCCGGGCCCTCGTGGTCAGGCACCGACACCGCCCACCCCTCGGCCAGTGCGGCGGCGACCAGGAAGAATTCGACCTGTGCGAGCGCCCCGATCGCCTTGGCGCCCCGGCGCAGCGCGTACGACGGAAAGCATCGGCCCGCGACCGCATCGATGGCGCACTGGTAGGAGACGATCGGGGTCGGAGTATCGGTGGTCCGTTCGGCGGGCACCACCACGGTCGTCGCCGTGGCGTGCGGCAGGCCGTTCATGTCGGTGGTTCGGTACAGCAGTTGTGTGGCGGTGAACTTCTGCGGGATCAGGCCGAAAAACGCCAGCTCGACGTCGCGGCTGCGCAGTACCGTCCCCGGAGCGGCGTGCTGGAAGCCGGCAGGCGGGAGGTAAAACGGGTCGTCGGCCGGCAGCTGCGGGCGGGTTCCCCGCTCGAGTTCCTCGTGCGGTACGTACCCGATCCACTCGGCGCCAGTTGCCGGAGCGACGCTGCCAAAATCCATCCGGACATTCTTACTTAAGAAAGCGTTAAGAATCCAGTCGACTCACCGTTACTGCTTGAGTTGGCCGTTGGTGGCCGGTGCCGGGGTAACGGTTGCCCGGCCCAGTTGCCGCGTACTTGCCCGGCTGGGCGGGCGGGATTTGGCTCCCCGCATCCCTGGCCAGTGGCGGTTTCTGGTACTCACCTGTCGGTCCTCGGGTGTGGCCTGGTCGGTAGCTCTCACGACGCGATCCTCTGGTCGCGTGCGTGTCACACCTTCCCGTCGCCGCGCCTTGTGGCCTTGGGCGCGTCTGCCGATCACGGTGGCGGCTGCCGCGTGTCGGGTGACGTTCTCATATGGGGTGCGCCAGTGCTGATCTCCCCACGCGCTGGTGTAGGCCGGGTTGACCGCGTACAGGCGGACGCCGTGTCGGTGGATCTGCTCGGTAAGCCGATTGCGAAACACCGCGGTCGGAATACCCGCCACCGTCTTGCGGAAGCGTTTGCCGCGCGATCCGCGGCCCATCGTTTCCCGGCCCACGCTGCGGGCATCGGCGAAATCGAGATCCTCCACCGCGACGGTCGTGATGCCGTGGCCGACGGTGTAGTGGATGAGCCGGGTGATCGCATGCCGGACCTGGGCATCCCGACGCGCGGACGACCCGGATAGGTTGAGGTCGATGCGCTCGGGTTGGCGGACCGGGTTGCCGTGCGCGTCGAGGCGCCGCACGGCGAGGTGGTCGTCGTTAAGGTCGACGCCCACCACCGGCCCGGCCGCCCGAACATCGCTGTCCGGCGTCCTACGGTGGAGGTCGACGGGTTGCGGTGTGAGGGCCCATGAGGCGGTGAGGTAGCGGCCGGCGCGGCCGAGTTTGCGGGTGATCGTGTAGGACACGGACTGGCCGCTGGTGATGTGGGCCCGCCACTCGTCGGCGCGGTAGGAAAACACCGCCTTGCCGGAGAGCATGTAGCGGCCGTGTTTGGCGTTGGCCAGGTGCTCCAAGGGTTTCGGTAACCGCAGGCTGACTTCCCCGTGCGGGGTGACGGTGAGGGTGAGGTTGCCGAACGGTTCATCCCCCGAACCGTTGGCCTCGATACGGTACCGGGCGCACTCCCACCGCTCGCGCCACCCGGACACGGTCAGATCCGCCGCCTTGAGATGATGTCGGGTCGTGGCCAGCCGTTTACCGCCCTCGACGACATGCACGACCCTGTCATCAAAGTCGGCGGACACGCGGGCCAGTTGGGCACGCAGGCGCTGCAGCCGGCGTTGTTTCTGGAATCTTTCGGCCTGGGTCGGGTAGCACTTCGGCAGCCTGGCCTTCTTTCGTTCCTTGCGTTGCTCGGGGGTCAGGGTGTCGGCGGTGGGTTGGGCCAGCCGCTTCTCGATGGTGGTGATCGCGGATTTCAGGCCGATGATGTGACGGTGCTGTGCGTCGCGCGAGAGCCGGTACTGGGCGTCGTTGCCGGCGATGATCGCATTGGCCCACCGCGCACTCGACTGCGCCGTCAGCGCCTTCTTGCGGGTGTTGAGCCGGTCCCGCCGGGCCTGGCGCCTGGCCTCATCGTCCAACGTCGGGGTGGGTGGTTGGGGCCTGCTGGCGGCGGCCAGGTCGGCACGCCGCAGCGTGCCCATATGATCGGCAACCAGGTCGAGCACCTGCTCGTCTTCGGGCGTGGTTCGCAGCCGCGTCGTGATCGCCGCGCCGGCGGGGCCGGCCACAGGCTTCACCCCACGCCATTCCCGCAATTTCACCGCCGTCACGAACCGATCATCCCGCGCAGGTACGACAACCTTCGGCCAGTCCATTACCGGCCGACAAAACCGGCAGCCGTTCTCTACCCGGGCGGGCGCAACGCCGCGAATTCGTCGGTGACCCGATACCGGGAGTCGGTGAAGCGGTACAGCGCGGCCGGGCGTCCGCCGGTGCGGCCCGACCGAGCGGTGGTACCGGTGCGGGTGATGACATTGCGCCGCTCCAGCACACGCTGGAGGTTCGTCGCGTCGACCTGATGACCCAGCGCGGCGCTGTATATGTCCCGCAACGTGGATACCACGAATTCGGTTGGTGCCAAGGCGAAGCCGATGTTGGTGTAGGACAGCTTGGCGACCAGCCGGGTGCGGGCGTGCTCCACCATCGGGCCGTGGTCGAACGCCATTGGCGGCAGATCGCTCACCGCATGCCAGCGGGTGTCCGGCGGCAGTTCGGGTGTCGCGGGGGAGGGCACCAGGCCGAGGAACGTCGACGCGATCGTGCGGACGCCCGGGACCCGGTTCGGGTCGGAGAACACAGCCAGTTGCTCCAGGTGAGCAAGTTCACGTAGATCCACCTTCTCGGCGAGTTGGCGACGAACCGAGGTGGTCAAGTCCTCGTCGTCACCGAGCCGGCCGCCGGGCAGCGACCACCTGTCGCGCTCCGGTTCGAGTGCACGCTGCCATAACAGCACGTTAAGGGCCGGTTTCCGGGAATCGACGCCTCGGACCTGGAACACGACTGCGAGCACTTCGTGAGCAGTGCTACGATGTGACATGTTTTCGATTATAAGTCGAAAACCTAGGACGGGATTGAGGAGGCGGCCGTGACGGTTGTCGACCGTATGCTCGCGGACGATTTGGCGTGGCGGATCACCGATGGTCCTGGCGGTTATTCCGGCGTTGATGGCGACGAGGAATGGGCCGCCGAGGTGCGCCGCCTGGCCGAGCTGCGCGGCGCCACGCTGCTGGCGCACAACTACCAGCTGCCGGCCATCCAGGACGTCGCCGACCACGTCGGCGACTCGCTGGCGCTGTCGCGGATCGCCGCCGAGGCGCCCGAGGACACGATCGTGTTCTGCGGCGTGCATTTCATGGCCGAGACGGCCAAGATTCTCAGTCCCGACAAGACGGTGCTCATCCCGGACCAGCGGGCCGGCTGCTCGTTGGCCGACTCGATCACCGCCGACGAGCTGCGCGCCTGGAAGGCCGAGCATCCCGATGCGGTCGTCGTTTCATACGTCAACACCACCGCCGCGGTGAAGGCCGAGACCGACATCTGCTGCACGTCGTCGAACGCCGTCGAGGTGGTGGCGTCTATCCCCGAGGACCGCGAGGTGCTGTTCTGTCCCGACCAGTTCCTGGGCGCCCACGTTCGGCGGGTCACGGGTCGCAAGAACCTGCACGTGTGGGCCGGCGAATGCCACGTGCACGCCGGCATCAATGGCGACGAACTGTCCGATCAGGCCCGTGCGCATCCGGACGCCGAGCTGTATGTCCACCCCGAATGCGGTTGCGCCACTTCGGCTTTGTACCTCGCCGGTGAGGGCGCGTTCCCGGAGGACCGGGTGAAGATCCTGTCGACCGGGGGCATGCTTGACGCCGCACGCGAAACGCATGCGCGCCAGGTGCTGGTCGCCACAGAGGTCGGCATGCTGCACCAGTTGCGCAGGGCTGCACCGGAAGTCGACTTCCGCGCCGTCAACGACCGGGCCTCGTGCAAGTACATGAAGATGATCACGCCGGCCGCGCTGTTGCGTTGCCTGGCTGAAGGCGCCGACGAGGTCGACGTCGATCCCGAAACCGCCCGGCTGGCCCGCGCCAGTGTGCAGCGCATGATCGAGATCGGCCAGCCCGGCGGCGGCGAATGACCAGATCGATGGGCTGCGGCGGCTCAGGTCCCTGGGCTGGCTACTGGCAGCAGCGGGCCGACGTCGTCGTCATCGGCACCGGCGTGGCCGGGCTGGTGTCGGCATTGGCCGCCCATCGCCGCGGCCGAAACGTGGTGGTGCTGAGCAAGGCATCTGAAACCGCAACCTTCTACGCGCAGGGCGGCATCGCGGTGGTGCTGCCGGACACCGACGATTCGGTGGACGCGCACGTCGCCGACACGCTCGCGGCCGGTGCCGGGCTGTGCGATCCCGAGGCGGTGCGCTCGATCGTGGCCGACGGATACCGCGCCGTCGCCGAATTGGTCGACGACGGCGCTTGTTTCGACGAGACGGCGCCGGGACAGTGGGCGCTTACCCGCGAAGGTGGGCATTCGCGGCGCCGGATCATCCACTCCGGGGGCGACGCGACGGGTGCGGAGGTCCAGCGGGCGCTCGATGGGGCCGCGTCGCGGTTGGACATCCGGCGAGGCCATGTCGCGCTGGAGCTGCTGTACGACGGTGGAGCGGTAACGGGCGTGCTGGTGCTCAACGAGGACGGCCTGGGCGTTGTGCATGCTCCGTCGGTGATCCTGGCCACCGGCGGACTGGGCCATCTCTACTCGGCCACCACCAACCCGGAGGGGTCGACGGGCGACGGCGTCGCGCTGGCATTGTGGGCCGGGCTGCCGGTCAGCGATCTCGAGTTCATCCAGTTCCACCCGACCATGCTGCACGACGGGCACGCCGGCGGCCGGCGGCCGCTGATCACCGAGGCGATCCGCGGCGAGGGCGCCATCCTCGTTGATGCCCAAGGGAATTCGGTGACCGCGGGCGCGCATCCGATGGGCGATCTGGCGCCGCGCGATGTGGTGGCGGCCGCGATCGACGCACGATTGGCCGCGACGGGCGATCCGTGTGTATTTCTCGACGCGCGCGGCATCACGGGCTTCGCGAAAAGGTTCCCGACTGTCACCGCGGCGTGCCGAGCGGTCGGCATAGACCCAACGCTGGAGGCGATCCCCGTGGTGCCGGGCGCGCATTACAGCTGCGGCGGGGTGGTCACCGACGTGTACGGACGCACCGAACTCGCGGGTCTGTTCGCGGCGGGTGAGGTGGCGCGCACCGGCATGCACGGAGCGAACCGGCTCGCGTCGAACAGCCTTCTCGAAGGTCTGGTCGTCGGCGGCCGGGCGGGCAGGGCGGCGGCCCAGCATTCGATGGATGCGGGCCCGTCATTGGCCCAGCGGCCCGCGCCGTCGACAAGGCGCGCGCTGCCGAGGGCGGAACTCCAGCGGGCGATGACGCGTCACGCCTCGGTGGTCCGCGACGGCGAGGGCCTGCACCGGTTGGCGCAGGAACTGGACGTGGCAATTCCGCGGGACCTGAACTCTCGAGCCGACTTTGAGGACGTCGCGCTGACGACGACGGCGGGCGCCGTCGCGGCCGCGGCACTGGCCCGCACCGAGTCCCGCGGCTGCCATCACCGCTCCGACTTTCCTGACATCGATCCGGCGTTGGCGCGCAGTCTCGTGCCGGCCGTCGCCTGCTGATGGAACTGACCGCCGACGAGCTGACCGAGGCTCGCAGGTTGATCGCGCGCGCCCTGGAAGAGGACCTGCGGTACGGGCCCGACGTCACCACGCTGGCGACGGTGCCGGCCGACGCGACGACGACCGCGTCGATGGTCCCCCGCGAGCCCGGTGTGATCGCCGGCGTGGACGTCGCGCTGCTGGTGCTCGACGAGGTGCTCGGGCCGGACGGCTACCTGGTGAAGCATCGCGTGGAGGACGGGGCGCGGCTGGATGCGGGCGCGGCGGCGCTGATCGTGGATGCGCCGACGCGGGGACTGCTGACAGCCGAAAGGACGATGCTGAACCTGGTGTGTCACCTGTCGGGCATCGCGACGACGACCGCGGCCTGGGTCGATGCGGTCAAGGGCACCAACGCCCAGATCCGCGACACCCGCAAGACGCTGCCGGGGCTGCGGGCGCTGCAGAAGTACGCGGTGCGCGTCGGCGGCGGTGTCAACCACCGGATGGGCCTGGGCGACGCGGCGCTGATCAAGGACAACCATGTGGCGGCGGCGGGTTCGGTGTTGGCCGCGTTGCGCGAAGTCCGCAGGGCGGCACCGGAATTGCCATGCGAGGTCGAGGTGGACTCGCTCGAGCAGCTCGACGACGTGCTCGCGGAGAACGTCGAACTCGTGCTACTGGACAACTTCCCGGTGTGGCAGACCCAGATCGCGGTGCAGCGCCGCGACGCCCGCGCACCCGACACAAAACTCGAGTCATCGGGCGGGCTGTCACTCGAGACTGCGGCGGAGTACGCCGGGACGGGCGTCGACTATCTCGCCGTCGGCGCGCTCACGCACTCGGTCCGGGTGCTCGACGTGGGGCTAGACGTTTAGCCCGAAGTTCCCCCTGGCAGGGTTGGCCGGAATTTCGATGTGCTTTGTGAGCAGGTGTTTCGTGTTCCCGTGTGCCATCGTATGTACTCATGTAAGATCGGAATCTGCTCGGCGTGTCTTTAGCTATTTCAGCGGTTGTCATGCGGTAACGGTGCTAGAAAGTAAGCATGTATGTGACGCGGGTGCCGAACCGGGGGTCGCCGCCGGCGATCCTGCTGCGCGAAAGCTACCGCGACGAGGGCAAGGTGAAAACCCGCACCCTGGCCAACCTGTCCCGCTGGCCCGAGCACAAGGTCGAAGCGCTGACCCGGGCCCTGAAAGGGCTGCCGCCGGCGCGGGATCTTTCCGCGGCGTTCGAGATCACCCGCAGCCTGCCGCACGGGCATGTCGCGGCGGTGCTGGGCACCGCACGGCGCCTCGGTATCGAGGACCTGATTGACCCGGCCCCGTCGCGGCGGCGCGACCTGGTGACCGCGATGCTGGTGGCCCAGGTGATTGCCCCCGGCTCGAAGCTGGCGGTGGCCCGGGGGCTGCGCAGCGAGACCGCCACCAGCTCGCTGGGCCAGGTGCTCGGGGTGGCCGGCTGTGATGAGGACGACCTGTATGCGGCGATGGACTGGGCGCTTGAACGTAAGGACGGCATCGAAAACGCCCTTGCCGCACGGCATCTGGCCAACGGCACGCTGGTGCTCTATGACGTGTCCTCGGCGGCGTTTGAGGGCCGCACCTGCCCGCTGGGGGCGATCGGGCACCCCCGCGACGGGGTGAAAGGCCGGCTGCAGATCGTCTACGGGCTGCTGTGCTCGACCGCCGGCATACCGGTGGCCATCGAGGTGTTCGAGGGCAACACCGCCGACCCGAAAACCCTGGCCCGCCAGATCAGCAAGCTCAAGGACCGGTTCAGGCTCAGCAGGGTCTGCCTGGTCGGGGATCGGGGCATGCTCACCAATGCGCGCATCCGCGACGAGGTGCGCCCGGCTCAGCTGGATTGGATCAGCGCCCTGCGGGCCCCGCAGATCAAGACCCTGGTCGAGGAGGGTGCGCTGCAGCTGTCGCTGTTCGACGAGCAGGACCTCCTCGAGATCACCTCCCCGGAGTTTCCCGGCGAGCGGCTGGTGTGCTGCCACAACCCCGCCCTCGCCGAGAAGCGGGCCGGCAAACGCCAGGAGCTGTTGGCCGCCACCGAAAAAGAACTCACCCCCATCGCGGCCGCCACCCGCAGAGCCACCCGGCCATTGCGGGGCACCGACAAGATCGCGCTGCGGGTGGGCAAGGTGGTCAACCACTACAAGATGGCCAAACACTTCACCATCGAGATCACCGACGAGTCCTTCACGTTCACCCGCAACACCGAGGCGATCGCCGCCGAGGCCGCCCTCGACGGGATCTACGTGCTGCGCACCAGCCTGCCCGAACAGACCCTCACCCAGCACGACGTGGTGCTGCGCTACAAGAACCTCGCCGATGTCGAGCGGTTCTTCCGCACCCTCAACGGCGAACTGGACGTGCGCCCCATCCGCCATCGCCTGGCCGACCGGGTGCGCGCCCACATGTTCTTGCGCATGCTGTCCTACTACATCAGCTGGCACATGAAACAGGACCTGGCCCCAATCCTGTTTATCGACAACGACAAACCCGCCGCAGCCGCCAAACGCGCCAACCCCGTCGCCGCAGCCCAACGCTCCGATGACGCGCTTACCAAAGCCGCGCGCAAACGCACCGACGACGACACCCCGGTGCACAGTTTCACCAGCCTGCTCGCCGACCTGGCCACCATCTGCGCCAACCAGATCCAGCCCACCGACGACATACCAGCATTCACCATGACCACCACACCCACCCCGCTGCAGCGGCGAGCCTTCGAACTCCTCGCCATCTCCCACCGCCACGGCCTGGCGTAGTCAGTACAACCACACCCACCAGACCACAAAACCCCAGCTCAACACCCCAACCCGTCAACAAACCAGGGGGAACTTCGGTTTAGCCATCGCATCGGGATACGTGGTGTTGCCATGGCCGAGGGCCGCCGGTGGCAACACGATGGGCGGAGTTGCATGCGTAGATGGCCTGTGGGCGACGGATCGGCCGCTACTATCGGGCCCATGCCGGACCCCTCGCCGAGCGGATCTTCTAAGCGCCATCGTGTATAACGATTCACCGCGCCGCGCTGGCTTCTTGACCATCGTCGCTCTGATCCTTGCCATCGCGGCACTGGCCTTGGCCGGATGGACGCTGTACCGGTTGAACTACTCCAAGCCCTCGTATCCCGCTATCCAGCGCGCAGATGCCAAGGTCAAGATCTGCGCCGCAATGGACATCGTGCGGCGCGGGGTGTCGCTCAACACGAATCTGGTGCCGGCTGGTGGACCGGAGGACGTCACGGGTGCGCGGGCGGTAGCCGCCAACGCCAGGGTGTCGCTCTACGACGGCGGGCAGTATCTGTTGGCGCGGCTGGACCCGGCGGCTCCGGCCGACCTGGCCGATAAGGTTCGCAAGTTCGCCAACAACCTGATGGACATCGGGGCCGCCGCGACAGCGGGCGCGCCGAACGACGACCCGGATCAAGCCGCGCGGCTGCGCGAAGCGGACAAATCGAACGCCACCATCACGGAGCTCTGCAAGTAAGCAGCGTTCAGGTCAGCCGAGCGATTATCACCTGCGCAACGTCTACGGCAAGCTCGGCATCAGCTCGCGCCGTGAGCTCCGCCTGCGGGGCTGAGCAGTGTGCGCGCGGCCGACTTGGCGGCATTCAGGGCGGTCGCATCGCCGGCGATGCGGGACAGGATCAGCGCGCCTTCGGTGAGGGCGATGACGGCCAGCGCCGTCTGGTCGGCATCGGCGTCCGACCAACCGTCGGCGCGCAACCGGTCCGCGACGGCGAGGCACCAGCCGCCGAACGCACGTGCCGACGCGTCGCGCACCTGCGGGCTGGCGTTCACCGACTCGGTGGCGATCGGTTCGATCGGGCAGCCGTCGCGCTGATCGGAGGCAAGCCCGGAGGACATCAGGTCGATCCAGCCGTCAACGATGTCGGCGATCGGAGGCCCGCTGTCGAGAACTCCGCGTAGCCGCTGCTCGATGTCGCCGCCGACGCTGTCCACGACCGCGGCGGCGAGCTCCTGCTTGCCGTCGGGGAAGTGGTGATACAGCGAGCCGGCCTTGACGTTGGCGGTCTCCAGGATCTGGTTCACACCTGTGGCGGCATAGCCCTGTCGGCGGAACAGCAGGGCCGCGGCGTCGACCAGCGCTGCGCGACTTCGATCCGGGCGAGGCATGCCTTGACTTTACTTGAAAGGTCACTCAAGAATACTTGAGAAATCACTCAAGAAAGGCCATGCGATGCAGCAGCTGATGTTCGAAGAGGCACGGTTATCGGGCCCCGGTGTCGACGAGCTCGGCGGCCGGCTGATCAAGCAGTAACACCCACCGCCGCGGCCGTTCGCCCATGGTGATCCTTAACGTGGAGGGGTGAATCCTACTAGCCATCTCCTCCAACGCCTGCTCAAGCTGTCGCCGCCGTCGACCCGAGACCTCGTTGTCGAGCGTGATCTTCGGGTTCCCATGCCCGACGGGGTCGAACTGCTGGCGGACAGGTGGGCACCGCAGAAGGGCGGCGACGGGTTACCGACCGCGTTGTACCGCTCGCCCTACGGTCGCCGGGGGATGTTCGGCCTGATGCTGGGCAGGGTGATGGCCGAGCGCGGGTTCCAGGTGCTGATCGTGAGCACTCGCGGCACGTTCGGCTCCGGCGGAGCCTTCGATCCGATGCGTCAGGAGCGCGAGGACGGTTTGGCGACCCTGGACTGGGTCATCGAGCAGCCATGGTTCGAGGGTTCGATCGTGCTGCTGGGAGGAAGCTACCTCGGCTACGTGCAGTGGGCAGTTGCCGACCGCCTACCGCCAGAGGTCAAGGCGATGGTTCCCCAAGTGACCGAGTCCGCCTTGACGCTGGAGTTCCTGCGCAACGACGGCATGTCGCTGGAGACGCCGTTCGGGTGGGGCATCATGACCGACGGTCAGGAGCGTCGCGGCGCGTTCCTGCGGCAGCTTGTCTCGGGCCGAAAGAACGCCCGGGCATTGTTCACCCTTCCGCTGAGCGAGGCCGATGTGGCCGCCACCGGGCACCGCGTCGGCTACGTCCGGGACATCCTGACCCACGACGCTGACTCGCCGCGATGGTCCGGCATCGACCACAGTCACCGGGTGGCGGAGGTCCGCGTGCCGGTCAGCTCGATCGGCGGCTGGTACGACATCTTCCTGCCCGGCCAGCTGCGCGACTTCCGGCTTCTGCAGGACGCTGGGCGCCCGGCCCGCATGACTGTCGGGCCGTGGACGCACATGACGATGGACCCGCTGCCGATATATGAGGCCATCGAGTTCGGGCTCGCCCACGCGCGCGGCGAGCAGCCACCGTCCCGCGCACCGGTCCGCCTGTACGTGATGGGCGAGGAAGCGTGGCGCGACTTCGAATCGTGGCCGCCGCAGGGCTACTCGCCGCAACGGTTCTACCTCCAGCCCGACGGGGCGTTATCGACCGAGCGGCCCGGCGAATCGGCGCCCGACCGCTACCGATATGACCCGGCCGATCCCACACCCGCAGTCGGGGGAGTGGTCATGCGCTTCCGCGGTGCCGGCCGGGTCGACAACCGAAAGTTGGAATCCCGGCCGGACGTGCTCACGTACACCACTGCCGTGCTGGATCGCGATGTCGAGGTGATCGGCGACGTCAGCGCCGAGATCTGGTTCCGGTCCAGCCTGCGCGATGCCGACCTGTTCGTCAGGCTCTGCGACGTCGACCCGCGGGGGCGCTCGTACAACGTCTGCGACGGTCTGATCAGCCTGTCCGACGTCGACAAAATCGCTTGCGCCACTGTGCGATTGTGGCCCACCGCGTACCGTTTCCTGCGCGGCCACCGGATCAGAGTCCAGATCTCCAGCGGCGCGTTTCCGCGGTATGCCCGCAACCCCGGCACCGACGAACCGCTCGCCACCGCAACCACGCTCAAGACCGCAGACCAGGCGGTGTACCACGACGTCGCACACCCATCCGCGGTGATACTGCCTACGCGGTAGCCGGGCCGCGGCGCACCAGCGACAGCACGACCGCCGCCGCCGCGAACAGGCCGGAGAACACCCGGTTGAGGATTGTTTGCTGTCGCGGTGTCCGCAGCCACTCGAGCAGTCGCACGGACATGCCGGTGTAGAGGCCCATCACGACGAGGTCGACGGCGACCATCGTCGCGCCGATCGCCAGGTATTGCGGCAGCAGCGGCGCGGTCGGCACCACGAACTGCGGCAGCACGGCGAGGAAGAACACCAGGCCCTTGGGGTTGGTGGCGTTGACCAGGAAGCCGCGCACGACGAGCGCCAGCCTGCCTCCGTCGACCGCTTTGCCGATCTGCTCACGCAGGTCGACGGTCGCGGTGCGCCACTGCCGTACGGCCAGGTAGACCAGATAGGCCACGCCGATCCACTTGATGACGTTGAACGCCAGGATCGAGTTCGACACCGCCGCGCCCAGCCCGATCGCAACCAGCGCAAGCTGCAGCATCAGGCCGATCTCCAGGCCGAGGATGCTCCAGTAGCCGCGCCGCACGCCTTGGGTCAGCCCTGTCGCCATTGATTGGATGGCGCCCGCTCCTGGCGACACACTGATCGCGATCGCGGCGCCGAAGAACGTCAGCCAGACTTCCCACGCCATGGAGTCAGTGTGTCAGCGCGGTCAAGCGATATCGGCGACGAAGATCGCCATCCTGCCGGCCTGCAGTCGGGCCATCCGTGGCAGTCCCTCCGCATCACTGCCGGCCGGCACGATCCGCGGGTTGACCAGGTGCACCTCTCGCCGAATGAAGTGCACATCGGCCTCGCCCGCGGCCAGCACGTTCTTTACCCAGTCTGTTTTCCCGTGGCCCAGCGCGATCGCCAGCACGTTGCCCTTGCGGTAGGCGGTCACGATGGTTTCATATTGCTTACCGGACTTCCGACCGCGGTGTTTGATCGTCGCCATCCCAGGCAGATACCGCGCGAATGGCTTGATCACCGGGTTGAAGTATTTGACTTGTAGGCGCTCCACCAGGGGCGGGAACACCATCGGCACGCCGGGCGCATTGTTGGGGTGATCCTTCGCGCGCATGACGCCTCCAATACCGATTTGTGCTGCTCTGGGAGAATGGTCAGCGTGAATGTATCGCCACGGCCGATCGCCCGCATCGACTTGCGCGGGGCGGGGCTGTCCGCTGCGCAGTTGAGGGCCGCGCTGCCGCGTGGCGGTGTCGACGTGGACTCGGTTGTGCCCAAGGTGCGCCCGATCGTCGACGCGGTCGCCGACCGGGGCGCACAGGCCGCCCTGGAGTACGGCGAATCGTTCGACGGGGTGCGTCCTACACAGGTCCGTGTCCCTGCCGCCGAACTGGATCGCGCCCTGGCCGAGCTGGACGCCGACGTCCGCGCCGCGCTTGAGGTGGCCATCGATCGGGCCCGCGCCGTGCACGCCGATCAGCGGCGCACCGACACCACGACGACGCTGGCGCCTGGCGCGACGGTCACCGAGCGCTGGGTGCCCGTGGAGCGCGTCGGCCTCTACGTGCCGGGCGGCAACGCCGTCTATCCGTCCAGTGTGGTGATGAACGTGGTGCCCGCGCAGACCGCGGGCGTGGACTCGCTGGTGATCGCCAGCCCGCCGCAGGCCGAATTCGGCGGCCTGCCGCACCCGACGATCCTGGCCGCCGCGCGGCTGCTCGGCGTCGACGAGGTATGGGCCGTCGGCGGTGCGCAGTCCGTCGCGCTGCTGGCCTACGGCGGCACCGACACCGACGGCTCCGAGCTGGCACCCGTCGACATGATCACCGGTCCGGGCAACATCTACGTCACCGCGGCCAAGCGCATCTGCCGTTCGCAGGTTGGCATAGACGCCGAGGCCGGCCCCACCGAGATCGCCATCCTCGCCGACCACACCGCCGACCCTGTGCACGTCGCCGCGGACCTGATCAGCCAGGCCGAGCACGACGAGATGGCGGCCAGCGTCCTCGTCACCCCGAGCGTGTCGCTTGCCGACGCCACCGAGCGCGAACTCGCGAACCAGTTGGAGACCACTGTGCACCGGGAACGGGTGACAGCGGCGCTGTCGGGCAAGCAGTCGGCGATCGTTCTCGTTGACGACGTCGACGCCGGAGTTCGCACGGTCAATGCCTACGCGGCCGAGCACCTGGAGATCCAGACCGTCGATGCGCGCGATGTCGCCCGCCGAATCCGCTCGGCGGGCGCGATTTTCGTCGGGCCGTACGCACCGGTCAGCCTCGGCGACTACTGCGCCGGGTCCAACCACGTGCTGCCCACCGCCGGCTGCGCGCGGCATTCCAGTGGCCTGTCGGTGCAGACGTTCCTGCGCGGCATTCACGTCGTCGACTACGACGAGGCCGCGCTCAAGGATGTGTCCGGGTACGTCATCACGCTGGCGAAGGCCGAGAACCTGCCCGCGCACGGCGAGGCCGTGCGGCGGAGGTTCGAGAAGTGATGAGCCGCTTGCGCGAAGAACAGAATGCAGGGCCGCCGGGACGTCAAATTTCGCTGGCCGATCTGCCATTGCGTGAGGATCTGCGCGGCAAATCGCCTTACGGCGCCCCGCAATTGACGGTGCCGGTGCGGCTCAACACGAACGAGAACCCGCACCCGCCCACCAAAGCCCTCGTCGACGACGTGACGGCCTCGGTCCACGCCGTAGCACCGGAGTTACACCGCTATCCCGACCGCGACGCGGTGGCGCTGCGCACCGACCTGGCCGCGTACCTCACCGCGCAGACCGGCACAACGCTCGGCGTCGAAAACCTCTGGGCTGCCAACGGTTCCAACGAAATTCTGCAACAGCTGCTCCAGGCGTTCGGTGGTCCTGGCCGCAGTGCTATCGGCTTCGTGCCGTCGTACTCGATGCATCCCATCATCTCCGGCGGCACCCAGACCGAATGGCTGGTGGCCAACCGCGCCGACGACTTCAGCCTCGATACCGACGTTGCGGTGCAGGCGATCAAGGAGCACATGCCCGACATCGTGTTCGTCGCCAGCCCCAATAACCCGTCGGGCCAAAGCGTTCCGCTGGACGAACTGCAACGGCTCCTCGAGGCGATGGCCACCGGCATGCTCATCCTCGACGAGGCCTATGGCGAGTTCTCGTCGCAGCCAAGCGCGGTCAAGCTGATCGACGAGTACCCGACCAAGCTCGTCGTCACCCGCACGATGAGCAAGGCGTTCGCGTTCGCCGGTGGCCGGCTCGGCTATCTGATCGCCGCACCGGCAGTGATCGACGCGATGCTGCTGGTGCGGCTGCCGTACCACCTGTCCTCGGTCACCCAGGCCGCCGCCCGCGCCGCGCTTCGCCACGCCGACGACACGCTCGGCAGCGTCGCGAAGCTGATCGCCGAGCGCAACCGCGTCACAGAAGCGTTGACAGGCATGGGTTTCCGTGTCATCCCGAGTGACGCCAACTTCGTGCTGTTCGGCGAATTCGCCGACGCACCGGCCACCTGGCAGCGCTACCTCGACGCCGGCATCCTGATCCGTGACGTCGGTATCCCCGGGTACCTGCGCGCCACCACCGGCCTGACGGAGGAGAACGACGCGCTGCTGGCCGCCAGCGCCCGGATAGGAGCACAGTGACCGACCACCGTCGCGCGAAAATCGAACGCAAGACCAAGGAGTCCGACATCGTTGTCGAACTCGACCTCGACGGCACCGGCGTCGTCGACGTCGACACCGGCGTGCCGTTCTACGACCACATGCTCACCTCACTGGGCAGCCACGCCAGCTTCGACCTGACCGTGCGGGCCAAGGGCGACGTCGAGATCGAGGGCCATCACACCATCGAGGACACCGCGATCGTGCTCGGTCAAGCGCTGGGTAAGGCGCTGGGGGACAAGAAGGGCATCCGCCGCTTCGGCGACGCGTGGATCCCGATGGACGAGACGCTCGCACACGCCGCCGTCGACGTGTCCGGTCGGCCGTACTGCGTGCACACCGGCGAGCCGGACCACCTGCTGCACACCACGATTGCCGGATCCGAGGTGCCGTATCACACGGTGATCAACCGGCACGTGTTCGAGTCGCTGGCGATGAACGCCCGCATCGCGCTGCACGTGCGCACGCTGTACGGCCGCGACCCGCACCACATCACCGAGGCCCAGTACAAAGCCGTCGCCCGGGCGCTGCGCCAGGCCGTGGAATACGACCCGCGCGTGACCGGCGTGCCATCCACCAAAGGCACGTTGTGACGGCCAAAGTCGTTGTCCTCGACTATGGCTCGGGCAACCTGCGCTCGGCGCAGCGGGCGCTGGAGCGGGTCGGCGCTGACGTCGAGGTCACCGCCGACGCCAGCGCGGCGATGAACGCCGACGGGCTGGTGGTGCCCGGGGTCGGTGCGTTCGAGGCATGCATGACCGGGCTGCGCAAGATCGGCGGCGAGAAGCTCATCGCCGACCGGGTGGCGGCGGGCCGCCCGGTGCTCGGGGTGTGCGTCGGCATGCAGATCCTGTTCGCGCGCGGGGTGGAGTTCGGGGTCGAGACGACGGGTTGCGGGCAATGGCCCGGCGCCGTCGTGCGTCTCGACGCGCCGGTCATCCCGCACATGGGCTGGAACGTCGTCGACGCCGCGGCGGGGACCCGGCTGTTCAAGGGCCTCGATCCCACCACCCGGTTCTACTTCGTGCACTCGTATGCCGCGCAGCAGTGGGAAGGTAATCCCGCCGCCCTGCTGACCTGGGCCACCCACGCCGTGCCGTTCCTGGCGGCGGTCGAGGACGGGCCGCTGGCCGCCACCCAGTTCCACCCGGAAAAGAGCGGTGACGCAGGTGCCACGCTGCTGGGCAATTGGGTCGGGACGCTAGGTTGACGGCCGTGCCATTGATACTTCTTCCCGCCGTCGACGTGGTCGAGGGCCGGGCCGTGCGCCTCGTGCAGGGGCAGGCCGGCAGCGAAACCGAGTACGGCTCCGCTCTCGATGCCGCCCTGGGTTGGCAGCGCGACGGCGCCGAATGGATCCACCTCGTCGACCTCGACGCCGCCTTCGGGCGCGGGTCGAACCGTGAACTGCTCGCCGAGGTGGTCGGCACGCTCGACGTCTCGGTCGAACTGTCGGGCGGCATCCGTGACGACGAGTCGCTGAAGGCGGCGCTGGCCACGGGCTGCGCCCGGGTCAACCTCGGCACCGCGGCGCTGGAGAACCCGCAGTGGTGCGCCAAGGTCGTGGCCGAGCACGGCGAGGCGGTGGCCGTCGGTCTGGACGTGAAGATCGTCGACGGTGAGCACCGGCTGCGCGGCCGCGGGTGGGAAACCGACGGCGGTGACCTGTGGGAGGTGCTGAAACGCCTTGACCGCGAAGGCTGTTCGCGCTTCGTCGTCACCGACGTCACCAAAGACGGCACGCTGAACGGACCCAACCTGGAGCTGCTGGCCAGCGTCACCGACCGCACCGACGCACCGGTGATCGCGTCCGGCGGGGTATCGAGCCTCGATGACCTGCGGGCCATCGCCACCCTCACCAACCGCGGTGTGGAAGGCGCCATCGTCGGAAAGGCGCTCTACGCCGGGCGATTCACCTTGCCCGAGGCGCTGGCCGCGGTAGGAGAGTAATGGCGCTGGACGAGACCGACCTCGACGCCCTGGTCTCGCAGGCCGCCAAGATTCTTGACGCCGCGGCCAAGCCGTTCATCGCCGGGCACCGTGCCGAATCCGCGGTGCAGAAGAAGGGCAACGACTTCGCCACCGACGTCGACCTCGCCATCGAACGCCAGGTCGTCGACGCGCTGGTATCGGCGACCGGCATCGAGGCGCACGGCGAGGAGTTCGGCGGCGCCGACGTCGAATCGCCACTGGTGTGGGTGCTCGACCCGATCGACGGCACGTTCAACTACGCGGCGGGCTCACCGATGGCGGCGATCCTGCTCGCGCTGCTGCGCGACGGCGAGCCGGTCGCGGGGCTGACCTGGTTGCCGTTCACCGATCAGCGCTACACCGCGGTCATCGGAAAGCCCTTGTACGCCAATGGGGTCGCGCAGGCGCCGCTGCGGATTGCCAAGCTCACCGACTGTGTGGTCGGCATCGGCACCTTCAACGTCGACGCGCGCGGACGCTTCCCCGGCCGCTATCGGCTGGCCACCCTCGAGAACCTGAGCCGGAAATGCTCCCGGGTGCGGATGCATGGCGCCACCGGCATCGACCTGGCCTATGTCGCCGCGGGAATCCTGGGCGGCGCAATCAGTTTCGGCCACCACATCTGGGACCACGCGGCCGGCGTCGCGCTGGTGCAGTCGGCGGGCGGGATCGTCACCGACCTGGCCGGAAACGAGTGGACCATCAACTCGCGATCCGCGCTGGCCGCACTACCCGGGGTGCACGGTGAGATCCTCGACATCGTGCGCGCGGTCGGCGACCCGGAGAGTTACTGATGGATGTAGCGGTCCGCATCATCCCGTGCCTGGACGTCGATGACGGCCGGGTGGTCAAGGGTGTGAACTTCGAAAACCTCCGCGACGCGGGCGATCCCGTCGAGCTCGCCGCCGCATACGACGCCGAGGGCGCCGACGAGCTCACGTTCCTGGACGTGACGGCGTCGTCGTCGGGGCGGGCCACCATGCTGGAGGTCGTCAAGCGCACCGCCGAGCAGGTGTTCATACCGCTGACCGTCGGCGGTGGCGTGCGCTCGGTGGCCGATGTCGACGTGCTGTTGCGGGCGGGCGCCGACAAGGTGGCCGTCAACACCGCGGCGATCGCCCGCCCCGAGCTGCTGGCCGAGCTGTCCCGCCAGTTCGGGTCGCAGTGCATCGTGCTGTCTGTGGATGCGCGCACCGTGCCTGAAGGCGAGCAGCCGACGCGGTCGGGCTGGGAGGTCACTACGCACGGCGGCCGCCGCGGAACCGGCATCGACGCGATCGAATGGGCCACCCGCGGCGCCGAACTCGGCGTCGGCGAGATCCTGCTGAATTCGATGGATTACGACGGAACCAAGGCCGGATTCGACCTGCCGATGCTGAGGGCGGTGCGCGGTGCCGTGAACGTGCCGGTGATCGCCAGCGGGGGAGCCGGCGCGCTGGAGCATTTCGCACCCGCCGTAGTTGCAGGTGCCGACGCCGTGCTCGCCGCCAGCGTGTTCCACTTCCGGGAGCTGACCATCGGCCAGGTGAAGGCGGCGATGGCGGCAGAAGGGATCATCGTGCGATGACGCTCGACATCGAGTTGGATCCCGCCATCGCGTCCCGAATAAAACGCGACGCCAATGGGTTGTTCACCGCAGTCGCGCAGGAGCGCGGCAGCGGCCAAGTGTTGATGGTGGCGTGGATGGACGACATCGCACTGGCCCGGACGCTGGAAACCCGCGAGGCGACGTACTACTCGCGCTCGCGCGGCGAACAGTGGATCAAGGGAGCGACGTCGGGCCACACCCAGCACGTGCACTCGGTGCGGCTGGATTGCGACGGCGACACCGTGCTGCTCGAGGTCGACCAGGTCGGCGGCGCCTGCCACACCGGCGACCATACCTGCTTCGACGCCGACCTACTGCTGGCGTCCGAAGAGTAAACGGATGCCCCGCTTCGCCGATCGCGTCGCACTTGTCACCGGCGCCAGCTCCGGAATCGGTCGCGCCACCGCACTTCGACTGGCGCAGGAGGGCGCGGCGGTCGCGCTCGTGGCGCTGCCCGGTGACGATTTGGAGGCAGCCGCAGCAGAATGCCGAGCCAGCGGGTCAGCGGCACTCGCAATAGCCGCGGGCGTGGGTGATCCGCGTCAGGTCGCCGCGGCGTTCGATGCCGCCGAAACGCTCGGTGCGGTGTCCGCGGTCTTCAGCAACGCCGGAATCTCGGTCGTGGGTCCCGCGATCTCGCTGCACGACGACGACTGGCTGCGACAGCTGCGGGTGAACCTGTCCGGCAGCTTCTTCGTGGTGCGCGAGGCCGCCCGGCGGATGCTCCCGGCCGGCGACGGAGCCATAGTCACCACAGGGTCGGAGCTCGGACTGCTCGGCCAGCAGGGCTATGTCGGCTACACCGCAACGAAAGGCGGTGTGCTTGCGATGACCCGTGCCCTCGCCGCGGAGCTGGCGCCTCACGGAATCCGGGTGAACAGCATCTCCCCGGGCACGACCGATACACCGATGCTGAGAGCCGAATTCGCCGCCGCGCCCGACCCAGCAAGGGAACGGGCTGAGAACGAGGGGTCCATCCCGCTCGGCCGCATCAGGCAACCCGGGGATATCGCGGCGGCCGTGGCGTTCCTACTGTCCGACGAGGCCGCCTACATCACCGGTGCCAACCTGGTCGTCGACGGCGGGCGAACGTCGTGCTTCTCGATCGGCACGCTTGGCCAGGTTTGACGGCGCTACCGCCGGTAAACCATTAGGTATGTCCCTTCCCGTCGCCGTCGGATCGGGCGGCGTCGAATTGCTCGGCGATCTTGAGGTCCCGCCGAATGCGAGGGGACTCGTCGTCTTCGCCCACGGAACGGGCAGTTCCCGCTTCAGTCCACGCAATCGCCTCGTCGCGCAGGTGCTGCGGGACGACGGTTTCGCCACCCTGCTGCTGGACCTGCTCACCGAAAGCGAGGAGCAGACGGATTTGCGTACCCGTGAATTCCGGTTCGACGTCGGCTTACTCGCCGACCGTGTGTTGTCAGCGCTCGACCGGATGCGCGAACACGAGGCGGTCCGTGGCCTTCCGGTCGGCTTGTTCGGCGCAAGCACCGGCGCCGCCGCCGCCCTGATTGCCGCCGCCGGAGAGCCATCGGTGCGGGCCGTTGTGTCGCGCGGTGGCCGTCCAGATCTCGCGGGCGATGCGCTGCACGACGTCGAGGCACCGACGCTGATGATCGTCGGCGGCCGGGATCGGCGAATCCTCGACGCGAACCGGCTGGCCAGTCGCGAACTGTCAGCCCCTCACCGCATCAAGGTGATCCGCGGCGCCACGCACCTGTTCGAAGAGCCCGGCGCACTCGAGCGCGTGGCCGCGCTTGCCGCCGCCTGGTTCGACGAATACGTGAAGCACGACACCGGTTAGACGTCGATGGTGGCTCGGCATTGCCACCCGTTGCCCACCCGGTCGAACGCGAGCCCGTGCAGCGCGACGGCCTTCGGTGCCGCCCCGATCGGCTCGGCGTCGTCCATGGATACGACGGGCGTGCGTAACCGCACCGTCTCCGGTCCGATTTCAACGTCGGCGCCGAGCGGAACGAAGCCCTCGGTGTCAAGCAGAAAGATCACCTGATCCAGCACGGCGACGAGGCGGCCGGTGTCATCGTCGGCGGTCAGCTCCGACACCACGACGTCGGAGGACGACGCACGCGTCGTGTCGGCGAAACCGTCCACCAGCGCGGCCACCGCCTCGGCCAAGCAGGCCTCCCGCGTCGGGCCCCACGCTTCGATCGCCACGTCGGCGGGGTGCGGCACCGCCCTGTGCCCGCGGTCTGCGTCGGTCACCGGTCACCCCTTCACCACACCCAGCGGCACGAGCCGGGCGACCCTGCGGCACAGCCCCGCCTGTTCGGCGACCCGCACAACCTCGTCGACGTCCTTGTACGCCGACGGCGCCTCTTCGGCCAGGCCACGGCGCGACGCCGCCCGGACGAGGATTCCCTGCCGACGCTCGAGTTCGTCGCGCAGCACCTTGGCGCTCACCGTCCGCGCCGCCTGATGCCGGCTGAGTCGCCGCCCTGCGCCGTGGCAGGTGGAGTGGAACGCGTGGCCATCGGGCACGCCGGTCAGCACATAGGACGCGGTGCCCATCGATCCCGGGATGAGGACCGGTTGCCCCGCCTCGACCAGATCCGCCGGGAGTTCGGGGTGCCCCGGCGGCAACGCCCGGGTCGCGCCCTTGCGGTGCACGCACAGCTCCCGCGTTTCGCCATCGACCTGATGACGCTCGATCTTGGCGAGATTGTGTGAGATGTCGTAGACCAATTCCAGTCCACGTCCGGTGGCCCACCGGAACGCCGCCGCGGCCGCCGTCCCGAGGAGCTGACGGTTGGCGCGAGCGTAATTGGCGGCCGCATACATCGCGCCCACATACGAACGTCCCTCATCGGAATCGACTGGGGCGCAGGCTAACTGCCGGTCCGGGACAGAGATGTCGTAACGCGCCATGGCGCGATCCATCATCTGCACGTGGTCGGAGCAGACCTGGTGCCCGAGTCCTCGCGAGCCGCAGTGGATCATCACGCAAACCTGGCCGGGGTGCACCCCGAACACGTCGGCGGCGGTCGCGTCGAACACCTCGTCGACCTCCTGCACCTCGAGGAAGTGGTTGCCCGACCCGAGGCTGCCGAGCTGTCCCGCACCGCGCGCCCGTGCGCGCTCGCTGACCCGCGCTGGTGATGCACCGTCGAGTGCGCCGCCGTCTTCGCAGCGGTCCAGATCGCGTTGCGTCCCGTCACCGTGTTCGACCACGTACCGGGAACCGCCGCCGAGCACCTTGTCGAGCTCACCGGGCGTCAGCTTGGGCCACACCCCTCCGGGCCCGCCGCCGTGGGGAATTCGGCGGTTCAGCTCGTCCATGAGCTTCTCGCCGACCCTCGCGAACTCACGGCGGTCGATGTCGGCGGCCAGCAGTCGCACGCCGCATGAGACGTCGAACCCGACGCCGCCCGGGGAGATCACCCCGCCATGCGAGACGTCGGTGGCCGCGACGCCGCCGATGGGAAAGCCGTACCCGAGATGGACGTCCGGCATCGCGTACGACGCCTCGACGATGCCCGGCAGGGTGGCGACGTTCGCCACCTGCTTGGCCACCGGCTCGACGTCGGTCTCCGGCAGTAATGACCGGGACGCGAAGATCACGCCGGGCACCCTCATGGCGCCGGACGGGTCGATCCGGAATCGAACCGGTGATTCCTCGATCAGGCGATGCGCCATGGTGGGTGACTACCCGGCGCGCTTGGCGGCTAAGCCGACTGCCGCTGGCGCAGCACTTCGAGCGCTTTGTCGGCGTGGGTGTCCATGCTGAACTCGCTGGCGATCACGTCGAGCACGGTGCGGTCGGTATCGATGACGAACGTCGTCCGCTTGACCGGCATGAACTTGCCGAGAAGGCCGCGCTTGACGCCGAACTGCGTGGCGACGGTGCCGTCGGTGTCGGACAGCAGCGGGTAGTCGAAGCTCTGCTGGTCGGCGAATTTCGCCTGCTTCTCAACGGGATCGGCGCTGATGCCGACACGGCTGGCGCCGACGGCGGCGAACTCCGATGCCAGATCGCGGAAGTGGCAGGCCTCCTTGGTACAGCCAGGTGTCATCGCCGCCGGATAGAAGAACAGCACGATGGGGCCGTCGGCGAGCAACGCTGTGAGGCTTCGCACAGTGCCTGTCTGGTCCGGTAGTTCGAACTCGGCTACCTGGTCACCACGTTTCATGGGTGTCACGCTACGCCCGTCGCATCCGAGGAGTCTGGGAGGATTGTTCCGTGCAAACGACCGCCAACCTCGCCATCACCACCCCGCGCGAGGACTTCCGGGCGCTGGCCGCCGAGCACCGGGTGGTGCCGGTGACTCGCAAGGTGCTCGCCGACAGCGAGACCCCGCTGTCGGCGTACCGCAAGCTTGCCGCCAACCGGCCCGGGACGTTCTTGCTGGAGTCTGCGGAGAACGGGCGGTCGTGGTCACGGTGGTCGTTTATCGGCGCGGGCGCGCCGTCGGCGCTGACGGTCCGCGACGGCGAAGCGGTGTGGCTGGGCGTGACGCCAAAGGATGCGCCGCGAGGCGGCGATCCGCTGCAGGCTCTGCGTGCGACGCTGGAGCTGCTGGCCACTGGGCCGCTGCCCGGGTTGCCGCCGCTGACGAGCGGCTTGGTCGGGTTCTTCGCCTACGACATGGTGCGGCGGCTGGAGCGGCTGCCCGAGCTGGCCGTCGACGACCTCCGACTGCCGGACATGCTGCTACTGCTGGCCACCGACATCGCGGCGGTCGACCATCACGAGGGCACCATCACGCTGATCGCCAACGCGGTGAACTGGAACGGCACCGACGAGCGCGTCGACTGGGCCTACGACGACGCCGTCGCCCGGCTGGACGTGATGACCGCCGCGCTGAGCGAGCATCTGCCGTCGACGGTGGCGACGTTCAGTCGGCCCGAGCCGCTGCACCGCGCGCAACGCACGCTGGAGGAGTACGGGGCGATCGTCGAGCGGCTCGTCCGCGAGATCGAGGCAGGCGAAGCGTTCCAGGTGGTGCCGTCGCAACGGTTCGAGATGGACACCGACGCTGACCCGCTCGACGTGTACCGAATGCTGCGGGTGTCGAACCCGAGCCCGTACATGTATCTGCTCAACGTGCCCAATGAGGCTGGCGGGCTGGACTTTTCGATCGCCGGCTCGAGCCCCGAGGCGCTGGTGACGGTGAAGGACGGCCGGGCGACCACGCACCCGATCGCCGGGACGCGGTGGCGCGGTGCGTCCGAGGAAGAGGACCTGCTGCTGGAGAAGGAGCTGCTTTCCGATGACAAGGAGCGCGCCGAGCATCTGATGTTGGTCGACCTGGGCCGCAACGATCTGGGCCGGGTCTGCCAGCCAGGGACGGTTCGGGTCGAGGACTACAGCCACATCGAGCGCTACAGCCACGTCATGCATTTGGTGTCGACGGTGACCGGGCTGCTCGTCGAGGGCAAGACCGCCCTGGATGCAGTGACGGCCTGCTTTCCGGCGGGGACGCTGTCGGGTGCGCCGAAGGTGCGGGCGATGGAGTTGATCGAGGAGGTCGAGAAGACCCGCCGCGGCCTGTACGGCGGCGTGCTGGGGTATCTGGACTTCGCCGGCAACGCCGACTTCGCGATCGCCATCCGCACCGCGCTGATGCGCAATGGCACGGCGTATGTGCAGGCTGGCGGAGGAGTTGTGGCCGACTCCAACGGTCCGTACGAGTACACCGAGGCCGCGAACAAGGCCCGCGCGGTGCTGAACGCGATCGCCGCGGCGGAAACGTTGACCAACCCGTGATCCGGATAGCGCAACTCCTGCTCGTGCTGTCCGCAGTGGCGCTGTGGGTGGCGTCGCGGCTGACGTGGGTCGAGGTGCGCTCGTTCGACGGGCTGGGGCAGCCGAAGACCGCGACGCTGTCGGGAGGATCCTGGTCGACGGCACTGGTGCCGCTTGCGGTGCTGCTGCTGGCCGCTGCGATCGCCGCGCTGGCGGTGCGGGGCTGGCCGCTGCGGCTGCTCGCCGTGCTGGTCGCCGCGGCGAGCGCGGGTCTGGCGTATCTGGCGATCAGCCTGTGGGTGGTTCGCGACGTGGCCGTCCGGGCCGCTCATCTCGCTGCGGTGCCGGTGGCTGACCTGGTTGGCACGCAGCGGCACTACGGGGGCGCGGTGATCACGTTGGTGGCCGCGGTGGGCGCGCTTGTCGGCGCGGTGTTGCTGATGCGCTCGGCGGCCAAAGCAAGGTCTGGCGCGGCCAAGTACGTGCGTCGGGCGACGTCGCAGGCCGACGAACCCGGCGCCGCGATGTCGGAGCGGACGATCTGGGACGCGCTCGACGAGGGGCGTGACCCCACCAATCCGGACAACAAGGGCCGGTGATCGATCGTGGTGTGGTGGCGGCTACCCTTCGATGAAGATCAAGCACGTTCACAGGAAGGACAACGACGGGTATGACTTCGGCGACCGTGCTCGACTCCATCATCGAAGGAGTCCGCGCCGATGTTGCCGCTCGTGAGGCCGTCGTTCCGCTGGCCGAGATCAAGGCAATGGCCAGGGACGCGCCGCCGCCGCTGGACGTGATGGCGGCGCTGCGCGGACCCGGTATCGCTGTGATCGCCGAAGTGAAGCGGGCCAGTCCGTCGCGCGGCGAGCTGGCGTCGATCTCCGATCCGGCGAAGCTGGCCCACGCGTATGAGGATGGTGGCGCGCGCATCATCAGCGTGCTGACCGAACAGCGCCGGTTCAACGGGTCGCTCGAGGATCTGGACGCGGTGCGCGCCGCGGTGTCAATCCCGGTGTTACGCAAGGACTTTATCGTCAGGCCGTATCAGATCCACGAGGCCCGCGCCCACGGCGCCGACATGCTGCTGCTGATCGTTGCGGCGCTGGATCAGCCGGTGCTGGTGTCGATGCTCGATCGCACGGAGTCGCTGGGTATGACGGCGCTGGTCGAGGTGCACACCGAAGAGGAGGCCGATCGCGCGCTGCAGGCCGGCGCGAAGGTCATCGGTGTCAACGCGCGCGATCTCAAGACATTGGAAGTGGATCGGGATTGCTTCGCGCGCATCGCCCCTGGGCTGCCGACGAACATCATCCGCATCGCCGAGTCCGGCGTGCGCGGCACCGCCGATCTGCTCGCCTACGCGGGCGCCGGTGCCGACGCGGTACTCGTCGGTGAGGGACTGGTCACCAGTGGCGATCCCCGCGGCGCCGTTGCCGATTTGGTCACCGCAGGCACGCATCCGTCGTGCCCGAAACCCGCACGCTGACAAGTGGCCGATCTCGCCGGCCCTGAGCTTCCGCGTTCGAGCGCGGCCGTCGCCGAACCCACGGTTCACGATCCGGATGTGCGCGGCCATTTCGGCGTGTACGGCGGGCGATTCGTGCCCGAGGCGCTGATGGCGGTGATCGAGGAGGTCACCGCCGCGTATGAAAAGGCCCGCGGCGACCACGCCTTCCTCGACGAGCTGGACCGGTTGCAGCGCCATTACAGCGGGCGGCCGTCACCGTTGTACGAAGCGGCCCGGCTGAGCGAGCACGCCGGCGAAGCGCGGATCTTCCTGAAGCGAGAAGACCTCAACCACACCGGATCTCACAAGATCAATAACGTGTTGGGCCAGGCGCTGCTGGCGCGGCAGATGGGCAAGACGCGGGTGATCGCCGAGACGGGCGCGGGTCAGCACGGCGTGGCTACCGCGACCGCGTGCGCGTTGTTGGGTCTCGAGTGCGTGGTCTATATGGGCGCCATCGACACGGCGCGGCAGGCGTTGAACGTGGCGCGGATGCGGCTACTGGGCGCCGAGGTGGTGTCCGTCGAAGCGGGCTCGAAGACTTTGAAGGACGCGATCAACGAGGCGTTCCGCGATTGGGTGACCAACGCGGACAACACGTATTACTGCTTCGGCACTGCGGCCGGGCCACATCCGTTCCCGACGATGGTGCGCGACTTTCAGCGAGTGATCGGGCTCGAGGCGCGAGTGCAGATTGTTGACCAGGCGGGCCGGCTGCCCGACGCGGTGACGGCATGCGTGGGTGGCGGGTCGAATGCGATCGGCATCTTCCATGCGTTCATTGACGATCCGGGTGTCCGGCTAGTGGGCTACGAAGCGGCAGGCGACGGCGTCGAAACAGGCCGTCACGCCGCGACTTTCACCGGCGGGTCGCCTGGCGCGTTCCAGGGGTCGTTCTCATATCTGTTGCAGGACGAGGACGGGCAGACCATCGAATCCCATTCGATCTCCGCAGGTTTGGACTATCCCGGCGTCGGCCCCGAACATGCGTTCCTCAAGGACACGGGCCGCGCCGAGTATCGGCCGATCACCGACGCCGAGGCGATGGACGCATTCGCGCTGCTGTGCCAGACGGAGGGAATCATTCCGGCGATCGAGTCGGCGCATGCCGTGGCGGGCGCGCTGAAGCTTGGTCGCGAACTTGGACGCGGGGCGATCATCGTCGTGAACATGTCGGGGCGCGGCGACAAGGACGTCGAGACAGCCGCCAAGTGGTTCGGCCTGCTGGATGGCAAGGGTGCATCGTGAGTCGCTTGGCTGGCTTGTTCGAGACGTGCCGCACCGAAGGACGGTCGGCCCTGATCGGCTACCTGCCGACGGGGTTTCCGGATGTGCCGACGTCCATCTCGGCGATGACGGCGTTGATCGAATCCGGCTGCGATGTCGTGGAAGTCGGCATTGCATATTCGGATCCCGGCATGGACGGCCCGACGATCGCGGCGGCCACCGAGGCGGCGCTGCACGGCGGTGTGCGAGTGCGCGATGCGCTGACGGCGGTCGAGGCGATCAGCAATGCCGGCGGACGAGCGGTGGTGATGACGTACTGGAACCCGGTGCTGCGAAGGGGTGTCGACGCGTTCGCGCGGGACCTGGCGTCGGCCGGTGGATTGGGCATGATCACACCGGATTTGATCCCGGACGAGGCGGAGGAGTGGTTGCAGGTTTCGGACGCGCACGACCTGGATCGGATCTTTCTGGTGGCGCCGTCGTCGACGCCGGAGCGGCTGGTGGCGACGGTCAAGGCGTCCCGCGGATTCGTTTATGCCGCATCGACGATGGGGGTGACGGGTGCGCGTGACGCGGTGTCGGTGGCCGCGCCCGAACTGGTGCGTCGGGTGAAGGCAGTGTCGGACATTCCGGTCGGTGTCGGGTTGGGCGTGCGGTCGCGTGAGCAGGCTGCGCAGATCGGGGCCTATGCGGACGGAGTCATCGTGGGCTCGGCGTTGGTTTCGGCGTTGAAGGACGGCATTCCGGCGGTGCGGTCGCTGACCAAGGAACTCGCCGACGGTGTGCGGCAGAGGATTACTGCGTGACGACGACAGTCCTGGCTTACATTCCGAGCCCTTCTCAGGGCGTCTGGCATCTCGGTCCACTGCCGATCCGCGCGTACGCGCTGTTCATAGTCGTTGGCATCGTGGCGGCGTTGGTGATCGGGGATCGGCGCTGGGAAGCCAGGGGCGGTGAGCGCGGTGTCATCTACGACATCGCGTTGTGGGCAGTCCCGTTCGGTCTGATCGGTGGCCGGCTCTATCACGTCATCACGGACTGGCCGAAGTATTTCGGGGACGACGGCGCGGGCCTTGCCGGTGCGTTGCGGATCTGGGATGGCGGTCTGGGCATCTGGGGCGCGGTCGCGCTCGGCGGTGTCGGGGCGTGGATAGGGTGTCGTCACCGCGGCATTCCGTTGCCGGCGTTCGGCGACGCGATTGCACCCGGAATCGTTCTGGCGCAGGCGATTGGCCGGCTGGGCAACTACTTCAACCAGGAGCTGTACGGCCGTCCGACTACGCTGCCCTGGGGTCTGGAGATCTACGAGCGGCGGGATGCGAGCGGTGCGACCAATTCGCTGAACGGTGTGTCGACGGGCCAGCCCTTGATCCCCGGAGTGGAAGCCGTCCACCCGACGTTCCTGTATGAATTGCTGTGGAACCTATTGGTTTTCGCGGCACTGATCTATATCGACCGGCGGTTCAAGATCGGTCACGGTCGGCTGTTCGCAATGTATGTGGCGGGTTATTGCCTCGGCCGGTTCTGGATCGAGTTGATGCGCAGCGATGAGGCCACACTCATCGCGGGCATCCGGATCAATTCGTTCACGTCGATGTTCGTGTTCATCGCCGCGGTGGTGTACATCATGGTCGCGCCGAAGGGCCGCGAGGATCCGGCGACGCTGAAGGGGAAGCCGCAGGAAGTCGAAGAGGAGGAAGAAGAAGACACCTCTGTCGAAGACTTCGTGAAGGAGTTGACTGCCGTAGGGGCGACGACCGGTGTCGTCGCTGCCGCCAAGGCCGCTGGCGAAGCGGAAGACGAAGACGCCAAGGCCGCCGCAGACGAGGCCGACGAGGCCGAAGAACCCGCCGAGGAGGAGGCCGAGGACTCCGCTGCCGTGGGCGAGGAAGCCGACGCCAAGGAAGCCGAGCCCGAGGAGGCTGAGGAAGAGCCCGAGGCCGAACAGCCCGCTGCGGAGGCGGAGGCTGAGGTAGCCGAGATCGTGGAGCCAGAACAGGCCGAAGCGGAGCCGGAGGAGGCCGAAGAGGCCGAGCCGGACGAGGAGGCCGAGGAAGAGCCCGAGGCCGAACAGCCCGCTGCGGAGGCGGAGGCTGAGGTAGCCGAGATCGTGGAGCCAGAACAGGCCGAAGCGGAGCCGGAGGAGGCCGAAGAGGCCGAGCCCGAGGAGGCCGAAGAAGAGCCCGAGGCCGAACAGCCCGCTGCGGAGGTGGAGGCTGAGGTAGCCGAGATCGTGGAGCCAGAACAGGCCGAAGCGGAGCCGGAGGAGGCCGAAGAGGCCGAGCCGGACGAGGAGGCCGAGGAAGAGCCCGAGGCGGTTATCGAGGCGGAAGCGCTCGCTGAGGACGTCGCTGAGGCCGCAGCCGAGGACATTGCTGAGGCGCAGGATTTCGCCGCTGCGGGTGAGGAAGCCGAGGCGCAGGCCGCTGAAGAGACCGAGCCCGAGCAGCCAGACGTGACCGCCGATGCCGAAGCACGTGGAGCCGATGTAGCAGGCGTCCCGGCGGACGACATCGCCGAGGCCGAGGCATTCACCGCCACAGGTGAGGAGGCTGAAGCGCCAACGGAGACAGCCGAAGTCGAGGAGTCTGAAGCTGAACCGTCCGAGGGTGAGTCGGTGGCTGATGAGGTAGGCGCTGACGAAGGCGAGGAAGCCGAGGCTGAATCGGAAGAGGCAGAGGAAGTCGCCGAGGAGCTGGAGCCCGAGGACGGAGAGACGGAAGACGCGGAAGCCGCCGTTGAGGCTTCCGAAGCCGAATCGTCCAAAGAGGAGGCCGCCGAGGGTGCGGAAGCGGTGGCCGACGAAGCCGAGGCTACTGAGGAGCAGGAGCCCGAAGCGGAAGTCCTGGAGGCTGATGGCGAACTCGAGAGCGCCCAAGACGCCGACCAGACGCAGGAGTCCGGTGGTCGTTTACGCCGCTGGTTGCGCGGTCGCAGACGCTAGCCTCGATTCCCGGTGCGGAAATTGAGTTGAGGTTGTTCGGGCGGGGTGGGTGGTTGATCTGGGTGGGAAGGTGAATTGGAGGGTTCGGTTGTCCCACCAGGGTATTGGGGTTTTGAGGTCGGCGTAGCCGGCGTCGATGAGTTGGGGGTGGTGGCTGCGTAGGTTGAGCGCGCAGACGACGCTGTGGTCGGTGATGTGCAGGGTGCCGGGGTCGTCGAGGAAGTGGCGCCAGATGGTGTCGGGGGTGGCGCTGTGGTATCGGGTGAGGTCGCGGGCGAAGAGGCGGTAGAGGTTGCCGGCGATGACGGTGAGGGTGGTGTCGAGGTCGACGTTGAGCGGGACGCCGCTGGAGAGCGCGTCGAGGTGGAACCCGCTGATGTAGGCGTCGAGTTCGTTTTCGATGTTCATGCGTTCGGCGTAGCGGGTGAACAGGTCCTTGGCCGCGGTGGTGAGGTCGTTGGTGATGAGCAGGGTGGGTTCGTCGTGGCCGATGTTGCGGATGGCGATCTGGCGGACCTGGGTGTTGACGTCGTTGAGTTTGATCATGTCTTCGTGCAGGTGGGGGCGCCGGTAGCGCCCGGAGCGGGCGATGGTGGCGGTTTTCCACTTGCCGGCGGGTAGGGCTGCCAGGCGGGCGAGTTCGGTTTTGCCGCGTTGGCGCAGGGTGAGCCAGCGGATGCCGCGTGCGGTGAGGTCGTCGAGCACCGTGTAGGTGGTCAGTTGGGAGTCGAACACCAGCAGCCCGGGGTCTGCGCCGGTGGCGGCATGCCAGTAGTCGGCGAAGGCGATGATTTCGCGGGCCTGCTCGGCCTTGGTGAGCTCGGCGTTGGCGTAGACCATCTCGGTGCTGGCGTGGTCCTGGGCGAAGAAGGTGAGCACGGCGCGGGTGCGGTGCGAGCGGCGCGGTACGTAGTGTTTCTCCAGCACGGTGTCGGCGCCGTGGTGGCGGATGGCGTGGAAGTCGAGGTTGAATCCTGCTGTGCCGCTGGCCATTCCGAGTGGGCGCAGCGCGGTGACCATGCCGGTGAGCAGTTGGGTGTTGGATTGGCGGCGCACCCGGTAGGAGTAGGAGCCGGCGTGGGTGGCCTTGGGCAGCGCGGTCAGCCCCAGACCGAATGCGAGCCCGGCGTCGTCGGTCAGCGCGTCGATGTGATGGGCGCGGTGCCGGCGTGCGCACTTGGCCAGCAGCAGGGTGGCGATCGACTGCCAGGCGGTGATCGCGGTGGTGGACGGGTAGCCGGCCGCGGTGACCAGTTGGTGCAGGCCGAGCTGGGCCATCGCCGGGAACAGCAGCAGCAGCCCGGCGTGCTCACAGGGGATCTGCGCGGCGTCGGGCCAGCCGCCCAGCCTGCCCGCCTTGACCGGCGGTAGCCGTGCCGGGGGGCCGCGGCGGCCCTCGTCGCGGCGGGCCAGCCGGGGCAGGCCGGCGTCGTCGAGGATGCCCCACACCGTCTGCGCCGAGATCGGCGTGCCCGCGGCGGCCAGCGCTGCGGCGATCTCGTCGATGCTGCGGTCTTCGGCGCGCAACGCCAGTACCTTGTCGCGGAGTTCGCCGGTGGCTTTGCGCGGCCCTTTCGGGCCGGGCTTGGTCTCGGTGAAGGGGTCGAGTTTGCCGGTGCGCAGCAGGGTGGCCATCTGATGTACCGAGGCGGTGGAGTAGCCGAACCGGTCGGCCACCTCGGCGGCGGAGGCCTGTTCGGTGAAGTAGGCGCGCAGCGCCTCGTAGCGGCGTTGTCCCGCGCCGCTGGGCGCGGTGAAGTACTCCGCGCCTGGCCTCAACTGGATTCCCGCAGCAGCATGCACTTATGGTAGAGCTGTTTTCAGTATGGCCAGCGCGACGCGCCGGGCTATCTTGCTGTGAGACAGCTAATTACATTCCTGTAGTTCCGATTGATGGTCGACGACTGCGGAATACCGCATGGCCATGCGCAGGTCTCAGCTCCAGCAATCCGATTGAGACCGACCGCCTCGATTCGACAGCGATACGCCGTCTACCAGCGGATTTTCACAGCCCAGCTTCCGGAGGCTCTACAAGAAAAGCGGACTCAACCCCACCGTGAATCGAGGCTAGCGGACAGTTATCCCCAACCCAGCCTTCCGCCCTCGAACTTGTCAGTGGATCCGACTACTATCGATCATATGTTCGAGTTGCTGGACCCGCCGGAGACCGCGGACCCTGCCGCGCTGCTCCAAGACGTGCGTGCAGCATCGCGGGCCGAGACGCGGGCGGCCGCACAGCGACTGACCGGGATCTGGAACCTCTGCAAGGTGCGGTTGCGGGAAACCGGGGATCACGCCGAGTGGGCGGTGGACACCTGGGATGCCGTCGCCGCCGAGGTGGCCGCGGCATTGAACATCAGCCTCGGGTTGGCGGGCAGCTATGTGCGGTTGGCGAAGGCGATGCACGAGCGGCTGCCGCTGCTGGGCATGGTGTTGGCGGCTGGTGATATCGACTATCGGTCGTTTCAGACGATCGTCTATCGCACCGACCTGATCACCGACCCCGACACACTCGCGGTTGTGGATGGGCAGCTGGCGTCGCGGGCGTCGCGCTGGACGGCGCTGAGTCAGGGCAAGTTGGGCCGCGAGGTGGACCGGGTGGTGGTGGGGCGCGGTTGTCGGTGATCAAGCGTTATGTCGAAGATCAGAAGAGCCGGTGAGTGATGCTGGCCGGTAGACGCTTTCGGGTCGAGTTGACCGACGCCCAGGCGCGGTTGGCGCAGCAGACCGCTGATGCGTGCCGGGCGGTGTGGAACACCGGGTTGGAGCAGCGTCGTGAATACCGTCGCCGGGGTGCGTGGATGAACTACGAAGCCCAGGCCCACGAGCTGGTTGAAGCCAAGACGGAGTACGTGTGGCTGAAAGAGGTGCCGGGCCATTGTTTGCAGCAGGCGCTGCGCGACCTGGATGAGGCGTGCCGCAAGCATGGCACTTTCACGGTGCGGTGGCGCTCGGCACGTCGGTGGGCACCGTCGTTTAGGTTCCCGGAAGGCTCCAAGATGGAGCTTCAGAAGCTGAACCGGGGTAAAGCTCAGGTGAAGCTGCCCAAACTGGGGTGGGTGAAGTTCCGCGCGTCGCGCAGTCTGGATGGTGACACCATTCGCTCAGCCACATTGACCCGAGAAGGTAAGCACTGGTTTGTTTCGCTGTTGGTTGACGACGGGAAATCAACACCAGAGGTCCACGCGGCACCCGAGGCCAGGATCGGGGTGGATCGCGGGGTTGCGGTGGCGGTAGCCACCAGCGCCGGAGACTTACTGGACCAGGTGTTCGCCACACCGGCCGAGCAGCGGCGCGCGGTGCGGTTGCAACGCAAACTTTCGCGCGCCGCCAAGGGTTCGGCTAACCGCAACAAGACCAGGGACGCGCTCGGCAAAGTACGGGCTCGCGAGCGCCGCCGGCGCCAAGACTTCTGCGTCAAGACCGCACACCGGTTGGCGCACAACAACGCTCTGGTCGTGCTGGAGAAGCTGCCCGTAGGCAACATGACCCGCCGTGCTAAACCGATTGCAGACCCGGCAAAGCCGGGCCAGTACGTACCCAACGGCGGGTCAGCCAAGTCGGGGTTAAATCGGGCCATCCTGTCCAAGGGGTGGTATCGCTTCGAGGTGGCGCTAAAGTCTGCGGCCCGCTACAGCGGGACACAGGTAGTGAAGGTTCCGGCAGCGTTTACCTCACAACGCTGCTCGGCGTGTGGGCATGTGGACCCGAAATCCCGTGAGAGCCAAGCGGTTTTCCGGTGCACCCACTGCTTGCGTCCCGCCGAGCACGCGGATGTCAACGCAGCTAAAAACATACTGGCCGCCGGGCTGTTGGCGGTGTCAGCCTGTGGAGACGACCCGTAGCCTGTGGGCTACGGGGAATCCTCGAAGCAGGAACCAGCAGGAAACCGCGAGGAATTACTGCTCCAGCCCACACAACGGGTTGGAATCCGGCGGATCCATCCGTCCGGAGGACGTCAATCCGGGGACGGGATGGCCTCGGTGTACGCCAATGTCATTGCCACCGACGGGCACGCGCTGGAGCAGCGGCTGGATGCGCTGGCGGCCACGGTGTGCGATGCCGATCCGCGCACCAAGCAGCAGCGCCGCGCCGACGCCATGGGTGCCCTGGCCGCCGGGGCGGACCGGCTGGCCTGCGAATGCGGCACCCCAGGCTGCCCGGCGGGCGGGAATCCGGCGGCCAGACGGGCCGGGCTGCTGTGCGCCAGTGGGGGACGTGCCGCGCCCTGGGGTCAGGTGTCGAGGAAGTCCCATTCGCTCCCGAGCACCCAGCGGAGCGCCGATAGTTTCCCGTTGAGCATTCCCCACTCGAATTTGTCGTAGGGGCCGAGGTTTTCGACGCCGTAGGTCTGCTCCACGCGGGCGCGGCCTGGCCCAGCTACCTTGCGTAGGTGCTCTAGATCGGTGTCGTCGCCCGCGTCGATGGCCTTCTGTTCGTGGAGCATCGAGCGGTCGTACCAGATCCGGTCGAACATCTCCTGCTCAGCGGCCAGGATCTCATCGAGTCGTCGAGGCTCCTCCTCGAAGTAGGTGTCTGCGATGAGTTCGTCCCATTCCTCGCCGAACTCGTCGGCCAGCGCCGCCTCCAGCCCCTCGACGCCGAGACAGTAGGTGGATTCCCTTCCGTCGAATAAGTGGGCCAGATCGGCGTGCGGTTGGCGGTTGTCGCCTCCGATCGCGGAGAAGTCGTCAGAGTTCGATGTAACGAAGGCGTACCAGTCGTCTGCGCCGGCACCCGCAAGGGCGGTGGAGTACATCTCGATCAGCAGCGCATCGGCCACGCTGTTGCGGGATCGGTGGAACGGCGCGGCCTTCGCCAGGCCGCGAGCCACAACCCGTTCCTGATCGGCGGCTGTCGGCTCAATCCGCGTCCCTCGGTCTATCTGCTCGCGGATCTCTTCAAAGTTCCGGGTGGTCATCGCCCCGATCAACGGCACCTGGTGCGCTAGCTGGTCGATCATCTCCAGCGCTTCGGTCCGCTGCTCGATCCCGTATTGCACCAGGTCGCGCCGGATCAGCTTGAACCGCTGGCTTACTTCGGAGGTCATCGAAGACTCGACCTTGGGTCGGTTGCGCTCGAACTCGTCGATCACCACCTGGGGAACGAGGATGTCGAGCCGCCCCTGGAACCCCAGGACGCGGATGGGGACGATCAAGCGCTGGCCGTCGCGCCGCTTCGCGAGGTCCAGCCAGGTCGAGGTGTCGACCAGCAGATGAAGCACAGATCAGACGTTAGCCGCCGCTGTTCACCAGATCGCGACCGCACTCAAACGTTCTTCACCCGTTCCAGTTTCAAGTCCTTTACAGCACATGTTTTCCGATGAGCTGTCCGATAGTACGAATGTCGACCTGGCCTTTGAAGTCCAGTCGAACATTTCCGAGACCCGAGAACCACAGTTCGAGCTCAGCGTCAATCGAACCGCCCCGCGGTCTCGATACTCCAGGCTTGGATCTTGCTGTACGGGAGCGACGAGTAGTCGCGTTTCTTCCCGGTCAGGCCTTGGACGTTTACCGTGATGAGGCGCTTGTTGGTAAAAACCACTGAGTCACGCATGCCCTTGAAGCTGAGGTGAACTGCCTCGCCGTCGATGAGGATGGGCGCCAGTTCATCGGCGATTGCTCTCGAGTCGCTCGGTCCAAGTCTGGCGAAGAGGCCACCACTTTGGAAGTCAATCATTTCAGCAGCGTAACGACAGCGATTCGGCCCGGGCGCTGAACTGAGCCAGCGTGGCTCATGGGCTGTAGAGGCCCCAGATCGGTTCTGGCGGATCGGTAATCGTGACATCGCCTGGCAGATATACGTGTTGCCCTTCCGTGCACCAGATCTGATAGTTGTCGGTCGATCTGGCGAAGGTGTATGGCGGTACCCCGGGACAGGGTGTCCCGGCGTCGTGGATTCCTCCGGGCATCGGTTGCGCCGGGATCCAATACAGCACTTCGGCCGGTGAACTTATAGGGCCACATACGACTTCCTGCCTAGCGGCGGCATCGTAGGCGAGTTTCATCCAGTCGGTACACGTGTTGCCCAGCGACGGGCTGGCCGACGCGACCGGGGTAAGCCCAAGCGGTGCGCCGACCAGCAACGAACTGAACACGAAGACAACCGCCTTAGCGAGTCGCATCACCGAGCCCCCTCCGAGATAGCTAGCCGATTTAACCACCGCCGATAGTGTCGTGACAGTAGTTTGCGGAGGACCGTGCAGTCAGGGCCGAGGAGGTCGATATGAAGCCAATCATTTGGGCGATGACGGCGATGACCACCGTCATTGTGGGCGTTGCGCTGGCACCGGCTGCGGTTGCGGCACCGCGACCGCAAATATGCCAACTACTCGATGTCGGTCTGACGCCAACCGCCGTCGGGGCCGCCCTCGCAACCCAAGACGGCGCGGCGTGGGGCGGCGAACCTTATCCCGGTTCGTACGTCGGCGTGTACTACACCACGGTGGCCCAACAATGCCCTGAGTATTGCGACGGGATTGAAGTCTCCTGCCAGTAGGTGCGCTAGCACCCGTACATCGGCCACTCCTCGGTTCTAAGCCCGGAGGGTTCGTAAGAGCCAGAATGTTCTTAACCAGTTCGGTGACACCATTTGATGAAGACGTTCTGGGGGTGGCGGGATAAACAACTGCCCGACGGGACCGTGATCTGGACGTTGCCCGACGGCCAGACCTATGTGACTACACCGGGCAGTGCGCTGTTGTTCCCCAGTTTGTGTCAACCGACTCGCGAGTTCGCCGTGCCGACGCCGGTCGACGACGGTTGCGGCGAGCGCACCGCGATGATGCCAACCCGGACCCGCACCCGCGCTCAGAACCGGGCGCACCGAATTGCCGCGGAACGCCGGCACAATCGCGACGCCCGAATTGCTAGACGCGAAGCGCGCGAAGCCTTCTACACCGAGCTCATGTATCCGAGTCACGGGGACGGCGAACCACCGCCGTTCTGATGCCGAGCGGCCTGACACCTGGCGGTTTTCCTTACTTACGGGCGGGCCTCCAGTTCTGGCATGCTGAGATGCATGACTGAGCCGCAGTTCGGTGGCAGCGAGAGCGGAAACCCGTATATACCGCCCCCACAGCAGCAGGGTTATCCGGCGCCGGGCCAATACCCGCCGCCGCCCGGCCAGTTTCCGCCTCCGGCGGGCCAGTACCCGCCCGCGTATATGGATCCGGCCGCGCCGTACGGTCGTCATCCACTCACGGGTGAGCCGTTGTCCGACAAATCCAAGGTTGTCGCCGGGCTGCTGCAATTGCTCGGCCTGCTCGGGCTCGTCGGTATCGGCCGCATCTACCTCGGCTACACCGGGCTGGGCATCGCCCAACTCGTTGTCGGCCTGATCACCTGCGGTATCGGCGCCGTCATCTGGGGCATCATCGACGCCGTGCTGCTGCTGACCGACAAGGTCCGCGATCCGGAGGGGCGTCCTCTGCGCGATGGCACCTAGCGCCACCTTCACCAGCCGGGGACGGCTGTACGGCGCGCTCGGCACGGGCGCCTTGCTGGCAGGCGGCCTCGCCTACGTCGGGCTCGGCGATCCGCACCGCTCGGACTTCGTGTTCCCGGTCTGCCCGTTCAAGGCGCTGACGGGCTGGAACTGCCCGGCCTGCGGTGGTCTTCGGATGACCCATGACGTGCTGCACGGCGACCTCGGCGCCGCCGTCGTCGACAACGTCTTCCTCCTCGTCGGCCTGCCCATGTTGATGGCCTGGCTCCTGGTGCGCTGGCGCCGCGGACAACCGTTGATGACCACGCCCGCGATCGTCGTCATCGCCGTCGCCGCCATCACCTGGACGGTGGTACGGAATCTGCCCGGGTTCCCGCTGGTCCCGACGCTTCTCGAGGGGTAGTGCCCGAGCTGCGCTGATACACTCGACACTCGGGCCGGTGCAGTCCCGGACCAGAATTTTCCGGACTGCGGAGGTTTCTTCCGATGCTGTTTTCGGCTTTGCCCGATCGCCAGGGCTTGTACGACCCCGAGAACGAGTCGGACTCCTGTGGCGTCGCCATGGTCACCGACATCCAGGGCCGCCGCTCGCACGCCATCGTCGCCGACGGGCTCGTCGCTCTGGAACACCTCGAACACCGCGGGGCCGCGGGCGCCGAGCCCAACAGCGGCGACGGTGCTGGCATCCTCATCCAGCTGCCCGTCGAACTCCTCAAAGAGGTCGTCGACTTCGAACTCCCGCCCCCCGCGGCAGACGGCACCAACACCTTCGCCGCGGGCATCTGCTTCCTACCCCAAGACCCGGTCGCCCGCGCCACCGCGCGGGAAAACGTCGACGCCATCGCCAAGGACGAAGGGCTGGAAGTCCTCGGCTGGCGCAAGGTGCCCGTCGACCCCGACGGCGCCGAGGTAGGCGTGACCGCACTGAGCTGCATGCCCTACATGTCGCAACTGTTCGTCACCGCGCCCGAACACAACGGCACAAGACTCAGCGGCATCGACCTCGACCGGCGCGTCTACCCGCTGCGCAAGCGCGCCGAGATGGACAGCGTGTACTTCCCATCGCTGTCCAGCAGGACCATGGTGTACAAGGGCATGCTCACGACAATGCAGCTGCCCCAATACTTTCCGGATCTGCGCGACGAACGCTGCCGCAGCGCCATCGCCATCGTGCACAGCCGCTTCTCCACCAACACCTTCCCGTCCTGGCCGCTGGCCCACCCGTACCGCTTCGTCGCCCACAACGGCGAAATCAACACCGTGCGCGGCAACCGCAACCGCATGCACGCCCGTGAGGCCATGCTGGACAGCGCGAAGATTCCCGGTGACATCAGCCGCCTGTCACCGATCTGCACGCCCGAGGCCTCCGACTCTGCATCGTTCGACGAGGTACTCGAGCTGCTGCACCTCGGCGGCCGCGACCTGCCGCACGCCGTGCTGATGATGATCCCCGAGGCGTGGGAGAACAACACCACCATGGATCCCGCCGAGCGGGCCTTCTGGCAATTCCACGCCTCCCTCATAGAACCCTGGGACGGCCCCGCATGCGTCACCTTCACCGACGGGACACTCGTCGGAGCGGTGTTGGACCGCAACGGATTACGGCCCGGACGCTGGTGGCGCACCATCGACGACCGGGTCATCCTCGCCAGCGAAAGCGGTGTGCTCGACGTGCCGTCGGCCGAGATCGTCGCCAAGGGCCGACTACAGCCCGGCAAGATCCTCCTGATCGACACGGCCGCCGGCCGCATCGTCTCCGACGACGAGGTCAAGGAGAGCCTGGCCAACCAAGAAACCTACGGTGAATGGCTGCATGCCGGCCTGCTCGACCTGAAGACCCTGCCCGACCGCGTCCGCGTTCAGCCCAACCACGACTCGGTCGTACGGCGACAGATCTCCTTCGGCTACACCGAAGAGGACCTCCGCGTCCTGCTCACCCCGATGGCCGCCTCAGGCGCAGAGCCGCTGGGCTCGATGGGCACCGACACCCCGACCGCCGTGCTGTCCCAACGGTCCCGGCTGCTTTACGACTATTTCGTCGAACTCTTCGCCCAGGTGACCAATCCGCCCCTGGACGCCATCCGCGAGGAAGTCGTCACCTCCATGGCCCGCGTCATGGGGCCCGAGCAGAACCTCCTCGAACCGACCGCGGCTTCCTGCCGGCAGATCGTACTGCGCTGGCCCGTGCTCGACAACGACGAGCTCAACAAGATCGTCCACATCAACGCCGACGGCGAACACCCCGGCCTCAAGACCGCCGTGCTCAAGGCCCTCTACGACGTCGAACGCGGCGGCGAAGGCCTGGCCGAGGCGCTCGAGGACCTGCGCCTACGAGCCTGCGACGCCATCGCGAAAGGCGCACGCACCCTGGTCATCTCCGACCGCGACTCAGACCACACCAGGGCGCCCATCCCGTCGCTGCTGGCCATCTCCGCCGTGCACCACCACCTGGTCCGCACCAAGGAACGCACCAAGGTCGCGCTCGTCGTCGAAAGCGGTGACGCGCGCGAGGTGCACCACATCGCGATGCTGATCGGCCTCGGCGCCGCCGCGGTCAACCCGTACCTGGCCTTCGAGTCGATCGAAGACCTGATCCGCGAAGGCGAACTCACCGGCATCGAACCGGCCGCCGCGGTGCGCAACTACCTCAAGGCGCTCGGCAAGGGCGTGATGAAGGTGATGAGCAAGATGGGCATCTCCACCGTCGGGTCCTACACCGCGGCGCAGGCCTTCGAGGCCGTCGGCATCAACAAAGACGTCATCGACGAGTACTTCACCGGCACGCCGACCCAACTCGGCGGTGTCGGGCTCGACGTCATCGCCGAAGAAGTCAAGCTGCGGCACCGCCGCGCCTACCCGGAGAACCCGACCGAGCGGGTGCACCGCCGCCTCGAAGTCGGCGGCGAATACGCCTTCCGCCGCGAGGGCGAGCTGCACCTGTTCACCCCCGAAGTGGTGTTTCTGCTTCAACATTCGACCCGTACCGGCCGCCACGACATCTTCAAGGAGTACTCCGACGAAGTGAACCGGCTCGCCCGCGAAGGCGGCGCGCTGCGCGGACTGTTCGAGTTCAAGAAGGGCCTGCGGCCGCCGGTGCCGCTGGAAGACGTCGAACCCGTCGACTCGATCGTCACCCGATTCAACACCGGTGCCATGAGTTACGGCTCCATCTCCGCCGAAGCCCACGAAACCATGGCCATCGCCATGAACAACCTTGGCGGACGGTCGAATAGCGGCGAAGGAGGTGAAGACGTTGACAGGCTCTACGACCCGAAACGCCGCAGCGCCGTCAAACAGGTCGCCTCCGGCCGCTTCGGCGTCACCAGCGACTACCTGGTCAACGCCTCCGACATCCAGATCAAGATGGCCCAGGGCGCCAAACCCGGTGAGGGCGGTCAGCTTCCGGGCTACAAGGTGTACCCGAACATTGCCAAGACCCGGCACTCCACGCCGGGTGTCGGCCTGATTTCACCCCCGCCGCACCACGACATCTACTCGATCGAGGACCTGGCGCAACTCATCCACGACCTCAAAAACGCCAACCAAGACGCCCGCATCCACGTCAAGCTGGTCAGCTCGGTCGGCGTGGGCACGGTCGCGGCAGGCGTCTCCAAGGCACATGCCGACGTCGTGCTGATTTCGGGGTACGACGGTGGCACCGGCGCCGCGCCGCTGACAAGCCTCAAGCACGCGGGCGCGCCGTGGGAGATCGGCCTCGCCGACACTCAACAGACCCTGGTGCTCAACGGTTTGCGCGACCGCATCACCGTGCAGTGCGACGGCGGCATGCGCACCGCGCGGGACGTGATCGTGGCCGCGCTGCTCGGCGCCGAGGAGTACGGCTTCGCCACCGCGCCGCTGGTGGTGTCCGGCTGCATCATGATGCGGGTCTGCCACCTCGACACTTGCCCGGTCGGCGTCGCCACCCAGAACCCTGAGCTCCGGGCACGGTTCAACGGCAAGCCGGAGTTCGTCGAGAACTTCTTCCGCTTCATCGCCGAGGACATCCGCCGCTACCTGGCCGAACTCGGGTTCCGCAGCATCGACGAGGCCGTCGGCCACGCCGAAGTCCTCGACACCGACGAAGGCATCGCCCACTGGAAGAGCAAGGGTCTCGACCTGACCCCGGTGTTCACCGTGCCCACCGATGCGCACGGCGCGAAACTGACACAAAGACGGCGCCTACGCGGCCAGGACCACGGCCTCGATCAGGCTCTGGACCGCACCCTCATCCAGCTCGCCGAGGGCGCGCTCGAAGACGCACATCCCGTGAAACTCGAACTGCCCGTGCGCAACGTCAACCGCACCGTAGGGACCCTCCTCGGAAGCGAAGTCACGAGACGCTACGGCGCACAAGGCCTGCCCGACGACACCATCCATGTGACGCTCACCGGATCCGCCGGGCAGTCCATCGGCGCGTTCCTGCCGCCGGGCATCACGTTGGAACTGATCGGCGACGCCAACGACTATGTCGGCAAGGGCCTTTCGGGCGGCCGCGTCGTCGTAAGGCCCCCGGACGACGTGCTGTTCCTTCCCGAGGACAACGTCATCGCCGGCAACACGCTGCTCTACGGCGCCACCTCCGGCGAGGTGTATCTGCGCGGCCGAGTCGGGGAGCGCTTCTGCGCCCGCAACTCCGGTGCGCTGGCCGTCGTCGAGGGCGTCGGCGACCACGCCTGCGAGTACATGACCGGCGGCCGGGTGGTGGTGCTCGGCATGACCGGCCGCAACATGGCGGCAGGCATGTCCGGCGGCATCGCCTTCGTGCTCGGCCTGGACCCAGCCAGGGTCAACACCGAGATGGTCGAACTGCAACGCCTCGAACCCGAGGACCTGCTCTGGCTGCGCGATGTCGTCGCCCGCCACGCGCAGTTCACCGGCAGCACGGTCGCCGCCTCGGTGCTGTCTGACTGGCCAAGGCGCAGCGCGCAATTCACCAAGATCATGCCCCGCGACTACCAGCGCGTCTTGGAAGCAACACTGATGGCCAAGCGGGAAGGCCGCGACGTCGACACCGCGATCATGGAGGCCAGCCGTGGCTGATCCAACCGGATTTCTGAAGATACCCAAGGTCGAGGCGGCCAAGCGGCCGGTCGACGAGCGGGTCGGCGACTGGCGCGAGGTCTACGAGCGCCAGGATCCCCACGAACGCGCCAGCGAGGTGTCGCAGCAGGCCGGCCGCTGCATGGACTGCGGAATCCCGTTCTGCCACTCCGGAACCGCCGGCTGCCCGCTGGGCAACCTGATCCCCGAGTGGAACGACCTCGTTCGGCGCGGACGCTGGGACGCCGCCAGCGACCGCCTGCACGCGACCAACAACTTCCCGGAGTTCACCGGCCGGCTGTGTCCCGCACCATGCGAAGCCGCGTGCGTGCTGTCCATCGGCGAGGAGCAGACGGGCGGCAGCGTCACCATCAAGCGCATCGAGCAGACCATCGCCGACCACGCGTGGATGTACGGCATCGTCGAGCCGCAGCCGGCCGCCATCTCGACCGGCAAGAGCGTCGCCGTCGTCGGCTCGGGGCCGGCGGGACTGGCTGCGGCGCAACAACTCACCCGTGCCGGTCACCACGTCACCGTGTACGAGCGCGACGACCGGCTCGGCGGGCTGATGCGCTACGGCATCCCCGAATACAAACTCGAGAAGGCCACGCTGAACCAGCGGCTGGCCCAGATGCGCGCGGAGGGAACGCGTTTCGTCACCGACTGCGAGGTCGGTGTCGACCTCACCGTCGAACAGCTCCGAGCGCAGTACGACGCCGTCGTGCTGGCGGTCGGCGCCCTGCGGGCCCGGGACAACGACGTCGAGGGCCGCGACCTGGCGGGTGTGCACCTGGCCATGGAGCACCTGGTGCCCGCCAACAAGGAGTGTGAGGGCGACGCGCCGAGCCCCATCTCCGCCGAGGGCAAGCACGTGGTGATCATCGGCGGTGGCGACACCGGCGCCGACTGCCTGGGTACCGCGCACCGCCAGGGCGCGACGTCGGTGACGCAGCTGGACTACAACCCCGAGCCGCCGGAATACCGCGACGAGTCCCGGTCGCCGTGGCCGATGTGGCCGCTGGTTCTGCGGATGTCGCCCGCGCACGCGGAGGGCGGCGCCCGCCGGTACCAGGTGGCGGTGCAACGGTTCCTCGGCGACGAGCAGCGGCCACGTGCGGGCCATCGAAATCGCGGAGGTAAAGGTCGAGCGTGACGCCGACGGCGGCCGGCGCATCACCCCGGTCGGGCAGTCTCTGGAGATTCCCTGTGACATGGCCCTGTTGGCCATCGGCTTCGACGGCGTCGAGCACATGCCGCTGTTGGACGGGCTCGGCCTCACCCTCAACCGGCGCGGCGCGCTGCCGTGCGGATCGGATTGGCAGACCGACGCACCCGGAGTCTTTGTTTGCGGTGACGCACATCGTGGCGCGTCGCTGATCGTCTGGGCCATCGCGGAGGGCCGCAGCGCGGCGCACGCCGTCGACACCTACCTGATGGGCGAGTCCGATCTGCCCGAGCCGGTGAACCGAGCGCACTACCGCTCGCCGTCGTCTGAATCGATTAACGACTATGCTCAGCAGACGTGACTAGACGCGGAAAGATCGTCTGTACCTTGGGCCCGGCCACCGCAACTGATGAGGCCGTCAGGGCACTGGTCGAGGCCGGGATGGATGTCGCGCGGCTGAACTTCAGCCACGGCGAGTACACGGATCACGAGGCCAACTACAAGCGGGTCCGCGCCGCCTCGGATGTCTCCGGGCGCGCGGTGGGCATCCTCGCCGACCTCCAGGGCCCGAAGATCCGGCTCGGGCGGTTCGCCGCCGGACCCACCTACTGGGCCAATGGCGAGACCGTGCGGATCACGGTCGACGACTGCGAAGGCACCCACGACCGGGTGTCGACCACCTATAAGCGGCTGGCCGAGGACGCCACGGCCGGAGACCGGGTACTGGTTGACGACGGCAATATCGGTCTAGTCGTCGAGAACATCGACGGCAACGACGTGGTGTGCACCGTCACCGAGGGCGGCGCGGTCAGCAACAACAAAGGTATGTCGCTGCCCGGCATGAACGTGTCGGCCCCCGCGCTGTCGGAGAAGGACATCGAGGACCTGGAGTTCGCGGTGCGGCTCGGCGTCGACCTGATCGCGTTGTCGTTCGTCCGTTCACCTGCCGACATCGAGCTCGTGCACGAGGTGATGGACCGCGTCGGCCGGCGCGTACCCGTCATCGCCAAGCTCGAAAAGCCCGAAGCGATCGACAATCTCGAGGCCATCGTGCTCGCGTTCGACGCGATCATGGTCGCGCGCGGCGACCTCGGCGTGGAGCTGCCGCTCGAAGAGGTCCCGCTGGTGCAGAAACGCGCCATCCAAATGGCAAGGGAGAACGCGAAACCCGTCATCGTCGCCACCCAGATGCTGGAGTCGATGATCGAAAACTCCCGCCCCACCCGGGCGGAGGCGTCCGACGTCGCGAACGCCGTCCTCGACGGCGCCGACGCGGTGATGCTCTCCGGCGAGACGTCGGTGGGCAAGTACGCGGTGGAAGCCGTCAAGACCATGGCCCGCATCATGTGCGCGGTCGAGGAAACCTCGGTGGTGGTGCCGCCGCTGACCCATGTGCCGCGCACCAAACGCGGGGTCATCTCGTACGCCGCCCGCGACATCGGCGAGCGGCTGGACGCCAAGGCGCTGGTCGCGTTCACCCAGTCCGGCGACACCGTTCGCCGGCTGGCGCGACTGCACACTCCGCTGCCGGTATTGGCGTTCACCGCGCTGCCGGAGGTGCGCAGCCAGTTGGCGCTGACCTGGGGCACGGAGACGTTCATCGTCCCGCACATCGACAGCACCGACGGCATGATCCGTCAGGTCGACAAGTCGCTGCTCGACCTCGGCCGCTACAAACGCGGCGACCTGGTGGTGATCGTCGCAGGCGCCCCACCCGGCACAGTAGGCTCCACCAATCTGATCCATGTGCACCGGATCGGGGAGGAAGACGTCTAGGAAGGGGCCCGGTGTCTGTCGGCGACTTTGAAGAGCTGCTGGCGATACTCGACCTCAACCGCATCGACGACGACACCTTCGTCGGGTCGCATCCGAGCAAGAATCCGGTCCGCACCTTCGGCGGCCAGATGATGGCGCAGTCGTTCGTCGCCGCCAGCCGCACGCTGCACCACGACCTGTCGCCCAGCGCGCTGTCGGCACACTTCATCGCGGGCGGCGACCCGGCGAAGGACCTCGAGTTCCACATCGTCCGGCTGCGCGACGAGCGCCGGTTCGCCAACCGCCGTGTCGACGTCATGCAGGACGGCGAGCTGCTGACCACGGCGATGATCTCGTACATGAACGGCGGCCGCGGTCTCGAGCACGGCATCGAGCCACCCGAGGTGCCCGAGCCGACGAGCCTGCCGAAAATCGGTGAACTGCTTCGCGGCTACGAGCAAACGGTGCCACATTTCGTAGACGCACTGCGGCCGATCGAGTGGCGCTACACGAACGACCCGGCCTGGGTGATGCGCGATAAGGGGGAGCGGCTGGGCCACAACCGGGTCTGGCTCAAGACCGAGGGCGCCATGCCCGACGACCCGGTGCTGCACGGCGCGGCGTTGGTGTATTCGTCGGACACCACGGTGCTGGACTCGATCATCACCACCCACGGGCTGTCCTGGGGATTCGACCGGATCTTTGCCGTGACGATGAACCATTCGGTGTGGTTTCACCGCCCGGTGCGGTTCGACGAGTGGGTGCTGTATTCCACCTCCTCGCCGGTGGCGGCGGAGTCGCGCGGCCTGGGGACGGGCCATTTCTTCGACCGATCCGGGCAGTTGCTGGCGACCGTGGTACAGGAAGGAATCGTCAAGTACTTTCCAGGGGCCAAGCCATGAAGGTTGCCGGCTAGGGCGTCGGCGTGATCGTGATGGAGAACTCGTTCTCGATGCGGTCGCGGAACGTGTCTTCGCACTGCTGCATAGCTTGCTCGTCGGAGCCAGCCTTGGCCATGCAGTCGATGTAGTCGGTACCGCCAAACTCGCTGAATCCCCAGACGGCGAGGCCGATCGCGGCAATCGAGACGATGATGCCGAGGAAGCCCAGCACGATCCCGGCGACCGCGACACCACCGTTGGTGGCCTCGCCGCGCTTGGCCCGGCCCCAACCGAGGAATCCCAGAATAACGGCGACGACGCCAAGAATGATCCCGCCGAAGACGGTGACCAGCGCGATGATCGCGATCACCAACGCCGCGACGCCGAGGCCGTTCTTGGGTCCGGTCGGCGGCGGGGTGAAGCCGGAGTAGGGCTGCGGTGGCGGCGGATAGCCGCCGGGATAGGCGCCACGGCGGGGGCGGCGGCGGATAGCCGCCGGGATAGGCGCCACCCGGCGGGGGCGGCGGCGGATAGCCGCCGGGATAGGCGCCACCCGGCGGGGGCGGAGGCGGCGGTTGGCTCACGTCGGTGAGGTTACCCGCTGGCAGCGAGGTTAAGTGTGGGACAGACAATGTCGTCGGACAGGTGGTGGGTGGCGACGACGACGGTGCGCTCGGCCGGGAAAAGCGCGCCAGGGGTGAGGAGTTCGGTGAGGATCTGCTGACCGTCGGCGGCGTCGAGGTGTTCGGTCGGTTCGTCGAGCAGCACGGTTGGCGCCGTCGACAGCAGCGCCCTTGCCAGTAGCAGCCGCCGGCGCTGGCCGGCGGAGACCGCCGCTGCGCCACCGACGAGCACTGTGGACAGCCCGTCGGGCAGAGCGTCCAGCCAGCGGCCAAGGCCCACCCGCCGCAGCGCACTTCGCAACTCGTCGTCGGTGGCGTCGCCGCGGACAACAAGCAGATTGTCTCGCACAGTAGTGGAAAATATGTGTGCATCTTCGGCGAAAAACACCGCTTCAGAAGGTGTTTCGACTGGTAGCAGGCCTGCAAGGGTCATTAGCAGAGTAGTCTTGCCGGAGCCGCTGGGACCGGTCACGGCCAGCCGGTCACCTGGTTCGAGTTGTACGGACGGTACGGGCGGCCGCGTGTCAACGCAGTCGGGATCGGTGAGTGACAGCAGGCGGCGTGCCGCGATCCGGGAGCGGGCGAGCTGCACTGCGGCGCCGGGCAACGCGGTCGTCGCCTCAAAGGCCGACAGCGGCAACAACATCAGGATCGCGACGGTGGTCGGCGCCGCCGTCGATGCCAGTGTGATGCCGGCGACCACAGCGCCGAACACACTGGCGCCGATGGCAGCAGTCGGCAAGGCCGACGCCAGGGCAGCGGGGGCCGCCGCGCGGTCGACGGCGTGGCCCCAATCGCGTTGTTGGCGTTCGGCTTCGGTGATGACGCCGGCGAGGCGGCCGCTGACCCGCAGCTCGGGCGCATACTCGAGGGCCACCATCGCTGCGGTGTCTCGTTGCGAATGATGCAGTGCTGCAACTTGTTCTGTGGCGGTGGCCGCGCGGGCGCCAAGCCATGGCGCCGCCACGCCGGCGATCAGCAGGCAGACGGCCAGCACGGTGGCCGCGGCGGGGGAGATGACGGCGATGACCGCGGTGGCGGCCAGCCCCAGCACCGCGGCAACCGCGATGGGCAGCACCGCTCGGACCAGCACATCGGACAGTTCGTCGACGTTGGCGCCGACGCGGGCCACCAGCTCACCGCTGTGCCTCCGCATGACCGCGTCGATGGGACCGCATGCCAACCGGGCGTACAGCTGCTCGCGTGCGGCTCCGGCGGCCCGCAACGCGGTGTCGTGCGACGCCAGCCGTTCGCAGTATCCGAAGACACCGCGGGAGATGCCGAGCGCGCGGACCGCCACCACCGCGACCGACAGATCCAGCACCGGCGGCATCTGCCAGGCCCTCGTGATCAGCCAGGCCGAAACCCCGGCCAGCGCAAGGGCACTGCCCAGTGACAGCACGCCGAAGCCGATGGCGAGCAGCATCCGGGGCAGCCGAGGGCGCAGCAAGCCCAACGCGACCACGAGCGGATCAGGGGCGGACAAGGGCGACACCACCCTCCACCTGCACGACATGATCGCCGACCGCCAGCACCGGATCACGGTGGCCGACGACGAGCACCGTCGCTCCCGCCCGCGCCCGGGCCACGATAGCGCCCAGCACGCGGTTCTCGGTTGCGGCATCGAGGTGGGCGGTTGGTTCGTCGAGCAGCAGCAGCGGTGCCGACGAACCCAATGCCCGGGCCAGGCCCAGTCGTTGCCGCTGGCCCAGTGACAGGCCGACCCCTCCGCGGCCTATCACCGAGTCCAGCCCATTCGGAAGTTCGGCCAGCACCTCGTCGAAACACGCCGAACGGCAGGCACATTCGAGGTCTGTGAGCGGGCCGAAAAGTTCAAGGTTCTCCCGTACCGTGCCGGGTATGAGCATGGGCCGCTGCGGCAGCCATGCCAGCTGCGACCACCATGCTTGCTGGTCGAGGTGCGCGATGTCGACGTCGTCGATGGTGACCCGGCCGGTGGTTGGTCGGGTCAGCCCTGCGATGACCTGCAGGGCTGTGGTCTTCCCGGTCCCGTTGCGGCCGGTGAGCACGGTGACCCGGCCCGGTTCGATGACGGCGCTGAGCTCATCGGGGCACATCCCGTCGCGGCCGGCGACGCCGACCCGGTCCAGCACGATCGGGGCGCCCGCGGCGCTGATCTTCCGGGTGCCTGCGGGTGCCGCGATGTGGTTGTCGATGAGCGCAAATGCTGCCTCAGCGGCGGTCTTTCCGTCCTGCGCGGCGTGAAACGCCACACCGACGCGGCGCAGCGGCCAGAACACCTCCGGAGCCAGCAGCAGCGCCGTCAGGCCTGCCGTCAGCGTCATCTCCCCGTACACCAGCCGCAGCCCCACGCTCACCGCCACCAAAGCGACCCCGAGGGTGGCCAGCAGTTCGAGCACGAGAGCCGACAGGAATGCGATCCGTAACGTGGCCATCGCGCTGCGGCGATGTGCTGCACCGAGTTCAGCGATCCGTGTCACCGAGCCGCCGATCCGTCCGAGCGCTCGCAGGGTCGGCAGGCCGGCGACCAGGTCCAGCAGCCGGGAGTGCAACGTGGTCATGGCCGCCAGCGCCGCGGCCGAGCGGTCAGCGGTGGCCAGGCCGATCAGCACCATGAAGATCGGAACGAGCGGCAGAGCGATCAATACGATCGCGGCCGACTCCCAGTCGTAGACCGCGATGACCGCGGCGGTGGCGGGCGTCAGGATCGCCGCCAGGAACAGCGCGGGCAAGTACACCGTGAAGTACTGCCGCAACCCGTCGAGTCCCCGGGTGACGACGACGGCGGCGTCATCACGGCGCTCGGCGAGCAGCCGTGGCGCTAGTGCCGTCGCGGCACCCAGCACCTGACCGGACAGGTCGGCAATCACGCCGCTGGCGCCGCGCTGAGCGAGCCTGCCCTGCTGCCACTGGACGAGGGTCCGAATTACCCACAGAATCAAAAGAATTGACAACGGCACGGTCAGCCCGCCAGGGTTGACGCCGGTCGGGTCGGTGATCGTGCGCGCGACGATGTCGGCAAGCACGACCGCCGATGCGATCGTGCAGCCGGAGATCAGCACTCCACACACGGTCGTGGCCAACAGGAAGCGCCGCATCGCCCTTGAGGCACGCCACAGCCTGGGATCGACCGGGGCGCGGCTGAAAGTGCTCAGGACTACCTCCTCGACAATCCGACAGAGGCGGGTATCGCATCGGCGGTGATCCGGCGCCGGAACACCCAATACGTCCAGCCCTGGTAGAGCAGGACCAGCGGCAACAGGGTGAGCGAAGCCCACGACATGATCTTCAGCGTGTACGGGGTGGACGACCCGTTGTAGATCGTCACGCTCCAATCCGGGTTCAGCGTGGACGGCAACAGGTTTGGGTACAGCGATCCGAACAACAGCACCACAATCGCAGTGATCACGATCATGGTGGAAACGAACGCCCACCCTTCCCGGCGGCGGGCGAACATCAACGCGACCGCAGTCAACAGCGCGACCACGGCGACCGCGAGCGCCAGCCACGTCCATCCCTTACCGTGGGCGAGCTGCGTCCACACGCCGAAGCCGCCGGCCAGCACAATCACCGGCACCGCCAACGCTTTTGCGAACCGGAATGCGTCCTCGCGCACGGGCCCGGCGGTCTTGAGTGCGACGAACACCGCACCGTAGAACGCAAACAGCGCACAAGTGGCCAGTCCGCCCAGAACCGTATAAGCGTTGAGCACGTCGGAGATCGACAGGTGGACGCGGTGTTCCGCGTCGATCGGCAGACCCCGAACCAGGATCGCGAACGCGACGCCCCACAGGATGGCCGGCAGCCACGACCCGATCGCGATGCCGGCGTCGGCCCAGGCCCGCCACCGCGGGTCGTCGATCTTGCCCCGCCACTCGATGGCAACGACCCGCAGGATCATCCCGAACAGGATCGCGAGCAGCGGCAGGTACAGCGCCGAGAAGACCGTCGCATACCAGTTGGGGAACGCCGCGAACATCGCGGCGCCGGCGGTGATCAGCCAGACCTCGTTGGCGTCCCAGACCGGACCGATGGTGTTAAGCGCAGCGCGACGGCGCTGTTCGGAGTCGCCCCCGCCGACCATTCCTAGCGGCACCATCAGCATGCCGACCCCGAAGTCGAAACCCTCGAGGATCAGGAAGCCGAGGAACAGCGCCGCGATGAGCACGAACCACAGTTCTTGGAGTCCCATGGCGATCTCCTAGTAAGCGAACGACAAGGGGGCCACTTCGTCCTCACTCGGAGGCGCGGGCGGGGCGGGTTCGGAGTCGTGTTCGAGCGGGCCCTCGACCACGTAGCGGCGCATCAACCAGAACCAGATCACGGCGAGCACCCCGTACAGCAGGGTGAACACCGCCAGCGAGAACCACACCATCCCGGCCGCGTGGTCGGACACCCCCTCCTGAACGGTGAGGCGCACCAGTTGGTCGCCGGTGGGATTCGGTACGACGACCCACGGCTGGCGGCCCATCTCGGTGAACACCCAGCCGGCCGAATTGGCCAGGAACGGTGTCGGAATGGTGATCAATGCGAGCCAGCCGTACCAGCGCTGGTCCGGAATCCGGCCGCGGCGCGTCAGCCACAGCGTGGCGATCGCGAACGCGACCGGGATCAACAGCAACCCGATCATGGCGCGGAATGCCCAGTAGGTGACGAACAGATTCGGCCGGTAGTCGCCCGGGCCGAACCGCTCCTGGTACTGCTGCTGGAGGTCCGTCACCCCCTCCAGCGTGACGCCGCTGAACTTGCCCTCGGCGAGATATGGCAGCACGTACGGCACGTCCATCACGCGCGTGACGCTGTCGCAGTTGTTCTGGGTGCCGACGGTCAGGACGGAGAAGTTCGGATCAGTCTCGGTGTGGCACAACGATTCCGCGGAGGCCATCTTCATCGGCTGCTGGACGAACATGAGCTTGGCCTGGATGTCGCCGGTGAAGAAGAGCGCCACCGAGGCCGCCAGCGCGACCAGACTGCCGACGATGGTCGCTGGCCGGTACATCGTCCGGGCATCGTCGGCCTCGTCGGCTTTCCTGTGCGAACGCACCATCAGCCACGCGCTGACGCCGGCCACGAAAGCCCCTGCGGTCAACAAGGATCCGGTAACCGCGTGCAGGAACGCCCAGATCGCGGTGTTGTTCGTCAACAATGCCCCGAAGTCGACCAGCTCGGCGCGTCCAGTCTGCGGGTTGAACCGGGCACCGACGGGGTGCTGCATGAACGAGTTGGCCGCGATGATGAAGTAGGCCGAAGCGTTCACCGCGAAGGCGACGATCCAAATGCAGGCCAGGTGCACCAGCCGAGGCAGCCGGCCCCAGCCGAAGATCCACAGCCCGATGAACGTCGATTCGAAGAAGAACGCGATCAGGCCTTCGAACGCCAGCGGTGCGCCGAAGATGTCACCGACAAACCGGGAGTACTCGCTCCAGTTCATGCCGAACTGGAATTCCTGCACGATGCCGGTCGCGACGCCGATCGCGAAGTTGATCAGGAACAGCTTGCCGAAGAACTTGGTGAGCCGGTACCAAGCGGTGTTGCCGGTGACCATCCAGGCCGTCTGCATGGCCGCGATGAGCGGGGCAAGGCCGATCGTGAGGGGGACGAAGATGAAGTGGTAGACGGTGGTGATTCCGAACTGCCACCGCGACACGTCAAGGGCATCCATGCGCCACTCCCAGGCTCTATGAGTCTAATCTACGACGAATTGTAGTAGTGATCTTGACCATTGGCACAAGGGGCTTTGGGCCCAATTTCTCGGAGCGAATGGACCTACTCAGCCGACGACGACGCCTGCTCCGCCTTCTCCGGCGGCCCGGCGAGGTCCTTACCGGCTTTGCGGATGCCGAACGCCGAGACGACCTCGAATACGCCGATGACGATCAGCCAGATGCCGACGACGATGGTCAGCGTCGCGATGGATTCGAACGGCGACGCCAGCATGACGACGCCGGCCACCAGGCTGATCACGCCGATGAAGATCTCCCATGCCCGACCGGGCAGCGTCGGATCGCTGATCGCCGACACGGCAGTCGCCACGCCCCGGAAGATGAATCCGACGCCGATCCAGATGGCCAGCAGCAGGATCGATTCCTGCAGGCTGCGGAAGCACAGCACGGCCAAGATCAGTGCGGCGGCGCCGCTGATGAACAGCAGTACCCGCCCGCCTGCCGAGACATCCAAGCTGAACGCGAATATCACCTGCGCGATGCCGGTGATCAATAGATAGGCGCCGAAGAAGATCGCCGCAACGACGATGGTGATGGCGGGCCAGGCCAACACCAGAATGCCGAGGATGACGGCGAGAACTCCCGACACCAGCGTCGACTTCCACAGATGTGGCAACAGGCTTGGGGGAGCAGTGGTTTGCATGCGCGAAGTGTGGCACAAAGCACGTCGGAGCTAGTGGATTTCGCGGTACGGCTGTGGTGTTTCGACGCGGTCGTTAATGTTCCGTTACCGGCAATGCGCGCTGGGTCCACGGTCGTTAACGTCAGCGGCGTCAACGGCCCGATGCAGAAAGAAGAGGCAACCGTGTTAGGTGGATGTCAAGACCGTCGGGGGAAGATATGGCGCATCGCAGCGGTGTTTGCTGCGTGTGGCGCCCTGGCATTGTCGGGCTGCGCGAGCGGTACCGACACGGGCGAAGAAGCGACCCCCGCAGCGCCGGCGGGCGAGAAGGTCGATGCGATCGCCAACACCGTGCCCGAGAACATCAAGTCGTCCGGGAAGCTGATTGTCGGCGTCAACATTCCCTACGCGCCCAACGAGTTCAAGGATCCCAGCGGTAAGATCGTTGGCTTCGACGTCGACCTGATGAACGCCATCGCGGCCACCCTCGGCCTGACGCCGGAGTACCGGGAGGCCGATTTCGCCAAGATCATCCCCTCCATCCAGGGCGGCACCTTCAACGTCGGCATGTCGTCGTTCACCGACACCAAGGAGCGCGAGGAGTCGGTCGACTTCGTGGACTACTTCTCCGCCGGCATTCTGTGGGCGCAGCGGCCGGGCACCCCGGTCGATCCGAACAACGCGTGCGGGAAGAAGGTCGCGGTCCAGGCCACCACGACTGAGGAGCTCGAGGAACTTCCGGCCAAGAGCAAGGCCTGCACGGATGCCGGCAAGCCGGCGATCGAGATCGTTCCGTTCGACGGGCAGGACGCGGCGACCAACGCCGTGGTGCTCGGCCAGGCCGACGCCATGTCGGCCGACTCGCCGGTGACCTCCTACGCGATCAAGCAGAGCAACGGCAAGCTTGAGGCCGCGGGGGAGATCGCCGACGCCGCGCCGTACGGATGGCCGGTCGCAGAAGGGCTCGCCGCTGGCGCAGTCGCTGCAGCAGGCCCTCGAGCATCTGATCGAGAGCGGCAAATACAAGGAGATCGCGACCAACTGGGGCGTCGAACAGGGAATGATCGACAAGCCGGTGATCAACGGCGCGATCAGCTAGCCCCGGAGCGCCGAAATGACTGATGTCGACACGGCGCCGGCCGCGATCAATGCCGTTCCGCTACGTCATCCATGGCGGTGGGTGACGGCGGGCGTCATTGTCGTCCTGGTGGTGCTGTTCCTCTACGGCGCGGCCACCAACGACGCCTACCGCTGGTCGGTCTACCGGGAGTACCTCTTCAACACGCGGGTCTTGACGGTCGGCCTGGTCAACACCTTGCAGCTGACCGTCTACTCGATGGTGTTGGCGATTGCGCTCGGCGTGATCCTCGCGGTGATGCGGCTCTCGCCCAACCCGGTGTTCCGGTCGGTGTCGTGGGTGTACCTGTGGATCTTCCGCGGCACCCCGGTCTACGTGCAGCTGGTGTTCTGGGGGCTGATCCCGACGATCTACCAGAACATCCAGCTGGGCGTGCCGTTCGGGCCGTCGTTCTTCCATCTCAACCTGCAGGCCCTGTCCATCCCATTTCTGCTGGCGACCCTCGGCCTGGCGCTCAACGAGGCCGCGTACATGGCCGAAATCATCCGCGCCGGAATCAGTTCGGTTCCGGAGGGCCAGTCGGAGGCGTCGACGGCACTGGGCATGTCGTGGGCGATGACGATGCGGCGCACCGTGCTCCCGCAGGCGATGAGGGTGATCATCCCGCCGACCGGCAACGAGGTCATCAGCATGCTGAAGACCACATCGCTGGTCACGGGCGTGCCTTTCACGCTGGATCTGTATGGCATCACCTCCCGCGAGATCGCCGCCCGCATCTTCGAGCCCGTTCCTCTGCTGATGGTGGCGGCGACCTGGTACCTGGTGTTCACGAGCGTCCTGATGGTCGGGCCAGTACTACCTGGAGCGATACTTCTCCCGTGGTGCGTCGCGCAAGCTGACCACCAAGCAACTCGAGGCGCTGGCCAAGGCGCAGACGGCGCAGTTGGGAGAGCCGCACACATGACAGAAGTAGTGGACAAGACGCCCACGCCAATGGTGCTGGCCGAGAGCGTCTGCAAGAACTTCGGCGCGCTGAAGGTCCTCAAGGGCGTGACGCTCGAGGTCGGCAGGGGCCAGGTGTTGGTCATCGTCGGGCCGTCCGGATCGGGCAAGTCGACGTTCCTGCGCTGCATCAACCACTTGGAGACTGTGAACGCAGGTCGGCTCTATGTCGACGGCGATCTGATCGGCTACCGCGAGCGGGGCACCAAGCTGCACGAGATGCCGCCGCGGGAAGCCGCCAAGCAGCGGCGCGACATCGGGATGGTGTTCCAGCACTTCAACCTGTTCCCGCACCGCACGGCGCTGCAGAACATCATCGAGTCGCCCATCCACGTCAAGGGCGTCAAGAAGAAGGAAGCGGTGGAACGGGCCCGGGATCTGCTGAAGCAGGTGGGGCTTTCCGAGAAGGCGGACGCCTACCCCGCGCAGCTCTCCGGCGGCCAGCAGCAGCGCGTGGCGATCGCCCGGGCGCTGGCGATGAACCCCAAGCTGATGCTGTTCGACGAACCCACCTCGGCGCTGGATCCGGAGCTGGTTGGCGAGGTACTCGGCGTGATGAAAAAGCTTGCCGAGGAGGGCATGACGATGGTGGTGGTGACCCACGAGATGGGGTTCGCCCGCGAGGTCGCCAACCAACTGGTGTTCATGGATGAAGGCATCATCATGGAACGCGGGAACCCCCGCGAGATGATGGCCAACCCGCAACACGAACGCACGAAGGCATTCCTGTCGAAAGTGCTGTAATGCCGGAGCGCCTCGACCCGACCACGCCGCTGTGGCGGGCGGCGCAGGTGTTCCGGCTGCTGAGTTGCATTTACGCCCTTGGGTTTCAGATCGCGATCAACGGCAATCTGGACCGGCCGGCGATCGGCTGGCTGTTGTTCGCCGTGCTGATCGCGTGGAGCGTCGCCTGCGCGGTCGCCTATCTGCAGGGCTTCGGCCGCCGGCCCGCGTGGGTGCTGGCCGAGATCGTGGTCGTGGTGGCGTTGGTGTTGTCCACCGAGTTCGTCGCTTCCGAGCAGTGGGCGCTGGACAATCAGTCCTGGCCGACGACGTTGTGGGCAACCAACGCGACGATTTCGGCGGCGATCGTCTGGGGTCCGATCGCGGGGATGGCCACCGGTGTGGTGGTAATGGTCGCGAGCACGGTCGTGAAGGGATTCATCAACTATGACCTGGGCCGCAACGCCACGATCGTCATCGAGGTCGCGGTGGGGCTGGCGATCGGCATGGCCGCCCAGACCGCCCGGCGCGCGCACGCCGAACTGGCACGGGCGGCTCGGCTGGCGGCGTCGCTGGAGGAGCGGGAACGGTTGTCGCGTCAGGTGCATGACGGCGCGATGCAGGTGCTCGCGCTGGTGTCCCGCCGTGGACGCGAAATCGGCGGCGAGACAGCGGAACTGGCCGAACTGGCGGGTGAGCAGGAGCGCGCGTTGCGGCGGCTGATCAGCTCCTCCGACACTGAGCCGCGCGCGGCCACCGGTGCGCTGACCGATGTCGGGGCCCTGCTGCGGCGCCGGGAATCCGACCGGGTGTCGGTGAGCCTGCCCGCAAGCCCGGTGCTGCTCGACGCCCGCGTCGCGGTCGAGCTGTATGCCGCCGCCGCCAACGCACTCGACAACGTCGCGTCGCACGCCGGACCCGATGCCCACGCCTACGTCCTGCTGGAGGATCTTGGCGACTCGGTCACGGTGAGCATTCGCGACGACGGCGTCGGCATCGCCGAGGGACGGCTGGAGGAGGCGGTCGGCGAGGGCCGCGTCGGGGTGGCGAAATCGATTGTGGGGCGGATGAACTGGCTGGGCGGCAGCGCCAAGCTGAACACCGGGCCGGAATGTGGGACGGAATGGGAGTTGACTGTGCCGCGAAGGGGCGGTGGGAATGACTGAGCAGCAGGCGCCGACAGTGATGGTGGTCGACGACCATCCGATTTGGCGGGACGCGGTGGCCCGCGACCTCGCCGAGGACGGGTTCACCGTCGTCGCGACCGCGGACGGAGTGGCTTCGGCCCGCCGCCGCGCCGCCGTTGTGCATCCCGACGTGGTGGTGATGGACATGCGGCTGTCCGACGGTGACGGCGCCCAGGCGACCGCGGAGGTGCTTTCGGTGTCGCAGTCGTCGAGGATCCTGGTGCTCTCGGCATCCGATGAGCGTGACGATGTGCTGGAAGCGGTAAAGGCCGGCGCCACAGGGTATCTCGTCAAGAGTGCGTCGAAGCAGGAACTCGGCGATGCAGTGCGGGCGACGGCCGAGGGCCGCGCGGTGTTCACGCCCGGACTCGCTGGGCTGGTGCTGGGGGAATACCGGCGCATCGCGCAATCCAGTAGGACGGGCCCACCTGGGACTTCGGTGCCGAGTCTGACCGAACGCGAGACCGAGGTGCTGCGCTACGTCGCCAAGGGATTGTCGGCCAAGCAGATTGCGGCCCGGTTGTCGTTGAGCCACCGCACGGTCGAAAACCACGTACAGGCCACGTTCCGCAAGCTTCAGGTCGCCAACCGGGTCGAGCTGGCCCGCTACGCGATCGAACACGGCTTAGACAACGAGTAGCCGAGTAGTCCTACTCATCCGGAAGCGGCCGGGTTACTGCGACCATGTCGGCATGACCGAACCGCATCACGCCGTCGTTTCCCGGCTTTCCGCGGACTTCGCCGCGATTTCCCAACAGCTGGCACGGGTTTCCACGGATCTGACCGAGCTCGACCGCCTGCTGTCGGAGCGGTCGCCGGCGCCGATGGTGCCGCCCGCCACGCCGGTTCCGGTCGTGCCGCCCGCGATGCCGTACACGCCGCCGCCGGCGCCGTACTGGCCGCAATACCCGCCGCAGTACCGGCAGCAATATCCGCCGCAATATCCACCGCCACCGCCGCCGGCCCCCGTTCAGCTGCCCACCCCGCCCAGGCCGCGGCCGGAACGCTCCGAGGGCTGGATCGGCAAGGTGCTGGCCGTCGCCGGCGTCGCGGTAACCCTCATCGGTGTTGTGCTGCTGCTGGTGCTCGCCGCGCAGGCCGGCATTCTGCGTCCGGAGATCCGCGTCGCCGCCGGTGCCGTGCTGGCCGGGGCGCTAGTGGCCGCCGCCGTCTGGCTGTACGCCCGGCCCGGCGGGCGCGTCGGCGCCATCGCGCTGGCCGCCACCGGTGTCGCGGCGGCGTACATGGATGTCATCGCCGTCACGACGATCTACGAATGGGTCGCCGCACCGGTGGGCCTTGCCATTGCCGCGGTCATCGGTGGCGGCGGCCTGACCCTGGCCCGGCGCTGGGACTCCGAGCAGCTCGGCCTGCTGGTCCTGGTGCCGCTGATCATCCTCGCGCCGGTGGTCACCGGCGGCATCACCCTGCTGCTCGTTGGGTTCATGCTGGCGCTGTCCGCGGCCTCGCTGCCGGTGCAGCTCGGCAAGGACTGGATCTGGTTGCACGCCGCCCGTACCGCTGCCAGCACATTTCCGCTGCTGGTGGCGCTCGTGGCGGTGTACTTCGACGACGGTCACGATCTGTGGCTGGCCGGCGCGTGCGGCATCGGGGCGGCGCTGGCCATCGTCGGCGCGCTGATCCTGCTCCCGCGGACGGATAACCGGGTCGCGATGGCCCTGCTCACCGCGGCCGGCGTGGTCCCGGTGTTGTGCGTGTCGCTGGCCGTCGACCGGGTGGTCGCCGCGCTGATGGCCGCCGCGCTGGCAGCTGCGCTGCTGGCGATCGTGCTGATCGGCGACCGGTTGCCTGCGGTGGCCGGCGTCGTGCGGCAGATCTGGTCGGCGCTATCGGCGATCTCGGCGCTGATTGCCGTCGTCGTGGCGTTCGACGGCGAGGTCGCCGGCCCGGTCCTGCTGGCAATGGCGGTCGTGGTCGCCATCGCCGGCCGTCGCGACGACATCGCTAGGTGGGCGGCGTTCGGGTTCGCCGTCGTCGGCGGCGGGATATACCTGGGCTACGCGCCGCCGAGCTCACTGGTGCGGGCCACGGAGGCGAGCACGGCGGATGGAGTATCTACGCTGGTCGCCAGCCTGCTGCTGGTGGCGTGCGCGGTCGTGATCGTGTGGTCGTGGGTCGGCGACGGTGACACGTCGACAACGAAGCCGTTCGTGCGATGTGGTCGGGGCCGGCCGTCGTGATCGTCTACGCGATAACGACGTTCACCGTCACCGCCGGTGTGCTGATCGGCGGCGAGGGGCGTGGCTTCTTCGCCGGGCACATGGCCGCGACCATCTGCTGGATCGCGATGGCCGCCGGTCTGTTCATCTACGCGGCGCGCCTGCCGCGTACGGATCGATCCCTGCCGATCGGTGGCGGGTTGGCGCTGGTCGCCGCGGCGATGGCCAAGCTCTTCCTGTTCGACCTCGGCACGCTGGACGGCATCTTCCGCGTCGTGGTGTTCATCGTCGTCGGACTGGTCCTGCTCGGGATGGGCGCCGGTTATGCCCGGCTACTGGAGAAGCAGGACCAGCAGCAGGACCAGCAAGTGTGAGCTGCCGTCATCCGGTATTCTGGACTCATTCCAGATTAGGAGGCGTTGAACAAAACATGGCTACCACAACACGTCGAAACGAAGCGGATGTACAGGGCTTTCAGGCATCGCCAGAGCTGAGCGCCAACCTGCAGCGGGTCCTGGTCGATCTGATCGAACTCCACCTGCAGGGCAAGCAGGCCCACTGGAACGTCGTCGGAACCAACTTCCGCGACCTTCACCTGCAGCTCGACGAACTCGTCGACTTCGCCCGCGAGGCCAGCGACACCATCGCCGAGCGGATGCGTGCGCTCGACGCCGTGCCGGACGGTCGGTCCGACACCGTCGCAGGCAGCACCACGCTGCCGCAGTTCCCGGCTTACGAGCACAGCACTCGTGAGGTTGTCGATCTGGTCACCGGTCGTGCCTACGCGGCCGTCGACACCCTGCGCACCGTGCATGACGCGGTCGACGCCGAGGATCCCAGCACCGCCGACATCCTGCATCAGCTGATCGACGGCCTGGAGAAGCTGGCCTGGCTGATCAAGTCGGAGAACCGGAAGGTCTAATCCGGTCGAGCGCAGGTGCTCCCGCTGCTGTGGTAGCCGCACCATCGCTTCGGCGGCATCGCGCCCTACTTCGTTCCAACTCCGATGTTCAGTGGTGCCGTGAGCACGGCCGGACCGTTGCCGCCGGACCGCTCGCGGACGATGCCGTCGAGCACTCGAATGATGTCTTCTCGTTGCCGGTCGGTGAGCTCGGCGACGAGCATGCCAGGGATCGGATTGCCGCCGATAGTCCAGTCCCATAGCTGCTGTCCGGTCCGCAAGGTGATGCACTCCTGCTGGCTGGTGTCGATGGTGACGTCGGTCAGGCCTGCGTCGATCAGCCGTTGCCGCAGGACGTCCGGGTCGGCGACCTGGAACTCGAGCAGCGGCTCATCCTCCGCCGGTCCCTCGAACCCGGGGACCACCGCCTGCGCCGCACTGATGAAGACGTGCAGGGCCTCGAACTCGGCGGGGTTCCCATAGGCGATCAGGAGCACGCGTCCGCCAGGTTTCGTCACGCGCACCATCTCGCGCAGCGCCTGCGCTTGATCAGGAACGAGCATGACGCCGAACAGTGAGCCGGTGATGTCGTAGCTGTCGTCGGGGAGGTCGAGCGCGTGGCAGTCCATCACTCGACCTTCGGCGTCGAGGCCTTCGGCGCTCACGCGTGCGTTGAAGTGCTCGATCATCTTCGGGGACCAGTCGGTCGCGAGCACCTTCGCGCCGAGTCGGGCGGCCGGAAGGCTCAAGCCGCCGGGCCCAGCGGCGACGTCGAGGAACGTGTCTCCCGCCTGCAGCCCCGCCAACCGGAGTCCGGCGGCTGCCAGTTCCGACTCACCCGGGGCGACGTGCTTGTCGTACAGCGCAGCGATCGCATCCCACGCATCGACGGGCGAGGTGTGCCCACCGTGCCGCTCCCTCTCCTGCTGCAGATCCGTCATCTCCGTCTCCTTCCTCCGAACGTTTCCGGGGAGAAGAACGCTAGGCGGCCAGGAACCGGATCGCTTCGGCCAAACGATCCAGGACATTGACCGAGGCATGGTCACTTCTGTGTATGTGGGGCCTAGATCAGGCCGTGCTCGTACGCGTAGGCGGTGGCTGCCGCACGGGACGGCACTCCGATCTTGGTGAGGCAGTTGTGGACGTGGCGGGCCACCGTCTTCTCGGACAGGCCGAGCTCCTTTGCGATCGCGCGGTTGGTCTTGCCCGATGCGACCAGCCGCAGCACCTCCACCTCGCGCCCGGTCAGGCCGCCGGGTGCCTGATCGTACGGCCGTCTCATAAGGAGATCGAGTCGCTCGATGTCCGGCTTGGCCCCCAGCTGCTCGAAGACCTTCCGTGCACCGTCGAGCTCCAACGCGGATATCTCCGGATCGCCGAGAGCGCCGCACGCGAGACCGATCAGGGCTTGGACGCGTGCGGTCTCGTAATGGGCGTCCAGCTCGCGCCACGCCGATCCGGCCAAGCGGAGCGTCCGCAGGGCCGATCGCGCGTCGCCCTCCGCGAGCAGAACAGCTCCCGCCGCCGAGGCGGCCACCGCGCGCAGGTAGGGGGCATCCAGGAGCTCCGCGATCTGACCGAGCTCGTCGGCGGCCGCTCGTGCCGATACCACATCCCCCGAGGCGATCATCGTCTCGACGTAGGCCGGAAGGACGCGAGACCGCGCGGGCGGCTCCTGGGTCTCATTCAACGCGCGGCGCAGGACGCCGGCCGCGACGTCAATACGTCCTTGCGCCAGCCGGAGCTGTGCCAGGCCCGGTTCGGGCTGATGGCCAGACTCGCTGGCCTTGCGGTAGCTCTCCTCGGCCTCGGCGAACTCACCCCGCAATCGCTGCAGCTCGCCGAGCTGGTAATAGGCCGAACCGAGCGTGTCCCACGTAACCGGGCCGGACAGGTGATAGCACGCCTGCCGGGCGGCCTCGATGGCCTCGCTCCATGCACCTTCCAGCTGCATGAGCTCGCATCGATGGACGAGGCAGTTTCCCCGATAGGGGACAAGGTCGGGCTGGGAGTCGCACCAGCGCGTGAGTGCGGCCGTCCACTCCCTCGCCCGCCGCAGGTCGAACAGCTCCCAACAGCCGGCGACCACCGTGCAGTAGGCGATTCCGGCGTACATCGGCGATACCTCGCCGGCCGTGACCCCGACCATCACCTCGTCCAGCAGTGCCAGGCCGGCGGGGCCATGGCCCCGCAGGACCAGACACATGCCCTGGCCGAGCCGCGACATCGTCAGTAGATCGGAGTCGTTGAAACGCTGGCCGGCTGTGACGCTCTCGGCGAAGGCGAGCTGGGCCGTCTCGGTGTCTCCGCCCCACATCTGGGCGAACGCCTTCCAGGTGAGCAGCCATGCATGTTCTGCACAGTCGCCGCAGCCTTCGAGTACGCGTCCACCGCGTGCGAACCAGCCCATCGCGGGAGCGGTCTCGCCTCGGAACATCAGACCCGCCCCGATCAGAACAGCGTTTCGGGCGGCGCGCTGCGGATCGCTGCGCCGGATGGCTTCGTGGTGAGCGCGCGTCCACGCGCGCGTGGATTCGTCGTCGCGGCCGGACAAGTACGCGGCGAGCGCGAGCCTCTCGAGATCATCTAGATCGAGCGGCGTCGCGGCATCCGCCGCCGCAAACCGCTCGTACGCATCGCCCCATGAGCGCTGGGCGAAGGACGCGCGCGCCTGCTCGAGTACGCCGATCGCCGTCACAAGTCCAGTGTGGGTGCACCCGTGACGATTGGTCCACGGGTACCCGGGAGGAGGCCGCCGGGAGTGCGGTATCCCTAGGCTTGCGCGGCTAAGGTGAGGCGCGGCACGGCTACAGGAGCCTAGGCCCAGCCGCCTGAGGACGGCCGGAGAGCCAGATCCGGCAACGCGCCGTCGAGCAAGTCGTCCGGCAGGAGCGGCCGCTCGAACAGTGCGCCGCTCCTGCGGCCCGCGGCGTTTACGGTGCGCACGGAGCGAAACCCTGCGAGAGGTAGTAGGCGTGAAGCCGGGGTGTTGGTGGTCCAGCAGTTGAGTCTGAGCCAGTGGTCGCCACGGTGCCGAGCCATATCGGCGACAGCGTCGAGGAGGGTCGCGCCGCGGCCGGGTGGCGCTCCAGGAAGCCGTCAATCAATGATGAGACGGACCACTAGGAACCGGCGGCGGCGCCGTGCTCGACCGCGGCCCGGACGGCATCGTCGTCGCGACGCCCGACCAGATACCAGGTGTGCATGACGCCCTTGCCCTTGACGTCGACGTCGCCGCGTTCCTCGAGCACGTATGCGTGGTTGAGCCGCTCATAGACGTTCTGCGGCACCTGAATTCGTCCCTCGACGTCGGTGGACTCCATCCGCGATGCGACGTTGACGGCGTCGCCCCACACGTCGTAGAAGAACTTGCGAGCGCCGACGACGCCGGCGACGACGGGTCCGGCGGCCAGACCGATCCGCAGCGGCACCTCGCGTCCACGTGGATCTTTCAGGTCCGCGACCGCTTCGGCCATGTCCAGCGCCAGGCAGGCCAGCGCCTCGATGTGATCCTCCCGGGGTTCAGGCACACCGCTGACCACCATGTAGGAGTCGCCGCTGGTCCACCAAGGGAACGCAAACCGTCTTGAGTATGACACGGGGCGCGGGTGAGGTGATGGTTTGCCTGTTGGGCCGTTGGGCTTGTTGGGCCGGTCGGGTGTGGCGGGTGGGGTGGTGGCGGGTCGAGGGCGATGCGGAGCCGGATCTGGACGTGCCAGCCGGTGACGCGGACGTCTTCGATGAGTAGGCGTAGCAACTGCTGTTTTTGGGTGTCGTCGAGGGTGTCGATGACGGTGTGGATGCGGGCGGCGAAGTCGTGCACGCGGCGGCGGAGCTGGTTGTCGCGGGCGAGCGCGGTTCGTTCGTCGGCGAGGCTGGTTCGCTTGTGCTGCAGCTCTTTTCGGCGGGAGGAGACTTCGGTGGCGCGGCGCTGCATTTCGGGGAGTTCGATGAACCCGCCCTGGTAGAGGTCGATGAGGCGGCGCCGTTCGGTGTCGGCGGCGTCGATCTTGCGGTCAGCCGGGCCAGTTCGGCGGCGAGCAGTTCGTCATCGGGGATCGGGGTGTGCAGGGTGACCGCTTGTTCGCCGGCCAGCAGCTGGTCGGGGTGGGTGATCGCGGCGCGGATGTGGTCGAACACGAAGGCGTCGAGGGCGTCGGCGCGGATGTTGCGTTCGGGGCAGCGGCGGGATTCGCCGCCGGCGCGCAGCGGGTCGTGGTTGCGGCAGTAGTAGTAGCGGTGCCAGGTGCCGTTGCGGCCGCGCATCTTGTGGCAGTTGGTGCCGACACCGCAAACACCGCATTTGACAAGGCCTTTGAGCAGCCACTGGCCGGGTTCGGCGCGGCGCGGGCTCCACTTGGTGTTGTCGGTGGCGACGCGGCCGGCGGCCTGAGAACAGCTCATCGGAGATGATGCGGGGGCAGTCGATGGGGATCCATTCGTCGCGGTCGCGCGAGACCTGCCGGTTGCGGTGGGTGGGGCGCCGGTCGGGCACCGATTCGGTGCGGTTGTAGTAGACCGGCCGATGTAGGCCTCGTTGCGCAGCAGCCGGCAGAGCGTGGAGTGGCCCCAGGTGGGTTTGCCGGTCGGTGAGGTATCCCGTCGGCGTTGAGCCGGCGGCAGATCTCGCGCACGGTGATGCCGGCGGCGCGGTCGGTGAAGATCCGCCGCACCACCGCGGCCTCGGGCTCGTAGACCTCGTGGTGTGCTTGGCCGGTGGCGGCGCTGCGGGCAATGCGACGATAGCCGTAGGAAGCCTTCCAGGTGACGATCTCACCGGCGCGGGCCCGAAACAGTTTGCCGCGCCGGTAGCGTTCGGCGATCTTGGCCTTCTCGTACTCGGCGATCACGCCCTGCACCTGGGTGAGCAGAATGGCTTGCGGGTCGTCGGCGGCAGCCCCGGGGAGTCGGTGAACGCGACGGTGACGCCGAAGCGGTCCAGCTCGTCGAGCACCAGCACCTGGTAGGCGTAGGCGCGGGCGAGCCGGTCCGGCGACAGGCACCACACCCGTTCGAGAGCCCGGCCTCGGCGGCATCGCGTAACGCGTCCAGGCCGGGCCGGTCCAGCCGGGCCCGGAGTGCCCGTCGTCGACGTACTCGCCGACCAGCTCGTCACGGCGGCGGCGATGTGTTCGCGCAGCAGCGACAGCTGCGAGCCGATGGTGCCGCGGTCGGCTTGGCGCTCGGTGGACACCCGCGCATACAGCGCGCCCTCACCGCAGGCCGCCCGGTAGTGCCAGTGCGGCAACCGAATCCACGCGTGCGGCGGCGTCGAGCAGGAACTGGTAGCTGGCGGCCAGCGCGGCCACCGTGGATCCTCGTGCGGTGTCCAGGCCGGGCGGGCAGCGGCGAGGAGCTCGGCGACGAACACCGGCTCGGCGCTCGGCCAGGCGATCAACCCGGCAGGCCGCGACGGGCGAACCGGGCCGCGGCCAGACCCTCCGGCAGCCGGAGGGTTCAGCACCTGCGCGCGCAGCGTTTCGTAGTCGACCTGCGCCGCCTCGGTCGGCGGCCAGAACGACCGGGCGCTCACCGACCGCGCACCCGCTCGATGGTGCGCCGGTGCAACACCACCCGAACCGGTCGGCCACCTGCTCGGCGATCTGCGCCCCGAGCCGGTCGGCGCGGATGAAGCCACGATCTCGGGCCGCAGCTTGACCGGGCCACGGCGGCCGCGCGCTCGTCGACAGCCCGGCCATCCCCGACTGCTCGAACGCCGCGGCCACCAGATAGAACGCGCCCGCGAATAACCGTGTGCGCAGCGGCTTCCGATACAGGCAGGCCGTCGACCAGACGGCCGCAGCATCTCGTACTTCACCTGCACCTTGTCGGAGCCAGAAAGAAACCCGACCCGCCGGTGAACAACGGCGCCAGCACCGCGTCGGGATCGGTGCAACAGCCCTGCCTCGATCAACGCCCGAAGCCGTGTCGTGTCGCTCACCGCTCGCACCTCCCACGCCCGAGCCTAAGCCCCCGCCCGGGTCATTATTTACGCCGCGTGTCTGCGTTGCCATGTTGCAATACCTTTGTCACACAACAGATGCGCAACATAGAAGCGTGTAACAGAAAAGAGGGGAGAGGGAGAGAAAAGGAGGGGAAAGAAGAAGAGGGTTCGTTGTTTGACCTTCTCCAGGCCATGCCGATCAACCAGGGCGTCGAGATCGGTGTAGAGCCGGTCCAGGAACCGGACCAGGTCGCTCGGTGTCGTGTCGCTGGCCCGCTTCGTATACCCGGCGATGTCGGCGAACAGGATCGAGGCGTCGTCGTACTTGTCGGCGATGATGTTGCGCGACGGGTCCTTCAGCCGTTCGGCGATGGTCGCCGGCAGGATGTTGGTCAGCAGCCTTTCGGACCGTTCGTACTCGGCTTCCATTGCCTCTCTGGCGCGGGCAATTTCACGCAGCGCATACCAGACCGTCGCGATGACCATCACCCAGGCGGAGATGACCGTGAGGATGAAGGAGGACGTGAAGGCCCAATCAGGTTGGGTGCCCCTGTTTTCGGGGACGAATCGTTCCAGCGCGATGACCGTCGCTGCGCCGAGGGCTCCCAGTACCGACGCCAAAAAAATGTGCTCGATGCCGAGCACCAGCACCTGGATCGACGCCGCGACAAGGAAGTAGTACTGCAGGCCCGAACCCGTGCCAAGGTGCCAACCCACGACGGTGATCGATGCGAACGCGACAAAGAAGAATACGAGCGGTGCCACCAGATCGCCGTAGCGGTACAGCATCGGAATCATCAACAGGATCGCGCCGGTGGCGAGGTTGACGGCGGGAATCCACCACAGGTCCAGGCCGATGATGAGGCCCTGGATGCCAAAGAAGATGCTGATGGCGGCCCCGATGCGACTGGTGACCGTGAGGACGCGCAGGTGACGGGCCAGCCTTTCGGCGTGGTGTCGTGTGCGGGCCGGGACGCGGCTTTCGATCGCCATCTCCGGCACACAGACGGGTCGCAACTTCACCGCCATGGGACAAAGCCTATCGCCGCCGGTCGCGCCTACCAGGGTTTTCGCCGACCATGCGGCCTAGTCGGCCGACATCCGGGCGGCATCGCGGGCCCGCAGTGCCAGCCACAGTTCGTGGCGGTCCTGGGCGGAGTTCATCCGCCGCCCGGTCAGCCGTTCGACCGCGTCGATGCGGTTGCGCATCGTGTGCCGGTGCACGCGGAGCGCGCTCGCTGCGGTTCCCCAGTGCCCGTTGTGCTCGAGGAACGCGGTGAGACCGCGCAGCAGTTCGGCGGCTCGGTCGGTCGCGTCCAGCGGACCGAGCACCGCGTCGGCATACGCCTGAAGGCCTTTCGCGCCAACGGTATTGAGCAGCAATCGGGCGCTCGCGATCTCGTCGGCGTGCATGTGCCTGCCCTGCACCCGACTTGTTGGCAACGCCGAGCGGGCCTGGCGGAGCGACACCACCAGCGCACCGGGCCGGACGGCGATGCCGATTCCGGCGGCCCGGTCGGCGGCCAGCGTGGCCAACACCCCCGGTAGATCGGTATCCAGCGGCACCGCCAGTTCGACCACCTCGCCGACCACCCGGACCAGCGCGTCGGGCAGCGTGATCAACAGGTCGGCAGCCAGCTCGTCGGCGTCGTGCGGGGCGGCGACGGCTGCGGCCCGCAGGTCGGCGTCGGGCAGCCCCACCGAGGTCAGCCAGCGCGCCGCGACCACGTCGTCGACGGTGGCCCGGGTTAGCCGGTCCAGCACCTGCGCCCTTCCGCGCCGCTGCGCCGTGTTCAGCCCGTGTCGACGCTCCAGCTCCAGCGACAGCAGCGAGACCAGGTCACCCGAGACCTGGTGAGCGGCCGGCTGTTCGGCGGGGCCGTCGATCAACACCCAGGCCCGCAGCCGGCGGGCGCCGAGCGCATGCAGTTCGCGGCGGCGGCCGTCGCTGATGTCCGCGGCAGCTGCGGACAGGCCCTGATCGCGCACCGAGGCGAGCAGCCCGGAGAGACGTGCGACGAGCGCTTCACCACCCGGATCCGACTCGGCCAGCACCCGTCCGAGCAGGTCGATGACGACGCCGGTCCGCCCGGTCGCCTCGCTATGCGCGGCCAGGATGCCGAGCAGGCCGCCCGGCGTGACCGCGGCGGCCGTGAGCGCGCGCTGGGTCTCCAGTGCCCACTCCAGCTCCTTGCGCTCGGCGCGGGCCCGGTACGCGAATACCGCCTTGGTCACCGCGATGAACGGGACCGGGTCCGGCACGGTCAGCAGCGGCATCCCGATCTCGTCTGCCGCGGCGATCAGCCGACCCGGCGCCCGTTGATGGGGGAGTTCGGCGCCCAGGCCCAAACCGACGGCCTGCACTCCGACGGCGTCGAGCTCGGCCAGGTAGGACCGACAGCCATCGTTGGTGTCCGGCAGCAGCAGGCCGATGGTCAACAGCAGTTCGCCGCCCTGCAGCCACGGGCCGGGATTGGCCAGCTCGGAGACCGCGGCCGCCTCGATCTCACGGGCGGTGCCGGAGTGCCCGGCCACCAGCTCCAACCCGAGTTCGGGGTCGGCGATGAGCTCGGCGACCGTGAGCATGGACACATTGTCGAACATGCTGGCCATCACTTCTACAAATCGGCCATGTCGGCAGACTGCGCTTTCGGGAAACCTGTTGTCCATGACCCCGCCGAACTCCAGGCAGAATCCGATCGGACCCGTTGATGCCACCCGCGTGCCGCGCTACGCGGGCCCGGCCACCTTCGCCCGCCTGCCGCGCACCGACGAGGTGACGCACACCGACGTCGCCGTGGTCGGCATCCCGTTCGACTCCGGCGTCTCCTATCGTCCCGGCGCGCGGTTCGGACCCGGCCACATCCGCGCCGCCTCCAAGCTGCTGCGGCCGTATCACCCGCGGTTGGACGTCGAGCCGTTCGCCGTGCAGCAGGTGGCCGACGCGGGCGATATCGCGGTCAATCCGTTCGACATCGCCGAGGCCATCACCACCATCGAGCGTGCCTCCGACGAGCTGCGCGATGGCGGTACCAAGCTCATCACCCTCGGCGGCGACCACACCATCGCGCTTCCCCTCCTACGCTCGCTTCACCGCGACCACGGCCCAATAGCCGTGCTGCACTTCGACGCTCACCTGGACACCTGGGACACCTACTTCGGTGCACCGTTCACCCACGGCACCCCGTTCCGGCGGGCCAGCGAGGAAGGCCTGCTCGACCCGGAGCACTGCCTGCACGTCGGCATTCGCGGACCGCTGTACGCGTCGACCGATCTCTCCGACGACCGCGTGCTCGGCTTCCACGTGATCGGCACCGACGACGTCCAGCTCGACGGGTTGCCCGCGGTGATCGAGCGGATGCGCGCCCGCCTTGGTGATGCACCGGTCTACGTCTCGATCGACATCGACGTCCTCGATCCGGCACACGCGCCCGGCACCGGCACCCCGGAGGCCGGCGGCATGACCAGCCGCGAGCTCTTGCACTGCCTGCGAAACCTGGTGGGCACCAACGTCGTCGGCGCGGACATCGTCGAGGTGGCACCTGCGTACGACCACGCAGAAATCACCGGAATCGCGGCCGCACACGTCGCCTATGAGTTGTTGTCCGTGCTGGCGGCGAAACGATGACCGAGCACCGCAACGGTGGCGCGGCCGTCGTCGAAACCCTTGCCGCACACGGTGTCGACACCATCTTCGGCATCCCCGGCACCCACAACCTGGAGATCTACCGGCACTTGCCGAGGACCGGCATCCGCGCGGTCACGCCTCGCCACGAGCAGGGCGCGGGCTACGCGGCCGAGGCTTTTGCGCGAGTTTCCGGCCGGCCGGGCGTTGTGGTGACCACCAGTGGTCCCGGGCTGACCAATGTGATGACCGCAGCGTCGACGGCCTACGCGGAATCGCAGCCGATGCTGCTGCTGTCGTCGGGCCTGCCCACCGGCTCCGAAGGCCGTGACCTGGGCCAGCTGCACGAGGCCAAGAACCCCGTCGGCGCAATGGATCAGCTGGTGCGCTGGAGCCGCCGGGTGCGTAGCACAGACGAGGCGGCCGCAGCGGTCACTGAGGCGTTCGGCAGCTTCACCGGCGGCCGTCCCCGACCCGTGCACATCGAGATCCCTTTCGACGTGCTCGAGCAGGGCTGGTCCGGAGAGGCCCGGACCTGCGCGAAAGTGCAGCCGCCCCAGGCTGATCCGGCCGCCGTTCGGCGAGCGGCCGAGGTGCTGGCCGCCGGCGCTCAGCCGATGATCATCGCCGGCGGAGGCGCCGTCGACGCGCAGGCCGAGCTGACCGCGTTGGCCGAGGCGTTGGGCGCGCCGGTCGCCACCACGGTCAACGGCAAGGGCGCCGTCGATGAATCGCACCCTCTGTCGGTCGGCGCGTCGATCCGGCTGCGGGCGCTCCAGAAGGCCGCCGCGGACAGCGACGCACTACTGGTCGTCGGCACCGAGCTGGGCGATTCGGACTTGTGGGAGGGCCTGATTCGCGGCCAGACGGTGATCCGCTGCGATATCGACGCGACCCAACTGAACAAGAACTGCCCGGCCGACCACGCGCTGCTGGGCGACGCCGCGACCACGCTCGCCGCGCTGCTTACTGTGTTGCCGGCCGACCGTGCCTCCGTCGCAAGAGGATCCGACCGCGCCGCCACCCTGCGCATGGCGTGTCGCGAGGAGGCGATGGCCGACGCCGGGCCGTATGCCGAGATCAACGCCGCGGTCCGCGCGGCGTTGCCCGCCGCCGCCGTGCTGACCGGCGACAGCTCGCAGGTCACCTATTTCGGTTCCGTGCATTTCTTCGACCTGCCCGCGCCGCGCCGGTTCTGCTATTCGCCCGGCTTCGCCACCCTCGGCTACGGCCTACCGGCGGGGCTGGGCGCGGCGATCGGGCGGCCCGGAGCGCCGGTGGCCGTGCTGCTCGGCGACGGGGCGTTGATGTTCTCCGTGCAGGAGTTGGTAACCCTTGTGGAACAACGACTCTCGGTGCCTGTGATCGTCGTCGACAACGGCGGCTATCAGGAGATCCGAGACCAGGAGGCGGCCCGGGAAATCCCGCCAATCGGCGTCGAACTACGCACCCCGGACCTGGCCGCGCTGGCGGTCGCGATGGGCGCGTGCGGAGTGCGCACCGCCTCGGCGGCCGACCTCACCGAATTGGTCAGCGGCGCTCTCGACGCCGACGGCCCGACCCTCATCCACCTAGATATTCGCTGAAGGACACGCCATGGACATCGCCATCGTCGCCATCTACCTCGTCGGTATGATCGCGTTCGGCTTCTGAGGTAAACGCAGGGCCACAACGCAATCCGACTTCCTTGTGGCAGGTCGCCGACTCGGCCCGATGCTGTACTCCGGCACCATGGCGGCGATCGTGCTGGGCGGCGCTTCCACGATCGGCGGGGTCGGGCTGGGCTACCAGTACGGCATCTCGGGCATGTGGCTGGTGGTCGCGATCGGCGTGGGCATCCTGGCGCTGAGCCTGCTCTTCGCGGGCCGGATCCAGCGGCTACGCGTCTACACCGTCAGCCAGATGCTCGAATTGCGTTACGGTCCCGGATCTTCCGTGCTATCCGGCGTGGTGATGTGGGGCTACACGCTGATGCTGTCGGTCACCTCGACCATCGCGTAGGCGACGATCTTCGGCGCGCTGCTGGACATCGGCAAGGTTCCGGCCATCATTCTGGGCGGCAGCGTCGTGATCATCTACTCCACGCTGGGCGGCATGTGGTCCATCACGCTGACCGACTTCGTGCAGTTCCTCGTCAAGACCATCGGCATCTTCTTCATCCTGCTGCCGATCGCGCTCTACAAGACGGGTGGCTTGTCCGGACTGGCCGAGAAGCTGCCCGCCGACGCCACCTCGTTCACCGCGATCGGCGGCGACACCATCCTGACCTACTTCGTCATCTACACCTTCGGCCTGCTCATCGGCCAGGACATCTGGCAGCGGGTGTTCACCGCGCGCAGCCCTGGCGTGGCCCGATGGGCCGGCGCTGCGTCGGGCGTGTACTGCCTGTTGTACGCGGTGGCGGGCGCGGTGATCGGGATGGCGGCCAAGGTGCTGCTGCCCGCGTTGGAGTCTCGCGACGACGCATTCGCCGAGTTCGTCGAGATGCAGTTGCCGCCGATCCTGGCCGGTTTGGTGCTGGCGGCCGCGCTGGCCGCGGTGATGTCCACCTCGAGCGGCGCGCTGATCGCCACCGCGACCGTGTTCAGCCAGGACATCGTGGCGCGGCTTCGCAAGCAGGACATCGAGGCGGGCAGCGAGCACGACCACATCCGCAACAACCGGCTCTACGTCGCCGGGTTCGGCATTGTCATGGTGATCATCGCGTGTGTGCTGCAGGACGTGGTCGCCGCGCTGACCGTCGCTTACGACATCCTGGTCGGCGGGCTGCTGGTGCCGATCCTGGGCGGATTGGTCTGGCGCCGCGGCACCAATGTCGGGGCGGTGGCCGCGATGGCCGTCGGGACCATTGCGACACTGGCCACGATGGTCATCGTGGGCGACATCGACGCCAACGAGCCCATCTACGTCGGCTTGGCCTCCGGTTTGCTGCTGTATGTCGTGGGGAGCCTGATCAGCAAACCCACCGCGCCTGAGGTACTGGCCGAGTGGGACCGGCGTAGCCGCGGCAAGGAGATTCCTGCGGTACCGGTTTCCACGAGCTAGCCGAGGTGCCAGAATGGCACACCATGGAGATGTCCTGGATACGCACTGCGGCGATCAGCGCCACGCTCGCCTGCACAGCAATGGTAGCTGGGCCGGGCGTCGTTGGTAGCGCTGTGGCCTCCGCCGATGGTCTGTTCGGCATCGATATCGACATCCTCGACGTCTTCGGCCACGACGACGACAAGAAGTCCGATCACCACCCGATCGTCCGCGCTCAACAGAACGGCGGCGGGGACGAGCCGGAGCGACGGACGACCGCCATCGGAGCTCAACAGAACGGCGGCGGGGACGAGCCGGAGCGACGGACGACCGCCATCGGAGCTCCACAGAATGGCGGCGGGGACGAGCCGGAGCGACGGACGACCGTCATCGGAGCTCCACAGAATGGCGGCGGGGACGAGCCGGAGCGGCGGACGACCGCCATCGGAGACGACGTCGGCGGACCGTTGCTCGGTGGGGTCGACAGCGTCGGCGGTGGCGGGGGAGGTGGCGTGCCGCGCGGCACCAACGCCGGCCGGCCGTCCACGCTGCCGCCCGTTCCCACCGCACCCAGTGCACGCGGCGTCGTGATCCGCGCGGAGACTCCCATAGCGGTTCCCGCGGCTCCCGAGGTGCCTGCAGCCGTGCCCCCGCCCGTGGTCGCGCCGCCGGTGCTGCCGTCGCCGGTCGTCGTTCCGCTGGCGCCCGTGCCGTCGCCGCAGGGACCGCCGGCCCCGAATCCTCCGGTGATACCGCGGCAGCCACAACCAGTTCAGGTGCCGCCCACCAACCAGCGGCCGACCCCCGCCGGTGCACCCAGCTTGCCCGCACTACCGGCGTCATTCCGTGCCGGGTATGCCGATTACCTGCGCGCCGCCGACGTCGGTCAGCTGTTGGTCGCGACGTTGCCGGGCGTGGCGGGTATCTTGATGTTCACCGCGGCCGGCGGGCTGCTGGGTTACCGCCAGGCCCGCGCTGCGCAAGTGTTGCCGCGCGCGAGCATCGCGCGATTCCTGCAGTGATAGTCGTGCCCTCGGTGGGATTCGAACCCATTTCGCGGGCCATGGTCAGAGCCCTAAACCGTAGCTGAGCTGCGAAAAAGCATCACAGGTTTTCGCAGTAGATAGCTGTAACTGCGACCAAAGTGTGGCCACGGCGCGGCCACGGACCCCTGAGCGACTACGCGAACGGATCCTCCGGGATCGTCCGGCGGTGCGAACGACCCCAGATTGCGCTCCGCGACCGGAGACAGGCCGAACAGCCCGCCCAGCTTCGCCAACTGGACGGCGGCGTTCTCGGCGACGGCGACCGCCGCATGCTTACCGGTTCGGCCGGAATCGGGATTGACCTTCACCACACCCTCGGCGCGGTAGCACTTCACCGCCGCGACGAACCGGCTCCAGGCTTCGCAGTGCGCGGCCAGAACGGCGCGATCGCTGTTCTTCAGCAGGCCGAGCGGCTCCAGATCGGCGATCACCCGGTCCCATTCGTCGCGGCCCTCGTCGTCGAGCCAGTCCGGCGCGGTGGGTGCGACCCGCTCGAACGCCGGCGGCAGCGGCACCGGATAGCCGGCGCAGTCCTTGCCGTCGCCGCGACCATGCAGAATCCGCAGCTTCGCCGGTAGCGGTGCAGGCATACCGCGAATCCTCTCACTTTGTCGGCGGGCGCGGCGCGGGCGAACAAGGGAAATCACCGGACCCCCGGCCGCCGCGCGACGGCATGACTGTTGCCGTGGACGGCTGCTTGCCTGCGTCAGTTCCCGCCGCCGTAGTCTGCGCCGCCGCCGTAGTCCGCGCCGCCGTAGTCTGCGCCGCCGACGATACCGCCGCCGATACCCGGGACCCCCCCGCCCTGCAAAGCCCTCCAGTGCGTCCAGGCCCTCCAGGCCTTCCTGCCAATTCCGGCCTCACGTCGACGTTGGATCCGTTTGCCTTGGACCCGTTTGAGCCGCCAGAACGTGAACACCGTCGCAGCGATCGCCAGAACACTGACAGCAATAATCAGGTAAACGCCCATCACGACACCTGACCTGCACTCACACAGAAAAATGTACGCCGGCTTGCCCTTGCCGCATACACCGATTTTCCGTGAGCGATCCGTGATGAGGGCCTTGACCCAGATGATCCCGCCTTAGTGGCGGGAGCGCGATCTGGTGCGCTGGAACGCCGCACCCGATCCCCTCCCGCGGCGCGGGCCGCTAGGAGGTCGCGGCCCACCCCCACGGGGGAGGCTTATGCTGCGGTCGCGACCTTCACCACGGCACCGGGCTGATTCACCGACAGGCCGAACCGGCCCTCGACGCGGCAGCGGACAGGCATTGGTCTGGAAGTCGGTGCCGACCGCGTCCGACCATCGGGTGTCCACTAGGCCGTCGTGGTCGAGGGTCACCGCGTCCTGGGCGATGATCAGCCCGGTCTTGGCACCCAAACCCTGGTTCAGCGTCACCGGGACGCCCCACAGCCGGCGGGCCACGGGGTCGATCGGGACGCCCTGCATGTTGATGGCGCCGCTGCTGGCCAACAGCAGCTCGATCGCCTCCCAGTCCCCGGCCGACAGGCAGATCTGGCCCGGCACATACCCGGACACGTCCAACACGGTCAATCCCTTGCGAATCGAGGTGAGCGCATCGGTGGCGAAGCTCGGCGCAACGATGCCCGACGTGTTCAGGATCCCGGTGAAGTGCTCGCCGGTGCCGTCACCCGAAAGCACTTCTGTCTCAACGGCTTTCCGCAGGCCCCAGATCATGTCGTCCTCGATGAACCTGCGGAGCTGGTCGGCGTCGTCGACGACGTAATGGGCGATCGGCTCGCTGATGTGCGCGACCACCCGCAGCCGGTTCTGCACCGCGATGACCGACACGATCGAGGTCGGTTTGGTCCCGCCCTCGGCGACCGGCGCGGCCAGCATGGTCCGCACCGTTTGACGTAAGAACGAGTAGGACGGTGCAGTCACCCTGGCGGGCAACAGGTCCAGAACACTCTGTGCGGGCCGCCCGATCTCTTGGACCTGGGGCGCCATGATGACGGAGGTGGTCTGCTGACCGCTGGCGAGCGCCTTCGTGCCGGTGGCGTCCTTCGGCATCGCGGTGATGATCCGGCCGGCCAGCGCCTTCGCATGCACGCCGGTGAACGCCAGATGCCCGGTCGCCGCGGGCGGCGGTTCCTGGCCTGGACCCAGCGACTCACCGACCTGCCCGCCGATCTTCTTAGCGAGCTCGATCACGTTCAAGTCGTCCTTGCCTTCGCGAATCTTACGATCAAGGTCGGCGACCTTCGCGGTGGCCGCCTCGACCACCGCGGCGTCCTCGGCCGTCAGGTCCTGTTGCAGTTTGTCGGCGGTGTCGAGGATCTGCGCAACGAGGTCGAGCTGCGTCTGGCGGTCCTTGCACAGCACCTCGAGGCGGGTGTCGGTCATCACGGTGGGGCCTTCTTTCAATAGCGAAGCCGCGGCGGTGCGAATCAACGCGCGGCGAATCGGTTCAGTGGGCGTGCCGGCGGACTTCACCGACGAGATCAGCGCCGATCGTTGGCGCCGCGGGCCACGATCGACACCTCAACGAGCTCGAGGTCGGTCAATTCGTTGCCCTCGGCGGTCTTGGTGGCGGCATGGATCACGTAGCCGATGGACAAACCGGACACCCTGCGGCCCTTGATGTTCTTGTATGCCGACGAGCCGAACTCGCTGTCCAGATCGAGCTTGCCGACCACCTCGAGGCCCTCGTTCGTCTCGATGGCCGACACCACATCGCCGACGTAGTTCCGCGGATCGTCGGCCTTGTGCATCCACAGCAGCGGCACCGGTGCGCCGGCGGCCAAGGACTTGTGAATGCGCCGCGGCGCACGATATCGCCGTGGTAGTCGAGGTTGTCGAACACCGACGCCAACCCGGTAAAGGTGCCGGTGTCGTCGTCGGCGCTCTTGATCGTTAAGGGCACAGACTTGCGGTCCACAGTGACCCCCTATCGCGGGGCGAGGGAATGGGAGGGATCAGCAACGAGAACGCTGGCCGCACACCTGTGCTGGCGGGTTTCGTCGGATGGTTCGCGGACACAGCTGGCGGGGTGCAATTCGGACCCTGGCCGCCGGCGCCGGCGACGCTCCACCACCAGCATATAGCCGGACACCGACTCAGCGGTTGATTCCCGCCGCCAGGTGGCCCCGCGGAGCGTGCGCAATGCGTCCCGGGGTGTCAGTGGCCCGTCGGTCATATCGGTGCGCTCAGACCTGGTCGCCGATGCTGCGGCCGGCCTCGACCGCGATGGCGTCGCAGGCGAATTCGTCGAGCACCTGTTGTGGATCCTGGCCGGTCAGTTTGCACAGGTCCTCGGTGACCTGCACCAGCCGAACACCCATCGCGATGAACGCGCCCAACTCGGTGTGGTCGGCCCTGACCTCGGCCGCCACCGCCTGATGACCCGGTTCGTCGCCCGCTTTGTACGCGGCCGCCCACCGAGCTGCCCGAGACATGCTGGCGGTAAATGTCGGTCATCGAATTGCCTTCCTATTGGCCGCCTATTGGCCGGAAAAACCGGTTTTGGTGCTGCGAAAATTTCTCGGCGCACCGCGGCGAGGTCCGGTTCAAGATCAACTAGAGATTTCACCCTCCATATAGGCGTCTGACCTGCATGGTTACATATATTTTGCCAGCACGGCGGGCTAACGCCGTCTACATAAGACGGCTTAGGGTCACGAAGCGCGCTGAACTACGCTCGTCGCGTCCACCGCATGGCTACGCTGATCCGGTGACCGGACGCACCGACGCGGCGGACTCACCCGAGCGCTCACCGGAAAACGCCGGTTCAGACGCTCCGGGCATCGACGCCGCGGGGGCGCCCGCCGAGGCGTCCAAGCCGCCGAAACGAAAGCGGGGCGTGCTGCGCAAGGTGGTTATCTCGGTGGCCATCGTGGTGGTTCTGCTCGTGGCCCTGTACTCCGTCATGGTGAACTTCGTTGCTCGGTCGTATTTGATCCCGTCGAGGGGATGGCACCGACCCTGAACGTGGGCGACCACGTCATCGTCAACAAACTCGCGTACCGTTCCAACTCGCCGCAGCCCGGCGACGTGATCGTGTTCAAAGGCCCGCCGAACTGGAACATCGGATACAAGTCGATCCGCTCCGACAACACCGCCGTGCGGTGGGTACAGAACGCGCTGTCGTTCATCGGATTAGTGCCACCCGACGAGAATGACGCGGTCAAGCGGGTGATCGCGGTCGGGGGGCAGACGGTTGAGTGCCGCGTCAGCACCGGCCTCACGGTGGACGGCAAGCTGCTCGACGAGCCGTACCTCGACCCGATCACGATGATGGCGGACCCCAAGATCTACCCCTGCCTGGGGAATGAGTTCGGGCCGGTGAAGGTGCCCGACGGGCGGCTGTGGGTGATGGGCGACAACTGCACCCATTCGGCCGATTCCCGGGCGCGTTGCGGGAACACGCCCGCTGAAGCTCAGCGCGGGCTGTTGTGCACGGGCGACCCGATGCCGGGAACGGTGCCGATAGACAATGTGATCGGGAAGGCGCGGTTCTGATTCACACGCTGAACCAGGCCGGGGTCGTGGTGGAGCTTGGCCAGGCGGGCGAGGGTGGCGGCGGCGACGTCGGCCATGTGTTGTTCGTCGGTGCGGTCTGTCATGCGGTGTCTCCTTCGTTTGCTGGGCAGTCGGGTTGGTGGCCTTGGGTGGCGGTGTGCCAGCCGCAGTGCGGGCAGCGGCCGGGGCCGGTGGGCGGGCGGAATCCCGGGGGCGGGCCCCCACGGGGGTGTTTTCAGATGGGTTTTCAGATGGCCATCTCTCTCCATTTCCCCTCAGAGAGTCTTGGCTGGTAGAGGTCCTATCTGTAAATTCGTCAGAATTGTCAGATGGGTCAGGTGGGCAGGTGGGATCAGAGGGGGGCGACGTCCCATCTGACGGCACAACCTGGGTGCTGCGGCAGCGCCCAATACCACCATCCGCGCGGGGTGATGCGCCACGACGACACGTTCAGCTTCCTCTTGGGCTGTCCGCAGTCTGTCTTTGCTGTGCCCGGCCCCTTCGGCGGCGGCGTAGAGCTGGGCGGTCCAGCGCGGGCCGCCGGCCAGGTAGATCGCCAGCCAGCTGATCGCGTCACCGCTGCTGCTGCTGGTGTGGTCGGCGGCGTAGGCGTCGGCAGGTGTTCCGCGCGGTCTGGGTTGATTCGCCGATGCAGCGCAGCAGCGGGACGGTGCCGTCGTCGTCCTCGGTGGGCGCGAAGTAGGCGCATCTTGTCGATGGTGAACAGGGTGGCGTTGGTGGCGGCGGCACTGTTGGCCTTCTCCGGGCCCACAACTAGGTTGCGGTCCTCGTCGGTCTGCGCGAACAGCGTCATCCGGGCCTTCTGCCGCAGCGCCACGGTGGCGCCGTAGCGGTCCCGGGCGTTGGCGGTGCCGACCCGGTTGGTGTGGCACAGCAGCAGCAGCGCGGCGTCGAGGACGGTGGCGGCGTCCTTCCACGGGTGCAAGGCCTGGCGGGCCTGCTGGGTGTCGCGCACCTGCAGGGCGGCGGGCACCGTGTCCAGCCAGGCGTCGACCACGACCAGGTCGGGTTTCGGGTCGGCCTCGGTGATCAGGAACAGGTCGTGCGGGAAGGTGGGCGCGCCGCTGCCGTCGTCGTCGATGCAGATGACTCGGATCATGTTCAGGTCGGCGCCGGCCACCTCCAGCCGGGGGCGCACCACGGTGCGCCAGTCGTCCTCGGTGAGCGCGGCGATGATGACGTGGCTCGGTGCGCGGGCCGGGATGCCGAACTCGGGTAAGGGTTTCCCGGTGGTGACGGCGGCGGCGATCAGCACCCACAGCAGCGACTTGCCGATGCCTTCGTCGCCGATCAGCAGGGACACCGCGCCGCGCGGTATCCGGTTGAGGGCCAGCCAGTGTGGTTGCGCCGCGGGTTTCAGCTCGTTGGCCTGCCACAGTTTGCGGCTCGGAGTCGTCGGCCCTGCGCTTGCGCTTGCCGCCGGTCTTGCCGTCGGTCTTGGCCTTGCCGGCGCTTCCGGTGATGTCCTGAACTAACCGCGCCCGATCCTCGGTGACCTTCTCCCAGGTCCGCAGCGCGTCGTCGTCGTTGCGGTCGTCGAGCCGGCTGGCCAGATCAGCCCGTTGCCCAATCACCCACCGGGCCTGCGCCAGGGTCAGGCTGGCATCGATGCACGCCGCCACGACGCGGTAGGTGTCTTTCGACCGGTCGGCGGGGACGGTGATCTTGCCGAGCTGCTCGAACACCTGTGGGTAGTCGTCCAGGTCAACGGGTTCGTCGGGGGTCTGCCTGTTGGCCTGCTCGCCTGCCTGCCTGTTGGTGCAGATGTTGGAGAGGTCCACACCGAGCCGGGCTGCCAGCACGTGCGGCTTGACCTTGACGGTGGGGTATGACCCCACAAGCTGCACGTCCCGCCGGCCACCACCATTGACTGTGCCCTTGTAGTTGAACGTGTCGGGTGGTCGCAGCACGTCGCTGGCGCGGATCTTGGAGTCGCCGCCGAGCCGGCCGGCCAGAGCTTCCTCCAGCTTTTCGTGCTGGGCTTCGGAGACCTCGTCGGCCAGCACGATATAGGCATGCCCGTGGGCCAGGGTGCCCGAGGCGATGACGAACCCGCCGAGGTCTTCGACCTCGATGGGGTCGAGCTGGCCGGTGTCGACGTCGGAGTGCACTAGCTGGTACCCGATCGCATTGCCCTTGGTGCGCTTGCGGTCCCGCATCAGATTCGGGCAGCAGTACATGTCGCCGTTCGGTGCAGACTCCTCGATCCATTTGATCGCGTCGCCGCCCTCCTCGGGCCAGTGGAACGCCGCGGGATCCATTGCTTGTGCTTGTACTTGCCGTGCTTGTCGAGGTAGGGCTCCAGGCCGAGGGCGACGTGCAGATAGCCCTCGGCGCCGACGGGGATGATCGCGTCGAAGTAGTCGCGCAGGGCCTGGCTCATCACGTCACCGCCGGCCTTGGTTCGCCGGGTGTGATGGCTTGTGGCGTGTGCACCGCTTATCCTCGAATTGATTCGTTTGGCGATGGGTCCTGGAAACCGCTCCCTAGTTGGGGGCGGTTTTCTCGTTGGACCTACGCGACGCCGGCGCCGCGGGGATCGTCGGTGCGGTTCATAGTGTTGGCGTCCAAGTAGGCGTAGATGTCGGACCAGCGGTAGAGCACGCGGCCGCCGACCTTGATGAATTTGGGGCCGTTACCGCGGTAACGCAGTTGCGCCAGGCCGCCCTCGGTGGTGCGGAGCACCTGGGCGACTTCGGCCGGCAGGGCGGTGTCGGGGCGTTCGGGGTGACGGGGCGGTCTAGCCATGGTGGCCTCCGGGGATCCTCACGCCTTGATATTCCAAGGCTGTTTTGAGCTAACACCGGGCACGAAGGGCTGTCAAGCCTAGGAAAAACGAGGTACCGTCATGTGTTGTGAGGAAACGTGATGAGGGCGGGGCGCCGCTGGCCGAGGTTATCGGCCGAAACGTCCGGCGTCTGCGCGGCGACGCGACGACCGACGAGCTGGCAAAGCCTGCCGCCGACAGGGGCTGAACTGGGGCACCGGCCGGATCTCCGATCTCGAGCACGGCCGGGTATCACCGACACTGAACACCCTGCTGGTCCTCGCGGCCGCGCTGGGCGATGTCTGCGGCCGGCCGGTGCATCTGGCGCGATCTCGTCGAACACGACGGGTTCATCGCCCTCGGCGGGCGGCCGGGCGATCAAACCCGCCGCGCTGCAACGGTTCCTGAGTGGCGAGCCGGTCGTCATCAAGAGGGGCGATGTGCCGCGCGACCCGGAACGCGACAAGCGGACACGGGAGGCTCTGACACCGGCGGCGATCGCCAAGCATTTCGCCGAGCTGCCGCCCGCGGTCGACGCGGTCAAGACAGAGCTGATGCTGCGAGTCCAGGACCAGTCGGGTGAGGCCGAGGCCAGGATGGCCAAAGCGCTTGGCCTGCGCGAGGAGAACTTTGCGACACTGTCGGCCTACCTGTGGGGGCGCACCCTGTCGGCCGAGCGCAACCGGCGGGCCGGCGCCGGCGCCAACGCGCAGGATCGGGGCCGGATCACCCGGCGACTCAAAGCAGAGCTGAAGGCGGTGCTCGATGGCGACGATCAGTAAGTACCAGACCGCCGGCGGCGCAACGCTTTACCGGGTCCGCTACCGCACGCCCGACCGCGGGCAGACGCAGAAGCGCGGATTTACGACCAAGCGGGACGCCGAGGCGTTCGCCGCCACCGTCGAGGTCGCCGAAGCTGCGCGGCGAGTATGTTGCGCCGGCGCTCGGCAAGGTGACCGATCGGCGAGCTCGGCCCGGCGTGGCTGGAACGCCAGCGGGGGCATATGAAGCCGTAGCGCGTTCCGGCCCTTCGACAGTGCGTGGCGCGTGCACGTCGCACCGCGGCTGGGCCACCACGCGCATTGTCGACGTGCGGTACAGCGACGTGCAGGCGTGGGTTGCGGAGCTGTCGGCGCGAGTTGCGGCCTCGCTGGTCGCCACGGTGTACTCGGTGCTGGCCCGGATCCTTGGCCGACGCGGTGCGCGATCGGCTGCTGCCGTCGAATCCGGCCGCGGGGTGAAGCTGCCGAAACGGCCACCGCGGCGCAACGTGTATCTGACCGCGGCACAGTTGAACATGCTGGCGGATGAGGCCGGCCGCTACCGGTCGCTGGTGTTGCTGCTCGGTGTGGGTGGTTTGCGGTGGGGTGAGGCGGCCGCGCTGCGAGTGTCCGATGTCGACTTTCTGCGCCGCCGCATCGAGCTGCGCCGCAACGCGGTGCCAGGTGGGCGGCGAGATCATCGTCGGCACGTTGAAGTCGAACACGAGCCGCACAGTAGTGCTACCCGCGTTCGTCATCGACGCGCTGGCAGCAGACCGCCGAGGGCAAGGGGCGCGACGGTCTGCTGTGGCCGTCGCCGGTCGGGCGGCTACCTCGGCCCGCCGGCGCCGACACAGTCATGGCTGTCCGGCGCGGTAGCCCGCTGCCAGCAGGCCGACCCGACGTTTCCGCGAGTGACCGCGCACGCACTTCGTCACACCGCGGCGTCGCTGGCCATCATCGGCGGGCGCTAATCCGAAGGTGGTGCAGCGCATGCTCGGGCATGCCGTCGGCGGCGATGACGTTGGACGTGTACGCCGATTTGTTCGACTCAGATCTCGATAGCAGTCGCCGAAAGTGTGGCCAAAATGTGGCCACGGCGAGGCCTAGAGCGCACGCATATTCGACACCGAAAACGCCTCTGCCAGGGCATATGTCGCTGGGGTGGTGTGCCCTCGGTGGGATTCGAACCCACACTGTCTGGGTTTTGAGTCCAGTTCCTCTGCCAGTTGGGATACGAGGGCGGTGCGGCCTCCAACCATAGAGGATGCCCCGAGGTCGCTGATCGCGCCCGCGACCGCCACAATGTCACCCATGACCGGGTCACCGACAGACGCCGAAAAGCCGCGCCGTGTTCTCGTCGCCGAGGACGAGGCACTCATCCGGCTGGACTTGGCCGAGATGCTGCGCGACGAAGGCTATGAAATCGTCGGCGAGGCCGGCGACGGGCAAGAGGCGGTCGACCTGGCCGAGAGCCTGAAGCCGGATCTGGTGATCATGGACGTCAAGATGCCGCGCCGCGACGGCATCGACGCCGCGTCGGAGATCGCCAGCAAGCGGATCGCGCCCGATCGTCATTCTCACCGCGTTCAGCCAGCGCGATCTCGTCGAGCGGGCCCGCGACGCGGGCGCCATGGCCTATCTGGTCAAACCGTTCAACATCACCGACCTGATTCCCGCGATCGAGGTGGCGGTCAGCCGGTTCAGCGAGATCACCGCCCTGGAGCAGGAAGTCGCCACGCTGGGGGATCGGTTGGAGACCCGCAAGATGGTCGAGCGCGCCAAGGGTTTGCTGCAGTCCAAGCAGGGGATGACCGAACCCGAGGCGTTCAAGTGGATTCAGCGCGCCGCGATGGATCGCCGGACCACCATGAAGAGGGTCGCCGAGGTGGTACTGGAGACCCTCGACGCCGAGTCCTCGTGACGGCGGGCTGCTCACGCTACGGCCGAGTTTAATTTCGCTATCCCGAAGGTCACAGATTGGTAACGAGGGCTTTTCGGGTACTCGCGCGGATGCGACAGCCGATAGCGTCGAGTTATGCGCCATCGGCGCGCATTGAAACCGTTCGCAATGACATATCAGGAGCGTGCTTGATGAAGATTCGGACCCTGGCCCGCGCCTTTGCCGTGGTGGGTGCGGCTTCGCTTGCCCTGACCGCTTGTTCGAGTGGCGATGGCGGGGAGACCGTCGCGGCCGAGGGGACCGAAGCCACTGCAGAGGTTGTCACCACAGACTGCCAGCCCGCTCAGGCCACCGCCGGCGCGACCAAGGACACCGCCCCGCTGAAGATCGGGACCCTGCTGCCGGAGACGGGTACCCTCGCGTTCCTCGGCCCGCCCATGGTTGCGGGCGTGCAGGTGGCCGTCAACGAGGTCAACGAGGCGGGCGGCGTGCTGGCTCAGCCGGTTCAGCTGATCCCCGGTGACTCCGGCGATACCACCACCGACACCGCGAACACCACGGTGGACCGTGAACTCGCCGGAGGTGCCGACGTCATCGTCGGCGCGGCGTCGTCGGCGGTCTCGCTGAAGGTGATCGACAAGATCAGCCAGCGCAGGTGTGGTCATGTTCTCCCCGGCCAACACGTCCGACCAGTTCGTGTGCTACCCGGATAAGGGCCAGTACTTCCGTACCGCCCCCACCGACGTGCTGCAGGCTCAGGCGCTCGCGCAGCTGATCACAGAGGACGGCGCGCAGCGGGTGGCGATCCTGACGCTCAATGATCCGTACGGGACCGGGCTGGCGGCCAACACGGTCAAGAACCTCGAGGCCGCGGGCATCGCGTCGGACCAGATCAAGAAGATCATCTACGACCCCAACGCGCAGTCCTTCAACGCCGAGGTCGACCAGGTCAAGGAGTTCAACCCCGACGCGGTCGCGGTGATCGGCTTTGAGGAGAGCGCGAAGATTCTCACCCGCATGCATGAAGTCGGCATCGGCCCGTCGGACGGGACCCTGGTGTACGGCACCGACGGCAACATGGGCAACGCGCTCGGCGAGGGCGTCGCACCGGGCTTGGTCAAAGGCATGAAGGGAACTACCCCCCTAAGCGAGCTCAGCCCCGACTTCGAGGCGCGGCTACGCGCGGCTAACCCGGGCCTGATCGACTTCAACTACGCCGGTGAGGCGTACGACGCGGTCATCATCTCCGCACTCGCCGCGGAACAGGGCGGCTCGACGGCCGGGGTCGATATCGCCGCGAACATCAACGCGGTGACCCAGGGCGGGGACATGTGCACCTCGTTCGCCCAATGCGCTGCGCTCATCCGGGAAGGCAAGGACATCGATTACGACGGCGTGACCGGCAAGCTGGACGTTCGGTCCCGCGGGTGAGCCGTCTGTCGCCTCGTACGGAAGCCTCGAATTCGACGAGAACAACAAGCTGAACACCAAGGATTACCTCATCGTCGAGGCCATCGAGAAATGAGCCGCGGCGAAGCCGCCGAGAGCTGTCTCTAGCCGTCAGCTCTCTCCGGCTTCCGGCGAGGGTGCCCAGGTAGAGCTCGATCACCTTGGGATCGTGCATAAGGCTGCGCCCGGTGTCGGTGTAGGCGTTGCGCGCCCTGGTCCAGGACGTAGCCGCGGTCGCAGATCTGCAGACAACGCCGGGCGTTCTGCTCGACCATGATCACCGAGACACCGGCGGCGTTGATCTGCTTGCAGCGGATGAACACCTCATCCTGGAACATCGGTGACAGGCCTGCCGACGGCTCGTCGAGAAGTAGCACGGACGGTTCCATCATTAGCGCCCGGCCCATCGCGACCATCTGGCGCTCGCCGCCGGACAGCGCGCCGGCCTTGACGCGGCGGCGCTCCGACAGCAGCGGGAACAACTCGCTGACCAACGCGAACCGCTCGGCGAACTTCTTCCGACGCAGGTAGACGCCCATCTCCAGGTTCTCCTCGATGGTCAGTGAGGGGAACACGTTGTTGTTCTGCGGCACGTACCCGACGCCCTTGGTGACGAGTACATGCGCCGGGGCGGAGGTGATGTCCGCGCCGCGCAGGGTCACCGAGCCGGAACGCACGGGGATGAGCCCGAACATCGTCTTAAGCAACGTCGACTTGCCGGCGCCGTTGGGCCCGATGATGCCGACGATCTCGCCGTCCCGCAAATAGAAGTCGCAGCCGCGCAGGATGTCGACCTCGGGGATGTAGCCGGCCACCAGTCGGTCGGCCCGCAGCAGCGTGCCTTCCGCGAGGCGTGCATGCTCCTCCGGGGTTGCGGCCCGCTCGGCCGGGGTCAAGTTTCTCGTGGCCTCGCTGGAATCGCTCATGGTTTGTGCCCCTCGACGGTGCCCGAGGTCTCGACGGGCTCGGACAGGTCGCCGCCCGCCTCGATGGTCTCGATTACGGCCTGCTCGATCTCCTCGGCCAGCGCCGCCGTCGCGCCGATCGGATTGCCCTGCGCGTCAAACTCGAGCGCCTGGTCATGGTGGCTGCCCAGATACGCATCCACCACCGCCGTGTTATCGGCCAACTTGTCCGGCGTCGACTCGGCGATGACGGCGCCCTGCGCCATCACGACCACCCAGTCGCTGATATCGCGGATGACGTCCATGTCGTGCTCGACGAACACGACGGTCATTCCCTGGTCGCGCAGCGATTTCACATGCTCGAGCAGGCTCTGGGTGAGCGCGGGGTTCACTCCAGCCATCGGCTCGTCGAGCATGACCACCTTGGGGTCGGTCATCAACGCCCGCGCCATCTCCAGGAGCTTGCGCTGCCCGCCGGACAGTGAGCCGGCCATGTCATCGGCCTTGGCGTCGAGTTTGAACCGGGTGAGCATCTCGTGCGCCCGGGCGGTGATCTGTTTCTCCTGGTCACGCCAGGTGAACCGAAACAGCGAGCCGAGGATCCGCTCGCCGGTCTGATCGGCCGCGCCGAGCCTGACATTGTCGAGCACCGACATCTTTGCCAGGGCCTTGGTGAGCTGGAAAGTTCGCACGACGCCACGCCGGGCGACCTGGTGGGGGTGGCGCTTACCGAGTTTGACGCCGTCTATCGCCCAGGTTCCGGTGTCGGGCCGGTCGAATCCGGTGAGCAGGTTGAACAGGGTGGTCTTTCCGGCGCCGTTGGGCCCGATGAGGCCGGTGATCGCACCGCGCTGGATCTCGAGGTGCGCGACGTCGACCGCCTTGAGGCCGCCGAACGACCGGGAGATGTTGTCCACCACCATGATGGCGTCGGGCTTAGGTGATCCCGGCTCGGCAGGGACCTCGGCGAAGGACTCGTCAACCATCGAGTTGCACCTCCCGTTTGTGTCCCATGATCCCCTGTGGTCGATACACCATGAGCAGCGCGATGAGGATTCCGAGCAGGATGTAGCGCATCGCGCCGACCTGCGCGTCGGTCAGTGGCAGGAGCGGATCGGGACCCGCGATCGCCTGACGCAGCAGGGCGTCGGGGATCGCCAGCAGAAACCAGAACAGCATGGCGCCGACCACGGGCCCGAATACCGTGGCCGCGCCGCCCAACAGCAGCGCCCCGAACGCGTAGAAGGTCTGCGCGGTCGAATAGAAGTCGGGATGGATCGACTTGGTCTGCAACGCGTTGAAGATTCCACCCATGCCCCCAATCATCCCGCCGAGCACCAGCGCCTGCAGCTTGTAGACGAAGACGTTCTTACCGAGCGCGCGTGCGGCGTCCTCGTCCTCGCGGACGGCCTTGAGGACTCGCCCCCAGGGGCTGCGCGTGAGCAGGTAGACGAACGCGCACAGCACGAGCACCAACGTCCAGCCCAGCACCATCGCCCACACGTCGTCACCGACGAACCTCATACCGAGCAACGAGTACTGCTTGCTGGAGTCGAACGGGCTGAACCGGGTGAAGGGGTCGGCGAATCCGAACAGGCCGTTGGTCGAGCCCGTCACCGGGTCCGAAGTTGTGGACCGGAATATCAGTCGGAGCACCTCGGCCGCGGCGATGGTCGCGATCGCGAGGTAGTCGGCGCGCAACCGGAGGGTGGGTATGCCCAGCACGACCGCCAGCAGACCGGCCGCCGCCAGCCCCACCAGGATCCCGAGCCAGAGCGGCTGCTTATAGGTGACGGTCATGATCCCGACGCCGTAGCCGCCGAGCAGCGCGAAGCCGATCTGGCCGAAGTTCAGCAGCCCCGTGTAGCCGAAGTGCAGGTTCAAACCGATCGCGAGCAGCGCGTAGAAAATCGCCGACGGTCCGATCAGCTGGGCCAACGAAGTCTGCAGCGCACTCACGATGTCCATGGCGGCGTGCTCACCCGATCCTTTCCCGCGAGCCCAGAATTCCCTGCGGACGGACGATGAGGATGATGATCAAGATGAGCAGTCCTCCGACGTACTTGAGGTCGGGGCTGATGACCAGGGTGGACAACTGCACCAGCAGGCCGACGACGATGCAGCCCAGTAGCGCCCCGTACGCGGTGCCGAGTCCGCCGAGCGTGATGCCGGCGAACATCAGCAGGAGCAGCTTGAACCCCATCTCCCATTGCACCCGGCCGCCCAGCTCTGACACCGCGAGCAGGACGCCCCCCAGTGCGGCCAGCCCGCCGCCCACGCACCAGACGAACGTGATCACCCGCTCGACATTGATACCCGACGCCGCTGCCAGGTCCTTGTTGTCGGACACCGCCCGCATCGCCTTGCCGATTCGCGTCTTCTGCAGCATCAGCGCCACCGCGACGAGCACCGCGAGGCCGACGGCGATGGTCAACAAGTTGATATCGGTGATGGCGACCGGCCCCCAGCTCCGCTCGGCGCTCACGGGGTAGTCGGCGAAGGCCTGCTGCCGGTCCGAGAACAGCGCCAGGATCAGGTAGCGCAGGCTGATGGCCAGACCGATGGACACCACAAGCTGTGGTATCAACCCGACTCGTCGTCTCCGCAGCCGGTGCCAGACGGCCGCGTTGTTCAGCCAGCCGATCGCAATGCCCACCACGACCGCCAGCAGCGACGCGGCGAGCAGTGGCATCCCGAACGTCACGTTGAACACCCAGGCGAACACGGCGCCGAGCGTGACGAGCTCCCCGTGCGCGAAGTTCGTCAGGCCCGTCGTGCCGAAGATCAGGCTCAGTCCGATCGCGGCGACCGCGATCACCAGGCCGAAGCGCAGCCCGTCGATCGCGAGTCGGATAACGCGCTCGTACAGCGGCGTGCCCACCGCGGTTCGGACTTCGCCGAAGCTGAAGACGACGGTGTTCGTTCTCCCCGCGGTCACATTCCGGGTCACCGTGCCTTGCACGCTGACGCCCTCCGGCAGGCTGTCGGGGACCACCTCGAACGTGTACGACCCGGCGGGGACTTGCAGCGACCAACGGCCGTTGTCATCGGAGGTGGTGGTGGCGATCTCCTCGCCGTCGGGGCCGAGGGCCCGCACCTGGGCGCCGACCACCGGCTGGCCCGCGTCGACCAGCCGTCCCGACACCGTCACGGTGTCGGGCTGGTCTGCGGCAGCGTGGCCGGCGCCTACAAACGCGGCGAGCACCATGAAGACGAGCAGAAACAGGCCTCGCGAGACGACACGCCCGAGAGAGCATGAGACCACTGATGAACCTCCGTCGCGATCGGGCACGCATCGGCACGCGATGCGGTCTGTCGGGACTGTATAGCCTTCTTGGGCGCGTGGCTGAGTTCTGAAACGACCTGCGTGTACCAGTTGTGTTTCTAGCTCCGTAATTGGCGGGATATAGACGACGCGGGTCAGTCCTGCCACTGTTACGAGGGCCGCGGTGGGTGGACCATTGATGTCATGACGTTCCTGATCGTGTTCCTCGCGGTGCTCGCGATCCTCGCGCTTGCAGCGATCCTGGAGAAGACTCCGGATACCCACCGCGAGGTCAGCCAGCACGGCAACTTCGAGTTCTGAGGGCGACGAGGCCCGCACCTGAGAGTTGCTGCAGGATAGGGGTACTCGTCCGACCTAGCAGGGCGTCGTCGGACCCGTGCGTCCGCGCGTTCGCCAACATCACGCACCGCGGCGCTGCGTTGGTTATGTTTTACCCAAGTCGTTCTGCCTGAGGCCGTGGGCTGCTGACACCCCGGCGATCCACCCACGCGGAGGTGAAGCGTGCGCTATCGCGCGACACGGAGCGCATTCGCACTGAGTTCGGTCGCGTTGATGGTGCTGGGCACTGCCGGCTGCGCACAATCCTCACCCGGCGAACGGCGGTTGCATTCCGATTTGAGCTTCATCGAGCAGGTTCAGATCGATCGGAACGGCAACGAAGTCGAGGTCTTGGCAGGCCCAGATCCGGTCGACCCGGCCGGAGACGGCAAGGCGACCTGCCCGCCGCTGTCCATCGCCATGGTTGGCGCACTCAACGGCCGAAACAAAGCGCTGGGCATCGACATCAAGAACGGCATCCAGCTGGCCGTCGACAGGCACAACGCGGCCAATCCGGGTTGTCAGGTGCAGTTGAAGCCGTTCGACACCGAGGGGGACGCTCAGAAGGCCAGGGAGATCGCCCCACAGATCGTTGACGATGCGTACACCATCGGCCTGGTGGGGCCCGCGTTCTCCGGTGAGGCCGTCGCCACCGGCGACGTGTTCGACCGGGCCGGTCTGGTGGCCGCCACGGCGTCGGCCACCACCGTGACCCTGGCCGAGAAGGGGTGGCGGACCTTCTTCCGCGGAGCGGCGAGTGATGCCGTGCAGGGCCCAGCGGTCGCCAGCTACATGAAGAACACCCTCGGCCTCCAGAAAGTGTGCGTGGTGGACGACAGCACCGACTACGGGCTCGGCTTGGCAGAGGCCGTGCGTGAAACCCTGGGCCCGGTGGCCGATTCGGCGTGCAACATCGCGGTAAAACCGGGGGATACGGACTTCGCGGCGGTGGTTGCGCAGATCACCGCGGCCGCCGCCGATTCGGTGTTCTTCAGCGGCTACTACGCGGAGGCCGCGCCGTTTGTGCAGCAGCTGCGCGATGGTGGATTCGGCGGCGTCTTCGTCAGCGCGGACGGCACAAAGAGTCTGGCGTTCGTCGAGCAGGCGGGCGACTCGTCGGACGGCGCTGTCGTGTCCTGCCCGTGCAGTCCAGCCACCCCCGAGTTTGCGGAGGAGTACAGCGCCAAGTTCGGCCAGGAACCGGGCACCTACAGCGCCGAGGCATACGACCTTGGCACGATCTTGCTGAGGGGTATCGATTCCGGGGCCATCACCCGCCCGGCGCTGCTGGAGTTCGTGCGTAACTACGAGGGTCAGGGTGTCGCGGGTAAGTACAAGTGGACAGCGACGGGTGAACTGGAGAACGCCCAGGTATGGATGTACAAAGTGCAGTAATCGCTGTGCCCCTCGGCGCACCTGTGCGCGGGACGTCGACGCGTGCGCCCAGCCTCAGCTAACGCGGAAGCGCTTGACTCGCGACGTGGCGCCTGACAGCAGCTCCACGCGGCTCCGTGGCACGCTCAAGTGTGCCGCAAGCAGTTTGACGACGGCTTCGTTCGCCTTGCCTTCCACGGCCCGCTCGCGGACGTAGATCGTGAGCTCGCCGCCTTCGCCCACCTCGACCAGCGGCCCCTTGCGGCTGCCGGGTTTGACCCGGACGACGACGGTTTCGGTCATTTAGTTCGCGACGATCACCGATGAGCCGTGGCCGAACAGCCCCTGATTGGCGGTGACGCCGACCTTCGCGCCCTCGACCTGACGGCCGACGGCCTGACCCTTGAGCTGCCAGGTGAGTTCGCAGACCTGCGCGATCGCCTGCGCGGGAATGGCTTCGCCGAAGCACGCCAGCCCCCGGAGGGGTTGACCGGCACCTTGCCGCCGATCGTGGTGGCGCCGCTGCGAAGCAATGACTCGGCCTCACCCTTGGCGCACAGGCCGAGGTGCTCGTACCAGTCCAGTTCCAGCGCGGTGGACAGGTCGTAGACCTCGGCCAGACTGAGGTCTTCGGGTCCGATGCCGGCCTCGGCGTACGCGGCGTCGAGGATCTGGTCCTTGAACACCCGATCCGGTGCGGGCACCACCGCGGTGGAATCCGTTGCGATATCCGGCAGTTCGGGCAGATGCTGCGGGTAGCGCGGGGTCACCGTGCTGACCGCGCGCACCGACGGCACACCTTCGACCGAGCCGAGGTGCTTCTCGGCGAACGCCTTGCTGGCCACGATCAGCGCCGCCGCGCCGTCGGACGTCGCGCAGATGTCCAGCAGCCGCAGCGGATCGGCGACCACCGGACTGGCCAGTACGTCCTCGACCGAGGTCTCCTTGCGGAACCGCGCGTTGGGGTTCTCCAGGCCGTGCTTGGCGTTCTTGACCTTTACCTGCGCGAAGTCCTCGAGCGTGGCGCCGTAGAGATCCATCCGGCGACGCGCCAGCAGGGCGAAGTACACCGGATTCGTCGCGCCGATCAGATGAAAGCGCTGCCAGTCCGGGTCGTTGCGGCGTTCCCCGCCGACCGGGGCGAAGAACCCCTTCGGCGTGGTGTCGGCACCGATCACCAGTGCGACATCGCAGAACCCCGCCAGGATCTGCGCCCGCGCGGACTGCAGCGCCTGCGAGCCGCTGGCGCACGCCGCATAACTCGAAGACACCGGCACCCCGTTCCAGCCGAGCTTTTGCGCGAACGTCGCACCAGCGACGAAGCCGGGGTAGCCGTTGCGGATGGTGTCCGCGCCCGCCACCAGCTGGATCTGGCGCCAGTCCAGGCGGGCCTCGGCTAGCGCTGCCCGCGCGGCGGCCACACCGTATTCGGTGAAGTCGTTGCCCCACTTGCCCCATGGGTGCATGCCCGCGCCCAGGATGTACAGCGGTTCGGGGCTCATGAGGCGATCCTCCAGGCGTGCACGATGCGCTCGATGCCGTAGTCGTCGACGAACAGCGGCATGGTGGTCAGCTCCATCTCCATGCCGACCTTCAAATCCGCGGCCAGCGTGCCCTCGACAACCTTGCCCAACACGATCAAGCCCTCGTCGGCCAGCTGCACGGCGGCAACGGCGAACGGCTCGAACGGATCTGGGGACGGATACGGCGGCGGCGGGGCATACCGGTTCTCGGTGTAGCTCCACAGCGTGCCCCTGCGCGACAGCGGCACCTGTGCCAATTCGTCGCCGTCACAGGCAGGGTTCGGACAGTTGTTGGCCCGCGGCGGAAAGACATACGTGCCGCATTGATGGCACTTGCCGCCGATAAGGTAGGGCGCGCCCGACCCGTCGGTGGCGAACCACCCGTCGATCGCCGGTTGTGTGGATACTGACACGCCGGTTAGCGTACCGACTTCCGCGGGGAAAACTGAAACGTGTTCCAGTTTCGTTGCTAGCCTCGACGCTTTCCTGTCGCGAACAGGACCACGGGAGTAGCGTCCCGGCGAGAAATCACCGTGTGGGGCCCGGAAGATCGGAGACCATCGATGGGACTCTTCAAGAAGGCGAAGGACGCAGCCGCCGCGGCACAGCAGGGATGGGCCCAGCAGCAGGCCGCACACCAGCAGGGTGACGGGATGGTGCACGTCCGGGGCGCCGGACCGATCGACCCGGCCGTGATGGGCGGACCGTCGACCCGCTCGGTGGCAGCGGACGACCCGATCTGGTAGCCCATCAACGGCATCTCGCTTCAGGACTACGCCGAGCTCGCCCGTGACGCGCAAGCCCGCGGCATCAACGACGAGGCCGGCATGATCACCCTCGCCCAGGAGCGCGGGTGGAACCCCGCCGACACGAAGGCGGCGCTCAGTGGCTGACGGTCCGGTGGTCCGATGAGCCCCGCCGCGCGAGTACTGGTGGACAGGGCTCGGCGACTACTGCGTGTCACCGCGGATGCATAGAGTAGGGCCGTGAGCCCAGCCAGCACCGCAACCGACAAGAAGACGGCGCCCGAAGGTGCCGATCAGAAGCCGACATTGATGCTGCTGGACGGCAATTCGCTGGCGTACCGGGCGTTTTACGCGCTGCCCGCCGAGAATTTCAAGACCCAGGGTGGGCTGACCACCAACGCCGTGTACGGGTTCACCGCCATGCTGATCAACTTGTTGCGCGACGAACAGCCCAGCCACGTCGCTGCCGCGTTCGATGTGTCGCGGCAGACGTTCCGGGTCGATAAGTATCCCGAGTACAAGGCGGGCCGGTCGAGCACGCCCGACGAGTTCCGCGGCCAGATCGACATCACCAAGGAGGTGCTCGTCGCGCTCGGCATCACGGTGCTCGCGGAGCCGGGGTTCGAGGCCGACGACATCATCGCCACGCTGGCCACCCAGGCCGAGGACGAGAGCTACCGGGTCCTGGTGGTCACCGGCGACCGCGATGCGCTGCAACTGGTCAGCGACGACGTCACGGTGCTCTACCCGCGCAAGGGGGTCAGCGAGCTGACCCGGTTTACGCCGGAAGCCGTGGTCGAGAAGTACGGGCTGACGCCGCAGCAGTACCCCGACTTCGCGGCGCTGCGCGGCGATCCCAGCGACAACCTGCCCGGCATCCCAGGCGTGGGGGAGAAGACGGCGACGAAGTGGATCGCGGAGTACGGGTCGCTGCAGGCGCTGGTCGACAACGTGGACACGGTGAAGGGCAAGGTCGGCGACGCGTTGCGGGCCAACCTGTCGCACGTGGTGCTGAACCGGGAGCTCACCGATCTGGTCAAGGACGTGCCGCTGGCGCAGACGCCAGACACGCTGCGGATGCAGCCGTGGGACCGCGACCAGATCCACCGGCTCTTCGACGACCTCGAGTTCCGGGTGCTGCGCGACCGGCTCTTCGAGACGTTGGCGTCGGCGGATCCCGAGGTCGACCAGGGCTTCGACGTGCGCGGACACGCGCTCGCGCCCGGAGAACTGGCCGCCTGGCTGGCCGAGCACAGCCTCGGCAACCGGTTCGGGCTGGCCGTCGTCGGCACGCATCTCGCCTACGACGCCGACGCCACAGCGCTGGCCATCGTGGCCGCCGACGGCGACGGCCGCTACATCGACACGGCGACCCTGCACCCCGACGACGAGGCCGCGCTCTCGTCCTGGCTGGCCGATCCCGGCCCGCCCAAGGCGCTGCACGAGGCCAAGCTCGCCATGCACGATCTCGAAGGCCGGGGCTGGACGCTGCGTGGTGTCACGTCAGACACGGCGCTGGCCGCCTACCTGGTCCGGCCCGGCCAGCGCAGCTTCGCGCTCGACGACCTGTCACTGCGATATCTGAAGCGCGAGCTGCGCGCGGATAACCCGGAGCAGCAACAACTTTCGCTGCTCGACGAGAGCGACGGCGTCGACGAACAGGCGGTGCAGACGGTGATCCTGAGAGCCAGCGCGGTGATGGACCTCGCCGATGCGCTCGACGAGGAGCTGGCCCGCATCGACTCGTCGTCGCTGTTGGGCAACATGGAGCTCCCGGTACAGCGGGCGTTGGCCGAGATGGAGACCGCGGGCATCGCCGTCGACCTGGAAAAACTCGGCGAGCTGCAGAGCGAGTTCGCCAACCAGATCCGGGATGCCGCCGAGGCCGCGTATTCGGTGATCGGCAAGCAGATCAACCTCGGCTCGCCCAAGCAGCTGCAGGTAGTGCTGTTCGACGAGCTGGAGATGCCGAAGACCAAGCGCACCAAGACCGGCTACACCACCGACGCCGATGCGCTGCAGTCGCTGTTCGACAAGACCGGGCACCCGTTTTTGCAGCATCTGCTGGCCCATCGCGACGCCACGCGGCTGAAGGTCACCGTCGACGGGCTGCTGAACTCGGTGGCGTCCGACGGCCGCATTCACACCACGTTCAACCAGACGATTGCGGCGACTGGCAGGCTTTCCTCTACCGAGCCGAATCTGCAGAACATCCCGATTCGCACCGAGGCGGGCCGTCAGATCCGCGACGCTTTCGTCGTCGGCAAGGGCTACGACGAGTTGATGACGGCGGACTACAGCCAGATCGAGATGCGGATCATGGCGCATTTGTCGGCAGATGAGGGCCTCATTGAAGCTTTCAATACCGGCGAGGACCTGCACTCGTTCGTGGCGTCGCGGGCGTTTTCCGTGCCGATCGACGAGGTGACACCCGAGCTGCGGCGACGGGTCAAGGCGATGTCGTACGGGCTGGCGTACGGACTGAGCGCCTACGGCCTGGCCTCGCAGCTCAAGATCTCCACCGAGGAAGCCAAGGTGCAGATGGAGCAGTACTTCGCCCGGTTCGGCGGGGTGCGCGACTACCTGCACGAGGTCGTCGACCAGGCCCGCAAGGACGGCTACACCTCGACAGTGCTGGGCCGGCGGCGGTACCTGCCCGAGCTGGACAGCAGCAACCGGCAGGTCCGCGAGGCCGCCGAGCGGGCGGCGCTGAACGCCCCGATCCAGGGCAGCGCCGCCGACATCATCAAGGTGGCGATGATCAACGTCGACAAGGCGCTCAAGGACGCCGGCCTGAAGTCGCGGATGCTGCTGCAGGTACACGACGAGCTGCTGTTCGAGGTCGCGCCGGGGGAGCGGGACGACGTCGAGAAGCTGGTGCGCGCGAACATGGGCGGCGCGTATCCGCTGGACGTGCCGCTGGAGGTTTCGGTCGGCTACGGCCGCAGCTGGGACGCCGCGGCCCACTAGGGACCGGGAGCGCGGTACCCAGCCAGCGTCTGCAGCATGGGCGCGGCTGCCCGCGCCGCATGAACTCCGTAAGCCTCCTCGTTCAGCAGCGCGGACACCCGCTGGTCGCCAAAGCCGCGGTCAATGCGGTCCCGTACGAACGCCAGCTCGACCACCTGGGCGGCGAAGTTCTTGACTGCCTTACCTGCGGGCCGCCCGCCGGACCGGGTCGCCTCACCGATCGCCGACTTTCGGTTGCGGATCGAGTCCAGCCAGGTCGCCTCGTTCGGGGTTACCAGGCCGGCCGCCACCATGCCGGGCAGCTTCGCGGAGACGACGCGCTGCTCCCTCCGGCGGCTTTGGACGCCGAGCACGATCGCCAGCGCGAAAATCGGCACCATCCAGAACAGGTAGGTCAGGAAGTACGCCTCGACGCTCAGTAGGGACGAACCGTTCCACAACCCGTGCATGATCACCGCGCCGCCGTAGCCGAGCAGGATGTAGAGGACCTTGGCGAGGGCGTTTCGCTGCTGAAGCGCGAAGTACACGCCGATGCCGAACATCGTGGTGAACAGTGAATGGGCGAACGGCGCCATGATCAGCCGCAGCGCGGCGGTCGCCAGCGAATCGGAGACCGACTCGCCACCGCCGATGTAGAGGATGTCCTCCAGCCAGGCGAAGCCCGCACCGACGAGTCCCGCGTAGATCAGGCAGTCGGTCATCGAATTCAGCTCGTTGCGGCGCCGACCGGTCATCATGAGCAGCAGAAACAGCCCCTTGGCCGCCTCTTCGGTCAACGGTGCGCCGAGGACGATGGAGACGGGGCTGACCGTCTCCGTCTGGCCGGGATTGATCGCTGCTTCCAGCGTCAGCTGCAGGATTGTCGAGATGACGACCGCAACGGATGTTCCCCAGAGGAACGCGAGGACGAGCAACCGCGGCGGTTCGGGCTCCCACCGGTCTAGCCACAGGTAGGCGAGGACGACGATCGTCATGGCCACGCTGGACAGCGCGAAGCCGATGGCGGTGCCGACGGGGTTGGCCACGGTCAGCAGGATCACGATCAGCCCGGTGATGGTGCCGAGCGCGATGATCACGCCGATCGGCGCCCCGACCTTCCGGATTCGCCGAGGCAGGGCCGTGACGGGCGGGCGCGGCTGTTGCGGCATTGCGGGGAATGACACCAGAGCAGGGTAATCGAGCCGTTGTAATCACTACGATGATAGTACTATCATTGTAGTGCTTTGAGGACGGGGTGACTGATGCGACCCAGCAATGAGGAGCGGCGCGCAGAGTTGACCGACGCGGCGATCGACGTCGTCGTCCGACAGGGCCTGCATGGGTTGTCGCATCGTGCGGTGGACGAAGCCGCGAGCGTGCCACGAGGCACCACGTCCAACTACTTCCGTTCGCGCGGCGCACTTCTCGAGGCGACGACGCGGCGGCTGATGGAGCTGCACTTCGCGCTGATGAAGGAACATCTCGCGAGGAAGCCGAGCCAGGGAGGTCTGATCGAATCCCTAAGCGCCGTCCTCGAACAGGCTCTGACTGAGTACCCCGGCCGGTATCTGGCGATGTTGGAGCTGGCGCTTGACAACACCCGCAACCCAGAGATGCAGAACGGGATCGGCCGTGTCATCGACGATGCGATGAAGCTCACGTATGAGGTCCACGGGGCCGACGACGCCATCCCGGCCAAGGACGTCCAGCTCCTCAGCGTGTTCTACAACGGCCTGCTCTTCACATGGACGGTAATGCCCGAGATCTTGGCCGGACGCAGTCCCGGCGAAATTACCCGCGAAGTCCTCGAAAAGTTGCTGTAGCCCAATGGATTAGGAGTGCCAATGACATCGCCAAGTCATGACCCGGGTTCAGGACTGCGGACCACCGTGACCCGTATTCACGCGATCTGCCTGTTTGTGATCACAATCGCCACGACCACGGCATCAACGATCGGATGGAAGGGTCGCGGCCCGCTGGACGTCTTGGCCGGCCAGCCGTATGGCTACATCGGCCTGTTCCAGGCGTACTTCTTGATGTTTCTGCTCGCGCTGGTATGCCTGATCGGCGCCACGCGCTGGCCAAGCCGGCTGTGGAACGCCGCGCTACTCGTCGCGCACCTGGCTCCGCTGTCGATCATCGTCATCGCGAACGAGGTGTTCGTAGCGACCAACTCCCAGCGCATGGCCTACACCGTCGCCTTGGTTGTCCACATTCCGTTGATACTGCTCGAATCCTTCGCGCTGCTTTGGAAGGCGCCCTTTCTTCGGTCGACGGCTCCCGCTCACTAGGGCGGCGAGCGTGAAGCCAGCGCGAACTTTCGGCGGATTTTTCGCAACAGGTTCACACTGGCGGGTCGCTTAGATTAGGGGGCCGTTGCGCGAAATTGCGCTGACGGTTGTGATTTCGCCCCGACCACGACCGTGGCTGCAATTTCGACGATGGGAGCGGCGGCTTGGCGTCTCAAGGGTATGGACTTATTCAGAAGCGACATCACCTGCGCTATCGCTTTTCGCCTCGCATCGTGACCGACTCGGCGGACGCTGGCGAGTATTGCGGGTATGGCTGCCCATGCCGATCGACGCGGATCACGACCGATTCAATGCCAAAGGCTGGCTCGTCAGCCGTCAAGGCGCCAATGGCCACTGATCATGATTTACCAGCTGGGGAGACCGAGTTTGTCCAGCATGTACACAGTCGAGTAACCTCGACAGGTACCCGTCTGTGCTCGATCGCGGGTCACACCAGTAACTCGAGTCCCTTAGTCCCTACGACCCAACCTGTCCGGAGCAACCCACCACATGCCAAGTCCCTCCGTCACCTCGCCGCAAGTAGCCGTCAACGACATCGGCTCGAGCGAGGACTTTCTCGCCGCCATCGACAAAACCATCAAATACTTCAACGATGGCGACATCGTCGAAGGGACCATCGTCAAGGTTGACCGCGACGAGGTCCTGCTCGACATCGGCTACAAGACCGAAGGCGTCATCCCTTCCCGTGAGCTCTCCATCAAGCACGACGTCGACCCCAACGAGGTTGTGTCCGTCGGCGATGAGGTCGAAGCCCTGGTCCTCACCAAGGAGGACAAGGAAGGCCGCCTGATCCTGTCCAAGAAGCGCGCCCAGTACGAGCGCGCCTGGGGCACCATCGAAGAGCTCAAGGAGAAGGACGAGGCCGTCAAGGGCACCGTCATCGAGGTCGTCAAGGGCGGCCTGATTCTCGACATCGGCCTGCGCGGCTTCCTGCCCGCGTCGCTGGTCGAGATGCGTCGCGTCCGCGATCTGCAGCCGTACATCGGCAAGGAGATCGAGGCCAAGATCATCGAGCTCGACAAGAACCGCAACAACGTGGTGCTCTCCCGCCGCGCCTGGCTGGAGCAGACCCAGTCCGAGGTGCGCAGCGAGTTCCTCAACCAGCTCACGAAGGGCGCCATCCGCAAGGGTGTGGTGTCCTCGATCGTCAACTTCGGCGCATTCGTCGATCTCGGCGGGGTCGACGGCCTGGTGCACGTCTCCGAGCTGTCCTGGAAGCACATCGACCATCCGTCCGAGGTCGTCAACGTCGGCGACGAAGTCACCGTCGAGGTGCTCGACGTCGACATGGACCGAGAGCGGGTTTCGTTGTCGCTCAAGGCCACTCAGGAAGACCCGTGGCGGCACTTCGCCCGCACCCACGCGATCGGCCAGATTGTGCCCGGCAAGGTCACCAAGCTGGTGCCGTTCGGCGCGTTCGTCCGGGTCGAAGAGGGCATCGAGGGCCTGGTGCACATCTCCGAGCTGTCCGAGCGCCACGTCGAGGTTCCCGACCAGGTGGTTCAGGTCGGCGACGACGCGATGGTCAAGGTCATCGACATCGACCTGGAGCGTCGCCGCATCTCGCTGAGCCTCAAGCAGGCCAACGAGGACTACACCGAGGAGTTCGACCCCAGCAAGTACGGCATGGCCGACAGCTACGACGAGCAGGGCAACTACATCTTCCCGGAGGGCTTCGACTCCGAGACCAACGAGTGGCTCGAGGGTTTCGACAAGCAGCGTGAGGAATGGGAATCTCGCTACGCCGAGGCCGAGCGCCGGCACAAGATGCACACCGCGCAGATGGAGAAGTTCGCTGCCGCTGAGGCCGAGGAGGCTGCCAAGCCGTCGTCGTCCAACGGTTCGTCGCGCTCCGAGGAACCGCAGGCCGGTGGCTCGCTGGCCAGCGACGCCCAGCTGGCGGCGCTGCGGGAGAAGCTCGCCGGCAGCGCCTAGCCGCTCCGGCGCATGCTGCGCATCGGTCTGACCGGCGGTATCGGCGCCGGCAAGTCGACGGTGTCCGCAACGTTCAGCGAATGCGGCGGCATCATCGTCGACGGTGACGTCATCGCCCGCGAAGTCGTCGAGCCGGGCACCGAGGGCCTGGACGCCCTGGTCAAGGCATTCGGCGAGGACATCCTGCTGCCCGATGGGGCGCTGAACCGGCCGGCGCTGGCCGCCAAGGCGTTCGTCGACGACCAACAGCGGGCCAAGCTGAACGGGATCGTGCACCCGTTGGTGGGCCGCCGGCGCACCGAGATCATCGAGGCGGTGTCCGAGGACGCCGTCGTCGTCGAGGACATCCCGCTACTCGTCGAGACCGGGTTGGCGCCGATGTTCCCCCTCGTCGTGGTGGTTCACGCCGACATAGAGACTCGAGTAGCCCGGCTGATCAAGCGTGGGATGGACGAGGCCGACGCGCGGGCACGGATTGCGGCCCAGGCGCCGGAGGAGCAGCGCCGCGCGATCGCCGATGTGCTGCTGGACAATTCGGGATCACAGGGTGAACTCATCGAGAAGGCCCGCGACCTCTGGTACAACCGGGTGCTGCCGCTTGCGCACAACATCCGCATCCGGCATGTCGCTGAGCACAAGCTGGAGTTGGTCCCGTACAACCCCGCCTGGCGCGACGACGCGCGTCGCATCATCGCTCGCATCCAAACCGCCTGCGGTGCAAAGGCTCTGCGCGTGGATCACGTCGGCTCAACCGCCGTCGAAGGCATGGACGCCAAGGACGTCATCGACATCCAGATCACGGTCGCTTCGCTGGATGTCGCCGACGAGATCGCCGACGCCCTCGCCGATGTTGGGTATCCCCGGATCGAGCACATCACCAGTGACGCGCCCCATACCGACGATGCGTCGTTGTGGCAGAAGCGGATTCACGGCGCGGCCGATCCTGGCCGGCCGACACGCATCCACGTCCGCGTCGACGGCTGGCGGAACCAGCTATTCGCGCTGCTGTTCACCGACTGGCTGCGCGCCAACCCCGGTGTGCGCGAGGAGTACATGAAGGTCAAGCGGAATGCGTTGACGGCGCCCGACTACGCCGAAGCCAAAGAACCGTGGTTCCTCGACACCTATTGGCGTGCGCGAGAGTGGGCCAACACGACGGGCTGGCGGCCCTAGCGGTTACGCCGCGGGCGGGGCGGCCGGCGCGGGCGGCGGTGCCGCTCCGTCGGCGGGGATGGCGGTGTCGACCGGGTTGGTGTTGACGGCGTTTCGGCCGGCGACCGGGACGTCCAGCGGGGAACCGCATTGCAGCACCCCGTACAGCGGATCGTCCTTGGGTCTCAACAGCCGCGGTGCGATGAACTGATCGGCCTGGGCGACGATCTGGTCGTCGACCAGGATCTCGCAATGCAGGTTGGACCCGTAGGGCCATTGGATGGATATCTGCATGCCCGCGAGCTTGGGGTCGGCGAGAACTGCGTTGACCTCGAATGTTTGACCGGGCAGCATCGTCGGCTGCGCGCTGTTGACGTTCTGGTCGTCCATTTTGTACGCGACGACCGCCCCGCGGGATGTGCCATCTGCCCGCGCCCGGTAGATGATGTTGTGCAGCACCTCTTCGCCGGGAGGCGGCTGTACCTCGGTCTGGGGATCGGGGGCCGGGTCGGCCAGTGCAATGGCCGGGCTCAACTGCGCGCCCGTCCCAATCATCGCTACGGCTGCGACCGCCAACCATCCGCGCTTGGTGGAGCTCATGACATCCGACATTACAACCCGGGCCAAATGAGAGTCATGCCGTTGCCGGCCAGCTGCAGTTGTTGGCATCACCAGGAAATCGATGAGCCGCGCTCAAGTGTTACCCGAGCTCAGGCACGAAGTTTCGTCAGACGTTGCATCGGGCGTGATAGCGAGCGCGCGTGCCGGCGCATCGCCGCGATCGACGCTCCGATTTGCACATGTTGACCACATGTATCACCGGTCGGGGGCGAGGGATCGATTCCAGCGTCGTGTAGTCATGGGGTTAGCACGAGTAGCAGGCGGACGAGCTCGGCTTGGCGGTGGGTGTCGGTCTTGTCGAAGACGTGTTGTAGATGGGTGCGAACCGTCGTCAATGAGATCGACATCTCCTCCGAAGTTTGCTTCAGATCGGCGCCATGCATCACGTGCAGCGCAACCTTGGCTTCGGCTTCGGTGAGGCGGTAGAGGCGCCGCAACAGCGCTGCGGCGGGCTCGGGTTCGTCCTCGGGGTCAATGATCAATACCAAGGCCATTGGCTGCCTGAGTGGCTCGTCGGCACTACGGCGGTGGGAGGGCAGCACGTGAATGACGTAGGGCCGCTTACCCGAGGGCCGAAAGCAGGTGAGCGATTGGCCTGTGCGAACGGTGGACGGTTCGCCGGCGAGGGCAATCTGTATGGCGCAATGCAACTCTTGTTCGGCACGTGTTCTTGTTGCGGCGATGCGTCCTGACCGCATGCAAAGGCCGTCGTTCGCGCGAAGGATCCGTTCGGCGACCGAATTCAGGTTTATCACGAGGTGTTCGCCCGCGAGGATGATTACTCCGTGCCGGACAACCTCCAGCGCGCCTGCCAGCTCAACGGCGCTGTCAGCGAGAGCCGCTAGTTTGTCCTGCGTGCGCAGCGCCTGCTGTAGGTGTCCAACCAGCCCGCTAATCAACTTCACGCGGTCCGGAGAATCGAAGGACTCGGTGCGTGGAGGGGCCCCGACGATGAAGCATTGCGGCCGTGGACCGCAGGTGAGGCGGACCATTAACCCGTCGCCCATTTCGTTGGGGCGCAGCCAACCCGAATAGAACTCTGATTTCTCGTAGGGGGTAACTAGTTCAGTCCCGGTGCGCACGACACCGACCGGGCCTAGCTCGACGGCAGTAAGTATGTGATCGAGACGGTAGTAATGCTCTGCGTAGCTTGTGACGGCGGCCACCGGAATGGTCGAGTCAAGGATGGACGAGACCGTACCGTCAGCCATAACTATCGTTGCGAATGTGCCGCCCATCGTGCGGTAAATGTCGCGGATAGCGTGCTCCCAGTGCCGCGGCGTAACCGCGGCAGCATAGACACCAGATACTAGCCTCGAGAAATCCTCGACCGTGACCATCGCCCGGCCCTTGACTTGCCGGCAGGTGCTCGGCCCATGGGAACCTTCTTCGCTGTGGATCTCCTCTGAACAGTAGCTGGATCTCATCCATTTAGATGAGGTCTTGGACGTCTCCTGGTGGTTCTCTCCAAAGTATTGATCGAAGTGATCGTCGCGCACGCCGCAGAATGCCAGCGGCAGTTCGAGGACCGCAGCCTTCAATCAACACCGAAGCTGTGACTCCGGTTCGGAGCCACCATCAATTGGGAGGCATCCGCAAATGTCACACCTACTACCGGCATCTACCGCGACACTGGACGTCGGATCAGCTCCGTCCGCGGTCGGCTCGACGCAACACAGCCCGACACTGATTCTCCTCACAGAACAGCAAGTTGCATTCAGTACGGCCGCGGCGATATCAGTACCGCCTGCAACGACGCGCCATCGCCGGCTGCGCACAACGCTGATCGCGGCAATCGGCCGCATCCACATCGCGCTGCCGGAGCCACGACCACACTATCCGCGGCGTGAGCCCAACTATATGGAGGCGGCGCAAATGTCTCGCGAGATGGGTCGCCTATGACGCCACACCGCGCTTAGACGCAGTCAACTCTAATCCTTAGGAGGAAGAAATGAAGTACGTCATGACATGGACGCCCCGACTCAGCGGCTCCGCCGAAGACAATGAAGGGGCCGCCCGGCGCGGCTTGGAACTGTTCTCAAAGTGGCAGCAACCGGCCGGCACGACGTTCCACCAATTTGTCGGCCGAGTTGATGGCGGTGGAGGGTTTGCCGTAGTGGAGACCGATGATCCGGCGGACCTGCTAGATGGCACCGGAAAATTCGGTCCTCTCAACGAATTCCAGCTCTACCCGGTCGTGGACATCGCCGACTGGGTGCGGGCGGCACAGGACGGCGTGGAGTTCAGGGAGTCAATCAGCTGAGCCGCGCTACATTCAGGCGTCGCTCTTTCAGCCCAGCCCTTCACCGCCTAGGCGCCAACGGATTTCGACGAATATTTGCCTAGAACACGTCTCGGCAACCGGGGGCGACGGCGTTATCCGGGGATGCGCGAGGGCCTGTGTAGCTCGTACCCACCTCCGACGGTGCGCTGGGTCTACGCCCCTCGCCACGTCAGAGCCATTTCGTTGCCGGCCAGCCAGCGGTGGAGGTCGTAATCGTGCCTGGACAGGCCGTCGATTGCGGCGACGGCCGTTTGTACCGCCTGTTCGCCCACTTCGGGGGTGAGCAGGCCGTGCCGGACGGCTGTCAGCAGCTCGTCGACGTCGGACAGCTCCACCCCGACGCCGGTGCGGACGACCAGATCCAGGTAATGGTCCTCGGAATGCCACGCCGTCGCGCCCGGCGTGTACCGGCCCACGTCGAGGTAGTAGTCCTGGTCGAGTTCGTAGCCGGGGTTGAAGTGGAACACCGTGGCGCGCAGCCCCAGTGACGGCAGCAGCCACGACTCCAGGTAGTGAAATTGGGCGCGGCCGGGGGTGGGCCGGGCCATGTACAGCCCCCAGGGCTCAACGGTGTAGACGTCGACGGCCCGCACGATGCCCTTCGGATCGGTGTTGGTGCGGGCGACCAGGTCGAACGTCTCGTGCTTCGGAGCGTGGATGGTTTCAGGATAGTGGCGCTGGATGAGAACCTGTCGGTGTCTGGTTCTACGCTGGTGAACATGGCTTTCGCGACCGAACACCCCGTGCTTGCGCACTCGGAGTACCGCCCTGTCGAGGACATGGTCCGGGCCGGCGGTCGCTTCGAGGTGGTCAGCCAGTACGCGCCCGCCGGTGACCAGCCGGCCGCCATCGACGAGCTGGAGCGCCGTGTAATGACCGGGGAGCGTGACGTGGTGCTGTTGGGCGCCACCGGCACCGGCAAGTCGGCCAGCACGGCGTGGCTGATCGAGCGATTGCAGCGGCCCACCCTGGTGATGGAGCCTAACAAGACGCTGGCCGCCCAGATGGCGAATGAGCTGCGAGAGATGTTGCCGCACAACGCGGTCGAGTATTTCGTCTCGTACTACGACTACTACCAACCCGAGGCGTACATCGCGCAGACCGACACCTACATCGAGAAGGACAGCTCGATCAACGACGATGTGGAGCGGCTGCGGCACTCGGCGACGTCGAGCCTGCTGTCCCGCCGCGATGTGGTCGTGGTGGCGTCGGTGTCCTGCATCTACGGCCTGGGCACGCCGCAGTCCTACCTGGACCGCTCCGTCGAGCTGCAGGTCGGCCAGGAGGTGCCGCGCGACGGGCTGTTGCGGCTGCTGGTCGACGTCCAGTACACCCGCAACGACGTGGCCTTCACCCGCGGCTCGTTCCGGGTCCGCGGCGACACCGTCGAGATCATCCCGTCCTATGAGGAGCTCGCGGTCCGTATCGAATTCTTCGGCGACGAGATCGAGGCGCTGTACTACCTGCACCCGCTGACCGGCGACGTGGTTCGCAAGGTCGACTCGCTGCGGATCTTCCCGGCCACCCACTACGTTGCGGGTCCGGAGCGCATGGCGCACGCGATCTCGACCATCGAGCAGGAACTCGAGGAGCGGCTGGCCGAGCTGGAGGGTCAAGGCAAACTGCTCGAGGCGCAGCGGCTGCGGATGCGGACGAACTACGACGTCGAGATGATGCGCCAGGTCGGGTTCTGCTCGGGCATCGAGAACTACTCGCGGCACATCGACGGGCGCCCGGCCGGTTCGGCGCCCGCCACGCTGATCGATTACTTCCCCGAGGACTTCCTGCTCGTCATCGACGAGTCGCACGTAACCGTGCCGCAGATCGGCGGCATGTACGAGGGCGACATCTCGCGCAAGCGCAACCTGGTCGACTTCGGGTTCCGGCTGCCGTCGGCGATCGACAACCGACCTCTGACCTGGGAGGAGTTCGCCGACCGGATCGGGCAGACGGTGTACCTGTCGGCGACGCCCGGACCGTATGAGCTCAGCCAGTCCGCCGGCGAGTTCGTCGAACAGGTGATCCGCCCGACCGGCCTGGTCGATCCTCAGGTGGTGGTCAAGCCGACGAAGGGCCAGATCGACGACCTGATCGGGGAGATCCGCAAGCGTGCCGAGCGCGACGAGCGCGTGCTGGTCACCACACTGACCAAGAAGATGGCCGAGGACCTCACTGACTACCTGCTCGAGATGGGCATCCGGGTGCGCTACCTGCACTCGGAGGTGGACACGCTGCGGCGCGTCGAACTGCTGCGGCAGCTGCGCCTCGGCGATTACGACGTGCTCGTCGGCATCAACCTGCTGCGGGAGGGCCTCGACCTGCCGGAGGTGTCGCTGGTGGCGATCCTGGACGCCGACAAGGAGGGTTTTCTGCGGTCACCGCGCAGCCTGATCCAGACCATCGGCCGCGCGGCGCGCAACGTGTCCGGTGAAGTGCACATGTACGCAGATAAGGTCACCGATTCGATGAAGGAAGCCATCGACGAGACGGAACGGCGCCGCGCCAAGCAGATCGCCTACAACGAGGCCAACGGCATCGACCCGAAGCCGTTGCGCAAGAAGATCGCCGACATCCTCGACCAGGTGTACCGCGAGGCCGACGATGTCGAGATCGGCGGCTCCGGGCGCAACGCGTCGCGCGGCCGCCGCGCGCAGGGCGAGCCGGGCCGGTCGGTCAGCGCCGGCATCTTCGAGGGCCGCGACACCACGAACATGCCGCGGGCAGAACTCGCCGACCTCATCAAGGATCTGACCGCGCAGATGATGGCCGCCGCACGCGATTTGCAGTTCGAATTGGCGGCGCGGATCCGCGACGAGATCGCCGACCTGAAGAAGGAACTGCGCGGCATGGATGCCGCGGGTTTGAAGTAACGACGGGGCATCGACGCCCATACTGGCATTGCCCGAATTAGGGGGACTGCTGCTATGGGTGACGACCCGTATTTATGGCTCGAGACCATCGACGGCGACGATGCGCTGTTCTGGGTCAAGGAACACAACGAGCCCACTGTTGCCCGGCTGTCGGGTGAACGATTCGAGCGATTGCGCATTGACGCGCTCGACGTGTTCGACACCGACACCCGAATCCCCTTCGTCTCGCGGGCCGGGGACTACCTTTACAACTTTTGGCGCGATGCGAGCCATCCGCGCGGAGTGTGGCGGCGCACCACCCTGGAGGACTACCGCAAGGACTCGCCGGATTGGGACGTCCTCATCGACGTCGACGCACTGGCCGCCGCCGAGGAGGAGAACTGGGTGTGGGGCGGCGCAGGTGTTATCCAACCCGAGCGCACTCGTGCGCTCGTCGACCTGTCGCGCGGCGGCGGAGATGCGAGTGTCATGCGGGAATTCGACATGGCGACAAGGCAATTCGTTAGCGACGGCTTCAACCTGCCGGAGGCCAAGAGCGACGTCAGCTGGGATGACGAGAACAGCGTGCTGGTGGGCACCGACTTCGGCGAAGGATCGCTGACCGAATCCGGATATCCGCGGGTGATCAAGCGGTGGCGGCGTGGGACGCCTCTGGAGGTGGCCGAAACGATCTACTCCGGCTCGGCCGGCGACGTCTCGGTGACCACGGTTCGCCACCGCTACCCAGGGTTCGAGCACACGTTTATTTACCGCGCCATCGACTTCTACAACCAAGAGGTCTATGAGGTGCGTGACGGCGACCTGATCCGTCTCGAAATCCCGACCGACTGCAAGTTCGCGGTGCACCGCCAGTGGATGATGATCCTCTTGGTGTCGGACTGGACCACTAAAGACACCACGTACAAGGCCGGTTCGGTGCTCATTGCCGACTACGAGCAGGTCGCCGCCGGCACAGCCGAACTGCGCGTGGTTTTCGAGCCGGGTGGCGACGAATTCTTTGCCGGCGGCGCATTCGCGGGCGACCGATTTGTCAGCATCAAGCTGCGCGACGTCGCGACTGTCGTGGAGGTCGTCACTCCGGGCAGCTGGGAGTTCGATCCGCTAGCGGGTGTGCCGGTGAATGCCACCACGACCCTCGCAGCCATCGATCTGTTCAGTGACGAAATCTTCCTCCACACCAGCGGCTTCGACACACCACCGCGTCTGCTGCACGGCCCGTCCGAAGGACCGGTGTGCGAGATCAAGTCCTCGCCGGCGTTCTTCGACGCCGACGGCCTCGTCGTCTCGCAGAACTTCGCTGCGTCAGCGGACGGCACCCCGGTACCGTATTTCACTGTCCGGCATCGGGATTCCGGCCCTGGGCCGACCCTGCTGAGTGGCTACGGCGCCTTTCGCACGGCGCAGCTACCGAGCTACCTCGGGCTGGCCGGCCGCCAGTGGCTGGCCCGCGGCGGCACTTATGCACTGGCGAATACCCGAGGGGGCGGCGAGTACGGGCCTGCCTGGCACGATCAGGCCATACGCGAGAACAGACACAAGGTCGCCGAGGACTTCGCCGCCGTCGCCGAGGATTTGGTGGCCACCGGCGTCACGACCGCCCCTCAGCTCGCCGCAGTTGGCGGCAGCGCCGGAGGTCTACTCATGGGAATCATGCTCACGCAGTATCCCGAGCAATTCGGAGCACTGGTCTGCCAGGGTCCGCTGCTGGACATGCGCCGCTACCACCGATTGTTGGCAGGCGCTTCCTGGACAGCGGAGTTCGGGGACCCGGACGAGCCGGCTGACTGGGAATTCATCAAGGCATACTCGCCGTACCACAACATCTCCGCCGAGCGGCGCTATCCGCCCGTGCTGATCATCACGGCGACCAACGACGATCGAGTGCACCCGGGTCATGCGCGGAAGATGGCGGCAGCGCTGGAGGAGGCAGGCCACCCGGTTCTCTACTATGAGAACACTGAAGGCGGACACGCCGGGGTTTCCAACAACGCCCAGGCCGCCTTCGAGAGCGCGGTGGTGTACGAATTTCTACTCCAAACGCTCTTCGAGTAGCACCTTGACCTCAACAGGGGTTGAGATCATAGCGTGACGCGCGTGACCGATACCGCGACGATTACCACGGGCAGCTGGCGTGAGCTGCTGGGCCCGAAGAACCTTGGGGCCTCCACCGTGCTCGCCGGCGGTGTGGCGCTCTACGCGACCAACGAATTCCTGACGATCAGTCTGATGCCAAGCGCCGTCGCGGAAATCGGCGGGCAGCGGTTCTACGCATGGGTGACGACTGTGTACCTCGTCGCGTCGGTGGTGGCGGCGACCACCGTCCACTCGCTGCTCATGCGGTTGGGGCCGCGATGGTCATACCTGTTGGGGCTCAGCGTGTTCGGTGCCGGCAGCCTGGTGTGTGTCGCGGCGCCGGCCATGGAGGTCTTGCTGGTGGGTCGTACGGTCCAGGGGGCGGCCGGTGGCCTGCTGGCCGGTCTGGGCTACGCGGTGATCAACACCGCATTGCCGAGTTCGTTGTGGACCAAGGCGTCGGCGTTGGTCTCGGCGATGTGGGGAGTCGGCACCCTGGTCGGCCCGGCGGCGGGCGGCCTGTTCGCCCAATTCGGTTCGTGGCGTTGGGCATTCGGGGTGTTGGTCATCCTGACCGCGGCCATGGCAGTGCTGGTGCCGGTCGCCCTGCCGGCCCGCAACGACGCCGATGTTGACGTCATTCGCACGCCGATACCGGTGTGGTCGCTGCTCTTGTTGGGGTCGGCGGCGTTGGCCGTCAGCGTGGCCGGGGTACCGCACGATGTCCGGGCCACCGCTGCGCTGCTGGCCCTCGGTGCCGCGCTGGTCGCGGTGTTCCTCTTCGTCGACCGACGATTGCCCGTGGCGGTGTTGCCGCCCAGCGCGTTCGGGTCGGGCCCATTGAAGTGGATATACCTGACGCTCGGCGTGCTGATGGCCGCGACGATGGTGGACATGTACGTGCCGCTGTTCGGTCAGCGGCTCGCACACCTGACGCCGGTGGCGGCGGGGTTCCTCGGCGCCGGTCTGGCCATCGGCTGGACCGTCGGTGAGATCAGCAGCGCATCGCTGCACAGCAACCGGGTGATCAGGCGGACCGTGGCCGTCGCGCCCTTGGTGATGGCCGTCGGGCTGGCGTTGGGGGCGGTGACCCAATACGACGACGCACCCTTCGGACTTGTTGCAGCGTGGGCGCTGGCGCTGCTGATCACCGGCACCGGTGTGGGAATCGCGTGGCCGCACCTGTCCGCGTGGGCGATGAGCTGTGTCGACGATCCCGCCGAAGGCCCGGCCGCTGCCGCGGCCATCAACACCGTGCAGCTGATCTGCGGGGCATTCGGCGCGGGGCTGGCCGGTGCGGTCGTCAACTTGACCGACACCGGTGACGCGACGCCGGCACGGTGGGCGTTCGCCGCTTTCGCGGTACTCGCCGCCCTAGGGGTGCTGGCATCGCGCCGGGCCAGCCGCCGCGCCGCGTAGCTCACAGCTAGTGTCGGGCGAGTGGAACCGTTCACCGCTGGCCGGGTCAATCGGAGCATCGACCCCCTTCACTCCATCTCCTATTTCGTGCCGGACACCGCGGAGCGGTTCGGCGCGCTCGGCCCCGGTACGGCGAGCATCGTTAGTCGGCGTCGGCGTCCTCGTCGAGCTGGCGGATCGCGGTCACGCCATCGATACCGGCCAGCACCGTCGGTGCAGTGAGGATTCCCGTGCCCGACAGCGTCACCAACACACCGGAGTTTCCCGTACCGGCGTCTCCGGTCCATCCGGTGCAAAAACAACGCGACGCGTGGAGCGGGCCTGACTGAAACGACGCCCGGCTACCTGGGTCTCGTAGGCGAGTTCGGTTCTGCCAGTGTGCGATACACGGTCGGTCGGGAGACTTTGAACAGTTCGGCCAGGTCGGTGATGGTGTAGCCGCCGGTGCCGCGCATGCGGCGAAGTTCTCTCTGCTGCTTGACGGCCTCCCGGTAGTTTCCAGCGAAAAACAACGATTAGGGAGTAACCCCGCAAACGAGCAGCTCCGATCTGCGGCGGGGCCGGATGATTGGCTGACCGGGCGCAGCTCGCATGCGTCGACGCTTTGATGAGCAGGTCAGGATGCGGTCTCAGACTGCGCAGTTCCGGCGCGGCGGATGGCGCGGTAGACCGTAGAGCGGGCGACATTGAACAGCTCGGCGAGTTCGCTGGTGGTGTGTCGGCCGGCGCGGTGTAGCTCGACGAGGTGGGCTTCCTGGGGTGGGCTGAGTTTGGGTTTCTTGCCGCGAAGTCTGCCCTTGGCCCTCGCGACGGCCATTCCTTCTCGAGTCCGGGCCCTGGCCAGGTCGGCCTCGAACTCTGCGATCATCGACAACGTCGTGAACAGCAGCCGTCCGATCGGGTCGGTCGGGTCGTAGACAGATCCACCGATGTTGAGCTTGACCTTCCGCCCGGTGAGCTCATCGGCGATCGTGCGAGCATCGGGGACGGAGCGGGCGAGGCGATCTAGTTTGCTCACGACCAGCATGTCGCCTTCGCGTACGGCCGCCAGGGCCTCACGCAGCCCGGGACGGTCACGATTGGTGCCGGTGAGCCCGTGATCGACGTAGATCCGCTGGGCATCGACACCCAGGCGGGTCAGGGTGTCGATCTGCGCGGTGAGGTCTTGCGAATCGGTGCTGCAGCGGCAGTAGCCGACCAACAGTTCGGGCACCACGCGAGTGTAGCGTTTAACCCCCCTTCACCGGGCATTTTTGCGGGCAGGTCTTACGGGAATCCGCAGGTCAGGCATGAGCTGCGGAAACCTGCCGCTGCGCGACCGCGACGGGGGTGTGCGGTGGGGGTTCGTCTTGCGGTTACCGCCCGTGGTCGCGATGAGCTCCTATGAACTCGTCGAGTGGCTAGGCCCGACGCTGCAGCGGTACGCGACTGCGCCGTAGATGGAGTCGTCGCTAGTAAGTATGGAACGGCCGACTCTGTGGTTCCGCTAAGTCGTGGGTTGTCTCACGATTGTGGCGGGACAGAGCCACTTGCGGAAGGGAGCCGGCCGTTATGACCAGTGTTGCTCAGTCGGGCCTGGTGTTTCTAGGTCTGGATGTGTCGAAGAATGCGATTTCGGTGGGTGTGTTGCCGGCCGAATCGGATGCGGTCGCGGTGGATCGGATCTTTAGTGATGAGGAGTCGGTTCGTCGGTTGATTGGCCGTTTTCCGGATCTGGGGCTGCTTCGCGTTTGTTATGAGGCGGGGCCGACCGGGTTCTGGTTGGCACGTCTGCTGCGGTCGATGGGGATGTTGTGTCAGGTGGTGGCGCCGTCGCTGATTCCTCGGTTGCCGGGTGATCGGGTTAAGACTGATCGCCGTGACGCCCGTCGGCTGGCGCGGTTGTTTCGAGCGGGCGAGCTGGTGTCGATCCATGTGCTTACTGCCGCTGAGGAGGCGGTACGCGATCTGTGTCGGGCCCGCGCAGATCTGCTTGATGACCGCAGACGTGCGCGGCTGCGGCTGGGGGCATTTCTGTTGCGCCACAACCTCATCTATCGAGGGCAAGCCTGGACGGTGACGCACCAGCACTGGCTGCAAGGACTGCGGATGGATGATCGAGCGTTACAGGCCACGCTGGATCACTACCGCGCTGTAACAACCGAACGCGATGTCGCACTCAAGGCGATCGAGGCCGAGCTCGCCGACTGGGTCGACTCAGGTCCGTTCGCCGAGGCCACTCACCGGCTCGGCGGCTATCGTGGTATCGCCCATCTGGGCGCGCTAACCATCGCCAGCGAGGTCGGTGACTGGCGCCGGTTTGGGCGAGCCCCGGCATTCATGGGATTCACCGGACTGGTGCCCACCGAGCGGTCCTCGGGCGAAACGATTCGCCGCGGGCATATCACCAAGGCCGGCAGCACTGTGGTGCGCACTCAGCTCATCGAGTCAGCGTGGGCCTATCAACACCGGCCCTGGATTGGGCCGCGGCTGCGTCAACGCCAGCAGGACGTCCCCGCCGACACCGTGACGCGGTCCTGGGCGGCGCAGCTGCGGTTGTGTCGACGGTTCCGCACGCTGGCCGCTCGCAAGAACGTCAAATCGGTTATCGCCACTGCTATTGCCCGTGAGCTTGCCGGCTTTTGTTGGGCCGAAATGACTACCTGATCATGACCAACCAGCGCCACGACGATCGGAACGTGGCGACCGTTTACAAGCCCGTGACGCGTCGAAGCACCCGCCGTCGCAGGACCAAGACCCCCGTCCGTTTTATGGCGTCAGCGCGCGTCGCTGTCCCGACCCTAGTAAGGGGCACCAGCCTGCGCATGACCTACTTGCTGGGCTCGATCCGCGTACATCAGAGTGGCGGTCTTCCGATCCACGCCGCTTCGACGCGTCACCCTTCACACCCACGGCCCCCGCCCCCTCAGCGTGGTGGCAGCCATCTCATCGGCGTCAAGGCCGTTCGTCCTCGGGCTCACGCCCTGCGGGCGCTGCGCCTTGACCCCCGAGACGCTGCCACCGTTAAGCATGGACGGGGAACCGACACCTAAACCAGCCCCGCTCAATAACTTTCAATCACCACTTGACAGGCCGTTCCACATCAGAACGGTGGGGGCAGTGCGTCGCGGGCTCGGCAAGCATGGCTGTGGGCACGACCGGCCCACCGAGCGACACAGACGGGGTGGGTGTGGCGGCTACGCTCCCAGCACGATCTCCTGCCGCAAGCGCGTGGCCGCTGCGTAGCGGGGGTCGTGAGTGCGGATCCGAGGGGCGAAGATGCCGATGCGCCATAGCGATTCGCGTCGCTGAATACGTCGTTGACCTCGCGGAGACCGATTCCCCGCAACGCCTCGTATGCGCCGGCGCCGAGCAGGTCCCGCTCGTCCAATGCGTATAGCAGGCCGGCAGTCAATTTTTCGCTGACACCGTGTGTGGCGCCGACGTCGGCGGCACGGCAGCCGTGAGACGGCACGGAGCCGCCCCTGACATACCCGACGTAGCCCCCCATGCCATTGGTCACCGCGATGATCGCGGGCCCGCGCGCCATCAACCAGCGAACCGCATCGGCATGCCGCTCTCCGGGGCGCAGTGACTTGAGGTCGCCCTCACTCAGTGTGACGATGTCACTGCATCCGATCATCGACTCGATCGAGGTCAGGTCTGCCGGGGACAGGCGTCCCTTGGCGACGGCGGCGATGTTCAGGTCGTAGCTGATGGTGGCGGCGGTGCGGTCCCGCCTGGTCAGCATCGTCGCGTGCCGTCGTGCGGCGTCCGGCCCCCGCACGACGGCACGCGACGATGTCACGTGCAGGTGGCTACGCCGACGATCCGGCCGAGTAGTGCACGCGGGCCGCAGGTCTGGTCGCCTGCCGTCATACGCCGACGGGAGGTCGCGCGCCGACAATGACGGGACGGCGATCACCGTGGCTCCGAGTCGTCGGAGACGACGAGAGACGTCGGTGTCGGTGTCGGCGTCGATCACAAATATCTCAGTTCCCATGAATCTTCCCAACTTCACTTCATCGGTGCGACCCCCAGCACACCAGTGACCCAGTTCCGCCGACATCGACCCAACGGGTGATCGGGGGGGTGGGTTTACCGCGGAGTGGTGAGCGTCGCCCCCGCGACCATGCGCGCGGGTGAGCCGTAGGTCCGGCTCCCGACCGACTGGCTCGGCCACGAAAGGTTCTCAGATGCCGTCGAGCGGCACCCCAGCTCGGGCGAGCGGTCGTTGGCCCACTTTCGTTTGAAACGGAGCGGCTGAACCGTAACGTGACGGCGGTCACGTTCGATGGGAAACGTCGCGCGTGGACCAAGCCCCAACGGTCGGAGGAGATGTGACGACGATGCTGATCGACGGTCACAACGATCTCGCGTGGGCGATGCGCCAGGAGTACGACGCCGACCTGGACGCCGTCGACCTGACTGGGGTGGTGCCCGACCTGCACACGGACCTGAAGCGACTGGAGGCCGGCGGCGTTACTGGGCAATTCTGGTCGGTGTACGTGTCCCCTGACCTTTTCGCCGGTCCCTCGGCAGTGACCGCCACGCTGGACCAGATCGACTTCGTGCGGCGCCTCGTGGCTCGCTACCCCGACCGACTGATGCTTGCGACGACCGCGGACGAGGTTTCGGCGTCGGGCGACCGGATCGCATCGCTGTTGGGCATGGAGGGTGGCCACTGCATCGACGGATCGCTAGCGGTCCTGCGCATGATGCGCGCGTTGGGGGTGCGCTACCTCACCTTGACCCACAACAAGAACGTGCCATGGGCCGACGCGGCGACCGACGACCCTGTGCTGCACGGATTGTCGGAGTTCGGTGAGGACGTCGTGCGTGAGATGAACCGGCTCGGAATGCTTGTCGATCTCTCGCACGTGTCTGCTGACGTCATGCGGCACGCGCTGCGGGTGACCGCCGCGCCTGCGATCTTCAGCCACTCCTCCGCCCGTGCGGTGTGCGACCACCCACGCAACGTGCCCGACGACGTCCTGGCGACATTGGCGCAGAACGACGGCGTGTGCATGGTGACGTTCCTGCCCGCGTTCGTCTCACCGGCGGTCGCCCGTTGGCACGCGGAGGCAAAGGCGGAGGCTCGACGCCGTGGCATCCAGAAGGGCGATCCGGCGTACGACGCACTGATGATTGGGCTGGCCGAGCGGTCGCCACCGCCCGTCGCAACGTTGACGCAGGTCGTGGCACACATCGAGCACGTGCGTGCGGTCGCCGGCGTGGACCATGTCGGCATCGGGGGTGACTACATGGGGGGCGAGGGGATGCCCGAGGGACTGGAGGATGTGTCGGGGTATCCGCGGCTCTTCGCCGCCCTCGCCGACCGCGGCTGGTCCAGGGCCGACCTGGCCAAGCTCGCCGGCGAGAACACCCTCCGCGTGCTCAGAGCAGCCGAGGACGTCGCCGGCCCGGCTGGCTAACGTCGCGGCGTGACTTAGCCGGGAACGCCGGGTCATTTCGTAACCGTCCGTGGGTCCTTTGCTCGAATCAATCACAATCGAGGACGTATATGATCCACATCACACGATGCTCCAGAGTTCGGTAGGGGCATGCCGGAGTGCCCCATCAGGCATCCGTGGCTTCGTCAACACAAGTCCAAGCACGTAAAGGAGGAAGCCGATGTCAAGTGCACAGCTTGAATCGATATCCCGCGACGCGAATCAGCCTGCGTTGTATGACGCTTGGGAACGGTTCGTACAGGGGGATGGCGACGTCCGCGGTGTGCGGCCCGAAGTGGCGATCTCCTGGCAACGGTGTCGGGATCAGTACCGCGTCGACCCGTTCCTGTCCGAAGCGCCTGCGGCGGTCACGGAGGTCGACCATTCGCTCGAACACGATGTCGTCTTCGCGGAACTGGGTTTTCGTGCCGCAGCCATGGTCCACGAGGTGTCCAAATTCGGAATCGTGATAATCGCCGACTCCAACGGCAGGGTCCTGGCCGAGTGGGGCGACAAGGCCACCCTTGCCGTCGCCGCCGGGAGCGGCCTCGCGCCGTGGTTCTGCTGGTCGGAGAGCGCTGTGGGCACGAACGGCATTGGCACCGCCCTCGGAACGCGAAACCCGTTGGTGATCAAGCGGGAAGAACACTGGTGCCAGGCCTTCCACGACTGGACCTGCGCAGGCGTCGCGGTGCGGGACGTGGTGAGCAAGGAACCGATCGCGAGCCTGAACATCTCGAGTTTGCGCAGTGACATGCCAGCGTCCGCGAGCGCATGGCTGGCGAACGCCGCCGCGCACACCCAGAGCAAATTGCGCAATTGCGCCCGCGACGGCGGCGCCGAACTGCTCGCCGCGTACAACCACGCCAGGGCACGGTCCACTGACGCACTGGCCGCCGTCGACACGGCGGGCAAGGTAGTGATCGCCGATGAGACGGCGAGCGTGCCGCTCGGTGTGCCGAGCAACACCCCGGCAGTCGACCCGGCAGTGCGCTGGAATCCAAGGCTCCCGGCATTCATCGACGCCGTCCGCTTCGCCACCAAGCGGGCGAGTCACAACCCCGATTGGTTCGGCTCGACACAGATCTTCACCCACCTCGCTGACGAACCCTCGCCGATCGGAATTCGTCCGGTGTTCCGCTACGGCAATCTGGTCGGACACCTGGTCTCCTTCGGTGTCTCCGACGGCGAGCAGTTGGTGCAGGCCGAAACGGGCTTGTACGCCATGGAACAACCCCGTCGAGTGGTCGGGGTCCGGGATAACCGGATGGTGCTTCTGCGGTTGCCAGAAGTCTTGTTCGCCGAATCGGATGGCAACGAAGTATGGCTGTTCACGGATCAGGGCAGGCTGCGGGCCGCCTCGCCCGGCCTGGACAAGCTCGACAACGAACTGACCAACGCTGGATTCCTGCGGGTACATCGCCGACACATCGTGAACCTGAACAGGATTCGCGAGGTCGAGCGTCGAGACAAGGGCGAGCTGGTTCTGGTCATGGACGATCTCGAGAACACGATGGTGCCGGTGTCCCGGCGGAACGTGCGTGCAGTGCGCCGTGCGCTCTGCATCTGAGGTTTAGAGAGCCCGGAAGGAAGGCCAATGCCCGAGAGCCCTGACGCTTACGTCAACAGGACCTACGACCAGACCATGTGCATGCGCGGGTCGCTCAAGCGGCGCAATCACCCCGCGGCAAGCGGGGACCAACGCGATTGGCCCCGCCGGCTCAACGTGAAGATCCTGGCTCGGCCCTGCCGCGCGGCCAATCCGATGGACGAGGACTTCGACTACGCCAAGGAGTTCCTGTCCCTGGATCTCGACCAACTGGCACGCGATGTGGACCAGGTGCTGACGACCTCGCAGGACTGGTGGCCCGCCGACTTCGGCCATTACGGACCGCTCGTGCTGCGGATGGCCTGGCACTGCGCCGGCACCTACCGCGTCGGTGACGGCCGGGGTGGTCCCAGCGCGGGGATGCAGCGCTTCGCCCCGTTGAACGGCTTTCCGGACAACCGCAACCTGGACAAGGCGCGCCAACTCCTGTGGCCGGTGAAGAAGAAGTATGGCCGCAAGATCTCCTGGTCCGACCTGATGGTCTTCGCGGGCAATCGCGCGCTGGAGTCGATGGGCTTCACGTCGTTCGGGTTCGCCGGTGGCCGGGAAGACGTGTGGGAGCCCGACGAGACCTACTGGGGTCCGGAGACCACGTGGTTCGCCGACGAACGACACAGCGGCGTCCGGGATCTGGACGAACCGCTGGCGGCCACCGAGATGGGGCTGATCTACGTCGACCCTCAGGGGCCGGCCACGGTGCCCGACCCGGTGGCTTCCGCGCGCGACATCCGTCAGACGTTCCGCCGGATGGGGATGAACGACGAGGAGACCGTCGCGCTGATCGCGGGCGGGCACACGTTCGGCAAGTCCCACGGACCGGCCGACCCCGGCAGCTGCCTCGGTCCCGAACCCGGAAGCGCACCGCTTGAGGCACAAGGCCTGGGCTGGGCGAACAGTTTCGGCACTGGCAACGCTGCCGACACCGTCACCAGTGGGCTCGAAGGGATATGGACGCCCACTCCGACGAGGTGGGACAACAGTTTCCTCGAGACATTGTTCGCCTACGAGTGGGATGTGGCGCTCAGCCCTGCCGGGATGTGGCAGTGGGTCCCGCGCGACGGCGCCGGGGCCGGCACCATTCCAGACGCCCACGACCCATCCAAGACCCATGCCCCGACGATGCTCACCACGGACCTCGCGTTGCAGGAAGATCCGATATACGAGGCGATAGCGCGGCGCTTCCTGGCGAACCCGGACCAGCTTGCGGACGCGTTCGCGCGGGCGTGGTTCAAGCTCACGCACATCGATATGGGCCCGATCGAGCGCTACCTGGGACCACTGGTCCCGTCCGAACGACTGATCTGGCAGCACCCGGTGCCAGAAGTCGATCACGAGCTCGTTGATGCCGACGACATCGTCGCGCTCAAGAGTCAGATCCTCGAGTCGGGCCTGTCGGTATCGCAACTCGTCTTCACAGCGTGGGCTTCGGCTTCGACGTTCCGAAACGGTGACAAGCGCGGCGGGGCGAATGGGGCGCGCATCCGTCTCGAACCGCAGCGGAGCTGGGAGGTCAACGAGCCTGAGACCCTGGTGGCCGTGCTGGGCACACTGGAGCAGATTCGCCAAAGGTTCAACGATTCCCATCGCGGGGGCAAGAAGATCTCGCTTGCCGATCTGATCGTGCTCGGTGGGTGCTCCGCGATCGAACATGCCGCCGCCAAGGCCGGTCACGACATCGAAGTCCCCTTCCGGCGGGGGCGTACGGATGCAACGCAGGAGTGGACCGATGTCGAGTGGTTCTCCGCGCTCGAGCCGACCGCGGACGCATTCCGCAACTACGTCGGCAAGGGCAACCGGCCGCCGCCGGAACACCTGCTCGTCGACCGCGCGAGTCAGCTCACCCTGAGCGCCCCCGAGATGACAGTGCTGCTCGGTGGGCTTCGCGTGCTCGGCGCCAACCACGGCCAGTCCCCTTTGGGCGAGTTCACCTCGACGCCTGGGACGCTGACCAACGAATTCTTCGTCAACCTTCTCGACGTGGACACCGAGTGGGCACCGAGGACGGACACCGCCGTTCGGACGGCAGCCTACGAGGGCCGCGACCGGCACACCGGCGAGGTCAAGTGGGTCGCCAGTCGCGTCGACCTCGCTTTCGCGGCCGACTCCGTGCTGCGCGCAATCTCGGAGGTCTACGCGAGCGAGGACGCTGAGGAGAAGTTCATACGCGACTTCGTGTCCGCGTGGGACAAGGTCATGAACCTCGATTTGTTCGACCTGCCCTGACCCATTGGTATCCGCCCGGGCGGACTTTCTCGTCGGCGGTGGACTCCTTTGTTGCGGAACGCCGCCATAAACGCTTTCACTGTCACGTTGTTCACCGTCCGCGGATATCCCCGTGCCGCATTCTGAATGAGGGTGACGGCGTCGCCGGAGAACAGCGGATCGGTCCGGCGAGCACTTGGTGCCCCAACGTCGGCTTGCTCACCAAATGTGCCAGGAACACGAACCTCGTCGGGCGGGCCCGGCTGCCAACGCCGCACCAGCCTGCGGGGGCCAGCATCGCGGCATGGAAGCTCGGGCTGGCCCAACGCAGTGACGATGCGATGAAGCGTTCGGTCCAGTCTCACAGCGAACCTGCAGGTCCCGGCTATCGGGCGCGAACACTGCCTCGCGGCCGTACACCCGCAGATGTGACTGGCATCACCACGAACGGCACCTGGCGGCGTGCGAACGGCAAGGTACGACCGCCCTGCGGTCGTGCCTGTACGTAGGGGTTCACCGAACCTATCGTTCACGTAGTTACAGACTCGAAAACAGGCGCTCGGGTGAGCGAAGTGATTCGACGACCGACGGCATTACGCAGCGAGATGTGACCGACCAGATGGAGCCGAGGATCTGTTTACAGCCAACCGGAGTTTCGGCTCGCCGAATTCAGCAATTAGGAATTCAGCAAATAGGACGTGAATGCGATCCGTTCTGAACGACTTTCGCATTCCACACGACAAACAACGAAGTTTCACTGATGAGGAGGTGAGGTCCTATGACGATCACTGATGAACGAGCCAACTTGCTGAGCGAACTCGGCTTGGACGCACAGAACCACGCAACCATTGGTCGGCTACTCGGAACTGGTTCCATCGCCAGGGCCACCGAGCGGGCTGACGGCACGATGGAGGCGACGATCCGGATCAAGGAGGACGAGGTCGCCTGGGATCCCGCGGTCCTGGTCTTGCCGCACGGCGGCAATCTCGAACTGACGGTCATCAACGACGACAAGAACACGCACGCCGCATTGTTTCCGAGCAATGGCGACAAGAAGTTCCTCTGGCTGCTGAACCACTCGAAGGGCCGAGCGAAGCTGAACCTGGATGGCCCGGGCTACTACTGGTACAGCTCGCCCGGCGGCAACGACGAAGGCCGGGGACTCACCGCCGCCATCGTCGTGCTCGGCGAGGTGCCGCCGGAAGCCCGTCTCGACCGTCCCGATCAGCCACGCCCGTAGGAAGGAACCCAAATGACCATTGAATACGTGGATGCCGGTGAGGCGATCGACCATGGAGCGCTGAGCGCCGTTGTCGGAACTGCACCCGCGGTGACGACAAACGTCAATTACGACCGCCTGCTCGACGCACGGTCGGAATCGCAAAACTGGCTGACCTACTACGGTGCCTACGACGGCCAGCGGTACAGCCTGCTGGACCAGATCAACACCGAGAACGTGGAGAAGATCGGCCCCGCCTGGATCTTCCAGTCAGGCATGTCCGGTCAGATCGCGGGCGCGTCGACCTACGCGTTCGAGACCTGCCCGACGGTCGTGGACGGCGTCATGTACGTCACCGGCTGGGACGGCTGGTTCTGGGCGCTCGACGCGGCGACGGGCAAGCAGCTCTGGCGCTACAAGCACGCGGTGCCCTTCGATGTCTCGCTCTGCTGTGGGAACGTCAACCGAGGCTGCGCGGTGGCCAACGGCAAGGTCTACTTCGTGACCCCGAACGCCCAGTTACTGGCGCTGGACGCCACCAACGGCGAGAAGGTTTGGCAGAAGACCATCGGTGACGTGCGTGCGGGTGAGAGCGCCTCACTCGCTCCGTTGGTCGTCAAGGACACGCTCATCACCGGCAGCGCCGGCGGCGAGTTCGGCGTGCGTGGCCACATCGACTGTTGGGACCTGGAGACCGGCGAGCACCGCTGGCGCACCTACACCGTGCCCAAGCCCGGCGAGCCGGGCTCCGAGACCTGGCCCGCCGACGGTGAGGCCTGGGCGCGCGGCGGCGCGAACCACTGGGTCACCGGGACGTACGACCCGGAGACGAACCTGTACTACGCGGGCACCGGCAACCCGGCACCCGACTTCGACGGCGCGGTTCGCGAGGGGGACAACCTCTACACCGACAGCGTCGTCGCGCTGGACGTCGATACCGGTGAGATCAAATGGCACTACCAGTTCACCCCGCACGACCTCTGGGACTACGACTCCACGATGGAGATGATCCTGTTCGAGCGGGATGGCAAGAAGCTGCTCGGTCACTTCGACAAGAACGGCTACTTCTTCGTGCTGGACCGCACCAACGGTGAGCTGCAGCACGTCACTCCCTTCGTGGACCGGATCGACTGGGGCGTCATCACCCGCGATGGCAAGGTGACCCCGCGGAAGTACCCGGACAAAGAGGGCGAGCCGGTCCACTTCTACCCCGGCCCGGCCGGCGCGAAGGAGTGGACGCACGCGGCGTACAGCCAGAAGACCGAGATGTTCTACGTACCGGTTGCCGACGTGGGCGCCACCGCCACCCGGCGGCGTCGGGAGTTCAAGGAGGGCATGCCGTACTGGGGCGCTGCCGTCCAGGTGGACATCGACGACATGGCCGGGTCGGTCAGTGCGTTCGACACCAACGGTGAGGAGAAGTGGCGCTGGCGCCTCGACTACCCCATGGCCGCGTCGGTGCTCGCCACCGCAGGCGACCTGGTGTTCGCAGGCACCCCGACTGGTGAGTTCGTCGCGCTCGACGCCCGTAACGGCGAGAAGTTGTGGGAGTTCCAGTGCGGTAGCGGCCACCACAGCAGCCCCTCGACGTACAGCGTCGACGGCAAGCAGTACGTCGTCGTGCCGGTCGGCTGGGGTGGCTGGCTCGAGGGCATCATCCCCGGAATGCTCGGCGCGGGCCACGGCAGCGCGTTGATCGCATTCGCCCTGCCCGACTGATTCCCATCCGCCATACCGTTCAGAAAACCGAGAGGAAGAGAGAACACCATGGAGAGAAAGATCGCTGTCAGCAGTCTGCAGAAGTGGGAGCCCCCAACGTTCGCAGAGATCCGGGTGTCCGCCGAGGTGACCGCATACGTGGCCATCTTGGACGCGGGCAACTAGCCGATCACGTCAAGGGCGCCGGGCCGGATCGGCCCGGCGCCCGTCGCGGCAACCCCAACGGAGGGAGTGATCGGTCGTGTGGGTGCGAGTGCTGGGATCGGCAGCCGGCGGAGGGTATCCGCAGTGGAACTGCGGGTGCCCCCAGTGCCGCGCGGTGCGGACCGGCTCGCGACCCTGCGTACCACGCTCCCAGTCGTCGATTGCGGTGAGCGCTGACCGGAAGCAGTGGTTCCTGTTCAACGCCTCACCGGACATCCAGTCGCAGATCGAGTCCTTCCCGGATCTGCATCCCGATGAGGGCAGGGTGGTCCGGCTGCAGGCCGTGCTGCTCACCGACGCCGAGCTCGACCACACCCTCGGCCTGCTACTGATGCGGGAGGGGCGCGGTCTCGAAGTGCACGCGACCGAATCGGTGCACGAGACCCTGACCGCCGGGACCGGGGTGCTCAGGACGCTCGAGGCGTACTGCCCGGTCAAGTGGCACCCGGTGCTGCCCGGCGCCGAGGTGCCGCTTGGTGACGGGTTGTCGTACCGCGCGTTCGACGTACCCACCGTCAAGCCGATGCGGTTCCCCGGAGGCGCGACGCACGGCCGGGTCGTGGGCTACCGCATCACCGACACCAGCAGTGGCCGCAGCCTGGTCTACCTGCCGTGCGTGCAGCAGCTCACCCCCGACGTCCTCGAGGAACTGGCCGACTGCTCCGGCCTGCTGGTCGACGGCACCTGCTGGCGGGACGACGAGATGTCCAGCCTCGGCCTGGCCCGCAAGACCTCGCGCGACATGGGACATGTCCCGATCGACGGCCCTGGCGGCAGCCTCGAGCTGCTGTCGTCGCTGCCGATCGATCGCAAGGTCTACATCCACATCAACAACACCAACCCGATCCTGCTCGAGGACTCGCCGGAACGACGGCTCCTCGACCACCACGGCATCGAGGTCGCCGCGGACGGGCTCGAGCTAGACATCTGAGGAGCAATGATGACCGCAGCACTGGCGCCCGATGAATTCGAGGAAGCGCTTCGCGAGCACGTCAAGGACTACCACCACCAGCATCCCTTCCATCGGCGGATGAACAGTGGACAGTCCAGCCGGGAGGAGATCCGGGGCTGGGTGGCCAATCGCTTCTACTACCAGTCGAACATCCCCCGGAAGGACGGGGCGATCCTCAGTAGCTGCCCGGACCGTGAGATACGGCGCCGCTGGGTCCAGCGCATCATCGACCATGACGGCACCAGCGAAGGAACCGGCGGGATCGAGGCGTGGCTGCGACTCGGCGAGGCCGTCGGCTTGACCCGGGCGGAGGTCGAGGACGGACGACACCTGCTCCCGGGCGTGCGATTCGCCGTCGATGCCTACGTGACCTTCACCCGCACCCGGCCGTGGGTGGAGGCGGTGGCGTCCTCGCTGACCGAGCTGTTCGCACCCGACCTCATGGCAGAGCGGCTCGCGGCCTTCGAACGCCACTACACCTGGATCGACCCCGAGGAGCTCTCCTACTTCCGGACTCGGATCACCCAGGCGCCCCGCGACTCCGAACACGGTCTCGAGGTGGTGCGCAGGTACTGCGTCACCCCGGAAACGCAGGCCGCCGCGCTGTCGGCGCTGTCCTTCAAGTGCGACGTGCTGTGGAGCATGCTCGATGCGATCGACCAGGCCTATGGAAATCGCTGACGAGGCCGCCCGGCCGCGGCTGGCGCGCCACGTACGGATGAGGTTCGACGCCGCGCGCGGGCAATACGCGCTGCTCTCGCCGGAGACGGTTTGGGTCCTCAACGACACCGGCGTCGCGATCGTGGAGCTATGCGATGCCCGGCACACCATCGCAGAGATCCAGTCCGAGCTGCGCAGCCGATACGACCAGGTCGCCGACGGCGACGTACGACGCTTCGTGGCCGACCTCGTCACCAAGCGCGGGATGGAGATCGATCATGGATAAGCCCTACGCGCTCCTCGCCGAGCTCACCTACGCCTGTCCACTGCACTGCCCCTACTGCTCCAATCCCGTTGCGCTGGATGACTATCGCGACGAGTTGACGACCGACGAGTGGCAGCGGGTGTTCGCCGAGGCCGCCGATCTTGGCGTGCTTCAGGTACACCTCTCGGGCGGCGAGCCGATGCAGCGTCACGACATCGTCGACCTCGTGCAGTGCGCCAACGGGCTGGGCATGTACACCAACCTGATCACCAGCGGGCTCGGCTTCTCCACCCGTCGCGCCGAGCAACTCCGCGACGCGGGCCTCGACCACGTGCAGGTCAGCATCCAGGCGGATGAGCGAGACCTATCCGATCAGATCGCCGGCACAGCCTCGTTCGAGCGCAAGCACGAGGTCACGCGGCTCGTCAAGAAGCTGGGCTGGCCACTCACCCTCAACGTGGTGCTGCACCGGCAGAACATCGATCGGATCGGTGCCATCCTCGACATGGCGGCGGTGATGGAGGCCGACCGGATAGAGCTGGCCAACACGCAGTACTACGGCTGGGCGGGGCGAAACCGTGCCGAGTTGCTGCCGAGCAGAGACCAGCTGGAGCGCGCGGAGTCGGTGGTGCGGGCGGCCCGTGGGCGGCTCGGGGACGGGATGGAGATCATCTACGTCATCCCCGACTACTACAGCCAGTACCCCAAGCCCTGTATGGACGGCTGGGCCCGCCGCCAGTTCACCGTGGTGCCCAACGGCGAAGCGCTGCCGTGCCCAGCGGCCCACGAGTTGGCGCGCGCGCTCCGCCTGCCCGGCACAAACGTGCGCGAGCACTCGCTGGAGTGGATCTGGGCGGAGTCGCCACTGTTTCAGCAGTTCCGTGGCGACCAATGGATGCCGGACCCGTGCCGCAGTTGCGAACGTCGCGAGATCGACTTCGGCGGCTGTCGTTGCCAGGCCTTCGCGCTCACTGGCGACGCCGCCAGCACTGACCCCGTCTGTCATCTCTCCCCGGATCACGGGCTGGTGGAGGCGGCGGTGATGGCAGCAAACGACCCGACGCGGCCGCGGGACGGCGTGATGATTCCTCGACCGAACCCGGGCCGCACCCGGTCGCAAATCCCCTTGGAAGTACGACCGTGAACTCTCTCTTCGCTCTGATTCCGATCGCATTCGTGCTCGGCCTGGACAATTTTCAGTCGTCCCTAGGACTGGGAACGACGAAGCCGTCGTGGATCCGGATCGTCCAATGTGCCCTGGTGTTCGGAACATTCGATGCACTGGCTCCCATGCTCGGTGTCTGGGTGGGCGGATACCTCGGCGATTACATCGGGGAATCCGCGGAATACATCGGAGCTACCGCCCTGGCCGTCTACGCCGTCTACCTGGTCGTGCACGCCTTGCGCACGGAGCAGGCAGGCGACCTCGACCATCCCCTCGCCATTCTGGGATTGCCGCTGCCGTTGAGCGTCGACAACCTGCTCGCGGGGGCCGGCCTCGGAGTCATCGGCTACTCGGCGGTGACCGTGGCCGTGGTGGCCGGCAGCGTCACCCTCCTCATGTCCCTGGTGGGGCTGACGCTGGGCAAGCTCGCGGCGAGCAAGATACCTGTACGCACCGACCTGCTCGGCGGCGTGGTGATGCTGATCTTGGCCACCGCAATGGTTGTGCGGGCCTGATGAACGACTCCGACCGGGGCGACGACGCCGCACGGCCGCCGTGCTACCACTGCGGGGAGTCGTACACGGCGGTGGATGCCGCTCGGCACACCGAGCCGGTCAGCTGCGAGAGGTGCCCACGCTGCAAGGCGATGCCTGCTTGCTATACGTGTCGGAACATGTACTGCGCCTGCGAAGTACACCAACACTGAAGGCCAACGCGACGCGTTGAATTACGAGAAGGGAACGCCGATCATGCGTGTATACCTGGGTTCCGACCATGCCGGATTGGAAGCTAAGAACGCAGTCATCCAACATCTGAGGGCGGCGGGCCACGAGACCGTCGACTGCGGCGCTCACGTCTACGACGCCCTCGACGACTACCCAGCCTTCTGCATCGAGACGGCACGTCGTGTCGTCGCCGACGAAGGCAGCCTGGGCATCGTCCTAGGCGGCAGCGGCAACGGTGAGCAGATCGCCGCGAACAAGGTGCAGGGTGCGCGATGTGCCTTGGCGTGGAACGTCGAGACTGCGCAACTGGCCCGCGAGCACAACAACGCTCAGCTGATCGGGCTCGGCGGTCGCATGCACTCCCTCGAGGAGTCCCTCGCGATCGTGGACGCGTTCCTCGCCGCGCAGTGGTCGAACGAAGAACGCCACCAGCGCCGCATCGACATCATATCCGAGTTCGAGAAGACCGGCGTCGCGCCTCCACTGGCCGAGGCCTGATCGCCCTTGCCCGAAGGTCAAACCCCTTCACTGGCCATCAGATTCGCGGCCTGGGGTGAAACGCATGGGGCCATCACCATGAGTCCGCACCGAGAAGACCCGTTGTCAGGCGTTGGGCCGGGCGGGGACGATGACCCACGATTACAAGCGCCTCGGCACGATAGATCTGTTCGCCGCGATGACCGTTGCCGCCGGCGAGGTCCTGACCGATCTGCGTAAGGGCCATACCGGCGCCGACTGTTGCGGTTCTTCAAACAGATCGACGCCGCGGTTTCTCGCGATCAGGACGTGCATGTCATCCTGGACAACCTGTCAGCGCACTGCACGCCAGCGATCGCGAAATGGTTGGCGCACAAGGACCGTCGCCGCTGGAACATGCACTTCACGCCGACCTCGAGTTCCTGGCTGAACCTCATCGAACGCTGGTTTCAAGGAACTCACCCACAAACGCCTGCGCCGCGGAGCCTTCAGCAGGGTCGCCGATCTCACCGCGGCGATCACCACTGGGCCGAGTATTGGAACCGCGATCCCAAGCCCTTCGTATGGAAGGCCACCGCCGACGACATCATCGCCAAAGTCCAACGTGGACGCGACACCCTCCGCCAGATCAAGTCGCAGACGGACCACTAGGCCATCGGAGCGGCCCCCACAGGCATCCCCGGAACTGGCGGCCTGCAACATGTTTCACCGACGCCCGGTCAGCGTGGGCCGACCGGCACGGTTGCCAGGAGGTCGTCGGTTAGAAGACTGCTTCTGCGCGTGGTGCGCTCTCCAGCGCCGTGGTTCGCAGCTGTTTGACGGCCGCCGCCTTGCCGTCCGGATAGGCGTACATCCAGGAGCCGGAGATGAAGACATCGGCGCCTGCGCTTGACGCGCCTGCGATGGTTTTGTCGGTGATGCCGCCGTCCACCTCTAGTTCGATGGGCAGGCCGGATTCGTCGATCATCGTTCGCAGGCACGTGATCTTCGCCTCCACGGACGGGATGTAGGCCTGACCGCCGAATCCCGGGTTCACGGTCATCGCGAGTACGAGGTCGGTCTCGGACAGGACATGCTGGACGACCTCGGCAGGAGTGTGCGGGTTCAGCGCGACGCCGCTGCGCGCGCCGAGGTCGCGGATGTGCGCAAGCGTGCGATGGAGGTGGGTACAGGCTTCGGCATGCACGATGACCAGCTCGCAACCCGCGTCGACGTAACGCCCCAGGAGCTCGTCGGGGTTCACGACCATGAGATGGGCCTCGAATCCGACACTGCTGTGCGGGCGCGCCGCCGCGATGACGTCAGGGCCGAAGGTGAGGTTGGGAACGAACACGCCGTCCATGACGTCCCACTGGATCCGGTCCACGCCCGCCTCGCACAGTTCGACCACCTCGTCACCGATGCGGGCGAAGTCGGCCGGTAACACCGACGGCACGATGAGGGGCTGATTGACACTGGAATCGGTCATGGCGTAGCGGCCTTTCTGGTCGGGTTGTGTCCATCCGACCGCGTCACGCTGTGTGGCGCAATCACCCCTGTGGGTGGGGTAGCGGGTGATACCCCCCCGCTCGGTTCACTCGGATCACGATGCTGACCGCCGTAGGGTTGGCAGCATGCCGGATTCGCCTCCGACCCCGCTGCGTGTCGTGCTCGTCGACGATCACGAGATGGTCTTGCATGGGCTCGATGCCATGCTCGGCCACTTCCCCGAGGAGGTCTTGATCGTCGGACAGGCGACAACGGGGGCGACGGCGTTCCGGTTGGTGGGCGAGCTGCGGCCCGACGTCGTCCTGTGCGATGTGCGCATCGGGGAGGGGAGCGGCCTGGACCTTTGCCTTCAGATCACGACGCAGCATCCGGACACCAAAGTCGTCCTTCTGACGGTGTACGACGACGAGCACTACCTCCTCCAGGCGCTGCGGGTCGGTGCTTCCGGTTACATCCTCAAGCGCATCGACGGACAGGAGCTGGTCGGGCACTTGCGTCGGGTCTGCCAGGGCGAGACCGTCATCGACCATGCGCTGGCCGGTCGAGTGGCGCTCTCCGCTGCACGCCTGAGCGCTGGTGAGTTCTGGTCCGGTGCACACCTCGGCCTCACCCAGCGCGAGTCGGAGGTACTGGAGTTGCTGGTTTCGGGGCACTCGAACAAGGCGGTCGCGAGCAAGCTGGTGGTCAGCGAGGACACGGTGAAGACCCATATCCGCGCGCTCTACCGGAAGTTGGGGGTCTCCGACCGGAGCGGCGCCGTCGCCGTCGCGTTACGTGAAGGGCTGTTTCGTTGAGACCTGCTGCGGCGGCCCCCACCGCGACGGACCTGGCCCGCCTGCTCGGCGCCGACGGTGTCCTGGTGTACGCGGTCAACGGTCAGGACCTCAACGTCGTCGACATCTGGCCCGCCCACCCTTCTGCAGACTCCCTGACGCTGCAGGTCGGCTTCGGGGTCACCGGATTGGTTGCTCGCACAGGCAAACCGGCGCTGATCGAGGCCGACTCACCCCGCAATGTGCTGCACCGTCAGCTGCTTCAGCTCGAGCGACAGCAGACCGTGGCCAGGATGTGCATCCCGCTCCCGGGGCTGGAGGGCGATGTCGTTGGTGTCCTTGCCGCTCACCGCGATCCGCGCCTTCCGTTCGGCCAGGTCGACCTCGACACCGCGGAACCGTACGCCGCGATCCTCGGGTTGCGGCTGGACGCGGAGCAGCTGTGGCGCACGGTCAACAGACAGCGCACCGAGAGGGACCGGCTCATCAAGGCGGCGATTGCGGCGCAGGAAGCGGAGCGGCGCAGAATCGCCTTCGAGCTGCACGACGGCGTCACCACCGCGCTCGCATCCATGTCGTTCCACCTCTCGGCGGCGGACCTCACGATCTCGGCGGCGCAGGAGGCATCGGAGGACTCGATGCTCCTCCGCGAGCTGGATTGCGCGCGCGCCGAACTGCTGAACGCACGCAAACTGGGCGACCTGGCCTACAACCAGACGAGGGCGGCCATCACGGGACTGCATAGTCTCGTGCTCGACGATCTCGGCCTGACTGCCGCGATTGAGTCACTCGTCCTGATGGCCCGTCGTCACGGCGGCCCGTCCATCGAACTCGTCGTGGACCCGGCCGCTGCGGTTGATGACATTCCCGATCATGCCGCCGCGGCGCTGTACCGGATCACCCAGGAGGCCCTGGCCAACGCGGTCAAGCACGCCGACGCTGATCGGATCGTGTTGTCGCTGCGCGGCGTCGGTGACTCGATCGTTCTCGGCTGCGCCGACGACGGGAAGGGTTTCGACGCAACGGAACACCCGACGGCACGCGCGGTGGACGCCGATGGGGCTCAGCACTTCGGCTTGAGTTCGATAGCCGAACGCTGCGCCATGATCGAGGCATCCCTGCGGGTGGAGTCCTCCCCGGGCCGCGGCACCACAGTGCTGGTCGAGCTCCCGATCTAGAGGTGTCCGGCCACTAGCCTTGGTAGGCGTGTACTCGTGCGTCTGGCTCTGCTGTCTGTGTATGACCTTGTCCCGGTGCGTGTTTCAGGTGTCCGGTGGACTAGGGATGCCAGCGAGACGTCGGACGGCATGGAGTGCTTCTGGGGTGCCGGGCCAGTGCTTGTCGATGGCGCCGGGCCCAGCGCGTCGGACGACTGAGCGCAGCGCGGCGGCAACGATGATGGCGTCGTCCGCGTAGCCGAGAACGGGGATGAAGTCCGGTACGAGGTCGATCGGCAGGATCAGGTAGGCCAGCAACAGGAGCAGACGGACCCGGACACCGCGGGCTAGCTGCGGATCGGCGGCCAGGCGCCGCAGCAGGACCACCGTGTCGGGCAGCAGCCGCAGTGCATCGGTGACGCTGAGGTCCTCTGGCCGGATCACGGCCAGTGCGATCAGCAAGGCAATCCACACGATGACGAGGCCGATCGCGACCGCGATGAGTGCGCCCCAGAGTTCTGTCATCAGTGATCCGTGCGCCGCGGCGGGCTCAGACGCGACGGCTCCCAGGGTGCCGGATACACCAACTCAAGTCACTGCAGGTGCTCCGTCATATCGCCAAGTGTTACCGACAACCCCTCCAAACCAGCACCCAGCGGCGAACGACACGCTCCTTCGAGAGAAGTCACCCACCCGCGTGTTGGGCTTCTACTCGCGCGTGGCGTCGACCTCGCCGTCCCTGCGGAGAACCCAGATTGTGGCGTCTAGTCCTGGCCGGGCGCCGAATGTGCCTCGCTGGCAACGATTCCGGCCCGTATTCCCATCGCGGCCGCCTCCCCACGGTTGGCGACGTCGAGTTTCCTCAACAGGCTGGCGACGTGAAACTTGATCGTGCTCTGACTGATCCCGAGCTCATCGGCGATGGCGGCATTGCGTTTGCCGACCGCGAGATGCGCGAGGACTTCGAGCTCGCGGGGATTCAGGGCGGACAGAAGGTGCTCGTCCGGACGAGCCGCGGGTGGGTCGAGAGGGATGGTGAGCAGCACCTTGCTTCCCCATCCAGGAATCGATTCGACGTCCATCTGGCCGCGCAAGGTGCGAAGGCGTCCGGACAGTTGGAGTCTCAGGGCGTTGCAGTCGATGATGCCGGGCCCGCGGTCACGGATCTCGATCAGGACGTTGTCACCCCCGCAGTCCCAAGCGATCCGCATTCGGGTCAGCTCCGGTTGAGCGTCGAACGCCAGCACGATGGCGCGCACCATCGCCCGTGCCGCGTGCGCCACCTCACCGGGAAGCGGACGCCCGTCGGCCGGGGGATCGACATACTCGACTTTTATGTCCCGATGCCGCAACAGGGGGCGCAACTCGCCTTGCAGCCTGGCGAATGCGGTCGTGACCGCTTCCTCCGACAGGGCGCGATCAGCGGCGCCCGCGGACCGAAGTGCGATCAATGCGGCCGATGCCGTCTCGCTGGCGGTGATGCGCGCGCGGCGATCGTCGAGGTCGTTGGAGCGCAGTGTTCCGAGGATGGACGACAGGGTCGCCTCGTGCGCCTCGGTCAATTCGACGATGGTGCGGGCGCGTTCACTCGACGCGGCCCGTGACTCGGCGAGATAGTCGGGGCTGGCCTGCGCGACCTGATGCTGGATGGAGGTCGCGACAATCCCGAAGACTGCCGCGACCTCGTCAAGGTCGGGGGCGGCTGTCTGGGACGGTCGCGGAACCAGGATGAGCAGGGTGTCGCAGGAGTCGTCGCGCACAGCCCAGATTCGGCGACGAGAACCGGCCAGCACGGCTAGATCGTCGCGGACGCCTCCGGGATCGACGGATCGTTTGATCTCGTCGAGCTCATCGATGGTGACCCGGTCGACGATTTCGCGGTTTCCGGCCACTTTGCGTGGGCGCCCCGTGCATTCACGCGTGAAGATCACCAAGGCGTCGTGCGACGTGTGACCAAGGAACTGGGACAGGCGGACCGCGATCTCCGGGAGCGGTCCGGTGATCACCTTTCGCATCTCCATCCAGCGGACGACCTGCACCCGAACGGAATCCTCGACGCTTATCACCCATTCAGAGTATTGCCGCGGACGGCACTAGCCAACCGGCCAGCGAGGACTCGCCGTGCGGCCGGGTGTCGGCGCGTCCCGGGATCGGCATTCTTGGACAGAACACAGCCGGCCAACACCGAGGAGGACCATGACCGTCACAGTCCTGAAAACAGACACCCGATTCAGCGACGGGCGCCGCATCGTGCTCGACGAGAACGAGCGGCTGCTCAATTCCGTTGCCGCAGAACAGTGGGACCGCGCCGGCTCGCTCATCACCAATGCCCGGGCGGTGTTCGTGATCGGCAACGGACGCAGCGGCCTGGCCACCCAGATGGCTGCGATGCGGCTGATGCACCTCGGTCTCCGCGTCCACGTAGCCGGCGAGGTCACCGCCCCCGCGATCGGCGCAGGAGATCTGCTAATCGCCGTGTCGGGTTCGGGTACCACCGCCTCGGTGGTCGGCGCGGCCGACACCGCAAGGAAGGTGGGGGCCTCGGTGCTCGCCGTCACCACGGCCTCGGAATCGCCGCTCGCCCAACGCGCGGACGAGGTTCTGGTCCTGCCGGCGGCCGACAAGCAGGACCACAGCGGATCCGTCACCCGTCAGTACGCAGGCAGCCTGTTCGAGCAGTCCGTGCTCCTCGCCTTCGACGCGCTGTTCCAGGCGCTGTGGAGCAACGAAGACCAGACCGCCGAGCGGCTGTGGGAACGCCACGCCAACATCGGCTGACCCGGCACACCGCGAAAACCCCTGAATGGCACACCGCTAGATCCCCAACAAGATTCACAATTGACAGGAGAAACACATGACGAAACTGCAGGTTGCGGTCGATTTGCTCACCACCGCCGAGGCTCTGGCGCTCACCAACAAGGTGGCGCCGTACGTCGACATCATCGAACTCGGCACCCCGCTGATCAAGAGCGCCGGCCTCACTGCCATCAGCGCAATCAAGGCTGCGCACCCGGACAAGGAGGTCTTCGCCGACCTCAAGACTGCTGACGCAGGCTTCCTCGAGGCCGATATCGCCTTCTCGGCCGGCGCAGACCTGGTCACCGTCCTCGGCGTCGCCGGTGATGCCACCATCAAGGGTGCAGTCGAGGCAGGACTGAAGCACGGCAAGAAGGTCGTCGCAGACCTGATCGGCGTCGAGAACCGCGTCGAGCGGGCCCGTGAGGTCTCCAAGCTCGGTGTCGCGTTCGTCGAAATCCACGCCGGTCTCGACGAGCAGGCCCAGCCGGGCTACTCCATTCAGAACCTCCTCGACGACGGAAAGATCGCCGGTGTCCCGTTCTCGATCGCCGGTGGCGTGAAGGTCGACACCGTCGCCGCCGTCCGTGACGCCGGCGCCGATGTCGCCGTCGCCGGTGGCGCCATCTACAGCGCCGAGGACCCCGCAGCGGCGGCGAAGGCGCTCAAGGCAGCTCTCGCCAGCTAGTTGCACACCACGGAGGTCCCCGAACACCATGGTGTTCGGGGACTTTCGTCGTCGAAGGTCAACGGCGAGCAGAAGATGACTACGCCTGAACCTGCTTCACCTGGACGGCATGTGCCATCTCCTCGGTAAGATCGAACCCGCCGTGGCCGGACACCGTAATGGTGACCGAACCGCGCCTGGTCTCGACAGTGACGTGCGCGTCCGGAACGATGCCCAACGCCCGCAACCGTCCGATGACGTCCGGATCCGACTGCACATGCTCTGCGAGACGCCGGACGACGACCGCGGTCGGCCTGCCCGGTGGCACGTCCGTGAGCCGGATGAGTGTCTCAGGGTCGCTGATGGGGCGGTCCAGCCCCAGCAGCCCGAGCCCCGGAATCGGGTTGCCATACGGCGACGTGGTGGGGTTGTTGAGCACCTTCACCAGGCGCCGCTCGACTTTCTCGCTCATGACGTGTTCCCACCGGCACGCCTCTGCATGAACCTTTTCCCACTCTAGGCCGATAACGTCGACCAGCAGTCGTTCGGCGAGGCGGTGCTTCCGCATCACCGACACCGCGAGTTCACGGCCCTTCTCCGTCAGTTTTAGGTGGCGGTCAAAGGCGACCAGGAGGAGACCGTCACGCTCCATCCGGGCAACAGTCTGGCTGACCGTGGGACCGCTCTGCTCGAGTCGTTCGGCAATACGGGCTCGAAGTGGGCGGACGCCCTCTTCTTCCAAGTCATAGATCGTCCGTAGGTACATCTCCGTGGTGTCGACCAGATCCTTCACACTCACGCCTCCTTCGTCTCGGTTGAATCCACCGGTGATTGCACGAGCAGTTCGATGCCGTCGTCCGGCTGGACCCCGAAGACTCGCACGTTCGAACCCGCCGCCGCCCGCGCAACGGGGTACCGCGGATGTGCGGCGCGAAGGCCTTCCTCGTCCGCCAATCCTGTTGCAGGAAAGTCGTTCTCGATGCCCGCGCCACAGTGGCCACGGGCTGACGTCTCCGACATTGGGCTGTCGGCGCACACTCCGTCGTTATGGCCGGCACGCCCGGTATCGCCGTTGAATGCCTCGTCTCCATGGCGGTTCCAACCATCTACCAGCGGATTTCTCGCCTGTACTCCAGACATCGTCACCTCAGTTGCACCCCGCTCTCTCGCTGGCGCATTCAGACCTGCGGCAGGTACCAGTGTCGAAAGCCTTGAGCGCGAATGCACTTGGCCGAGCGGCTAGTGACAGCTCCCCGTCCGGCTAGGTGGGGCGGCCTCGAAACCGCCGTATACATAGAAAACGGCACGACACTGAAAACCGATAAGGGGAACGGTGACTATGGAACTGGGATTAGTCGGCCTGGGAATGATGGGCCTGAACATTCGCGGGCGTCTACGTGAACGGGGACTCGCGGTGATCGGATACGACCCCCACGTCGCCGACAGCGATGTGGATAGCCTCGTAGCGTTGATCGAGTCGCTTCCCACCCCGCGAGCGGTGTGGGTGATGGTTCCCGCCGGTGCACCAACCCGCCAGGTGATCGGGAAGCTCTCTCGCCTTCTCTCACCCGGTGACATCGTCGTCGACGGCGGCAATTCCCGTTTCACCGACGACACGGTCAACGCGCACATCCTCGCCGAACACGGCATCAGCTATCTCGATTGCGGCGTCTCGGGCGGGGTGTGGGGACGACACAGCGGCTACGCGTTGATGGTCGGCGGTGACGCCGCCGACATCGACCGGTTGATGCCGGTCTTCGACGCATTGCGCCCGGATGGAGACAGGGCGGACTCCTTCGTCCACGTCGGCCCGGTCGGCGCGGGCCACTACGCGAAGATGGTGCACAACGGCATCGAGTCAGGGCTGATGCAGGCCTACGCCGAGGGGTACGAATTGCTCGCGGCAGAAGCGTCCATCGTGGACGTGCCCGCGGTCCTGCGTGCCTGGTCGAAGGGTGCCGTGGTCCGGTCCAGGATTCTTGACCTCCTAGTACAAGCCCTGTCCGAGGACCCCGAACTGGTCTCCCCATCCGGCCATGCCGAGGACTCTGGAGAAGGCCGGTGGACCCTGGAAGCGGCCATCGCACACGCCGTTCCCGCACCGGTCATCTCGGCGGCACTGTTCGCGCGGTTCGCCTCCCGTCAGGACGACTCGCCGGCCATGAAGGCCGTCTCGGCGCTGCGTAGCCAGTTCGGCGAGCGTGCCACCTTACGACGCGCCGAACCCGTCGGGATCGGCTGAACCGCAACGATGCCGACCGTCCCAAGTAGCGGTATCACCGCGACCTCCCGGCAACGGCTCAGTTACTCCGAACCCACCATCGAGAAATTCCGTCCGAGCACTACGAGCAGAGAGACTGACCAATGACATTGACAGTGAACGAAATCCGAACCGCACCGGCAGATCGCGGAGGCGCCGCATCGACGAGCGCCGTGTATCCCGCCGATTGGATCGAGCTGGACACCAAGGCTGTCGACACGGCTCGTGTTCTCGCCGCGGACGCGGTCGAGAAGGTCGGCAACGGTCATCCCGGGACGGCGATGAGCCTGGCCCCGCTCGCCTACACCCTGTTCCAGCGGGTGATGCGGCACGATCCGTCGGACGCCGACTGGGTCGGCCGGGATCGCTTGGTGCTCTCGTGTGGACATTCCAGCCTCACGCTGTACACCCAGCTGTATCTGGCGGGGTACGGCCTTGAACTGGACGACCTGAAGGCGCTGCGGACCTGGGGGTCCAAGACGCCAGGTCACCCCGAGGTCGGGCACACCCGCGGTGTGGAGATGACCACCGGCCCGCTGGGCCAGGGTCTGGCATCCGCGGTCGGCATGGCAATGGCGGCCCGGCGCGAGCGCGGGCTCTTCGACCCGGAGCCCGCCGGGGGCGAGAGCCCGTTCGACCACCACATCTACGTGATCGCCTCGGACGGCGACATCGAGGAGGGTGTGACGTCGGAGGCATCGTCGATCGCGGGCGTGCAGCAGCTGGGCAATCTGATCGTGTTCTACGACGACAACAAGATCTCCATCGAGGACGACACCGCCATCGCGCTGGGTGAGGACGTCGCCACCCGGTACGAGGCGTACGGCTGGCACGTGCAGGTCGTCGACGGCGGCGAAGACGTCTCCGCGATCCTGGCGGCCGCCGACGCCGCCAAGGCCGTCAGCGATCGTCCCTCGATCATCCTGCTGCGCACCGTCATCGGCTTCCCAGCGCCGAAGAAGATGAACACCGGTGGGGTGCACGGCGCGGCACTGGGCGCCGACGAGGTCGCCGGGGTCAAGCGCGCTCTTGGCTTTGACCCGGACAAGAGCTTCGACGTCGACCCTGAGGTGCTGGCGCACGCGCGTCGGGTCGTCGACCGCGGCGACAAGATCCGGGCGCAGTGGCAAAAGGAGATGGACGCCTGGGCCACCAGGGAGCCGGAACGCTTCGAGCTGTTCTCGCGCCTACAGGAAGGCATCCTGCCAGACGGCTGGGCGGACGCGCTCCCCGTCTACGAACCCGGATCGAAGGGGGTGGCCACCCGCAAGGCGTCCGGTGCCGCGATCAACGCCCTCGCCCCGGTCCTTCCCGAACTCTGGGGTGGGTCCGCCGACCTGGCAGGCAGCAACAACACCACGATCGACGGCGCGGACTCCTTCGGGCCGGTCTCCATCTCCACCAACGACTGGAACGCCCAGCCGTACGGGCGAAACCTGCATTTCGGGATCCGCGAGCACGCGATGGGATCGATCATCAACGGTATCGCGCTGCACGGGCCGACCCGCCCCTACGGCGGCACGTTCCTGGTGTTCAGCGACTACATGCGCCCGGCAGTGCGGCTTGCAGCGCTGATGAAGACCCCCGCCCTCTACGTCTGGACGCACGACTCGATCGGCCTCGGCGAAGACGGACCAACGCACCAGCCGATCGAGCACATCGCCTCGCTGCGCAACATCCCCAACGTCGCGGTCATCCGTCCCGGAGACGCCAACGAGACGTCCCAGGCCTGGCGCGCGGCAGTCGAACACACCACCGGGCCGGTCGCGCTGGCGCTGACCCGCCAGGACATCCCGATCCTCGACGGCACCCGCGAGAAGGCCGCCGAAGGTGTCTCCCGCGGCGGATACGTCCTCGCCGAAGCGTCCACCGGCAACCCCGAGGTCCTGCTGATCGGCACGGGTTCCGAACTGCAGCTCGCCGTCGCCGCCCGCGAAGCGCTCGAGGCCGACGGCGTGCCCACCCGGGTGGTGTCGATGCCGTGCCTGGACTGGTTCGAATCCCAGGACCAGGACTACCGCGACGTCGTGCTCCCGCCCACGGTCAAGGCCCGCGTCTCGGTGGAAGCCGGACTGGCCATCTCCTGGTACCGCCTGCTCGGTGACGCCGGCGAGGCTGTCTCGCTCGAGCACTTCGGCGCTTCCGCCGATGGACCAACCCTGTTCCGTGAGTTCGGCATCACCGCCGAAGCCGTCACCGCGGCCGCGAAGCGCTCACTCGCACAAGTGAAGGGATAGACCGCCATGACTCAGAACCCCAACCTCCAGAAGCTCTCCGAAGCAGGCGTCTCGGTGTGGCTCGACGACCTCTCCCGTGACCGCATCGAGTCCGGCAACCTCGCCGAACTCATCGCGAGCAAGAGCATCGTCGGTGTCACCACAAACCCGTCGATCTTCCAGGCCGCACTTAGCAAAGGGCACGACTATCACGCACAGGTCCGGGAGCTCGCCGAGCGCGGTGCCGACGTCGAGGCCACCATCCGCACGGTGACCACCGACGACGTGCGCGCCGCGTGCGACATCTTCGCCCCGGAGTTCGAGGCGAGCTACGGCGTCGACGGGCGGGTGTCCATCGAGGTCGACCCGCGCCTCGCCCACGACGCTGACAAGACCGTCGCGCAGGCCGTCGAATTGTGGAAGATCGTCGATCGCCCGAACCTGTTCATCAAGATCCCGGCCACCGAGGCCGGTATCCCGGCCATCGCCAAGGTGCTCGGTGAGGGCATTAGCGTCAACGTCACGCTGATCTTCTCGGTGGAACGCTACGAACTGGTCATGGGCGCCTACCTCGACGGCCTCGAGGCCGCGAAGACGGCCGGGCGCGACCTGTCCCGCATCCACTCGGTGGCCTCGTTCTTCGTCTCCCGCGTCGACACCGAGATCGACAGTCGTCTCGAGAAGATCGGCACCCCCGAGGCTCTCGCGCTGCGCGGCAAGGCGGCGCTCGCCAACGCTCGTCTCGCGTATGCCTCGTACCAGCAGGTCTTCGAGGTGCAGCCGCGGTTCCAGGGTCTGCTGGCCGGTGGTGCGCGCCTGCAGCGGGCGCTCTGGGCGTCGACGGGAGTCAAGAACCCCGACTATCCCGACACTCTGTACGTCAGTGAATTGGTCGCTCCGAACACCGTGAACACAATGCCGGAGAAGACCCTCGACGCGTTCGCCGATCACGGTGAGGTCGCCGGCGACACCGTGTCCGGCGCCGCGGTCGAGTCGCAGGAGGTCTTCGACAAGCTCACTGCCGTCGGGATCGATCTGACCGACGTATTCGTCGTCCTTGAGAACGAGGGCGTCGATAAGTTCGAGGTCGCCTGGAACGAGCTCCTGGAGGCCACCGCGGAGCAGCTACGCGCCGCCGGAGCCGAAATCCACTGAGACCGCCCGTTCGCGTCTGCCTTGCGGCGGCGTCGACGGGTGCTCCGAATCCGCGGCGGTCTTGCCGGCCCGACGGCCGTCCTGGCCGTTTTCGTCAGGGATCTGTCGGCGTCGGCGAGTTCACCGATGGGCGGGCGCATTCGATGTTCTCGTCGGGTGCGGAATCAGCGATACCGCTGATCGACCCTGCGGGATTCGGGTCGACTCGCCGCCGTCAGGCCTCGATCTCCCCGGCGATCCGGCGCTCGATTCCGGCGCGCGTGATGGCGGGCAACACCATCAGCCCATCGAGCTCGTGGCGCGCCTTGGCGTAGGCGCTCTGGCGTTCGTGTGGGGTCGCCGCATCGTCGGACGCCACACGCAGCAGATGCTGCGCGTTCCAGCCGCTGCTGCCCTTCGGCCGAGAAGTCGCTGCGCCGCCGCCGGATCGCATCGGCCTCGGCCACGTCGAAGGCCGCCGCATAGTCGTGCACGGCGTCGCGGTAGTCCAATTGCGTGCCGCGGTCACCGATCGCGTCGTCGACGGTCGCTGGGCGCAGCAGGTCGGCATGGCTGCGGGCCTTGTGGAACGCGACCGTGAGCGGCTGGCGCATGTCCGTCATCATCGGGAAGTCCAGCAGCCTGGCGACATCCATCTCGTAGTCCAGCCAGCGCGCATCGATCCGGTCGTGGTGCGCGAGCAACTTGGTCAGTTCCCGACGGGAGGCGGCCTCGTCGATCTTGCCGCGGCCGGACGCCTCGGCCATCGCGATCTTGGTCTGCTGCTTGATCCGGTACCGCTCGAGCCGACGTTCGGCGCGCCGCTCGTTGGCCACCGCCACCGCCCTGATGCCGCCGCCGATCATCCCGCCCAGCGGAAAGATCAGCCACCAGAATTCCCGGCGAAGTGCAACACCGAGTTCATCGCTACCAGGATGCCACCCGTCCCCGAACGGGGGCATCCGCGTCACGCACCGAGGTCTAACCTCATTCCTACGCCGAGCTCCTCTGCGCGGGCGACGACGAGTTCCGCGGTGGCGAGGTCCTGCAATCCGACGCCGACCGACTCGAATAAGGTGATGTCGTCATCCGAGGACCGGCCGTCCTGCGCGCCGACGATGACTCCCCCGAGTTCGGTCCGGACGTCGTCTTCGGTGATGGCCCCTTCGGCGATCCTCAAGCGGCTAGGCGTGGCCTGGCGGCTTGCGCAGCAGCTGGACCTGCGTTTCGGTCCCGTCGAAGCCCGCGGACCGGTATACGCGGATCGCCTCGTCCCCGGGATCGGCGACGATCACCAGCGTCTGGACCCCCGGCCACGTCAGCCCTTCGGCGCCCGCGTGGTGCACGAGCGTCCCCGCGAGCCCGCGCCGGCGGTAGTCCGGATGCGTGTCGACCGCCTGGAAGCGGGCCACGCCGTTGCCGGCGGTGTAGAGGCCCAGGCCGGTGCACAGCCGCCCGTCGAGGAACGCGCCGAACCACGCCCCATGCCCTTCGTCCGCCAGCCAGCGCCACGTCCTGAAGCGGCTTGCAACGAAGCCACGCCCGCTGGCGGGGTCGTTCGTGTACTGCAGGTCCGCGGCCGCCTCGAAGTCCTCGTCACTGTGCAGCCGGCGCACCTCGGCGTCGGTGTTCGGGCGGGGCGGCAGACACACCGCGGTCGAGGTGAGGGCCGTGCTGCGCTCAACGGTCAGCCCGCGGCCGGCGGCCGCTGCGTCGATACCGAGCACCCCGTCGGTCCCGTCGATACCGACCGAGACGAAGTCGGCCTCGGGGAACATCTCGGCGTGCAGCGCGACCGCGGCATCCAGGGCGCTGGCGTCCGGCGCCAACACGAAGTTGCCCCACCAGAAGTCCGGCGTGCGTGGCGTCGCGACGACAGTCAGCCCGTCGTGCTTGGTGATCGATGAGCCACCCAGCGCGAGCAACATGATGTCGGTGCGAAAACCAAGCGATGCGATGGGCACTGACACAACGGTAGCCGGTGGACATGATGTACCTGACCCGCACATCATCACACTCAGCCGCGGCAAGCGGAAGCCGGTCTATTCAGAGCTAGCGGCCGCGCCGACTTCGTACTCCTTTGCCGCATCACGGATGCGACGAAATCGCTGTGGGCATCTTCACGCTCCGAGGAGTTGTCGGCCTCGAGCCGGGCGCGTCGATCCGAAGTGCACCGCGGACGTGAAGCGGTTTGGAATCTAGGCCGTGTCGCGTTAATCCTTGCGAAGCGCATCGTTCGTTGCCCGCCCCCGTCGCCGGATATGCCGCCTGAGGTTGCTCTCGGCCTCCTTCGCCCACGCGGAAAGTTGTTAGGTTTAGGACTGGAACTCTTCGACCGCGCGGAGCTTATTCATCACGTCCAGGGCGGCGACTTTGTAAGCCTCAGGAAAGGTCGGGTTGAGTACCGCATCGACGAGGTAATCGACAGTCCCCCCGCAGCCCATCACGGCCTGACCGATGTGCACCGTTCGGTCGCGTTGGTGCCAAAAATGTGGACACCGAGCAGCGTGCGGTCCTCGGTGGAGACACGGACGTGTCCGGGCTGGCGCCGGACGAGGCCAGCAGGGCTCCGGAGCATCCAGCAGGCGATCCGCATCACTAACACCTGCGCCGCCACGTTCTCGACCAACCGGAGCGACATCTGGTGCCCGAGACCATCTACCAGCTATTTACGTGCAACGACGTGGTGAGCTCCGCCGTGACCTGCACCGGTCCCTGCGCACCGGCCGGGCCATGCGCAGACGTCGCCGCGCCACCGTTCGACCTGCGTGGCTAAACCGTCACGGCAATAGTTTTCCCGTCTCCGCACGCTCGGCAGTTCGCTGATGTCATTCTCGAAGGAGATCCAGTTCTTGCCGTCGTACAGCTCGCCGGTCAGGATGGAGCGGTGTGGGGCCATCATGTCGGTATTCGGCGGCGTTCATGGTGGCTCCGAGACCAAGTTTCGAGACCCTCATATCTCGTCTGATTCGAGACAGACTTGTGGCCCGAGACTGCACGTGAGTTGCTCAGCATCCCTCACGCGCAGCCTGCGCGCGGTCTGATGGAAGACAGGCCTGGTCATCGAGTTCAGACAGCTTCGCCACAGCCGGGCACCGCTGGCGAGCGCATTCGAGGAGCTATCCATTGTTCACGCGGATCTTGTCCGGTCCAGTGATCAGGACTCCTGACATAGGGCCTGTGTCCGGTCGGTAATTTTGTGTTCTGATCTGCGGATTTCTCGGTGTGTCGGCGCACGACTCCGGCCTCAATGATCAATAATAGAAATAGCTATTTCGCGCGATTTCGGGGGGTGGTGGACGATGGCCGTGATGACCGTGCAGCCGCCCCTGCCGCTGGTGCCCGAGGACACGCGCCCGGTCGGCACGGCGGCGGCGATCGTCGAGGACGACGACGGCGGCGGCCGGGTGTTCGTGCACGGCAACCTGGCCTACGCCTGGGATGCCGGTGACGCCGCGGGGCGCCGGTTCGCGGCGGTGTCGCTGATGCGGATCAACGCGGCCACCCAGCTGCAGGTCGCCGAGGCGTTCGCGGTGGGACCGGCCACGGTGCGGCGCTGGGAGGCCCGGCTCACCGACGGCGGTGTGGCCGGGCTGTTCGGCGAACGCAAGGGCCCCAAACGCAAGTCGAAACTCACCGCCGACACCGTCGCCGCGATCCGCCGGTTACGCGAGGACGGGGCGTCCTACCGCGCCATCGCCGCGGCGACCGGAGTGTCGGCGGGCAGCGTCCGCAACGCGCTCAACGACACCGACACCGACACCGAAGCGCCTGGCGTCCCAACGGGTTCGGATGCTGTCCGGCCGCCGGAACCGCAGATCGCGGTGGAACCCGAGGTCGAGATCGAGGTGGATGCCGAGCAGGATTGCCCGGCACCGATGTCGGCTGCGCCGGTCACCGACACTGGCGCTGCTGCGGGCAACACTGTGGTGCCGGTGTTGGCCGATCCGGTCGACCGTGCCGCCGAGCGCGCGTTGGCGCGGTTCGGGTTGATGCCGTATGCGCCGCCGGTGTTCATCGGGTGCGCGCGGGCGCCGTTGGCGGGACTGCTGCTGGGGTTGCCCGCGCTGGCCGCGACCGGGCTGCTCGATACCGCGCACACCGTCTACGGTGAGTTGCCCAACGGGTTCTACTCGCTGGATACGATGTTGTGCGAGAGCGTGTTCCGCGCCCTGCTCGGTGAGGCCCGCGCCGAGGGCGCCACCCGGATCGACCCGCCCGCGCTGGGCCGGGTGCTCGGGTTGGACCGGGCGCCGGAGGTCAAGACGATCCGCCGCAAGATCCGGTGTCTGGCCGAGGCGGGGCGGGCCGGCGACTGGATCGCCGCGATGGCCCGCCGGCACCTGCAGGCCCGCCCCGAGCAGGCCGCGGTGCTCTACGTCGACGGGCATGTGCGCGCCTACCAGGGCACCCGCAAGATCGCCAAAACCCATGTGCCCAGGCTGAAGTTCCCCGCCCCGGCCACGGTGGAAACCTGGATCGCCGACGCCGCCGGGGATCCGCTGCTGGTGGTGCTGGCCGAACCGGCCGCCTCCCTGGCCTCAGAGTTGCGCCGGCTGATCCCCGACATTCGGGCCACCGTCGGCGACGACCGCCGCGTGCTGGTCGGGTTCGACCGCGGCGGCTGGTCCCCGACCCTGTTCGCCGACCTGCACGCGGCCGGGTTGGACACCCTGACCTGGCGCAAGGGCCCGATCGCCGACATCGACGAGGCACTGTTCACCGAGCACACCCACACCGATGAACACGGCCGCACCCACACCTGGCGCCTGGCCGACACCGACGTCACCCTCGACATCGCCGACGGACCCCGCGCCGGTGAGGTGTTCGCGATGCGCCAGATCAGCCTGTTCGATGCGACCCGAACCCGGCAGATGCACATCCTGACCACCCGCGCCGACCTGACCCCGGGTGAGATCCGCTACCGGATGGGGTCACGCTGGCGCCAGGAGAACCACTACCGCTACGCCCGCATCCATTTCGACCTCGACTCCCACGACACCTACCGCGCCACCGACGACGACCCCACCCGCATGGTGCCCAACCCGGCCAAGAAACCCGCCTACCGCGACGTCGAAAAGGCCCGCCGCGCACTGCATCTGGCCGAAACCACCAGCGACGCCGCGCTGCTGGCCGCCCACTCGCCCCAACCCGGAACCTCGGTGGTGCTGACCAACGAGATGATCAACACCATCAACACCGACGTCCACACCGCCGAGAAGACCCTCGACGCGGCGCTGGCCGCCCACCAGGCCATCCCCGCCCGAGTCCCCCTCGCCCAGGTCAACCCCGGCCAGCAGATCCTCGACACCGAAACCAAACTGATCCACCACGCCATCCGCATCGCCGCGTTCAACACCGCCCAATCCCTCGCCCGCGCGATCCTCACCGCCACCGGCTACACCCGCGCCGACGACGAAGCCCACACCCTGATCCGCACCGCACTGGCCGGCTCCGGCGACATCATCCCCGACCACGACACCAACACCCTGCATGTCCGGCTCGACCCGCTGCCCGCGCCACGGCACACCGCCGCCATCGACGAACTCTGCCAAACCCTCAACGACACCAACACCGTCTACCCCGGCACCGACCTCACCCTGCGCTACAGCACCAAAACCCACCGACGACCGCACACCAATTACTGAGCTATGTCGAGAGTCCTGGTGATGCGCTGACCGGTTGAGCGCAAGTTCGATTCCGGGACATGCGTGTATCCACAGGGTCACCCTGCTAGCCGCTTGAGGATCCTCAAACGGACGCCGTGACGATGGCCTGCCCCTTCCGGAGGGGACGGTGTCCGGTGGGGTCGAGTTGGGCGAGTTCGGCGTCGATGTCGACGGTGATGGTGCCGAACAAGCCGATGTTGTCGGATTGGGCCGGGGATACGTGGACGAGCAGGTCGGGGTCGACGCGGCGGCCCTGAGCGTGCAGGTGGTCGACGGCCAGCCCGAGATACTCGGTCGTCCAAGTCGTGATGGCGTTGGTGGCCAGGGTCAGACACCATGCCTGCTCGGTCTGCTGCTGCAGGTGCCGCCGCTGCAGCGCGCCTTCGTTGGCGTAGAACACGTCGCGTTTGAGCGCGTGCATGCTCTCACCCTTGTTCAACTGCCGAGATATCTTGCGGCGGTAGTCTTCCCGCGACAAATAGCGCGCGGCATAGATCGTTCTCCTGAGCAGCCCGTACTCCTTGAGCGCCGCGGCGAGGCGGTTCTGCCGGTCGGCGCGGGAAAGCTTGCCCACGATCAGCGACGCGGTGACCTGCCCGTACTTCAGCGACGCGGCCAGGCGCAGCATTTCGTCCCAGTTCTCCGCGATCAGGCCCCAGTTGATGCGCCGGGTCAGCAGCGGCCCCGCGTGCGGACGGTGCGCCTCGACATCGGCGCGGGAGTCGAGCCGGGCGAGGGTGATCTTGCCGAGGTCGCGGATGCGCGGCGACAATTGCAGCCCTACCAGGTCGAACACGGCGAAGTTGATCAGGGCGGCGCCGTGGGTGTCGGTGGCGTGCTCGGTGATCGGCAGGTCGGTCTGGTTACCGAGGATCTCGTCGAGCACGTACGGGAACTCGCGCTCGGTCGCGACGATGACCTTCGTGCCGAACACGGCGTGCTGGTCGGTGAGGCTGGAATACGTGGACAGGCCCTCGTCGGCGAAGTAGCGCGACAGCGCGCGGGCGGTGATCGAGCGGCCCTTGGTCGGGAACCGTTGTCCGTCCGACGAGGACAGCGTGCCCGATCCGAAGATCGCGGTCAGCGGCAGCTGCTGGTGGTAGCCGATCAGCCGAAGGTTCGCCGCACGCAGGGTCTCCTCGCGCACGTACCACTCCTGCGTCCACGCCAGGGTGTCGTAGGAGACTCCGGAGGCGTCGCTCATCCGCGCCAGGCCCATGTTGGTGGCGTTGGCGATGATCGCGGCGATGAGGTTGCGTTTCAATTCGCGCGAGCGCGGTGTGGCGCCGCCGGCGTGGGTGAAACAGTCCAGGAACCCGGTCTGTCGGTCCAGCTCGACCAGCACGGACGCGATCGGCGCGAACGGCAGCAGCGCGGTCAGATCCTGCTTGACCTCGTCGACCTCGCTGGGGATGTCCTCGGCGGTGAGCTTGCCGATCACCAGGTGGCCCTCCTTGTCGAGGCGAACCGGGCCCTGCCCGTCGGCGAGCACCGAGTTCAGCTCGCCCAGCGCCGTGTCGAGCTCGCTGGCGAGGGTCTGCAGCGCGGTGTCGGGGGCGGCGGGCTGGTCGACCAGGCGGCAGAACTCGTCGCGCTGGGCCGGCCACGCGTCCGGGGCGATCAGGTAGGCGGTCGGGTTGGCGTAGCGTCGCGAGCCCGGCACGTGGATGTCGCCGCTGCGCAACGCATCGCGCAGGCAGAGCAGCACCGCGAGTTCCCAGTAGTGCCGGTAGGCGGTCGTGTCGCCGCCCGCGACTGCGTCGGTGAGATAGCCCTGCCATCTGGCCGGGACGAAGCTCGTCGGCGCAGATGTCGGGACCGCGCGTGCACCGGTCGTGTTCAACCCGCGCAACACGTCGACTGCCTCGAGCAGCGGGGTCGCGGCCGGGCCGCCGGCGAACTCGAGCACATCGAGCACCTGCGGAGCGAACTGCCGCAAGTAGCTGTAGGAGGTGTCGAGCGCGCGCAGCTGTCCGTGGTCGCGCGGCAGGCGGTGGGTGACGGGTTCGGCGAGCGCGGCGCGCAGTCGGGGCAGGCCGATCCGGTTGCGTAGCAACGCGCCCACCTCCTCGTCCGGGACCGCCGGGTCGGCCAGCACTGGCAGGATCTCCTCGGCCAGGGCGAGCTTGTCCTCGCTGCGTTTGGCCCGCTCGGCCAGCTCGTCCGCGAGCCGGTGCCGCGCTCGCGACTGCCGACCCGACAGCGCCTGGTCGAACAGCTGGATCACCTCGTCGAGCACGTCGACCGCGGACTGCGCCAGCAGAGTCAGCACGATCGGGTAGCGCCGATGCGGCTCGCGACGGGTCAGCTTCGCCACCGAGCTTCGCCGCCCCACCGCGGCCAGGAACCGTCGCCGCTCCGTGGGCAGGCTCGACAACTCCAGCGTGTGAGCGTCCAAGGCGCGCAAGAACTTCAGCTTGCGCACCTCGTCCTTCACCGCCGCTGCGGAGGCCTCGGTCGGGCCGATTCCGAGCCAGCGCAGTCGGCTTGTCCCGATCTCCGGATCGGTCACCAACAGCGCGTCCAGCTCGGTGCAACGAGTCTCGGTGAGCAGGTGGGCGACACGGTCGTAGGTCTCCCGTTCGGCGCGAGCCCGCGCCGTGGCCGCGCGTTCGAGCAGTTTCACCGGACCCGGTCGCACTACCTTCGCGGTGCGAAGATGCTCGCACGCCAGCCGGAACAGCAGCGATGGTGAATCGTGCTCCATCGCCCGCGCCAGCAGGAACTCGTCCAACTCCTTCAGCGCCTGCTGATCCGGTATCCGCCAACTCAGATATGTCAGCACTTCGCGCAGGTGATCGGTGCGGGTCTGTTCCCGCTCCCCGTACCCGACCAGCACCTCGGGCGCGTTACCGAGCCTGGCCGCCAGCCGCTGCACCGCCGCCGGCGGTGCCGTCGTCACCTCGTCGGGAACGAAACCCAGCCACGGCAGCGTGCACAGCTGTACTGCTACCCCGAGCATCGTCGTCGGGGAGCGCTTCGCCTTCAGAAAAGTCAGCTCGGCCGCGGTCGGCGTGAAATAGCGGACCAGCTCGTCTCGGCCGATGTCCGGAAAGCCGCGCAGCTCGGCCAGCTCCTTGGGCGAAAACACATCCCGGCTCGACATCCCCACCCCACGTTGTGAGCGCGATCACACGACCGAGTCAGCGTATCCGCGAACGATCACCGAGCCATCTCGGGCTCGTGCCCTGGCGTTGTTTTTGCACCGGATGGACCGGAGACCCCAAGAACGGCGGATCCGCTGCCAGCCAGAGATCCATTCGCACAAATTAACCCGGCAACAGTCGTGCGATGACTTTCGCCGCGCCGCGAAGTCCATATATCGAGGCCCAATTCGAGTTTCAAGGAGTGACATCCATGCCCACGACTCCCACCGCCTATCCCGACGTTGCCACCCGCGAGGAATGGCTGGCCGCCCGCACGAAACTGCTGGCACGCGAACGCGAGGTCACCCACCTGCGCGACGCCGTCAACGCGGAGCGGCGCCGGTTGCCGATGGTGAAGGTAGAAAAGGACTACGTGTTCGAGGGGCCCGACGGCGAACTGCGCCTGGTCGACATGTTCGAGGGACGCCCGCAGCTGTACATCCACCACTTCATGTGGATCGACGCCGTCGACGAGGGCTGCCCGAGCTGCACGATGGCGGCTGACCTCACGTTCACCGAGAAGGACCGCGCGTTGCTCAAAGCCAAGGGGTTGACGTTCGCGGCGGTCTCGCGCGCACCGTACGCCAGCATTGCTCGCTACAAGGGGAAGCATCCGGACTGGACGTTCCCGTGGTACTCGTCTCGCGACAACGACTTCACGTACGACTTCCACGTCACGCTGGATCCGAAGCGAGCACCGATCGAATACAACTACAAGAACCTTGACGAGCTGCACCGCGCCGGCTTTGGTGACGATGTGCTGCGCGGTGACTGGCCGGGCGCCAGCGTGTTCCTGCGCCGCGGCGACGAGGTGTTCCACACCTATTCGGCGTTTGCGCGCGGGCTCGACCACTCGGCGCCGGGCTATCCGTTCCTCGACCTGACACCGTACGGACGGCAGGAGACATGGGAGGACTCGCCGGCCGGTTGGCCGCAGGGTGTTGAAGGCGTCGGCGTACCGATGCCCGAGGACGGGTAGCGATCACCGCGATCCAAACGCTGGACCGGCGCCGGCCCCGGTGGCAGGGTCATACCCGATGCGGATCCCGTCACTCGCTCCGATGTCCGGCGTGGCCCGCTTAACATTTGCGCGTGGCCAAGCTGGAGCTGTCCCGCGAGCTGTTGCTGAATCCCGAGGATGCATGGGCGCATGCATCGAACCTGTCCGAACTGGGCGACTGGCTGGTGATGCACCAGGGGTGGCGCGGCGAGCTGCCTGCTGAGCTGACAGTAGGGACGACGGTCGTCGGTGTGGCCGGCGCGAAGGGCTTGCGCAATCGGGTCACCTGGACGGTGCGCGACGTCGAGCCGCCGAGGCTCCTCGAGATGACGGGCGACGGAGTCAGGGCACCAAGTACGCGCTGAAGATGACGGTCACGCCAACCGCGTCGGGTTGCGCATTCACCGTCAAGATCGACTTGGGCGGCAGACCGCTGTTCGGGCCGATCGGAGCGGCCGCGGCCCGGGCAGTGAGGGGCGACATCGAACGTTCGATTCAGCAATTCGAGGCGCTGTACAGCTGAGGCGCACCGAGACCGGATTTGCTAGCAAAGAACACTGCGCTGCAAGGCATTTCGCTCTGCGATCACCGGAGCGCCACTACTTGACATCGGTTCGATAACCGTCACAACTAACACTTGAGTAACATCAGTAACACGATCAAGATCGGTCAGTGGCCGAGCCGTCAGAGAAAACCGAGAACAATATGTCGCGCACCACAAATCGCCTGGCCGTCACTGCCGTGGCGACTGTGGGGCTGATTTGGCCTGTTCTCGTGCTGAGCGCCACTGCCGCCGCGGCGACCGGTGGTGACGTAAGACACCCGGCGCGACAGTCTTTGCAGGGACCAGCCAGGATCGAAATTGGCCTTCACTGCTCTCGGAATGGGTTCGGGCATAGCGAACGCTGATCAACCCGTACCCAACACGCCTGGGATGACGTGGAAGCTCGACAACGACGACGACTGGGACGACTGGGATAACGACTGGCGCGGCCCGCGCTGGGACGGCCCGCGCTGGGACGGTCGCGGATACTACGGGCCATGTGTGTGGGTGCCGCCAGCGGTCGCGGTGTGGGTACCGCCGGCTGTGTGTTAGGGACCCGCCCTATCGGCGCAGCGCCTCAAAGATCTCCCGGTAATGCAGGTGCGCCATAAAGTGGCCACCGTCGCGAATGTTCAACGTGGAGACGGGGATTCGATGCGCAAGTCGATGCGGCCAGCTGGGGTCGACGAGCTGGTCCCGCGTTCCCGCCCAGACGTCGACGGGCACCTTGAGGTCTTCCGGCGCGAAGCCCCACGGCCGCATCCACGCGCGGTACTCCTCCACGGCACCCGGCAGTTGCCGGGCGGCTTCGCGTGACATCCGGGCGAAGGTGTCGAACCCTTCGTCGCGGATGACCGCGCCATCGGCGGGTCCCAGCTCCCGCGCGGCCAGGCGGCCGTACGGCCCCGGCGCGAGGCGAGCTGCGAACCTCATCATCCGGAACCAGTGTTGCGCCAGCCACGGCGCCCGCTGCGACATGCGGGTGAGGAAACGGTCCATGACCGGCAGTTCCCCGAACACGCCCGGCTCGGTGAGTGGCAGCGCGCCTGCGATGATCGCCGCCCGCGTGACCCGGTGTTTCAGAGCGTGGGCGACCGCGGCAGCGTACTGCCCGCCCATCGACCAGCCAATGACCGCGAACCGGTCGACGTCGATCTGGTCGAGCAGCTCGGCGACGTCGCGGGCCCAGTCCAGAACGGTGCGGCCCGGCTGGGGATCGGACAAGCCGACGCCGGGGCGGTCGGGCGAGATCAGCCGGATGTCGGTCGCGTTGGCGATGGGGTCCGCGGCCGCGACATCGAGGCGGCAGGCAAGGCCACCGTGTGCGTTGACGATCGGGAAGCCGTCGCGCGTGCCGTATTGCGCGTAACCCATCGACCGTCCGTCCCGCAGCCGGACGACATGATCGACGGTGACATGCATATTGGCGATCATGTCTTATTCGGCAGCAGCCCGGCGGCGAACCGCAGATCGGACCCCAAACCGTCGAAAGCCTTCTTGCGGGGCCGTCAAGCGAAATGTGCTGCCCATCAACGACTGTGCCGCGGTGGCGCCGAGAAGCACGACCACGTCGGGCTGCACCGAGATCATCTCGGAGAACAGTTGCGCCCGTGGCGCGTTCGTCGGCCTGCCGAGCGCCGCCCGTATTCACACTGTGCCGCTATTGATCTGGATCACGCCAGCAATGCCATTGCGACTTTGGCGGCCGAACGGCCATGTGCGTCACGTCGATCACTGTGGGCTGCCTCGCAGCGTCCACGCCGGTTACCATCAGTGCCGGTAGATGGTGCTTTGTTTACGCCAGCCGCACGAGCGGGTGTCGTCAATCGCACCCCTGGTCGTCGGGCAAAGGGTTACTGTCTCGGGTGGCGTTGCAACCAACACTGGGAGGGTATGGATGAGCGGCTATCAGACCGTGGTGGTCGGCACGGACGGCTCGGATTCGTCGCTGCGTGCAGTGGACAAGGCCGGCCAGATCGCCGCCGGGTCGGGCGCCAAGGTGATCGTGGCGACCGCGTACTTCCCCCAGAGCGAGGACCAGCGGGCGGCCGACGTCTTGAAGGACGAAGGCTACAAGATGGCCGGCAATGCCCCGATCTACGCGATCCTGCGCGAGGCCAGGGATCGTGCGAAGTCCGCCGGCGCCGAGAACGTCGAGGAGAAGGCGATCGTGGGGGCGCCCGTCGACGCGTTGGTCGACCTCGCCGAGGAAGTCAACGCGGATCTTCTCGTGGTCGGCAACGTCGGGCTCAGCACGATCGCCGGGCGACTGCTCGGGTCGGTGCCCGCCAACGTCGCGCGCCGGTCCAAGACCGACGTGCTGATCGTGCACACCACTCCCTGAGTTAGCCGCGCGACCGCAGCGTCGCCACGACGGTGACACCCGCGAGGATCGAAAACGTCAGTGCCAGAACCCAATCGCCGTAGCGTTGGTAGACGGTGGCGTGTGATCCGAGCGGGACGGTCACCACGACGACACCTTGATACGAGGACGGGGACCAGGCGAGTTGGCGGCCCCGCGCGTCGAAAGCAGCGCTGACGCCCGACAACCCGGCGTGCACCGCCGGGCGGCCCACTTCGACGGCGTGCACCGCGACCTCGCTGGCCAGCTGGGGTTGCGCCCAGCTTCCTTGAAACGTCGACGTGGAACTTTGGTACGCCAGCAACTCGGCGCCGCGCCGCACGACCCCACGCGCGAGGTCGGAAAAGGTTGCTTCGAAACTGATCAAGGGTCCGATGGCAACCGGGCCCGCATGCAGCACGACCGGTCCGGTTCCCCGCCGCCGGTCCTCGGCAGCGGCCTTGGTGTGGCGGGTGGCCCAGCCGAGCAATGGCCGCAGCGGCACGTACTCCCCAAACGGCACCAGCCGGACCTTCCGATAGGAACCCAGCGATCCGTTCGGACCGATGAGGACCGACGATTTGTAGATCCCCCCGGTCGGCGCCGGTGCGTCGACGTTTACCAGCAGGTCAGCACCTACCCGCCGGGACAGATCCGCCAGGCGCGCCATCACGTCCGGGTGGCTGGTGAGATCGACCCCGACGCTGCTCTCACCCCAGACCACGAGATCGGGCCGCTGGTCCGCCAGGGTGTCGGTCAGCGCTTCGCTGGCCGCCAAGCGTGCCGCGGAGTCGGCGATGCTGCCGGGTTGCACTAGCGCCACCCGGACCGTCGCGGCGTCTGACGGTGCTGATCCCAGCACGAACCAGATCGGGCCGACCGCCGCGCAGGCCAGCGCCACCGCGGCCGCGGTGATCCGGCCCCGTATGTTGCGGTGCAGGATCATGCCGGCAATCGCGGTGTTCGCCGCGACGAGGAGAAGACTGGTCAGCCACACGCCGCCCAGCGAGGCCGACGCCAGCGTGCCGGGCTGATTCCATTGCGAGGCGCCCAGCAGCGCCCACGGACCACCGAGGCTCTGCCATGACCGCACCGCCTCGGCCGCTACCCACGCGCTGGGCAACACGATCACTGCTGCCATTACGCGGCGGGTGGTGATGGGTGCCGACAGCAGCCGGTGTGCGGCCCACCCCCACGGCCCCCACAGCGCGCCGAGCAAGGCGGCCATCACCACCAACAGCGGACCGGCACTGGGCAGCAGCCAGTACTGCGTGGCAAGTACGAACGCGGCCATACCGCACCAGGCCCGCAGGCCGCCATCGAGCGCGGTCGGCGCGGCGCGGACTACGAGCAACAACGGGACCAGGCCGGCCCAGGCCAACCACCACCACGACGGGGCGGGGAAAGCGACGGCGGGTAGCGCGCCGGCGAACAATGCCGCCGCGCGGCCCCGTAGCGAACTCAGGTGCTCGACGCCTTGGCGATGGTCGCGATCGCCTGGTCGAGCGCGGCGTTGAATTCCTCGTCGCTCTGCTGGGCGGTGAGCCCCTCGGTCAGCGCGCGGGAGAAGCTCGCGATGACGCCGTTATTGCGGGCCAGGCGCTCGCAGGCTTCATCGCGGCTGTAGCCGCCGGAGAGCGCGACCACGCGCAGGACCCTTGGGTGCTGCACGAGAAGCTGGTACAGGTTGTCGGTGTCCGGCAGTGTCAGCTTGAGCATGACGACTTGGTCGTCGTCGAGCTTGCTGACAGCGTCGACCAAGGCGGCGTTGAGTTGGTCTTCCGCCTCGGCCTTACGCGGGCTGTGGATGTCGATTTCCGGCTCGATAATTGGCACGAGACCGGAGGAGATGATCCGCCGGCCGATCTCGAACTGCTGCTCGACCACCGCGTCGAGCCCAGCGCCTGGCAGCTTGATGACCGACCTCATCTTGGTGCCGAACACGCCCTTGTTGACGGCGCGGGCCAACAGGTCGTCGAGGTTGGGAATCGGCTTCATCACCTGTGCTCCCTGGTCCTCGTCGGCCAGCCCCTTGTCGACCTTGAGGAACGGCACGATCCGCTCGACGTTCCATAGATAGTCGGCGGTCGGGCGGCCGGCGATCTCACGGTCCATCGTGTTCTCGAACAGGATGGACCCGAGGATGCGGTCCCCGTCGAAGCTCGGGCTGGTGATGATGCGTGCGCGCATCTGGTGCACCAGGTCGAACATCTCCGCGTCGTTGGCGTACGCATCCTCGGCGATGCCATAGAGGCGAAGCGCCTTCGGGGTGCTGCCGCCGCTTTGGTCAAGTGCCGCAACGAAACCGACGCCGCTCCGGGCTTTCTTGTACTGTTCGTCGTTCATCTCGACTCTCGTCTCCCTACCAGCCGCGCTCGTTCCATTCGGCCAGGCTGGGCCGTTCCGCGCCCAGCGTGGTGTCATCGCCGTGCCCCGGATAAACGACCGTCGAATCTTCGTAGACGTTGAACACCCGGCTGGTCACGTCGCCCAGCAGCTGCTCGAAATCGCCCTTCTTCCAGGTCTTGCCGACGCCTCCGGGAAACAGGCAGTCGCCGGTGAACAGATGCGTGGTGTCGTCGGCCCCGTCGAGCGCCAGCGCGACCGATCCGGGGGTGTGGCCGCGCAGGTGGATGACGTCGAAGGACAGCTCACCGATCTTGATGGTGTCGCCGTTGGCCAGGATGCGGTCGGGCTTGACCGGAAGCGGGCCGGCGTCGAGTTGGTGCGCGGCGGTCGGCGCGCCGCTGGCCTTGGCGACCTCGGACAGCGCCAGCCAGTGGTCCTGGTGCTGGTGGCTGGTGACGATGAGGGCCAGCTTCGGCGCGAAGCGTTCAATGAGCTCGCGCAGGATGCCGGCGTCGTTGGCGGCGTCGATGAGTAGCGTCTCGCCCGTCTGGGAACACGTCACCAGGTAGGCGTTGTTGTCCATCGGGCCCACCGACACCTTGACGATCGACGCGCCCGGAAGGGTGCGCCGAGCCGCGGTCCGGGGCTCCACGTGGCCGGTGTAGTTATCGTCGACGACGGTCATGTCGCCCACGGTATCCGGCTTGTCGGTGGTGGCACATAGCATGGGCATGAACTATGTCAGTGTGGGTCGAGACTTAGATCAGGCCAGGGAGGACCGAGTTGGCTGAGCGCCTGATTATCAAGGGTGCCCGCGAGCACAACCTGCGAAGTATCGACCTTGACCTGCCTCGCGATGCCTTGATCGTGTTCACCGGCCTTTCCGGTTCGGGTAAGTCGTCGCTGGCGTTCGACACGATCTTCGCCGAGGGTCAGCGGCGCTACGTCGAGTCGTTGTCGGCGTATGCTCGGCAGTTCCTCGGCCAGATGGACAAGCCCGACGTGGACTTCATCGAAGGCCTGTCGCCGGCGGTGTCCATCGACCAGAAGTCCACCAACCGCAACCCGCGGTCGACGGTCGGCACCATCACCGAGGTCTACGACTACCTGCGCCTGCTGTACGCCCGGGCCGGCAGCCCGCACTGCCCGGTGTGCGGCCAGCGGATCGCCCGGCAGACGCCGCAGCAGATCGTCGACCAGGTGTTGGCCATGCCGGAGGGCACCCGGTTCCAGGTGCTGGCGCCGGTGGTGCGGACCCGCAAGGGCGAGTTCGTCGACCTGTTCGACAAGCTGCACTCGCAGGGCTACAGCAGGGTCCGCGTCGACGGGGTGGTGCACTCGCTGACCGATGCCCCGAAGCTGAAGAAGCAGGAAAAGCACGACATCGAGGTGGTCGTCGACCGCCTGACGGTCAAGCCGAGCGCCAAGCAGCGGCTGACCGACTCGGTGGAGACGGCGCTGAATCTGGCCGACGGCATCGTCGTGCTGGAGTTCGTCGACCGCGAAGACGACCACCCGCACCGCGAGCAGCGCTTTTCGGAGAAGCTGGCCTGCCCGAATGGTCACCCGCTTGCGGTCGATGACCTGGAGCCACGGTCGTTCTCGTTCAACTCGCCCTACGGCGCGTGCCCGGAATGCACCGGCCTTGGCATTCGCAAGGAGGTCGACCCCGAGCTCGTGGTGCCCGACCCCGACCTGACCCTGGCCGAAGGTGCGGTGGCGCCGTGGTCGATGGGCCAGACGGCCGAATACTTCACCCGGATGCTGTCGGGGCTGGGCGATCAGCTCGGTTTCGACGTGGACACGCCGTGGAAGAAGCTTCCGGCCAAGGCGCGCAAGGCGATCCTGGAGGGCTGCGACGAGCAGGTGCACGTCCGGTATCGCAACCGCTACGGCCGAACCCGTTCGTACTATGCCGATTTCGAAGGCGTGATGGCGTTCCTTCAGCGCAGGATGGAGCAGACCGACTCCGAGCAGATGAAGGAGCGCTACGAGGGCTTCATGCGTGACGTGCCGTGCCCGGAATGCAACGGTACCCGACTGAAGCCGGAGATCCTGGCCGTCACGCTGGCCGCGGGAGAGCACGGCGCGAAGTCCATCGCCGAGGTGGCCGAGTTGTCGATCTCCGACTGCGCGGAGTTCCTGAACGCGTTGACGCTCGGGCCGCGGGAACAGGCGATCGCGGGGCAGGTGCTCAAGGAGATCCAGTCCCGGCTCGGGTTCCTTCTCGACGTCGGGCTCGATTACCTGTCGCTGTCCCGTGCGGCGGCGACGCTGTCCGGCGGTGAGGCACAACGCATTCGGTTGGCCACGCAGATCGGCTCCGGACTGGTCGGGGTGCTCTACGTGCTCGATGAACCGTCGATCGGTCTGCATCAGCGCGACAACCGTAGGCTCATCGAAACCCTGATCCGGCTAAGGGATCTGGGCAACACACTGATCGTGGTCGAGCACGACCTGGACACCATCGCGCACGCCGACTGGGTGGTCGACATCGGGCCGATGGCTGGTGAACACGGCGGCCGGATCGTGCACAGCGGCCCTTACGACGAGCTGCTGACCAACCCGAATTCGCTTACCGGCGCCTATCTTTCGGGCAAGGAGAGCATCGAGATACCCGCGATCAGGCGGCCCGCCGATCGTCGGCGCCAGCTGACCGTGGTCGGCGCCCGTGAGCACAACCTGCGCGAGATCGATGTGTCGTTCCCGCTCGGCGTGCTCACATCGGTCACCGGTGTGTCAGGCTCCGGCAAGTCGACGCTGGTCAACGACATCCTGGCGTCGGTGCTGGCCAACAAGCTCAACGGTGCCCGGCAGGTGCCGGGCCGGCACACGCGGGTGACGGGTTTGGACAAGGTCGACAAGCTGGTCCGGGTCGACCAGTCGCCGATAGGGCGGACGCCGCGGTCCAACCCGGCCACGTACACGGGCGTCTTCGACAAGATCCGAACGCTGTTCGCGGCCACCACCGAGGCCAAGGTGCGCGGCTACCAACCGGGCCGATTCTCGTTCAACGTCAAGGGCGGTCGCTGCGAGGCGTGCTCCGGCGACGGCACCATCAAGATCGAGATGAACTTCCTACCCGATGTGTATGTGCCGTGCGAGGTGTGCCAGGGCGCCCGGTACAACCGGGAAACCCTCGAGGTGCATTACAAGGGCAAGACCGTCGCCGAGGTGCTGGACATGTCGATCGAGGATGCGGCCGAGTTCTTTGCGCCCATCACCTCGATCCACCGGTATCTGCAGACGCTGGTCGACGTGGGGCTCGGCTACGTCCGGCTCGGGCAGCCGGCGCCGACGCTGTCCGGCGGTGAGGCGCAGCGCGTGAAGCTGTCCGCCGAGCTGCAGAAAAGGTCCACCGGCCGCACGGTGTACATCCTCGACGAGCCGACCACCGGCCTGCACTTCGAGGACATCCGCAAGCTGCTCACCGTGCTCAACGGCCTTGTCGACAAAGGCAATACGGTCATCGTCATCGAGCACAACCTCGACGTGATCAAGACCTCTGACTGGATCGTCGACATGGGTCCCGAGGGCGGCGCCAGCGGCGGGACAGTGATCGCCTCGGGAACGCCTGAGGATGTGGCCGCCAATCCGGACAGCTACACCGGGCACTTCCTGGCCGATGCGCTGGACCTGCCGAGACCGACGCGCAAGGGCCGCAACGGCCGCAACGGCCGAAGGGTCAGCGCCTAGGTTTCGCGCCGAGACTACGGTTTATGACGGAATCCGACCCTTTTCGTCATTTTCCGTAGTCTCGGCGCGGTTAGCCCTTCGACAGTGGGGACGGGAAGCGCGGGCTGACCCGAACGCCGTCCAGCCATTCGGTCAGCTCGGCCGCACGCCGCGTCAAGGCCCGCTTCGCATCGCGGCCTACGTCTTCGAGCAGCCGCAACACGACCCCGCCGTCCTCGTCTTGGCCCCATCCGCCGACGATCCGGCCGTTCCACCAGGCCGTCGTGCCGCCGTTGCCGTTCGTGTCGAACACCTGACTGCGGTGCCCGCCGAGGTACCAATCCCGGTCGTACCAACCCATCGTCGTGACATCCAGGCCGGGCAGCAGCGCGGCCGACGGCCCGGCGTCGGGCTCCTCCTCCAGGTCGTCAGCCAGCGCGAAGCCGGGAGTGCCGTCGAGGTCGACCTCGACGGCGTCGATGTCGCGGAGTGCGTGCCGCGCCCAGGTCAGCGTGTTACCGAACCACCACTTGATGTCGGTGACGGTGGCCGGCCCGAAGGCGCGCAGCCACCGGCGCACGAGTTCGGCCCGCGCCAGCTCGGGCGCCAGCGCGTCGACCGTCGTGGGTAACCAGTCGCGCATCGACACCCAGCGCGGCCGCGACACCGTCCAGCCACCGTCATTCGGACCGCGGACAATGTCGCCGCGCACCGACAGCACGGTCAATACCCTTGGGGCCAGCGGAGTTTCGCCGCCCCACCGTTTCCCCGGAGCGTAGTCATAGCTGCCCGCCAGCTCCGGCAGGGCCGCGCGCACCTCCTTGGCACTGGCCGGACCGTGCCTGGTCAGGTGCCGCATCACCGCCGCGCACGCCGTGTCCAGCCACGAATCGCCATCGGTGGTGATCCCGGCTTTCTGTGCATCGGCGACGAGTCGCCGGCGTTCGTTGCCGGCCACCCGATCGCTGGCGGCCGCCTGTATCAACGGCAGGTCCTCGTCGCGCACCAGCCACAGCGTGCGGCGCATCGCGAGGTGCTTGACCACCGCGCGCCGTTCGTAGAGCTCGACGTCCAGGTCGGCTATGGCGAAGCCGGGCAGCCGCGCCCACAGCGACAAATACGGGGTGGCCGGATCGGTGGCATGAAGCCCGACGAGATCCGCGGCCACACCGCCGATCGCATCCGCCTGATGCTCGCCCAGGAAGTGCCGCCGCACGAGGCGCGCCCGTCGCTCGGCAACCGTAAATGACCGCACAGTTTCCGCACCGTACCTGTGGCCAGGGACAAGGCCAGGCCGAAATTTGGGATCGGTAGCGATCCGGGCCGTCTTGACTTCTCCGTGACGGCGCCATCGAGGCGACGCACGAACGAAGGGAAAGAGCGATGAATCGAGTTGTCGCGGGTCTGATCGGACTGATCGCCACGGCCGCCGTGCTGGTGGGGTGTTCCGACGACAAGGGCGAGCCGGCCCCGACCACAGCGGCCGCCGGGGGCAGCGAAGTCTCCACTGGCGGCGCTACCGAGATCAAGGTCGAAGGCGCCGATCTTGCGGGGCTGGACCCCGCGTCGGTCACCTGCGTCAAGCAGGGCGGCAAGATCAACATCGGCAGCGGCGCGGCCGGTCCCCAGCAGGCCCTGGGCGTGGTGATGACCGATGAGGCGACCCCGGTTGTCGAGTCGCTGGGCATGGTGGTCGACGGCAATGCCCTCGCCGTCAGCGACATGATGGGCGTCAAGACCGGCTCGGCCGAGGTGAAGGTCGACGGCGACACCTACACCATCACCGGTGAGGCACAGGGCGCCGACATGAAGAACCCGATGGCCGGCATGATCACCAAGAAGTTCGAAATCAAGGTGAGCTGCAGCTGATCAGTCCACTCTCAGATGCGGCGGGCGTGTCACGCACGCCCGCCGCTTCTTATGATTCAGACGTGACGGTCGAGAGCGAGCTCGAGCGCGCGCGTCACCTGGCCTTCGCCGCCGATGAGATCGCGGCGAAGGAGCTGCTGCTGTCCATCGGGTCCCAGATCGAGGACGGCAACCGGGATGACCTACAGCTGGAGGTCTACGCGCAGCTCGGTGAGATCTATCTGGTCCGCACCGCCTATAACGGTGTCGAGGAGTGCCTCCGCCGCATGCGGGAGATTCTGGCCGTCTATTTGGCGATCCGGACCGGCACCAATCCAGAAGCCGCCGCTAAGGCGACGATGTCCGAGGCCGAGATCGACCACATGATCTGCCGGTACTCGCGCCGGGCCCAGTTCCTCCAGACGGGGTTGGCCGCGGCACTCGGCGATCACGAGGCCGCCGAGGTTGCGCTGTCGGTCCTGGTGGAGGACGCCTCGGCCGCTGTATTCCCCGATCTCGCCGACGAGCATGCCTACCTGGTCACCTACGCACGGATCGTGTGCGCGGTCGCGCTGTGCGACGACGACCTACACGTGCGGTCGGTTCCGCTGTGGGAGCAGGTGATCGACACGATCGAGCGTCCGGACACAGGCAGCGAGTTCGACGACAACCTCCTCGTGCTCGGCGGCACCGCCTACGGCCGGTTCTGCGTCGAGACCGGGCGGCTGCCCGAAGCCGAACCTTGGCTGCAGCGTGCCGGCGCACGCGCTCAGAAGCGCGGGTGGGAGCTGGCTACGGCCAGAACAAAACTCGAGCGAGCGACGGCGTTTTGGTTGGAGCGTAACCCCGTCGAGACCGAGCGACTGCTGTACGAGGCATATCCACCAATACGCGAGAGCTGGCGGGCACACGACGTGTCGCGGTCCTTGCTGTACTTCGGCCTGACACGCATGTCTGCCGGGGGGCTTAACGAGGCCGACGAGTGCTTCGAGAACGCAGAGCGGCACTGGCGGGAGATCGAGAAGCCGCTGCACATTCATCGTATTTTGTTGCAGCGCAGCTGGATTGACATCTTCCGGGGCGATTTCGACGCCGCGCGTGAGCGGGCGAACGAGGCACGCGAGTTGCTCGACGCGTGGCCACGGCACAGCTGGCTGCAATACGCCCGGCTCGACGACCACCTCGGCAGCATCTGGCGAGCAGATGCGTTGGCTGACCCGCAGAATGCGAAGACCAAGCTGGAGCGGGCCGCCGAACTCAAGGTGCCTGCCGCCCTTGCGGTCGATTCGGTGAGGCACTCGATCGCCGACGCCGACGCAAGGATGCGTTGGGCGACCCATGTTTCGGCACGGATCCTTGCCGGCGCCTTCGCCGTCGCCTGGGAGTGGGAGAACACCGAACTCGTCAGCGAACTCGTCGAATATCACAGTGCACGCGGCACTTTCAGTGCGGAGCCGGACCGAGAGGCCGCGGAGTGGACAGGCACCGCGACGGTCGAAGTTCCCCTCGAGGCCATCGATGAGTACGCCCTGGTCGCGTCCGGAGAGTCGCCGTCGGGTGGTGGTGCCGCACTCACGCGGCTCGGGCCGCTGCCGCCTCTGCAGATGGACCCCATCACCGCTCCGATGATGACTCGCTACCGTGAGCTGGCGTCCGAGCGGTACGGCCGCGACGTGACCGCCGATGGCGCCACGTGGTCGACGTGGCCGTGACGGAGCCGGCGACCCTGGTCCTGCGATTCGCCGACGTCGGGATTGCCACCTATGCCAGCCTGCGCGTCGTCGGGCAGCCATCCCGAACGGTGACGTGGGTGGTGGAGGAACCCGTTCTGGTCGAGGCGCTGGATCGGCTGGCCGATGCGCTGCCGGACCCTCGTGAGTCCGAAACCCGGCGTGACGCCGTGGATCGGGCGATCACCAGGGGGCCGTTCGCGGCACCCGAAACCGAACTGGCGATCGCTCGGACGTTGGGTGGCCAACTTCTCGCGGCGCCGGCCTGGCAGCTGCTGGTGGATTGCGTGTCGTCGCCGAGGGCGGCGCTGTTCGTCTCACCGACTGCCCGTCTGGCCCGGGTGCCGTGGGGTCTCCTTGCGATGCCGAACGACGAGGGCTACCGCGTCATGGAGCTCGTCGACGTGTTGATGGCAGCGCCGCCGAACATCGTCCACGCACCGCGCACCCCGGCGCGATGGCACGACCGGCGCGACGGCCCGCCGTTGCTGGTCCTCGATCCACGAGTGCCGGGTCAACGCCCGGACTCACCGCTGGGATCGGTGCTGGGTCGACCGTCTGAACAGACCGCTCTGGCACGGCATTTCGCGGAGTTGACGGCTCGTAGGGCGGTGTTGCCCTGCGTCGGCACATCGGTCGAGCTGTTCCGACGCGCAGACGCAGGCCGCACCTGGCTGGCCGAGCTGCTGGCGCACGAGCCGAGCAGGCTGCTCTACGTCGGCCACGCGACCGCTGCAGACGGCGATGTGGGCCACGCCGACAGGGCGGCGCTTCATCTGGCCGACGACCGCCCCCTGACCGCATCGGATCTGATGTCACTGAAGCTGCCGATGCCGCCGCGTGTCGCGCTGCTCGCCTGCGCATCCGGCGGCGATTACCAATTCGACGAGGCGACCGGCCTGGTGGCGGCAATGATTCTCGGCGGCGCACAGCTGGTGACCGCCACGCTGTGGTCGCTGCCGACCGCGGCCGGTTATCGCCAGTTCGCATCCACCGCTGACGATCTCGATCCGATGGCCGACGCGATCATCGCGGTCGACCGGGCGCACGAAACGGCCGACGCCGGCTGTGCGGTCAACGCCTGGCAACGCGAGCAGATGCGGCGGTGGCGCGACGGCGACCTGAATGCCAGCCCGCTGTACTGGGCGGCGCTGGTCAGCTTCGCCGTCGACGGCGCCCGCTGATGGTCAGCTCGGCGGCACGCACACGGCGACAGAAGATTCGTCGCCCGACCGGTAGTACGTGGCGATGACGCTTCCGGGGGAGACGCTGGCCAACGACGACGCCGGGATCAGTGCCGTCTCATGGGCAGGAAACTGCCCGCCCTCGAGCCTGCAGACCATCACGGCGAGCTCGACCTCGCGAAAGTCCTCGCGAGCTGTGCCGGTGGTCCGCATGCCGGTGACGACGGCTTGGGATTTGGTGCCGTGCCGGATCAAGTCGAGCTGCTCGCCGGTGAGCAGGCCCTTGCGGATCAGCATCTCGTCGAACGCCGCACGAACGGCGAGCATGTCCTCGAGCGTGACGAGGCGCTCAAGGGCCTCGTCCATGCCCGGTTCAACATCGGGAACCATCGGTCTCGGAAAGAACACCACCGCTGTAGCGCCGACGCAGACAAGGCAAATGATCCCAAGCAACGTTGCATATGACATGCCAGTAGTTTCTTCCCCACTGTTGGCTACCGAACCCAACTTTCTGACTGTTGGCTACCGAACCCAACTTTCTGACTGTTGGCTAGCGAACCCAACTTCTATCCTGTGCAGATGAGCACAGGCACCGAGCCGGCGACCGCCGTCGCCGTCACGCAACCGCGCCGCGCGGTGATCGACCGGGCGTGGCGGGCGATCGGACCCGGCGTCGAGGTGCTCAGCAGTGACGACGGCGGCCCGTTGCGGCGGACCGTCAAACGGATCATCGACCCGTTGGTGCTGCGTTTGCGTTCGAACACCCAGTTCTCGGCGCCGTTCGTGGCATCCGATGTGGCTGAGGCGATGCACGACGTCATCGTCGGGAACGGCCCGGTATTGCGGGCCGCCGCAGCGTGGTTCGAGATCCTCAAGCGTGAGCGGCGCCGGTTGCGCATCACCACCGGAAACGCGCAGGAGCTGTACTTCCCGGTCTGTTTCGAGCTGGCGGTGACGAAAGGGGCGCCCGCCCAACAGGATCACGACACTGCCGAAGCGGTGCTTCGCGAAATCCACGCCGATCGCGACCGCACCGCGACCGAGGTACTGAACCAGTACGTCGCCGATGGTCAGGTCCTCGCCGCGTTGTCAGACCAGCTCGGCCGCAGTTGGCACGACGTACGGGCGGGCAAGGAGATCACCGGCCCCTTCATGGCCGGCCTGACCACCGTTCTCGGCCCTGCGGACAGCCATCGCGGCGCGGCGGCGCGCCAGCGAGTTTGGCAGGCGCTCATCGCCGACGCCGCGCCGTACAACCTCGGGGCGACTGCGCACAGTCAGGCGTCGGAGCTGCCGTGGTCGATCGTCAAACTCGGCCTCAGTTCCGTTGAGCCGCAACCACCACCGGCCATCGTCGGCGGTACCGATCGCGATCGCCCGCTGAACCGCGCGGTGGCCGACCGCGTCCGCGGCACACTCCGTCGCGCCCTGGATCGCGACGGACTGCCGGACATCCCGCTGTTGTGTGCGGAGGAGGTCGACCGGGCGTGCGCCCCGTGGGGACTGCTGGCCGAGGACAAGCAGGCCACCCTGATCGCCGGGATTGAGATCGCCGCGTGCCTGGCGCCGCTGGTCGAGGCCGCGGCGACTCGCTACGAACTTGCCGGTCAGATCCAGGCTCGGTTGCGCAAGGAGGCGTACGTCCTGCATGCGCGTCGCTATCTCGCCGACGGCGGACCCATTCATCCTCGTCAGCAGCAGGTGATCGACGACCTTGCCGCATTCGAGCGCCCGTATCTGAGCCGGCTGTGGGCGCGGCTGCACGGACGCGACGTCTGGCAGGAGCCCTGCGACGACGTCGACGACGTGCGGGGCCTGCTCGAAGGGGTGGCGCGGTCGGTGAGCCTCGACCACCGGCAGCGGATCAAGTCGATGCTCGAACTGCAGGTGGCCGGATGAGACTCGTCGCCGATTCCGGTCTGTGGAGCACCGGCCCGCTGGCCGAGCCCACACCTCTGGTCGCCGTGCTCGAAGTCAGCGGGGCCGTGTTGTCGTGGACGGTCGACGACCCGTCGGGTGCCGCCTCGATCACGTTCACCGATCTGCCTCGCGCGGACTGGCTCTGGCGCATTCTCGGAGAATCCGGACACACAGCCATCGCCGCGGCGCTGGGCGACCGGTCACCCGATCAGGCGCAAACCATCGATTTGGCCGGTGTCGTCGTCCGCGCAGGATCGCTCGATTCACTGTGGCGATTGGCGTTCGGGCACTGGATTCGGCGGTGGTGGCCCGCCAGTCATCGGGACGGCATCGCCGCACTCGACGCGGCGCTTCTCGACGCCGAGATCGCGTTGATCACGGCCGCCGCACAGGACTTCTTCATCGACGACACGTTCGACTCCGACGTGGCTAGCCTGATCAGGCCCCATGCTGTGGCCCTGGGTTCCCTTGCCCGGGAAGGTGATCCACGGGTCGCCGAGCTTGTGCGGGCGTGTTCCGAGCTCGCCGACGACGTCGGCGTGGAGTTTGACGGGGATTTCGAGGCCGAGCCGGCGGGGGCGGGCCGCCGTGACGATTACGCGCTCGCCGCGGGTTCCGATCTCGGGCAGCGCGGCACGGCGATCGCGAATGGCCTTAGTTCGATCAACTGGGCCGCCGTCCCTCCGAGCATCTTCGATGCGGCTGAAAACACGGTCGACTGGCGCATCGAGGCGTCCGGGCCGGTAGCGAAGTCCGTTGTGCGGGCGGAGGTGTCGGGAACAGGCTCACCGGCCGGGATCGCGGTGCGCCTTCGGTCCGGCGGCATCGTCGGAACGGGTGTCCTTGACGCCGACGGAAACGCGACGTTCCCGCTCGTCGACGCGCAACAGCGGCCGATGACGGAATCAGCGGCCTGGGACCACGATTGGCGGTCGACCGTTGTGACGATCGGTGTCGATCTGGACGAGTCGCCCCAAACGCGCGCGCGGATCCGTGCGTTCGCGCGGGCACGGCTGGACCAGCCGGCGAGCGACGCTTTTCTTGCCGAGATACTGGCCGCCGAATCCGACTACTGAGAGTCGCCCTCGTCCTTGTGCATCGATTCGCGGATCTGCGCAAGTCGTTCGGCGGCGGCACGCTGGCGCGCGTCGTACTGCTCTTCGACGGTCCGGCCCTCCGGTGACTCGGCGTCGAGCTCGGCGGCGCCGATTGCGGACCCGTACCGTGTTTCGATCTTCTCGCGCACCGAGTCGAACGTCGGCACACCGCTCGGCGTGTAGCCGGTATCGGCCGGCTGGGCGGGCGACGGTGTGGCGGCGGTGGACGGAGTATCCGGCTGCAGCGCGATGTCGTCCACTACCTCGGTTTCGGCAACGGGTTCCGGTTCGGGGGTCGGTTCGTCCGGCATGGGCTCACCGTACTCCGAGCGGCTATTTCGCGGCCGCCTGCAGATATGGCGCGGACTGTGGCGGTCCGGGCAGCGGAACCGGCGGGTCGCCGGGAGTGCCGAGCTGACTGGCAATCCACGGCAGCGCCGCCGCGAAGGCGTGCGCCGCGAACGGCCAGTCGTGTTTACCCGGCTGCGTAACCACCACGCAGTTGATGCCGTTGGTGCTGCCCAATGCGCACAGCGAGTTCGCCGCCGCGGTCTGATCATTGCGCGGCGCTGTTCCGTTGACGTCGAACCAGCCCGTGACTCCGGCATACGGTCCGTGGCGGGTGATCACCGTCGTGGGATCGAAGGACGCGTAGGCGGCGGCGTTGCCTCGGAACAGGCGGTCGATGGTCTGGGCCTTGTTGCCCGAGTTGGGGCTGAGGTCGCCGGCGATATCCTCGAACACACTGAACATGTCGGGATGCATGACGGTCAGGTCGACGGCGCAAGTCCCGCCCATCGACCAGCCGACGACACCCCAGTTCGCCCGGTTCGCGCTTACGCCGTAGTTGGAGACCATGAACGGCACAACGTCTTTGGTGAGGTGATCGGCGGCGTTGCCGCGGCTGCCGTTGACGCATTCGGTGTCATTGTTGAACGCGCCGCCGGAGTCGACGAACACGACGACCGGCGCGTTGCCGCCGTGCGAGGCGGCGAAGTCGTCGATGGTCTTCACCGCGTTACCGGCCCGCAGCCAGTCGGCGGGAGTGTTGAACTCACCGCCGATCATCATCACGGTCGGCAACGGCGGTGGGGGATCGGTGGCATACCAGGCGGGCGGCAGGTAGACCAGCTCGCCGCGGTGCTTGAAACCCGATGCCGCGTCGGGGATGTCGACCGGGACCACCGTGCCGTTGGCCGGAACAGCGTGCTGCTGCTGCATCGCGGTCACCATGACCGGATCCGTCTGATCGGGTAGCGGCCCGGCGGTCAGCTGATTCCAGGCGGTCTGCACGGTCGGGACGTAGCCGACCCACAGGTTCAGTGCCAGCGCGGCACACAGCAGGCACAGCGGCAGCGCCGCCGCCGACACACCGCGCCGCCACCACTGCGCCCCCCGCCAGCCCGCAAGCAGTACCCCGGCGGCGACACCCGACAGCGCGATCCAGATCCACAGGGAGTGTGGCGCGGGGTTGTCGCCGGCCAGCCCTTCCGACGCGACGTACCAGTACGCCGTTACCGCCAGCGAAACGCCCACCAGCACCGCCCAGGGCAGCCACACCAACCGCCACCGGCGTGTTCGCCAGCCGATGGCAGCGATCAGAACAACCGCGGCGATGACCTGAACTGTCGTCGGAATCCAACCGTGTATTAGCGAAAGATGATGACGAAACAGTTCCGGCAGTGTCACGGCCAATATCGTGGCCGCCAATCCTTGTGGCCAGCTGTGAATTGCCTGCTAACGCGGTTTGGCCAATGGGAACGGCAGCGTCTCGCGGATGCTGCGCCCGGTGATCAGCATGACCACCCGGTCCACGCCCATGCCGAGCCCGCCGGTTGGCGGCATCGCGTACTCCATCGCCTGCAGGAAGTCCTCGTCGAGTTCCATCGCCTCCGGGTCGCCGCCGGAGGCCAGGAGCGATTGCTCCTGCAGTCGGCGGCGTTGCTCGACCGGGTCGGTGAGCTCGCTGTACGCGGTGCCCAACTCGACGCCCCAGGCCACCAGGTCCCAGCGTTCGGCGACGCCGGGAATGCTGCGGTGCGGCCGGGTCAGCGGCGATACCGTCGTCGGGAAATCCTTGTAGAAGGTGGGCTCTTTCGTCCGGTCCTCGACCAGGTGCTCGTAGAGTTCGAGCACGACCGCGCCGGCGTCCCAGTGGGTCAGGTAGGGGATGTCCGCGGCGTCGCACAGCTTGCGCAGCGTGGCCAGGTCGGTGTCGGGGCCGATCTGTTCGCCGAGCGCCTCGGACACCGCGCCGTGCACGGTCTTGACCGTCCACGCACCGGAGATGTCGACCGGTTCCAGGGTGCCGTCCCCGTCGCGGGGACGCAGGAAGACGTGCTCGCCGTTGGCGGCCTGCGCGGCGTTCTGGATCAGCTCGCGGCAGCCGTCGATCCACACGTTGTAGTCGGCGTGCGCCTGGTAGGCCTCCAGCAGCGTGAATTCCGGATTGTGGCTGAAGTCGACGCCTTCGTTGCGGAAGGCCCGGCCCAGTTCGAAGACCCGCTCGACGCCGCCGACACACAGCCGTTTGAGGTAGAGCTCGGGGGCGATGCGCAGATACAGGTCCAGGTCGTAGGCGTTGATGTGGGTGAGGAACGGCCGGGCGTTGGCGCCACCGTGGATCTGCTGCAGGATCGGCGTCTCGACCTCCAAAAACCCCTTGCCGACCAGGGTCTCGCGGATCGCGTGCAGAACGCCGCTGCGGGCCCGGATGAGGTCGCGCGCCTCGGTGTTGATGGCCAGGTCGACGTATCGGGCGCGCACCCGTGCCTCCTGGTCGGTCAGCCCTTTCCACTTGTCGGGTAGCGGACGCAGGCACTTGCCGATCAACCGCCACCCGCGCACCATCAGCGACCGGGTGCCCAACTTGCTGTACCCCATCGTGCCGGTCACCTCGATCAGATCGCCCAGATCGATGGCGTGCGTGAAGTCGGCTGTGGTGCCCGTGTCGAGCAGCGAATTGTCAAGCAGCAGTTGGACTTCGCCGGACCAGTCGCGAAGCTGGGCGAACAGCACGCCACCGTAGTCGCGGACGCGAAGCACCCGTCCGGCGACGCTCACCGTCGCGCTGTCGTCGGCATCGATCGCCTGCGCGATGGTATGGCTGGGTGCCTGCCCGACCGGGTAGGCGTCGATCCCGCTGTCCTGCAGCGAATTGAGTTTGGCCATCCGGACCCGCACCTGCTCGGGCAGCCGCGGCAGGTCCTCCGCCTCGGGCAGGTCGGCCTGTAACTCGCTGAGGTCGGGAGCGCTGCCGTCGTGGTGCAACAATCCCGTCGCCACCAGATTCTGTGGAGCCGAAATGTGATGGCCGGTGTGCGGCTGTTCGTTTCGACGCGAGAACGGCAACACCAGAAAGCCTTCGGCGATCACTGATGCGACACCCACCCGCGGGACGAGCCGGGCGTCCTCATAACACGCGTAGCGCGGCACCCATTCGGGTTGGTATTTCATGTTCGAGCGGTACAGCGTCTCGAGCTGCCACCAGCGCGAGAAGAACACCAGCAGGCCCCGCCAGAGTCGCGCCACCGGTCCCGCGCCGAGCTGGGCACCCTGCTCGAACGCCGAGCGGAACATGGCGAAGTTCAGCGAAATCCGGGTGACCCCGATGCCTTCGGACTGCATGCACAGCTCGCTGACCATCAATTCGATTGTGCCGTTGGGGGATTGCGGCGCACGGCGCATCAGGTCAAGCGAAACGCCGTTGTTGCCCCACGGCACCAGCGACAGCATGGCGACGACATTCTCGTGCTGCACCGCTTCGACCAGCAGGCAGTCGCTGTCGGCGGGGTCGCCGAGTCGGCCCAGCGCCATCGAGAAGCCGCGTTCGCTTTCGGTGTCCCGCCAGGCCTCGGCCCGCGCGACCACCTGGGCCATCTCCTCGCTGCCGATGTCGCGATGGCGGCGGATTCGCACCGTCGCGCCGGCCCGCCGCGCCCGGGTCACGGCCTGGCGCACGGCACGCATGTCGGGCCCGGACAGCCGGAAGGTGTCCGGATGCAGGATGGCCTCGTCGCCGAGCTGCAGCGCGTTGAGGCCGGCCTCGCGGAATACTTCTGCCGCCGCCGAGCTGGCGCCCATCACGCCGGGCGCCCAGCCGTAGCTCTCGCACAGCGCCAGCCATGCCTCGATGGCCTGCGGCCAGCTCTTGGGGTCGCCTACCGGGTCGCCACTGGCCAGGCAGACACCGACCTCGACGCGATAGGTGATGGCGGCGCGGCCGTTGGGTGCGAACACGACCGCCTTGTCCCGGCGGGTGGCGAAGTAGCCCAGAGAGTCGTTCTTGCCGAACAGGTCGAGCAGACCGCGGATGGCGGATTCGTCCTCGCCGGTCAGCGCGTTCTCGGCCCGCTGCGATCGGAACAGCACGATCGCCGCCACCATCAGCGCCAGCGCGCCGAACAGGCCGAAGAGCGCATTGAGGAAGACGTGCGGGTGCCCCGCGAACTGGTTCGAGCTGACCGCGGCGAAACCGCTGACGCGGTTGACCGCGTAGCCGAACCGGTCGTCGCGTGCCAGCGTTCCGGGGAAGAGTTCCAGCAGCCCCCACGCCAGCACAATGCCGATCGCCATGCCGGCGACGAGGGTCGCGGCTGCCTTGAACAGCGCGCCACGCCGGACCTTCGCCCAGAACTCCTTCCTGGCCAGCACAAGAAAGGCGATCGACGCGATATGGAAGCCGATGCCGATGACCTCGCCGATTTCCTCCATCCACGTCTCGTCGCCGGTTACCAGGTCACCGACGTTCCAGCCGATCGCCGCGACCATGTAGAGCACGAGGATCCACCACGCGATGCGTTTGCGGGCGGCCAGGGCCGCCGCCAGCAGGGCCAGCACGAAGGCCCACGCGAAGCTGGTGTCGGGGAAGTTGAAGATGTAGTCGTTGACGAACTCCCGCGGCACCTTGATGATCCAGCGAACCAGCGGCGAGACGCTCGCGATCAGCGAGAGGGTCGCGATGATGCCGACCGTCCAGCCGGCCGCCGCGGGGACCCACCAGTACCTGGAGCGCTGTCGGGTCCTGGACGGGCTAGTGACGGTCATAGGCCGCGAGGATATTCGCTCAACCCGGGAAATGTATGTGACTGACTACCAGACCGGACCTGTGTATTTCTCGCCCGGGCCGTGCCCCGGTTCGTCTGGTGCGGCGCTGGATTCCCGGAACGCCAACTGCAGGGTCTTGAGGCCGTCGCGCACTGGTCCCGCGTGTGGTCCGAGGTACTCGGCCGACGCGGTCACCAACCCGGCAAGCGCGGTGATCAGCCGGCGCGCCTCGTCGAGATCGCGGTGCGGGCTGTCGTCCGGGTTGTCCGCCGAGAGCCCGAGCTTCTCGGCGGCGGCGCTCATCAGCATGACGGCCGACCGCGTGATCACCTCGACCGCGGGAATTTCGGCCAGCTCGCGGATGTTCGGGTCATCGGTCATGCCTGCTAGACTGGCATGCGCGACCGTCCCGGCGAACGCCAGGGACAGTAAGTGGAGTCCCACTCCCACCGTTGGCCACACCGGCTCAGCGGTCCGGTCACAGGCATCTGATGCCTGTCCTGGTCGGCTTTGGGCCCTGCTTCATGCAGGGCCTTTTCGCTGATGGTGTGGGATTCCTCGACGACAACATAGGAGGCCCCATCAGCACTGAGACCCGCGTCAACGAGCGCATCCGCGTACCAGAAGTCCGCCTGATCGGACCAGGCGGTGAGCAGGTAGGCATAGTGCGCATCGAAGATGCACTCCGCGTCGCCGCGGACGCCGATCTCGACCTCGTCGAAGTAGCTCCAGACGCCAAACCGCCGGTCTGCAAGATCATGGACTACGGCAAGTTCAAGTACGAGACGGCCCAGAAGGCGCGCGAGTCTCGCAAAAACCAGCAGCAGACCGTCGTCAAGGAACAGAAGCTGCGCCCCAAGATCGACCCTCACGACTACGAGACCAAGAAGGGTCACGTGGTTCGCTTCCTGGAGGCGGGGTCGAAGGTCAAGGTGACCATCATGTTCCGTGGGCGTGAGCAGTCGCGGCCCGAGCTGGGTTACCGACTCCTGCAGCGCCTGGGCGCCGATGTCGCCGATTACGGCTTCATCGAGACGTCCGCGAAGCAGGACGGCCGCAACATGACGATGGTGCTGGCACCGCACCGCGGCGCGAAGACTCGCGCCAAGGCGGCGCATGACGCCGACGCTCCGCCGGCACGACGGGCAGAGCCCTCACCGGCGCCTGAGGCCGCACAACCGCAAGCCTCCGACCCACCGCAAAACTGAACGACAGAACAGAGGACATATGCCCAAGGCGAAGACCCACAGCGGCGCTTCCAAGCGGTTCCGGCTGACCGGGACCGGCAAGGTCGTGCGCCAGAAGGCCAACCGTCGGCACCTGCTCGAGCACAAGCCGACCAAGCGCACCCGGCGGCTGGACGGCCGCACCGAGGTGTCGGCGAACGACAAGAGCCGTATCAAGAAGTTGCTGAACGGCTGAGCGCAAGCCCGAGCAAGACCCGAAAGAGATAGGAAGACTTTCATGGCACGCGTGAAGCGCGCAGTCAACGCCCAGAAGAAGCGGCGCACCATACTCAAGGCCTCGAAGGGTTATCGGGGTCAGCGGTCACGTCTGTACCGCAAGGCCAAAGAGCAGCAGCTGCACTCATTGACCTATGCCTACCGTGACCGGCGTGCCCGCAAGGGCGAGTTCCGCAAGCTGTGGATCTCCCGCATCAATGCCGCGGCCCGCGCCAACGACATCACCTACAACAGGCTGATCCAGGGCCTGAAGGCAGCTGGTGTCGAGGTGGACCGCAAGAACTTGGCCGAGATCGCGGTCAGCGACCCGGCCGCGTTCACCGCGCTGGTCGAGGTGGCCAAGGGTGCGCTGCCCGACGACGTCAACGCGCCTTCCGGAGAGGCCGCCTGACGCTAACCGAGCGCTCCGCTCGGGTGGCAGCAGCGATCAAGCTGCACCGTCACATCGGACGACGCCGCGCCGCACGTTTCCTCGCAGAGGGACCCAACCTCGTCGAGGCCGCGTTGCGGCGCGGTCTCGTGTCGGAGGTGTTCGTCACCGAATCCGCGTTGGGTCGATTCGGCGCCATGCTGACCGATGTCCCCGTACACGTGGTGACCGACCGTGCCGCGAAGGTGTTGTCCGAGACGGTGACTCCGGTCGGACTGGTCGCGGTGTGCTCGGTGCCGGAAACGACGTTGGCCGACGTGCTCGCGCAGGCACCGCAGTTGGTGGCGGTGGCGGTGGAGATCTCCGAGCCCGGTAATGCGGGCACGCTGATCCGCATCGCCGACGCGATGGGCGCCGGCGCCGTCGTGCTGGCCGGCCACAGCGTCGATCCCTACAACGGCAAGTGTTTGCGTGCCTCCGCGGGCAGCATCTTCTCGATCCCGGTGGTCTCCGAACCCGATGCGGCTGCTGCGATTACGGCGTTGACCGAGGCCGGCCTTCAGGTGCTGGCCACGACCGTCGACGGCGAAATCAGTCTCGATGACGCCGAGCTGTCCGAGCCGACGGCGTGGCTGTTCGGACCCGAATCACATGGCCTGCCAGCCGAACTGGCCGAGATGGCGACGCGCCGCGTGCGCATACCGATGCCCGGTCATGCCGAAAGCCTCAACGTGGCGTCGGCCGCCGCAATCTGCCTCTACCAAAACGCACGGGCACGTCGCCTCGGCTAGCCCGATCAGGCGTTTGCGTAACGCCACGGTGAGAAAACGAGTCAAATCCCGCCATAGCGTTACGCAACCGCTAGCCGCCGTTGAGCAGACCCTTGGCGACGTGGGTGATCTGCACCTCGTTGCTGCCCGCGTAAATCATCAGCGACTTGGCGTCGCGGGCCAGCTGTTCCACCCGGTACTCGGTCATGTAGCCGTTGCCGCCAAACAATTGCACCGCGTCCATCGCGACGTCGGTGGCCGCCTGCGAGCAGTACCACTTGATCGCCGACGCCTCGGGCAGCGAGATCTCCTTACCGGTCTGCATCGCCTCGATGACCCGGAACAGCATGTTGCGCACGTTCATTCGCGCGACTTCCATGTTGGCCAGCTTCAGCTGAATCAGCTGGAACTGCCCGATCTCCTGACCCCACAGTTTGCGGCTCTTCGCGTAGTCGACGCACAGGTGCAGGCATTCCTCGATGACGCCGAGCGCCATTGCGGCCACCCCGATGCGTTCGGCGGAGAAGCTCGACCGTGCGCTGGCACGCCCGTCGCCGGTGGCGTTGTCCTCGGTCTCGCCGAGCAGCCGGTCGCGACCGAGCCGGACATTGTTGAAGAACAGCTCGCCGGTGCGGGAGCTGTGAATGCCCATCTTGCGGAACGGCTTTGACTGCACGAAGCCATCCATGCCGCGGTCCAGCACGAAGGTCAGCACCTTGCGGTCACGCTTGTCGACCGTCGGATCACCCTCGTCAAGCTTGGCGTAGACCACCACCACGTCGGCGTCGGGGCCGTTGGTGATGAACGTCTTCTGCCCGTTGAGGATGTAGTCCCCATTTCCGCTGCCGTCGCGGACCACGTAGGACTTCATGCCGCCGAACGCATCCGAGCCGGAGTCCGGCTCGGTGATCGCCCACGCGCCCACCTTGTCGTAGGTGACGAGATCAGGCAGCCACCGCTCCTGCTGCGCGAGCGTGCCGCGGCCCATGATCGTCGGCACCGTCAGCCCGAGGCTGACGCCCATCCCGGTGACGACGCCCATGCACACCCGGCAGAGCTCGCTGACCACTACGAAACCCATACCGGCCTGCGCGCCGTCGCCGAACATGCCGCCCGACGCCGGCCTGCCGGACGATTCACCGCCCTCCCGCAGCCGGGCCAGCCGCTTGGTGAGCGATTCGCGCGCCATCTCGGCGATGCCGAACGTCGCGAACAGCTTGCGGATGATGGGGTAGGGCTCCATCTCGCCGCTTTCCAGGGCGTCGACGTGGGGCCGTACCTCCTTGTCCACGAACTCGCGCACGGCTTCGCGCACGGCGAGGTCGACATCAGACCACTCGAGCATGGCGACAGCCTAGGCTGCCTTGCTGCGGCCCCGGGCCGGACGCAGGCCGGCCAGCGAGAAAGTGGTGTGCACCAGTGATCCGGCACGATCGAGCAACGTCTTGCGGCGCGGCACGTAGTGCATGGGCAGGCTCCGTCGGTCGCGGGGCGGCGCCATGAACGCGGGCGCCTCGACCAGCGGGGCGTCGTCGGGCAGGCGTCCGTTGGCGCGTCGATACGCGGCGAGCGCGCGCGGGTGGAGCCGGATCTCGTCGGGCACCACGACGAACGCCATTTCGACCAGCTTCCCGAATATCCGCAACAGCACCTCATCGCCGGGTGTCCAACGCATGCCGGCCTTTTCGCGCACTGCGGGGTCGAACAGCCCGGCGGCGATCCAGCGCTGCGCGCCAACCATCGGCCTGAAGATCTGATCCCAGATCGGGGTTGGCATCAACACGAACCACGGCTTGGGGATGCGGATCGTGAAGATGTCGAGGGTGGCGCGGTTGATCTCCAGCTCGTCGCTGCACTTGCGGTCCCAGTACTCCTGGAATTCCTCCCAGGACTTGGGCACAGGCCGCATGCTCATGCCGTACATCCGGTACCACTGCACGTGTTCGTCGAACAGTTGGCGCTTTTCGGCCTCGGTCAGCCCGCCGCAGAAGTATTCGGCGGTCTTGATGATCAGCATGAAGAACGTGGCGTGCGCCCAGTAGAACGTCTCGGGGTTCAGCGCGTGGTAGCGGCGCCCTTCGGCGTCGACACCCTTGATGGTCTTGTGGAAGCCCTTGATTTGCTCGCCGGTCTGCGCAGCGCGGTCGCCGTCGTAGACCACACCCATGATCGGGTAGACCGACCGGGCGACCCGCTGAAGGGGTTCGCGCAGCAGGATCGAGTGGTCCTCGACCCCGGCGCCGAGCTCCGGGTACATGTTCTGGATCGCGCCGATCCAGACGCCTAGCATGCCGGTCCGCAGGTCGCCGAAGTACTTCCACGTCAGCGAGTCCGGGCCGAGGGGGTGGTCTCCTCGGCCGTCAGGCCGGGTGGCGGCATGCGCCGGGGTCGTCGTCAATCTCGCGGTCATCGGTTCCTCGCTGAATCCAAACCCACGGGTATGTACTCAGGATAATGTTGACAACGAATGTTGTCTATGATTTGCGGGGGCGTGCCAGGGCAAGTGTTATCTGGCGGCTATCGGCGCGCCATACGCTCGTGACCAGCCGGTTTATCGGCCAGGTACGCTGGCCGCTGTGGATGTCGAGTCGGCCCGCCAATCGTGAGGTGACGCTGGTCTTTACCGACTTGGTCGGATTCTCGGCGTGGTCATTGAGTGCGGGCGACGAGGCCGCGCTGAAACTGCTGCGTCGCGTCTCCCAGGTGGTCGAGCCTCCGCTGCTGGAGGCCGGCGGGCACATCGTCAAGCGGATGGGCAACGGCATCATGGCGGTTTTCGCCGACCCCGCCACCGCGGTTCGGGCGGCGATTGCCGCTCGTGAGGCGGTGAAAGCCGTTGACGTCGACGGCTATACGCCGCGGATGCGCGTCGGTGTTCACACCGGTCGACCGCAACGGATCGGCTCGGACTGGCTCGGTGTGGACGTCAACATCGCCGCGCGGGTGATGGCGCGAGCCACCAAGGGCGAGTTGATCGTGTCGCAGGACACACTGGAACGGATTTCCGACGAGGAGTTCGCTTCGCTCGGTGTCACGGCCAAACGGCTTCGCAGGCAAGTCTTTACGGCCAAGCAAGATGGTGTACCGGCGGATTTCACCATGTACCGCTTGAAAACTCGCAGGCAGTTGCCAGGCGAGGACGACGAAGTTGGGGAAGCACCGGGGGCATAGTGGGCCCGATGGTGTTCGGATTGCTCGTCCGTCTGGCGCGGGTCCGGGTCACCGTGGCTTATGCGGTGATCGTGACGTGCGTGACGACGGCGCTGCTGGAGCTCGGCCCGCAGGTGCAGGACCGGGTGATCCGCCAGGCCAGCACCAACCTGCACAACCTGGGCCACGGGCACATCGGAACGTTGCTGGGCAGCGCGTTCGTGATCGACGCCGGCCCGATCTACGTGTGGCTGCCCGGGCTGGTTTGCCTGCTCGGGCTGGCCGAGCTGCTGTGGCGCAGCGGTCGGCTGGTGGTGGCCTTCGCGGTCGGGCACATCGGCGCCACGCTGCTAGTGGCCGTCGGCCTGACAGCCGCGGTGGAACTGGGTTGGCTGCCGATGTCGGTGACCCGCGCGACCGATGTGGGCATGAGCTATGGGGCGGCCGCGGTGCTGGGTGCGCTCACCGCGGCCATTCCGCTGCGCTGGCGGCCCGCGTGGATCGGCTGGTGGCTGGCGGTCGGGGTGGCGGTGGTCGCCGTCGGTCGTGACTTCACCGATGTCGGGCACGCGGTGGCGCTGGTGCTGGGCATGTTGGCATCGACGCGGTTCGGGCGCCCGACGGGGTGGACGGCGCTGCGGTTCGCGCTGCTCGGTGGTGCCGCCTGTTTCGGTTACCTGGTGCTGGCGAGCACGGGCCTCCTCATTGCGACGGCCGCTGGTCTGGCCGGTGCCGCGCTCGCCGAGTGTTCGGTTACGACACGCCTTCGCCGCCGATCCGTGCCCCAAGCCGACACTCGAGCCGGGAACACTTCAGCGGGACTCGGCGCGGGAAATGCATGCGAAGCGCGAGCGGGGCATCGCCTATGATCGCCGGGTGGCTGATCAGCCCATAGATCTATCCGAAGAAGCGCTGACCAAGGCCGTCAGCGCGGCCCGGCATGCGTTCGACCTGGCAAGTGACCTCGACGCGCTGGCCCGGGCCAAGACCGAGCACCTTGGCGACCGCTCACCGATCGCGCTGGCCCGCCAGGCGCTGGGGTCACTGGCCAAGTCCGACCGCGCCGACGCCGGCAAGCGGGTCAACGTGGCCCGCGCCGAGGCGCAGCGCAGATACGACGAGCGGCTCGAAGCCCTGCGCGCTGAGCGCGACGCCGCGGTGTTGGTCGCCGAGCGCATCGACGTGACCCTGCCGTCGACTCGTCAACCGCTTGGCGCCCGCCACCCGATCACGATCCTGGCCGAGCACATCGCCGACACGTTCGTCGCGATGGGCTGGGAGCTGGCTGAAGGGCCTGAGGTCGAGACCGAACAGTTCAATTTCGACGCCCTGAACTTCCCGCCCGACCATCCGGCGCGCAGCGAGCAGGACACCTTCTACGTCGCGCCGGACGGGTCGCGGCAGGTGCTGCGCACCCACACCTCGCCGGTGCAGATCCGCACGCTGCTGGAGCGCGACCTGCCCGTCTACATCATTTCGATCGGCCGCACCTTCCGCACCGACGAGCTGGACGCCACCCACACCCCCGTCTTCCATCAGGTGGAAGGGCTGGCGGTGGATAAGGGCCTGACGATGGCCCACCTGCGCGGCACGCTCGACGCGTTCGCCCGCTCGGAGTTCGGGCCCCAGGGCCGCACCCGGTTCCGGCCGCACTTCTTCCCGTTCACCGAGCCGTCCGCCGAGGTCGACGTCTGGTTCGCCAACAAGAAGGGCGGCCCCGGCTGGGTGGAATGGGGCGGCTGCGGCATGGTCAACCCGAATGTGTTGCGCGCCTGCGGCATTGACCCCGAGGTCCATTCCGGATTCGCCTTCGGCATGGGGTTGGAGCGGACACTGCAGTTCCGCAACGGCATCCCCGACATGCGCGACATGGTCGAGGGTGACGTCCGGTTCTCGCTGCCGTTCGGGGTTGGAGCCTGATGCGGCTTCCATACAGCTGGCTGCGTGAGATCGTCCAGGCCGGCGCACCGGGCTGGCACGTGCCCCCCGATGAGCTGGAGCAGACGCTGATCCGGATCGGCCACGAGGTCGAAGAGGTCATCACGGTCGGGCCCGTCAACGGTCCGCTGACCGTCGGCCGGGTCGTCGAGATCGACGAGCTCACCGAGTTCAAGAAGCCCATCCGCGCCGTCAAGGTCGACGTGAGCGAAGCCGAGCCCCGCGACATCGTCTGCGGGGCAACAAATTTCGCTGTCGGCGACCTGGTCGTGGTGGCGCTTCCGGGCACCACGCTGCCCGGGGACTTCACCATAGCCAAACGCAAGACCTACGGCCGGACCTCCGACGGGATGATCTGCTCGGCGGCCGAACTGCATTTGGGCGCAGACCAATCCGGCATCATCGTGCTACCCCCCGGCACAGCCGAACCCGGCGACGACGGCGCCGCCGTGCTGGGCCTCGATGACACTGTGTTCCACCTGGCCATCACCCCGGACCGGGGCTACTGCCTGTCGGTGCGCGGCATGGCCCGCGAGATCGCCTGCGCCTACGACCTCGACTTCGTCGACCCCGCCTTTGCCCTGTCACCATCGCTGCTCGCCGAAGGCGAGGCGTGGCCGCTGACGGTGCAACCCGGCACCGGCGTCCAACGGTTCACGCTGCGGCCGGTGACGGGCATCGACCCGGCGGCCGTGTCACCGTGGTGGATGCAGCGACGGCTGCTGCTCAGCGGCATCCGGGCCATCTCGCCGGCCGTCGACGTGACCAACTACGTCATGCTCGAACTCGGTCACCCGATGCACGCCCACGACCGCAGCCTGATAACCGGCGGCTTCACTGTCCGCTTCGCTAAGCCGGGGGAGACCGTCGTCACGCTCGACGACATCGAACGCAAACTCGACCCCCGCGATGTGCTCATCGTCGACGACGTCGCCACCGCGGCGATTGGCGGCATCATGGGCGCCGGCACCACCGAGGTGCGTGACACCACCACCGACCTGCTGCTAGAGGCCGCGGTCTGGGATCCCGCAGCGGTGTCGCGCACCCAGCGTCGACTTCACCTGACCAGCGAGTCGGGCCGTCGCTACGAACGCTGCGTCGACCCGGCCGTTTCGGTGGCGGCATTGGATCGCGCCGCCACGCTGTTGGCCGACATCGCCGGCGGCACAATCCAACCCACCCTGACCGACTGGCGAGGCGACCCGCCGCGCGACGACTGGCCGCAGCCGCCGATCACCATCGCCGCCGACCTGCCCGACCGCACCGCCGGTGTCGACTACGCGGAGGGCACCACGCAGCGACGCCTCACCCAGATCGGTGCCGACGTGGTGGTCAACGACGGGCGAGTGACCGCCACACCGCCGAGCTGGCGCCCCGACCTGCGGCAGCCCGCCGACCTTGTCGAAGAGGTGCTGCGGCTCGAGGGCCTCGAGATCATCCCGTCGGTGTTACCACTCGCTCCGCCCGGGCGCGGCCTCAGCCCAACCCAGAAGCGCCGGCGCGCCATCGGAAAGTCGTTGGCGCTCAACGGATATGTAGAGATCCTGCCCACCCCGTTCCTGCCTGCAGGGGTATTCGACCGGTGGGGCTTGCCCGCCGACGATCCCCGCCGGCAGACCACCCGGGTGCTCAACCCGCTGGAGTCCGACCGTCCCGAGCTGGCCACCACCCTGCTGCCCGGGCTGCTGGAAGCGTTGGGCCGCAACGTGTCCCGTGGCGCCGTCGACGTGGCGCAGTACGCAATCGCCCAAGTCGTGGAGCCGACCTCGGAAACCCGTGCCGTCGAACTAGTTCCGACAGACCGGCGGCCCACTGACGACGAGATCGCGACGCTCGACGAGTCGCTCCCGCGCCAGCCCCAGCATGTCGGTGTGGTGCTGGCCGGCCTGCGTGAGCCGGCGGGCCCGTGGGGTCCCGGCCGCCCCGTCCATGCGAGCGACGCGTTCGAGGCGGTGCGCGTCATCGGGCGTGCGGCCGGTGTCGAACTGACGCTGCGGCCCGCGCAGTATCTGCCCTGGCATCCCGGCCGCTGCGCCGAGGTGCTGGTCGGCGAGACGGTCGTCGGCCACGCCGGTCAACTGCACCCGGCGGTCGTGGAGAGGTCCGGCCTGCCGAAGGGCACCTGCGCGGTCGAGCTGGACCTGGACGCCATCCCGATCACCGAGGCGCTGCCCACGCCGGCGGTGTCGCCGTTCCCGGCCGTCTTCCAGGACATCAGCCTAATCGTCGGCGAGGATGTCGCTGCGCAAAGCGTTGTCGACGCCGTCCGCGACGGCGCGGGAGCCCTGCTCGAGGACGTGCGGCTGTTCGACGTCTACACCGGCCCGCAGATCGGCGATGGCCACAAGTCGCTCGCGCTTGCGCTGCGGTTTCGCGCCCCCGATCGGACGCTCACCGAGGACGAGGCCAGCGCCGCCCGCGACGCCGCAGTGCAGACCGCCGCAGACCGTGTCGGCGCCGTGCAACGGGCTTGAGCAGCCTAAGCCGCCCGGCCGGAACTCACGAACAGTCGCATCGGGCTGCGGCCAAGAACCCGGCGCCACGGAATAGTCGTCGGATCCTCGGCCAGGCGCAGCGGCGGATCGGTGGCGAGCACGGCTCGTAGGCACTCGCCGACCGCAACCTTCGCCAGAGAGGTGCCCAGGCAGTAGTGTTCGCCGGCCCCGAAGCTGAGCAGCCTGGGTGCGTCAGGCTCGGCGAAGCGATCCGGGTCGAAGGTATCGGGTTCGCGCCACGCCGACGCATCGCGGCAGGTGGCGGCGATGCACAGAAGAACCATCGCGCCGGCCGGGATCGTCGTGCCGTGCAGTTCGATGGGCTCGACTGCGGTGCGCGGAATGAGCGGGATGCTCGGCTCCAGCCTGATGGTCTCGGCGACCGCGTTGGCCAGCCGGACCTCGTCTCCATTCACGCCGGCGAGTTCGTCGTGGTGCTGCAGGGCCACCAGAATGGTGCAGGGAATCTGGCTGCCGGTCGTGTCGTGGCCTACTACCAGCAGATTGGCGATCGTTGTGACGATCTCGGTGCGGGTGAGGCGGTCGCCATCGCCCTCGGTTGCGAGTAGCGCGGTGATGAGGTCGCGTCCTGGGTCCTTGGTACGGCGGGTCATCAGGTCTTCGACATAGAATTGCAGCTCAGTGATTGCGGTGGTCGCCGCAGCGATCTGGTCGGGCGTCATCACAAAGAACACCGGGCTCAGCGCGTCGGCCCACTTCGCGAACAGAGCGACGTCGGTATCGGGTAAGCCGAGCAGGCGACAGGTCAGCCGCGTAGCAATGGTCGAGCAAGCCGGCACGATGTCCCCGCCTTGCCGGACGGCAGCGACCGCCGCGGTGGCCATATCGGCGGCCGTCGCACGCAGCGCCTCGACGGATCGAGGCGTGAAGGCGCGTGAAACGACGGCTGGAATTCGACGGTGATAATCACCCTCCGTTGTGAACATCACTCGGCGATACCAGTCGCGCAGCGGTCCGTGGGTGATCCCCATCGCGTCGAACAAGGCCAGCCCGATTCCACTCAGGCGCCGGTCATGGGCCAATGTATCGACGTCGTGATGACGCAGCACGACGGTGGCGCCCGTCACCGTGTCCGTGGCCAGCGGCCCCTGCTTTGCCGCCTCGTGCAGCACTCGGTGCATGTCAGTGGTAAACGAACCGGTCAGATCGACCGATGTGGTTACTTTCATCGCCGCGGCCCCCCACTTGATGTTGCTGGATCAAGTATGGCCGGGAGATTGCCGCCGAATCGGCTGAAACGTCACGGCGAATCTGAGAATGCTTACGATCACAAAGAACGCCGACGTCGACCAGGCACTGCGTGGACGCACTGAGCGCACGCAGAATTAATTTGCGACTTCTTGCATAACCATGCAGAATCGCCTGCATGACTTCTGTGGCGGTGGCCGGTGCCAGCGGTTATGCGGGCGGGGAGATCCTGCGTCTGCTGCTCGGCCATCCCGCCTACGCCGACGGGCGGCTGACCATCGGCGCGCTGACGGCCGCCGCCAGCGCCGGCACCACGCTTGCCGAACACCACCCGCACCTGCTGCCGCTGGCCAACCGGGCGCTGGAAGCCACCGACGTCGAGGTGCTGACCGGTCACGACGTGGTGTTCCTGGGGCTGCCGCACGGCCACTCGGCTGCGCTGGCCGAACAACTCGGCCCCGACACCGTCATCGTGGACTGCGGCGCCGACTTCCGGCTCACCGACACTGTGGCGTGGGAGCGGTTCTACGGCTCTCAGCACGCCGGCAGCTGGCCGTACGGGCTGCCCGAACTGCCCGGCGCCCGCGATCGGCTGCGCGGGGCCAAGCGGATCGCCGTCCCGGGGTGCTATCCGACCGCGGCGCTTCTCGCGCTCTGGCCCGCGATCGCCGAGGACCTCGTCGAACCCGCCGTCACCGTCGTCGCCGTCAGCGGCACCTCGGGCGCCGGCCGCGCGGCCAGGACCGACCTGCTCGGCTCGGAGGTCATCGGATCGGCGCGCGCCTACAACATCGGCGGAAAACATCGGCACACCCCGGAGATCGCGCAGGGCCTGCGCGCCGTCACCGACAGGGACGTGACGGTCTCGTTCACCCCGGTGCTGATCCCGGCCTCCCGCGGCATCCTGGCCACTTGCACCGCCCGCACCACCGCGCCCCTGTCAGAGCTCCGCGCTGCCTACGAAAAGGCCTACGACGCCGAGCCTTTCGTGCACCTGCTGCCCGAGGGCCAGCTGCCGAAAACCGGTGCGGTGATCGGCAGCAACGCCGCGCAACTGGCGGTCGCCGTCGACGAGGACGCCGAAACGTTCATCGCCATCGCCGCCATCGACAACCTCGTCAAGGGCACCGGCGGCGCGGCCGTGCAGTCGATGAACCTCGCGCTGGGCTGGCCCGAAACCGAAGGACTCTCGATCGTGGGGGTGGCGCCGTGACGGGATCTGATGTCGCCGGCCAAGCGGCTCCGGCCCTGACCGAACCGTCCCGGCTGGTGCGCACGCAGGGCGTCACCGCGCCCGCGGGCTTTAAGGCCACCGGAATCGCGGCCGGCATCAAGGCATCCGGGGCGCTCGACCTTGCGCTGGTGTTCAACGAAGGACCCGACCACGCCGCCGCCGGTGTGTTCACTCGTAATCAGGTGAAGGCCGCGCCGGTGTTGTGGTCGCAGCAGGTGCTGACTACCGGGCGGCTGCGCGCGGTGATCCTGAACTCCGGTGGCGCCAACGCCTGCACCGGCCCGCAAGGCTTCCAGGACACCCACGCCACCGCCGAGGCCGTCGCCGCTGCGCTGTCCGACTGGGGCACCGAGACGGGCGCGATCGAGGTCGCCGTCTGCTCGACCGGCTTGATCGGCGACCGGCTGCCGATGGACAACGTGCTTTCCGGCGTGCAAGAGGTCGTCCACGAAATGGCCGGGGGCCTGACCGGCGGCGAGGAGGCCGCCCGGGCCATCATGACCACCGACACCGTGCCCAAACAGGTTGCGCTGCACCATCCCGACAAGTGGACGGTCGGTGGCATGGCCAAGGGTGCGGGCATGCTGGCGCCGTCGCTCGCCACCATGCTCAGCGTCATCACCACCGATGCCGTCGCCGACGCCGCCGCCCTCGACCGTGCGCTGCGCCGCGCCACTGCACTGACCTTCGACCGGCTCGACGTCGACGGCAGCTGCTCCACCAACGACACCGTTCTGCTGCTCGCCTCCGGGGCCAGCGAAATCGCGTCCAGCCAAAGCGATCTCGACGACGCGGTGCTGCGGGTCTGCGACGATCTCGCCGCACAGCTGCAGGCCGACGCCGAAGGCGTCACCAAACGCATCGTCGTGACCGTGACCGGCGCCGCCACCGAAGATGACGCGCTCACCGCCGCCCGCGTTGTCGCACGCGACAGCCTGGTCAAGACCGCGCTGTTCGGTTCCGACCCGAACTGGGGCAGGGTGCTGGCCGCCGTCGGCATGTCACCGTTCACGGTCGATCCTGACCGGATCACCGTGTCGTTCAACGGCTTTCCGGTATGCGTCAACGGGACGGGCGTGCCCGGCGCCCGCGATGTCGATCTGTCCGGCGCCGACATCGACGTCACCGTCGACCTCGACCTCGGCGGCGCTCAAGCGTCGATCCGCACCACCGACCTGTCGCACGGCTACGTCGAAGAGAACTCGGCCTATAGCTCATGACCACCACTGTCGATCGTCACGTCAAGGCCGACGTGCTCGCTGCGGCCCTGCCGTGGCTCAAAGCGCTGCATGACAAGATCGTCGTCGTCAAGTACGGCGGCAACGCCATGACCGATGACACCCTGCGGCAGGCGTTCGCCGCCGACATGGTGTTCCTGCGCAACTGCGGCATCCACCCGGTCGTCGTGCATGGCGGTGGCCCGCAGATCAGCAGCATGCTCAAACGGCTCGGCATCGCAGGCGATTTCAAGGGTGGCTTCCGGGTCACCACGCCCGAGGTGCTCGACGTCGCCCGCATGGTGCTGTTCGGCCAGGTCGGCCGTGAGCTGGTCAACCTCATCAACGCCCACGGCCCGTACGCGGTCGGCATCACCGGCGAGGACGCCCACCTGTTCACCGCCGTACGGCGCCACGTCACGGTCGACGGGGTGGCCACCGACATCGGCCTGGTCGGTGACGTCGAGCGCGTGAACGCCGAGTCGCTGCTCGACCTCATTGGCGCCGGCCGCATCCCGGTGGTGTCGACGATCGCGCCGGACGCCGACGGTGTCGTGCACAACATCAACGCAGACACCGCCGCCGCCGCCCTTGCCAAGGCGCTGAACGCCGAGAAACTGGTCATGCTCACCGACGTCGAGGGCCTGTACACCCGCTGGCCCGATCGCACGTCGCTGGTCAGCGAAATCGACACGGCCGCATTGACACAGCTGCTGCCGACGCTGGAGGCCGGCATGGTCCCCAAGATCGAGGCCTGCCTGCGGGCGGTCGGCGGCGGTGTGCCCAGCGCGCACGTCATCGACGGTCGCGTCGAGCATTGCGTGCTGGTCGAACTGTTCACCGACGAGGGGACGGGCACAAAGGTGGTGAGCGCATGACCCTCCAGCAGCGCTGGGAGGCCGTGATGATGAACAACTACGGCACCCCGCCCCTCGCGCTGGCCAGCGGTGACGGCGCCGTGGTCACCGACGTCGACGGCAAGTCGTACATCGACCTGCTCGGCGGCATCGCCGTCAACGTCCTGGGCCACCGCCATCCGGCCGTGATCGAGGCGGTCACCAGGCAGCTCAACACGCTCGGCCACACGTCGAACCTGTACGCGACCGAGCCCGGCATCGCGCTGGCCGAAGCGTTGGTCGGACTGCTGGGCGCCGACGCCGGGGCGCGGGTGTTCTTCTGCAACTCCGGCACGGAGGCCAACGAGGTGGCCTTCAAGATCACCCGGCTCACCGGACGCACGAAACTCGTTGCCGCCCAAGGCGCTTTCCACGGCCGAACCATGGGCTCGCTGGCGCTCACCGGGCAGCCGTCCAAGCAGGAGCCGTTCGCCCCGCTGCCCGGCGAGGTCGTGCACGTCCCGTATGGCGACATCGACGCGCTCACCGCCGCCGTCGGCGACGAGACCGCGGCGGTGTTCCTCGAGCCGATCATGGGGGAGGGCGGGGTCGTCGTCCCGCCCGCCGGCTACCTGGTGGCAGCGCGGGAGATCACGGCCAGGCACGGTGCGCTGCTGGTGCTCGACGAGGTGCAGACCGGGATGGGCCGTACCGGGGCGTTTTTCGCCCACCAGCACGACGGCATCACACCAGACATCGTCACCCTGGCCAAGGGCCTCGGCGGCGGGCTACCGATCGGCGCGTGCATCGCGGTCGGCGAGACCGCCGACCTGTTGACTCCGGGCCTGCACGGCAGCACGTTCGGCGGCAACCCCGTCTGCACGGCGGCCGCGCTAGCAGTCCTGCGGGTGCTGGCCGACGACGATCTGATCGGGCGCGCCGACGTGCTGGGGAAGACGCTGCACCACGGCATCGAATCGCTCGGCCACCCGCTGGTCGACCACGTCCGGGGCCGGGGACTGCTGCTGGGTGTCGTGCTCGGCACCGAGGCAGCCAAGGCCGTCGAGGCCGCTGCCCGCGACGCCGGTTTCCTCGTCAACGCCGCTGCGGCGGATGTGATTCGGCTTGCACCGCCGCTCGTCATCACCGAGGCGCAGATCGACGAGTTCCTGGGTTCCCTGCCCAATGTGTTGGACAAGGCTCAGGAGATCTCGCAATGACTCGGCATTTCCTGCGCGACGACGACCTGACCCCCGACGAGCAGGCCGAGGTGCTGGCGCTGGCCGCCGAGCTCAAGAAGGACCCGTTCAGCCGCCGGCCGCTCGAGGGACCGCGCGGTGTGGCCGTCATTTTCGACAAGGCCTCCACCCGCACGCGGTTCTCCTTTGAGGTCGGCATCGCCCAGCTCGGCGGTCACGCCGTCGTGGTGGACGGCCGCAGCACCCAGCTGGGGCGTGAGGAGACGCTTGAGGACACCGGGAAGGTGTTGTCCCGCTACGTCGAAGCGATCGTGTGGCGGACGTTCGCGCAGGAGCGCCTCACGGCGATGGCGTCCGGGTCGACCGTTCCGGTGGTCAACGCGCTGTCCGACGAGTTCCACCCATGCCAGGTGCTGGCCGACCTCCAGACACTCGACGAACGCCGGGGCACGTTGAACGGGCTGCGGCTGTCCTACTTCGGCGACGGCGCCAACAACATGGCCCACTCGTTGATGCTGGGCGGGGTGACCGCGGGCATCCACGTCACGATTGCCGCACCGCCCGGCTTCGAGTCCGACCCGCAGTTCGTCGCGGCCGCCGAGGAACGTGCGGCCGACACGGGCGCTTCGGTGACTTTGACGGCGGACCCACGGGCGGCCGCCGACGGCGCCGACGTCCTGGTCACCGACACCTGGACGTCGATGGGCCAGGAAAACGATGGACTGGACCGGGTGGGGCCGTTCCGGCCGTTCCAGGTCAACACAGCGCTGCTGGCTCGGGCCCAGCCTAATGCGATTGTGCTGCATTGTCTTCCGGCCCATCGCGGTCACGAGATCACCGACGAGGTGATCGACGGCCCGCAGAGTGTGGTGTGGGACGAGGCGGAGAACCGGCTGCACGCCCAGAAGGCGCTGCTGGTGTGGCTGCTGGAGCGATCGCAATGAGCGGCCCGAAGACCGCACCCGAGGTGGCCGCCACCCGCGCCGGCCGCCAGGCCCGCATCGTCACTCTGCTGTCGTCGAAATCCGTGCGCAGCCAAAGCGAGTTGGCCGCGATGCTTGCCGACGAGGGTATCGACGTCACTCAGGCCACGCTGTCTCGCGACCTCGAAGAACTCGGCGCCGTCAAGCTGCGCGGCGCCGACGGCGGCGTCGGCGTGTACATCGTCCCCGAGGACGGCAGCCCTGTGCGCGGCGTTTCCGGTGGCACCGAACGCATGTCGCGGCTGCTCGGGGAGCTGCTGGTGTCCACCGACGCCAGTGGCAATCTGGCCGTGCTGCGCACCCCGCCGGGCGCGGCGCATTACCTGGCCAGCGCGATCGACCGCGCGGCACTGCCGTACGTGGTCGGCACCATCGCCGGTGACGACACCATTCTGGTGGTGGCGCGTGAGCCGATGACCGGTGCCGACTTGGCCACCACAATCGAGAACCTGCAATAGGGGCCCGGTAGAAGGAGATTGGTTAATGTCCGAACGCGTCATCTTGGCGTATTCCGGCGGTCTCGACACCTCGGTGGCCATCAGCTGGATCGGCAAGGAGACCGGCCGTGAGGTCGTGGCCGTCGCTATCGATCTCGGTCAGGGCGGTGAGGACATGGAGGTCGTGCGGCAGCGTGCGCTGGACTGCGGCGCCGTCGAAGCCGTCGTCGTCGACGCCAAGGACGAGTTCGCCGACGAGTACTGCCTGCCTGCCATCCAATCCAACGCGCTGTACATGGACCGCTACCCGCTGGTCTCGGCGCTGAGCCGCCCGCTGATCGTCAAGCATCTGGTGGTCGCGGCGCGCGAGCACGGCGGCGGCATCGTCGCGCATGGCTGCACCGGCAAGGGCAACGACCAGGTCCGCTTCGAGGTCGGATTCGCCTCGCTGGCACCCGATTTGGAGGTGCTGGCCCCGGTCCGCGACTACGCCTGGACGCGCGAGAAAGCGATCGCGTTCGCCGAAGAGAACGCGATCCCGATCAACGTGACCAAGCGGTCGCCGTTCTCCGTCGATCAGAACGTGTGGGGCCGCGCGGTGGAGACGGGCTTCTTGGAGCACCTGTGGAACGCGCCGACCAAGGACGTCTACGACTACACCGAGGACCCGACGGTCAACTGGAGCACCCCCGACGAGGTGATCGTCGGATTCGAACGCGGCGTGCCGGTTTCGATCGACGGTCGGCCCGTGAGCGTGCTGCAGGCCATCGAGGAGCTCAACGAGCGCGGCGGCGCCCAGGGTGTGGGCCGGCTCGATGTGGTGGAAGACCGGTTGGTCGGCATCAAGAGCCGGGAAATTTACGAAGCGCCGGGAGCGATGGTGCTCGTCACCGCGCACACCGAGCTCGAACACGTCACGGTCGAACGCGAGCTCGGCCGCTTCAAGCGGATGACCGACCAGCGGTGGGGCGAGCTGGTGTACGACGGGTTGTGGTACTCGCCGCTGAAGACCGCGCTGGAGTCGTTCGTCGCCAAGACACAGGAGCACGTCTCGGGTGAGATCCGGATGGTGTTGCACGGCGGGCACATTGCGGTCAACGGCCGGCGCAGCGCCGAGTCGCTGTACGACTTCAATCTCGCGACCTACGACGAGGGCGACACGTTCGACCAGTCCGCGGCCAAGGGCTTCGTGCACGTGCATGGCCTGTCGTCGAAGATTGCTGCCCGCCGGGACCTGGCGACGTGAACTTTTCTCCGCGAGCGTGCGTGTCTGCGGGCGACACGCCGCAGAAAGTCAGCAGTTTGCGCACGCTCGCGAGGGAGTTGACGTGAGCACTAACGAGGGGTCGCTGTGGGGCGGGCGGTTCGCGGAGGGGCCATCCGAGGCGCTCGCGGCGCTGAGCAAGTCCACCCATTTCGACTGGGTGCTGGCGCCGTACGACATCACCGCGTCAAAGGCCCACGCGCGGGTGCTGTTCCGCGCCGGACTGCTCACCGAGGACCAGCGCGACGGTCTGCTCGCCGGCCTGGACAGCCTGGCGGAGGACGTGGCGTCGGGCAGCTTCGCACCGGTGGTCACCGACGAGGACGTGCACGGCGCGCTTGAGCGCGGCCTGATCGACCGGGTCGGAGACGAGCTGGGCGGGCGGCTGCGGGCAGGGCGGTCGCGAAACGACCAGGTGGCCACGCTGTTTCGGCTCTGGTTGCGCGTCGCGGTACGACGGGTCGCCGACGGCGTGCTCGACGTCGTCGCGGCGCTGGCCACGCAATCCGCCGCCCACCCGACCGCGATCATGCCCGGCAAGACCCACTTGCAGTCCGCACAGCCGATCCTGCTGGCACATCATCTGCTCGCACACGCCCACCCGCTACTGAGGGATGTCGACCGGCTCGTCGACTTCGACAAGCGAGCCGCGGTGTCGCCGTATGGATCCGGGGCGCTCGCCGGGTCGTCGCTGGGGCTGGACCCCGATGCGATCGCCGAGGAACTGGGCTTCGACGCCGCGGCCGACAACTCCGTCGACGCCACTGCCTCGCGTGACTTCGCCGCGGAGGCGGCCTTTGTGCTGACGATGATCGCCGTCGACCTGTCTCGGCTCGCCGAGGACATCATCCTCTGGAGCACAACCGAATTCGGCTATGTGACGCTGCACGACTCGTGGTCGACCGGCAGCTCGATCATGCCGCAGAAGAAGAACCCAGACATCGCCGAGCTGGCCCGCGGCAAGTCCGGCCGGGTGATCGGCAACCTGACCGGCCTGCTGGCCACGCTGAAGGCGCAGCCGCTGGCGTACAACCGCGACCTGCAGGAAGACAAGGAGCCGGTGTTCGACTCGGTCGCCCAGCTCGAGCTGCTGCTGCCGGCCATGGCCGGGCTCGTCGGCACGCTGCGCTTCGACGTCGACCGGATGGCCGAACTGGCGCCGCTCGGATACACGTTGGCGACCGACGTCGCCGAGTGGCTGGTCCGCAGGGGCGTGCCGTTCCGGGTTGCCCATGAGGCCGCCGGCGCGGCGGTGCGTGCCGCCGAGGCCCGCGGCGTCGGCCTGGAGGACCTTGAAGACGCCGAGCTGGCGGCGATCCATCCTGAGCTAACGCCGCAGGTCCGCGAGGTGCTCACCGTCGACGGATCGGTGAACTCCCGCGACGCCCGCGGCGGCACGGCCCCAGTTCAGGTCGCCAAGCAGCTCGGGGTCGTGCGCGACACCGCCGACCGCTTGCGTGTCAGGCTGCGTCGCTAGCCACGACTTCCCGCTTTCCCACAGCGGCCCGAACACAAACCACAGGCCGACGACCGCCCAAGCCCGGCCGATCCACGACCAGAGACCCGCCTGGTCGTGCGGTGCGGCGAAGAACAGGATCAGCACGACGAGCACCACCGACGCGATGGCGACTGTGGCAAGGACTCGATACCACTCACGCATCAGGTGCGCCGCGCGTTCCGGACCGTGCTTGGGCACTCGGCGCGGGGCAGGCCCGCCGTCGAAACGGTGCGCGAATCGCACGTCCGCCCATCGCACTATCGCCGGCCCGAACGCCAGGCTCGAGCCCAGGTAGAAGCCGGCCAGCACGTGCACCAAGCCCACGTCGGCGCCGCCGTGCAGGTCGATCGCCGTGGCGATCACCAGCACGAGGTCCAGCAGCGGAATGCCCGCGAGGACGGCGGTGCTGGTGCGTGGCAGCCGAAGCGGGTAGCGCACGACCATCCCTAGGCCAAGCAGCGCCCACAGACCGATCTCGCAGCCGATTATCACTGCGGCGACTGGATTCTCGGCGAAGAACTCCAGCATTATCTCCTCAACCTCCACATGGCGTTGTTAGCACGTTTGTATTACTAACATAGCACACTCGTGCTAACATACGAACGTGCCGAAGTTGATCGACCACGACAGCCGTCGCCACGAAATCGCCTACGCGGTGTGGCGCGTCGTGGTCCGCGACGGCGCCTCGGCGGTGTCGATCCGCGATGTTGCCGCCGAGGCCGGCCTGGCCGTCGGTTCGGTCCGACATGTGTTCTCGACCAAGGCCGAGCTGCTCGAGTACTCGATGGCGTTGGTGCACGAACGCGTGCGCGAGCGGGCGGCCAGCCACTTCGCGATCAAGGACCCGCGCAAGTTCGCCGAGGCGGTGCTCGCCGAGATGATGCCGCTCGACGACCAGCGTCGCATGGAGATGGCGGTCAACATGGCCGTCGTCGCGGAGAGTCCGTCGCACCCCTCGCTGCGCCGGGTGGCGCTGGATGCGCAGCGGGCCGTCGCCGACGCGTGCGCGGCGGTGCTGACACTGCTGCTGCGGGAGAAACTTGTTCGCGGCGACGTCGACCTGGCCTACGAGACCGAGCGCCTGCACGCCCTCGTCGACGGATTGGCGCTACACGCGCTGACCGCTGACGCGAAGGACCTGCGCCCGAAGGCGATCCTCGGCGTGCTCCGCGCCCATCTGGCGGCGCTGGAACCGCGCCGCCGGTAAGTCAGTCCTCGGCGGCGGCCAACCACGCTTCTTCGAGAGATTCCTTGCGAGCCAGCAGCTCGTTCAGCTCCGCGTTGAGCTCGCCGAGCCGGACATGATCGGAAGCCGCGTCCGCCATCGACTCGTGCAGCGCGGCGATCTGGTCGTCCAGCTTGGCCAGTTGGCCTTCGATGCGGGCCATTTCCTTGCCGGTGCGGCGCTCACGGGCGGCCGCGGACTCGCCACGCGAAGGCTCAGGACGTGCAACCGCAGGTGCAGCGGCGGCTCGGCCCTCGAGGTACTGCTCGATGCCGCCGGGCAGCAGGTCACAGCGGCCGCCGCCGGTGAGCGCGTAGGTGACGTCGCTGACCCGTTCCAGGAAGTACCGGTCGTGGGTGACGACGATCAGCGTGCCGGGCCAGCCGTCCAGGTAATCCTCGATGACCGTCAAAGTGTCGATGTCGAGGTCGTTGGTGGGCTCGTCGAGCAGCAGCACGTTCGGCTCGTCGAGCAGCAGCCGAAGGAACTGCAGCCGGCGTCGCTCACCGCCGGACAGGTCGGCCAGCCGCGCGGTCAGCTTGTCGCCGGTGAATCCGAAGTCCTCCAACAGCGTGGCAGCGCTGATCTCGCGGCCGCCGGCCAGCTCGGTGATGCGGCGCCGGTTCTCGACCGCGTCGATCACCCGGTCGCCCCCGTCGAGGTCGCTCAGCGCCTGGCTAAGATAGCCGATCTTCAGCGTGGTGCCCCGCTTCATAGTCCCGGCGGCGGGCTGCAGTTCGCCCGTCAGCAGCCGCAGCACCGACGTCTTGCCGGTGCCGTTGACTCCGACCAGCCCGATACGAGCTCCCGGTCCGATCGACCAGTCGATGCGGTCCAGGATCACGCGCCCAGGCGAGCCCACCTCCAGCCGGACCCGGTGCAGATCGAACACGTCCTTGCCCAGCCGCGTCGTCGCAAACCGTTGCAGCACAAGCGAATCACGCGGCGGCGGCTCGTTGGCGATCAGCTCGTTGGCGGCCTGGATGCGGAACTTCGGTTTCGACGTCCGCGCGGGTGGGCCGCGTCGCAGCCACGCCAGTTCCTTGCGCATCAGGTTGCGGCGGCGGGCTTCTGTGCCGGCCGCGAGCCGCATCCGTTCGGCGCGGGCCAGCACGTACGCCGCATATCCACCCTCGTAGGCGTCGACGGCACCGCCGTGCACCTCCCACGTCCTGGTGCAGACGGCGTCGAGGAACCAGCGGTCGTGGCTGACGACCACCAGCGCCTTGGGCCGCCGCACGTTCAAGCGCTCGGCCAGCCAGCCGATCACCTCCACGTCGAGATGGTTCGTCGGTTCGTCGAGCACCAGCACGTCGTGCCCGGCCAGCAGCACCTCGGCCAGCGCCACCCGGCGCCGTTCGCCGCCGGACAGGCGAGCCACATCGGCATCGAGGTCGACGCTGGCCAGGAGGTGTTCGACGACGTCGCGCGTGTCGGGCTCGGCGGCCCAGACGTGGTCCGGCTGGCCGCCGACGATGACGTCCCGGACGGTGGCGCCAATGAGTTCGTCGCCCTGCCGCAGATGGCCCACCGACAGCCCCGACGTGTGGGTGACGCGGCCCGAATCGGGCTCCCTGCTCCCGGTCAGCACAGTTAGCAGCGTCGTCTTGCCGTCGCCGTTGCGCCCGACGACGCCGATCGCGTCGCCCTCGTCCACGCCCAGGCTGACCGCGTCGAGCAGCGTACGAGTGCCATAGCCGACGGTTGCGCGCTCGACGTTGATCAGGTTCGCCATCAGCCGAGATGATAGGTCGACGGCGTGCCATGATGGTCGGCGGCAGTCGGGAGACTGGCATCGCGTAAGGGGAGTGGGTCGTGGTGGGCCTGTCGGCTATAACCAAGCCAGTGGGGCGGCTGGTGGCCACCGCGCAGAACGGGCTGGAAGTGCTGCGTTACGGCGGCCTGGAGACCGGCGCCGTGCCCTCGCCGTTCCAGATCATCCAGAGCGTGCCGATGTACCGGCTGCGGCGATACTTCCCGCCCGACGCCCGCCCCGGCGCCGAGCCGCCCGGCCCGCCGGTGCTGATGGTGCACCCGATGATGATGTCGGCTGACATGTGGGACGTCACTCGCGACGACGGCGCGGTCGGCATTCTGCACAAGGCGGGCATCGATCCCTGGGTCATCGACTTCGGCTCACCCGACAAGGTCGAAGGCGGTATGCAACGCAATCTCGCCGACCACGTCGTCGCGCTGAGCGAAGCCATCGACACCGTCAAGGAGGTCACCGGCCGCGACGTGCACCTGGCCGGCTACTCCCAGGGCGGGATGTTCTGCTACCAGACCGCGGCCTACCGCCGGTCGAAGGACCTGGCCAGCATCGTCGCGTTCGGCTCACCCGTCGACACGCTGGCCGCGCTGCCGATGAACCTGCCCGCCGGGCTGGCCGCCGGGGCGGCCGATTTCATGGCCGACCACGTCTTTTCCCGCATCGATATCCCCGGCTGGTTAGCGCGCGCCGGTTTTCAGATGCTCGATCCGATCAAGACCGCGCAGTCGCGGCTGGACTTCCTGCGCCAGTTGCACGACCGCGAGGCACTGCTGCCTCGTGAACAGCAGCGCCGATTCCTCGCGTCGGAGGGCTGGATCGCCTGGTCCGGCCCGGCGATCTCCGAACTTCTCAAACAGTTCATCGCGCACAACCGGATGATGACCGGTGGCTTCTCCATCCATGGCGACCTGGTGACGCTATCCGACATCGATTGCCCGGTGCTGGCGGTCGTCGGCGAGGTCGACGACATCGGACAGCCGGCCTCGGTGCGTGGGATCAAGCGGGCCGCCCCACAGGCCGATGTGTACGAATTCCTCATCCGCGTAGGGCATTTCGGCTTGGTTGTTGGATCCAAGGCCGCCGGCCAGACCTGGCCTACGGTCGCGCAGTTCGTCAAGTGGATCGACGGCAGTGGCGACATGCCCGAGCACGTCACGCCGATGGCGCTGCAGCCGTCCGAACCCAGCGAAAGCGGTGTCTCGCTCAGCTCGCGCTTGGCGCACGGCACCGCCGCCGCGACCGAGATGGCCTTCAGCCTGGCCCGGTCCGCGGCCGATGCGCTCGTCGCGGCCAACAAGTCCGCCCGCGCGCTGGCCGTAGAGACGGCCCGCACGCTGCCCAGGCTGGCCCGCCTCGGCCAGATCAACGACCACACCCGGATTTCGCTCGGACGGATCATGTCCGAGCAGGCCCGCGACGTACCCGGTGGGGAGGCCCTGCTGTTCGACGGCCGCGTGCACACCTTCGAGGCGGTGGATCGCCGGATCAACAATGTGGTCCGCGGCCTGATCGACGTCGGCGTGCGCCAGGGTGCCCACGTCGGGGTGCTGATGGAGACCCGGCCCAGCGCGCTCGTCGCCATCGCCGCGCTGTCGCGGCTGGGTGCGGTGGCGGTGCTGATTCCGCCCGACGTCGACCTGGCGACCGCCGCGCGACTCGGCGCGGTGTCGGAGATCATCGCCGACCCGAGCAACCTGGAGGCCGCGCGCCGCCTCGATACGCGGGTGCTGGTGCTCGGCGGCGGCGAATCCCGCGACCTGGACGTGCCCGAGCACGCCGACGTCATCGACATGGAGAAGATCGACCCTGATGTGGTCGACCTGCCCGGCTGGTACCGCCCCAACCCGGGGCTGGCCCGTGACCTGGCGTTCGTCGGGTTCGGCTCGACCGGCGGCGAGCTGATCGCGCGCCAGATCACCAATTACCGCTGGGCCCTGTCGGCGTTCGGCACCGCGTCGGCCGCCAACCTGGGCCGCGGCGACACCGTCTACTGCCTCACCCCGCTGCATCACCAGTCCGGCCTGCTCGTGAGCCTCGGCGGCGCCGTGGTCGGCGGCGCGCGCATCGCGCTGTCGCGGGGTCTGCAGCCCGACCGGTTCGTCCAGGAAATCCGCCAGTACGGCGTCACTGTGGTGTCCTACACCTGGGCGATGCTGCGCGATGTCATCGACGATCCGTCGTTCTCGCTGACCGGCAGCCATCCGGTGCGACTGTTCATCGGTTCGGGCATGCCGACCGGCCTGTGGAAACGCGTCGTCGACGTGTTCGAGCCGGCCCACGTCGTCGAGTTCTTCGCGACCACGGATGGACAGGCAGTGCTGGCCAATGTGTCCGGCGCCAAGATGGGCAGCAAGGGCAGGCCATTGCCGGGCGGCGGCGAGGTCGAACTGGCGGCCTACGACGCCGAAGACAACCTGATCCTGGAGGACGACCGCGGGTTCGTGCGGAAAGCCGACACGAACGAGGTCGGCGTGCTGCTCGCCCATCCGCGCGGGCCGGTCGACCCGACAGCGTCGGTGAAGCGCGGTGTATTCGCCCCGGCCGACACCTGGGTGTCCACCGAATACCTGTTCCGCCGCGACGAGGACGGCGACTACTGGCTCGTCGGAAACCGCGACGGGGTGATCCACACCGCGCGTGGCACGGTTTATGCCTCGCCGATAAACGATGCCGTCGGCCGGCTCGGGGCCGTCGATCTGGCGGTGACGTACGGCGTGGAGGTGGGGGCCCATCAGCTGGCCATCACGGCACTCGAGTTGTGTCCCGGCGGGAGCATCCCGTCGGCGGATCTGTCCGAGGCGCTGGCCGATCTGCCGGTCGGGAACCCGCCCGACATCGTGCACGTGGTGCCGGAGATGACACTGACTGCGTCGTACCGCCCGCAGGTCAGCCCGTTGCGGGCGGCGGGGATCCCCAAGCCGTCCCGTAACGCCTGGTACCTGGATCCCGATACGAATCGGTACAAGCGGTTGACCGTCGCGGCGCGTACCGAGATCGCCGGCACCCAACAGTGAGATCGTGCCTCACGGGTCTCTCACTGTTAGGCTCCCGCTGGCGACAGATCGTCGCCGGGTCGGGCTGTTCGCGCCACCGTCGCTGGAGGATTGATGACATCGCAGACCGGTAAGAATCGCTACGGCTGGCGTCGCGCCATTACCGGCGGGGTGGCCGGTAGCGCCCTCGCTATCGGACTTATGGCGGGCTTCGCCGCGCCGACGGCAATGGCCCAACCCGAAGACCCAACCACGCCGACCGATACCGAGTCGACAGAGCAAGCCGAGGCCCCGCAGACGGTGGACGAAGTGCTTGCCATCATCCAATCGGATTACGACCTGGGTGCGGGCGGCGGTCAGCTCTCGAACTTCATCCACGAGGTATTGGTTCTCCGGTCCTTGGGCTTCATGCCGTCGAAAGCGAACAAGGAAGCGATTGTGGAGGCGCTGGATCACCGGCCCAACCAGACGCCCTTGATCGAGGCGCTGAAGAGCACCGTGGCCTACCAGCGGAAGCTTCAGGCGCAGGCGGCCAACGCGAACTCGGCGCCCGGTGGGTTTACGGCCGGCATCAACCAGCTTCCGCCCGGCGTGCCGCCTGACCCCACCAATCCCGACAACACGGGCGTCTTCATCGGCCCGACCGGCGGCATCACCCAGCCCGTCGGCTAGCCTGCCGTCGTGCTCGACGAAAACCTGCTGAGCATCCTGGTCTGCCCGGAAGACCGCGGCCCGCTGCTTCTCGTCGACGACGAGTTCCTCTACAACCCGCGGCTGCGGCGCGCCTACCGCATCGACGACGGCATCCCGGTGCTGCTCATCGACGAGGCCGTCGCCGTGACCGACGACGCCGAGCACCAGCGGATGCTGGACAGGGCAGAGTCCGGTGGCCCGGTTTCCTGACGGATTTCTCTGGGGCGTCGCCACAGCCGCTCATCAGGTCGAGGGCAACAACGTCAGCTGCGACGCCTGGCTGATGGAGCACCTGCCCGGCACGGTGTACCGGGAGCCCAGCGGTGACGCCGTCGACTTCTACCACCGGTATCCCGACGACATCGCGGTGATCGCGGCGTTGGGCCTCAACGCGTTTCGGTTCGGAATCGAATGGGCGCGGGTCGAGCCGGAGAACGGCGAGATCTCCACGGCCGCACTGGATCACTACTCGCGGGTGGTTGACACCTGCCTGCGGCACGGCATCGAGCCGGTGCTGACGCTGCACCATTTCACCAGTCCGCAGTGGCTCATCCGGTACAACGGCGGCTGGCGTGCCCCGGACACCGCTCAGCGGTTCGCCGACTACGCGGCGACTGTAATAACCCGGCTTGGGGATCGGGTGACGTGGGTGTCCACGATCAACGAGGCGAACACGCCCGTATTGCTCACCCACAGCGGGCTGCTCCCCGAATCCTGGATGACCAAGGTGGACGAGACAAACAGGCTGGCGGCCAAGGCATTCGGCGTCAGCGACGATGCGTTCTGTCCGTTCTTCCCGGCGGCCAGCGACGACAAGGCCGTCGAGGTCGTCGGACGGGCGCACCGGATGGCCGTCGATAGCATCCATGCGGTGGCGCCCGGCGCGCAGGTCGGCATCACGCTGGCGCTGCAGGAGATCGCCGCCGATCCGGGCGGCGAGGAGATGGCGGATACGGCAGACGAATTCGTCAACCGGCGCTACCTGCGCGACATGGGTGCGTTCGGCGATTTCATCGGCGTGCAGACTTACACGCGCGTCGTGTTCGGGCCCGATGGGCTCAAGCCGCCTGCCGGGCAGGTATCCGACAACGGCCTGGAGCTGGCGCCTAGTGCGCTGACCGCGACTTGCCGTCAGGCGCAGCAGATCACCGGGCTGCCCGTGCTGGTCACCGAGCACGGCGTGGATTTCGGCGACGCAGACGACCATCTGCGCGCCGCGCTGATCGAGGACACTCTGCGCGAGCTGGCGCCGGCGATCGCCGACGGCCTCGACGTGCGCGGGTATCTGCACTGGTCGCTGGTCGACAACTTCGAGTGGTTCAACGGCTACCACGGCCACTTCGGCCTGCTTGGCAATGACCGCACCACGCAACAGCGTTGGATCCGGCCGAGCGCCGTCAGCTACGGGGCCATCGCCCGCGCCAACGCGGTCTAGGAGAGGCCGGGTAGATCGCCCGTCAGATATCGCTGCAGGTTGGGCGCAATAGTCTCGGCGATCTGCTGTGCCGGTAGCGAGGCGAACGGCTCGATCCCAATGATGTAGCGCGCCATCAGTACACCCGCTATCTGCGACGCTACGAACTCGGCGCGCAGAATCCCGCTCCCAGGCGGATCGTCGACCCGGGCCGCTATCTCGGCGACCACGACCTCCCGCATGAAGGTCCGGAGAAATCCGACCTCTGCACCGGACAGCAGCGACCGAAGTTCGGCAATCAGCCCCGCGCCGAGCTCGGAGTCCCACAGCGGCAGCAGTATCGACGGCAACTTGAGGCCGAGTTCCTCGACCGGGGTTTCCCGCATCCGTTCGATGAGAATCATCGGATCGACCGGGATGTGGATCGCCGCGGTGAACAACCGGTGCTTGGTGCCGAAGTAGTGGTGCACCAGAGCGGCGTCGACGCCAGCGCCCGCGGCCACCGCGCGAATCGACGTCTTGTCGAACCCGTTGCGCGCGAAGAGCTCTCGAGCGCTGGCCAGGATGCGTTCGCGGGTGTCCGACGTCCCGGACGGTCTCCCGGGACGCTTGCGTTCTGCGTTGGTGGTCAATGTCTCCTACGGTGTCCTTCGTCGTAGCGTCGCCGCGGCCAGGCACAGTGCGACGATCGCGCAGCCGATGACAACGATGATGTCGCGCAGCGCGATGTCGGTCAGCTCCGGGTGCGCGCCGACCTGTTGCAGCGCCTCCAGCGCATAACTGGCCGGCATGACGTTGCTGATCCACTCCAACCAGTCCGGCATCACAGCTCGCGGCACGATGATGCCGGCCAACAGAATCTGCGGCGCGATCACGAGCGGCATGAACTGCACGGCCTGAAACTCGGTGCGCGCGAACGCACTACACAGCAGGCCCAGGCCGACGCCGAGGACCGCGTTGACGACCGCGATCACGAACACCCAGACCGGGCTGCCCGCTGTGTCGAAGCCGAGCAACCAGAACGAAGTAATGCACGCCAGGGTGGCCTGGGCCGCCGCGGCAATCGAGAACGCCGTCCCGTAGGCGGCGAGCAGTTCGAGTCGCCGCAGCGGGGTGGTCAGAATCCGTTCCAGCGTTCCCGAAGCCCGCTCGCGCTGCATGGTGATCGACGTGATCAGAAACATCACCAGCAGTGGAAACAGGCCCAGCAGGATCAGACAGGCGTTGTTGAACCCCGAAGTTGCACCCGGCCGGGTAGGGACGTTCTGGAACATGAAGTACATCAGCGTAATGATCAGGCTCGGGACGAGCAGCATCATCGCGATTGTGCGGTGGTCGGCGGCGAGCTGGCGCAGGATCCGCGCCGTTGTTGCCGTATAGCCCTGCAGCGTCAGCCGGCTGCGGCTGCGGTGCTGCGCCGGATGATGGACAGAAACGCTTCCTCCAGTGACGTACATCCGGTTTCCTCTCGTAGTCGGTCAGGGGTGATGTGGGCAAGCAGATGGCCGTCACGCATCAGCAATAGGTCCCGGCAGCGGTCGGCCTCGTCCATCACGTGGCTGGATACCAGCAGAGTGATTCCGCGCTTTGCGAGCGCGTTGAACTGCTCCCAGAGGTCGGCGCGCAGCACGGGGTCCAGGCCGACGGTCGGTTCATCGAGGACGAGCAGATCGGGTTGGCAGACCAGCGCGCAGGCCAGTGAGGCGCGGGTTCGTTGGCCGCCGGACAGATTGCCGCACAGGGCGGTCCGGTGGTCGGCGAGGCCAACCGCGTCGATGGCGGCGTCGGCGGCGCGGGTATCCATCCCGTACAGCGAGGCGAAGTAGCGGACATTGTCGATGATCCGCAGGTCGTCGTAGATCGTTGGGTCCTGGGGCATGTACCCGACGCGGTGCCGCAGCTCGGCCGATCCCGCCGGACGGCCAAGCACCGTCACGGTCCCCGCGGCGACGATCTGCGTGCCGACGATGGCGCGCATCAACGTTGTCTTGCCGCAGCCGGACGGGCCCGAGCAGGCCGGTGGTCGTGCCGCGGGCGATCTGGACCGAGAGGTCGTGTATCGCGGGTCGCTTGCCGCGGATGACCCGGAGATGGTCGATGGTGATCACCGGCTCGACACCATGTCTGAGCAATTCATCGCTTGATGAAGTCATCATGTGATGAATATTCCTCCCCGCTGGTAGGCGTGTCAAGGCTCGCGGGCAGAATCGCTCGGATGAGTTCCGACGCTGTCCGTGGATCCCCCCACCGCGGCTCAGCGGCTGCTCGGTGCGGCGCTGACCGGGCGCGGCGTGAGCGCGATGATCGTCGAGGTGGAGGCTTACGGCGGCCCGGCCGACGGACCGTGGCCCGATGCCGCCTCGCATTCGTTTCGCGGGCCCGGGCTGCGCAATTCGGTGATGTTCGGTCCGGCCGGGCGGCTCTACACGTATCGCAGCCACGGCATTCACGTGTGCGCGAACGTCGTGTGCGCCACCGACGGAGTGGCGGGCGCCGTGCTGCTGCGGGCGGGCGCGGTTGAGGCGGGTCTCGACGTGGCCCGGGCGCGCCGCGGCGATTCGACCCGTCCGGCCGCATTGGCGCGTGGCCCGGGCAATCTCTGCTCCGCCCTCGGAATCACCATGGACGACAACGGAATTGACCTGTTCGACCCGAAGGGCCCGATCCGGCTGACCCTCGGAGAGGAGCAGGTCGGCGTCATGGTCCGCGGGTCGGCGTGAGCAAGGCCGCCGATCGCGCCTGGCGGTTCTGGCTGGCCGGCCGCCCCGAGGTGTCGCTATATCGCCGCAGCCCGCGGGCACCCGCTCCCGGCGAAAGCGATTGATATCGATGGTAGGGAAAGATCGACGTCCATGGGTACGCCGAATATCCTCGACGAGTTGGAGTGGCGTGGGCTGGTTGCGCAGTCCACCGACCGGGACGCACTGGCGGCGGAGCTGGCCGCCGGACCCATCACCGTCTACTCGGGATTCGACCCGACCGCGCCGAGCCTGCACGCCGGGCACCTGATCCCGCTGCTGGCGCTGCGGCGGTTCCAGCAGGCCGGCCATCGGCCGATCGTGCTGGCCGGCGGGGCGACCGGCATGATCGGCGACCCACGCGACACCGGGGAACGCGACATTGAATACCGCCGACACGGTCGCGGAGTGGGCCGACCGGATTCGCGGCCAGCTGGAGCGATTCGTCGATTTCGACGATTCGCCGACCGGCGCGGTCGTGGAGAACAACCTGTCGTGGACGGGCGAGCTGTCCGCGATCGAGTTCCTGCGCGACGTCGGTAAGCACTTCTCGGTCAACGTCATGCTCGACCGCGACACCGTCCGGCGCCGGCTGGAGGGCGAGGGCATCTCCTACACGGAGTTCAGCTACATGCTGTTGCAGGCCAACGACTACGTGGAACTGCACCAGACGGTACGGATGCACGCTGCAGATCGGCGGCTCCGATCAATGGGGCAACATCATCGCCGGGGTCCGGCTGGTCCGGCAGAAGGTCGGCGCGACGGTGCATGCGTTGACCACGCCGCTGGTGACGGATTCGGAGGGCAAGAAGTTCGGAAAGTCGACGGGCGGTGGCAGCCTCTGGCTGGACCCGGAGATGACGAGCCCGTACGCCTGGTACCAGTACTTCGTCAACACCACCGACGCCGACGTGGTCCGCTATCTGCGGTGGTTCACCTTCCTGTCGCGTCGAGGAGCTGGCCGAATTGGAGCAGGCGACGGCGGAGCGGCCGCACGAGCGGGCAGCGCAGCGCCGGCTGGCCCGCGAGCTGACCACGCTGGTGCACGGCGGAGGCCGCGACGGCGGCGGTCGAACATGCCAGCCAGGCGCTGTTCGGCCGGGGCGAGCTGTCCGAGCTGGATGAGCCGACGCTGGCGGCCGCGCTGCGCGAGGCGTCGGTGGCCGAGCTCAAGCCGGGCGGCCCGGACACGATCACCGACCTGCTGGTGGCCAGCGGATTGTCGGCGAGCAAGGGCGCTGCGCGGCGGACGATCGGCGAGGGCGGGGTGTACGTCAACAACGTCCGGATCGACAGCGACGAGTGGGTGCCGCAGCCGTCGGACTTCCTGCACGGCCGTTGGCTGGTGCTGCGTCGCGGCAAGCGGAATATCGCCGGCGTGGAGCGCGTCGGATGAGTGGTCAGCGCCTGACGGCGCCGCCCTCTGCAGGTCGCGGGCGGAATAAGTTCGGCGACCGCTGTGTTGAGTACTTTGTCGGAGCTGACGCACCTCCGGTGCGCACGATAGGTGTTGGGCCGAAAGACACGCCCTATCAGGCCATTTGACTCCAAGTTTTCCCTCACGTAACTTGTTGACGTCGTCGCGACGCGGTCAGTCCGCTGAGCGCGACGGCATCCCAGAGGGAAGCCCCACTTCGGTGGGTTCCTGACCGTCCGCACTACTAGTACGCGGCCAAGTGCCGCGGGCTCGTCGCGCGGTCGGGCGGGTGTGTTGTTTGAGAACTCAATAGTGTGTTTGGTGGTTTTTGTTTGTTGTTGTTTTTTTGCCATGCCTTCTTTTTCCCGTTTAGGGGTGTGGTGTTTTTGTGCCAGATTGTTTCTGGTTTGTTAGGTCAGATTTTCTCTGATTTGAATTCTGTCTCGGTGTTGCGAGTGGTTTTTGTTTGGAGAGTTTGATCCTGGCTCAGGACGAACGCTGGCGGCGTGCTTAACACATGCAAGTCGAACGGAAAGGCCCTTTCGGGGGTACTCGAGTGGCGAACGGGTGAGTAACACGTGGGTGATCTGCCCTGCACTTTGGGATAAGCCTGGGAAACTGGGTCTAATACCGGATAGGACCACGGGATTGCATGGTTCTGTGGTGGAAAGCTTTTGCGGTGTGGGATGGGCCCGCGGCCTATCAGCTTGTTGGTGGGGTGATGGCCTACCAAGGCGACGACGGGTAGCCGGCCTGAGAGGGTGTCCGGCCACACTGGGACTGAGATACGGCCCAGACTCCTACGGGAGGCAGCAGTGGGGAATATTGCACAATGGGCGCAAGCCTGATGCAGCGACGCCGCGTGAGGGATGACGGCCTTCGGGTTGTAAACCTCTTTCAGCACAGGACGAAGCGCAAGTGACGGTAATGTGCAGAAGAAGCACCGGCCAACTACGTGCCAGCAGCCGCGGTAATACGTAGGGTGCGAGCGTTGTCCGGAATTACTGGGCGTAAAGAGCTCGTAGGTGGTTTGTCGCGTTGTTCGTGAAAACTCACAGCTTAACTGTGGGCGTGCGGGCGATACGGGCAGACTGGAGTACTGCAGGGGAGACTGGAATTCCTGGTGTAGCGGTGGAATGCGCAGATATCAGGAGGAACACCGGTGGCGAAGGCGGGTCTCTGGGCAGTAACTGACGCTGAGGAGCGAAAGCGTGGGGAGCGAACAGGATTAGATACCCTGGTAGTCCACGCCGTAAACGGTGGGTACTAGGTGTGGGTTTCCTTCCTTGGGATCCGTGCCGTAGCTAACGCATTAAGTACCCCGCCTGGGGAGTACGGCCGCAAGGCTAAAACTCAAAGGAATTGACGGGGGCCCGCACAAGCGGCGGAGCATGTGGATTAATTCGATGCAACGCGAAGAACCTTACCTGGGTTTGACATGCACAGGACGCGGCTAGAGATGTCGGTTCCCTTGTGGCCTGTGTGCAGGTGGTGCATGGCTGTCGTCAGCTCGTGTCGTGAGATGTTGGGTTAAGTCCCGCAACGAGCGCAACCCTTGTCTCATGTTGCCAGCACGTTATGGTGGGGACTCGTGAGAGACTGCCGGGGTCAACTCGGAGGAAGGTGGGGATGACGTCAAGTCATCATGCCCCTTATGTCCAGGGCTTCACACATGCTACAATGGCCGGTACAAAGGGCTGCGATGCCGTGAGGTGGAGCGAATCCTTTCAAAGCCGGTCTCAGTTCGGATCGGGGTCTGCAACTCGACCCCGTGAAGTCGGAGTCGCTAGTAATCGCAGATCAGCAACGCTGCGGTGAATACGTTCCCGGGCCTTGTACACACCGCCCGTCACGTCATGAAAGTCGGTAACACCCGAAGCCGGTGGCCTAACCCGTAAGGGAGGGAGCCGTCGAAGGTGGGATCGGCGATTGGGACGAAGTCGTAACAAGGTAGCCGTACCGGAAGGTGCGGCTGGATCACCTCCTTTCTAAGGAGCACCACGAGACTCATGCCCGCCCACACGTGTGGGGGTTCGGGGACCTGGGCGATTCGGTGGATGGGCCGCACCTGTAGTGGGTGTGGTTCTGGTGCACGACAAACGTTGTGGCCGGTCACGGGTATTGCCGGTCGAGGAATCATCAGACACACTATTGGGCTTTGAGACAACAGGCCCGTTATCTCTTCGTCCTGTTGTGGGAAACCGGGGGTAGGACTGGTTGTCGCTCCGTCTTTGGTGGTGGGGTGTGGTGTTTGATTTGTGGATAGTGGTTGCGAGCATCTAGCACGCAAGTGGCCTGCCCTTGTGGGTGGTGTGTGTTTTTGATGTGCAATTTTGCATATCTCAAAGTTTTTGTGTGAGTGACTCATTTTTTGGTTTTGTGTTGTAAGTGTTTAAGGGCGCATGGTGGATGCCTTGGCACTGGGAGCCGATGAAGGACGTGGGAGGCTGCGATATGCCTCGGGGAGCTGTCAACCGAGCGTGGATCCGAGGATGTCCGAATGGGGAAACCCGGCACGAGTGATGTCGTGTCACCCACCTGAATACATAGGGTGCGGGGGGAACGCGGGGAAGTGAAACATCTCAGTACCCGTAGGAAGAGAAAACAAGTGTGATTCCGTGAGTAGTGGCGAGCGAAAGCGGAGGATGGCTAAACCGCGTGCATGTGATACCCGGCGGGGGTTGTGTGTGCGGTGTTGTGGGGCTCTGTGTTCTCAGGTCTGCCGGTCTGGAGCAGCAGTGAGAAAAGATCGTGTTAGTCGAAGTGGCCTGGGATGGTCTGTCCGTAGAGGGTGAGAGCCCCGTAGGCGAAAACATGTTCTCTGCTGTCGTGAGTGTCCCCGAGTAGCAGCGGGCCCGTGGAATCTGCTGTGAATCTGCCGGGACCACCCGGTAAGCCTGAATACTTCCAGTGACCGATAGCGGATTAGTACCGTGAGGGAATGGTGAAAAGTACCCCGGGAGGGGAGTGAAAGAGTACCTGAAACCGTGCGCTTACAATCCGTCAGAGCCCCCGCTTTTGTGTGGGGTGATGGCGTGCCTTTTGAAGAATGAGCCTGCGAGTCAGGGACATGTCGCGAGGTTAACCCGGGTGGGGTAGCCGCAGCGAAAGCGAGTCTGAATAGGGCGTATCCATCCGAATGGGGTGTGGTGTAGTGGTGTGTTCTGGACCCGAAGCGGAGTGATCTACCCATGGCCAGGGTGAAGCAGCAGTAAGATGTTGTGGAGGCCCGAACCCACTTAGGTTGAAGACTGAGGGGATGAGTTGTGGGTAGGGGTGAAAGGCCAATCAAACTCCGTGATAGCTGGTTCTCCCCGAAATGCATTTAGGTGCAGCGTTGCATGTTTCTTGTTGGAGGTAGAGCTACTGGATGGCCGATGGGCCCTACTAGGTTACTGACGTCAGCCAAACTCCGAATGCCGACAAGAGTAAGCGTGGCAGTGAGACGGCGGGGGATAAGCTCCGTGCGTCGAGAGGGAAACAGCCCAGATCGCCGGCTAAGGCCCCTAAGCGTGTGCTAAGTGGAAAAGGATGTGCAGTCGCGAAGACAACCAGGAGGTTGGCTTAGAAGCAGCCACCCTTGAAAGAGTGCGTAATAGCTCACTGGTCAAGTGATTGTGCGCCGATAATGTAGCGGGGCTCAAGCACACCGCCGAAGCCGCGGCAACCAACTGTGGTGGCTGGGTAGGGGAGCGTCCTGCATCCGGTGAAGCCGCCGAGTGATCGAGTGGTGGAGGGTGTGGGAGTGAGAATGCAGGCATGAGTAGCGATAAGGCAAGTGAGAACCTTGCCCGCCGAAAGACCAAGGGTTCCTGGGCCAGGCCAGTCCGCCCAGGGTGAGTCGGGACCTAAGGCGAGGCCGACAGGCGTAGTCGATGGACAACGGGTTGATATTCCCGTACCCGTGTGTGCGCGTCCCTGATGAATCAGTCGTGCTAACCACCCAAAACGGTCGTCCGACCGATCCCTTCGGGGTGGCGAGGAGTGATCGGCTGCGTGGGACCCGGGTTGGTAGTAGTCAAGCGATGGGGTGACGCAGGAAGGTAGCCGTACCAGTCAGTGGTAATACTGGGGCAAACCGGTAGGGAGACATCTAGGTAAATCCGGGTGTCATGTAATCCCGAGAGGTGATGCATAGCCGAGTGAGGCGAATTCGGTGATCCTATGCTGCCAAGAAAAGCCTCTAGCGAGTGCACACACGGCCCGTACCCCAAACCAACACAGGTGGTCAGGTAGAGAATACCGAGGCGTACGAGTGAACTATGGTTAAGGAACTCGGCAAAATACCCCCGTAACTTCGGGAGAAGGGGGACCCCACTACCGTCAACGCCTTCGCGGCGGGCAGCGGTGAGGGGGTGGCACAAACCAGTGAGAAGCGACTGTTTACTAAAAACACAGGTCCGTGCGAAGTCGCAAGACGATGTATACGGACTGACGCCTGCCCGGTGCTGGAAGGTTAAGAGGACCCGTCAACCCTTTCGGGGGTGAAGCGGAGAATTTAAGCCCCAGTAAACGGCGGTGGTAACTATAACCATCCTAAGGTAGCGAAATTCCTTGTCGGGTAAGTTCCGACCTGCACGAATGGCGTAACGACTTCTCAACTGTCTCAACCATAGACTCGGCGAAATTGCACTACGAGTAAAGATGCTCGTTACGCGCGGCAGGACGAAAAGACCCCGGGACCTTCACTACAACTTGGTATTGGTGCTCGATACGGTTTGTGTAGGATAGGTGGGAGACTGTGAAGCGGCCACGCCAGTGGTTGTGGAGTCGTTGTTGAAATACCACTCTGATCGTATTGGGCCTCTAACCTCGAACCGTCTATCCGGTTCAGGGACAGTGCCTGGCGGGTAGTTTAACTGGGGCGGTTGCCTCCTAAAATGTAACGGAGGCGCCCAAAGGTTCCCTCAACCTGGACGGCAATCAGGTGTTGAGTGTAAGTGCACAAGGGAGCTTGACTGCGAGACGTACATGTCAAGCAGGGACGAAAGTCGGGACTAGTGATCCGGCACCCCCGAGTGGAAGGGGTGTCGCTCAACGGATAAAAGGTACCCCGGGGATAACAGGCTGATCTTCCCCAAGAGTCCATATCGACGGGATGGTTTGGCACCTCGATGTCGGCTCGTCGCATCCTGGGGCTGGAGCAGGTCCCAAGGGTTGGGCTGTTCGCCCATTAAAGCGGCACGCGAGCTGGGTTTAGAACGTCGTGAGACAGTTCGGTCTCTATCCGCCGCGCGCGTCAGAAGCTTGAGGAAACCTGTCCCTAGTACGAGAGGACCGGGACGGACGAACCTCTGGTCCACCAGTTGTCCCACCAGGGGCACCGCTGGATAGCCACGTTCGGACAGGATAACCGCTGAAAGCATCTAAGCGGGAAACCCCCTCCAAGACCAGGCTTCTCACCCATTAAGTGGGATAAGGCCCCCCGCAGACCACGGGATCAATAGACCAGACCTACACGCCCCGCAAGGGGTTCAGGGAACTGGCACTAACCGGCCGAAAACTTACACACAAACCCGCAACCACAACATCCACACAATCCAAACAACCACACCCCACCACCAATAACACACTACCCCCCACACACGGGGACACTGAAAAGTGAATAAAGTTACGGCGGTCAATAGCGGCAGGGAAACGCCCGGACCCATCCCGAACCCGGAAGCTAAGCCTGCCAGCGCCGATGATACTACCCAACCCGGGTGGAAAAGTAGGACACCGCCGAACACACATTAGAATCACCCCCCACAATTGCGTGGGGGGTGATTCTATATTCGCCACAATTCGACTATTCGAATTCTCGAATTGTCGCGACTGGCAAATAAGTGTAGAAAGGCATACGTGGTCCAGGACAGGCAGGGCGGCAGCGAACGAGCGGCGTCCGCGGCGTTCGGCGCCGCGCACCTCGGGGCCCGATCGCGCCCGCCGCGCCCAGCCGAAACCCGACGGCGAAGCGCCACGCCCAGCAGGTCCGCCGATTCCCGCCGAGATCGAAGCCAAGCAACTGTCGCCCGAGATCCGCGGCGAACTCACGACCTTGGATCGAGCCACCGCCGACGTCGTGGCACGGCATCTGGTCGCCGCCGGCGAACTCCTCGACGAGGATCCCGAGGCCGCACTGGCTCACGCCCGCGCCGCCCGCGCCCGGTCCGGCCGGATCGCCGCCGTCCGTGAGGCCGTCGGCATCGCCGCCTACCACTGCGGCGACTGGGCCCAGGCGCTCGCCGAACTGCGCGCGGCCCGCCGGATGGGCAGCAAGTCGCCGCTGCTTCCGCTGATCGCCGACTGCGAACGCGGCGTCGGCCGCCCGGAACGCGCGATCGAGCTGGCCCGCACGCCCAGAGGCCGCCCAACTCACCGGCGACGACGCCGACGAGCTGCGCATCGTCGTGGCCGGCGCCCGCTCCGACCTCGGGCAGCACGAGCAGGCCTTGGCGATTCTGTCGACGCCGCAACTGGATCCGACGCGCACCGGACAGACGGCCGCCCGGCTGTTCTACGCCTACGCCGAAACACTGCTCGCGCTCGGCCGCAACGAGGAGGCACTGCAATGGTTCATCAACGCCGCGGCCGCCGACGTCGACGGCGTGACCGACGCCGAAGAGCGGATCACGGAGCTGGCCTGACGTGAGCACCCTTGCGCAGGAACATGATTGCCTGCTCCTCGACCTCGACGGCACCGTCTTCCGCGGCCATGAACCCACCACCGGCGCCGTCGAGACCCTCGCCGTCAGTCCGCTCGCGCGACGCTGTTCGTCACCAACAACGCCTCCCGCGGACCCGCCGAAGTCGCCCAGCACCTGTGCGCGATGGGTTTCACGGCCAAGCCCGACGACATCGTCACCAGCGCTCAAAGCGCCGCGCGCCTGCTGCAGGAGCAGTTGCGACCCGGCGCGGCGGTTCTCATCGTCGGCACCGATTCGCTGGCCGCCGAAGTCCGGAAGGTGGGCCTCAAACCCGTCCGGCAGTGGTCGGACGGACCGGTCGCCGTCGTGCAGGGACATTCGCCGCAGACCGGCTGGCCGGACCTCGCCGAGGCGGCGCTGGCTATCCGCGGCGGAGCACTGTGGGTCGCCGCGAACATCGACAGGACGCTGCCGTCCGAACGAGGCCTGCTGCCCGGAAACGGCGCGATGGTCGCCGCGCTGCGCGCCGCCACCGACCGTGAACCGCAGGTGGCCGGCAAGCCCGAGCCGACGCTGTTGACGGATGCGTTGGCGCGCGGCAAGTTTCGCAGCTCCACTCGTGGTCGGCGATCGGCTCGATACCGACATCGCGGGCGCCAACGCCGCCGGCCTGCCGAGCCTGCTTGTGCTGTGCGGCGTCAGCACCGCCGCCGACACGGTGCGCGCCGCCGTCGGACAACGGCCCAACTACATCGCCGACGACCTCCGCTCTCTGTACGCCCGCGCCGACAGCCTTCGCGTCGGGCCACACCCGGCGTGGTACGTCGATGTCGGCCCGTCGGCGGTGACAGTCGGGTCAACGGGCCGGGACCCGGGAGACCCGCTGTCGGTGGTCCGCGCCATCGCCAGCGCGGTCTGGAACGCCCACCTCGACGGGCGGCCCGTCATGCTGATGGCGGGTGACGACACCGCGCGACAGGCTATGGAGCGCTGGTCCCTGCTCACCCCGCCGAATCGACTAGCGTGAACACCGATATGAGTACCGACCCTGACCAGATCCGCGCCCAGATCGCGGAGTTGCTGGCGGACGTGCCCGACCCCGCAGCAGGAGGGCTTCAACCTGGCGAATCTCGCCGATTCCGATATCGACGCGATTGCGTCGCGGCTCGAGGAGGCGCACGAGCTGCTGGTGCGCGCGCTGGAATCGGTCGAGAAGGGCTGACCGCTCGTGACGCGGCGGGCTCGTGTTGACGCCGAGCTGGTGCGGCGCGGGCTCGCCCGCTCCCGCCAGCAGGCCGCGGAGTTGATCGGCGCCGGACGCGTCAGCATCGACGGCATGCCGGCGGCCAAACCCGCAACGGCGATCGCGGTCAGCGCCGCCCTCACCGTCGAAGGCGACCGACGAACGCAGCTGGGTGTCCCGCGGCGCCCACAAGCTGATCGGCGCGCTGGACGCATTTGGGCTGACGGTGGACAACCGACGCTGCCTCGATGCCGGCGCTTCGACCGGCGGATTCACCGAAGTGCTGCTCGACCGGGGTGCCCGCGAGGTCGTCGCCGTCGACGTCGGCTACGGCCAGCTGGCCTGGTCGCTGCGCAACGATCCGCGGGTGATCGTGCTGCGAGCGCACCAACGTGCGGGAGCTGACCGCCGACGCGATCGGTGGGCCCGTCGACCTGGTGGTCGCCGACCTGTCGTTCATCTCGCTGGCGACGGTATTACCCGCGCTGACGTCCTGCGCGTCGGATAACGCCGATATCGTTCCCATGGTGAAGCCGCAGTTCGAAGTCGGTAAGGATCGCGTCGGCGCGGGCGGAGTCGTCTCCGACCCGCAATTGCGCGCGGACGCGGTGCTCGCGGTCGCCCACCGGGCCGCCGAGCTGCATTGGCACACCATCGACATCACCGCCAGCCCGTTGCCCGGCCCGTCCGGCAACGTCGAATACTTCCTGCATCTGCGTGCCCGGACCGACAGCCCGCTGCGGGGCGAGGGACTGGAGCACGCAGTGCGGCAAGCCGTCGCGGAGGGACCGCAATGACGTGTGAACGCACCATCCTGCTGGTGGTGCACACCGGGCGCGACGAGGCGACCGAGGTCGCGCGGCGGGTGGAAAAAGTGCTCGGCGACAACGGCATTGGGCTGCGCGTGCTCTCCGCCGAAGCGGTCGACCGCGGACCAGTGCACCTCGCGCCCGACGACATGCGCGCGCTCGGGGTGGAGATCGAGGTCGTTGACGCCGATGAGCGTGCGGCCGAAGGCTGCGAACTCGTGCTGGTCCTCGGCGGCGACGGCACGTTCCTGCGCGCCGCCGAGCTGGCCCGCAACGTCGAAATCCCCGTTCTGGGAGTGAATCTGGGCCGCATCGGCTTCCTCGCCGAGGCCGAGGCCGATCCATCGACACCGTGCTGGACCACGTCATCACGCGCGACTACCGCGTCGAGGAGCGCATGACGCTCGACGTCGTCGTCCGCGCCGGCGGCCGACATCGTGGACCACGGTTGGGCACTGAACGAAGCCAGCCTGGAGAAGGGGCCGCGCCTCGGCGTGCTGGGCGCCGTGCTGGAAGTCGACGGGCGGCCGGTGTCGGCATTCGGCTGCGACGGTGTGCTGGTGGCGACACCGACCGGGTCCACCGCATGGGCGTTCTCTGCGGGCGGGCCGATCGTGTGGCCCGATCTTGAGGCGATCCTGGTCGTGCCCAACAATGCTCATGCGCTGTTCGCCCGGCCGATGGTGACCAGTCCGGACGCCTCGATCGCGATCGAAATCGAGGCGGACGGTCACGACGCGCTGGTGTTCTGCGACGGCCGCCGCGAAATGGTGGTGCCCGCGGGTGGTCGGCTGGAGGTGACGCGCTGCGGCATCCCGCTGAAATGGGTGCGGCTGGACAGCGCACCGTTCACCGACCGCCTGGTGCGTAAGTTCCGGTTGCCGGTCACGGGGTGGCGCGGACAGTAGTGCTAGCCGAGATCCGTATCGAGTCGCTGGGAGCCATCAGCACCGCGACCGCCGAGTTCGACCGCGGGTTCACCGTGCTGACCGGCGAAACGGGTACCGGCAAGACGATGGTTGTGACCGGTCTGCACCTGCTTGGCGGTGCCCGCGCAGACGCCACCCGGGTGCGCTCGGGCGCCGACCGTGCCGTCGTCGAAGGTCGTTTCACCACAAGCGAACTCGGCGAGGGCGTAGCCGTCCAGGTCGACGAGATCCTCGATTCGTCCGGAGCCGACCGGGATGACGACGGCAGCGTCATCGCCGCCCGGTCGGTCAGCCGCGACGGCCCGTCGCGGGCCTATCTCGGCGGACGCAGCGTGCCGGCAAAGTCGTTGAGCAACTTCACCAATGAGCTGCTGACGCTGCACGGCCAGAACGACCAACTGCGGCTGATGCGCCCCGATGAGCAGCGCGGCGCCCTGGATCGCTTCGCCGACGTCGAGCAGCAACTGAAGCGTTATCGCACGCTGCGCGACGACTGGCTGGCCGCCCGTCGCGATCTGGCCGACCGCAAGCAGCGGGCCCGCGAGCTGGCGCAGGAAGCCGACCGACTGAAGTTCGGTCTCAATGAAATCAACACGGTCGCACCGGCACCCGGCGAGGACGATGCGCTCGTCGACGACATCCGTCGGCTGTCGGAACTGGACGCACTGCGAGAAGCCGCGCAAACCGCACGGGCCGCGCTGTCCGGTGCGCTCGACGACGAGCGATCATCCGATGAACCGTCTGCGGCCGACGGTGTCGGGCAGGCGAAGACGGCGCTGGAGGCCACCGACGACACCGCGCTGCGGGCACTGGCCGAACAGCTCGGCGGGGCGCTCGCGGTGATCGCCGACGTATCTACCGAGCTCGGCGACTATCTGGCCGGATTACCCAGCGACGCCAGCACATTGGAGGTCAAGCTTTCCCGCCAGAGCGAGCTGCGGACGCTGACGCGCAAGTACGCCGCCGACATCGACGGTGTCCTGCGAGTGGGCCCGCGAATCGCGGGAACGGCTGGCGCAGCTCGATGTCTCGGAAGAGGCGCTCGCGGGCCTCGAGAGTCTGGTCGGCGAGCTGGAGGCCCGAGTCGTCACGGCGGCAGCCGAACTCACCAAGGCGCGGACCAAGGCCGCCAAGGGTTTGGCGAAGGCGGTGACCGCCGAACTGTCCGGTCTGGCGATGGCCGACGCCGAATTCACCGTTTCGGTGTCCTCGTTGCCGGCCAGGACCGAGGACTCCGCGCCACTCGCCTTGTCGTCCGGCGCGAGGGTTCACGCCGGACACGACGGTGTCGACGCCGTCGAGTTCGGATTCGCGGCGCACCGGGGCACCGATGTGCTGCCGCTGAACAAGAGCGCGTCCGGCGGCGAGCTGTCGCGCGTCATGCTCGCCCTCGAGGTCGTGCTGGCCGCGTCCGCCGAGGGCACGACGATGGTCTTCGACGAGGTCGATGCCGGCGTGGGAGGTCGCGCCGCGGTGCAGATCGGCCGGCGACTCGCGAGACTGGCCCGCACCCATCAGGTCATCGTCGTCACACACCTGCCCCAGGTCGCCGCCTACGCCGACGTGCATCTCGTCGTTGACAGCGGCGGACGCAACAAGGCCAGTGGGGTGCGCCGCCTCGATGACGACGACCGCGTCGCAGAACTGGCGCGCATGCTGGCCGGGCTGGGCGAATCCGACAGCGGCCGCGCGCATGCCCGGGAGCTGCTCGACGCGGCACAATCCGACCGCGCCGACGCCGGCTGAGGTCAGCGACCAAGCACGCTGTCGACGAGGGTCGTGATGAAGTCGGCGTCAGATGGATCGTCTGTCATCAGTCGCCGATAGAACAGGGCTCCAGACAGCGCGACGGACGAGGCATCCGGATCAACGCGGGCAGGGAACTCCCCGGCCGCGACGCCGGCGGCGATGGTGTCGGTGAGCCGCTGACGGCGTTGCGCCGAGTACAGGTGAAAAAAATCCCGCACGTCAGATTCGTGTTCGGCGGCGTGAATCAGTGCGGGAACGCAGTCCGACACGGGCGAGTCGGCGAGCGCCGATGCGAGGTGGTTCAGCAACAGCTCGATCCGCTGGCGCGCCGTACCGTCGGCGAGGTCGATTTCGGGGTTCGGTTGAACATTGAGGGTTTGCAGGGCGTCCGCGATCAGCGCGGCCTTGTTCGGCCAGTGCCGGTACACCGTGCTTCTCCCGACCCCGGCGCGCGCCGCCACCGACTCCATCCGGAATCCGGCATAGCCCTCGCTCGCGAACTCCTGCAACGCCGCGCGGCAGATCGCGCGTCGGGAATGCGCAATGCGCGGATCGGGTAGCCGCCTATAGGACACTTCTGTATCATAACTCCTAGGAGGTGCAATGATGACCGAGTTCAGCGTTCGCTATATCGTCGACGATGTCGACGCTGCGGTGAACTTCTACACGACCCACCTGCAATTCGAGGTCGCCATGAAGCCCGGACCGGGATTTGCGATGCTCCGCAGGGGCGACCTACGGCTGCTGCTGAATTCACCAGGTGGTGGCGGTGGCGCGGGCCAGGAGCTGGCCGATGGATCCCGGCCAAAACCCGGCGGGTGGAACCGATTTCAGGTGCAAGTCGACGATCTGGAGGCCGCCGTTGATGGCCTGCGGCAGGCTGGCGTCGACTTTCGCGGCGACATCATCACCGGCAGGGGCGGCCGGCAAGTTCTCGCCCTGGATCCGTCCGGCAATCCCGTCGAGCTATTCGAGACAGCGAATCGATAACTCCTCAGACGCTGTGGCTGGTGTGACAAAAGACTACTCCTGGGGCTGATGTTACGGCGCGCCTCCCTGCGCGGGTTGCGGATCACGGACAGAATCACCCCCATGAAGATGTCTGCGCTGCTATCCCGTACTGCAAGCTCACGGCCGGGTATCACCGGCACTGCCCGCGTGGACCGCGACATCGATCGGCTGCTGCGGCGTGTCGGCCCCGGCGACATCGTCGTCATCGACGCGTTGGACCTGGACCGGATCACCGCGGATGCGCTGGTCGAAGCCGACGTCGCCGCGGTCGTCAACGCGTCGCCTTCGATCTCCGGGCGCTATCCCAACCTGGGGCCAGAGGTGCTTGTCGCCAACGGCGTGACACTGATCGACGACGCCGGGCCCGAGGTCTTCAAGAAGGTCAAGGATGGCGCGCGCGTCCGGCTCCATGAGGGCGGCGTGTATGCCGGCGAACGGCGGCTCGCGCTTGGCGCCGAGCGCACCGACCACGAAATCCACGAGCTGATGCACGAAGCCAAGCGCGGCTTGGTGGCCCATCTGGAAGCGTTCGCCGGCAACACCATTGAGTTCATCCGCAGCGAGAGTCCGCTGCTGATCGACGGCATCGGCATTCCCGACATCGATGTCGACATGAACCGACGCCACGTCGTGATCGTCGCCGAGGAACCCAACGCGGCCGCCGATCTGAAGGCGCTCAAGCCGTTCATCAAGGAGTACCAACCGGTCTTGGTGGGTGTCGGCGCCGGCGCCGATATGTTGCGCAAGGCCGGGTATCGCCCGCAGCTCATCATCGGCGATCCAGACATGATCAGCGCCGAGGTGCTGCGCTGCGGCGCAGCGGTGGTACTGCCCGCCGACGCCGACGGGCACGCCGCGGGACTCGAACGGATCCAGGACCTCGGTGTCGGGGCGATGACGTTTCCGGCCGCGGGTTCGGCCGCCGACCTGGCGCTGTTGCTGTGCGACCACCACGGCGCCTCGTTGATCGTCACCGCCGGCCACACCGCCAGCATCGAGGAGTTCTTCGACCGGTCCCGGCAAGCCAGCTTGCCGTCGACCTTCCTGACCCGGCTCAAGGTCGGCGAGAAGCTGGTCGACGCCAAAGCCGTTGCAACTCTGTATCGCAGCCGGGTATCGGGCGCCGCCATCGCGATGCTGGTGCTGGCGATGCTGGTCGCGGTGGTCGTCGCGCTGTGGGTGTCGCGCGCCGATGCGGCGGTGCTCGATTGGGCCGTCGACTACTGGAATCGGTTCTCGCTCTGGGTCCAGGGCTGGGTCACCTAAGGCGGTCACATGATATCCCTACGCACACATGCGATTTCGCTCGCAGCAGTGTTCCTTGCCCTGGCCATAGGCGTGATACTGGGCTCCGGCTTGCTGTCCAACACGCTGCTGTCCGGGCTGCGTGACGACAAGCACGAGCTGCAGAACCAGATCGACACACTCACCGACGACAAGAACGCGCTCAACGAAAAGCTCAACGCTGCGGGGGAATTCGATGCGCAGATGTCACCGCGCATCTTGCGTGACAAGCTGGTCGACAAGTCGGTGGTGCTGTTCCGGACTCCGGATGCCAACGACGACGACGTCGACGCGCTGAACCGGCTGGTGGGACAGTCCGGGGGAACGGTCTCCGGGACGGTGGCGTTGACGCAGGAGTTCGTGGACGCCAACTCCGCGGAGAAGCTGCTGTCGGTGGTGAACTCGCCGATCGTGCCCGCGGGAAAACAGCTGAGCACTACTTCCGTGGACCAGGGCTCGCAGGCCGGCGACCTTTTGGGCATCGCTCTGCTGATCGACAAGAATCCGAAGGTTCAGGTGGTCGACGACGCCCAGCGCGACGCCGTGCTGGCGGCGCTGCGCGACACCGGCTTTGTGGCGTATGGGAACGAACACATCGGCCCCGCCAACACCGCGCTCATCGTGACGGGCGGGGGACTGGGCGACGACGCCGGCAACCGGGGCGCCACCGTGGCCCGGTTCGCGGCCGGCCTGGCCCCGCACGGCTCCGGCACGGTCCTCGTTGGACGCGACGGGTCGGCGACGGGCACCGCCGCGGTCGCTGTGACCAGGTCTGATACCGGGCTGAGCAGCACAATGAGCACGGTGGACGACGTGGACAGCGAGTCCGGCCGGATCACCACGGTGCTGGCGCTGAGCGACCTGATCAACGACGGGCGGCCCGGTCAGTACGGCATCGGCCAGGGCGCGTCATCGGTAACCGTCCCGCAATAACCCTCAGGGGCGTGTCAGCGACGGGTTGTCGGGGTCGGTGTTAAGGTGGGGTTCCGTGGGTCGGCAGGCCCCAGCGAGTCCCAGCGATGCCCTGCCCGTCGTCACGGAGGTTGCTCTTGCCATCGTTACGCAAGCACCCACAAACCGCTACCAAGCACCTTTTCGTAACGGGCGGCGTCGTTTCTTCCCTTGGCAAGGGCCTCACGGCGTCCAGCCTCGGGCAGTTGCTGACGGCGCGGGGCCTGCATGTGACGATGCAGAAGCTCGACCCCTACCTCAACGTCGACCCGGGCACCATGAACCCGTTCCAGCACGGTGAGGTGTTCGTCACCGAGGACGGCGCCGAGACGGATCTGGACGTCGGGCACTACGAGAGGTTCCTCGATCGCAACCTGTCCGGTTCGGCGAATGTCACGACGGGGCAAGTGTATTCGTCGGTGATCGCCAAGGAGCGCCGCGGCGAGTACCTCGGCGACACGGTCCAGGTCATTCCGCATATCACCGACGAGATCAAGAGCCGCATCCTGGCGATGGCCCAGCCCGACGCCAAAGGGCACCGGCCCGACGTGGTGATCACCGAAATCGGTGGCACGGTGGGCGATATAGAGTCGCAGCCGTTCCTCGAGGCGGCCCGCCAGGTGCGCCACGACGTCGGCCGCGAGAACGTCTTCTTCCTGCACTGCTCGCTGGTGCCGTATATGGCCCCGTCCGGTGAACTCAAGACCAAGCCGACGCAGCACTCGGTGGCGGCGCTGCGCAGCATCGGTATCACGCCGGATGCGTTGATCCTGCGCTGCGACCGCGACGTGCCCGAACCACTGAAGAACAAGATCGCGCTGATGTGCGACGTCGACATCGACGGGGTGATCTCGACCCCCGATGCGCCGTCGATCTACGACATCCCGAAAGTCCTGCACCGCGAGGAGTTGGACGCCTACGTAGTCAGGCGGCTGCAACTGCCGTTCCGCGACGTCGACTGGACCGAGTGGGACGACCTGCTGCGGCGCGTGCACGAACCCCAGGAGACCGTGCGGATCGCGTTGGTGGGCAAGTACATCGACCTCTCCGACGCCTACCTATCGGTCGCCGAGGCGCTGCGGGCCGGCGGATTCAAGCACCGCGCCAAGGTCGAGATGCGGTGGGTGGCCTCCGACGACTGCGAAACCGAAAGCGGCGCCGCCGCTGTACTGGCCGACGTCGACGGTGTGCTGATCCCCGGCGGCTTCGGCATCCGCGGCATCGAAGGCAAGATCGGCGCCATCCACTACGCCCGCAAGCGCGGGCTGCCGGTGCTCGGGCTCTGCCTCGGGTTGCAGTGCATCGTCATCGAGGCGGCCCGCTCCGTCGGGCTCACCGAGGCCAACTCCGCGGAATTCGACCCCAAGACACCGGATCCGGTGATCTCCACGATGGCCGACCAACGCGACGCCGTCGCCGGCGAGGCCGACCTCGGCGGCACCATGCGGCTGGGCGCCTACCCGGCGGTGCTCGAGCAGGGTTCCATTGTGTCGGAGGCATATCAGGCCACCGAGGTGTCGGAGCGCCACCGCCATCGCTACGAGGTCAACAACGAATACCGCGAGCGAATCGCGCAGAGCGGGCTTCGGTTTTCCGGTACGTCCCCGGACGGGCATCTGGTCGAATTCGTCGAGTACTCCGCCGACGTCCACCCCTTTATCGTCGGAACCCAGGCGCACCCGGAGTTGAAGAGCCGACCGACCCGGCCGCACCCGCTCTTCGTCGCGTTCATCGGCGCGTCGCTGGGCTACAAGGCTGCGGAGCGGTTGCCGGGCATGGACATCCCCGAGCAGCGGGCGAACGGAGCCGAGCATCCCGACAACGTCGGGCAACTGCTGCAAGAGCCCGCGACCCGTGGCTGAGCACGAGTTCGACACGGTCTCATCCGAAACCATCTACGTCGGAAAGATTTTCGCATTGCGCGCCGACGAAGTGCGAATGCCCGGCGGCAACACCGCGCGACGCGAAGTCGTCGAGCATTACGGCGCGGTGGCTGTGCTCGCGATGGATGACGACAACAACGTCGTCCTCGTCTACCAGTACCGTCACCCGCTCGGTCGGCGGCTGTGGGAACTGCCCGCCGGGCTGCTGGACCTCGGTGGTGAGCCGCCACACATCACCGCCGCTCGGGAGCTGAAGGAAGAGGCCGGACTCGCCGCGACCGACTGGCGGGTGCTCGTCGATCTCGACTCGGCGCCGGGTTTCTCCGACGAGAGTGTCCGGGTGTACCTGGCGACGGGACTGACCGATGTCGGTCGGCCCGAGGACGCCCACGACGAGGAAGCCGACCTGACGCTGCGGTGGTTTCCGATCGAGGAGGCCGTCCGGATGGTGCGATCGGGCGAAATCGCTAATTCCATTGCGGTAGCCGGGATTCTGGCCGCGCACACCGCCACCGATCCTTCGACGCTGCGGCCCGTCGACGCGCCATGGATCGACCGGCCGACGGGATTCGCACGCCGGAAGGGGCACTGATGACCACCTTCCGCACTGCCCTTGATGACCAGGTGCAGGGCTACCTCGATCACCTGACCATCGAACGCGGCGTGGCCGCCAACACGCTGAGCTCCTACCGCCGCGACCTTCGTCGCTACAGCGAGCACCTGGCGCTCCGCGGCATCGACGACCTGGCCAAGGTGACCGAGGCTGACGTCAGCGACTTCCTGGTGTCGCTGCGCCGCGGCGACGCCGACACAAAAACCGCGCCGCTGTCGGCGGTGTCGGCGGCCCGAGCGGTCGTCGCCGTGCGGGGGCTGCACCGCTTCGCAGCGGCCGAGGGGCTCACCGAACTCGACGTGGCCAGCGCGGTCAAGCCGCCGACGCCCAGCCGCCGGCTGCCCAAGAGCCTCACCATCGACGAGGTGCTGGCGCTGCTGGACGGTGCGGGCGGCGACAGCGAGGCGGACGGCCCGCTGACGCTGCGCAACCGGGCGCTGCTGGAGCTGCTGTATTCGACGGGAGCGCGGATCTCCGAGGCGGTCGGACTCGACATCGACGACATCGACACCCACGCGCGTTCGGTGCTGTTGCGCGGCAAGGGCGGCAAGCAGCGGCTGGTGCCGATCGGCCGGCCCGCGGTCACCGCGCTCGACACCTACCTGGTGCGCGGGCGCCCCGACCTGGCCCGCCGCGGCCGAGGTACGCCGGCGATCTTCCTCAACGCCCGCGGTGGGCGGCTGTCGCGGCAGAGCGCGTGGCAGGTGCTGCAGGACGCCGCCGAGCGGGCCGGCATCACGGCCGCGGTGTCGCCGCACGTGCTGCGGCACTCCTTCGCCACCCACCTGCTCGACGGCGGCGCCGACGTCCGCGTGGTGCAGGAGCTGCTGGGGCACGCGTCGGTGACGACGACGCAGATCTACACCATGGTCACCGTGCACGCGCTGCGTGAGGTATGGGCCGGCGCGCATCCGCGGGCGCGTTGAACGGACGGCTGGCCCGGCTCGGTGTCGCCCCGGCCATCGTGGACCTGGAGGTCATCGACGCCATCCGCGACGGATCCATCGAAATTGTCCGCACCGTAGAGTCTTTCGACGAGAAGGCGGTGTCGCTGGCGGGCCGCACGATCCAGCCGGATGTGGTCATATGTGCGACGGGCTACCAGCGCGGGCTGGAACCCCTGGTCGGGCATCTCGGCGTTCTCGACGAACGCGGGGTGCCGCTGGCCAAGCACGGCCAACCCGCCGCCAGCGGACTGCGGTTCCTCGGCTTCCTGCCCCGCCCGTCGCTCATCGGGGCGGTCGCCAAGCAGTCGAAGCGCGTGGCCAGGGAAATCGCCGACGAGCTGTCAGCGGCCTAGGTAATCCGACTCCAGCACCAGATCGGGTAGCAGGGTCTGGTACTCGCCGTGGGTCTTGTGCTCGACGGTGTTCCATTGCTTGCCCTGCTGCTCGCGCATGTAGTCGCGATACTTCGGCGCGCCGGGAATGCGGACGTTGTCGGCAACGACGATCGAACCGGGGTGCAGCCAGCCACGGTCGAGGATGCTCTGCAGATCGGGCTGGTAGGCGTCCTTGGCGTGGTCCAGAAATACGAAGTCCAGGGTCCCTGCGGTGAAGCCGTGCTCGTTGGCGAGCGCGTCGAGAGTGCGGCCACCGTCGCCGATCGTGCCGACCACGCATGTGACGCGGTCGGCGACGCCGGCGTGTGCCCAGATGCGACGCGCGATCTCGGCGTTGGCCTCGGCGAATTCGACGGAGAACACCTTCGCCGATGGGGCGGCGCGGGCAATACGCAGCGAGCCGTAGCCGCAGTAGGTGCCCAGCTCGAGGGCCAGTTTGGTGTTCGCCCGGCGCACTGCGGCGTCGAGGAGTTCGCCCTTCTCATCGCCGACGTTGATCAGGAACGACTTCTCGCGAGCGAATTTGTCGATGGTCGCGAGCACATCGTCGATGTCGCCCTGGCGCGCGTTGGCGATCACATAGTCGGCGGCCGCGGCCTCGCGCCCGTCGCCCCATTGGCCCGTCTTGGAGAAACTTCGCGCGCCGATCGCCATCCGGATCAACGACCAGCGCAGCAGTGGCATCCGCTGCTTCCAACTCACGATGGACACCCTAGGCGGACGCCGAGAACAACCGGGCGCTACGTTGCCCGCGGGTCTGCCTGTCCAGGCCGACGGGCACCGTTAAACTTGCCGGGATGTTCGCCATGTCTGTGGGTTGCCTGACCAGCGACGGTCGGGCATGACCGACGACGTGGGCGGCGTCGACCCGCCCGAACAGCCTGGCCTCACGGGCCGCCCCCCGCGGACCATTCCCGAGCCCAAGCCGAAGACTGTGCACGGTCCCGCGAAGGTCATCGCGATGTGCAACCAGAAGGGCGGCGTCGGCAAGACGACCTCGACGATCAACCTCGGTGCCAGCCTGGCCGAGTTCGGCCGCCGGGTGTTGCTGGTCGACCTCGACCCGCAGGGCGCGCTGTCGGCGGGGCTCGGGGTGCCGCACTACGAGCTGGACCAGCACGATCCACAACCTGCTCGTCGAGCCTCGGGTGTCGATCGACGACGTGCTGATCCACACCCGCGTCAAGCACATGGACCTGGTGCCCAGCAACATCGACCTGTCGGCGGCCGAGATCCAGCTGGTCAACGAGGTGGGCCGCGAACAGGCCCTGGCCCGGTCGCTGTATCCGGTGCTGGACCGCTACGACTACGTGCTGATCGACTGCCAGCCGTCGCTGGGCCTGCTCACCGTCAACGGGCTGGCCTGCTCGGACGGCGTGATCATCCCGACCGAATGCGAATATTTCTCGCTGCGCGGTCTGGCGCTGCTGACGGATACCGTCGACAAGGTGCACGACCGGCTGAACCCGAAGCTTTCCATCAGCGGGATCCTGGTCACCCGATACGACCCGCGCACCGTCAACTCGCGCGAGGTGATGGCCCGCGTGATAGAGCGGTTCGGTGACCTGGTGTTCGACACCGTCATCACCCGCACCGTGCGCTTCCCGGAGACCAGCGTCGCCGGCGAGCCGATCACCACGTGGGCGCCCAAATCCGGTGGCGCCGAGGCGTATCGATCGTTGGCACGCGAGGTCATCGACCGGTTCGGCGTGTGACTACTGAAACCTCACCGGACCAGTCGCCGCAGACAGGGTTCCAGGTTCGGCTGAGCAATTTCGAGGGCCCCTTCGATCTGCTGCTGCAGCTGATCTTCGCGCACCGGCTCGACGTCACCGAGGTGGCGCTGCATCAGGTGACCGACGACTTCATCGCCTACACGAAGGCGATCGGCAAGCAGCTGGAACTCGACGAGACGACGGCGTTCCTGGTCATCGCGGCGACACTGCTGGACCTCAAGGCGGCGCGACTGCTGCCGGCCGGCGAGGTGCACGACGAGGAGGACCTGGCGCTGCTCGAGGTGCGCGACCTGCTGTTCGCGCGGCTGCTGCAGTACCGGGCGTTCAAGCATGTCGCGGTGATGTTCGCCGAGCTCGAGGCGGCGGCGCTGCGCAGCTATCCGCGGTCGGTGTCGTTGGAGAAGCGCTACGAAGACTTGCTGCCCGAGGTGATGCTGGGCGTCGATGCCGAGGTGTTCGCGCAGATCGCCGCGGCGGCGTTCACGCCGCGCCCGGTTCCGACCGTGGCCACCGAGCACCTGCACGAGGTGATGGTCTCGGTGCCCGAGCAGGCCGAGAAGCTGCTGGCCGTGCTGGAGCGCCGCGGGGTGGGGCAGTGGGCGACGTTTTCCGAGCTGGTCGCCGATTGCGAGGCGCCGATCGAGATCGTGGGCCGGTTCCTGGCGCTGCTCGAACTGTATCGGGCGCGGACGGTAGCATTCGATCAATCAGAACCGCTTGGTGTGCTCCAGGTTTCGTGGACCGGAGATCGGCCAGCCAACGAACATCCCGCAACAGCTGAGACGGTGGAAGAGCGAGACAGTCATGACTGACGACATTCCCGATCTCGACCTGGGCATTGACGTCGCGACCGCGCCTCAGCTGGAGGATTCCGAACTGGGCGCGGTGCTGGAGGCGCTGTTGTTGGTGGTGGACAGCCCGGTGACGGTGGAGGCACTCGCCGCCGCGACCGATCAGCCCGCCTACCGGGTGGCCGCCAAGTTGGCGCTCATGGCCGAGGAGCTAACCGCCCGGGAGAGCGGCATCGACCTGCGGGAAGCCGGCGGCGGTTGGCGGATGTACACCCGGGCGCGGTTCGCGCCGTATGTCGAGCGGCTGCTGCTCGACGGTTCCCGGTCAAAGCTGACCCGTGCCGCGCTGGAGACGCTGGCGGTGGTGGCGTATCGGCAGCCGGTGACACGGGCGCGGGTGAGCGCAGTGCGTGGTGTGAACGTCGATGCGGTGATGCGGACCCTGCTGGCGCGTGGCCTGATCACCGAGGCGGGCAGCGATCCCGACACCGGCGCGGTGACGTTCGCGACGACCGAGCTGTTCCTGGAGCGGCTGGGGTTGACGTCGCTGACCGATCTGCCGGATATCGCGCCGCTGCTGCCCGACGTCGACGTGATCGACGATTTGAGCGAATCCCTGGGCGAAGAGCCACGTTTCATGAAGCTCAGCGGCGCGCCGGCTGCCGAGGAGCCGATGTCGTTCGACGTTGACCAGGAGTGAGATGACTGACTCCGAGGGCGTGCGTCTGCAGAAAGTGTTGTCGCAGGCCGGAATTGCCTCGCGCCGGGTCGCCGAGAAGATGATCCTCGACGGACGCGTTGAGGTCGACGATCGGGTGGTGACCGAGCTGGGCACCCGTGTCGATCCGGATGTGTCGGTGATCCGCGTCGACGGGGCCCGTGTGACGGTCGACGACACGCTGGTGCATCTGGCGATCAACAAGCCCCGGGGAATGCACTCGACAATGTCTGACGATCGCGGCCGGCCGTGTGTTGGCGACCTGGTGGAGCACCGGGTTCGCGGCAACAAGAAGCTGTTTCACGTCGGCAGGTTGGACGCCGACACCGAGGGACTGATGCTGTTGACCAACGACGGTGAGTTGGCGCACCGGCTGATGCATCCGTCGTTCGAGGTGCCGAAGACCTATCTGGCGACGGTGGTCGGCACGGTGCCGCGTGGACTGGGCCGCAAGCTGCGCAGCGGCATCGAATTGGACGACGGCCCCGCGCACGTCGACGATTTCGCGGTGGTGGACGCAGTACCCGGTAAGACGCTGGTGCGGGTGACGCTGCACGAGGGCCGCAAGCGGATCGTGCGGCGGCTGCTGGCGGCCGTCGGGTATCCGGTGCAGGAGTTGGTGCGCACCGACATCGGGGCGGTATCGCTGGGGGAACAGCGACCCGGCAGCATCCGGGCGTTGAGCCGCAAGGAAGTCGGCGATCTGTACAAGGCGGTGGGCCTGTGACCGGCGCGCTGACGATCGCCATAGACGGGCCCGCCGGAACCGGAAAATCGTCGGTGTCAAGGAGTTTGGCGCGCTCCCTGGGCGCGCGGTATCTCGATACCGGCGCGATGTACCGGATCGTCACGCTGGCGGTGTTGCGCGGGGACGTCGACCTGACTGACACTCCCGCAATCGAGGTCGCCGCAGCCGATGTCCCGCTCTCGGTTGGCTATGATCCCGGCGAGGACCGCGCTTACCTTGATGCAGAAGATGTTTCGATCGAAATCCGCGGCGACGAGGTAACCAAGGCCGTTTCGGCGGTGTCGGCGGTGCCTGCCGTCCGGGCGCGCTTGGTCGGACTGCAGCGTGAGCTGGCGGCAGGTCCGGGCAGCGTCGTGGTGGAGGGCCGCGACATCGGCACAGTCGTGCTGCCCGACGCCGACGTGAAGATCTTCCTGACCGCGTCGGCCGAGGAGCGGGCGCGGCGCCGCAACGACCAGAACGTGGCAGGCGGCCTCGGGGACGACTACGAGGCCGTGCTGGCCGACGTGAAGCGTCGCGATCACCTGGACTCGACGCGGGCGGTGTCGCCGCTGCGGGCCGCCGATGATGCGCTGGTGGTCGACACCAGCGATATGACCGAGCCCGAAGTGATCGCGCACCTATTGGAGCTCGTCCAGCAGCGTGCCGGGGCACGGCGATGACTGACGGCACCTGGGCCAACGAAGGCGACTGGGAGCTCGGCGCCGAGGACGTCGCTGAGGCGATCGAGGAGGCCGCGGCGCCGCCGCCCGTGGTGGCCGTCGTGGGTCGGCCGAACGTCGGCAAGTCGACTTTGGTGAACCGGATTCTGGGCCGCCGCGAGGCGGTGGTACAGGACGTGCCGGGCGTGACCCGCGACCGGGTGTCCTACGACGCTTTGTGGAGCGGACGCCGGTTCGTGGTGCAGGACACGGGCGGTTGGCAGCCCGATGCCAAGGGCCTGCAGCAGCTGGTGGCCGAGCAGGCGTCGGTGGCGATGCGTACTGCGGACGCGATCATTCTTGTGGTTGATGCCGTGGTGGGCGCGACGACGGCTGACGAAGCGGCGGCGAAGCTGCTACAGCGGTCCGGTAAGCCAGTGTTCTTGGCAGCCAACAAGGTTGACACCGAGCGTGGTGAGGCCGACGCCGCGGAGTTGTGGTCGTTGGGGCTGGGGGAGCCGCACCCGGTCAGCGCGATGCACGGCCGCGGGGTGGCCGATCTGCTGGACAAGGTGACCGAGTCGCTGCCCGCGGTGTCCGAACTGGCGTCGGGCGGTGGCGGTCCGCGGCGAGTTGCGTTGGTGGGCAAGCCGAATGTCGGCAAGAGCTCGCTGTTGAATCGCCTTGCCGGAGATGAACGGTCGGTGGTGCACGATGTCGCCGGCACCACGGTCGATCCCGTCGACTCGCTGATCGAATTGGACGGCAAGGTATTTCGTTTCGTCGACACAGCCGGGCTGCGCCGCAAGGTCGGGCAGGCCAGCGGTCACGAGTTCTACGCGTCGGTGCGCACGCACGGGGCGATCGACGCCGCCGAGGTGGTCATCGTGCTGATCGATGCATCGCAGCCGTTGACCGAGCAGGACCAGCGGGTGCTGTCGATGGTCATCGAGGCAGGCCGGGCGCTGGTGCTCGCGTTCAATAAGTGGGACCTCGTCGATGAGGATCGCCGCTACCTGCTGGATCGCGAAATCGAACGGGAACTGGCGCAGGTGCAATGGGCGCAGCGGGTCAACATCTCGGCGATGACGGGCCGGGCGGTGCAGAAACTGGTGCCGGCGCTGGAGTCCGCTCTGGAGTCATGGGACAGCCGGATATCTACCGGTCGGCTGAACACATTCTTGAAAGAGGTGGTGGCCGCCCACCCGCCGCCGGTGCGTGGCGGAAAGCAGCCGCGGATCCTGTTCGCCACCCAGGCCACCGCGCGTCCGCCGACGTTCGTGCTGTTCGCCACCGGCTTCTTGGAGGCCGGTTACCGGCGGTTTCTGGAGAGACGGCTGCGGGAGACGTTCGGTTTCGAGGGCAGCCCGATCCGGATCAACGTCAGGGTGCGGGAGAAGCGGGGCGCACGCTCTCGCTAGTTGCGATTTGTGGAGCTTGAACCGCGGCAGGCGCGGCTGACGCTCCCCAAATCGCGCCCGCTAGGGTGTCCCGAGTGCCCGTTGTCGACATGATCTTGATCGCGTTGGCGGGCGTCGGAGCGGGTGCGATCAACGCCGTCGTCGGCTCTGGCACCCTCATTACCTTCCCGACCCTCGTGGCGCTCGGCTATCCGCCGGTGACATCGACGATGTCGAATGCGGTGGGCCTGGTGGCGGGCAGCCTGTCGGGAACGTGGGGATATCGGCGCGAGCTGAGAGGTCAGTGGAACCGGCTGGCGTGGCAGATCCCGGCGTCTTTCACTGGCGCCGCCTTGGGGGCATGGCTGCTACTGCACCTGCCGGAGAGAGTGTTCGAGCAGGTCGTCCCCGTGCTGTTGATAGCCGCGTTGATCCTGGTGGTGGTCGGACCGCGCATCCAGGCTTACGCGCGGAGGCGGGCCGAGGAGGCCGGGCGGTCAGCCGACCATGTGTCGCCGCGTCGGATGGCGGCTTTGGTGGTGGGCACGTTCGCGATCGGCGTGTACGGCGGCTACTTCACCGCCGCGCAGGGCATCATGCTGATCGCCGCGATGGGCGCGCTGCTGCCGGAGGACATGCAGCGCATGAATGCGGCGAAGAATCTGCTGTCGCTGGTGGTGAACGTCGTGGCGGCAGTGGCGTACACCGTCATCGCATTCGACCGGATCAGCTGGCTGGCGGCGGGATTGATCGCGGCGGGCTCGCTGATCGGTGGGTTCATCGGCGCGCATTACGGGCGTCGGCTGCCTCCCAATGTGCTGCGCGCGGTGATCGTCGTGGTCGGCCTCATCGGCCTGTACCGGCTGCTGACCATTTAGGGCGAGCGGCGCCGCCTGCGGTAGGCTTTCGACCTGCTGCCGGCGATCCTGGCAGCACCACGGGCTGTGGCGCAGTTTGGTAGCGCACTTGACTGGGGGTCAAGTGGTCGCAGGTTCAAATCCTGTCAGCCCGACGGAGTTTGTGCAGGTCAAATACGATTTTTATCTGTTACCGCTCTTGGCGGCGGGTCAGCACTTGATTCGGTGTCACCGACGGCCAGGAATCGAAGCACCTAACCTGGGCGCAAAAGCAGGCTTGACCTGCGCGGTTTGTCCAGATTCTGACGCCCCGCACGGCGCAGGCGAAATCTCGGCGAGTTGTGACAGGCAAGTCGGAGGACTATGGCCTCGCGTCCCTTCACGTGCTGAAACTAGCCTCTGACCTGGGCTTTTCCTCGCAGGGTAGGACGATCGGTGATGCCTGCTGCGCGGAGGATTGTCACACGCTTGTCACAGTCGCGCCGGACTCAACCGCAGCGGTGAATCGGTCGGATTTGCCGGCGCACGTCGGGAAGGTGACGTCGGTGGGGGCCTGCTAGTGCATTTGTATCTTGTGGAAGATCAGCACGTCATCGACGGGCGGCAGGGCGAGTTGGCCGGCGGTAATCTCGATCGCCCCGGTGGCGACGGCGGCCCCGCGATGTCGGGGCTTGGCAGGTTGGTGGTGGGGCAGTGTGGCCCAGGTGCTGTTGTGTGCGCCGGTCACGGTGAGCGCCAGGCTATTTCGTGTCGATCGGGTCGGTGGCGGTCGGCCGCAACAGGACTCTCATGGTGACGGCGGACGGTTCATGGCCGGATTGGAGGTACGGGAAATACGTTGCGGCGATGCCGATTTGGGGGACCCGTCAGGTTCCGATGGTGGTGCGAATTCTCGCATGGTGCGTCGGGAAGTTGTGCCGCCGGCTGAAGCGGTCCGCTGGGCGGCGATCGAGGCGGCAGCGCTACCCCACGACGGCCAAGATCGCGGCCGACACACACACCGCATCGACACGCGTCACGGCACGAACATCGCCGCGTTCGCCGCGGCACGCGCGGCAGTTGTCGACGGTCGCGGCCGTCGCACATGACACGGGACCGAAACCGCGAGGGTCGGCGTGGCAATCGCGGCGCCCGCCTCCGTGCGATGGTCCGCGCGCGTGTGCTCTGCTCGCCCCGCTTGGGTCGTTTCTGCGCAAATAGCGGCCGCGCGCGGTTGGGTCCGGAGTGCGCACGCAGCCCTGGCCCACTCAAGCGCGCGGATGTGGCCGGCGCGCAGCCACTTGCAGACCAGCGTGAGCAGTTTGTCAGCGATCGCCGCCAGCGTCTCGCCGAGATCCTGCATCCGCGCGTCCGCCGATTTCGGCGCCGCGATTCGATCCGACGTCGAAGTCGTCGTCACGTCGTCGCAAGATCGACACCGGACTCGGCCGTTCCGGAATCGCGCCGGACGATTGGGAGACGACGCGAGACGTGCTCGCGAAATACGTTGCGGAGCAGTCGATCTCGTTCGACACCGCAAGGTGCCACCTCGCAAGGGCCGACGAGCCGGACCACCTGCTTAACGACGAGCAGGCGTCGTGGTTCGACGAGTGTGTCTCAGACCTCGCGCGGGTCGGCATCGCGCCGCAACGGGTCCACATCTCCAATTCCGCGGCCGCGCTGACCCGCCGGGACCTGTCCCGGGACCTGGTGCGCACCGGCATTGCGATCTACGGCCGGACACCCGCGCCGAGCATCGGCGACTTCGGTCTGATCCCGGCAATGACGCTGTCCGCCGAGGTGGCGCTGGTGAAGAAAGTGGCTGCCGGACAGGGGATTTCCTACAGCCACACCTGGGTGGCGCCGTATGACACCGTTATCGCGGTGCTGCCGTGCGGGTATGCGGACGGGGTTCCGCGGGTGTTGTCGAACCGTCTCAAGGTCTGGCTGAACGGACGCCGCTTCCGCAACGTCGGCCGAGTGTGCATGGACCAGCCCGTCGTCGACCTCGGGCCGGACGGCGGCGGGATGGCAGAGGGCGACCGCGCGGTGTTGTTCGGTGCGGGTACCCATGGCGAGCCCACCGCACTCGAATGGGCTGACCTGGCCGCCACCATAGACTACGAGATCCTGACCGGCGTCCGCGGACGACGGGTGCGCCGCTACATCGGCAGCGTCTAACCCGCAGCTTGTTCAGGACAACCCGGAGGAAGCGTTGCCGCAGTGCGGATCTCACGGTCCGAGGGGGGCAATCTTTTGCGGGGCAAGAATCGGGTTGCGGGCTTTGCGATCGCGACCTGCCTCTCGGGCGGGCTCCGATCGCCACGACCTTTTGATGGGTCGGCCCGTCGTCCCGGCGACCAGCGATGTTAGCGTCGGTCAGGTTCGCTGTTGCGCGGCGTCCGGTTCACCCTCCGGGGCTGGTCGATGCTCTGCTGCCGCAGTCCGATCCTTGGAGCCAAGAGTCGCTTTTCCTCCGATGGACCAAGCCCGCGCAGGGGACGAAGCGGACGTCCGGTCGCCGAGGCGCTCGCGGCCGAGCCTGAGGCCTCGCTCCTCGCGGCGGCGCTCAGCGAGGATCACGTTGCCTTGGTCGGGGAACCCACGCGGGAAGGCCGGAAATGGTCATCAAACATATTCCATCGGTGTGCGGCGCCGCGGTGACGGATCATCAGAGCGTGGTGCCACCGGCAGGATGAGGATGACATGGACGCCAATGATCCGTCGACCGCCAATACATCGGTTCGCTCGGGTATTTCGCGCCGTCGTGTACTGGCCGCCGCAGGGGGCGGCGCGGTCGCGGGCGGAGCGGCGGTGGCGGCCGCGCTCCTGCCGGGTCGGCCATACCAGCGGAACGGGGAGACCGGCGCGGCGGACGCAACGACCAAGAATGCGGTGCCGACTCCCGCGGCGACGGACCCGGGTGGCGGCTTGCCGCTGCCAAGCACACTCGCCGCCGACGCCTCCCCGCAGTTCCGGGCGGTGGCCGAGGCACTGATGGAATCGATGCGCAAGCATCGAGTCCCCGGCACCGCGCTGGGAATCCTCGCTGACGATCGGGAGGAACACGCCACCTTCGGCGTCGCCAGCATGAACACTCTGCTGCCGGCGGGGCCGAACACCCTGTTCCAGACCGGCTCCCTGACAAAGACTTACACCGTCACCACCATTTGGCGCCTCATTGACGAGGGGAAATTGGCCCTGGACGCCCCGGTCCGCACCTACCTCCCGGACTTGCGGCTTCAAGACGAGGCGACCGCCGCGCGCGTAACGATCGGCGACCTAATGGACCACAGCGCCGGCTGGTACGGCGACGAGGGCATCTATACCGGGGAGGGTGACGACGGGATCGCCCGCTATGTCACCGAGCGACTCCCGCAGCTGCCGCAACTGTTTCCGCTGGGCCGGTTCTTCTCCTACAACAATGCGGCGTTCACCCTGTTGGGCCGCCTGATCGAAGTTGTCTCCGGAACCATTTACAACACCGCGATGCAGAACCTGTTGTTGGGTCCGCTCGGGTTGACCGAAACGGTGCTCGACCGGCGGGAGGTCCTGCAGCGTTCGTACTCGGACGGGCACTATGCCGGCCCGATCAACGGCCAGGACAGCGTGGCCGTGCAGTCCCCGATGTGGGTGCCCCGCTCCGTTGACCCGGCGGGGGGTATCTGGTCGACAACGCGCGACGTGATGCGGTATGCCCGCATTCACCTCGCCGCGGACACGAGCGGCGGGACCGGAGGGATCGTCTCCGCGGAGAGCCTGCGGCAGATGCAGGAGCCGGTGAAACCCGTTCCCGGGTTGAACCTGAGCATGGGGCGAAGCTGGTTTGTGCAGGATGTCGGGGGGGTTCGCGCTTTCATGCATGACGGCGACACGGCCGGCCAGCACACCGTGTTCCTGGCGGTCCCGCAACGGCAATTTGCCCTCGTCCTATTCGTCAACAATGTGTTCAGCGGACCCGCGGTCGAGGTCGAAGTCCTCGACGCTGCGCTGTCGAGCTACCCGGGCTTAGCGGAATTGGCAGGCAAGATCGGGTTCAACCGCGCACTGTTGGCGCCGCCCGATGCGCCGACGGTGACCCTGTCGGAGGCGGAGGCGGCCGACTACACGGGCCGCTATCAGGATCCCGGTCTGGTCGTGACATTCGTGCCCTCCAACGGAGGATTGGAATTGAAGGCGGAACAGCTGGACCAAAAGAACTCGTGGCGAGGAGCCATTGGGCCTTCGCCGCCATCGCCGACATCGATCGCCCTCCTTGGGAAAGATATGGCGCAAAGCAACGGGACGCGCGTTCCGTTCGTCCGCGACGATGCCGGCCGCGTCGGCTGGGTAGGGTCCGGCTTACGCCTCATCCCCCGCACCGCCGCCTCCTGAGCAACGGCTTGCACCTTAAACGCTCCTGGACCCGGAAGTCTAAGCGCGTGTGCCATTTGGGCCATTAATTTTCGGGATCCTTTTAGCACGGCTCTGGCTGTGGCCGATCGGCCACAACTTGTTCGCAGGAGTGCCGGGGGTCCGGTCGCGTGCCGGTCGGGTCTGGGAAGGAATTTCACGAGGAACCCAGACCGTGTCCGGCTGCGCGGTCCCACGGCGGGAGCCGGCTGGGAAGGGACCGCGCCGCGGCCGGCTGCCGCACGGAGATCCCGGGCCGAATCGGGATCTCTGCGCAACCCCCGGCGCCTGCGTCCGACGCGCAGCTCGTTTAACGCGCCCGCACGATTCGCGCGGGATCATTACTTGGGCGGTGCCATGCTGGTCGGCGCCGACGTCGGATCGTCGGTAACACCGGAATACCAAGCCGCCGTTCCGCTTCACCGGCCGCATCCGCCGTGTCATCGTCGACGTCAGCGGGGAACTGGTCGAAGACTATGCGGCGCAGATGAAGATCGCGCTAGCAAAACAGTAGTGCATGTCAAAGACCTTGCGCTGCTGGGCTTTCAGATCAGCCTGGTGTGTACGGTTTTGAGCTACGGTCTCAAAGCTGCGCCGGCCGACCCGTTGTACCTGCTGCGGCGGCCGGGCCTGCTGGCGCGCTCACTGATTGCCGTGTTCGTCGTGATGCCGTGGTTGCGGTGCTCCTGAGTCGTTGGCTCGACTTCCCTGCGACGGTGGAGATTGCCCTTATCGCGCTGGCGATTTCGCCATTGCCGCCACGGCTGCCCGCGCGGGGGACGCGCGCCGGCGGTCACATGCCGTACGCGGTGGGCCTGATGGTGCTGCTGGCCGTGCTGTCGGTTGCGACCGTCCCGCTGGCCGCATACCTGGTCGGCGTGGTGTACGGCCGATCCGTTGAGGTGGCGCCCGCCGGGATCGCACTGGTTATTGCCACATCGGTGCTGGCTCCGTTGGCGGGCGGCATAGCGATCGGGGCGGTATCGCCGCGCGTTGCCGAGCGGATGGCAAGGCCCGCCGCCACGCTGGCCATGGTGCTGATGCCGGTAGCGGCGATCGCGGTGCTCACTATCGCCGCGCCGGCGCTGTGGCCGCTGACCGGCGACGGCTCCCTCCTGGCCATCGTGGCGTTCTTGATGGTCGGGTTCGTTGTCGGGCACGCATTGGGCGGCTCGGAACCAACCGAGGAAACACGGGGAGCTCGCTCCCACCTCGCCGTCGAGGACCAGGTGCTGTACGGAGACCTGGTGCCCGCCGAAGCGCCAGGACCAGGGGCCATGCAGGTCGGGTTCGCCGAACACGCGCAGCCAGTACAGCTGTGGGTCCCGTCCACGTTGGCGGCCCCAGTCGACCTGCCAGTTCTCGACATGGTCGAGCACGTTCTCCAGGCCCATGATGGTGGTTGCGGTGACGTAGCCGGGTTTGGACAGGCCGGTGGCGACCAGCTGCATGGCGCGGCTCTGCTGCCCCGGGCTCATGCCCGGTCGCCGGCCGACGCTGCCGGCCGTGTGCGTCGGTCGGTGTCGGCGGCCCGGGATAGCGTCGCGAGCATGCGGTACGGATTCATCTTCCCCGGCACGGATCCCGAGCTCGCGGTCGAGCTGGCGGTGCTCGCCGAACAGCACGGCTGGCACGGCTTCTTCGTGTGGGAGGGCATCTGGGCGACCGATCCATGGGCGACGCTCGCGGCGGCGGCCGTGCGCACCTCGCGCATCCGCCTCGGCACCATGCTGACTCCCGTGCCGAGACGACGGCCGTGGGAGCTGGCGGGCCAGACGATGACGGTCGACCGGCTTTCGGGCGGGCGGCTCGTGCTGTCGGCCGGCCTCGGAGTGGCCGAAGACGCCGAGGACCGGTTCTGGATCTTCGAGCACGACCCGGGTCGGCGCGTGCGGGCCGAACTGCTCGACGAGTCGCTCGAGCTGCTGCCGCGGCTGTGGCGGGGCGAGCCGTTCGAGCACGAAGGGCGGCACTACACGGTGCGGCGCACCGAGCAGATGCTGCCGCCGACCCCCGTGCAGCAGCCCGGCATCCCGATCTGGGCGGTCGGCCTGTGGCCGCGGCCCAGATCGATGCGACGGGTCGCGCGGCTCGACGGCTGGTTGCCGAACTACGCGCCGCCCGGCGAGGGGGCCGCCGGCCCCGACGCGCAGCGCCGGCTCTTCACGCCCGAGATCGGCGCCGAGGCAATGGCCTGGCTGCGTGCCGAGCGTGAGCAGCTCGGCCTCGCCGATCGCCCGGTCGACTGGGTCCAAGAGGGCACGACGGCGGGCCTCGACGCCGAGGCCGATGCCGCGGGTGTGCGCCCGTGGGCCGAGGCCGGGGCGACGTGGTGGCTCGACACCGACTGGTCGGTGCCGGCCGAGCGCGTCGAGCAGTACGCGCGCGATCGGCTCGTGGCGGGGCCGCCCGCGATCTGAGCAGGCCGGCGCGGGTGAGCTCGTCGCGTGCACGAAGCGCGCGCGGCCCGCACCACGCGGGGACTCCTGGTCGCGCTCCCGGCGACCCTGCTGGCGGCGCTCGCGCACTCGCCCGGCGCCCTCGCCCTCGTGGTCGCCCTGGCCTTCTCGGTGCCGACCATCGCCGCGCAATGCGTGCAGTTAGGAATGGTGCAATACCTGATCGACGGTGGGCGACTCGTGATCGCCACGATGGCGCAAACTGCAGGCGGACAAGCAGGCTGGGTGGTGGCCATCCGAATGGCCGGACGTCCCAGCAGATTTCCTGCATCGAGTAATCAATGCTGAAGCGGTGCAGCGGATTTGACTGGCCCCACCCGCACCGGCACCCGGTCAGGTGGGCCGCCGTCGAGGTGCCGCGGGCGGCAATGTACCCCGAGCATTGCGCCACTATACGGACCACACGCGTCCATGATGGTGTGTGGCCCACCGCCGCAGCCATCGCCAACGCTGCAGGCAGGTGATAATCCATCACTTCTCGTCGAACACCAATCAGGTGGAGGGTGGGTCATTCGAACGGTGTCGCCGTCAACGTCAACGACCGCATCCAGAATTGGATCGGTTTTCAAACGAAAGATCGAGTTCGACTAGGAAATTAGCGGCGAGCAAAGATCGCTGACGGACCCAATCGGGTTGGCTACATGGCTAGACCGGTCGTCTCTTAAGCCGATGCTCGCGGGTTCGAGCCCCACCGTCATCGGGAGAGGGCATCGGGAGAGGGAAAGCACGGTTTCGACTACCTAATCTGAACCGTTTGACGACAGTTTTGACGACAACCGTGACGACAGTTACTCCGTCAGCGTCGACATCTACAGCCCCAAATCCCTGCTGTCGTGCCTGGTCAGGGCGCCTGCCCGCTGCTGGCAGTGTGGGGGTCAGGGGTTCGAGTCCCCTTAGCTCCACAGAAGAAACCCGAGGCCAGTAGCCTCGGGTTCTTTGCTGTAGGGGTCCGGCTCAGCGCCGAATGTCCTAAGTCTGTCCTACCGCTGCCGAGAACACCGCCGACCTAGCGTCGCCGACCGCCGCCAGGCCTTGGTCCAGGACGCCCGATATCCGGTCGCCCTGGAGGCCCGATACCTGGAGGGCCAGGAACTGGGATATCGATGTCGAGGTCGACATCGACGATATCCGGGACATAAACCGGCAACCACGGATCGACGTACACGGTCGGAGGTGGCGGATATTCGCATATGAGCGTATTGAAGTTCCAGTACATGCCCGGCGGGCAAGGTGGTGGTGGTGGCGGTTGGGCGCGGCCGACCGGTGGTGAGGCGAGTTCAATCAGCGGCAGAATTGCCAACACGACGGCAGACACGGCGCTGCGTTGTAGCCAAGGCTTCATTGGACATCTTCTCTCGGTTGCCTTCTGCGTGGAGATTCTAAGATTCGTGCGCTGTTCGGGGGCTCGATTCAGCGCAGACGGTGGCGACCACGTCATGACGGTGTGCAGGACCTTCACGCCGGATCAGGGTTTCACCGATTTGCTGCTATTTGCGGAACGGGCGGGTTACACCGGGCTGCCACGGTAGCGGGACGGCCGGGTTGGCGGGGTCGGGTGGGCAGACGCGGGTTGCATTGGGTTCCGCCGAAGCCGAGCACGGTGACGCTGATGCAGTGGTCGTAGCTGCTTCGAGTGCATCTGAATGGTCTGACCAGCATTCCAGGCATTCGAGATTTCTGCGTGGTGACCTGTGAGGGGTTCGGACCGACCCTTCAATGGCGAATATGCTTACGCGCTTTGGTCGGTGGATTTACCGTATGACCTCATAGGGTGCAGGGAGCCCGACCACCTAGATCGCGGGAGCAGCCGTGCGATAACAGTTCTACATGATGCCGGGATTGGCGTTGACGGTGGCTACCCCAGCGATCTCAACGTCAGTATCCATCGCGGTGCGTCTCCGTGTCTTGGACGGCCAGAATCGGTCGTGCTGGGCACCTCAACTCGACCAACAGCCCGATGAATCCGCCAATCATTCGATGAAGGAGAAGCAGCAATGATGTTGCCGCCAGGACGTCCTGGGCACCGGGCAGTAGTGGGAGCCGTCGGCGCTGTCGCATTGGCTGGTGCAATGTTTCTCGGCGGCGCCGCGGCTGCAAGTGCCCAGCCGCCAACGCCGCCGCCACCTGCGCCGCCGAATTGCTCGCCCGCGGATTGGGCGGGCGTCAGGGCGGGCGTTGCCGCGGCGGTGTCGGCCTATCTGTTCACCCATCCCCCCGTGAACGAGTTCTTCGCGACCCTCCAAGGCCAATCCAGGGAACAAATCCGTCCCCAGGTACAGGAGTATTTGGACGCCAACCCGCAGGTTCGGGCCGAACTCGAGGGCATCCGGCGACCCGCAGTCGACTTCCTAGACCGCTGTGGTGCCCGGGGTGTCCTCGGTGAGTAACCCATCAAAATATGGTCCCGACAAATGCGGTGAATGCGCCGGTCATGGAAGCTCGATGCCGGTCATCGCCTTGTACTGCTCGATCACAGACGCGACGGCTTCGTCCTCGGTGAGACCACGGTATCTCGATGGTGCGATCGAGGCTGTTTCTTCGCCTGGCGACGGATTTCGCTTTCAATGTCGTCGGATGCCATCGGTCCGTCTCCTCCGTCGGGGTGCACCGGGTGCTGTGAGTGTAGAGCGAGGGCGTGGCCTTAGAAACACCTGTTCTGTGTGTCCTAGCGGCGTCCTAAGACACCCGATCACCCGCAAATACGCTCTGGACACATGAGCACCGAAACGGCCCGCCGACGTGCACGTACCGACATGCACTAGACGCTGTGACACAGCCCAGCACAACCTGTTTCACCCTGGAAGTGTGGGGGTCAGGGGTTCGAATCCCCTTAGCTCCACCAGGGAAAATGCGGTCCTGAGCAAACTATTCTGAGCCGTTTGACGACAATTTTGACGACAGCTGGTGCTCCGAACCGTCGCCAAGGTGTGCGAACAGGGTGCCCATCGAATCCAGCGCGTCACGCTGCACCGCCTCGATCACCTCGACGTAGGTTCCGGTGGTCACCGTGATCGAGCTGTGGCGCAGAATCCGCTGCACCGTCGCCGGCTGCACACCCATTGTGAAAAGCAGGGTGGCGCAGGAATGCCGCAGGTCATGCACGCGTAGCTGCGGCACGTTCGCCGTCTCGCACAGGCGATGGAACATCCGATTGACATTCCGGGGTTCGATGAAGCCGCCGTGCGCGGTCGTGAAGACCAGGCCGGTTTCGTGCCACTGCGAGCCGGCCGCGAACCGTTCTTCGAACTGTCGTTTCCGGTGCCCCCGCAAGATGGTCACCAGCGGAGCCGGGATCGGCAGTACGGCGACCGACGCCTCCGTTTTCACTTGGTCCAATTCGAGTTGGCCGTCGACCCGGTGTAGCGCCTGTCGGATCGTCAGTCGGCCTCGTTCGAGATCGACGTCGGCCCAGGCAATCCCCAGTGCTTCGCCCCGCCGCAGTCCCATCGCCAGCGCCACCGCCCACAACGCGTACAGCCTGTGCTCTTCGGCGGCTATAAGGAAGCGAAGCGCTTCAGCGCGGCTGAAGCTTCGAACCCTGCGGTCATCCGTCACCCGCAGCTGCACAAGCCGCGCGACGTTTCGGCTGAGCAGCTCCTCGTCGACGGCATCCTGCAACGCTGCTCGCAAGACCCTGAGGATGTGTCGGATCGAACTGGCCGAAAGGACGTCGTTGCAGCACTTCGGCTCGTCCATCGCGCAGCACCTGGGCTTCTTCCTCCCGGCATCTTTTCCCTGGGCGCAGCACTGGCACAGAGTCCGCAGCTGGTTCAGCCATGTCCGAATGTGTGCAACCTGCAAGGTCTTCAGCTTCCGCTTGCCGATGCTCGGCACGATGTGGAGCCGGACATCACCTTCGTAGGTGGCGTACGTCGTGCGCCGGATACTGGGCTCCGCGATGTGTTCGAGCCAGTAGGTCATGTATTGGGCGACGGTCAGGGTCGTGGTGGCTACCGGAATTCCTCGACGCTGGTGATCGCGTAGCTTGTTGAGCTCGTTGAGAGCTTCCCGCTCGGTGTCGCCGTAGACGCTGACGCGTTTTCGGCGGCCGTCCGGTGTGTCTACAAAGGCCTTGGCTTCCCAGCGGCCGTCGGCGCGGCGATAGACGCCGCCTTCCCCGTTGGCGTTTTTCTTCCTCCGCTGTCGCGGCGCCATTACGCGGCGCCGTCGATGAGGCCGGCGACGTATTCGTCTAGCGACTGTCGGATGATCCGACGGCACCGACCAATCTGTACTGATTTGAGCTGTTTATCCCAGATCAGCCGGTAGATCATCCAACGGCTCACAGCAAGTCGCTCGGCTGCGGCCTGAACCGTGATGAGTTCTCCCTGGTCGGTCAACGTAATAACCTCCAGCACTACGCGACTGGGCGGATCGCCGACCCAATATCGCGATCGCTCCACGGGTTTACAGTGTTCCTAGCTGGGCCATGCAGCGGGCCCAGCTCGGCCATCACCGGTCTGAACGACGTCCAAGGGCCGTGAACGGTCGATGGTTTGAGGCCGTGCTTGGCGGCCGGCCAATCCTCGCAAGCTTGTCGAACCGTCAACTTGCTCGGCTGGACGTATGTGCCCCGGGTGAGCTGACCGCGTATCTCCACGAGAGCTGCCCGTGCTTCCTTCTCGGTTGTGTACCGCCGCCGCAACTGCTTTCGTTTTCCGTCGACGATGCCGGTGTCTACCGTGAGTTGGTAGCGAACGGCGGGTTTTCCACCAGAGCGGCGCCGCAACTCGACTCGACGGATCTGTGGGGGGAGTTGGCGACGCTCAGCCATCGGGACCACCCGCCACGAGAGCCGCATTGGTGATCACGAGGCCGCCTCCGTGTGTGCGGCGATGTAGCGGTCGATTTCCGCGGTGCTGATTCGCCGGGTCCCGCATATGCGCACCCAGCACAGTTCGCCTGCGTCGAAGAGTCGATAGATCGACGATCGACTGATTAGCAAAGCGGCGGCAGCTTCCGGAATGGTCAGAAGCGAGCTGCCTCTGCCAGGCCAGCTGCTAACGTGATTCCACCCCGGACCAGACTGTACTTCCATGTCGCGGATCGTAGAGCGCGAAGCGAACATTGGTCTACCACGGGACGACAGAAATCTTCGCACAGAACCCAAAGTGTCTATTGGGCGCCGAATTTCGTCACCTGTTGGCGAAAAGTGTTGAAATTTGTCGAGTTCGGGTAGAGAAGTAGTCGGTTCGGCTGTTTGTGGAGACCCTCTCAGGATCGAACTGACGACTGCTCGCTTACAAGGCGGTTGAAGCCCAGTTCGGCTGGTTCGGACTTATTCGTGCATGCCTGCCAACTGCGAATACGCATTCGTGACAGTTCGCCGTTGTTCGCCTTGATCCGTGGGGGTTGACGGCAAAGTGACGGCAAAATTGGTAGTACTGGCGTACCAGATTCTCGGTGGTCCTGGTTCGGCGCCCTGCTTGGCTATTTCATGGTTGATGTGACACCACTCAGGGCCAAGGCCTGACCGCGGCCGGCGAGCTCGGCGGCGTGAGCTTGGTCTGCCTGCTGCTGGGTCCGCACAACGAAAAGTGTTGTGGATCAGCCCCGAAAGCGAGGTGCGCGCTTACCTGAAGGCGGGCAACGCGCGTCGCAGCGCTGAGGCCGGCGGCCCAGCATGAAAGGTCCCGTCCACTAGACGCGGCGGATGCTGTCGGCGGGTATGCGCAGTCGGTCGACGCCGCAGCCGATGTCGGCGGTGCACCGTAGCGTCGGGGCTGTGAGCAGCTGCATGTGCCGCCCGCCGGCGCGGCCGCTATGGGTTGATCCGGTGGCCGCCGAGCTTGGGATGACCGAATTGCCCTGGCCGGATTCGGGTCAACACGGTGCATCAGACTGGTGTGATGTGAGAGGTCGCGGTTGTGGCCTTTCCAAGTGCTTGCCGTTGCGGGGGAAGGCCCGCGTGTTGCCATCTGATCGTCGGTCGGCACCTGAGCCCGGAGGTAGGCTGAAGCGGCAACCGGGTGAATCGCAGGTAGCCGATGACGGATCGGAATCTGTTCGAGACGCAGCGCGACGTGGGCCCCGCCGCCGTTTCGGAGTTGCATGCGGCCGGATTCGACGACGCCGACGAGATCGGCCGCGGTGGTTTCGGGATCGTCTATCGGTGCACCCAGGTGGCCCTGGACCGCACGGTGGCGGTCAAGGTGCTCACCGCCGATCTCGACGAGAACCGGGAGCGGTTCCTGCGCGAGCAGCGCGCAATGGGAAGGCTGACCGGGCACCCAAATATCGTCGGCGTGTTGCAGGTCGGCGAAACGCAAAGCGGCTATCCGTACCTGGTAATGCAGTACCACCGGCGAGGTTCGCTGGAGGCGCGCATCCGCCGGCATGGTCTGCTGCCACTGGAGGAGGTGCTGCGGCTCGGGGTGAAGATGGCCGGTGCGCTGGAGACCGCGCACCGCGTCGGGATTCTGCACCGCGACATCAAACCCGGGAACATCCTCTACACCGATTACGGCGAGCCGGCGCTGAGCGACTTTGGCATCGCCCACATCACGGGCGGATTCAAGACCGCCACCGGCACGTTCACCGGCTCGCCGGCGTTCACCGCGCCTGAGATGCTCAGCGGTGATCCGCCCAACCGGGCCTCCGATGTCTACGGGCTGGGCTCCACGCTGTTTTGCGCGTTGACCGGGCATGCCGCATTCGAGCGCCGCAGCGGCGAACAGGTCGTGGCGCAGTTTCTGCGGATCGCCACCGAGTCGGCGCCGGATCTGCGCGAGAGCGGGATCCCCGACGACGTCTCCGCCGTCGTCGAGAAGGCCATGGCGCGCGACCCGCACGACCGCCCATCCGCGCTGGCATTGGGTGAAGAACTCCAGCAGGTCCAGGCGCGTCACTGCTTCCCCGTTGATGAGATGGCGCTACAGGGCGAAACAAGCACCGATCGACCAGCGCAGCGGGCGACGGCATCGGTCGGGTCCCACCGGACGCTGAGCAACCTTCCCGTGGAGCTGACCAGTTTCGTCGGACGCCACGCCGAGCTGGCGGAGCTGAAGAAGCTGTTGACGACATCGCCGCTGGTGACCGTGGCGGGGATCGGCGGGGTCGGCAAGACCCGGCTGGCCTTGCGCGCCGCAGCCGAAGCGGTGGGAGATTTCCCCGACGGGGTGCGGCTGGTCGAGCTGGGTGAACTGCGTGACGGGTCATTGTTGGTCGACGTGGTGGCCGCGGGCATGGGTTTGCGCGACCAGTCGGCCAGGCCGTTGCGCGAGGTGCTGGTGGAGTACCTGTCCTCGCGCAAGCTGCTGCTCGTTCTGGACAACTGTGAGCAGGTCGTCGACGCGGCGGCGGAGCTGGCTGAGTCGCTCCTGCGGGCATGCCCCGATTTGCGGATTCTCGCGACCAGCCGCGAGGCACTCGGCATCGGTGGGGAATCGGTAATGCGACTATCTCCGCTGGCTTTCGCCGGTCCAGACGCTGAGCCGGGGCTGCCCGAGTACGACGCCGTGGCGTTGTTCGCCGAGCGCGCGGCCGCCGCGGTGCCGGGCTTCGAGCTCACCGAGGACAACAAGGTCACCGTGTCGCGGCTCTGCGCCCGGCTGGATGGTTTACCGCTGGCGATCGAACTGGCGGCGGCTCGGCTGCGGGCGATGTCCCCCGAGCAGCTCCTGGAGCGGCTGGCCGATCGGTACACGCTGCTGGCGCGCGGCAGCCGGAGAGCGCCATCGCGCCAGCAGACCCTGCGATGGAGCATCGGATGGAGCTATGACCTGTGCACGCCAGCAGAACAACAGCTGTGGGGCAGGCTGTCGGTGTTCGCCGGCAGCTTCGAACTCGAAGCGGCAGAGGACATTTGCGGCGACGGCCTGGCACCGGAGGATCTGCTCGATCTGCTGTCGTCGCTAGTGGACAAGTCGATTGTGATCCGAACCGAATCGAACGGCGTGGTGCGATTCCGACTGCTCGAGACGCTGCGCGATTACGGCTGGGAGCAGATCAAGCAGACCGGCGAAGACGCGGAAATGCGCCGTCGGCACCTTGCCTGGTACCAGCGGTTGCTGCGTAATGCCGCGGCCGAGTGGTTCAGTTCCTGGCAGCTGGACTGGAACCACCGCCTCGAGTGCGAGCTGCCCAATTTGCGGGAGGCGCTGGAGTTCGCCTTGTCGGGGGCTGGCGAGGAAGGGCTCGAAATGGCCTCCGCATTGCAACCGTTTTGGCTCGCCCGGGGAATGCTTGGCGAAGGGCGCCGCTGGTTCGACCGCGCGCTGTCCCGCGAGCCGCGCACGCCGACCGTTGGGCGCGCCAGAGCGCTGTACCGCGCCACCGTCTTGGCCGAGCTTCAAGGCGAGCCGCAGGTGGGGACGGCTTTGGCGGCAGAGGGACGGGTGCTGGCTGAGCAAATCGCTGATCCGTTGGTGCACAGCATGGTTGCCTACACCGACGGATGGGCCGCCCTCATGCGCAGCGATTTTGACCGCGCACGCACCTGCCTGGAGGCGGCCATCGACACCGACCGCGACCCCGTTTTGAAGGCCAGCGCGCTGCTATTGCTGGGATGGACTCACGAACTCAACGGCGATTGCGGCACCGCCCTCGGGTGGCTTCAGCAGGCGCTTGCCCTCGCCGAATCCCACGGCGAGTCGGTGTTTCGGTCATATGCGTTGCGGGCCATTGGAATTACGCAGTGGCGCCTGGGCGAGCCGGACCGCGCGACGCAGACGCTGAGAGAAGGCATTCGCCTTGCGCAACTGGTGAACGATCCGCGCAATGTCGCGGCGTGCCTGGAGGCACTGGCCTGGATTGCCGGTGACCAGCTCAATCCGCGGCGCGCGGTGGTGTTGATGGCGGCAGCGGAGAGGCTGGTCCAGGCCGTCGGGAGTTCGGCGGCCGTGTTTCCGCATCTGGCTGTCTTTCATGAGGAATGCGAAAGGCGGGCTCGAGAAGCGCTTGACGCCGCGGAATTCGATGCCGCCCGCGAGAAGGGCAGCTCCCTGCGCTTTGGCGACGCAGTTTCCTACGCCCTCGGGGAGGATGACGAGCTAGGCGCCAACTAGCTCGCCCTCCGTCGCCAATCAGCCACTCAGTGGAAACACGCTTCCCCGTTGGGATTTCTGATCACCGGCGCCGCGAGCTGCCGACCGCGCGTGGGCCGCGTGTCATTGCCCCATGGGTGAGGCGGCCGGACGGTATGCCGTTCCTACCGCGCCATCGCTGCTACATGAACCTTCCACCGGTCACTTCCAGCACGGTGCCCGTCATGTAGGACGACAGATCCGACGCGAGAAACAGTGCCACTGACGCAATCTCGCCGACCTGCCCGCACGACCTATCGGGATTTCGGCCATCTTTTGGTCCCAAACCCTTTGCGGCATGGCCTAGGTCATGGGGGTGCGAATCAGACCCGGCTGAATCGCATTGACCCGAACCCCATGGTGCGCAGTTTCTTTGGCGGTAGCCTTGGACAGCCCGACGATCCCGGCCTTGGCGGCGGAGTAGTTGGTCTGCCCGGCCATGCCGACCTTGCCGGACAGGGACGACAGGTTCACGATCGCCCCGCGCTTCTGCTCCCGCATGATCGCCGCAGCCTTGCGCGTACCGTTCCACGTTCCCTTCAGATGCACGGCGATGACTTGGTCGAACTGATCCTCGGTCATGGTGCGCATGGTCGCGTCACGGGTGATCCCGGCATAGTTGACCATGACGTCGACGGTCGAGTAGACATCGACCGCAGCCTGCATTAGTGCGTCCACGTCGGAGGAGTTTGCGACATCACACCGCACGCCGATCGCGGTGTCGGGTTCGGTCGACGCCGCAGCCGGTGTCGTCTCGCGCCACCAAGGCCAGCATTACCGAAAGCGTGACCCCGCGCTCTCGGACTGCCCCCAACTTCACCTATGCCGGATCGGAGAGCGCCTCAGCGGCCGGATCGCGGTGCTCGTCCGACTCCTGCTGGCCGGCAACGACATCACCGTCTTCGCCTTGGGGCTCGGCCACGAACAGATCGCGTCGACCAACATGTACCTGCACGCCGACATGACCCACAAGCCACGGGCGATCGAACCGCACCAAGCTGCTCACGGCCAAGCCTGGTCGCTACCAACCGTCCGACGCCCTGCTCGCGTTTCTTGGCGGCCTCTGATTATGCCGATCTCGAGACAGCAATCACCCTAGCCGACAACATCTTTCACCAAAGGTCAGCACAACGCGCAGGTCTGCATAATCGTGGAATGTGATCCGCGACAGCCCTGCTGCGCGGCGAGGCCGGTCGAATCGCTGTCTGCTCGTGTCGGGATGCGGAGGTCGGCCGTCCTCGAAGGTGAACACGTAGTCGCGGGGTGATAGCCGGTACCGAAGAACTCACGCTCGCCGTTTTGCAGCTCGCGCCATGCGCAGCGCGGCGACGGTGGCCCGATCAATCGATATCGTCTTGCCGAGGTGTGGGGTGGGGCCGGCCTCGGCTGCAGTGCTCACGGGATGATCCGCGCCTCGCGCTATTTCGCCACGCGCTCGGCGAGTCCGCGTCCAGCCCTGCGGCCCGGGCGCTCTTTTCCAGCCGCCGCTGAATTGCCTGGTCGAAGATCTGCAGGAACTCCGACCAGTCGGGTATCCAGACCCGCACACCCGCGGTTCCGCGTAGCAGTAGTTGCGCTTCTTCTTTGTTCTCGGGCAGGAACTCCTGCCAATCCATGACTGGCCCGAATTGTGAGGATTGCGAACGGCTTCCGCTGTTGGGTTCGTAGGATTCGGTGCGCCGGGTGGCCAGGCCTCCCCAATGGGAGGCTTGCTCAAGCAGGTGACGCTCGTGGGCTCCGTACATCACCAGCGTGCCAGGGAACACATCGCGTAGCGCATCAGCGTATTTGGGGCCGTAGACGACATCGAACTGGCTGGAGGCCTGCACGGTGGCCAAGATGTTGACTCCGAGGCCGGCGGACTCGCCGACGTAGTTCAGCAGCGCGGGCAGCGGGCAGCTGTTGCAGACCTCGTCGAGTTCCAGAAGCAGCCGGTGGGTGAGCAGGTGGTTGGCGGTCTTCTGGCGGAAGTAGCGCACGATCGAATCGATCAGGGCCACCGCCGCGCCGGCGACCGTTCCGGTGTTGGGCGCCAACACGAACAGGGTCGGGTCGGGTTCGTCGAGCATCGTCAGATCGAACGATTCGACGCTGAGCTGCTCGATGGCGTTGAGCTGCCTGTGCTGGTGGGTCGAAGACAGCGCCAGCCGAACCCATGGGGTGACGGCCTTGCTGGTGGTGATCGCCACGCTGTCGCGCAGGCGGGAATCCATGGTCAAGACGCGCTGCAGCGGCTCGGCCAACATCGGGTGAGGGCACAGGCTAAAGGCGGTCAGCCACGACGGTTTGGTGAGCGCGGCAGGAGAGTCGTCGTCATCGATGCCCAGGTTTTCCACCGCCTCGAGCACCCAGGGCATGCCCAGGCTGTTGCCGTGAGGGCTGGCGGCGTAGAGCAGGCATGCCAGGGGACGTGAGGAGCTGGACTCCCACAGGCCGCCGGCGGCTACCGTGTTGCCGCTGGAGGCGGCACCGAAGCCGACCCCGGAGGTGGCCAGCATTGTTTCGGCGATGGTGAGTGCTTCCTGCGGGGTGGTGATGGATCGGGTCGGATCGGTGAGCATGGGCCGCACGCCCGCCGGCCAGACCAGGGTCTTTTCGGGGCGCAGGTCGATGACGCCGGTGGGGCCCAGGCAGCGTTTGGTGAGCACGAGCTCCGCGAGGTCCTCCTTGGATGACACGCAGACCGCCGGCCCGGGATGCAGCACCGCGGCCGGGGCCAGGATGCGTCTCGTCTTGCCGGTGCGGGTCGGGGCGCTGATACCGAGGTGCGGTGCGCCGGGTATGTCGGGCCCAGGTGCGCGTACGGGGCGGCCCTGCTTGTTGATGAGGAGCCCGCAGTAGGGGCTGTAGGGCTCCTGAAAGTTGCTCACGAGGTGATGATCAGCGATGGTGTCGGCCCGCCGCCACCACCGCGGCCAACTTCGTGCGGACCAATTACGTAATGCGCGTGGACAACACCGGTTCGCGGGTGCTGTGCTATACGGCGGATCGCGTGAGAGGTCAGTCGATCTCGACGCCGGCGGACTGATCGCGGCGATCCGCGGCAGCGCGGGCGCGGCGCTGCCAGGCGGACAGCTCGCCGGTCATGGTCTGCGCGATCGCGGCGCATTGTCGGGCCGCAGCCTTCTGCTGCGCGGTGGCGGTGGGATTCAGGATGACGTCAACCGCGGAGTCCCGCGCGGAGCGCGCGTACTGCTGGCGTCCGTGAGGGTCCCCGACCGATACCGCTGTCTGAAGATCGCTCTGCGCCGACGCAAGGATCTGACCGGGTGTGCGCTCGGCTGGCTCCATAACCCCGAGGCTAGGCCGCCCTGAAATGAAACAGCCAGCACCACACCAGGATTCGTCACCATTCGTCGCCTGTGGCGAGCAATCGTCCCGTCTTGTTTCTCAGGTGCTGAGCCGAGCCAGGGTCTCGCGACCTACATGTCGTCGGCGAGGCCGTTGTCGATCGAGGCGTCGTGGCCGCGGCCCTGTTCTAGGGTACGGGCTTGGTCGCGGCCGCGGCGGCGTAGCGCGGTGACGGTGAGGTGGCGTTGGTGCGCGTCCCGGTGGGTGCCGCGCAGCTGGGTGTGGCGCTCGGTAGCGGCGCGCAGCTCGTCGGTGAGCAGATGCTCGGACAGTCGGCCGGTTTGAGACAGGACGGGATCGAGGTCGGGTGGGCGCGGATGCGTGTTGGGGGAGAGGTGGGGCGGTCGGGTGAGGGTGACGGCCCAGGGCAGGTCGGTTTCCAGCAGCCGCAGCAGGGGCGCGGCAGGCCCGGGGGGCCAGCGCTGCGACATGGGGTCGAGAAGGATCAGCCGGGACTTGCTCTGGGCGGCGCGCTCCGCAAGGTCGGCGAGCACCCCGGGGTCAGCCTGTGCAGGGTCGTCGATGATGACGAGACTGCCGGTGGTAGCTGCCAGGTGGTGTCGGTGAGGTGCTGGTGGGCGGCGGCGATGGTCGCGGTGGTGTCGGCGAGTTCGTCGGCGCGGGCCTGGTCTGCCTGCTGCTGGGTGGGGCTGATCCACAACACTTTTCGCTGGGCGGCGTTGGCGGCCGCACGCAGGGTGTGCAGCGCGTGGGTGGTGTCGCGGCCGGGGGACGCGGCGACGGGGGTGATGGTGAAGGGAAGCCGCGCGAGTGCGGTGAGCGTGTCGGCGGTGCGCGCGGGCAGACCGGCCACGGCTGTTGGTGGGATGGCTAGCGGGTGTGCTTGCTCGCAGCGGCCCGCGGCCTCGAGGACCCGCAGCTCGGTGCGCAGCGCGTCCAGTTGGGCGAGGACATGGTCGGCGCTGCGGGTCTCGGCCTCGGCGAACGCGGCCGCCGCCGCGCGCTCGGCACGGTCGAGTTCGGCGTATAGGTGTTTGCGGTGGATGTGGGCCTGCCGCAGGGCGCGGCGATCGGCGGTGTTTGCTTCGGCGATCAGGGCGTCGACGTCGTCGCCGCTGACGATCCTGTCGGCGCCGCCGGCGGCGTCGGCGGGGGTGGCCATCGCGGCTGACAGGGCGGGGTAAAACTGTTCGGCCGGCGTGGTGGAAGGCAGCAACATGCGCCGCAGCCGGACTTCTGCTTGGGCGGATCCGATGTCGAGAGGATCGGATGGGGGGTCGTCGCGGACCTGCTCGAGCTGCTTCTGGGCCCATTGGATTTGGCGGACCGCGGCCTTGTATTTGTCTTCGGCGTCGGCCCATTCGGCGTTTACATTTTGAACGGCAATCAAATGTGGGCGGTCTGCGTCGGCGCGCGCTCGCAATTCACGAATGTGCGGCATGGCTTCCCGCATCGCGGGACCAAAGCAGTCGTGAACTTGTTGCTGTAGATCAGCGGCGTGATCGCATGCCTGTTGGTATTGGCTGCGCAATTCTGTGACGTTAAGCAGAGCGGGTTCAAGCGCGGGTGCGGGGCGGGTGGCGCGGAGGTCTTCGAATTGCAGGCCGTCGAGGTCTTCGCCGTATTGGTAGGCATATGGGTCGGGCGGCGGCTCGGTGTCGGCGTGTGGAGGGTTGTCGTCGCATCGAGGGGTTGCACGGCTTCCGGTGCCGGGTGAGGAACGAGCGGTAGTTGTTCTTCGTCCTCGGGTGTCAGCGGCGGGTGGTCGGGGGTGGGGATGTCGTGGCCGCGGTGGGGGTGATCGCCGGTGAGCGCATCCACGGAGTAGGTGATCAGCCGCGCGTAGTCGGGGGGTGCGATCGGGTGGTCGCGGTCGGCGTCGGCGAGATGCTCGGCGGCCACCTGCAGCAGGTCGCGGGGGTCCACCGGTCGGGGTGGGCGGCCGCGACCGCGGCGACCAGGCCGGGCCAGGCGGGGTCGGAGGTGATGGTTTCGGCGATCGCGGATCCGAACACGGCGTGCATGTCGGTCACCCACGGCGGCCGTAGCCGTGAGTGGGGGGTGTCGAGGGTGGCCGGGGAAAGGGAGCCGGCCAGCCGCCACCACAGCGCGGCGGCGGGGAGCTCGTCGGGCAGCGGCCCGCGGGCGGCGGCCTCGGTGAGCAGGTCGCGCAGGTCGGGGCGGCTGCGGGCGGCCTGGGCCAGGTGGGCGGCGAGTTGGGGCCAGTAGCTGTCGGTGCGGATGCGCGGATCGATGCTGTCGATGAGGTTGTGCCAGCGGCTGGTGTCCGCGCCGGGCTGGCCGATGGCTTGGGCGGCGTGGGTTTGCAGTAGGAGCTGGACGGCGCGGGTGCGGGCCGGGTATTGCTGGGCGCCCAGCAGCCGGGTGTCTTCGGCGGCGACCCCGACCGCGGCGCGGAAGACCGCGATCTCGGCGGCCAGCGCGGCGTTGGTGGCCAGCAGCGGGCGCGCCCAGGCGGGGGCGTTGCCGTGGGTCCAGCCGCGTGCGGTGTGGCGGATTTGGTCGGCCAGCTCGCTGACGAGTTCGGCGCGCCGCGCCAGATACGGCCCCCATTGCGGGTCGTCGCGCAGCGGTGGGAGGGTGGCGGGCAGCCAGCGCAGCGACCCGATGCCGCTGGTGTGGCCGCCGGTGGGGTCGATGCGCCAATCCAGCACTGCGGCAGCGTCTTTCGCGTCGCGCAGATCACCAGCTGCCGCCGCGTCGTCGAGCACGGTGTGCGGGTTGTGGCCGGCGGCGGCCAGGACGGCGAGGTGTTTGCGCAGCACCGGCCACGCCGGTGCACGCGTGAGGCCGGGGACCACGGTGTTGGCGTGGTCGTCGATGTCGGCCAGCGCTGCCGGGCCGAGTAGACGTTCGGCCGCGGCGCCGAGTGCGTCGCAGTACATGTCGGCGGCTGCGCCCAGCCGGGCGAACGGATCGCGGGCCTGCCGGGCTTGGGTGGTGGCCGAGGTTTGGGCGTCGTCGCGGGCCAGCGCCCGGGTGAGCACGTCCACCGCGGTGTCGGGGTGGGTGGCTTTCGGGGTGAGGATGCGGTGCGGGTCGGGTTCGGCGGTCGACAGGTAGAGGTGGTTTTCGGCGCGGCCCCGGGTCATGGCCACATACAGCAGTTGGCGGCTGAGCCGGTCGCCGCCGACGACGTGGCAGGTGTCGGCGGTCAGGCCTTGTGCGGCGTCGATGGTGGCCGCATATCCCAGGGTGACGTGGGCCTGGGCGTAGTCGGCGGGCAGGGTGACCTTGCGCCCGCTGCCCAGGTCAGCGACGCGGAGCGCGCCGTCGGGGGTGACTTCCTCGACGCTGAACCGGTAGCCGTTGCGGACGTAGTCGTGGCGGCCCATCGCGGGCACCATCTGGGCGAGCCAAACCACGAGCTCGACCTGGGCGCCGCGGCAACTTGTGACGTGACGTTCGGACCGAATGCACTGGCTCTCCGCAGAATCGAGCGAGACGGCCATGAATATGTCATGCCGATCCAATACGTGGCACGTATGTCCGCTGTCGCTGCGGGTGCTGCGTCATCAGGCCCTGAACTCACGACGACCTCCCAACGGGCAACGTTGGACGGGGCTAACCGGGGGCCATCCTCGCAATCTTCAACTGGACGGGACAGTTGTTGTTGCTGTGTTTTGGGTGAGGTGAAGCGGCAAGGTGTGGGAATGGCTGGGCTGGTGAGGATTTGAGGCAGTGAGCATGACAGAATTGGGTTTGGGCGAAGTTGGCTGTGGTGGTGGTCGGGCGGGTGAAGGCGGTCGTAGGGTGCGGCCATGGTGAATATCCAGTCGAAAAGTCAGGCTCGTCGTGTGGTGCGGGAGGCTCAGGCCAAAGCGAATGAGCAACGGGCCCAGCGGGACCGGGACAACGTCGACGACATGGCGGCATTTCTGGTCGAACGCACTAGGTTGGCCGGAGTCGATGAATGGCAGGCCGAGCGGGCGCAGATCGGCCTGAGGCCGACCGCCGGCGCGACGAGCATCGGGGCGAGTGCGCGGCGGCGGTACAACGGATCCGCGGTAGGGGAGAGTCGGTGGGCACGATCGCGGCGCTGGCCAACATCTCCGAGGGCGAGGTGCGGGCATTTCTGAAGGCGGCGCGAGCGCGTGGCGCTGCGCCACCTGATGACGCCGCGCAACCACTAGGCGCGGAGGCGGTACAGCACAACGGCTCACAGGCGAGCGGAGGCGCGGCGCCACTGGAGGCGCCGCGCACGTAATCGGATGGGCTGTGGGCCGCAAGCACGCTGTGTGCGGTTTTCAGACCTGTGCGCGCGCTGGCGGCGCTAGCAGGCCCAGTGTCGGTTCGGGGCCGTATCGTGACGCTGAGCGACACGTCGAGCGCGCTGCGGTGGTGAGTCTGTGGGTGGATCCGACGGTGCATGCCGCCGAGTGTGCGCGGTTTCAGAGTTACATCGTCACCGGGCCGACAGCTGGCGACTGCGACATCTGGTGTGCGGCCATCGGTGCCGATGGCTACGGCTTCGCGGTGGGCGCATCGTGGTGCGCGCCAACCGGTATGCGCTGGCCGCAGCGCTGGGCAGGACGGCGTTGGCACCGACCGAACGGGCGCTGCACGGCTGCAACAATCCCGCGTGCGTGCGGGTGAGTCGGCCCCGCGCCACCGGCCTGCTGCACATCGTGAGCGGTTCGCAGCGCCACAACATGGAGATGATGGCGCGCGCCGGGCGCGGCGGTGGCCGTCCGCGGGTTCTGCGCGGTCGCGCCGGGCTGCTGGCGCGGCGGGGCCCGGGCGGTGGCGCTGCGGGATGCGGTGTGACACGGCTGGGACGCCGCCGCGGTGGTGGCGGCGTTGTTGGGCAGTGAGCAGCCGACGCTGTGGTGAGGGTGCGTGGTGCAGCCTGTCGAGCCGTTGCGGTGGCGGAGAGCGCTACTTGACGAGAACCCGGGCGTCGACCGGCAATGTGATACCCGTGATGTTTCCCGCGGTATGGCCGCACAGGTATCTCGGAAATCCCGACTGGTGTGCGGGCCGAACCAGACAATCGTCAGGCAGACACTGGGCAATCGATTACGGCGTGTTCGGCGATCCAACCGCCAAGGAGGGTGACACGACAACACACGGCCAGACCGGCCGCGATGAGGCGTCGTCTGAGGGCACGGTGACCGTGACGGAGACAAGTGCGGGCGTTTATACGCAGCAGATCGCCGCCGGGCACCACCGGCTCGTGGCCGACGAACCACGGCCGATCGGCGACGACATCGGGCCAACACCCTACGATCTGCTACTTGCCGGCTCGGTGCGTGTACGTCCATGACGGTGCGGATTACGCCGACCGCAAGCGCTGGCCGCTGGAGCGGATCCGAGTGACGTTGCGGCACTCGCGAATTCACGCGATGACTGTGCCGACTGCGAAACCAGCACCGCCTGGATCGACCACATTGATCGCGACGTCGAGTTGACCGGCGACCTCGACGACACTCAGCGGCAACGGTTACTGCACATCGCCGAGCGTTGCCCTGTTCATCAGACCCTCACCTCGGAGGTTCACATCGCCACATCCTTATCGTGACGACCGGCGTCGCGACGACCGGCGGCAGCGTCGCTCGTTGATTTTTGGGACTGCGCATCCGATTGCTTCTGCCGCTTCTGCGTCGAGGAAAGATGAAATGTGATGGGGACCCCCTCAGCTCAGACGCTCGTTGATATGGCGTCAAAGTTTTTTCGGGAGCTTGAGGAGGTCCCAATGACCATGGTAGGCGGGTTTGACGTGCATCGGAAGCAGATCACGTTCGACTACGTGGATAACGATGGCCTGGTGCGGTGGGGGCAGATCCGGCCGGCAACGCGGAGCACGCTGCGTGGTTGGTTGGGCGAGCACTGCCCCGATGGAGATGGTGAGTTCGCGCTGGAGGGCTGCACCGGCTGGCGGTATGTGAGCGAGGAGCTGGCCGCTGCGGGGGTGGTGGCGCATCTGGGTGATCCGGCCGAGACCGCGGCGTTGCGGGGTCGCAAGAAGCGCGCCAAGACCGACCGCGCCGATGCGCGGCTACTGCGCACGCTGCTGCTGGAGGGGCGGTTCCCGGAGTCGTGGATCCCACCGGCGCACGTGCTGGAAACGCGCACTCGGGGCCGGTTGTACTGCACCCTGATGGACGAGCGCCGCTCCTGGCAGCAGCGCATCCACGCCCAGGTGTTCCACCAGGGCTGCCGACCGGTCAAAGCGCTGCTGTCGGCGGCTGGCCGCGACGCGCTCGCGGGTGCCGAGCTGTCGGTGGCGGGCCGGCAATACGTAGATACCGCGCTGCGCCGCATCGATGAGCTGACCATTGAAATCGACCCGGTCCGAAGGCAATTGATCACCTTCGCGCGGCGCCAGGTGGGGTGTCAGGCATTACAGGCCCGCCAGTACGGGGTGGGCTGGTTGTGCGCGGCGATCATGTGGGCCGAGATCGGTGACGCCCGCCGGTTTCACAGCTCCGATCAGCTGGTGCGGTTTGCCGGCATGGATGTCACCGTGTATTCCTCGGACGGCAAACGCTCACCGGGGCATCTGTCCCGGCAAGGCTGCCCGGAGCTGCGGTGGGCGACGTTCGAGGCGGCTAAGTGCGCCGCCCGCCGCGGTTCCCCCGACTACGGCTACTACCAGCGGCTGGCCGCCGCCCCTGACAGCGGCAAGAACCCGACATTGGCGGTGGAACGCAAAATCCTGCGCCGCAGCTATCACACCCTGCGGGAGCTCGGCGATGCCGCCCTGGCGTTACCGGTCCCCGAAGCGAAGGGGGTGGCCGCCTAAATGCGTCATGCGCGTGCCCTGCCCATACATCAATTGATGCCCGCGGCCAGCTCCAGCAGGACTCCTGTCGCCACCCGCTGCCTGGGTGGACGCCCCGGAAAGAATGAGCGGCCGCACCCATCACCAGCCCGCACACCGGGCACCCCATCCATCATCATGTCGCCGGACACGGGTCCGTGGACCCAGATAAGGCTGGGCGCTGGCACGCCCCTTCCCGCCCTCAACGGTTTCCCCCAGCACTCGGGGAGGCTCCACATGCTTTGAATTGCGACGCTTTCCGTCTCGTCCGCCCGACCCGCCAGCATGCGGTGGATCCGCCGCCGGCGTCAAGGTCGTTCGTCCTCGCTGCGCTGCGGGCGCTCCACCTTGACCCCCGACCACGGCCCACCGCCCATCAAGCCCGGGCAACGGCGAGGACCAACAACCGAAACGACAACGGATCCCACCTTTACGGGGGTCCCCAACACAGATAAGGAACGTGAACACGAAGCGGCCCAGAGACGTCGGGCGTCTCTGGGCCTTCTGGCGAGTTTGACCCTGTGCGAAGTCCGCCCAGTGGGACTGGCGCGGTCAGGCTGTGCGAAGTTCGCCCAGTGGGACTGGAGTGGCTGCCCAGCGCCGTGAGCCTGGGTGAGCCCAACTCTTCGAAGACCAGCGCCCCATCGGAACACGGGACCACAGCCCGATGCACTGTCCATACCAGGTGGTGCGACCGAGGGTCAGTGACACCGCAGTGAGCCGGAGGCGCCAGCGGACGCAGCCCGCCAGGACGGCCCCCAAGACGATGAGCGCGGCCATGTCGAGCAGCCACCAGCCGACGTGGTGTGACCACAGTGTTTCCTTGGTCTGCAGAAGGGGAGCAATCGTCGGCAGATCGGTGGTGGACGCCGAAGCGGCGAAGCCCCAGCGGGCCGGCATCGCCCAGGACAACTGGTCCAAGACAACTCGGCCGGTGACCGGAATCATCCCGCCGCAGAACACGATCGACAGCATCACCGAGATCACCAGCATCGGCAGGATCTGATCCTGAGACTTGGCCGCCGCCGACATCGCCAACCCCATCACCGCGGTCACCGCCGCCGTCACGGCCAGCGTCACATACAGCTCCACGATCGAATTGCCCAGCACGACCGCGCCGCGGGTGGGGGCGCCCTTCCCGATCACCACAATCGCCGTGAGGACCGCGGTCTGCAGGGCGGCGGTCACCGCGTACACCGCGATCTTGGCCAACATGTATGCCGTGGCCGAGAGGCCCACCGCCTGTTCGCGCCGGAAGATGCTGCGCTCGCCGACCAGGTCCCGAATCGTGAGCGCGGTGCCCAGGAAGACGGCGCTGACGCTGAGCAGAAACACGATCTGCACCGGTTCGTCGGCGGCGTCACCGCGCGGGTTGGCGGTGCCCAGACCGACGTGGCCGGGCACCAGCAGCGCCAGCGTGCCGAGGACGAACGGCAGCACCGCCAGGAAGCAGAAATAGCCCCGATCAGCCAGGATGAGCCGCGCCTGCCGGCGCGCCACGGTGGACACCTGCCGCAGTAGCCGGCACGGCGCCGGCCGGGGCGCCGACCCCGGCCGCGGCAGCTGGGCCGGGCGGGCCTCGTCGCGGCATCGGGTGAGGAACTCGCGGTGGGCGGTGTCGGGGTCGGCGGCCACGCGGGCGAACAGGTCGGCCCAATTGGTGGTGCCCAGGGCGGCGCCAATCGCACTGGCTGGTCCGCTGTAGGCGGTTTTGCCGCCGGGGGCCAAGAACACCACCTGATCGCAGACGTCCAGATAGGTCAGGCAGTGGGTCACCACCAGCACCACCCGGCCGGCGTCGGCCAGTCGGCGCAGCATGGTCATGACTTGGCGATCCAGCGCCGGATCCAGCCCGGTCGTCGGTTCGTCCAGGATCAGCAGACAGGGCCCGGTCAACAGCTCCATGGCCACCGAGGCGCGTTTGCGCTGCCCGCCCGAGAGTTTGTCGACACGGGTGTGGGCGTGGCCGGTCAGCTCCAACTCCTCGAGCACCCGGCGCACCGCGTCTCTGCGCTCGTCGGTGGTGGCGTGCGGCAGCCGCAGCTCGGCGGCAAACCGCAGGGCCGCATTCAGGGTCAGCTGGTGATGCACCACATCGTCTTGGGGCACCAGCCCGATCCGGTGCCGCAGTGCCGCATACTCGCCGTGCAGGTCATGGCCGCCGAAACGGACCTCGCCCATGGTCGGGGTGATGGCCCCGCCCACCAGTTTGGCCAGCGTCGACTTGCCGGCACCCGAGGGGCCGATGATCGCGGTCAGCGACCCGGGACGTGCGCCAAAAGACACATCGCTGAGCAGCCGGCGCCCGTTCGGCAGTGTCAGACCCAGCCCAGACACCTCCAGGCAATCGCCCTCGGGAACAATCGGTGGCCCGGCGGGCCGATCTGCCCCTTCACCGGCCACCACAGCCGACGATATGCCGGTGTCACGTGCCCAGTCAGCGGGCGGCGCAGACGTCGAATCGTTTTCCACCCCAACGGTTTTCAGAGGGTTGCGCAAAACATCCATGAGCACGATCCCGCCACGGTCGCCGGCTTCAGCCCGACTCATCAGTCCTGTTTCCGTTCGCTCTTGTGCTCGACGGTGAGGAAGGCCAGTTCGCTTGGGCCGTCGTTGTACAGGTCGTGGAGGATGTACTCGTCACCGGGGAAGGAGAAGTGCCGAGTTTCGCCGGCTCGGTAGACGACGCGGCGGGTGGTGCCGTCGTCGGTGTGTTGCAGGCTGATTCCGTCGGTGAGGGCGGTCCAGAAGTAGTTCAGCACGTGCCGGTGCGCCGGGACCCGTTCGCCGGGTGCGAGCCGGATGCTCCACACCTTGACCTGGTCGGTCTCCGATAGCAGCACCGATCCGACCTGGTGGTTGTGGGCGTTGTCGGCGAACTCCTGCCGGATTTCGGCGCTCCAACCGGCGAAGTTCTCGGCGATGACCTGTCCGGCAAGTGGTGATGTGCGCGGCGCGTTTGGGTCTGTGATGGGCGTATTCATCGGCTTCTCCTTGTTGGTGGTGGGGTCAGATGTGCCGCTGCGCGCCGCCGTCGACGCTCCATTCGGCGGCGGTGACCTGGTGCGAGAGGGGTGAGACGAGGTATGCGACGACCTGTGCGATGTCGTCGGGCTGGCCCATCCGGCCGGTCAGCAGTGGTCGGATTTCGGTCACCATGCGGGTGATCGCGGTTTCCTTGTCTATGCCCCACACCTCGGCGGCCTGGTCGCCGAAGCCGCCCGGGCGGTCGTAGAGCGGGGTGCGGGTGGGTCCGGGGACCACGACGTTTGACCGGATGCCTTGGGGGCTGAACTCGGTGGCCAGTGAGGTGGACAGCGCCAGCAGTGCAAGTTTGGCCGCCGCGTAGTCGAGGTTGCCGATTTCGGGCAGCCGCGCGGAGTCGCTGCCGAGGTGCACGAGGCTGCCGCCACCGGTCGCGAGCATGGCGGGCACGGCGGCGCGGCTCATGCGGCGGGCGGCGTGGAAGTTGAGGCTGAAGGTGGCCAGCCACTGTTCGTCGGTGACTTCGAGGAAGCTGGTGCGGGCTTGTAGCCCGCCCGCGTTGTTGATGAGGGCATCGATCCGGCCGTGCTGTTCGACCACGGTGGCGATCACCCGGTCTGGTGTGGCGGGGTCGGTGAGATCGGCTTGGACGGCGGTGCCGTGGGCGCCGGGTTCGGTGTCGATCGGATCGCGGTCGACACCGACGACGATGGCTCCTTCTTGGGTGAGTATGCGGGCGGTGGCTTGCCCGATGCCTGAGGCGGCGCCGGTGACGACGACGACCTTGTCGGTGAGTTGTAGGTCCATGGTTTCTCCTTCGGGGGTGGGTTCAGCGGTGCGGGCGGGTCGCCGCAGCGCCGGGTCGGGGGGAATCTGAGGTCAGCGGGGCGCCAGCTGGGGAAGTAGGAGGTCCCGGGTGGTGGTGAGCAGGGCGATTACGAGGGCAATCGCGGGGCCGCGTCGGGGACGCACGGCCCTGCCCCGGCCCAGGCGGGCGATCTGCTGCTGGTGCCAGGCGCTGTTGAGGAGGTCGTCGACGGTCTTGTGGCCGAGGGTCTTCGGCGTCACCAGGCTCTTCTCGGCGGTTCCGTCCAGGAGGCGTTGGGGCAGGTCCGGCTCGTAGGTGATCGGGCGTGCGAGGCCAATGACGTCGACGGCACCGCTGTCCAATGCGTCGTTCATGCCCTGCCGGGTGCGGAATCCGCCCGTCAGCATGACCGGCACCGACAATTCTTGGGAGAACCGTTCCGCGAATTCGAGGAAGTACGCCTCCCGTGCGCGGGTCGATTCTCGCTGTGGCATGCCCGTGACCATGGCGGTGCTTTCGTAGGTACCGCCGGAGATCTCCAGGAGGTCGATGCCTTCCTTCGCCAGGGCGCGCGCGACGGTCAGGGAGTCGTCCGAGTCGAAGCCGCCGCGCTGGAAATCGGCGGAGTTCAGTTTGACGGCGATGAGGAACCGAGCGGGGGTCGTCGCCCGGATCTCTCGCACCGTCTCGACGAGCAGTCGCATTCGGTTTTCCAGCGAGCCGCCCCAGCGGTCGGTGCGCCGGTTGACCAGCGGCGAGAGGAACTGGTTGAACAGGTAGCCGTGCGCGGCGTGGATCTGCACGCCGTGGAAGCCGGCGTCGTCGGCGATTTGGGCGGCGCGGGCGAAGCGGGCGATGATCGCTTTGATCTCCGCCTCGGACAGGGCGCGCGGCGCCCGGAAGAGCCGGTTGCCACCCACGGCGAGGGGCACCTCGGACGGGCCGACGACGTCCTGTCGACGCCCGCGCAGCCGGTTGCCGCGCATGGTCTGCCGCCCTGGGTGAGACAACTGCAGGATGAACTTGGCATCGGTGCCCTCGGTCACCGCGGCCCACCGGCGCAGTTGTTCGCGGTGTCGGTCGTCTTCGATGACCACGTTGCGTGGTGCTTCCAGCGCCGCGCCGTCGACCATGACGTTGCCGCTGATCAACAACCCGGCGCCGGAGAGCGCCAGCCCCCGGTAGGCGGTGATGAGCTGGTTGGTCGGTGCCCCGCGACGGTCCGCGAGATGCTCGCTGGTCGCGGCCTTCGCGAGCCGGTTCGGCAGGGTGATCCCGCTACGCAGGGTAAGCGGCTCGGACAGCGCGTTGCGCCGGAGTGCCGTTCGGTTCTCATTCATGTGGCGTCCCGTCATTCGCTCAGAGAGATCATGTATGCTGTACATGTATGCTGTACATGTATGCTGTATAGGCAATCATATACAAGGTATAGTTGTCAACACCAGGGATGAGAGGCGCCCGTCCTACCAGGTCAGGCTGGGTTTGCCTCGGGCCAACTTTGGTCCGTGATGGCGGTGACGCCGGCGATCAGCATGTCGAGTCCGAGGCTGAAGTAGGCATCCGGACTCGGGCACGCGGCCAGCACGCTGGCGGAGGACACGACGTTGGGATAACGCCGCAGGGGCAGCCCGCTCAACGACGCGGTCTTGCGGCGGATGGCGTCGTCACGGGCCTCGGCGTCGGAACCGTACTCTCGCCCGGGCTCGGTGGTCACAAGCATGGCCACGGCGTTGAGCAGGTATCCGCCGACCTGGGCCGCCTGCTCGGCGGAAAGCCCGGCGTGCCGCAGCAGCGCCAGCGTGTGTTCGGCCACTGTCAGCCCGGCCTCCGAGGACAGCACGCGGTCGGAGACGAGGCCGGCCACCTCGGGATGCGGGCGCAGCGCGTCCGACAGCGCTTCGAGGATGGACCGCAATTGCTCGGGCCAGGGCTTCGGGGATGGCGCCGGGAGCCGCACGTCGGCGAAGAGGCGCTCGGCGACGCCGTCGAGCAGTTCGCCCTTGTCCTTGAAGTGCCAGTACAACGCCATCGGGGTGACTTCGTGATCGTGGGCGAGCCGGCGGATGGTCACCGCGTCGAGGCCCTCCGCGTCTGCCAGCGCGATGGCCCCCGCCACGATGGTGTCGGGACTCAGCCGCTCGCGGGCCCCGCTTCTCCTGGTTGCCATGTCCGCCACTATACCTTGTATATGGTTACATGGACGCCGTCTATGTGGTCGAATAGGACAGCGGTGACCCGTAGCCGAGGCAGCTGTAGGAACTCACCGAAAATGTCGCTGGCGTCGGCCTTTGACGTGCGAGTTCGCATTTGCAGCTCGCGGCCGAGATTCGAATTCGAACCCGGACCGGCGACGCACCGTTGTTCGCGCGGCGCCGGTCAGCCAACCTGCTTTGGTAGTTCATCTAGCGTTGCGGAATGAGATTGCGATCAGCCAGGGTGTCGAAAGAGTTCGATGAACATCTGCTCGCTGTCGATGCAGTCGGGGAAGCCGGCCTGCCGGATTTTGATCGTGGACGAAACGTTGTCCCAGGTGCTGTGGAAGATGAAGTCCGCAAATCCCCAGGCCGCAAGTTCTTGGAAGGGAGTGGGTTCGAGGCGATGCAGCGAAGCGATCTGATCCCAGTCCCTCTCCTGGCTCGGCATGTGATCGGTGAGGCGCAATTGTTGGGCGGGTGCGTTCGCGATACCGAAGTAGTCGGCTATGCGGGGGAACATGTGCCGCCAGCGGAATGTGTCGCCGTTTGTGATGTTGAAGTCCTGGTTGCGAGCGCTCTCCGCCAGTCCGGCCCACGTCGTTGCGCGGGCGAGCAGCCGGGCGTCGGTGACCTGGTACAGCACGTCGGCGGCCCGCTCGGGGCCGGGGAATCGCAGCGGGATGTTCTTGTGCTTGCACAGGTTTGCATATACCGCGATGGCCGTCAGTAGGTTCATCGGGTTGCCGGTTGCCACTCCGCAGACGGCCTCGGGCCGAAAGATGGTGAAGGCGAATCCGTCTCGCTGCGCGCGCAGACGCAGTAGGTCTTCCTGGTCGTAGTAGAAGTTGGGCCCGACGAGTCGTGGATCATCCTCCCGCGCAGGGGTTTTGAAGGGCCCGAGGTGTGCGCCGTAGTACTTGTTCCCTTGATAGAAGGTGACGTGTTGCAACGTGGCACCGGCGGCTGCCAGGGCGTCCAGGCTGCCTTCGAGAAGATTGACGTTGGGCGCCACCTGCGCGGCGAGGTTGGGCTGTTCCTGGTAGGCGGCGAACACCAAATGTGTCACGTCGTGCAGGGCGTCACGCAGACGGATGCCGGTGCCGGGATCCGTCACGTCGGCCAGTACATGCTCAGCACCGGTGTGCGCGGCCAGCGGTGGCCGCCGTCGACTAAGTCCGACGACGGAGCGCCCACTGTCAGCGAGGTGCTCGACAACGTTGCGACCGATCACGCCCAACGCGCCGACAACCAAGGTTCGGGTGCCGTAGTCATCCAGCCGGCGACGGGCCTGTTGCGCTGGCAGTCCGCTGCCCATGTGGCCTCCGTCCGGTTATGTGATTGACATGTGTGCGGTGCGTGAAGTCCGTTGCGATCATTCGCCGCTAGGGGTTGGGGGTTGCCCTTGCGCCGAGGGCGTTGGCGGCCTGGTCGGCTGGATGCGGGCATGGCGGCGGAGGAATTCGACTTCCGTACGTAGCTTCGGTGTACGACGCTACTCGTCGTGCGCCTCGATCAGGTCGTCGTCTGAAGCGGCGCGCAGTTGCTTGAGGGTCATCGCCATGCGGTGATGATTGCCGCGGTCGGCTGCCGGGGCCATCTCGGCGCGCCGGGACGGTCCATTTGAACCGGCACGTGGCCGATCTCGTCCTCGTGAGTAAAGACGGCATCTCGTCGTCAACGAAGAGACTCGTGCCCGGCGGCAGCGCCTCAGTCAGACCAGGAGGGGACCAATGTCCAGCTTCGATATCGACGTCACCCGCGACGGCGGCTGCTGGACGGTCCACATTCGCGAAGTCAACGGACCCGCGCAGGGCCGCACCATTAGCGAAGCCGAATGGACAGCCCGACAGATGATTGCTCTGGCCACCGGGGTGCCCATCGACGACATCGCCGTGCGGTCCGCCGGCCTCGCAGCGCTCAAAACGGCATTCCGGCCAGGTGGGCGAGCAGCTCGTCGACCCGGCGCTTCTTCAGCACCAGCGTGATCGGCGTGCGTGACCTCGACTGAAGCGTCTCCGCGGGCTGGGCGTTGAGCTTAGCGTGATGCCCGGCGTGCACCGGAAATGGCGAAGGAGTGTCAGACGGCGGGAAATTGACCACACGGACAGCCGGGAAGTTCAGGTTCAGAATGAAAGCCGGCGGGCCCCGCTTGAGGGAATTGGCTGAGTGGTGCAGCCGCTCGACACGCGCCCGGATGCGTCGGTCGCCGCAATTGGCAATGTGAATCTGGACAACCGGCGCTGGGATCGTCCAGACCAAGATTGCGAACTCCAGCAAGCGCGGGACATCCCGCGCAATCTTCAAGTGGACGAGACAATGGTGCCCACCTGTCCGGTCCGGTCGATGGTTGCGAGCGAAGACTAGGGTTTCCTTGGTCTCGTAAGGTAGACGCGGACGGCTCGGCGCGAGATCGTTCAGATCTAGTTTGCGACTTCTATCTTCGAACGCGAGCCAGCCAGTCGACGACGACAGCAACGCTGTGTCTCCCAACACGAAAGTGAGGGCGGTCCGAGGGCCCTTCCAACATGCGCTCTTCCCCGCGGGTAAGCCGCAGATGCGCGCGTGCCCGGACACCGACTACCCGCGGGGCGGAGTGCTTTTTCGTGACCGGCCCCGGATAGCGTCTAGGGCGGCGTCGATGGTGGTCTCGATGAGGATGTTGTCGATGGGGCCGATTGCAGGGATTAGAGCGCGTAGCAGGAGCGGTCCGGTGAGGATGTCAGAGATTAGCGCCGGGTCGTCGATCGGCGCGATCTCGCCGCGGTCGGCGGCTCGGGTGAGCATCGCGGCTACCGAATGGCGTCTGGGCGTCATGAATCCCTCAAACACCACCGTGCCGAGGGCGGGATCGGCGCGGATATCGCTGAGCGCCCCGGCCAGGCCGGCCTGGACTACGGGGTCGGTGAAGAAGGCGAGCTGAATTTCTTGCAGTAGCCGCAGATCTCGCCGCAGCTCGCCGGAATTGGGTGCGGGATTGACGCCGAAGCGGTGCACCAGCAGGCCGACGACGAGTTCGCCTCGGCTCTTGACCCGACGGTAGACCGCGGTGCGGGTGGTGCCGGCGAGTTTGGCGACCCGGTCGATCGATACCGCCGCGTAGCCGTCGGTGAGTAGCACCGACTCGGTCGCGGCGGCGATCGCGGTGTCAAGGGACGTGTCGCGCGGGCGACCCAGGTTGCCAGCCATACGATGCAGAGTGTAGCGTAAGTGTCATGACAGAGATATGGGTCCTGGGTGCGACAGGCCGGGGTGGCCGTGGCATCGCTAAAGAACTGGTGGTCGCTGGCGCAGACGTCGTTCTGGTCGGCCGCGATCCGGACAGGGTTGAGGCGCTCGCGGGGTCGCTGACCCCGACGGGTTCGGGCGGGGTGCGAACGCTGGTGGCGTCGGGGCGTTCCAAGGTGGTGGAGCTCATCACCCGCGAGGCGCCGTCGGTGGTCGTGAACACGATTGGCCCGTTCACCGAGACGAGCCTGCCGATCGCGCGGGCGTGCCTGGCCGTTGGCAGTCATTACGTCGATCTGGCTAACGAGCTAGGGCCGGTGCGCAACCTGCTCGGCCTACACGAGGCCGCGCGCACCGCAGAGGTCACCATGGTGACCGGCGCCGGGTTCGGGGTGCTGGCCACCGAGGCGCTGGTGGTCGCGCTGCGGGCCGATCGGATGCCGGCGGTGCGTGCCCGGGTGGCCGCCATGCCCGCTGTCGAGGCACTCGGCCCGGCGGTGCTCGCCAGCTCCGTCGACGCCATCGCCACCGGCGGGTGGCGCTACCGCGACGGACACCTAGTGCGCACCCGGCTGGGTTCGGACGTCGAGCGATTCCCGCTCCCGGACGGACGGGCAGTCAACGCCATCGGGGTGCCCACCGGTGAGGTGGAGGCCGCCCAGCGAGCATCCGGCGCCGGCGACGTCATCGCCTACTGCAGCGAGGTGCCCAGCGGCCGGATCATCCGCGCACTGCTGCCGGCAGTGTCGGCCATTTTGTCCAGAGAGCGGATCCGCATCGGGCTCCAAAGGCTGATCAGCCGGCTGCGGCTCACCCCGCCGGCCACGTCGGGTGACTCATCCTGGGCCTATCCCGGCTGGAGTGGGCCGACGGCAGTCAACGAGAAGCCTGGCTGCACACCGGCGAGGGATACCAGTTCACCGCCCGGGTCGCCGCCCGGGTCGCCGCCGGACTGCTGTCAGGGGCGCATCGCCACGGTGCCTACACCCCGGCGGCCCTGTTCGGCGCCGCGCTCGCGCGCGACGCCGGCGCCGAGATCATCGACAACATCTCCAACGAGGCCCCACGGTGACCACGCAGCAACTGCGGATCCCGGCCGGCTCGGGCGAGGAGCTGGACGCCTGGCTCTACCTGCCGCAGGGACCTGAACCCCACCCGACGGTGGTAATGGCACACGGCATCGGTGGGGTCAAGGCCGCCGGCCTGGCGCCGTTCGCCGAGCACTTCGCCGCCCACGGGTTCGCTGCTGTCGCGTTCGACTACCGGCATTGGGGACGTTCCACCGGCGCCCCGCGTGAGCTGCTGTCCATCAACCGTCAGCTCGCCGACTACCGCACCGCGCTGGCCTTTGCACGGGCCCACCAGGCCGTCGACGCCGACCGGATCTTCGTGTGGGGCACCTCGTTCGCCGGCATGCACATCGTCGAGCTGGCCGCCAGCGAGACCTACCTGGCCGGCGCCATCGCCCAGTGCCCCCTGGTGGACGGCCTGGCGGCGGTGGCGAACATCAACCTCGGGCGCGGGTTACGGCTCACGGTTCATGGGCTCGCCGATCTGCTCGGCTCGAAAATCGGCCGCGCCCCCCGATATGTGCCGATCAGCGTCGCCCCCAATAGTTTCGGTGTCATCGCCACCAATGACGCGATGGAGGGGCTGGCATGGCTCAGCCCGACCGATGAGCCGTGGCCCAATCGCATCACCGCCCGATCCGTCCTCGAGATCAGCACCCATCGCCCCGTTCGACGGGCCCGACGCGCCCGCTGCCCGCTACTGATGATCGTCGCCAAGCAGGACACCATGGCCCCGACCGGGCCCGCGACCGAGGTAGCCGCCCGGGCCCCCCTTGGCGAGCTCTACCGCAGCCGGGGTGGCCACTACGACGTCTACGCCGACGGCCTAGACCACACCAACGTTCTCCAAGTCGAACTCGGCTTCCTGCAACGCCACGCCCATAGCGGACCCCGCCCCCGGCAGCGACTCGCCACCTAAGTCCGAACATCGCAACATCCATCGCAACCTAGGTCCGGACGTCGCAACCTTCGCCCGGACGCGACAAGCATGTCCTGTCCAGGTGAAGGCTGCACTGTCCGCGTGAAGGTTGCTAGCTCGCCCCAGTTGTCGAGTCCGCACGCACCGAAGAACCACTCATAGCTGAAGGTCGGGTTGTCTGCTTTGAACAGGTCGGCGACCTTGCGCGTGAACGCGGCGATGGTCGCGTGCGTTGATGCTTCGCGCTCCGGGTCGGACAACTCTGTGCGAATGATCGCCGCTACTTCGCGGTGGACCGCGCGGACCATTACAGCTCGCGTCGACAAAGCCCGACCGGCCGAAGGTTCGGGACCCCATCGGGTCGGAGCTGCATCAGGTCACCGACCTGGTCCGGTCGTTCACCGGCGGTTTCACCGAGCAGTCGATGAAGGCCACCCCCGGCGGTGCGGACACCAAGGGGACTACCGCAGGCCCGGCGACCACCAACGGCCCATCAGCCGATGAACACTCATCTGAGGCCGCATCCGCGGATGCGGCCTGATCACGATTGTTATGAGGATTGCCACCAACCGCGAACACCATTGGATGGAGACTGGTTCACGTGAGCGAGAGCGAGATGAAGTATCTCGATCTGCACGGCGACCGTGTTGCCTATCGGGAAGCGGGAGCCGGCGAGGCGCTGCTGTTGATCCATGGCATGGCGGGAAGTTCGGCGACCTGGCGAGCGGTGCTGCCCCAGTTGTCGAAGAAATACCGGGTGGTGGCACCGGACCTGTTCGGGCACGGTGAATCCGCTAAGCCGCGCGGTGACTATTCGCTGGGTGCGTTCGCGGTGTGGCTGCGTGATCTGCTCGATGAACTTGGCATCACCCGGGCGACGGTGGTGGGTCAGTCGCTCGGTGGCGGTGTGGCCATGCAGTTCATCTATCAGCATCGCGACTACTGCGAACGGCTGGTTCTCATCAGCAGCGGTGGCCTGGGCCCCGACCTGAGTTGGATATTGCGGATGCTGTCGGCGCCCGGGGTCGAGCTGGTGCTGCCGGCGGTCGCACCGCGGCCGGTGTTGAACGTCGGCAACACGCTGGGGTCATGGCTCACGTCGGCCGGAATCCACTCGCCGCGTGCCGGCGAGATATGGAACGCCTACTCGTCGCTGTCGGACGGCCAGACCCGGCAGGCGTTCCTGCGCACGCTGCGCTCGGTGGTGGACTACCGTGGTCAGGCGGTCAGTGCGATCAACCGGTTGCATCTGAGCTCTGGGCTCCCGATCTTGCTGATTTGGGGTGATCAGGATCGGATCATCCCTGTCGCCCACGGTTACGCCGCTCACGACGGCGTGCCGGGTAGTCGGCTTGAGGTGCTCGCCGGAGTCGGGCACTTCCCGCACGTCGAGTCCCCAACCGCGGTGGTGCAACTCCTTGACGACTTCATCGCCACCACAGGGCCCAGTACCGATGTGACGAATCGAAAATCGTGATCAGCACCGTGGTGCAGCCAGCGTCGACTTCCAGTTTCTCTCTCCGGTGTGTCTCAACACCGCGCCGCCGTGGCCGCACACCGACTTGGGGTTGTCGGCGAGACCTGAAACCGCTCGGCGGCTCGCCGCAGCGCCCAGCCCTCCTCAACGACACAACGACCTGGCCCCGACCAAGGTCAGACAACGGGGCGTTACGGTGAGACGTAAGACCTGTCAGCCCGCCACGCCGTCACCAACTTCTGTAGTCAGTACAGCTAACCACGCGCGTCCGCGACCTCGACATCGGCTTAGACAGGCTGCGCCGCAACGACGTACGGTAACGATTTCTTCTCGACATCATGCAGGTCTGACCGGGATACGGCGCCCGTCGTCAAACCCAACTCGACATATGGACGTCAAACCGGCCGCCTGAGAGACCGGGGCCGCCGAACACGCAACACCAGACAAGTTTTACTTTCCCGACCTTCAGGAGCCTCAATGACCACGGCATGGTTCATCACCGGAACTTCCAGCGGGACGGCGCGATGACGGGCCGCGCTCGACGCCATCCGGTCGAGAACGGTCTCGCCGGGCCGCGCGCCCGAAAGACCGTGTCGCTCGCCCTGCAGGGCGGCGGGGCCCACGGCGCCTTCACGTGGGGCGTCCTCGACGCCCTCCTCGAAGACGGCCGCCTCGCCGTCGAAGCGATCACCGGTGCGAGCGCCGGCGCCGTAAACGCCGTCGTGATGGTGGAGGGCTGGCTCGAGGGCGGGATCGACGGGGCGCGAAGCCACCTCGAAACCTTCTGGCGCCGGGCCAGCCTCGACGGGTCCCTTTCCCCCGCCCAGCGCGCGCTTCTCGGCCTGATGCTCGGCTTCTGGACCAAGGCCTGGACGGACGTCATCGCCCCACGCTTCAGTCCCTACCAGATAAACCCGCTCAACATCAATCCGTTGCGGGACGCGATCGACGCGCTCATCGACTTCGATCGCGTGCGCGCCTGCACGGATGTCGAGATCTTCCTCAGCGCGACCAATGTCTGGACCGGCAAGGTTGCGATCTTCCAGACTCAGGAGATCACGGCCGATCACCTGATGGCCTCCGCCTGCCTGCCCACGGTGTTCCAGGCGGTCGAAATCGATGGCGTGCCCTATTGGGACGGCGGCTATATGGGCAATCCGGCGCTGTTCCCGCTCTTCGATGAGACGATGACCGACGACATCGTGCTCGTGCAGATCAACCCGCTGGAGCGCCGGCAGACGCCCCGCACGGTGCGCGAAATCCACGACCGGCTCAACGAGATCACCTTCAACAGCACTCTCCTGCGCGAATTGCGGGCCGTGGCGTTCGTCCAGCGGCTGATCGAAGAGGGCAAACTCTCGCCCGACGAATACAAGAACGTCCACTTGCACCGGATCGACGCGAGCGGCGTGCTCGACGATCACGAGGCCTCTTCGAAGAGCAACACGCAATGGGATTTCTTCGTGCAGCTTCGCGATGCCGGGCGGCGGACCGCTCGCTCCTGGCTCGCGGCCCATTACGGAGCGATCGGGGTGCGCGGCACGCTCGATCTGCAGAGCGCTCGGTTGTGACGCGGGTCAATCGCGCAAGCGCCAGGCCGTCGACCGCTTGATGTCCGACGGGTGCCGGCACCCGGTAGGTGGCGACCGCCTCGAGCCGATCATTCGGCAGTACATTTGTCGTTTGATGGCTTTGACCGGGTGACGGTGTCTTCGACCGGGCCCGACCTGTAGGGCAATGTCGAGTAGCCGACCAATCAGACTGTGCAACAACGGCTTTCGAATTGAGGTAACGCCGGGTTTAGCAGTTTGCCAGACTCCTACATGTCGATGATGGCCGACGAGACCAGTTTCCTGCGTCAGCTGCAGGCCATTCTGCGGGCGCGGTCGTACTACAGGATCGCTACCAGCCGTCAGGTCGACATTCCGGAGGTTTCGCACCGGGGGATGCTGGTGCTGGTTCACCAGCTGTAGATCCCCGACTGCACCAACTCGCCGTGTTGAACTTCGCCAACGAAGACATCGCGGGCACTATCCGGTCCGAGCACCTGCCGCCCGGCGGTCAAGTAACGGATATGTTCACCGGGAACCAGGTGGGCACGGTCGACGATCTGCACAGCTTCGTCGCCGAGCTACCCCCGCACCATGGCATGTCGTTACTTGTCGAGGCCTCGGATGCCGGGGATCGCGATCTGCCGGACTGGCCTACCCACCACCGGTTGACCAACAAGCGGGGCCTACGTGCTCGAGGCCTCCAGAAGCTCAAGGCACAGAACTTCCAGCCGGAGCCGGGCAAGAACCGCTGGGAGACCACCGTGATGCTGAACAACGACAACCGCGTACAGATCGGCGTGACCGACCGCTACGCCGGGCAGTTCTACCCGCTGGTGGACACTACCGGCGCCGACCGCATCAGGATCTTCGCCATCGCCGAGATCACGATGATCGGGGATCTGCTGTTCGGCCGCCGCTAAAGCGGGTGAAGGCGTCGGTCCACGCCTGCATCACCTGCGTGAACGGCTCGGTGGCCGCCGCCGCCCCCGTCGGTGGCGTCAGCAGCGCCCTCGCCGCCTCCATCTGGCCCTCGCCGGCCGCCTTGAGGTCGTCGACGGCGCTCTGCACCAGCCCGGCGGTGCGCTCCTGTGCTGCCGCGTAGCGGTCGACGACCTGCCGAAAGCCCTCCAGGCTCTGCCGCAGGGCGCGGTTGGTCTCCTCCTGGCTGGCCAGCGCCCGCTCCATCGCCTCCAGCGAGGCGGCCAGGGTGGTCAGGTTCGCCCGCGCGTCCTCCGACTGCTCCTTGAGCGTCGTCAGCAACGTGTCCGACCAGCTCCGAGCCAGCGCCATGTTGCGCTCGGTGGCCGCCAGCGCGAACTTGGCCAGTTCGCCGAACGGATTGGCCCCCGCAGCGGGGTCAGGCGTCGTCCCGGACATGTGTGCCTCCCCTCTCGCACCGACCGCCACGTCGTCGTGGGTGTGGCGCCCTCTGGGTAGGCCCACCCATAACCCGGTGCCTGGAAAACGCTCAGCATCGGAAACAATGATGCCGTCAGGACGGCCGCCTGGCTAGCGGCCGAGATCCGAGACGCCGGCCAGGCCGACCGCAGTGGCCGCGCGATGACCGCGGCGCCGATGGCGGGGCTGCGACTTGGTCGAGACACTGGTCGACATCCCGGTAGATTCCCTGATCCCCTTCACCGCGTCACTGCCGCTGATTCACCGCCAGATGGCAACTGCGGCCGGGGAGCCCGCCGGGGTCCAGGCCGCGGAACCAGCTGGGCGACAACCGGTTGCGGCAGCCCCGAGGCGTCACCGACCTCTTTGATGGTGAACAGCCGGGCACGCCCGGCATGCGCCGGCTCCGGGTGACAGTTGGCAGTTCCACCCTCTGGGCATCGGCCAGCGTGGTGATCAGCCGTGAGTACAAGAGTATGGCCCCGCCGGGGCCGGGGCGGGCCGCGAAATGCGGCGCTCAACTGGCGGCGTCACTGGCCTCGGCGGCGAGCACCGCGGCCAGTGCGTTGATGATGTCCAGGTCGGCGCAGAAACGTGAACGCGGCGTCGGCCCAGCCGGCTCCGAAGACGTTGGCCAGGCTGGCCGTCGCTCGGGCCAGGGTTTGTGCGAGGGCGCCGGTGCGGTGGGCGTCGCAGGCCGGGGCGAATTCGCTTTCAGGCCACTGCTGCTCAGTTATCACGGCTTGGATCGGCAGGTCGGCGACTTGTGGGCCGAACTGCGTGATGCGCACCGGCGGTGGAACTTTCGGAGCAAGATCGCGGCGATGCGGGCCCGCTGCTGGCGCGTCCGGCAGCAGCGTCCGGATGACTCTTGCGAACACCTTGGTCGCGGAGGCACGGATCGTCGAAGAAGCTCCGGCACCGGTTCAACCGGTGTCGATGGCACGTGCGCATCACGGGATGGCTCGATACGCGTGCCTTGGCTTTCATCCATTCCCGAACTGCTTCACTTGTGGGCCCGCCCGGGAAGAGGGGGATGGCCTGCGGATCTTCCCGGGACCGGTTTCCGAAGGAGTCGTTGCTTCGGTATGGATCCCGCATCCGAGCCTGACCGACGAGCTGGGAACCATCCCGCAGCCGATCGTCTGGGCCGCGTTGGATTGCCCGGGGGGTTGGTCGGCGATAACGAAGGATCGGCCGATGGTGCCGGCTCGGATGACCACGTGGGTCGAATCGGTCCCCACGGTCGGCGAGCCGCACATCGTGGTGGGGGTCTTGCGTCGGCACGACGGCCGAAAGTCCCACGTCGCCACCACGCTCTTCGACGCCGACTGCCAAGTGCTGGCGACGACCGAGCAAGTGTGGATCGCGGTCGACCCCGATATCTTCAACCGGCTGTAGCAGGCCTACAGCTTCCTTACCTAGTCGACGGCACGTCGGCGCGCGCCGCAGAACCTTATCGTTGGGAAGCCCGGACCGGTTGCCGGACGTGCGCCACGTACCGCGACGCTCGACACACCCGGATGCTCCGGCCGCCGAAATTGCAATGTAAATCTGGACGACTCGCGCTGGGATCGTCCAGGCCTAGATGGCGAATCCGAGCAAGCCCGGGGGATCCGTCGCAATCTTCAACTGGACGAGACACTGGTGCGGTGTAGTGGTGATGGCTGGATGTGATGTTTCGAACTTTGCGACGTCCAGACTTACCTTGCGACGGATCTTGCGAAGTCCAGACTTAGTTCGCGAGTCGCTGCGTGGTTCGGGGGATAACCCGAGTACGCAGCAATGGTGGCAACCACGAATTGCCGTCTGGCTGACACCCGCCCGCTCATTGCCACGCCTCCCGCTGCGGGAGGACGATGAAGTGGACGTCGGCGCCGTCGAGACGCTGCCCCACGCAGAGGAGGCAGATCGTGTACGCACGCAGTACCACATTCCGGGCACAGTCTTCGCCCATCGACGCCGATATTGCGCATGTCCGCGATACCGTGATGCCCGCGCTCGAGGGCATCGAGGGGTACATCGGTTTGTCCCTGTTGGTCGACCGGCCGTCCCGCCGCTGTATTGCTACCAGCTCCTGGCAGTCCGAGGAGGCGATGCGCGCGAGCGCGGAGGCTGTTCGGCCGGTCCGTGACCGGGTCGCGGAGCTTTTCGGTGGCAGCGCAGACGTCGAGGAATGGGAGATCGCTGTCTTGCACCGTGACCACCGGTCGAACGAGGGCGCCTGTGTCCGAGCCACCTGGGTCAAGGTCGGCCCCGATCAGATCGACCGAGCCATCGATTTCTATACGATGACTATCCTGCCCGCACTCGAGGAGCTCGAGGGATTCTGCAGTGCCAGTTTGCTGGTCGACCGAGCGTCCGGTCGTGGCGTGTCCTCGGCGAGCTTCGACAGTGTCGAAGCGATGGAGCGGAACAGAGACCAGTTGGACAGGATCAGAGCCACTGGCAGCCAGGACGTGAGCGCAGAGGTGCTCGACGTGTGCGACTTCGAGTTGGCGCTCGCACACCTGCGTGTGCCCGAGATGGCCTGATCGCACGACAAGCGCGGAGCAGCTCCAGCTGGTGTTGTCGGTGTAGCGTCGAGGGTGCTGCGAAAGCTAGTGCTGAGAAAGCTAGTCCGGGATGAGTTCAGCCGTCCGCTGCAAAGACTCAGTAAGCATTGTTCGGTGCCCTGACACGCCGGGTATGGCTGCACGTCGGGATCCCCATGACCACTTCACCTTCTTTCTCCGCTCACCGCCCGGCCTCCCCGGACCACCCCAGATGGCAGGCGATCGTTCATTCGGGAGCCGCTTTATCGAGCACATGCGTGACGCGTTTGAGGCGCTGGCCCAAGCGCGTTCGATGGCGGAGGCGGGGGCGCGCTGATGGTCAGCCGATTGTCAGGGATGGAAGCGGTGTCGCTGCACGCCGAGAGTTCGACGGTGCCAGCGCACGCTGTCGCGCTGATCATCATCGAGGCGTCCGATCAGCTCAGCCACCAGCGGCTACGCGAGCTGGTGGGTTCGGCGCTGCCGCAGCTGGCACGGTTCCGCTGCCGGCTTGTGGGCAAGCCGCTGGGATTGGGTCAGCCCGTGTGGGCCGAGATCGACGACTATGACCCGACTTCCCAGATTCACAGCGCAACGGTTCCTGCTCCCGGTGGCCGGCGCGAGTTCGCCGAGCTGATCGCGTGGCTGACCACCGGGGCGCTGGATCGCCACAAACCGCTGTGGGAAGCGTGGAGCATCGACGGTCTCGGAGGGCGGCCGGTGGGCGTTGGCGGTGAAGGTGTCGCCTGCAGTGAGCGACGGGGTCGCCGGGGCGGCGTCCATTTGGCCGCGGCTAGTGACTACCGGTCCGCGAGACGACCCGACCAGCAATCTGCCGCCCGAGCCGAGCCTGGGTACGCCGCCCTCCATCGGCGAGCTCGTTACCGACACGGCGACGGAGTTCCTGGAGAATTACGTCACCGGCGTCTGGCTGATCGCCGGGGCGGTGCCCGGTGTGCTGCGGGCCGCTGGCCGCCGGCTGCGCGGCACGGGCGAACCCGACCAGCTGCCGCAAGCGGCGGCGTCGATGAGCGGGCCGGTGCCGCGCACCGTCTTCAACGCGCCGCTGACCGAGCGGCGGGCGGTGGCCTTCGCCTCGATCCCGCTGGCCGACATGAAGACGGTCAACAACGCGTTCGGGGGCAGCATCACCAACGTTTTCCTGGCCGCCTGCACACTGTCCCTGCGCGCCTGGCTGCAACGCCACGACGCCGTTCCCGACGGTCCGCTGCTGATGCAGGTGCCGCTATCGCTGCCAGACGCCGATTCCACCACCGTTGACAACCAGTTCACCTTCGGGCGTATCCGCATCCCGGTGCAGCTCGACGACCCCGTGCAGGTCCTGACCGACCTCCATGCCGCCACCGAAAGGCTTAACACGGCCCACATGAGCGATGCCGAAAGAACCGGTTTAACCGTCGATTTCGCGACGTTCGCTGCGCTGATCCCGCCGACCGTCGTCCACGCCGGCATGCAGCTCTACACCGGACTGGGCCTGTCGCAACGGTTCACTCCGATCTGCCACGGCATCGCCTCGACTATTTCCGGGCCGCCGGTGCCGGTGTATTGCGCCGGAGCCAAGGTCGTCGGCATGCACACCGCGGCGCCGCTGGTAGAAGGCTGCGGGTTGAACATCACGCTGATCTCCCACGGCGACGTGATGGATCTCAGCGTGTGCGTGTGCCCCGACAACGTGCCCGCAGTCAACGACATCGCGACCGGCATCGTCGACTCTGTCGGCATTCTGGTGGCGGCCGCACAAGAATCTCCACGCGGGGAACGCCCCTCAGTCCTCACCCAGATGACGTCACACACCCAGAAGCGTTCGCACGCCCGGCACTAACAGGCTTCGACCAATCCACAGCGGCGGCCCGCGGTCGAGGTGGGTAAACCTCGTCGAACCCGGCGCGGCGCAACGCACCGGTGGACAAGTGTCGCAACGACGTCGTCGGCGTGTTCCCCAACGCCGTCGAACTGCTCCGGCTGGCCAGCTCCTTGTGCATTTAATGGCATGCTCGATCTTGTGGAGCTTTGAGCGAAAGCTGCAGATCAAGCCGGGCCGAAGGGTAGCGGTAGTGAATGCGCCGCCTGGATCCGTGCTGACAACAATGTTTGGCGGAGTTTGAGCCGGCTCGCGCGGACGCAGTCATCGGCTTTGTAGCCTAACGGGGCCCCATGAACTGGTCGTATGAGTCGACCCCGACGGAACACACCTGGCACACGCCGGAATCGAGCACAACTACCTCAGGAGGTCCCTCGACGCGGGAGATCGAGGATCTGGCGCGGCAGACCGCGGATGAGATCGACCGAACCGTGATCTCCCTTCGCGGAGGCGCCGCTGGCGAGGTGGAGGCGCCGGCCGGCCTCACGTCGCGGGGCACGTTGGTCGCGCAGCACGCGGCGAGCGGGCTTGTCGTCACCGTCGACACCGCGGGCACTCCGCGTCCACTCGCCACCCCACTACGCGGACCTTTCCGGATGATGCAGCGAAGCAACGCTCCCGGACCTGTTGACGTGAGGCAACGGGGAGGGGTGGATTCCGCCCCCCGATCGCCCGTCGTTCCCGACGGATCGGTCACCGGGAGGAGATCCTCGTTCAACCGACTTCCGGTACGGTCAGACCGTGCTGCTGGTCCAGCTCGTCGATGTTCGTCCGCGGAGGCTCGACGATGTTCGTCACAATGGGAGTGAGGGCGGTCCGGCCGGCTCGGGCGAACCGGACGGAGGCCGTTCATGTCCGCCCAGCCGCGTGATCGAGGCGCCCCGGGTCGTATGAGCTCGAGATCTTGGGTGACCGTAAGATTTGATACTGGGTCACCCCTTCCGTCGGCCTGGCGCCGGCGTGGGCGCCGACCGGGGTAACAAGCAGCGATGGCGGTATTGATCGCGTATCTGAGGGCTTGCAACGGCGGCGGCGAGAAAAGGATCGGCGTCGAGATTCAGCGCGCCGCGGTCGAGGACTGGGCGCGGAGGCGGCGTCACCAGCTGGCCGCGATCATCAGCGAAAACCCATCTGCAGCAAGCTTGGAAGACCGGCAGGGACTCGCCGAGGCGCTGGCCGCGCTCCATCAGGGCTTGGCGCAGGGTCTCGTCGTCTACCGTCTCGACTGCCTCGACAGCGCGCTCGTCGTGCAAGAGCAGTTGCTGGCCGAAGTGCGCGCGACGGGCGCTCGTGTGTATTCGTTGCAGCCAGACGATGCCGCTGAACTTCGTCGGATACCCGCGGATCCGTCCCGCCAGGGTGTGCGCGACGTGCTGCGAGCAGCCGCCGCAAACCAGCCGCAGATGGCTGCTCTGCGCTCGCGTCGTCGTCGGCAGTCCCGCCCCGGTGCAGGGTCGCCGCCCTACGGTTACTGCATCGCTGATGGCTCCCTCGTTCCCGACCCTGCCGAGCAGGCAGCACTGGTCCGTATCGCCGAACTGCGAGCCTCGGGCGCGACGCTGCGGGAGATCGCCCGCGAACTCGACTCCAACGGGCACAAACCCAAGCGCGGCGAGCGCTGGCACCCCGAAAGCGTGCGACGGATCGTGGAGAGGTTGGAGCCCAAGTAGCGACAAGCAGAGGCCCGAGGCATTCCTCAGGCCTCCGATTCGCTTGGACTCGCGTCACCTTGCGTGTGAGCAGGAGCCACACGGTCGTGCTCAGACACCAGCTCCCGCCGCGGTTCCTCCGCCGCGGGTTCCTCCGCCGCGGTTTCCTCCGCCGCGGTCTCCTCCGCCGCGGTCTCCTCCGCTACGGGTTCCTCCGCTACGGTTCCTCCGCCGCGGTTCCTCCGCTACGGGTTCCTCCGCCGCGGTCTCCTCCGCCGCGGTCTCCTCCGCTACGCGGTCTCCTCCGCTACGGGTTCCTCCGCTACGGGTTCCTCCGCCGCGGTCTCCTCCGCTACGGGTTCCTCCGCTACGGGCTCGGACCCAGCCACCACGTCTGTCATGTCTTGTTCACCCCCATTCCACGATCACTCCGTGCTGTCACAATATCCGTCACGAAACCGCATCGCAACGGCTCGCCAAGGAGCATTCCTCCCTCAATCCCGACGCCGTCCGACGGCAGATCCGGCCCTGTGCAACGAGCTGCTCCGGCGACGCGGACCTTCCCAGATGAGGCAACGAAGCAACGCTCCCGGACCTCTTGACGTGAGGCATGGATGGCCGGGACGCGCCAACACCGCGGCCCGGGGAGACGGGCCGACATGGGGGCCGCGAGCGCACCATTTACGACCGCAAGCCATGAAATCGGTTGCGTCGCAATGCGATTCAATTCGTGAAAGTTTGTTGAGCGCGAATCACTTCGGATTTTTTCAAGGACGCCTGGCGGCGGCCGGCGGCCGGCGGCTACCCGAACCGGCTGTGGGCGAGAACGAGGACGCTCGTGGCCGCGGCGGCAGTTGCGGGGCTAGCGCTGCTCGGACCACGCATCACTGCCGCGAACACAGGCGTTTGCTCGGTCGGGGAGCCGAGCACGTTCACTCGCTTTGTCGGAAGGAGTGGCGTTTCATCGGTAATAGCAGCCCGAGCTCGCTAACGAGTACCGACAGCCGAAGCCCGGGCAGATTGGAGATAGAAATGATCACCCTCTACGCGCTGGCCGCAGCGTTCGGCATCGGTGTGCTCTGGCTCGGAACGAATATTAAGGTCGTCAAGCAGTTCGAACGCGGCGTCGTCTTCCGGTTCGGCCGTGTGCAATCCGGCCTCCGCGGACCGGGACTCACGATGTTGATTCCGATCGCCGATCGCCTCGAAAAAGTGAACATGCAGATCATCACGATGCCCGTGCCCGCCCAAGATGGCATCACCCGCGACAATGTGACCGTCCGTGTGGATGCTGTCATCTATTTCAAGGTCTCGGATCCGGTGCGTGCGGCTGTCGACGTGCAGGACTACGTGTCGGCTATTGGCCAGGTTGCACAGACATCACTGCGTTCGATCATCGGCAAGAGCAATCTGGACGACCTGCTGTCCAACCGCGAGCATCTCAATCAGGGGCTGGAGTTGATGATCGACAGTCCCGCGCTGGGCTGGGGTGTTCAGATCGACCGCGTCGAAATCAAGGATGTAGTGCTGCCCGATTCGATGAAGCGGTCGATTGCACGCCAAGCCGAGGCGGAGCGTGAGCGACGGGCTCGGGTCATCACCGCCGAGGGCGAACTTCAGGCGTCCGAAAAGCTGGCCCAAGCAGCCGAGGTCATGGCCGAGCACCCAGCCGCGCTGCAACTGCGACTCTTGGAGACCGTCGTCGAGGTCGCCGCAGAGAAGAATTCCACCCTGGTACTTCCCTTCCCTGTCGAACTGCTCCGATTTCTGGAACGCGCCACACCGCAAGCATCCGAGCGCCGGGACAAGGCCACCGGTACTGACGCGGGCGCAGCTTCCAACCGCGAGACGTTGACGCTGGAACCACCACGGATTCCCGACGACGCCCGCGGCCTGGAACTCCACACACGCATCGCGGACACATTCCAGCGGGATCAGTAACGTCCGAGACAAGCCGGACAATTACTGGGCGCCGTGCACCACGACACAGCATCGGCCCGGTCGTGGGTTCAACTCCGCGTGCGCGTCGTGGCGTGTACTGCCGTCGATGACCCGCCACCCAAGCAGGATGACGGGCCAGCCCGAGGGGCTGTCAGGGCGTTCGGTCGCCGTTCTGATGACGGGCTGCAACGCACACCGTTAGTGCTATGGCGACACCGATCGTCACGACGGCGATTAAGCAGGCCCAACTACCCGCTCCGATGTGCACAGGGCGGCCAAGTATTTCGGCGCGCCGCCAGTACACCACGCCGATCAGCAGAGCCTTAGCGGCGACGACGACAGACACTATTCGCAGGGCAGTCGCCACTTGCATTAGTTCTCACTTTCAGCGCGCTCGTCGAGCAACTCGGTCGGCCTGACGGCTCGACGCCGTGCTCACACCCACCACACCGGGCACCTAACCCATTTCACTGCAAATACCATGCCAACATGCAAGGCACCCTTACCGTCCGGTAGGCCCCCACCGCTGACGACGGTTCCGAGTCCAGGCTGGCGCGCCTACGTTTGGAGTGCCGTACCGGGCGCGGCGTCGTCGTTACCCTCACCCGCACTGGTCGGGCTGGTCGATGACCTGACCGTACGGCCCGGTCTCGTACTCAACAAACCACCGCTTCGTCCGTCCGTCGTCGGACCCCTTGCTTGTCACAACATCAACGCGTATCGGCCATTCGCCCGCAGCGGCCAGCGCGCGGATGACACTCTCGCGGATGACGCGCCGCACCTCACCCTCGCCCGTTTCTACGGGCAGCAGTATCGACATGTAGCCGGTGCGGAACGCCGGCGGGTCGGCCATGAGGTCATTGTGCCCTCCGTGTGCTAGCGCGGCCGTTCAGCAGCCTGCAGTGCTCGGCAAGCGCGGGCCGGTAGGTGACTTCGCTGCAATGGCACCGCCAAGTGGTGTGCCGACCACTTCCGCTCGTGGTCAGCTGATGACCCGTCCTCCCCGTCGCTGGCTGTTGACCGGTAAGCACAGATTCCAGCTGGTGGGGAAGCATGGATGGGTGTCAGCCGTGCCTCACAGCATGAAACCGATCACCGGGCCACACGCCGCACCCGACCTACCGCCCCACCCCGAAGCGGACCACCACCGCCAACCCACCCCGCCGTCGACTAACGGTTTTTCAGGTCGAAGTAGCTAGCACGGCCGGGGCGTAACCTGCACAGAGGAGTGTTGATGATGGCTGATCGCGTCATGAGGGGCAGCCGGCTTGGGGCCGTGAGCTACGAGACCGACCGTAATCACGACCTGGCGCCGCGTCAGATCGCGCGGTATCGCACGGAGAACGGTGAGGAGTTCGAGGTCCCGTTCGCCGATGACGCCGAGATCCCCGGCACCTGGCTGTGCCGCAACGGCATGGAGGGCACCCTGATCGACGGTGGTGACCTGGCCGAACCCAAGAAGGTCAAGGTGCCGCGCACACCCTGGGACATGCTGCGGGAACGCCGCTCGATCGAGGAACTCGAGGAACTGCTCAAGGAACGCCTCGAGATCATCAAGTCACGCCGCCGCGGCAGCTAGCTTAGCTACCGGCCGGGGTCACGAACCTCGACCAGTACCGGGACCTCTGCCTGAAAGATCCGATCTGATGACTCAGAAGATTTGCTTTGATTGCTTCCATAAGTTGTTCCCTGACAAGCCAATTCGGAAGGTTACGTTGGGTCGGCAATGCGTTGTGTGCAAAGCGCAAACGGATCGAACGGAACAGATGATTCCTGTTGAGGCAGAGGACATTCCGCTGGTTAAGCAAATAGCTTCATAGGCGGTCGGGCCCCGGCCGCGGCGCCCGCGTTGCCCACGTTGCTCGCGTACCTTGGGCAGCTCGTCGGCCAGATGGTCGGGCACCCGCTTGGTTCTGTATGCCCACCGGAAGAATCCGCGGATGCCGGCGCGGTAGCTGCGGCGCGTTTCGATCGTCCATCCGGTCTGCCGCCCGAACCATTCGACGAACTTCTCCCCGGCAACATCGGCCGGACGGCCGCCGATGTCTCTGGCCATCCGAACCAATTGGATTCGGCGCAATTCCGTCGTGGTTGGCGGTTGCCCGGCCGCGGCGAGGGTCAGCATGTAGTCGTCGATGATCTGCGCCCAGGCGGCTGGCGCTTTGGTGCCATTGCCCCTCGCTTCTACAGGCAGGCACGTACAGCGACGAGCTTGCCGCGCCTAGCCCCTTGGTAGTCCCCGGCCTTCAGGGTGGCCCGCGCCGGACATCGGTTCTCCTGCGTCCGGCGTGGGCCGTTCTCCTACGCTGACGCTGTCGATCACACAGCGAAGGAGAAGAACTGTGAGCGAGCCCGTCTTCATGGCCCAAATCCGCGCCGCCGACATCCCCGAAAGCATGCCGGTTAGCCGCGCGATCAGAGACTTCATGGTCGCCCACCCACCAACGCCCGAGGGCCAACCTAAGGAGGAACTGTTGCAGCTCCTGATGCTTTCGGTCATGCGACTGGAGGGCCGAGTCGTAGTTCTCGAGCGCCGATCGGAAGCCGGCACCGAGTTTCTGGAAGCGCTGGCCGAGATCTTCCCAAAACAGAGCTAGTTCCTCTCGGACGATGGCGCCGACACGCTGCTCTGTGCGGGGGTCATGAGGCACCTATCATCGCGTGTTGAGCGCCGGAATGAATGAAGCCGCGTCCCCCTCGGGCGATGATTGATACATGCCCGCAGTCGGCGAGCTTGTCCGCTGCACAGACGGCTCGTGGATGGTTCGGCCACCGCAGCGTTGCCCGCGCGGTCACCGGCTCGGCGCCGGCCGCACGCTGGTCGGGCACCAGCCTTGCGATTGTGTTGGCGGGCATACGACTTGGACGTGCTTGGCGTGCGGTGGCGTGGTGTACGCGCCGCCGCTAACGGCCGCGTGCCGTGTCCTGGCTGGCCCGGCCGCGGTGCGGTAACCGCGGTTTGTCAGCCGGCGACCGCGGCCGTCATCGCGGCGCGGATCTCGTCATCATCAACGGTGTCGGTGATCGGTACGACGCGTTGCTTGCCGCCCTTGCCGTGGCGCAGGTTGGCGGCGGTGCGGTCGAAGACGGCTCCGGTCTCGCGGGGTGAGGCACCTAACGCCGGGTGAGTAGGTTTAGCCGTCTTCCTTGCCGCGCCGGGTGAGCAGCCCCAGCAGCTCGCGAATCCGTGGTAGTGCGGCACGTAGGTTGGATGCCAGCCCGGCAGCGGTCTCGGGGTCGATGCTGGCGGGCAGGGTGTCTCCAAGGGGTGTGTCGAAGTCGGGGGTACCCCCCGTTCCATCGGGGAATTTCGCGATGTCGGCCACGTGGTCGACGTAGTCCTTGATTGCGGATTCCGCCTGGGTTTCGTTGATCCGATGTTCCCGCCGGATGGCGAGCTTCTTCATTGAAGTCTCTTCTCGTGCGGAGCGACTTGCCAACCAAGCGGGTGCCTGGTCAGGCCGCTGAGCACAACATATGCCGTAGTTCTGGGAAGCTTCTACGTTGGTGCAATTCGTGCCGCGGTGGGCCCATCACCTGGACGTGTCGGGACTGCGGTGGTGTGGGGTCCGCGCCGCCAGTGACGGCACCTGAGCGAGGAGCTCAGCACGATTCGCGAACATCGCGCCGACCATGATGAGCTGGCTTGGCCTACGGTCGTGCGGGCCGTCCTCGCCACACCAGCTCTCTGAATCCAGGCCGTGCATCTGACGCCGGCCCTATATTGACCCAACCGAGCCCGCTGGCGGACGTCGAAGACGAACGGATCGTGAAGAGGGGCACCCGCGTAATGCGGTGTGCGAACCCCCGACCTACACCCATCGGGTCCTCAACCCGTTGTGCTACAGCAGCATTCAGGGGGAGACCATACCGTTTCCCAAACTCGCCGCGGCAAGTCGTCGTGCCGGCATCCGATGTGCTGGGCTGTCCGGTCCACCGCGTCCAAGCCCTGGAGCTCGGCCCCGACGAGCTGGTCGCGGTCGGCCGAGACGCCGAGTGCTTCACGCTCGCCCACGCCGTGCAGTGGCACTGCGAGCGCCGGGTGCTGCTCAACGGGAACGTCGTTGTCTTCCGCTGACCTACGCCAACCTTCCGCTACCCCGAATCTTGTTCCGAATCACTGCGATTCCCTTGGCCGACCGGGCGGTCGCGGTCGTGGATCTCAGCCGGCGGGTGGGTCGCCTCAACCGCCGTGAACGGCTCGAGGATCTTGTAAGTGTGCCGGGCGTGCCGGGGAACGACCCACGCGTTGCCCGGCTCCAGAAGGACCATCTGTCCCTCGCTGTGCAGCTCGGCGCGTCCCGAGATCACATAGCCCACCGTCTCGTAATCTCGTGCGACCTCCGGCACCGGCGGACCCGGAGGCCGGTCGCGCCACAACCGCATCCCCACGCCGACCCCCGTCGCCAGGTACATTTGGCCCAGCGGGCCGTGCGGCGAGTGCGTGCTGTCGACCTTGATGATTGTCTTGTCGCCCATGGAGCGATTGAACCCGCCGCGGGCTGCCCGCACAAGAAAAGGACGAGGGACCGCCGCCGGCCGGCACCGCGTCGGTGCGCGCGTGGTGATTAGAAGGGCTGCTCTTCCGGGGGGACGTCGCCGGAGCTGGAGTGCGCCGGTGATCCGTACACCGACGGCGCCGGCGAGTCGTCGATGCTGGCCCACGACGCGGGGTTGATGTAGGTAATCGTCCCGTCCTGCCGATGGATCTTCAGGACGCCACCCTCGATGATGTCGAAGCGGTCGTCGTCGCCAAACTGCTCGAAGGGGTCGGATTCGTTTCTGTACACCTTGAAAGACATGCGCTAATTGTTGCCCCAACGTTCCGGAGCCGCAGCCACCGAGCGGCGTGTCTCCTTGGCGGGGGTGCTAGCGCACAGCAGCGGCGCCAGCCAGCACGTGACACTGGGGCGTCAACGGCGGTGCGTACAGCCACGACTAGAAATACTGCCAGCCACTAGGCAATACTCAACTGCCACAAACGAACCGTCCGCAGAACCGGGCCAGGCTCCCTTGCCAAGCTTCGGGCGCCTCACCGAGATCATCAGAGACGAAAGCGAACTCAACGACGTAATTGAGATGCGTTGTTCTGGGTTGGAATGAGGGCCGGTGTCGTTGGGCTAGTAGCCGTGGCCTTTTCCAACGAAGTCCGGACAATCACAACGCTTTCCAAGTGTTCCTCTAAACTTGCGATGCTGACAGGGAACGGGCAATGCACCCTTGCGGTGAGATGAAAGATCGTGCCCACAAAGCAGGCACTCTGGCTCTGACCTCTGCTCCACCTCTACAGACATCATTTAACCTTTGGGAAGCCGATAAGTTTTTGTCTGTCTTCCTCGCTCAACCTCCCCAGACGCCGTACAGTTCCCGGTTGAAGACTGTTCGGTCGAGGCTCCCGTTAACGACGCGCCAACGCGGCAAGCACGTGGTCAATGAAGGCCTCGGTTTTGTCGCGCTCGGCCGGCTCGGCCACCCCGGGAGACGCGTCGAGCTCAATAAGACCATCGTCAGGGAATCGAATTGTGAGCGCGCGGCCGGACCGTGACGAGTTCTCGATTCTGTCGTAATCGACTGCCACCTTGATAGCGACGCTGACCGTCGTGTCGATCTGACGTATTCGACCGGTGATTACCGTGTCCTCATCGGTGACGCCTTGGCACGACAGCACACCTAAGCTCCGCCCGTTTATCCAGTACGCGTGGCGCTCGTTGCTACTAACGACGACGCCCAAATGCGCACTAGCAGGGCCCACTAGGCGCTGCAGCTCTAGTAGATATGATTCCGGCATCGGCACATGCTCTCTCGATATGCCGAAGAAGTTCGCCTGAACTCTTGAAGTGCGCGCGAATCCTCGCCCCCGTTGGCCATGCCGGAATCTAACGAGATTTGTTCAGGCCCACCCCGGAGTCGCCCCAATGCTCGCCCGGATCTCGTTGAGCACGTCCAACTTGGACGGCGCCCGCGTGGCCCCTAATCGCGGGATTCCGTCTCGTACGCGACCCTGTACTTCCTCATGCCTGGAGCGTTTTCCACTGCGTGGCCACCCCCCCCGGATCCCAGTCCACCACGCGCAGGAGCTGCCTATCGGTGGGAAGTTGCCTTCTTACTTCATCCTCAAGAGCCTCACGCAGTCGTTCCCGCTCGAATGGCGTGATGTCCTCCGTTACCAACGCCTCCGTAAGCTCCATGCGGATCTTCATGCGGCGAATTGTGCTCCGCTCCGCGACCCGTTCGGGGCTGACCCGGCGCGATTACT
>CAWKCR010000005.1:0-68474 GCA_963848185.1 uncultured Actinomycetota bacterium
CGCGAGGCTTCCGCGTCCCGACGTCGCTCCGGGCGCCCGGGTCATCCTCACCGAACGCACTCCCGGCAGCCGCGCGTCCGGGGGCGACTCCGGACCGGTTTCGGTAGCGTCCCTTCCCTCGCAGACCTGCACGGCGAGCTGCTCGACGTCGTGCGCGAGGTCGCTGCGGAGCTTTTCCCTGACGCGCCGCCACCGCGGTTCTCGCCGGCTGCGCTGCAAAGCCTGCTGGCCTGGCCTTGGCCGGGCAACGTCGCCGAGTTGACCCGGGTCCTCGCCGGACTGCCGGAGGAAGCTCGCAGCGGCCTGATCGAGAGCGAAGGACTTGCCGGTCTCGATGCGCGAGGTGGCCGCGCGCTCGCTGAGCCGCTACGAGCAGGGTGAGCGCGGCGCGATCGTCAGTGCCCTGCGGGAGGCCGGGGGAAACAAGGCCCGCGCCGCAGACATCCTGGGGATCGGCCGCACGACGCTCTACCGCAAGATGCGGACCTTGAAGATCGATGCCGACGAACGAATGACCGCTCCCGGTCGGTGATCTCGGCTCGCCTCCCGGCTCACGCGGCGCTCGGCGGCCCCTGCAGAACGATGCGTCCCGGGACGCCTCCGTGTACCAGCTTGTCCAACGCGGTGTTGATCGACGCGGCGTCGAGCGGTTCTTCGATGATGGGGATGGCAGGCAGCGCGCCTTGCTTGGCCAGTGCGGCGACGGCGTGCAACTCGTCGAGGGTACCGACAAAGCTGCCGCTGATGGTGAGCATCTTCAACGCCATCAGCGCGGTCGGGACGACGAACTCTCCACCGAACAGACCGACTTGCACCAGCTGCCCACCCTTGCGCAGGGCGTCGAATGCGGCGCGGGCGGTGGTGTCGTTGTTGACGAAGTCGATGACGGCCTCGACAGGACCCCCGCAGGCCTCGATGATCTGCTTGGACGCCTTGTCTCCGGGCTGCACCACGTCGGAAGCGCCCAGTTCCGTCGCGATGTGGAGGTTCCTCGGTGCCACGTCGACGACGCAGATCCGCTTGTGGCCCAGCGCTTTGAGCGTCGCCACCGCCGTCAGCCCCACGCCACCCGCGACCGATCACGACGATCGGCTCATCGGCAGGCAGCGGAAGAACCTTGTTGACAGCGCTGTAGGCCGTCAGACCTGAACACGCCATCGTCGCCGCCCAGGAGGGATCCAGGCCGGCGATGTCGACCAGGTACTTGGCATGCGGGACGAGGATGTGGTCGGCGTACCCGCCGTGCCGTGCCACGCCGAGGTTCTTCCCGGCGGCGCAGTAGTTGTCCCGTCCCGCTTCGCATTGGTGGCACCTTCCGCAGCCGACCCACGGGTAGATCAACCGGACGTCACCGATGCCGACACCGATGGCGTCGGGACCGACCTCTTCGACGACCCCGACCACCTCGTGGCCCATCACCAACGGATAGGTGACGCCCCGATCGGCAAGGCGCATTTTGCCTCGGCTGCCGAGATCGTAGCCGCCGTCGCGCAGATGGGTATCGGTGTGGCACACCCCGCACTGGGTCACCCTGAGCAGCACCTCCGACCCTGTGGGTCGAGGCGTCGGTAGCTCGAGTTCGGTTACGGTGGAACTGTTCTCTGCAACGACGAATGCGCGCACGTTGACTCCTGTCTTCGGAAACCCGGGTTTGGTCGTACACCTACAGTGACCGCAGACACAGAGCACGTGGTGTTCCACTTTGGAACACCACGGGTGGTGTTCCAAAGCGTCGGCCTTACATGTATCGGCCGCCGGTGACTTCGGCGACGGTGCCCGTCATGTACGACGAGAGGTCTGAGGCGTAGAAGAGGGCGACTGAGGCGACTTCGTCAGGTTCGCCGGCGCGCTGCATGGGAATCTCACTCATTTTCTGATCCCAGGCTTTCTGCGGCATCGCCTCGGTCATGGCGGTGCGGATGAGGCCGGGTTGGATGACGTTGATCCGAACACCCAGGTGTGCCACTTCTTTCGCGGCCGCCTTGGACAGGCCGACGATGCCCGCCTTGGCTGCGGAGTAGTTCGTCTGGCCGATGAATCCGACTTTGGCGGAGATCGATGACATGTTGATGATCGAACCGCCGCCGGTCTCACGCATGATGGCCGCGGCTTGTCGTGTTCCGTTCCAGCAGCCGCGCAGATGCACGTTGATCACGTCGTCGAATTGCTGTTCGGTCATTTTGCGCATCGTGGCGTCGCGGGTGATGCCGGCGTTGTTGACCATGATGTCGAGTGAACCGAAAGCGGTTGTCGCAGTGGCGAGGAGCGTGTCGATATCCGCGGCGGACGTGACGTTGCAGCCGGTTCCGAGGGCGTCGGCACCCAATGAGGCCGCGGCCTCCTTGGCCTTGGCTTCGTCGAGATCGCCGATGACGACGTGCGCTCCGTGGGCGGCGAAGGTCCGGGCTATCGCGAGCCCGATTCCCTGTGCGGCGCCGGTGATCACGGCGGTTTTCCCGTTCAGCATGAGAGGGTCCTTTCAGTGGGTGGGTGCGAGCTGGGCCGTGTCGGCCTGATGAGCGATCCCGCGGGTCAGAGCGTCGTTCGCGGCGGCGGCGTCCATGCCCGATTCGAGCAACAGGCGCAGTGTGTGTTGCCCCAGTGCGGGTACGTCACCCATCGCCAGCTCGGTGTCGGAGAAGGTTGCCGGCGGCAGCAGTGCGTTGACGTCGGCGTTCTCGGTTCCGATGGTGCGCCAGCGATTTCGATCGCGGAGCTGTGGATGGTCCACCACCTGGTCGAGTCCTTTGACCTGGGCGGCGGGAATCCCCGCAGCCGCCAACCGGGCGTCGAGTTCAGCTGTGGGCCATCGCCGTGTCTGTGCGCCGACCAGCGTGTCGCACAGCGAACGGTTCTGCACCCGGTCGACATTGGTGGCCAAGCGCGGGTCGTCGGCCAGTTCGGGGGCGTCGAGGACATCGGTGACCAGCGTGCGCCAGCCGGTGTCGTTCTGCACCCCGATCAGCATCTGCCCGTCGCTGGTGGGGTAGGCATCGTAGGGCGCGATCGAGGTGTGGCTCAGGCCCATCCGCGGTGGCGGAGCGCCGGTGTACATCTGCGTGTAGAGGGCGTGGCCCATCCATTCGATCGTCGAGTCCAGCATCGACACATCGATCGCCGCCCCCTCGCCGGTGCGCGACCGGCGCAGCAGCGCGGCCAGCACCGCCTGGGCGGCGTACATCCCGGACGCGATGTCGGCGGTCGGGATCCCGGTCTTGGCGGGTTGGTCCGGGGTACCGGTGATCGAGATGAGGCCGGCTTCGGCCTGGATCAGCATGTCGTAGGCCTTGCGCTGCTCGAACTGGCCGCCGACCCCGAATCCGGATATCCCGACCGTGACGAGTTCGGGCCGCTGCGAACGCAATTCGTCGGCGCCCAAACCCAGCCGGTCTGCCGCCCCGGGTGCGAGGTTCTGGACGAAGACGTCGGCACCGTCGATCAGACGGCGCACGATCGAACACCCCTCCGCGGACTTGAGGTCGACCGCGATCGACTCCTTGCCGCGGTTGAGCCAGACGAAATGCGCTCCGGTGCCGTGCACGACGTGGTCGTAGCCCCGGGCGAAGTCGCCGCCGTCGATACGTTCCACCTTGATCACCCGCGCGCCGAGGTCCGCGAGATTGCGGGTGGCCAGCGGTGCCGCAACGGCCTGCTCGATGGCGACTATCGTGAATCCCTCGAGCGGCAGGCTCACGACGACTTCTTCTTGGCCTGGCGTACCAATCCGCCGCCGATGATGAGCCGTTGGATTTCGCTGGTGCCCTCGTAGAGGCGCATCAGACGGACGTCGCGGTAGATGCGCTCGACGGGAACCTCACGCATGTAACCGGATCCGCCGTGTACCTGGACAGCGAGATCAGCAACCTTGCCGGCCATCTCGGTGCAATACAGTTTGGCCGCTGACGGAGCGATGCGCCGATCCTCGCCGGTGACGTACATCCGTGCTGCCTCACGTGCCAGCGCCCGGCCGGCCATCACGCCGGTCTGCTGGTCGGCGATCATCGCCTGCACCAGCTGAAAGTCGCCGATGGGCGTGCCGCCCTGGGTCGCCGTCGCGGCGTAGGACACCGACTCGTCGAGTGCGCGCTGGGCGGCGCCCACCGCCAGCCCGGCCATGTGGATGCGGCCCCGGGCCAGCGCGGTCATCGCCGCGCGGTAACCGACGTCACCGTCGGCTCCGACGAGGGCCTCGGGTCCGACCTTCACCTCGCTGAACGTGACGTCAGCGGTGCGCGATCCCTCTTGGCCCATCTTGGCGTCCTTCGGTCCGACCTCGATTCCCGGGGCATCGGCGGGAACCAGGAACACCGCGATGCCGGTGTTCTCGGCCGACGCCGGTGCCGTGCGCGCGAACACCACGAACAGGCCGGCCTCGGTGGCATTGGTGATGAACTGTTTACGACCCTCGATGATCCAGCCGTCACCTGCCGGTGTCGCGGTGGTTTTCAGACCCGCCGGGTTGGATCCCGCACCGGGTTCGGTGAGCGCGAACGAAGCGACCACGTCACCTGACGCGATCCCCGGCAGCCAGCGCGCCTTCTGTTCGTCGGTGCCGAATCCCACCAGCACCTGGCCGGCGATGCCGTTGTTGGTGCCGAACATCGATCTCAGCGACAGCGAGGTGTAGCCCAGTTCCATGGCCACCTCGACGTCTTGGACCAGGTCCAGACCGAGCCCGCCCCACTCCTGCGGGATCGCATAGCCGAACAAACCCATGTCGGCGGCCTGGGCGCGCAGGTCGGCCGGGATGGCGTCGGTGGTCATGATCTCCAGTTCGCGCGGAACGACCCGGTCACGGACGAAGTGATTGATCTGTTTGAGGACGTCGCTGAAGACGTCGTCGGGAACATCGGGATTGCCGGAATACATGCCACTAACCTCTATCCCAAGCATGGAAAGGTGGCGCGCTTCGGACAAGGACGCGCGGTCACCGTAGGAGTCGCTACTTCAACGACCAGGGTCTGTGGTGGGGTGGGGGTCTCAGTGGGCGCTGTTGCGGCCGAAGCCGTTTCGCGAGCGCCGACTGCACTGTCTGGATAATCGAATGCCGCCGCGCCTCCCAACACGACGAGTGCACTGGCCCCCAGTACTATGGGGAGTGCTCTTAGACGTCTGCGAAGGCCGTTAGTAGTTGATTTTGAAGACATGACTTTCCTCCGTGTCTTTGACTTTGTTGTTGCTCGAAGTGCGATGGTCTGGCGTGATGATGAGTTGGTTCACTTTCTGACACCATGGTGGGGGCAAGCACCCACCCCGTAGGTGTTCCGATGTGAAACACAACCCGACGACGGCTCTACCGGGATTGATATCTGGTACGCACGGATCGTCGTCGGATGGCGTAATGAAATCTCACGGTCTGAGGGGCGTAGTTTGGCCCGGGCACTCCACCACCAGACCCCGCAGCCTCGATCCCCGCGATCCGCGGGAAGATCCGAACAAGCCCAGCCCGCCGTAAAGGAGATCGCGGCACGGAACGCAAGCACCGTGGTCGATGTCGGCGATCGCCACCGGGCGCACGCGGCCGTTGCCTGGGCGCGCGAAGCGACCTCGGATCGTTGGAAATCAAAGGTTATTCAGGCCGGAATCACGCGGGCTGAGCCTATTTTGGACGTCGCAGCCGAGGACCTCTCAGTGATCGACGACGGGCGCGACTGGATAGGCGGCGCTGATCGGCGGTGGGGTGGTCTACCGATGACGAATCCGAAAGCCGACCACCGCGCCCGGGATGAGCCAGCTGCTGCACCCGGTGCCAATGTCGCCTCGGCCGTCGATTTTTACGCCACGACGTGCGGTTTCCCGTGAAGTTCACCGACGGGGATCGCTGCGCCGACCTCGATGCCGGCGGAGAGGCCCGTGCGTGACCCGGAGCGGACCACAGGAAACCCGCGCGGTGGCGTGACCCCGGGGCAACACGTGGTCATCTACGGGCCTCGCTAACCCATGACGATGATCCAGTGGCGGCTGCATTCGCTCGCCTAGACCCTAGACTCCGGCGGGAGCTCCCCGGCGTCGATGATCTCGCCGATTCGCAGAGCCTGCTGCGGGCAGCTTCTGGCGTTCGTGAGCAGAATCATGTTGCCCAGCAACAGGTTCGGTGCCACCCAGCGTGCTGCCTCGGCGGTCAATCAATTTGGTTCGCTGCGTTTCTCGACTAGTTGATTGCCGAGATGCCGGTGATGTCGCGGCCGATGAGCAGTGACTGGATATTGTCGGTGCCCTCGTAGGTGTGCGCGACCTCCATGTCGGTGAGGTGGCGGGCGATGTGGTTCTCCAGAAGCAGTCCGTTGCCGCCGAGGATGTCGCGGGCGTCCAGGCAGATCTGGCGGCCCTTGCGGGCATGGTTCAGCTTGGCCAGCGAGGCCATCTGCCCGGTCCAGCGGCCCTGTTCCTGCAGCTGTGCCATCCGGAAGCAGTACGGCTGCATACCGGTGATCTCGCTGAGCATCTCGGCGAGCGACAGGTTCGGCGCTGAACTGGCCGACCGCGCCGTTAGGACGCTCACTTATGTCGCCGGCGACCAAACCAAAGCCATTGCCTCGGTTTTCGCCCTCTAGCCGCGCGCACCAATCCGGACTGGCCCAGCGTGACGCCGCCAGAGCAGCGGGAAAGGGAGCAGCGCTGGACCTTGCTCCAGATCGGTAGGCGCGAGAAGTCACACTGGCGAGCGCCCCGCTTCCGGCGATCACCGCTGCCAGAGCCGCGTGCGCAGCTGCCTACGGGCGGTGGTCATCGGAAGTGATTGCGTTTCGTCAGTAGTCGGCACCGTGTCGGGGCCGAATGGGTAGCGCGTCGACGAGTTCCTGGGGCTGATCGAAGTCGGCGGAGTCGACCGTTGCAGTCGGGACCTTTGTGGCGTCGTGCAGTGAAATGCCATGCTGGGCCTGGTATTTGGCAAGGGCCTTGATCCTCTCGGTTTCGGTCACCGCGCCGGCCTCGTCGGCGATATAGGCCGCGCCCGCCAGCATCATCAGAGCCACGCCACCGATCCACGACACCCAGGCCGCGCCGTCGCCGGCGTATCCACCGATCCACGGCGCGATCGCCAGCACCAGCCCGACCACCGACATGGCCCAGTGGTCGCGGGTGGGATCACGCGCGATCAGCGACCACCCGCCGTACATCAACGTCATGGCACCCAGGCCCAACGTGAAACCCGCGCCAACCGCGGTGGTCTGCGCCCACGCCGGCGTCACCGCGATCACAAGGCCCAGTGCCATCGACGTCCATCCCACGGCGGTCTTGCTCATGTCTAACTTCCTCATTTCTTCAACCTCCTACTATGTAATACGCAACGCGTAGCGTATCGTTAGAATTCCGTGGAAGCCCGTGCTGTGAGCAACCCGACAGCAGAAAGGCAAGACGTGCCCGCCGACCCACATCAACGCGACGAAGCCATCACCGCCGCCGTTATCGACCTGCTGCGCACCAAGGGACCCAAAGCGGTCAACGTCGAGGCGGTCGCTGAACATGCCGGCGTTGCCAAGACCACGATCTACCGCCGCTACCGTGATCGCGAAGAAATGATCGCCGCCGCGATGACAGTGCTGACCAGCCCGCCACCACCGCCGGACGGGTCAGCCCTGCAGCCGATGTTGCAGTGGGTCATCGAGCAGTCGTTCAACGCCATCGAATCCGGTATCGGACTCGGTGGTGTGGCGGCCCTGCTGACCGACGAGGACACCCGTTTCACCGCACTGATCCGCGCCCTTCTCGTCGAGCACCGCGCTGCGCTCGCCACCGTCGTCGAGGACGCCGCAGCGGCCGGACAGTTGCGAGCAGACCTCGACGTCGACACTCTGCTGGATTGCATCGTCGGCGCCTACCTGGCCGAGCGAGCACGCAGCGGAAACGTTCAACCCGACTGGCCACAACGAATCCTCCGAGCACTATGGCCTGCTGTTGTCGCCTCTCCCTAAACCGCAAACCACCCAGCAGCGGCGTCTCCAAGTCAAGCTTCGGTGATTGGGCGCGCTGGGGGATCTGCCTGCTGCCAGGCGGGCGTTCGAGGAGTCGCTGGCGCTGCTCGACGGTCTGCCGTTGCACTACGACCTCGCGCGGAGTCAACTTCGCCTACGCCCAGACGCTGCGCCGGGCCGGCAAGCGGCGCGAGGCGGACGCGGTCATCAGCACCGCGCGTGATCTCTATCTATCCCTTGGCGCGCACACCTATGTCCAGCGGTGCGAGCGCGAGCTCAAGGCCGGCGGTCTGCACCCGATGCGCGGGCCGCGGGTCAGGTCGAGCTCCCGCCCCTTCACGGATGACAATTGCTCTATAGCAGCCACCAGGCTTTCATGTGCGCTAGCGGGGCACTTACTTGCCGCCGCTAGGGAGTTCTCGTGGCCCCCGACACGACGCGACGAGGAGGTAGCACTGTTGATCATCACTAATGCGACTCTCAGGGGCCGAGAGGGAACTTGGGACGTCCACATAGAAAACGCGAACTTCGGTTCCATCGTCGCAAGCCCGGCCGACTCCGACAACCGCGATGGCAGTTCGGATGCCGATCTGTTCGACGCCGCCGGCCGACTCGTTGTCGAACCCTTCGTCGACGCGCATGTGCACCTCGACTACTCGAACACCGTCGGTCGGCCCCGGCCCAATGAGTCCGGGACCTTGTTCGAGGCCATCGAGATTTGGGCCGAACGTAAGCAAAAGGGCCTCAATGACTTTGATGAGATCTACCGGAACGCCTTGGCTGCGGCCCGATCGGAGGCAGCCAATGGCACCGGCTTTATCCGGTCACACGTTGACGTCACCGATCCAGAGCTGACAGCGCTGAAAGCTATCCTTCAGCTGCGCGAGGACGTCAAGGATTGGATCGAGATCCAGATTGTCGCCTTTCCGCAAAACACCGTCCTGTCGTTCCGCGACGGGCCTCAGCTTCTCGAGCAGGCACTCGAGATGGGAGCCGACGTTATTGGCGGCATCCCACACAATGAGGCCACGCCCGAAGACGGCGTGGCCTCGCTGAGGATCATCTTCGACCTCGCCGAAAAATACGGTGTTCCCATCGATGTGCACTGCGACGAGATCGACGACGAGCAGTCGCGGTTCGTCGAAGTGATGGCCGCTTTCGCATCGAAACGCAAGCTCGATGTTCCCGTGACGGCCAGTCATGCAGTCGCGATGGCGTACTACAACAACTCCTACATGGCGAAGCTCACCTCGAAACTGCTTGCCGCGGGACTCAACTTCGCCATTTGCCCCAACGAGAACCTTCAGCTGCAGGGCTGGGGAATGGTGCCGATGCCTCGTGGGGTCGCTCCGATCAAACGACTCGTCGAATCCGGCCTGACTGTCGCATTCGGTCAGGACTCCATCGCCGATCCCTTTTATCCACTGGGCGACGGCAACATGTTGCGCATCCTCGACGTTGGTCTGCACGTCGGTCATATGCTGTCGGACACCCATCTCAGTCAGGCGCTCGAATTCATCACCAACAATGGTGCGAAGAATTTGGGCATCTCCGATCGTTACGGCATCGCGGAGGGTAAACCCGCCAACTGCATCGTTCTCGACTGCTCAACTGACAAGGAAGCTGTTCAGTGCCAGCCGGACGTGCTCTGCTCGGTGCACAACGGCAAGACCGTCTTCACCCGGAAACCAGCCGCCTACATGACGACGATGGACGGGTTCGCCGCCAGCTGAGCGCCCAGGCACACACGTGCCGCATCCTTTTCATGGCCGCCGTGGTGGTGCGTTGAATACGGCTGCGCACCAAGGATCAGATGAGTGTCGTCAGCCGCCCTACTGAGTTCGCACTCTTCGTCGCTGCTGCCACGTGACGTAAAGGCAGATTGTCCCCGGTGGTGATCAGGAACTTCGTCAACTGGGGCAAGCGCGACGGCCCATCACCCCGCTACGACACGAACCAAATGGTCGAGGACATGAACTACGCAAGCTATACAGAACGGCTGGGGCTCAAGGGCATTCGCGTGGAACACAAAGACGACGTCGCTGGTTGCCCGCGGCCGTGTGTCCGGCACGGATCGAGGGCGCACAGCGCAGCTTGGCCGCCGCTGCGGCTCGCGACACCCCGCGATGGTCACTGCTAAGGTTCAGCGTAACGGCGGGGCGAGGCCGGCGTCTATGGCGATGGGCTGAATCCCTAACTAACGCCGAACCGTTCGACAGCGGCGTGCAACATCCAGTCCGTGCGGTACCGAATTCTGCAACCCCGGTGCCCGACTCATCCTCGCACCCGCGGTGGGCGCCATCACGATCGAAACCATGCGCACCGCGTTTGCGCACTATACGGAAACCCATGAGGCCGCGTCGATTCAGCGACGCCGTCAGCTTACAAGGTGCCTGGGGACAGGCCGCCAGTTCATGGATAATCGAGACTATCCACGGTCGGTGATGCCGATGCACTGTGCTGCTCCCGCCGATGCTGGACTGTGCGTGAGCTGCGGCTGGGATAGCCGTCACGTGACGGACCTTCCGAACGAGTTTGGTCGCCGCGACCCTCCCGCGCCCGGCGGAGGGAACTGCGGTGGATCCCATTGCCCTGGAGCCGGTCGACGAGGTCGTCATCACGACGCTGCTGGACAACAGCTACGACGCGCTGATGGGCAACACCGGGGCCCGCCGCGCGCCGGTCGCCCGGGTTCCCAAGCTGCTCGCCCCGCAGTTCGAGGAAGGCCGAACCTATCCCGGGCTGATCGCCGAGCACGGCTTCTCCGCGCTCGTCACCACCCGCCGCGGCGCGACCTCGCACACCGTGCTGTTCGACACCGGGATATCCCCGGACGGGATGGCAACCAACTTCGAGCGGCTCGGCCTCGACGCGGCGGCGATCGAGGTCGTGGTGCTCAGCCACGGCCACCTCGATCACGATGGCGGCTTCCCTGGGCTGGCGCGGGGGGATGGCTGCTTTCGCTAAGTTCACCCGACGGCGGAGTGACCGGCTTCCCGGTCATGCCGCCGACCCGCCCGCGGTGATGCCGGCAATGTCGGGGAGGGGTCGGCTGCAGATCTCGCGGGCCTCCGCGGCCGGTACGCCGAAGATGGTCGACCGGCTCTCGTGTGTCCGGTATGGCTCGGCGCGCTACTCGGTGCCCACCCGGCTGATCGGGGCCACCGTGGCCATTGTGATCGACCACGGGGCGCTGCTGGTGGTGGAGCCGGGCACCGGGGCGATCGTGGCCGAACACGAACTCGTCGCACCCGGGGAGACATCGATCCTCGACGAGCACTACGACAGACCTCGGCCGGCGCCGAGTCGTGGGCCGCGGCCGAAAACCACGGCCGAGCACCAGTTCTGCGCCCTCGGCGAGGAGGCGCAAGCGTTCCTGGTCGGTGCCGCTGCGATCGGCAACACCCGCCTGGGCGTCGAGTTGGAGATCCTGCTGGGGCTCGGCGCCGCCCACGGCCAAGACAAGTTGGTGGCCGCACTGCGGCGGGCGGTGGCGTTCAAACGGTTCCGCGCCACCGATGTGCGCTCCATCCTGGCCGCCGGCACCGCGCCGCAGCCCCGCCCCGCCGGCGACGCGCTGGTGCTGGACCTGCCCACCGCGCCGACGCGATCCCTGGACGCCTACAAAATCACAACAATCCGCGATGGGAACGGCGCATGACCACCACAACCGGTACGAAAACCGTTGCCCCCACAGCAGCCCCAGATCTGCCCGCCGATCTAGATGCCGGGTTGCGGCGGCTCAAGTTAGCGACAGTGCGCCGCACCGCGGCCGAAGTATTGCAGGTGGCCAAGACCCAGCGGTGGACCCCGGAAGAGGTGCTGCGCACCCTCGTTGAGGCCGAGATCGCCGCCCGCGATGCCTCCAACACCGCCAACCGGCTCAAAGCCGCCGCGTTCCCGGTTATCAAAACCCTCGAAGGCTTCGACGTGGCCGCCTCGTCGATCCCGCAAGCCACCATCGACTACCTGGCTAGCCTGGAATGGATTCGGACACAACACAATCTGGCCATTATCGGTCCGCCCGGGGCTGGTTAGCATTGCGCGTCCCTCCTATCAGCTGTGTCGAACAGTCCAGGCTGGCCGGGTTTGACCTGGATACGCAGGCCTTTACGGCGTCCGCGGTTGACGTGGACGGCTTGCAGTTCGCCGCGTTGGACCTTGTGCAACACGGTTTGGCGGGCGACACCAAGGGCTTTGGCCGCGTCGTCGAGTGCGAGCCAGCCCTCGGGTGCCTCGGGTTGGATCCTGTCGCGTAGGGCTTGGTCGATGCGGATGCGCCACGGCGCTCCCGGGGTGATCTGTTCGGCGGTGATGAAGCCATCACGGATCCATCGGTAGAGGGTTTCCTTGCTGACGCCAAGGATCTTCTCGGCTTCGGTGATGGTGACCACCACGACATCGTCGTCGTGGGGTCCGACATCGGGCGCGGTGGGTGGCTGGTGGACGGGGATGGCGTGGGTGGCGCGCAGGGTCGCCACGCGGGCCCGGGTGAAAGGCAGCCCGGTGGCAGTGCGGCGTTTCTGTTTGGCCAGGATCGCCGCGATGGTCTGATCGTTGTAGTGCTGGGCCAGGCGCCGCACTAGGGCGATGGTGTCCTCGTCGGTGACGCGCAGGCGCCCACCAGCATTGTTCATTGGCATTGAGACCTCGGTGACGGCCCCGCCCTGCCAGACGATGCGCAGGTCGGCGACGTGCCGGTGGCGGTGCACAGTGAGGCCGATCTCGGCGATCACCGCGCGGATGAGTTGTTTGCGTTCGCGCACCGTGGTGGTGGGTGCGTCGAAGATCGCGCGGATGTCGGCGCCGGCGGTGGCGATCCAGGCCAGCTCCTGTTCGGTCAACGCGACCGGGCGGCGGCCGCGTTGGGCGGCCAGATCGTTCTCGGCGGCGCGGACCGCGGCCAGCTTGGCTTCCAAGTTCTTCTCCAAAGTCCTTGCCACCAAACGGTTCTCCGGTTCGACGTTGTCGAACTGGCGCAGCGCCCGGTCGGCTTCGTAGCGGGCGCGTTCGACTGCCAGCTCGAACACCGCCAGGTCGCGCCGATAGTTCGCGTCGGCCTCGGCCAGGGCTTGGGCGGTGGCGGTCAGTGCCGCGGGCTGCAGCACGTCGAACATCTCGTCAAGGACCCTGTTTTCCAAACCGGATGCCGCCCTCGAAACCGTTCTCAGAAGCACCTGCGGCGGTGCGGTTTCTGGGTTCTTGCGAGGTCGGTGACGCTTTCTGCCGTTGCGGTGGTAGGTCCCGACCGGCCGAGGATTAGTTCGCGCAAGACGGCTCCTGTGGTGCGGTCGAGCACGACGACGCGATCGGGCTTGCTGTCGATGACGGTGACCCGTTGGCCCTTCCATTGGATGTCGATGCCCATCTTGCGTTTGCGGTAGTGGACGCTTCGCGTAGGCGACACCAGGAGCACCCGTGGGTCGGTCTTGCGGCGTCGGGGCCGTGGATCGCCGGGGCCGACTTTGGGGAGCGCCTGGTAGGCCTCGGCCGGAACCTGCTGTCCGAGGCTCTGGTGCGGTCGTTGGTGGTTGTAGTGCCAGCGGAACTGATCGCAGAGCGCCTGCAGCGCGTCGATGGTGTTGGCGGGTCCGCCGGCCGCGGGCTGGCGGTGGCGCCGATGGCGAAGCTGGCGGGGTCGTAAGGGGGCGAGGGTGATTTGCGTGCCGTCTATCGACCACAGGTCATTCGGTGCGAAGCGTTCGAAGCGTCGCCACTCGGGTACGGAGCGATGCTTGGTGCGCGGAGTATGAGTGAATTACGTTGCAGTACACGATCAATCGTCGATACGGCCAGAACGGCCGGCGCTCCTAAGCGCGACCTGGAGGCGAGACCAAGGGGCAGAGGTATCTGCGTCAGATGCTGGGCAGCAGCAACATCGACGCCGGCCCGGTGTGGCGTTCATGACCAGCAATCTCTCGTATGCGATTGAGCATCACCTGTATCGGATCTGCCGAGCAACCGGCTGGCCGAGATCTCGGTGCGGGTGCGCCAGGTGTGCGACAAATACGACCTGCCTTACACCACGGGTTCGCTGCTGGTGCAGTACGGCAAGGCGTGGCGCACAATCGCCAAGCTGTCGTTGCCGAACAAGTACCTGTCCGACACGGCCGACGACGCACCGGAAACCCGCAGCGAGAAGATGTTCGCCGAGCTCGAGCCGGCATTCGTCGGGACCGACCCGGCAACCGGGCGTCGGCGCGGGTTGAAGACCGCGATGGCGACGGTGCGGCAGTGGCGGCGGCGTAACGGATTACGCCGCTAAGGCTTCGCGCATTCAAGTTGGCCGAGTCGTTGGACCTGGCCGTACCGACAAATTCGCCGGAATTCGTTGGGAAGACGCCGCCAGGGTGGGAGAGGGTGGCCGGGGAGGAACTGCGCCGGATTAGTCGTCTCAGAGCGGCTGCAGGATTTGCGCAGCGCCTGAAATGAGATGCGCGACTTGTTAACGCAGACAAGGGCCGGTCGGTCCTGGACCACCTCGCCCTGTCGCTTGGATCCACCGACGACTCTTCGGGTTCCTCCGAGTTCCAAGCGGGCTGCTCGACTGGCTGGCCGGCCTTTCAGCGCGGTTTGAGCCCGTATTGAGGGCCGAGAGTGGCAACGGCCTTCTTGAGCTGTTCGCCGATTTCGTCGAGACGATCCGCTTCTGAAGCGTCGACGGCTGCACTGATCGCCGCAATCAGACTGCCGTCGGGTGCCAGCAGGGGCGTGGCCACGGCAAACGCGTCCGCGAACGTGACTCCGCGGTTAAAGGCGAGTCGGCGCGAGCGGATCTCGGGGAGCTCGGTGAGGAATTGTCGAACCTCGCCTGCCTGCTCGGGGCCGGCGAGGTCGAGGAGGCGGTTCATTTCGTCGTCGGGGACGTTGGCGAGCAGCGTCTTTCCGGCGGCGCTGGTATAGAGCGGGCGACGGGCGTGGGTACGCGCGACGAACGTCAGGCTGGGGGATTCTTCACCCACAAGGTCGGTGAAGACGATGGCGTCCCCGACGCGCACCCCGACGAGGACGGTGCAACCGAGCACCTTGGCCAACTCGGCCACGAACCGGTGATCAAGTGATACCGCGGCCAGCTTGTTCGCGCGCGCGGCGAGGATGAACGGCCCCGGCCCGAGGTGGAAACCGGCGGTCCTCCTCGATGAGATAGCCGCGGGCGAGAAGTCCGTTGGTCAGCTCCTGAACGGAGCTCTTCGCCGCATCCAGGGCGGCTGCCAACTCGGCCAAAGTCACGCCGCGCGGGCTCAACGACACGGTCTCGAGGATCTCGATCACTCGGTCGACCGTGCGATGCGGGCGGGCAGGCATGCGGCTGACGCTAGCAAGCCCTACCGACCAGTTCAGACAGGGACTTGCAACGAGGCGCGGGTCACAGTACAGTCGCGGCTAGTGATCCAGATATCTGGTTATATATACGTAAATACGTACAGCGAGCCTGACGCATGACCGCAACTGATAAGACCCGGACGCGATCGCGCGTAGGTCCGACGATGAGTGAGCTGTATGAGCTGTATCTCCGCGTGATGCGGCGGGTCGGTCACTACCGCTGGTTCTCCCTGTTCATGAAGCACGTCGGCTCCCGGGTAGACCGGGCGCTGATCCGCGCGAGCCGAGGCCGATTCTCCATGAGCGGTCCGGCGCTGCCGACGATGCTGCTCACGACGAGAGGCAGAAGAAGCGGCAAAGATCGAACGGTTCCGCTGCACTACGTGCGCGATGGCAAGAACCTCGTCGCCGCTTGCGAGAACTTCGGGCTAAAGGCAGCCTCCAGTTGGCCGAAGAACCTGCTCGCCGACCCAAAGGCGCGCATCGAGATCGGCGGCACCGCTGCAAACTATCTGTCGCGACCCGCTACAGAGGATGAGGTCGCGCGCAACATGCCGAGGCTTATCGAGATGTGGCCCGCGCATGACAGCCACATGGAGCATAATGGCGTGCGCCACGTGATTGTCTTCGAGCCGATGGATGCGGAAACCTGAGTGCCTCAGCCCAGTTGCGTTGCGCAGCAACAGGAAATGTTCACTATCATGCAGCAGCATTTGTAACCTGTTGTGCCCCAAATGATAACGAATATGCTTGCCGGTAACCCAGCGTCGGCCGTAGTCGGCCGATAAGCGCTGCCGTCAGGACAAGGTCGCGATCACCAAGTATTCAGGTCCGACACTTCCTTAAGTTCATCACCGCCCGACACAGAAGGACCCGCGTCACCATGACCACCCGCAACGACTCACCGAGCACCCCGACCGATGATCTGCCACGGGTCGATCCTCCCGCCCGGGTCAGCCGCCCGGTCCGCGCCTACGCCGCCTTCCTGCGGACCGGCGTCGGCCGGTGGCTCGCGAAGAACATCGCGCCGAAGGTCGACCCGTGGCTGCTGCGAGCCACCGGGGGCCGGCTGGCCATGGGACTGATGCTGCCCTCAGCGCTGCTCACCACCACCGGGGCCAAAACCGGTCAACCGCGCACCAACCCGGTCTTCTACTTTCACGACGGGCCCGACGTGATCGTGATCGCCTCCAACTACGGCGCTGACAAACACCCCGCCTGGTACTACAACCTCAGCGCAAACCCCCGCGTGCAGATCGCAACGAACGGCGGCGGACCGGTGATGACCGCGAACGCGGTCAGCGACCCCGCCGAGCGAAAGCGCCTCTGGGCCATGGCCGACCGGGTCTACCCACTCTGGCCCGACTACCGGCGGCGCGCCGCGCGGTGCCATCGCACCATCCCGATCATCCGCCTCCGCGCCGCCGCGACATGATTCGTCGTCGCGGCCCGGTCGAAATTCACTTCGACGGGCGCTGAGACGCGGCCCGGCCAGTCATCACCGCACGGTACTTGCTGTCGGGATCGGACAGGTAGCGCGATGATCGCCGTCGTCAGGTGTGAGCAGTGCTACGTCGTCGAGATCGAGCAGTTCGGCGGCGGCGCTTGTGGCGCTCTCAGAGCGCGCAGCGGCGTGAACCGGACAGACACCATCACGGGAACTGACGCCAGTTCTCGTGGTGAGGAAGCACGTCGGCGTCGATGCCGAACGCCACGCAGGCGTCACCGGCGGCAAGCGCTTGCCGGTCGAGTGTTTCAAAATTCGCTTGCCACACGGGGTTTCACGTGCCGCCTACGCATTGTGTGATTCGGGCTCAGGGACACGGTCTCGAGGATCTGGATCACTCGGTCGACCGTGCGATGCGGGCGGGCGGCATGCGCCGACGCTAGCAAGCCCCTCCATACAAGTGCGGACTGGTACTTGCAACGAGGCGCGAGTCACAGTACAGTAGCGCAAGTGATCCGGATATCTGGGTTCACAATCCGTAAATACGTATCACGAAAGGTCCGACACCATGTCCGCACCCGTCTCTCCAGGCATGTTCCGCACCAACAGCGGCGTCCCGCTGCCGTTGGTCGCTTTACCGCAGGACGACCTTCTGACCGTCAACATCGACCAGATTCCGCTGCTCAAGGACGCTATGGGCCCCGGCATCCACATCAAGCCGCTGCGCCTGGACCCCGAAAAGGGACAGGTGGTCCTCATGGCCACCATGGCGCCCGGTTGCCTCCTGCCCATCCACTACCACACCGGTACGGCCGAGGTGTACACGTTCTCGGGCTGCTGGAGGTACGCCGAGTACCCCGACCAGCCGCAGACCGCGGGCGACTACCTGTATGAGCCCGGCGGCTCGGTGCACACCTTCTACTGCCCCGAGGACAACACCGAGGACACCGTTGTGCTGCTGTGGATGGAAGGCGCGCAAATCGGATTCAACCAGGACGGCACGCTGCACCACATCAACGACGCGACCTCCATTCAGCACGTGACCGAAACCGTGTCGGCGGCACAGGGCACCGGGCCGGTGGGCTACATCCACGGCGGCGCCGCCGGTGTGGTCAAGTCCTGATCGGAGACAGTGATCATGCCACAGGCCTTTGACGGCGTTCGGGTCCTCGAACTGGGCCAGATCTACAACGGTCCGTACTGCGGGCTTCTGCTCGCACAGCTGGGCGCCGACGTCATCAAGATCGAGCCACCCGGCGGTGAGCAATTGCGCTTCCGCTCGCACCAGCCGGTCGAGTCCCACGAGTTCGTGATGCTCAATTCCAACAAGCGCAGTGTGGTGCTGGACCTGAAGACCGACGCCGGTCGCCAGGCGCTGCTCGACCTGGTCGAGACCGCCGACGTGCTGATCGAGAACTTCGCGCCGGGCACCATGGAGCGCCTCCAGCTGGGCGCGGAGCGACTCCTCGAGCACAACCCGCGTCTGGTCGTGGCCTCCGGCAAGGGCTACGGGTCCACGGGTCCGTACGCCCACATGTCGGCGATGGACATCACCGTGCAGGCGATGTCGGGCAGCGCCTCGGCCACCGGAGAGTCCGACGGGCCGCCGACCAAGGCCGGCGCCGCGTTCGTGGACTTCTCCGGCGGCATCCACCTGTTCGGGGCGATCAGCGCGGCCCTGTTCCAGCGCGAGCGCACCGGGCGGGGGCAGATCGTCGAGGTGTCGATGCACGACACCATCTACCCGATGCTGGCGTCGAGTCTGGGTGGCCTGCACAACAATCCCGACCGAGAGCTGCCCGAGCGCACCGGTAACCGGCACTCGGGGATGGCGGTCGCGCCGTACAACATCTACGAGACCAGCGACGGATGGCTGGCGATCATCTGCATCTCCGAGCGGCACTGGCGCGGCGTGGCAACCGCGCTGGGCCGGCCCGAGCTGATCGACGACCCCAGGTTCGGTACCGAGAAGGACAGGGTCACCAACATCGATGCGGTCGACGACGAGGTGTCTTCGGTCACCCGCACCCGAACCCGTGCCGAGCTGGTCGCACGACCTGCAGGCCGCCGGTGTGCCGTGTGCGCCGGTCAAGTCGATCCGTGAGGTCGACACCGACGAGCACCTGATCCAGCGCGGCATGATCCAGTACGTCGAGCACCCGGCGCGGGGACGGGTGCCGGTGCCGGGATGCCCGCTGCGGCTCGAGCGACTCGCCGGTGGGACCGCTGCGGGCCGCCCCGCCGCTGGGCCAGTCGACAGAGCAGGTCTTGGCGGAACTGTCCGGTGAGGAGACCCAGCATGTCGTTCACGCCTGAACCCGGCACTCCTCTGGCGGAGTACTACGCCCAGACGCAGCCGCGGATCGGAGAGGTCCTGTCGCGGCGCAGCCTCGGCACGCTGGACGCGGTGACCATCGGCCGCTACGCCATGACCATCGGCGCCGCCGACCCGAGCCACTACGACCCGGCGGCCGCACGGTCGGCCGGGTACGCCGACGTGGTGGCGCCACCGAACATGCTCGCCGCGATCGTCGAGTGGGGTATCGGCACCCCCGAGGCCCAGCTTCAGCCCGACGGAACTCCGCACGACGGTGACATGCCCCTCGGTGACGGCGACCTCGGGCTGCGCGTGATGGGCGCCGGCGAAGAGATGGAATTGGTCAACCCCGTCACTGCGGGTACGGAGCTGGTGCTCGAGACGACCCTCGAGGCGGTCACTCCGAAACAGACCCGGTCCGGCCCGTGCGTGTTCGTCACCACCATCAACACCTTCACCTCCGCGGAGGGCGCCGTCCTCAACCGCAACCGGCGCACCGTCGTACTGCGCAACCCCTTGCAGGAGTCGTGATGTCCATCAACTTTCAGGTCGGAGACAGCTCCCACCGCTCAAGCACACGGCTACTCCCTTTCAGTTGTTCCGCTACAGCGCGGTCACGTGGAACCCGCACCGCATCCATTTCGACGAGCCCTATGCACGCGAGGAGGGCCACGACGGTGTCGCGCTGCACTCCCACCTGCGGGCGGCGCTCGCCCTGCGCTGCGTCACCGAGGGCCTCGGCCCCGACTGGCACGTCACGAAGGTCACCTACCGCCTGCGCAAGCCCGTCTATGCGCCCGCCGAACTGGCCTACACCGCCCGGGTGACGGCAACCGAGGGCGACACCATGACGCTTGAGCTGATCGAGCAGCATCCCTCCGGTGAGGTGGGGTTCGAAGGGACGGTATGGGTCAGCAAGACACCGGGAGCGACACCATGACATCAGCACCAGGACGCGGGTCAGCGTCCGATCCGCATCGGGAACTGCTCCGGGTTCTACGGTGACCGCGCTTCGGCGATGGCCGACATGGCGCGAGCCGGCGGCATCGACGTCCTCACCGGCGACTACCTCGCCGAGGTCACGATGCTGATCCTCGGCAAGGCGCGCGCCAAAGACAGCACCAAGGGCTATGCGGCCACCTTCCTGCAGCACCTCGACGCGGCGCTCGAGCACCTCGTCGCCAACGGGATCCGGCTCGTCGTCAACGCCGGAGGGCTCAACCCCGCCGGGCTGGCCGTCGCAACCCGCGAACTGATCGCGCGCCGCGGCTACGACCTGCGCGTCTCCCACATCGAAGGCGACGACGTCTTCTGCTCGCCTCGACGCTCTCCAGCAAGCCGGCCATTCGCTGCCGCACCTGACGAGCGGCGAGCCGCTGTCGTCCTGGCCGCACCAGCCCCTGACGGCCAACGCCTACCTGGGTGGATTCGGCATCGCGCGGGCGCTGGCCAACGGCGCCGACATCGTCATCACCGGCCGGGTCGCCGACGCCTCCGTGGTCGTCGGTCCCGCCGCCTGGTGGTGGAGTTGGACCCCAGATGACTACGACGCGCTCGCCGGCGCGGTCGCCGCCGGACACGTCATCGAATGCGGGCCACAAGCGACCGGCGGCAACTTCTCCGGGTTTCGTACCGTTGCCGACCTCGTGCAGCCGGGGTTCCCGATCGCCGAAATCGACGCCGACGGTTCCTCAGTGATCACCAAGAACCCGGGCACCGGCGGCGCCGTCACCCGAGACACCGTCACAGCTCAACTGCTCTACGAGATCGGTGAACCCGCCTACCTCAACTCCGACGTGACCACACACCTGGACACCGCCGCGCTGACCGACCTGGGTGACGACCGCGTCGAGATCCGCGGCGTGCGCGGCTCGGCGCCACCGGCGACGACCAAGGTCGCGATCACCGGGGTCGGCGGCTGGGAGAACAGCATGATCCTCGCGCTCACCGGCACCGACCTCGACGCGAAGGCCGCGCTCGTCGAGCGATCCGTTCACCGCTACATCGACGCCGTCGACGGGCTCGACGCGGTCGCGATCGACCGTATCGGGCAGGCCCAGCACGATCCCGACAGCCAGAACGCCGGAACCGAGCTGCTGAGGATCGCCGTGCAGGGCACGAAAGAGGCTGCCGGGCGGGCTTTTCGTCGCGGATGGTTGAGCTGGCCCTGTCCAGCTACCCCGGGCTGTACTCGCTCGGCCCGCCACAACCCGGGTCGGCGTTCGGTGTCTACTGGCCCGCACTGCTCGACCAAGCAATGCTCGAGCACACGGTCCACCACCATGACGGCACGACCGAGACCATCGCACCGGCGCACGGACGCTCGGCGGTGAGGTGACTCCGCAGGCAGTGACCCGCCGGTCGCGCAAGCGTCATGGACCGACGAACTCGTCGTCGCCTCACTCGGTGAGATCGTGCATGCCCGCTCCGGCGACAAGGGCGGCGACGCGAATCTCGGCGTCTGGGTACGCGACTTGCAAGCGTGGGAGTGGCTGAAGTCGACCCTGACCGTCGACGAACTGCGGCGCCTCCTTCCCGAAACGCGCGAATTGGCAATCGAGCGTTACGAATTGCCCAACCTCGGCGCGGTCAACTTCCTCATCCGAGGATTGCTCGGGACCGGCGCCACCTCGTCACTGCGGCTGGACGCGCAGGCCAAAGCACTCGGCGAATGGCTGCGCGCACGCAGCACCAAAGTGCCGACGATCGCTCGTCAAATCGCAGGAGAGCACCGATGAGCGCGACCCGACGAGAGCACCATCGACGTCGTCCGCAAGGCCACCCGAGAGCTGGCCCGCAACTTCGACTACGCGTACTGGCGGGAGAAGGACAAGCGCGGCGAATACCCGTGGGAGTTCGTCAACGCGTTCGCCCAGGGCGGATGGCTCGGCGCGCTCATCCCCGAGGAGTACGGCGGGCTGGGGCTCGGGATCGCGGAGTGCGGCGTGATGATGCAGGAAATCGCCGCCTCGGGCGCCGGCGCGAGTGGCGCCTCCGCGGTCCACTTCTACCTGTTCCCACCCGCCCCGATCATCCGCCACGGCTCCGAGGAGATGAAGCAGGAGTTCCTGCCCAAGCTCGCCCGGGGCGAGATCCTGATGGCGTTCGGCGTCACCGAGCCCACCGCCGGGGTGGACACCTCGCGCATCAGGACCAAGGCCGAGAAGGTCGACGGCGGCTGGGTCGTCAACGGCCAGAAGGTCTGGATCAGCAACGCGCAGAACGCCCACAAGATCCTGCTGCTGGCGCGCACGTCTGCCCGCAACGAGGACAAGCCGCTGGACGGGATGACGCTCTTCTTCACCGACCTGGACCGCGACCGGATCACCGTCCGCGAGATCGAAAAGCTGGGCCGGTCGGCGATCGACTCCAACGAGCTCTTCATCGACAACCTCGAGGTCGGTGACGACGACGTCGTGGGTCAGGTGGGCCACGGCTTCAAGTACCTCATCGACGGGCTGAACTCCGAGCGCATCGTCGTGGGCTTGGAGGGCGTCGGCATCGGTCAGGCGGCACTGGAGCTGGCGACGGTAGTACGCCAACGAGCGCGTGGTCTTCGACCGGCCCATCGGCCAGAACCAGGCGGTCGCCCACCCGCTGGCGGACTCGTGGATCCGCCTGGAGTCGGCTCGGCTGATGGCGATGCACGCGGCCGAGCTCTACGACGACCACCAGAACTGCGGCATCCAGGCCGCCGCGGCCAAGTATCTGGGCGCCGAGGCCGGCTTCGATGCCTGCGACCGCGCCATGTCCACCCACGGTGGCTACGCCTACGCCAAGGAATACCACGTAGAGCGGCTGTGGCGGGAGGCACGGCTGCTCCGCAACGCGCCGTTCTCGCAGGAGATGGTGCTCAACTACATCTCCACCCAAGCGCTCAAGCTGCCCCGCGCCTACTAAGCAGCGACCGCGCATTAGCCAAGGCCAGCATCGACAAGCAAACGCGGTAATCCGACTTCTTCGCACCGTCGTGCGACTGCAGGGATCGCTGCATCAGCTGATCTGCCTGTGCGGGCAAATGTTTCAGCTAGCAGCAGTTCAGCGCGCAGCGCCGCCAGCGGCCTTCGCGCGGCATCGATGCCCGCAAGCAGCTCGGCCGCACGTCCGACATGCCTGCTCCTGTTCCTCGGCGGAACCGCTCGCCGACAGCAGGCGAACCGCGGATTCCTCGTCGAGTTCAGCGGTTATCGTGGCGATACCGTCGTCGCGCGGAATGGTCCGGCACGGATCGCAGGCGGGCTGCCACCGCCGGCGCGACGCTGATTCCCAATCGGATCCGCTCGTTGTTGATCGCGGCCGCCAGCCGCGGGAGTCGCAAGTGCTCCGCTGCGTTCATGCCGGCGTCGAGGCGCTCCGCCGCCGCGCTGAGATCGCCTTGCGCTGCTTTGACTTTGGCGCTTCCGACGTATCGTGCGGCGAGGTAGTCCACGCCACCGCCCTCCGGCCCAAGTCCATAGCTCATCTCCAGCAGGCGCGCCGCCTCATCCAATTCGCCCGCCTCATACAGCAGTTCGCCGAGCAGGGCACCTGCCAGACGCGCAGCGTGTGAGTGCGATCCCACTCCAGCTCCGATCTCGAATGCTTCGCGGAACTCTCGTCGAGCGGTGGGGATGTCAAGCTCGTACTTGGCGGCGATTCCGCCGCAGCTGTGTGCGTACACGCTCGCGAACGGTCCCATCATGTCCTGGTAGGGCGCCGCCCACTGCAGCAATCTTCGTGCGTCGTCGAATTCGAAACGGTAGATGGCAGCGAACGCTGCGATATTCCCGGCGACCCCGGGTACTCGGGGATGGAAGGTATCCGGTCTCGAAAACGCCTCGGAGACAAGGGAATCGATACGATCGCTACGGTCGGCGAATATGTCGGCCACCCCGCGCAGCACATCGGCTTCGACTCGAAGATCGGTTCGCGACGCATCCGCGAGTTCTGCGCTGCCCAGAGCCGCCTCGAAGCGATTCAGCGCGGCATCGGCGGGCGCCCTGCGCTGTAGCAGGATATTCGCCCAGGCGATCGCCAGTTGAAGTCGTGCCCTGGATGCCAGCATCTGCGGCGGCAGCTTCTTGGCAATCTCGAGAAACGTCGTCATTTTCGACTGCTCGAGCAGACGTGTCTCGTCCTGCTCGACAAAGATCAACGGCCAGCGTCGGGTCATCGACCGCGAGCGCATGGTTGACGGCCTCGTTGAGGTAGCCGTGCTCGGCAAACCATGCCGCCGCTGTGCGGTGGAGTTGCCGACTCCGCTCGGGTTGGTCGCGCTCAAGTCGACGGCGCAGGAATTCGGCGAACAGCTGGTGATAACGAAACCAGTCGGGATCATCATCGATCCGCTGCAGGAACAGACCGCGATGCGCGACCTCTTCGAGCATCGCCAGCCCGCGCGGCTGCTCGGACAGCGCGGATGCCAGTCCGCCGCATGTCCTCTCGGTGATCGACGTCGCCAACATGAAGTCGGCGATCTCCGGTTCAAGCGTGTCAAGGACGTTCTCCGCCAGGAACTCGCCGATCACGTCATTTGCGCCGCAAGCGACTGAGTAGGCTGGAGGCGTCGGCACCGCCACGTAAGAACAAAGTAGCGAGCCGCAGGCCGGCGGCCCACCCGTCCGTTGAGGCGGTCAGCGCCTCTACGTCGGCGCCCGACAGCGCTAGGCCGCCGACGTCGTTGAGCAATGACCGCGCCTCGTCGGCATCGAAACGCAGAGCGTCACAATCAATCTCGACTAGCTCGTCGCGGAGTCGCAATCTGCTCAACGGCAGACCCGCGTGCGACCAGCTCGTCACGATGAGTTGCAGGTGGTGGCAGCCGTGTTCGAGCAAGAAACCGAGAGCGGCGGTCGTCTGGCTGTCCGATACCCGATGCCAGTCGTCGACGACAAGCGTGATTCGGTCGTCGTTTTCGTGTATCTCGTCGATCAGCGACGTCAAGACGTAGCGGGCCGAGTCGTCGCCATGCTCTTCGAGCACCTGAGCCAATGACGCCGCCAGGGCAGGTCGGATCCTTCGGATCGATTCCAGTAGGTGCGCCAGGAACCACACAGCGTTGTTGTCGTCGTCATCGACGGTTAGCCAAGCCACGGCGACGCCCTCGCGCATGAGAAGCTCTCGCCACTGGGCCGCCAGCGTGCTCTTGCCATACCCCGACGGCGCGTTGATGAGGATCAGGCGCCGCCGCCCCGCTGCACGAAGAAGGTCGTGGAGCCGATCACGAGCAACCAGCGTGGCGAGCGGGACGGGAGGACGGTACTTCGTCGCTGGCGTGGGCGGCGTCGGCGTCGGGTGCCGCCGATGGCTCGACGGCATTACCGGCGCCTTGCGGCTTTCCACACCCAGATCGACGTGATGTGCCATCTCGTCGACGAAACCACCGTGGCTTCTCTGAATGCCGCGAAGCTGCTCGCCGAACTCCGCCGCCGAGGCGGGACGGTCGGAGGGGTCCCGGGCCATGGCGTGTTCGATGGCGGCCGCAACATCGGACGGCAGCCCCTGCTCGCGCAGGTCCGGAATCGGCTGCGACGTGATCCGCAGGAACTGGGCGACCACCTTTTCGCCGCTGCGGCGCTCGAACGCCGCGTGGCCGGTCACCACGCAAAACAGCGTCGCGCCGAGTGAATACACATCCGATTGCGGCGTCGGCGTCGCGCCCTCGAGCACTTCGGGGGCGGTGAACGCCGGTGACCCGGTGCTTTGACGACGCGCTGAATCTGATTGGTGCCCTCGTAGATCTGGGTGATCTTTGCGTCGCGCATCATGCGTTCGACCGGGAAGTCGACGGTGTAGCCGGCGCCGCCGAACAGCTGCACGGCGTTGGTGGTGACCTCCATCGCGACGTCGGAGGCAAAGCACTTCGCGGCCGACGAGATGAAGCTCAGCGCCGGCTCGCCACGCTCGGCGCGGGCGGCCGCGGTGTACACCATCAACCGCGCAGCCTCCACCTTCATCGCCATGTCGGCGAGCATGAACTGCACGCCCTGGAAGTCGCTCACCGGCCTGCGGAACTGCTTGCGTTCCTTGGTGTATGCGATCGCCGCGTCCAAGGCGCCCTGCGCGATGCCGACGGCCTGCGCGCCGATCGTCGGTCGGGTGTGGTCGAGGCTGGCCAGCGCGGTCTTGAACCCGCTGCCCGGCTCGCCGATGATGCGGTCGCCGGGAATGCGGCAGTTCTCGAAATACAGTTCGGTGGTCGGTGAGCCCTTGATGCCGAGCTTGCGCTCCTTGGGGCCGACGGTGAAGCCCTCGTCGTCCTTGTGGACGACGAACGCCGAGATGCCGTTGGCGCCCTTGTCCGGATCGGTCACCGCCATCACGGTGTACCAGGTTGACTTGCCGCCGTTGGTGATCCAGCACTTGGAGCCGTTGAGCACCCAGTCGTCGCCGTCGGCGCGGGCGCGGGTGCGCATCGACGCGGGATCGCTGCCGGCTTCGCGTTCCGACAGCGCGTAGGACGCCATCGCGTCGCCCGATGCCAGCGTCGGCAGCACCTGCTTCTTCAACTCGTCTGAGCCACTGAGGATCAGCCCGATCGTGCCGAGCTTGTTGACGCCGGGGATCAGCGAGGAGGATGCGCACACCCGAGCGACCTCCTCGACAACAATGCAACACGCTACCGCGTCGGCGCCCTGGCCGCCGTACTCCTCGGGGACGTGCACCGCCGAGAACCCGGTGTCATTGAGGACCTTGAGTGCTTCCTCGGGAAACCGCGAGTTCTCGTCGACGTCAGCGGCGTACGGGGCGATCTCCTTCTCGCACAGATCGCGCAGCACGGCGCGCAGCTCATTGTGCTCGTCGGATAGCTTGAAGAGGTCGAACGATGGATCACCGAAGCGTTGCATGTGGGGCAGATTAGGTGTATAGCGGCCCGTCGCCATCGTCCCCGCAACACGAAAACGGCAGGAATGGTTGTGGCCCGGCGCTAACGGGACCCGCCATTGTCGCCACAGAACAACCTCGCGCGAAGAGTTGGTTGCCCGACGACGAAGCCGCGCACCGGCCCGGCGGGCTAACTTCCTCCAATCTGCTTGGCGGAGAGGAAGAGCCGATCAAGATGTCGTACATCCCGCACATCCTTACGTTCCTGCTGGTGTTGTCGCCGCTGTTCATCCCGATCGGTGTCAGCGTTGTGCACGCCATTCGCACCTGGCGGCCGCGCTTGCCTGTGCTGGCGCCTGCCGCCGCCCGGCAACGTCGGCGCCTTGAACTCGCCGTCGAATTCGATTGACGGCCTTCAGGATTAGGCCTTGCGCCGGAACTCTTCGATCACCCGTGCCTGCTCGGCCGCGTCAGTAATGAGTTCGACATGGCCACCGTCGTGAACATGTAGCGCCGAATTCGGCAAGAGCCGGTTCATGATCTTGGCGTTGGCCAGCGGGATGATCGGATCGTCGCTACCCGCGACGATCAAGGTGGGCTGCCGGACGAGCGGCAGCATGAAAACGCTGGTCCACCCCGCACCGGCCAGCAGCTGGTGCAGATACCCGACGCGCGAGCCGGCCATCAGCTGGCGGTCGAAGACGCGCTTGATCATCATCGGGTCGCTGCGGGCTGTCCCGCCGTAGATCTCAGGCGCGATCTTGGCGGCATAGCGATGATCCAGGAATCGCCGCGGCGTCAACATCTTCGCCAGCACCGACGGTTTGCCGGGAATCATCAGCGAACCGGTACCGGTGGATACCAGGATGAGCCTGCGGCACCGGCGCGGGTTCTGGAAGGCGAACTGCTGGGCGAGCCCGCCGCCCCACGACAGTCCCAGGACGTCAACCTGGGACCTGCCGGCTCGCCGATCGATGACCCCGACCTTCTTCAGTAGCATTCCCAGCACTGCGGCCAAGTACGGGAACCGGTACGGAAACGGCGAATCCGGCGAGGCGCCAGAGCCCGGCACGTCGAACCGCACCACGGTGGTGTCCGGATCCAGTTGCGCCACAAACGGATCGAGAACTTCAAGGCTTGCCCCGATTCCGTTGCACAGCACCAACGGGATTCCGGTGCCCCATCGGATGTCGACCCGGATCTGCTGGCCGAGCACCGCGATCAGGTTTTCATCGTTCATGCTTGCGCCCACGGGAGAGCACTATGACATCGGCGATGCCCTCCGGGCGCGTCGGGGGCCGCGGACCGGCCGTCACCCGTAGCAGGTGCGATCTCGCGGCGGCGAACACATCGGCGCTCGCCGATGCTGCGCAGCCGACACAGGCGAAGCTGCACTCCAATGCCGCAAGGAGCCGGATCGGCAACACCGCGAGGCGGTCAACGTTCATGAACGTAGCTGCCCGGCGCCGGACCCAGCGCCGCCAGGCCGTCACCGCCGAGCACCGTGGGCGCCGGCTTCTGCTCGCCGCCGCGCTCGCGCCAACCACGCCGAGAAGTCGGGCCACCAGGAATCGCTGTGCGTTTCCGCCGACGCCGCCCAACGCGTCGGGTCGCGTTCGTCGACGTTTCCCGCGCGGTAGGAAGCCTTCGGGTTGCCAGGGGGATTGACCAGCGCGGCGATGTGTCCGCTCGATGACAGGATGAACCGCAGATCTTTGCTTCCCAGCATCCTCGCGCTGCGATAGCAGGCCTGCCAGGGCGAAATATGGTCGGCAACCCCGGCGACGACGTAGGTATCCGCCGTGACCGTGCCGAGGTCCACCGGGGTGCCGAGCATGCGCACCGCCCCGGGTTCGACCAACGCGTTCTGCAGGCCCATCGACAGCATCTCGCGATGCAGCGCCGCCGGCATGCGCGTGGTGTCGGAGTTCCAGAACAGCACGTCAAACGGAGCCGGTGACCGGCCCTGCAGATAGTTGTTGACCCAGTACCGCCACACCAGGTCGGTCGGGCGCAGCCACGCGAACACCTCGGCCAGCGCTCGGCCGTCGAGGTAGCCCTTGCGCGCCGACAACGCGATCGCGAGTTTGGCGGTCGTCTCATCCACGGCCGCGGCCACGCCCTCCCGCTCCCTGATCCAGGACGGTCACCATCAACGTCAGGCTGGCGATGCGCTGCGCCTCGCCCATCGCACTCAGATGCGCGGCCGTCATGGCCGCCAGGATTCCGCCCGAGCACGACGCCTGAACATGGGCGCTCTCCGAGCCCGTCACTGTTCGGATCGCGTCCAGCGCGTCGACGATCGCGCCACCGTACGTGTCGCAGCCCCAGGACCGTTGCGCCGCAGTCGGATTGCGCCACGAGATGGCGAAAACCTGGTGGCCCTGGCGCAGGAGGTACTCCACCATGCTCCGACCCGGGGCGATGTCCAAGATGTAGAACTTGTTGATCACCGGCGGCACCATCAGCAGCGGCACCGTCCACACCTTCTCGGTTTGTGGTGTGTACTGGATGAGTTCGAACACCTCGTTGCGGTACACGACCGCTCCCGGCGTGACAGCGAGATCCTCTCCGACCGTGAATGCGTCGGGCTCCACCATCGACGGAATCCGCGGCGGCACCGCCATATCGCTCAGGAAGCGTCGCACCCCTCGAACGACGTTCAGACCACCGGTGTCGATGATCGCCTTCCAGCCCAACGGGCTGATCAACGGGTTGTTGCTCGGTGCGAGCCCTTCCATGACGACGTCGAGCACGAATCGGATTCGTTCGGCGTCGCGCCAATCGAGTTCCGCGTCGGCGAACAGGTTGTCCACGAGCTCGGCGGCGGCCAAGTACGCCTGCATCGAACGCTTCATCAACGGATTGGTCTGCCATGCTGGATCGCTGAATCGCTTGTCGGGCTTGGCCGGAGCGCGATCGCGATGTGCCCGTCGCGATCGAGGCGAGCTCGCGCCCGAACGACCCCACCCGTTCGGCGACGACGCCCGGGCGGCGGGCCAGATTCAAGCCGAACCTGCCCCACGATGTGTCTGGCATCATCCCGCTTGCGACGCCGAGCGCCGAACCGGTCAGTAGCAAATCATGTGGTGTAGCAATTTCAGCCGGTTGCTGAACGTCTGGGCTTGGCATCGACTATCGCCTTCGGTTGCTTCGGATTTCACTTCGTCGGCGTCGGTGCCGTGCGCAAGGCTGAGGTTAGGGGTACGTGGCGCCATCGCCATCGTCCGCGTGAGACCAATACCCGCGGGTAGGTTGTGGCGCGGCGACAACCAACCCGGCCGGCGGCTGCTATCCGGGGCGCTGCTGGGTAACCGCGCTGCCGTACCAGTGGCACAGCAGCAGGGCCAGTTCCACGTCCAGCCGGTCGGCGCCGATCGCGCGGCCCCGCCGGGCGACGGCCCGCCCGACCCGGTATTTGACCGTGTTCGAATGCAGGTTGAGCCGCTCAGCAGCCAGCTTGTAGCTGCCGTCGCTGGACATGAAGACGAGCAACGTCTCGCGCAGCCGGGCATCGTTCTCGTTGTCGACGGCCAGGTCGCCGAGCACTTCGGCCACCCACTCACGGGCCTGGGTGATGTCCCCGCCAAGCATGGCGGCCACCAACACACCGGGATCGTCCGCGGCGACCACAGTCGGCTTGTGCGGCTCGCGCGCGGCCCCCACCGCCCGCGCGGCCAGCGCCCTGCGATGCGATCGTCGAAATCCGCCGACACCCGCCGCCATCGAGCCGATTCCCACACTGGGCGAGTCCGCATGGGTGGCCGCGAACTGGCGGGCTTTGTCGACTGCTTCGGGTGCGGCGGCGCGGAAGGGTAGCCATCCCCAGCCGCACACGGCGTTGGCGGCCACGAACAGTGGGCTCGCCGCCACCCCGGCGGCCTGGCCCATATCTCGCAGGAAACGTTGCAGCCGGGGCAGTTCGTTGCCGTCGCTGCCGGCATCGGGGTACCAGGCCACAACCGCCAGATGATGCCAGCGCAGCGGATAGCGAATCGTCGACGACGCGGCGTCGACGTCAACAGGTGTCTTGGCGGCCAGAATCTCGCGCACACGCAACGCGCGAAGGCTGTTCTGATTCTCCAGCCAGCGTTCGCGCTCCTCCTCGTACACTTCGACGACTTGCTGTGACATCCAATCGATGTACGCGAACATGGTCGCCGACATCTTCTCGAGCACGGCCACCCTGACCATTGGCTCCATGTCGGTGGCCTGGACCTCGGCGAATACGAGTTCATTCATGCGCCGCTGACCGACCCGGTAGGCACGCACCAACCCGTGCACGGGCACTCCATGCTGGGCCAACCGCCGGGCGTACTCCATCGCCGCGGTCGGCGCCTCGACGCGCTGCACGTCGATCCCGTAGCGCATCGCGTGCAGCACAGTGTCGACGTTGCCTCCGACGCTGGCGCCCAACAGCTCGATGCTCTGCGCGTCCAGGGCAAGCTCGGGGATCTCCTCCTGCAGTAGACGCTGAATGATGGCCGTCAATTCGCCCAGCCGTTGGTGGAGTCCGGCAGCGATCTGGCGGACACAGCGGTCGACATCGGTGTCTGTGCCGCTCGTCACACCACGACGGTAGATCTTCCTCGACTCGCTTGTGGGCCAAATGAGCGCTCGGAGTTGTCTCCGGCCGACAAACGGTGCCCGGCATTTGAGCGGCCCAGACCATGCCGATTCGTCCCCGGGATTCCTAGTGTTGCCGGTCACAGAGGTAGCTCGGTCTGAGAGGGAATTACATGGATTTGTCGGTCTTGCCAGATCAGCGCGCGACGCACGATCCGCTGGGGCAGGCGGTCGCCGACGACAACAGCGACCTGAACAACGCCGAGTTTCTCGACGCCGTCAAGCGCGCCGCCGCGACGCTGCGCAGCCGGGGCGTGTCGGCGGGTGATGTGGTGGCGATCAAGCTGCCGAACACGGTCGAGTTCGTGGTGTCGCTGTTCGCCGCGTGGCGGTTGGGTGCCGCGGTCACGCCGGTCAACCCCGCGTTGTCGCCGCAAGAGGTCCGCTATCAGCTTGCCGACGCCGGCGCCAAGGTGCTGATCGCCGACGAGTTGCACCAGTGCGAGCCGGCTCAGGCCGACGCCAGTCGGGGCAACGACGCCTCGCTGGCGTTGCTGATCTACACCAGCGGAACCACCGGCCGCCCCAAGGGCGTCATGCTCGACCACGCGAACCTGAACGCCATGTGCCGCAGCGTCATTGAGGGCTTCAGGCTGACCCGCGATGACCACAGCCTGTTGATACTGCCGCTGTTTCACGTCAACGGGATCGTCGTCGGGACGCTGTCGCCGTTGCTGGCCGGCGGCCGGGCGACGGTGGCCGGGCGCTTCGACCCGAAGACATTCTTTGCAGCACTCGAGCAGAGCCGGGCCACCTATTTCTCCGCCGTACCAACGATTTACACGATGTTGTGCGGGCTGCCCGACGACCTGCAACCGGACACGTCATCGGTGCGGTTCGCGGTCTGCGGGGCTGCGCCGGCCAGCGTCGAGTTGCTGGAACGATTCGAATCGCGCTACGGCATCCCGATCATCGAGGGCTACGGGCTGTCGGAGGGAACATGCGCCAGTGCGGTCAACCCGCTGAACGGTCCCCGCAAACCGGGGACAGTAGGACTGCCGCTGCCCGGGCAGACCATCCGGATCGTCGACACAGGCAGGCCGCCCGGTCCCCGACGGTGAGGCCGGCGAGGTTGTCATCAAGGGCGCCAACGTGATGCGTGGCTACCTGAACCGACCGGAGGAGACCGCGAAGACCATCGTCGACGGCTGGCTGCACACCGGCGACATCGGGCGCCTCGACGAGGACGGCTACCTGGTTCTGGTCGATCGCGCCAAGGACATGATCATCCGCGGTGGCGAGAACATCTACCCGCGCGAGATCGAGGCCGTCGTCCACCATCTGCCGCAGATCGCCGAGGCCGCCGTCGTCGGGCGACCGAACCCCACCTACGGCGAGGAGCCGGTCCTGTTCGTCTCCACCCGCCCGAACGCGACCGTCACCCCAGAGGCGATTCGCGATCACATCGCCGGGCAGCTCGCGAAATACAAACGGCCAGCCGACATCACGATCCTCGACGACCTGCCCAAGAACCCCGTCGGCAAGATCGACAAACCCGCTCTGCGCCGGCTGCTGGCCGACTCGCTCGTCACCACATCGACAAACGGGAGCTGATCATGAGTTTCACCAAGCCGGAGTTTCCCCCGGTCGATCCAGACACCTTCTTGGCCAAGCCGCTAATGGAACGGATGCGCTTCCTTGCGCAGCACTGGACCGATAACGGCTTCGGGTCTCCGAGCATGGTGCATGCGATCTACATCGCGAAGCTCGTGTTCTTCTACGCCCTCGGTGGCGTGTTCGTCGCGACGGTGACGTCGGGTCTGCCGGCGTTCTGGCATGTCGCGGAGTGGTGGAACCAGCCGATCGTTTACCAGAAAGCGGTCCTGTGGACGGTGCTGCTCGAGGCGATCGGCGTCGCCGGGTCATGGGGTCCGCTGGCCGGCAAGGTCAAGCCGATGACGGGCGGCATCCTGTTTTGGATCCGTTCAGGCACCATCCGGTTGCGGCCGTGGAAGTGGGTGCCGTTCACCGACGGTGACCGCCGCACGTGGTTCGACGGGATCCTCTACTTCGCACTGCTGATCAGCATCGCCGTCCCGCTGCTGGCCTCCGGAGTGCACAGCGACTCATTGTCACAAGCCTTGCCGCACAACACATCCGGGCTCGTCAACCCCGCGCTGCTGGTCGCGCCGATCGTGCTGCTGGTGTTGAACGGCCTTCGCGACAAGACCATCTTCCTCGCTGCGCGGGGTGAGCAGTACCTGCCGGCGCTGGTCTTCTTCACCGTGCTGCCGTTCGTGGACATGATCATCGCGCTGAAGCTGTTGATCGTCGTGGTGTGGGTCGGTGCCGGCGTGTCGAAGTTCGGCAAACACTTCGCCAACGTCATCCCCCCGATGGTCAGCAACAGCCCCTTTATGCCGTTCAAGTGGGTCAAGCGGGCGCATTACCGCGACTTCCCACGCGATCTGCGGCCATCGCGGGCCGCCCACTTCATGGCCCACGTGCTCGGAACCACGGTGGAGATCGCCGCCCCGCTGGTGCTGTTGTTCTCGACGAACAAGGGGTTGACGGTGGCGGCCGTGATCGTCATGGTCGCCTTCCACCTGTTCATCGTCTCGACGTTCCCGCTGGCCGTTCCGCTGGAATGGAACGTGCTGTTCGCCTACGCGTCGATCTTCTTGTTCCTCGGCTTCCCGGCCTGGCACGGATACGCCGTGTCGAACATGTCGTCGCCGTGGCTGACGGCGACGATCGTTGCGGCGCTGGTTTTCTTCCCGATCCTGGGCAATTTCCGGCCCGGACAAGGTGTCGTTCCTGCCGTCGATGCGCCAGTACGCCGGCAACTGGGCGTCCGCCGTGTGGGCGTTCGCCCCGGGGGCGGAGGCGAAGCTGAACAACGTCACGCGCAGCGCCCGCAACCAGATCGACCAGTTCATCGCCTTCGGATACGAACCGCAGTGGGCCGAAATCACGTTGCAGCGCACCATCGCCTGGCGCACCATGCACAGCCAGGGCCGTGGACTGTTTTCGGTGCTGTTGAGGACGCTGCCCGACATCGACACCCGCACCGTGCGGGAGGCCGAATTCGTCTGCAACTCGTTGATCGGCTTCAACTTCGGCGACGGGCACCTGCACAACGAGGACCTCATCGCCGCGGTGCAGCGGCAGGCGGCATTCGAGCCGGGTGAACTCGTCGTCGTGTGGGTGGAGTCGCAGGCCTGGGGGAGCAAGGTGCAGCACTACAGGGTCATCGACGCGGCCCTCGGCGTGATCGAACGCGGCACCTGGAAGGTGTCTGACGCGGTCAAGGAGCAGCCGTGGCTGCCCAACGGCCCGATCCCCACCCACGTCACGTGGTCGCTGGCCGGCACGCGCGAACCGAGACCCCCGTACCCTGCAGTGGCATGAGCACGGCGACCGTCGTCGGCGCCGGGCCCAACGGCCTGGCCGCCGCGGTCACCCTCGCCAAGGCCGGCGTGGATGTGACCGTGCTGGAAGCCGCCGACGAGATCGGCGGGGGCACCCGCACCAGCGAGGCGATTCGTTCCAGGCCTGCTGCACGACCACTGCTCGGCGATCCATCCGATGGCCGTCGGGTCACCGTTTCTGGCCGGTCTCGGGCTGGAGCGTTACGGGCTGACATGGCGCCTGCCGGAGATCGACTGCGTGCATCCCCTTGACGACGGGCGGGCGGGCGTGCTCTACCGCTCGGTGGAGGCCACCGCCGATGGGCTCGGGATCGACCACTGGCGGTGGCGCGGGCTGTTCTCCCGGACCTCCAGACGGTTCGACGCGCTATCCGACGACATCATGGGGCCGCTGCTGAGGGTGCCGCACCACCCGTTGACGCTGGCGCGGTTCGGCGCGCCGACCGTGCTGCCCGCATCCACTATCGCCAGGTGGTTCCGTACCACCGAGGCGCGGGCATTGTTCGGAGGGGTTGCGGCGCATGCCTTTCGGCCGCTGCACTATCCGATGACCTCGGCGATCGGGCTGGGCATCCTCACCGCGGGGCATCGTCACGGGTGGCCGGTCGCGGCCGGCGGTTCGCAATCGATCACCAACGCGATGGCAGCGCTGTTGGCCGACCTGGGCGGCAAGATCGAAACGGGCGTGCGCATCGACGCGGTCAGCCAGCTGCCGCCCGCCGATGTGACGATGTTCGACCTCGCGCCTGAGGCCGTCGCCGGTATTCTCGGCGATCGGCTGCCACCACGAATTGCACGCGCCTACCGGCGTTTTCGCCGCGGACCCGGCGCGTTCAAGGTGGACTTCGCCGTCGAGGACGGCGTCCCGTGGACGAACCCCGCCGCGCGTCGCGCAGGCACGGTGCACCTGGCGGGCACCTACGCCGAACTGGCCGCCACCGAGCGCGACATCCACGCCGGTCGCATGCCGGAGCGGCCTTTCGTCCTTGTCGGACAACAGTATCTAGCCGATCCACAGCGCTCGGTCGGCAACATCCATCCCGTATGGGCCTACGCGCACGTGCCCAACGGCTACACCGGCGATGCCACCGCGGCCATCATCGCCCAGATCGAGCGATTCGCCCCGGGATTCCGCGACCGCGTCATCGGCCAAACCGTCAGCACCACAACACAATTTGCCGCATACAATCCCAACTTCGTCGGCGGCGACATCATGACCGGCGCCAAGGATATTCGCCAGCTGGTATTCGGTCCGCGAATCACGCTGTCGCCGTATCACATTGGTGTGCCGGGTATGTACATCTGCTCGGCCGCCACGCCGCCCGGCCCCGGCGCGCACGGTATGTGCGGCGCCCACGCCGGACAAGCCGCACTCAGAGACCTCGGCACTCAAGGGATACCTCATAACCGGCTACGCAGACCCACCTGGTCATACGACCAACCAGACGTGTCGATGCGGATCACGCCGCGGAGTCAGGCTCGGTCAGCTCGTCGAGGTCAGGCAGCGGCCGACGGCAGATCTCCGCGGCCTCGTCGGCAGGCAAGCCGAACATGATCAGCACGTCGCGGGTCACCCGGTCGGCGGCCTCGGCATCGTCACGCTCCGGCTGGTCGTGCAGCAGCTGGCCGAGCCCCATCAGCGCGCCACCGGCGACCGCCAGCGCGAGCACGGGGTCGTCGACTGAGAATCGGCCTGCCCGCGTCGCGGCGCTCAATGTCGCGCAGGGCCCGCGGGGCGAGGCCGCGGTCGGCGGAGATCATCGTCAACCCGGTGTTGAGAAGCACCCGGGACATCTCTGGGCGCCGCCTGAACAGCCGCCCGACTAGCCGGAAACTTCGGGCGAATGTCTCCGCCGGATCCTCGCCTTCGCCGGTGAGCTTGTCGAGTATCGCGCCGAGTTCGTCGAGCACCTCGTTGACCGCCGCCTGGAACAGCTCTTCCTTGCTGTCGAAGTGGTTGTAGAACGAACCCATCCCGACGTCCGCGGCCTGGGTGATCTCGAGCACCGGCACGTTGAGTTTGCCGGCCGCGACAAAAGCTCTGCGCGGCGCGGATGAGTGCCGCGCGGGTGCGCATCTTGCGCCGTTCCAGGCGGTTGCCGGCGACTGGTTGCGCCTCCGTCATGCGCCGATGTTAGCAGAGAACATCAATATTGAGAATTTCGTCAGAAAGACTTGACGGCGGGGCGTCGAATAAGTGACGATATCGTCAGTCAATCGAGGAGACACCGTGACGCCACACGTCGACGCCCACAAAGACCTGCACAGCGAGCAGGGCGCCCTGCGCGGGGAGCACCCCGGGCGCTCCCGCAACCCCCTGATCAAGGTCCGCGATCTGGCGTGGCTGGAATTCGAGAAACCAGACCTGGTCCGCGCGGAAGCCTTCGCGCGGGCATTCGGCTTCACCACCGTGCTGCACACCGCCGACGAGCTTTACCTTCGCGGAACAGACGCCGGCTCGCCGTGCGTGATCGTCCGCCGCGGATCGCACTCGCGGTTCGTGGGCCCAGCGTTCGCCGCAGAGAGCAAGGCCGACGTCGAGCGGCTCGCCAGCGCGACCGGAAGGAAGACCCGCACGCTGCCAGAGGCCATCGGCGGCGTCGCGGTAGAACTGACCGATCCCAGCGGGATTCCGGTCCGCGTCGTCGCCGGGATGCACGAGTTGGCCGAGCTGCCCGCACAACAGCCGCACACCTTCAACTTCGGGCACGAGCTGCGCCGCACCAACGCCACCCAGCGGCCGCCGCGCGAGCCGGCCCGCGTGCAGCGGTTGGGACATGTCGTGCTGCAGAGCACGAAGTACATCGAGACACTGAACTGGTACCTCGACCACATCGGGTTGATCGTCAGCGACTTCATGTACTACCCCGGCCAGCGCGACCGCGGCCCGGTGATGAGCTTCATCCGCTGCGACCGCGGCTCGACGCCCGCCGACCATCACACGCTGGCTTTGGCGTTGGGCCCGTCGAACCGCTATGTGCACTCCGCGTATCAGGCATGCGATCTGGACGCGATCGCGGCGGGCGGTGAATACCTACGCGAGTTGGGGTATCACCGGTCGTGGGGGATCGGCAGGCACATCCAGGGCAGCCAGATCTTCGACTACTGGCGCGATCCCGACGGATTCCTGGTCGAGCACTTCAGCGATGGCGACATGTTCGACAACACCCTCGAACCGGGATGGGCGCCGTTCACCGCGTCCGGTCTGGCCCAGTGGGGACCACCGGCCACCAAAGATTTTCTCGGCATCACACCCAGCCGGGAAGCAGTTCACGAACTGCGGTCGATAGTGACCGCGATCCGTGACGACAACGAATTCGACATCACCCGCCTGCGCGGACTTATGAAAGTGGCACGCTCATGACTATTTCCATCTATCGCACCTCCGACGCCTGGTGGGCGGGCAGCTCTGACGCCGTGGCCAAGGTCGACACGGACGCGACGACGACGGCGCAGCTGCTGGCCGACCGCCCGGCGCTCGATCGGGCCGCGGCGAGCACCGAGACGGTGCCGGTGAGCAGCCTCGAGCTGCTGGCGCCGGTGACCGAGCCGTGCCGCGTCGTCGCCCAGATGACCAACTTCGCGTCGCACGTCGAGGACACCGGAGGGGACCCGAAAAAGGTGCCGCTCACGTTCTTCCGCAAGGCGTCGGGGTCGATCACTGGCCCCGTCGACGACATCGTCAAGCCGGAGCATGTCCGCCTGCTTGACTACGAGGTGGAGATCGGATCTGGTGATCGGTCGCGACATGCCCGTCGGCACGGCGATCACCGCCGACAACCTGGCCGACTACATCTGCGGTCTCGTGGTGACCAACGACGTGTCGGCGCGCGACGTGCAACTGACCAAAACCCAGTTTTTCGAATCGAAGTCGTACCCGACCTTCACGCCGGTCGGGCCGGCGCTGGTGCTGCTTGACGCCGACGAGCTGGGTCGCTTCGGCGAGCTGCGGCTGCAGCTGCGCGTCAACGGCGAACTGCGTCAAGACAGCACGGTCGAGAGCGACATGATCTATCGGCCGGTCCAGGCGCTTGCTGCGCTCGCCCGCTTCCAGCGGCTGTCCGCCGGCGACCTGGTGCTGACCGGCACACCTGTCGGGACGGCCCTGTCTGCGCCTCCGAAGCCGGTGCAGAAGCTCGTGGGTCTGCTGCCTGACGACGTCAAGTGGAAGATGTTCTTCGCCGGACAGGCCAAGAACACCAAGTACCTACACGACGGCGATGTCGTCGAGGCGACCATCGGAACCGACGACGGCAAGATCGACCTCGGCACGCAGCGCAACCGAGTCAAGTACGCATGAACGACAATCCCGGCTTCGTCCCGGTGGTGATCGTCGGCGCAGGGCCGACCGGAATCACCGCGGCGACGAAGCTTGCGCAATACGGCGTCGACTGCCTGGTCCTCGACCGCTGGGAGGACGTCTACCCGCAACCGCGTGCCGTTCATCTCGACGACGAAATCTACCGGTTGCTGGCCGGACTGGGCATCGCTGACGAGTTCGCGGCGATCTCGCGGCCCGCTCTCGGGTTGCAGCTGCGGGACCGGAACATGCGGGTATTCGCGGAGTTTCACCGAAAGTGCACCGAAAGCGCCAACGGCTACCCACAGGCGAACATGTTTGACCAGCCGGAGCTCGAAGCGCTGCTGCGGGCGAACCTGAAGCATTACCCGCACGCCGTTCTCCGGGCTAATGCCGAGGTGACCGAAGCCGTTCAGATCGGCGACAGAGTGCAGGTCACGTTCACCGATCGGGTCAGCGGCGACGAGCACCGGGTGGAGACGAGATATCTGCTCGGCTGCGACGGCGCCAACAGCCTGATCCGCACCGCGATCGGCGCCTGCATGGAGGACTTGAAATTCCAGCAGCGTTGGCTCGTGGTCGATGTGGCGACGACCGCGGAGCTGAACCAGGGGGATGACGTCCACCAGGTCTGCGATCCGCATCGAGCGGGTACCTACATGCGGATCGGCGATAGCCGATACCGGTGGGAGTTCCGGCTCTTGCCGGACGAGACGGCCGACGACTACAACACCATGGCGGCGCTGTACCCGCTGATCCGGCCATGGGTGGAAGGCGTTGCGCCAGAACAGCTGGAGCTCGTGCGCGTCGCCGAGTACACGTTCCGCGCGCAGCTGGCGAACCACTGGCGCCGTGGCAACATGTTCATCCTTGGCGACGCCGCCCACCTGACACCACCGTTCATCGGCCAGGGCATGGGCGCGGGCCTGCGCGACGCGACGAACCTCGCGTGGAAGCTTGCCGGCGTGATCAACGCATGGTTGCCCGAGAGTGTCCTTGACACCTATGAGCAGGAGCGCATGCCGCACGTGCGGTATTTGATCCGGTTCGCGCTCGCGATGGGCACGGCGATGACGGCAGGCGGAGAGGCAGGCAATCTGCTCAGGCGTGTGGTCGTCCCGCGCCTGCATCTGATCCCGGGAGTGAGGGAGAAGATCGTCGACAGCACGACGCCCGCGTTGCGCAGCAGTGCGTTGGTGTTGAAATCACGCGGACGACGGCAATTGGCGGGCCGGTTGTGCCCCAATCCTGTTCTCGTCGATGGCGAACGGCTCGACGCGGTCGTCGGCGGCAGGTTCGCCCTCATCACGTCCGCTCCGCTCAACCCGTCCCAGCATGACGAGATGACCCGCCGCGGCGCCGTCATCGTGACGGCTCATCCCGGCACGGAACTGGCCCTCTGGCTACAGGCCGGTCGGGCCAGGGCCGCGGTAGTGCGTCCGGATCGGACGGTGCTGTGCGCCGGCCGCAATCTGGCCGAAGTCTGCCGCGCGGTACCGGTTTTCGCGCCGCCCGCAGATGCCGTCGCTGATGCGTAGACCCGCCGACGTCCCGGCCTACGAACCAGACCTGTATTCGACGCAGGCGATCCTCGACCCGCACCCGCACTACGTACGCCTGCGCCGATTGGGGCCGGTGGTATGGCTGACCAAGCAGCGGGTCTACGCACTGCCGCGTTACGCGGAGTGCAGGGCGGTGCTGCGCGACGATGCGACCTTCATCTCCGGCGAAGGGGTCGGGTTGAACGGTGTCTTCAACCGGCTGTCTCGCGGCACAACGCTCAACAGTGACGGTGACGAACACGACCAGCGGCGCAAGCTCGTCGCGCACCGGCTGCTGCCGCGGGCGTTGCGGACGATGAGCGACGTCGTCACGGGCCAGGCCGAGCAGCTGGTCGCCGCGGCCGTGCGACGTCAGCACCTGGACGGTGTCGAGGATCTGGCCACCGCGCTGCCGCTTTCGGTGGTGCCCGATCTCGTCGGCTGGCCGAAGGACCGCCGCCAGCACCTGCTGCGCTGGGGCGGAGCCACATTCGATGTTCTTGGCCCGCTGAATCGCTATGCCCTTAAATCGGTGCCGGCCAGTCTGCAGATGCTGCGCTTCTCAAAGGACGTGGTGCGCCACCGGTCGGTGATCGACGGCAGCATGGGTCATGACAGCCTCGTCGCCGCCGACGCCGGGAAGCTACGTCACAGCGAGTGCTCGGCGCTCATGATCGACTACTTGGTTCCGTCGCTCGATACCACGATCAGCGGGATCGCCAATGCGCTGGCATTGTTTGCCATGCACCCGGACCAGTGGGAGCTACTGCGCGGCGAGCCGTCCCTGCTGCCCAATGCAATCAACGAGGTGCTGCGATACGAATCGCCACTGCGGGCGTTCACCCGAAAGGTGTTGCAGCCGACTGAAATCGCGGATATCGTTATCCCAGCTGGATCGCGGGTGCTAGTGCTGTACGCGTCGGCGAACCGCGATGAGCAGGAGTGGACAGACTCCGATGTGTTTGACATCCGCCGTAACGCCACCCGCCATCTCGGCTTCGGGCACGGCACGCATGCCTGCGCCGGGCAGGGGCTCGCCCGACTCGAGATGCAGGCGATGCTCACTGCGCTGATGCAGCAGGTGAGCCGAATCGAACTCGCCGGCGAACCAACATGGGCGCTCAACAACATCATCCGCTGCTATGAGCGACTGCCGCTCAGGCTGATCTCGGCCTGAGCGGTCTCACCCTACCGAATAGGGCTAGTAGCGCCCCCGCACAGACCGCAGCGAATTTCAGGTGCAGCCGTATCGCATTGCGGCTAGCACCCGTTGAGATATCGCCGGGCTGAATATCCGCGAAATGGCATTCCAGCAGAGAAAGTGCCGAGAACAGGCCTGCTGGAATTCCGTTTCGCGGGAACTAGAGCCAGCCGAGTACCTGCTAACCACGTATCGCAATTGGTGCTGGCGCCAACGACTTGAGCCATCGGTTGAGATATTCTCGGGAGCAGACTCGCACCGACCGGAGGGCTGCGCCGTAATCACCTGCAAAATAGGCGATCTCAGGGGATGGAACGTAATGTCAACCGATGAAGGTGAGTGCACGCACTGTGAACACGATGACCAGCCCTGCACATCCAGAATCGTCTAGCGCGACGGTCCCGAGCATTCATCAAGAGGCGTCAACGATGACGATAGAGAAAGGGTGGTCGTCGCGATCTTTCGCCGCGAGTGAGGCGGTGGATCCGTCCGACCCCTATGCTCGGCGCACAGAGACTTTCCCGCGGCTGACACCAGATCAGGCTGAGCGGGTCGTTGCCTTCGGTGTGGTGCAGCGGCTTGCGCGCGGCACTGCGCTTTTCGAGTGTGGCGATCGGCGCGCCGACTTCTTTCTTGTCCTCGACGGGTTCGTCGAAGTCTATGATTCGCGCGGCACCGACGAGCGCGTTATGTACACGCACCAAAAGCACCAATTTACTGGGGAATTGACGATCTTCAATGACCGAGCGGTAATCGTCAGCGCCCGCATGGGCGCCGACGGCAATGTCGCACGTCTAAGTCCACCCCAGTTCCGACGGCTGCTGGCCGCTGAACCCGACATCGCCAATGTGGTGATGCGGGCGTACATTTTGCGCCGCGACGGCTTGATATTTCACGGTCATACGGCGGTGCAGATCATCGCCCCTCGACGGCAGGCGGAGTCACTACAACTGCAGCAGTTCTTGACCCGCAATCGCCACCCGTACCTTCTCGCCCATCCCGAAGTCGACCCCGAGGCGGCATCACAGCTGGCGGAGCTGGGCTTGACGATCGATGACACGCCCGTGGTGCTCTGTGGTGCCGGCCGGGCGGTGGTGTCCCCAACAGCGCGTGAACTCGGCGACAGGCTCGGTATTGCCGAGTCTCTTCACCCCGGTCACGTGGCGGACGTGGTCGTGGTCGGAGGTGGCCCGGCGGGCCTTGCCGCGGCGGTGTACTCGGCGTCGGAAGGCCTCGACACGGTCGTTGTGGAAGCCCATTCCCCAGGAGGTCAGGCCTCGACAAGTTCGCGCATCGAGAATTACCTCGGGTTTCCCTTAGGAATATCTGGCGCAGACTTAGCGCATTATGCCCAAGTGCAGGCTCAGAAGTTCGGTGCACACATCGTCGTGCCTCGTGAGGTGGTGCGACTGCGTACCGATTCGCGGCCGTACGCACTCGAACTCGACGACGGCACCGTCATTCGCGGGCACACGGTCGTGCTGGCCACCGGTGCGCGCTACCGCAGGCTTCCGCTGCCCGACATTGCTCGATGCGAAGGCGCCGGTGTGCATTACGCGGCCACCGCCATCGAAGCGGCGCTCTGCGACGGCGAGGAAGCGATCGTGGTCGGCGGTGGTAATTCCGCGGGACAGGCGGCGGTCTTCCTGTCGCGTCACGCCGCCCATGTGCACATCGTGGTTCGTGGCGCCGGCTTGGCGTCCACCATGTCCGAGTATCTCGTGAGCCGCATCAAGGCCGCGCCCGAACGCATCACCGTGCACCCGCATACCGAGATCGCGGCGCTGATCGGCGACCGCCATGTCGATGCTGTGACGTGGCGTAACCGGCTCACCGGTGAGTCGCAAACGCGCAAAATTCCCAACGTCTTTCTCATGCTCGGCGCCGCGCCGAACACCGAGTGGCTCAACGGCGCAGTCGCTCTGGACGACAAGGGGTTCGTGCTTACGGGTGGTTCGGTCGCTCCCGATGAACCTGGTTGGGCACACACCTTGGCCAATCCGCTGGTCACCAGCTGTCCAGGCATATTCGCCGTCGGCGATGTGCGATGCGGATCCCTCAAACGGGTCGCCTCAGCCGTGGGTGACGGCGCGATCGTGGTGGCCTCGGTACACCAAGCACTCGCCGACAGGTGAATCAACTGCGCTCGTCCGGGTGATGATGAAGCCGCGCAGGACACCAGGATCAGCGGAATCACCAGTGCACTGGCAATCTTCGCTTCGCATCCGGACCGGTGGGACATGCTGCGCGAGCTGCCTTTGCTACCCAATGCGATCAACGGGTGCTGCGGCACGAGTTGCCGTTGCGGACGTTCAGCCGCGTCGGCGAACCGCGATGAGCAGGAGTGGGCAGGCCCAATGTGCACTGCCCGATGCCGACGAACCGAAATTATTGTCCGCGTGTTTCATGTGGGATGGTGATGCGAAGGACCGTCCCGCTTCCGGGCGGACTGTCGACCTGTATCCGCCGGCCAGCACCTCGATACGGTCTTTGAGCCCGATGAGCCCGGAGCCCTTACCCGAGTCGGCACCGCCGATGCCGTCGTCGGAGATAGACAGGTCGAGGCTGTCGCCGGTGGTGCGCGCCCGAATTTATACTACGGAGGCCATAGCGTGCTTGGCTGCGTTGGTTAGCGCTTCCGCGACGACGTAGTATGCCGCGACTTCGATGGAATCGGGCAACCGGTGCTCGATCACGACGTCGAGTTCGACGGGCACCGATGAGCGGCGGGCGAGCGCCCTGAACGCCGCCGGAAGCCCACCTGTCGACCAGGATCACTGGATGGATACCGCGGGAGATCGCCTGCAGCTCTTGAGTTCCGAGGGCGTACGCGAGGTCGCCGAGGATCTGCCTCACGAACCACTCCGCGTTCTCCGCGTGTGTAGTCATCAAGGCCACGAGTTGGACCTCGTCGAAAAGACGACGCGTTGGGCCGAGTCCAACCGCGCCACCATGCGCTGGGCCGCGGTCGCGTCAGCATGGCTTCGCCGAAATCCGTCCACGCCCGCAGCTCGCCCACCTATCGCAAGAACTTCCTCCACTGTGGGCGGACTCTGCGCTTCCGGGTCCAATTCACCTCGGAAGGAACATACTGGCAACATGCCGCCGAACCGCTGCGAGAGCCATTGCAGGCAGGGCATGGGGCCGACACCGCCCCGCCGGCACGGGCAGCTGAACATTCCATAACGGAGCGCGTACATGGACCCCGTATTAAACCTCTCGAACGCGCAGTGACGTGTGTCGACGGCGCCGTGTCCTAAGACGACGGCAGATAGTCGCACTAGTTAGCTGCATTGCCTTGACAGGCGTGGCAGCCTGTGGCCAGCAGGACCGACAAAGTGGCTCCGCGACCGACTCGACGTGCGACGGCAAGCTGAGCGGGTCGACGCCCACATACATCACGGCCTGGTTCCACGACAGCGGCGTGAACACCGAGGAGGCGCAGACTTTGCGCGAGCAGGTGAGCACCTTCAACGCCACCGAAAAGCAGGTGCAGGTCAAGCTGATCACCCTGCCTGTCGGTGATTACGCGCAACAAGTGCAGGCCGCTGCGGCCCACGGCGGGCTGCCGGACCTCCTCGACTTCGACGGGCCCAACCTCTATAACTACGCCTGGTCGGGAAAGCTGAAGCCCATCGATTCCTGCGTCTCCCAGTCACTGCGCGAGGACCTGCTGCCTTCGGTCATCGGGCAAGGCACCTATGCGAACCGCCTATGGGGCATCGGCACTTTCGAATCGGGGCTTGGCCTGTTCGTGCGGCCCTCGATCCTGGTGGAAGCCGGGATCCGCATCCCGAGCAGCGCGGCCGACGCATGGACGTCCGACGAATTCACGACGGTTCTTCAGCGGCTGCGGCAAGCCGGCTTCGAGCGACCGCTTGATGTACAACTCAACGAGCCGAACCCGGAGTGGTACACCTACGGCTTCGCGCCGGCGGTCTGGTCGGCGGGCGGTGATCTGATCGACCGAACCGACTACCGCACCGTCGACGGCTTCCTCAACGGACCGGGCGCAGTGACGGCGTTCACGATCCTGCAACGGTGGTTCGCGGAGGGCTACGTCGACCCTAACGCGACTGGAGATGCGTTCGAGGAGGGCAGGAGTCCAATCTCGTGGATCGGACACTGGTTCTACGACCGTTACTCGAAGGCATTCCCGGGAGACATAAGGGTCGTTCCGCTGCCGAATTTCGGCGAATTCACCGCGACGGACTCCGGCTCGTGGCAGTGGGGGATCACTTCGAACGCGACCGACGGTGACGCGGTCTGGCGCTTCTTGCAGTTCCTTCTACGTCCAGAAGAAGTGCTTCGAATGACGCGCGTCAACGGAGCCATTCCCGGAACCAAGAGCGCCGTGCGCATGTCACCCGATTTCGCGGCAGGTGGGCCCAAGCACCTTTACATCGAGCAACTGGAGGGCGGAACCGCGCGATCACGACCGCAGACCCCGGCGTATCCGGCGCTCAGCGCCGCATTCGCACGTGCATTCAACGAGGCGGTTGTCCAGCAACAACCCGTTAAATCCGCACTCGACAGTGGCGCGCAAAGCGTCGAGCGTGATCTACGTGAGCACCAGTTCTACCCGCCGCCGTCGTGACGCGCGACCGATAAATGCAGCCGAACCGGCATCCGGCAATCTATTCACAGGTTCGGCCAGTCGGGAACTTGGGTCCGGTAAGCGCCGAGCGACAGCGGGCGTCGTTCGTGATGCTGTCAAAACATCTGTCGCACAACTGCTTTGATGTCGGACTTGTGCGCCGACGGCTGGCCTGGCCAAAACCCTGCCGATTCAGGCCAACGGATCTTCCCCGTGAAAGGCGTTGTGCGTGCTGTGCTGTAGGGCCTACCGAGACCAATTCGGCAGGGAACCTACTCGTGCGCGGCTACCCGCTAGCAAGTAATGAGCGGCTCCTGCGGACCCGTATACGAGACTGCGGCTGGCATTGACGACATCCGGTCCGCCGACCGCCATTCTCAAAGTGATACGCGTCACACGGCAAGGGGCAGGACATGTCGCAATTGCGGCCGACAGGAAAGCAACCCAAGCAACCAGTCGGCCCATCGCGCCGGCACAACGGCCTCACGACGCCCCTGCGCGTACTGAGTGGTGCCCGCGCGGCGGTCGCGACGGTGCGGCGTGCCGCGATGGTGCAGGCCAACGAGGCGGCGATGATGATCTCGGCAGCCGCGATGACACCCCTACGGCTGATCAGCGGTGGCTTTGACAGCGCAAGCAGTTCTTCGCCTGCGGTGAAAGCCTCCACCCCGCCCACCACACGTCCTGTGCTGCTCGTTCACGGGTTCGCGGGCACCACGGCAAGCTGGTCCATGGTCGCCCACGCGCTGAGCGCCCGAGGCCTGACCGTGGAAGCGATGAGCTATCCGCCGCTGGGAACGTCGGTGGCGCAGCTGGCTGAGCGGCTGGTCGCCGAGGTAGAGAGGATCTTGTGCCGAACCGGTGCAGACAAGGTACATCTGGTCGGTCACAGCCTGGGCGGCGTTGTCATCGCACAGGCCATCACCGACCCTCGTCTCAACGGGCGGGTCGACACGGTCATCACTCTGGGCTCGCCGTTCGGCGGGTCGCCCTGGGCCGATCTGCTGCCCTTTGTCGAAATCGTGCAGGCACTGCGGACGGGTTCACCATTGTTGCGAAGGCTGGCCTGCGCGCCATTGCCGGACGGCGTGCGGTGGCTGTCAGTGACAGCCGCACTCGACATCATCGTGCCCGGGCTGCGTTCGGTGCCATCGCACGCCCAGGTGCAAACCATCACCTTCGATGGTGTCGGCCATCTCGGGATGCTGCTGAGTCGGCAGGTCATCGGGTGCATAGCCGCCGCGCTGTGCGCACAGGAGACGGCCACCGCGGCTGAAGCGCCAATGTGTCTGTTGCCAAGCGCCGCGTGACAATCGGCAACGACGCCGCAAGGTCGAGTGGCGCCACGTCTCGACGGAATCGCGATCGGGGCCATCACGACGATGGACCTGTCGATGGCTGGCCTCCGCACTGGCCTCGAAGGCATGCAGAAGGCTGAACATCGCTGTGCCCGCGCGGCAGCTAGTGAGTTGGGACAAACCGGGGTGCCGGTGCCGCCGGCCTTCGACCGCGCCTCCAGCTCGGTCAGCACGCGACGTCGAGGAAGACGGTCCTGGCCATCACGGTCGTGACGCGGTCGTGGTTGGCTCCAGGCGCACCGGAGTCGGTGCGCGAGAACGTCTGTCCGGGACGAACTGCGGTGACAGTGCACTGGTCCACCGGAGCGCTGCCCCTGCGGTTCAGGATCACTGCGTAGCCCTGCGCGCGCAGCTTACCGACCGTCGCATCGACGGATGAGGGGCTCGATGGAGCGGCGCTAGCGGTTCCGGCCAGTCCGAGGGCGGCGGATGCCAGTATGCCCGCGGCGGCCGATGTGAGAACGATATTCTTCATTGTCGTACCTTTCTGTAATTTGTCTGACGGAAGCGGATGCGTTTGATGCAAACATTCGTTAGGGAGTCCGGCAGTGATGCTGTGATGCGACGTCACTAACCGAGGCTGCTGTCGAGTAGCGAAGGCTTGATAAGCCTCTGGCTCAGTGTGTTTCACGATCCCCGAACCACGCGAGTGATCTCCGGAGGTGCTCTAAACCGGTGTGAGATGAGTCTTCGGCATGGCGTGTAAGCGCTGATGCACTAGGGTTGTAAATGCGACCGACCAGCCTGCCTTGGTCGGGCGACACGACTTCTTCTTTACTTTCCTTTCCTCTGGTCAATCCGGCAGCGTCGGCCGATGCGTCGAAATCGTGGGCCTGACAAACAGCTGAGCGAGCCGGTCATGGAGCACGGCAATAATGCCGACAGCGAGCAGATCTTATGTGTGGCCGCCCGTTTCGACAGCTCGTGCGGTCATATCCGGTCTACTTCCAAGCATGCGGCCCTCAGTCCTCTCTGTCGACACCGGCAACGCCCAATCTATGTACCTGCCAGCAGGTATCGCGCTTGATAGGCTTACGAATTTGCCGGTATCGAAATCTTCGTGCTCACAGATGAATTCGGCGTAACCGCACTGAGAACGTGTAAGTGGCGGCACCGACTTGGGGCGTGACCGACACGATGGTCGAGCTGAGCGCGACGGCTGGTCATCCACGCTGGGGATGGAGGATTGTCATAATCATCCATATTTTCGCCGACGACGATCCTCCCGCCGGTACCGTGCGGGAGGATCGTCGTGGCATTCACATTGGTCTGGGTAGCTCCTCCGTCAGAATCGCGGGTCCGGGCGGCCGTTGACGCGGGCCACCTTGGATCCCCAGGAGATCAGCTCCGGGCTGGCGTCGTCATTGGGGATTTGGCACTCGATCAGGACCGGCCCGCCCTTGTGGGCGTGTGCCTTGTTGATCGCCTCGGCCAGTTCTCCTGCGGTGCTCGCGATGAGCCCCAGACCGCCGCCTTCTCCTGCGTTGAATACGTCGATCAGGCCGGCGTAGTCCCAGTTCTTGTAGTAGTTGTAGGGACCGTCGTGGATCGCCGACTCGATCACGTATCCGCGGTTGTTGACCAGGAAGATCGTGAGCTCTTGGCCGTGGCGGATCATGTTGGACACTTCCTGAGCGGTCAGCTGGAAGGATCCGTCGCCGATAACCGAGACCAGGCGCCGGTCAGGCTCCAGGCCTTTCGCGTAGCCGAAGCTCGCCGGCACGGACCAGCCGATCGAGCCGTACTGCATCTCGATCTCGAACCGGGCGCCGCCGGGCAGCCGCGTGTACATCCCGTTGAGCCAGGAGTCACCGGTTTCCACCAGCAGCGTGGTCTTCGAGTCGAGGTCTTGCTCGATCTGGCGCCACATCTCGACCCGGCTCAGCGGCGCCGTGGGGTCGACGTCCGCGGTCGCCACCGGGGCGGACGTGTTCCGGTGGAGGCGGTGGTATTGGGTCAGTGTCGCGGCATTGGTCGGGACCTTCTTGGCCAGATCGGACAAGAACTCGGCCAGCGCCACGCCGTGGTATTCGGCGTCGGGCAACTGCACCTTCCGGGGCTCGGCACTGATGAGCCGCCCGCGGGCCGGCTGCGCGCTCCAACCCACCGTGGTGTAGTCGTTGAATACCGCCCCCGCCGCCACGATGAGGTCGGCCCAGTCGACGATGGCCTGACACTGCGGGCTGCTCACCTCGCCCCAGTAGATGCCGACGTATTGCGGATGGTCTTCGGGGAAGAAACCCTTGGCGTTGGGCATCACCGCTACCGCGCAGCCCAGCGCCTCGGCCAGTTCCCGGAAGGCGTCGATCGCACCGTGCGCGCGCAGGTGCACCCCGGCCAACAGAATTGGCTTCTTCGCCTGCTGCACAAGGTCGCTGGCCTGCCCGACGGCGTCGGTCAGCATCCGCTCGTTGCTGGGCTCCCAGGCCGGCAGCGTGTCGAACGGCGCTGGCTCAGAACACGGCGCGGCCGAGAGGTTGCACGGGATCTCGATGTAGGCGGGCTTGCGCTCACGCAGCGCAGCGCTGATCGCCTCATCGATCAGGGCAGGTGCTGTGTCGGGGTGCACGATCCGCACCGCCTTGCAGGTCACCTTCCGGAAGATCTCGTACTGATCCGACAGGTCGCCGTTGTCCATGGTGTGGTGAAGGACGTGATTGGAGCCCACGTCATTCGTGTTGGGCCCCGAGGAAACCACGATCACCGGAAGGCGTTCGGCGTAGGCGCCGGCCACCCCGTTGAGCGCGGAGAACGCGCCCACGTTGAAGGTGGTGAGCACGGCTCCGGCACCGTTGACCCGGGCGTAGCCCTCGGCGGCGTAAGCGGCGTTGAGCTCGTTGCAGCAGCCGATCTGCTCGATGTTCTCGTTCTCCAGCAGCTCGTCGAGCAACACGAGGTTGTAGTCCCCGGGGACCATGAAGTAGTGCTTCAGTCCGATCTGCTCCAACCGGGTCGCGAGGTACTTCCCCACGGTGAAATTAGGCATGTTGCTGTTCCTTCTTTTAGTCAGGGATTGATCAGGCCGGCGCGTCGATCGGGACGACGTTGATGAGCTTCTTGTTCACGAACTCCTCAATGCCGAGGTGGGCGAGTTCGTGGCCGTATCCCGAAATCTTGACCCCGCCAAACGGTAGGTCTGCCTTGAGCCGGGCGGGGTGGTTGACGTTCACCATGCCGGTGTCGATGCGCTTGGCGATCTCGACCCCGCGAGCGACGTCGCTGGTAAAGACTGACCCACCCAACCCAAAGCGTGAGTCGTTGGCCAGCCGCACGGCTTCGTCCTCGTCCTTGACCCGGAAGAACAGCGCCACCGGCCCAAAGAACTCCTCGTAGTAGGCCGGGTTTTCCGGGGTGATGTCGGTCAGGATCGTCGGCTGCACGAACGCACCCGTGGTGGGCACCGGCTCGCCGCATGGGATCGCCTTCGCGCCCGCCTCCACGGCGGCGTTGATCTGCGCGTACAGGTCGTCGGCCGCATGCTGGCTGGACATCGGGGCCAGCGTCGTCGCCTCGTCGAACGGATCGCCGGCCTTCAGCTCGGACATCGCCACCTGGAACTTCGCCAGGAACTCATCGGCGATCTCGTCGGCGACGATGATCCGCTTGGAGGCCACACAGCACTGCCCGCCGTTGAAAACGCGGCCGTGCAAAGCCCACTCGACGGTCTTGTCCAGGTCACAGTCGGCCAGCGCGATGAAGGCATCCGACCCGCCCAGTTCCAGGGTGGACTTCTTGAGGTTCTTGCCCGCCCGGGCGGCCACGACCGCGCCGGCGCCCTCGCTGCCGGTCAACGCCACGCCGCGCACGCGCGGGTCGTCGATCAGCAGGTTGATCTGATCCTTGGTGGCGTACACATTGGTGTAGCCACCCGCCGGTGCCCCCGCCTCCAGCAGCAGCTTCTCGAAGGCGGCCGCCGCCTGCGGCACGTTCGAGGCGTGCTTGACGATAACCACGTTGCCGGCCATCAGGTTGGGCGCCGCCACCCGCGCCAGCTGGTAGTACGGGAAGTTCCAGGGCTGAACCCCCAGGATGACTCCCAGCGGTGCGCTGACCAGCATGGCGGTGTCATCGGAGCTGGCGGTGTCAAGGGGCTCGGGGGCCAGGAAAGCCTCGGCGTTCTCGGCGTAGTAGTCCAAGATCTGGGCGCTGAGCTCGACTTCGCCCAAAGCCTCGGCGTAGAGCTTGCCCATTTCGAGGGTAAGCAGCCGGGCGAACTCGTCGGACCGGTCGCGGAAGATCGCCGCGGCGCGCTTATGACGGCGGCACGTTCGGCGAACGATGTCTGGCTCCATGACTCAAATGTCTTCTGCGCCTGCGCGAGAAGGTCCATCGCCTGCTCATCGGTGAGGTCGTCAAATGTGGCCACGATCTGGTTGTCGTACGGGTTAACGGTCTGGTATGCCATGGTGTTTCCTCCATCTGTTCCGGGTGGGTGGCGCTTCGCCACTGCCTTGGATGTCGTGCTTCTTGTTGAAATCTCGGTCTTAGCAACCGACTACGCGCGGCGTGTTCTCTGTCGCGTTCTTATCCAGGATGCGGGCGTTGCAGGTACTTGTCGTTACTGCCACCGTCAAATCGCCATACCTGCCAGCAGGTAATGTGGCGCAAAGCCCGTGGTTCTGACGATTCGTCAAAATTGCACAGGCGCACAAGGCATTTCACAATGCCGTTGGTCTGGGGGCCGGTGGGCCGGATGTTCGATGTCGCCGGGTGAACCAGGCGTTCGCGCGCGACCAAAACTCCGCGGCGGTTCTTTCGCTCGTCGCCGGCTGAGGCCGCCGCGCACAACGTGGTGGCCGAGGCGCTGGCTCCCTGCGGGCCTAAAGCGAACTTGCTCGGAGTCGGGCACCCCTGGCTCGATGGCGGATCGACACTGACAGGGACCGCAGACCGGGGCCCAGCGTCTTCAACGCCGGAGGCTGTCCAAACGGCCGTCGTAGTGATGATGGATCGTCAGAATTGACTGTCTCCCAACGAATGTCGTGTGAGACTAATAAGCAATTCGAGATTGGCGTTAGCCGGAAAATAGGACTCCAGTTGGCACGGAGGTGCCGGCCCGCCTCGGCGGCGACACTGTGTGCAGAAGCGTTTCGAGTCTGGCAGGGAGAAGCCCTGATCTGCAGGCGCCGAATCAAATGCAAGGAGAGTTTACGGAGATGAAGAATCGCAAAATTGCGCTATCGGCAGCCGCCGGATTGGCTGTGGCCGGTGTCGGGTTGGCCTCGCTGATGACGATTCCTCCGGCGCTCAATCAGGCGGAGTGCCCTTATGGTTGGTACTGGGACGACTACAGGCAAAACTGCCTCCCTCCTGGCCTGCCCAAGGATCCTCCCAAAGGGTGCCTCACCGGTAGCGGCACACACGCCAACGGCACCATCTGCATCAATTAGGACGGTTTCCGCCAAGCGCGCTTTCGGAATTGGTTATGTCAGCGCGTTTGCCGCGCGCGCAGAAGCCATTTCCGCGCCGCAGCTGGTCTGAGGGTCTCTCACTGTTGAGGGCGCCTCGGGCCCGGTTCGTTTCTGAGAGTTCGTCAGAAAGGCAGTGCTTTCGGGCAAAGATGCCTGCTGCCTGGGTTGGTCGATGGCGTTGCGGGTGTGGACAGGTGTCTGCGAACGCAGCACCGCCGCGAGCCGTCCGAACAACCGGGTTCTGCTGGGGACTTCAAGGATCGACCTCTACCCGATGCGTCGTCGGATACGAAATCCGCGCGGCCGCGGGGGCAAAGCTGAGCTGAAAGGTGCATGCTCACCGGTGTTTTCATGCATGCGACTGATCCGCGAAGCGCAGACGCGATCATCGCACCTACGATGTCCGACCCAGGCGGGTCCATCACGGTCCATGCCTCCACCCCCGGCCAGCTGGAACGACGATCCTCCGCTAGCCGGAATGTGCACGGTGAGATGTCCAGTCAGACTCATCACCACATAATCCGTGACCGAGCTGGATCTGTGCCCCAGGCCAAACCACATCACGTTGACCCAACGGCCTTCGACGTGTTGCCAACGCCCACGGGCCGCAGGCAACGACATCGAAGTAAAGAGAGCGCCCCCTCTAACATGACGATCTACGACTACGACACGGCGACGGCCGGCCACGACGGTGGCTCGCCGGAGCGGGGCCATAGCACCCATGCCGTAGTCGATCGTCTCAGTGTCGGCGAACCCTATGCGGTCGCCTTCGGCGGTCAGGGTGGCGCGTGGCTGGAGAACCTGGAGGAACTCGTCAGCTCGGCTGGTATCGAGTCGGAGCTCAACGAAATCGTCGGTGAGGCCGAGTTGCTTCTGGAGCCGTTGGCGCGCGAATTGGTCGTCGTGCGGCCCATTGGCTTTGAGCCCATGCAGTGGGTGCGGGCGCTGGCCGCCGAGGAACCGCTGCCCGCCACCAAGCAGCTGACGAGCGCGGCCCTTTCCTTCCCCGGCATCCTGCTCACCCAGATGGCAGCGATCCGTGCGCTGACGCGACAGGGCCTCGATCTGACCGGTACCCCGCCGGTGGCGATGGCTGGGCACTCGCAGGGCGTCCTGGGCGTCGAATCGCTGAAGGCAGGCGGCGCCAGGGATGTCGAGTTGCTGGCGATGGCCCAGTTGATCGGCGCAGCCGGGTCACTGGTGTCTCGGCGCTGCGGCATGGTGGTGCGCGGCGGCAAGTCGCCGATGGTCTCGGTCACCAATGCCGACCCCGACCGCATCGCCGAGCTGTTGGACGAGTTCGCCCAGGACGTGCGCACGGTGCTGCCGCCGGTGCTGTCGATCCGCAACGGTCGGCGGGCGGTCGTCATCACCGGCACTCCCGAGCAGCTGTCCCGCTTCGAGCTGTACTGCCAACAGATCACTGAGAAGGAAGAGGCCGAGCGCAAGAACAAGCTGCGCGGCGGCGACGTGTTCAGGCCGGTGTTCCAGGCCGTGCAGGTCGAGGTTGGTTTCCACACCCCGCGGCTAGCCGACGGCATCGCGCTGGTCGACCAGTGGGCCGAAAAAGTCGGCATCGACACCGAACTCGCCCACGACATGGCCGAGGCGATCTTCGTGCGCCCTGTCGATTGGGTGTCCGAGGTCGAGCGGCTGTGTGAGGCGGACGCCAAGTGGATCATCGACCTGGGCCCGAGCGACACCGCGACCCGGCTGACTGCGCCGGTGATCCGGGGCTCGGCAATTGGCATCGTGCCTGCGGCCACCCGTGCGGGGCCAGCGCAGCCTGTTCACCGTCGGTGCGACGCCGGTGATACCAGCCGGCGTGGTCGAGCTACAGCGCCGACATTGGTGTACGCTGCCCGACGGCTCGGTGAAGCTGTCGACCAAGTTCACCCGGCTGACCGGGCGGTCGCCGATCCTGCTCGCGGGTATGACGCCGACGACTGTGGACGCGAAGATCGTCGCCGCGGCGGCCAACGCCGGGCACTGGGCCGAGCTGGCCGGCGGCGGCCAGGTCACCGAGGAGATCTTCGAGGGTCGCATCGCGGAGTTGACCGGGCTGTTGGAGCCTGGGCGCGCAGTGCAGTTCAACTCGCTGTTCCTGGATCCGTATCTGTGGAAGTTGCAGGTGGGCGGAAAACGGTTGGTGCAGAGGGCCCGTCAGTCGGGCGCGCCGATCGACGGTGTGGTGGTATCCGCGGGCATCCCCGATCTCGTAGGAAGCCGTCGAGCTGATCGACGAACTCAACAGTGTGGGCATCAGCCATGTGGTGTTCAAGCCCGGAACGGTCGACCAGATCAAATCGGTGATCAAGATCGCCGCCGAGGTGCCCGGCAAGGACGTGATCGTCCACATCGAGGGCGGCCGCGCGGGTGGACACCACTCCTGGGAAGACCTCGACGATCTGCTGCTGAGCACGTATGCGGAGCTGCGCAAGCTGTCCAACATCACGGTCTGTGTCGGCGGCGGGATCGGCACCCCGGAGCGGGCGGCGGAGTACCTGTCGGGCCGCTGGGCGAGGGCTTATGGCTTCCCGGTGATGCCGGTGGACGGCATCCTGGTCGGCACTGCGGCGATGGCGACGAAGGAGGCGACCACGTCGCCGCAGGTGAAGCGGATGCTGGTGGAGACCACCGGCACCGACAACTGGATCAGCGCCGGAAAAGCTCAGGGCGGCATGGCTTCCAGCCGCAGCCAGCTGGGCGCGGACATCCATGAGATCGACAACACCGCCTCGCGCTGCGGACGGCTGCTCGACGAGGTGGCCGGTGACGCGGAGGCCGTGGCGGCCCGCCGCGACGAGCTGATCGCGGCGATGGCTGACACCGCCAAGCCGTATTTCGGCGACGTGGGTGACATGACGTATCTGCAGTGGTTGGCGCGTTACGTCGAGCTGACCATCGGTGACGGCGACAGCACCGCTGATACCGCCTCGCCGGTCAGCCGGTGGCTGGCCGACACCTGGCGCGACCGGTTCGCCGAAATGCTCAAGCGCGCCGAGGCGCGGCTACACCCGCAGGACTCCGGTCCGATTCAGACGCTGTTCGACGACAGCTCCGAAGGCCAAGCGCTGCTGGAGAATCCGGATCGGGCGGTGGCGGCGCTGCTCGCGCGCTACCCCGACGCCGAGACGATCAAGCTGCATCCGGCCGACGTGCCGTTCTTCGTCACGCTGTGCAAGACGCTGGGCAAGCCGGTCAATTTCGTGCCGGTCATCGACAAGGACGTCCGGCGTTGGTGGCGCAGCGATTCGCTGTGGCAGGCGCATGACGCGCGCTATGCCGCCGATCAGGTGTGCATCATCCCGGGCACCCAGGCGGTGGCCGGTATCACGCGGGTGGACGAGCCGGTCGGTGAGCTGCTGGACCGATTCGAGCAGGCTTCGATCGACGAGGTGCTGGCGTCCGGGGCGCAGCCGATGGCGGTGGTCTCCCGGCGCCAGGCCCGCCCCGACGTCACCGGCCCGCTCGCGGTGGTTCTCGACTCGCCCGACGTGCTGTGGGCCGGGCGCACCGCCATCAACCCGGTGCACCGCATCGGGGCGCCCGACGAGTGGCAGGTCAACGAAAACCGCAGCGCCACACACCCTTCCACCGGATCGAGGCTGGAGCTCGGCGCCCAGGGCGTGACTCTGAGCGTGCCGCTGTCCGACATCTGGATCGACATCGGCTTCACGCTGCCGTCCTGCACGGTCGACGGCGGCATGCCGGTCGTCACTGTCGAGGACGCGTCGGCCGCGATGCGCTCGGTGCTGGCGATCGCCGCCGGCGTCGACGGACCCGATTCCCTGCCGCCGGTGCATGACAACACCGCCAAGGTCACCGTCGGATGGGATCCCGAACACGTCGCCGACCACACCGGTGTGACCGCGACGTTCGGCGCTCCGCTGGCCCCGGGACTGACGCTGGTTCCTGATGCACTCGTCGGCCACTGCTGGCCTGCGGTGTTCGCGGCCGTCGGTTCGGCGGTCACCGCGGACGGCTTCCCGGTCGTCGAAGGCCTGCTGAGCCTGGTGCATCTGGATCACGCCGCGCATCTGCTGGCTCCGATGCCCAAGACCAGAGCCGAATTGACGGTCACCGCAACCGCTTGGTCGGCCACCGACACCGAGTACGGACGCGTGGTCCCGGTGCAGGTGCAGATCAGCGATGGTCGACGGAACCGTTTTGGCCACCCTCGATGAGCGGTTCGCGATCCGGGGTCGCACCGGTGCGGCCGAGCTCACGGACCCGCCGCGCGCGGGCGGGGCGATCACCGACAATGCGACCGATACGCCGCGTCGCCGTCGCCGCGACGTCACGGTGATCGCGCCGACCGACATGAGTGCGTTCGCGGTGGTCTCCGGTGACCACAACCCGATTCACACCGATCGGGCCGCCGCGCTGCTGGCCGGGCTGAAATCGCCGATCGTGCATGGCATGTGGCTTTCGGCGGCTGCTCAGCACGCGGTCACCGCGACTGATGGCAAGCCGGCCCCGCCGGCGCGGGTGGTCGGATGGACGTCGCGGTTTTTGGGGATGGTGTTGCCCGGCGATGAGGTCGAGTTCCGCGTCGACCGCGTCGGCATCGACCGTGGCGCGGAGATTATCGAGGTGGCTGCCCGCGTCGGCTCCGATCTGGTGATGTCGGCGACCGCGCAGTTGGCCGCGCCCAAGACGGTCTATGCGTTCCCCGGTCAGGGCATCCAGCACAAGGGCATGGGGATGGAGGTGCGTGCCCGGTCCAAGGCGGCCCGCAAGGTGTGGGATTCCGCGGACAAGTTCACCCGCGACACGCTGGGCTTCTCGGTGCTGCATGTGGTGCGCGACAACCCGACCAGCCTGATCGCCTCCGGCGTGCACTATCAGCACCCCGAGGGCGTGCTGTACCTGACGCAGTTCACCCAGGTCGCGATGGCGACCGTGGCCGCCGCGCAGGTGGCCGAGATGCGTGAGCAGGGCGCGTTCGTCGAGGACGCGATCGCCTGCGGGCACTCGGTGGGTGAGTACACCGCGCTGGCCTGCGTTTCGGGTGTCTATGAACTGGAAGCGCTGCTGGAGGTGGTGTTTCACCGCGGCAGCAAGATGCACGACATCGTTCCGCGCGACCATCTGGGCCGGTCCAACTACCGGCTGGCCGCGATCCGGCCGTCGCAGATCGATCTCGACGACGCCGACGTGTCGGCGTTCATCGACGAGATCGGAGTTCGTACTGGCGAATTTCTGCAGATCGTGAACTTCAACCTGCGCGGCTCGCAGTACGCCATCGCCGGCACCGTGCACGGTCTGGAGGTGCTGGAGGAAGAGGTCGAGAGGCGCCGCGAAATCAGCGGCGGCAAGCGGTCGTTCATTCTGGTGCCCGGCATCGACGTGCCGTTCCACTCCTCGGTGCTGCGGGTCGGCGTCGCCGACTTCCGGCGCTCGCTGGAGCGCGTCATGCCGCGCGACAAGGATCCCGACCTGATCGTCGGCAAGTACATCCCCAACCTGGTGCCCAGGCCGTTCAGCCTGGACCGCGACTTCATCCAGGAGATCCGCGATCTGGTGCCCGCCGAGCCGCTCGACGAGATCCTCGCCGACTACGACACGTGGCGCAACGAGAAGCCGCGCGAGCTGTGCCGCAAGGTCGTCATCGAGTTGCTGGCCTGGCAGTTCGCCAGCCCGGTGCGCTGGATCGAGACCCAGGACCTGCTCTTCATCGAAGAGGCTGCCGGTGGTCTGGGTATCGAGCGGTTCGTCGAGATCGGCGTGAAGTCCGCGCCGACCGTCGCGGGCCTGGCGGCCAACACGCTGAAGCTGCCCGAGTATTCGCACAGCACCACCGAAGTGCTGAACTCCGAGCGCGATGCTGCGGTGCTGTTCGCCACCGACACCGACCCGGAGCCAGACCACGAAGAAGAGGACGAGTCGCCGGCGCCCGAGGCTGCGGCGGCAGCGCCGTGGAATCCGCGCCCGCTGCGCCCGCGCCCGCCGCGCCCGCTGCACCAAGTGGTGGTCCACGTCCCGACGACATCGGCTTTGACGCGGCCGACGCCACCATGGCGTTGATCGCGTTGTCGGCGAAGATGCGCATCGACCAGATCGAGGCGCTGGACTCCATCGAGTCCATCACCGACGGCGCGTCGTCGCGACGCAACCAGCTGCTGGTGGATCTGGGCTCGGAGCTGAACCTCGGCGCCATCGACGGTGCGGCCGAAGCCGATCTGGCCGGGCTGAAGGGGCAGGTCACCAAACTGGCCCGGACCTATAAGCCTTACGGTCCAGTGCTTTCCGACGCGATCAACGACCAACTCCGCACGGTGCTCGGCCCGTCCGGCAAGCGTCCCGCGTACATCGCCGAACGGGTCAAGAAGACCTGGGAGCTCGGCGACGGCTGGGTCAAGCACGTGACGGTCGAGGTGGCGCTGGGTACCCGGGAGGGTTCCAGTGTTCGCGGCGGCGACCTCGGGGGTCTGCACGACGGCGCGCTCGCCGACGCGGCGACCGTCGACAAGGTCATCGACGCCGCTGTCGGGGCGGTTGGTGTGCGCCAGGGCGCCGCGGTGACCCTGCCCGCGGCGGCCGGCGGCGGCGGTGGTGGTGTGGTGGACTCGGCCGCGCTGGGTGAGTTCGCCGAGAAGGTGACCGGCCCCGACGGCGTGCTGGCATCGGCGGCCCGGCTGATCCTGGGCCAGCTCGGCCTGGACACCCCGGTCGCTGTGCCGGAGGCGTCCGATGCGCAGCTCATCGATCTGGTCACCGCCGAATTGGGTTCGGATTGGCCGCGTTTGGTGGCCCCGACCTTCGACGGCCGCAAGGCGGTGCTGTTCGACGATCGCTGGGCCAGCGCGCGCGAGGACCTGGCCAAGCTGTGGCTGATGGACGAGGGCGAGGTCGACGCCGACTGGCCGCGGCTGTCGGAGCGGTTTGAAGGCGCCGGACACATCGTCGGCACCCAGGCCACCTGGTGGCAGGGCAGGGCGCTGGCCGCGGGCCGCAACATCCACGCCTCGCTGTACGGTCGTGCGGCGGCCGGAGCCGAGAACCCGGGTAAGGGTCGCTACCACGACGAGGTTGCGGTCGTCACCGGTGCATCCAAGGGTTCCATCGCCGCAGCGGTGGTGGCCAAACTCCTCGACGGTGGCGCGACGGTGATCGCGACGACGTCCAAGCTCGACGACGACCGGTTGGGCTTCTACCGCACGCTCTACCGCGACAACGCCCGCTTCGACGCCAAGCTGTGGGTGGTGCCCGCAAATATGGCGTCCTACACCGACATCGACGCGCTTGTTTCGTGGGTGGGTGCCGAGCAGACGGAAAGCCTTGGGCCGCAATCGATTCATCTCAAGGACGCCCAGACGCCGACGCTGCTGTTCCCGTTCGCGGCGCCGCGGGTGGCCGGCGATCTCTCTGACGCCGGGTCACGCTCCGAGATGGAGATGAAGGTGCTGCTGTGGGCCGTGCAGCGGCTGATCGGCGGCCTGTCACACATCGGTGCCGAGCGCGACATCGCCACACGGCTGCATGTGGTGCTGCCGGGCTCACCCAACCGTGGCATGTTCGGCGGCGACGGCGCCTACGGCGAAGCCAAGTCCGCACTCGACGCCGTGGTGTCGCGGTGGAAGGCCGAGTCGTCGTGGGCGCAGCGAGTGTCGTTGGCGCACGCCCTGATCGGCTGGACCAAGGGCACCGGACTGATGGGCCACAACGACGCCATCGTCGACGCCGTCGAGCAAGCCGGTGTGAAGACCTACTCCACCGACGAGATGGCGACCATGCTGCTGGGCCTGTGTGACATCGAGTCCAAGGTTGCCGCGGCCCGCGAACCGCTGCAGGCCGATCTGACCGGTGGACTGGCCGATGTTGACCTCGACTTGGCCGAGCTGGCCACCAAGGCCCGCGAGGATAATGCGGCCAGATCCGCAGAAGGTGAAGCCGAAGACGACGAAGAGCACGGAACCATCCGCGCGCTTCCGTCGCCGCCGCGCGGCTACAAGGCGGCGCCGCCGCCTGCATGGGAGGACGTCGACGTCGACCCGGCTGATCTGGTGGTGATCGTCGGCGGCGCCGAGCTGGGGCCGTACGGCTCGTCGCGGACACGCTTGGAGATGGAGGTCGACAACGAGCTGTCGGCCGCCGGGGTGCTGGAGCTGGCCTGGACGACCGGTCTGGTCAAGTGGGAAGACGACCCCACCCCGGGCTGGTATGACACCGATGCCGGCGACCTCGTTGACGAGGGCGAGCTGGTGGAGCGATACCACGATGCGGTCGTCGCCCGGGTCGGCATCCGCGAGTGGGTCGACGACGGCGCGATCGACCCCGATCACGCCGCACCGCTTTTGGTGTCGGTGTTCCTGGACAAGGACTTCACCTTCGTGGTGTCCTCGGAGGCCGACGCCCGCGCGTTCGTCGAGTTCGATCCGGAGCACACCGTGATCGCGCCGGTGCCCGACAGCGCCGACTGGCAGGTCACCCGCAAGGCCGGCACCGAGATCCGGGTGCCGCGCAAGGTGAAGCTGTCGCGGACGGTCGGGGCGCAGATCCCGACCGGGTTCGACCCGATGGTGTACGGCGTCACCCCGGACATGGCGTCCTCGATCGACCGGGTGGCGCTGTGGAACCTCGTCACCACCGTCGACGCGTTCCTCTCGGCGGGGTTCACCCCGGCCGAGCTGATGCGCTGGGTACACCCCAGCCTGGTCGCCAGCACGCAGGGCACCGGCATGGGCGGCATGACATCGATGCAGACCGTGTACCACGGCAACCTGCTCGGCCGGAACAAGCCGAACGACATCCTTCAGGAAATGCTGCCGAACGTTGTCGCCGCGCATGTGGTTCAGTCCTATATCGGCAGCTACGGCTCGATGATCCACCCGGTCGGCGCCTGCGCCACCGCGGCGATCTCGGTCGAGGAGGGCGTCGACAAGATCCGGCTCGGCAAGGCCGAGTTCGTGGTGGCCGGCGGCTACGACGACCTGACGTTGGAGGCGATCATCGGATTCGGTGACATGGCCGCCACCGCCGACACCGAAATCATGCGGGCCAAGGGCATCAGCGACGCGCGGATGTCGCGAGCCAACGACCGGCGCCGACTCGGCTTCGTCGAATCACAGGGCGGCGGCACCATCCTGCTGGCCCGCGGTGACCTCGCGGTCAAGATGGGGCTGCCCGTGCAGGCTGTGGTTGCGTACGCACAATCGTTCGCTGACGGTGTGCACACGTCGATCCCGGCTCCAGGCCTGGGTGCTCTGGGTGCGGGCCGCGGCGGCAAGGATTCGCAGCTGGCACGGTCGCTCGCGAAGCTCGGTGTCGGCCCCGACGACATCGCGGTGGTGTCCAAGCACGACACCTCCACGCTGGCCAACGATCCCAACGAGACCGAACTGCATGAACGGCTCGCGGACTCGTTGGGCCGCTCTGAGGGCGCACCGCTGTTCGTGGTGTCACAGAAGAGCCTCACCGGCCACTCCAAGGGCGGCGCCGCCGCCTTCCAGATGGTGGGGCTGTGCCAGATCCTGCGCGACGGCGTCATTCCACCGAACCGCAGCCTGGACTGCGTCGACGACGAACTCGCGGGAGCGGCGCATTTCGTGTGGCCGCGGGAGACAATGCGGCTAGGGGAGAAGTTCCCGCTCAAGGCCGGACTGGTCACCAGCCTCGGGTTCGGCCACGTGTCCGGTCTGGTGGCGCTGGTGCACCCGCAGGCGTTCCTGGCCGCGCTCGATCCCACGCAGCGAGAGGACTACCAGCGGCGCGCCAGTGAGCGCGTGCTCGCCGGACAGCGCAGGCTCGCGTCCGCGATCGCGGGTGGACCGCCAATATATGAGAGACCGGCCGACCGCAGGTTCAGCCACGAGGCGCCGGAGAAGCACCAGGAAGCCGAGATGCTGATCGACCCGACGGCACGACTCGGCGAGAACGACGTTTATCTGACCCAGCTCGGACGTGCAGGCAGCGTGCTCGTCTAGCGGTAACGGGAAGCGCGCTGGGTGACACCTAACACGGTCTGAGGATCTAATCAGATCTGATGGTATCCTCAGTAAGATGAGCTTCACCGGCAGCCGCCGCGAGAACAGATGGGAAGCGATGACACACCGCGGCGTTGACCAGTCCGTGTTTGACGTTGCGGTCGTGGGTTTGGGTCCGGTGGGCGAGTTGGGGGCACTGCTGTTGGCGCGGGAGGGCCTGCGTGTGCTCGCGCTTGAGCGACAAGCCGATATGTACAGCCGTCCCCGCGTGGGCGTTCTCGACAGTGAAGCGCTTCGCACACTGCAGAAAGCGGGTGTGTACGACCGCGCTGCTGCCGACATGATCCTCGGCGCCGGCGCGCAGTGGGCCTCGCGGCACGGCCAGATACTGGCCACGACGATGCCGACCGAAACTCCCCAGGGTCATCCCTGGCTATCAACCATTTACCAACCGCTGTTGGATCAAACGCTGCGCGAGGCACTGCACAGCCACTCCGGCGTGGAGATGCGTCTGGGGCAGGAACTCACCGCGCTGACGGAGGTCGGCGACGGTGTCCAGATGACGTTTCGCCAGCCCGACGGCAGCCTCGGCGAAGCCCATGCGCGTTTTGTGGTCGGTTGTGATGGAGCCAATAGTGTTACCCGCGCGGCCGTCGGCGTCGAAATGGTCGGGCCGAGCTACGAAGAACCGTGGCTCATCGTCGACGCCAAGCTTCCCGAGCCCCCCGCCCAGCTGCCGTACTTGCGGTTCACAATGGATCCTGACGGTCCCCGCATGACAGCGCGCCTGGCCGCGGGCAACCAGCGCTGGGAACGACTGGTGCTGCCCGGCGAAGACCGCGAGGAAATGCTGCGGCCGTCGGTAGCTCGACGGATGATCGCCGAGCACGCCGACCCTGACACTGCCCAGATCCTGCGACAAGTCATCTACACCCACGCCGCCAAACAGGCCGAGCACTGGCGGGTCGGACGTGTCATGCTCTGCGGAGACGCCGCACACCTCATGCCACCCAACGCCGGCCAAGGGCTGAACTCCGGAATCCGTGACGTCACCAACCTCGCCTGGAAACTTGCGGCCGTCATCCGCGACGGGGCGCCGGTTGCGCTTCTGGACTCCTATGAAATCGAACGGCGACCGCACGTCGAAAAGATGACCACGCTGGCCGTCTCTCTGGGGCGTCTGCTGATGACGCGCTCGCACTTTGGCGCGGCATTGCGCGACGGGGCATTCCGCGCGCTCGCGCGTATCCCTGGGATCCGTCACGCTGTCCTGCAGGGCCGCTACCGCCCACCGGCACGCTACAAACGCGGTCTGCTGGTGGGAACGTTCTCCCGCCGCTCGACGGTGGGACGGTTGTTCCCGCAACCCGATGTCCGCACGTTCGACGGCGAAGTGCAGCGCCTCGATGACATCACCGGCGCCGGCTGGCGCATCTTCGGCTGGGAGGCCGATCCCAGCACAGCCCTCTCGCCGCGGGGTGCGCACCACGTCCAGGACGTTCTGCGCGCAAAGCTGGTCACGTTGTGTGGCCCCGGTCGGCGCCCTGTCGAGACCGGCGCTTCCCGTGACGTGCTCGAAGACATGCACGAGGTAGCACGCCCATTCTTCGGCCGCCGGCCTTTCGTCGTGATACGCCCGGATGGGTATGTGTATGCCAATCCGACCCGGCAGGAACTCGAGGAGACGATCTCTGAGCTGGCCCCCCAAATAGCCAGTGCTGCTGCCGGTTTGCCTCAACCGCATTCGACCCCGCCGAGCATGCCGACCAGCACTCGAAGTCGACTGCCTGAGCCACCAGAACGCTTTGCGTTGCAGCAAGACCACCACAGGAATAGATACGGAGAATGCACATGAAAGCAGCAGTTGTAAAAGCCCTCGGCACGCCACCGGTGTACGCCGATTTTCCGGACCCACAAGACCGCGACGGCGCGGTAGTGGCGACCGTCGAAGCCGCCGCGCTCAAGAACCTCGACCGCGTCATGGTCTCGGGTAAGCACTACAGCGGCGCCCAACTCCCGATGCCCATGGTCGCTGGCGTCGACGGGGTCGCTCGACTCGACGACGGGCGCTTGGTCTACGCCAACGTGCGGCCGCCGTACGGGATGATGGCCGAGAAAACGCTCATCAATCCCGCCGCGGCCATCGAATTGCCCGAGGGCATCGACCCTGTACTTGCCGCGGCGGTGCCCAATTCCGCCCTGTCGGTGTGGCTGTCGTTTGAGCACCGCGCCCGTATCCGGCCGGGCCAGCACGTGCTCGTGCTCGGCGCCACCGGGGTCACCGGTTCCCTGGCCGTGCAACTGGCCAAAGCCGCTTTCGGTGCCGGCCGGGTCGTTGCGGCTGGCCGCAACGCAGCTCGCCTCGAGTGGCTGCAGACAGTGGGCGCCGACGCCGTAATCAATTTGGGCACAGACGACTTGGGGACGCGTGTCGCCGCAGAACATCGGGCGCAACCCTTCGATGTGGTGCTCGACTATCTGTGGGGTACGCCCGCCGAGCAGGTGTTGGCGGCACTGGGCAACACGTCGTTCCACGTCACCCGTTTCGTGCAGATCGGGGACATGGCCGGCCCGCATGTCACCCTGCCAGCCGGGACCTTCCGAAGCGCCGGCATCGAACTGGTCGGGATGGGGATGGGCAGTGTGCCGGCCGACGCTGTGACCCGCGCAGCTGTCGACCACCTTCCGCGATTATTCGAGTTGGCCGCCAGCGGCCAGCTTCACCTGCAGACCCAACGGCAGCCATTGAGCCGGGTCGAGGACGTCTGGACGGGACGGGAGCCCTCCGGCACCCGGGTAGTGCTCGTCCCATAGCAACCCACTTCGGTCGGTTGGCCGCTATCCCCGGACACCTTCGGTAATCAGAGGCGACTAAGTCTTCGCCGGCTGTTTCAGGTCGAAGTCGGTAGGCAGTTTGGAATGGCTGCAACAACCGCCAATTCAATAGCCGTCAGACCTTGCCCATGCCGGTAACCAGAAGTAAGACACCGATTGAGCCGACGACGAGAGCGGGGATGGCCTGGCGGCGCTCGCTTATCCAAAGGTTCAGCCGCTGCACGACGGCTAGCGTCTTCGCAGGCGTTGCGAGATAGGTGATGAGCGGGACCTCGACGACGGTAAACGCCACGACGGTGAACATAACGGCTGCGACGAGTTGCTCACCGGCAGCTGCTCCCGAGGCCAGAATCGCGACCATCGCCGCCAGGTACTCCACAGGTGGCGTTGCCAAAGCGAGGCCGGCGACAAACGCGACGACCAATGACCCGCCTTTAAGTTGGCCCCGAATCGACAGTCGGCTGGATCCCCTCGCTGTGTTGGGCTCTAGCAGCAGGACCGAAGAATCACCGCCGGTCACCGGCACGGGCGCGCGCTGGCGTGCCCAGAGGCGCGCCGCAATCGATACTGCGAACACACCAATCGCAACCTGTATGCCCGCAACGGTCGGGCTGGTGCTGGCCAAATTCACTTCTCGCATGAGGGAGATCGCGAAGTCGCGTAGAAAAAGCAGCACAACCAACGCGGTGGCGATTCCCGCTGCCATGCCGCCGAGCCAGAAGACAAACAGATTGAGCATGGGCCGTGGTCGCGAAATCAAGAGCGCCGTGATCCCGATCCGAACCGGGTCCAATGCCACTAGAAGTGACAGCACGAGAACCGCGCTACTCATGTCCGACACCTACTTCCCAACGATGCCTCTGTGCTAATCCAAGATTGGCACAGCAGTCCGGGGGGCTGATGGAGGCGTGTGTTCGCTGCTGATCGGGAACCGGTCGTGCAGTCGCGCAAGCGGTTTGGGTGCCCACCAGTTGAACTGGCCCAGGACACGCATGAACGCCGGAACGAGCAGCATGCGCACCAACGTTGCGTCTCCCAGAATGGCCAACGTCAAACCGAGCCCGAACATCCGCATGAACGACACCTCTGCTGCGATCATCGCCGCGAATGAAATCGACATGACCAGTGCGGCGGCCGTGATCACGCGCCCGGTGTGGGCTACCCCGAGCGCCACGCTTTCTTCGTTGTCGGCCGGTGTCCGGTTGGAAGCCTGCCAATGTTCGTGGATCCGCGAAATCAGGAACACCTCGTAGTCCATCGACAGACCGAACGCGATGCAGAACAGCAGCGCGGGCATGGTAGCCACCAGAGTGCCGGTGGCGGTGGTACCGAACGCGCCGAGGTTCCCGTCCTGGAAGATCCACACCAGTGCGCCGAACGTGGCTGTCAGCGACACGCCATTGAGCACCAGCGTTTTCAACGGGATTACCACGCTGCCGGTGAGCCGGAACAGTAGTACGAACGTGATCACGGCGATGATCGTCAAGACGATGGGAAGCCGCGAGTTGACGGACTGGGCGGTGTCACGGTTTATCGCTGCGGTCCCGGTCAGAAGCGCGTCCCGGCCTGCGGGACCGGGCACCGCCTGCAGCTCGTCCAGTTGTGTCTCGGAGGCCTGCGAGTACAGCGGCGCGCTGCTCGTGACCGTCAAGAAAGCGCTGCCGTCGGTGACGGCGGCCGGGCCGGACGGCGGGCCGACAACACTACCTCCGACGAACGTTCCATCCGGCGCGGACACCGCCAACACCGCCGGCACTAGCGAGAGTTGCGCCGCGTACTGGCCCAGTTCCACGCCGCTGATCCCGTCGGCGTCGGGGATGACAACGGACACGTTCGTCGACAGGTTTTCGGTGAAGTCGGCGCGGAGCTGATCGCCGACCTGGCGTGCCGAGCTCGATGTCGGCAACACCCGATCGTCGGGCATGCCCCACTTCGCCGAGGAGAATGGCAGGCCCAGCGCAATCAGCAGCGCGGAACCGGCGAGCGCGATCGGAATCGCCCGGCGCATCGCAAATTTGGCCAACCGGTAGAAGAATGTCTGCTCCACCGGGCGATGGCCGGGTTCCGGCCGCCGCAGCAGCTTCCGCAGCAGCCGGTGAACATCAAGGGCGTCCAACCGCGGACCGAGCAACGCAATGGCGGCCGGCGTCACCACGATCGCGGCAACGGCCGCGAGCACCACCACCGCTACGCCGGCGTAAGCGAACGACTTGAGGAAGTACATCGGGAACACCGCCATCACCGACATCGACAGCGCCACCGTCATCGCCGAGAACAGCACCGTCCGGCCAGCGGTGGCCATCGTGCGCCTGAGGGCGTCGTCGCGTCCGGCGCCGTCCGCAAGCTCGTCGCGGTACCGGCTGATAATCAGCAGTGTGTAGTCGATCGCCAACGCCAGTCCGGTTGCAACGCACAGATTCAGCGCAAAGATCGACACGTCGGTCACGGAGGTCATCGCGCGCAGCACGGCCATCGAACCGAAAATCGCCAAACCGCCGA
>CAWKCR010000006.1:0-225870 GCA_963848185.1 uncultured Actinomycetota bacterium
CGGTCCCCGCAAACCGGGGACGGTAGGACTGCCGCTGCCCGGGCAGACCATCCGAATCGTCGACACCGCAGGCCGCCCGGTACCCGACGGTGAGGCCGGCGAGGTGGTCATCAAGGGCGCCAACGTGATGCGTGGGTACCTGAATCTGCCCGAGGAGACCGCGAAGACCGTCGTCGACGGCTGGTTGCACACCGGCGACATCGGTCACCTCGACGAGGACGGCTACCTGGTCCTGGTCGACCGGGCCAAGGACATGATCATCCGCGGCGGCGAGAACATCTACCCCGGGAGATCGAGGTCGTCGTCCACCAGCTGCCGCAGATCGCCGAGGCCGCCGTGGTCGGACGCCCCGACCCCACCTACGGCGAGGTGCCGGTGCTGTACGTCTCCACCCACCCCGGCACGACGGTCACTGTGGAGACGATTCGCGATCACATCGCGGAGCACCTCGCGAAATACAAATGGCCCGCGGAGGTCACCATTCTCGACGACCTGCCGAAGAACGCCGTCGGGAAGATCAAGAAACCTGATTTGCGTCGGCAACCGGCCGACTCGCTCGTCACCACATCGACAAACGGGAGCTGATCATGAGTTTCACCAAGCCGGAGTTTCCCCCGGTCGATCCAGACACCTTCTTGGCCAAGCCGCTGATGGAACGGATGCGCTTCCTTGCGCAGCACTGGACCGATAACGGCTTCGGGTCTCCGAGCATGGTGCATGCGATCTACATCGCGAAGCTCGTGTTCTTCTACGCCCTCGGTGGCGTGGTCGTCGCGACCGTGACGTCGGGTCTGCCGGCGTTCTGGCATGTCGCGGAGTGGTGGAACCAGCCGATCGTTTACCAGAAAGCGGTCCTGTGGACGGTGCTGCTCGAGGCGATCGGCGTCGCCGGGTCATGGGGTCCGCTGGCCGGCAAGGTCAAGCCGATGACGGGCGGCATCCTGTTTTGGCTCCGTTCGGGCACCATCCGGTTGCGGCCGTGGAAGTGGGTGCCGTTCACCGACGGTGACCGCCGCACGTGGTTCGACGGGATCCTCTACTTCGCACTGCTGATCAGCCTCGCCGTCCCGCTGCTGGCCCCCGGAGTACACAGCGACTCATTGTCACAAGCCTTGCCGCACAACACATCCGGGCTCGTCAACCCCGCGCTGCTGGTCGCGCCGATCGTGCTGCTGGTGTTGAACGGCCTTCGCGACAAGACCATCTTCCTCGCTGCGCGGGGTGAGCAGTACCTGCCGGCGCTGGTCTTCTTCGCCGTGCTGCCGTTCGTGGACATGATCATCGCGCTGAAGCTGTTGATCGTCGTGGTGTGGGTCGGCGCCGGCGTGTCGAAGTTCGGCAAACACTTCGCCAACGTCATCCCCCCGATGGTCAGCAACAGCCCCTTTATGCCGTTCAAGCGGGTCAAGCGGGCGCATTACCGCGACTTCCCACGCGATCTGCGGCCATCGCGGGCCGCCCACTTCATGGCCCACGTGCTCGGCACCACGGTGGAGATCGTCGCCCCGCTGGTGCTGTTGTTCTCGACCAACAAAGGGTTGACGGTGGCGGCCGTGATCCTCATGGTCGCCTTCCACCTGTTCATCATCTCGACGTTCCCGCTGGCCGTTCCGCTGGAATGGAACGTGCTGTTCGCCTACGCGTCGATCTTCTTGTTCCTCGGCTTCCCGGCCTGGCAGGGATACGCCGTGTCGAACATGTCGTCGCCGTGGCTGACGGCGACGATCGTTGCGGCGCTGGTTTTCTTCCCGATCCTGGGCAATTTCCGGCCCGGACAAGGTGTCGTTCCTGCCGTCGATGCGCCAATACGCCGGCAACTGGGCCTCGGCGGTGTGGGCGTTCGCCCCGGGGGCAGAGGCGAAACTGAACAAGGTCACGCGCAGCGCCCGCAACCAAATCGACCAGTTCATCGCCTTCGGATACGAACCGCAGTGGGCCGAAATCACGTTGCAGCGCACCATCGCCTGGCGCACCATGCACAGCATGGGCCGTGGACTGTTTTCGGTGCTGTTGAGGACGCTGCCCGACATCGACACCCGCACCGTGCGGGAGGCCGAATTCGTCTGCAACTCGTTGATCGGTTTCAACTTCGGCGACGGCCACCTGCACCACGAGGACCTCATCGCCGCGGTGCAGCGGCAGGCGGCATTCGAGCCGGGTGAACTCGTCGTCGTCTGGGTGGAGTCGCAGGCCTGGGGGAGCAAGGTGCAGCACTACAGGGTCATCGACGCGGCCCTCGGCGTGATCGAACGCGGCACCTGGAAAGTGTCCGACGCGGTCAAGGAGCAGCCGTGGCTGCCCAACGGCCCGATCCCCACCCACGTCACGTGGTCGCTGGCCGGCACGCGCGAACCGAGCCCCCCGTACCCTGCAGTGGTATGAGCACCGCGACCGTCGTCGGCGCCGGGCCCAACGGCCTGGCCGCCGCGGTCACCCTCGCCAAGGCCGGCGTGCAGGTGACCGTGCTGGAAGCCGCCGACGAGATCGGCGGGGGCACCCGCACCAGCGAGGCGATCGTCCCTGGCCTGCTGCACGACCACTGCTCGGCGATTCATCCGATGGCCGTCGGGTCACCGTTTCTGGCCGGTCTCGGGCTGGAGCGGTACGGCCTGACATGGCGCCTGCCGGAGATCGACTGCGTGCATCCCCTCGACGACGGGCGGGCGGGCGTGCTGTACCGCTCGGTGGAGGCCACCGCCGATGGGCTCGGGATCGACCACTGGCGGTGGCGCAGGCTGTTCTCCCGGACCTCCAGACGGTTCGACGCGCTATCCGACGACATCATGGGGCCGCTGCTGAGGGTGCCGCACCACCCGTTGACGCTGGCGCGGTTCGGCGCGCCGACCGTGCTACCAGCATCCACTATCGCCAGGTCTTTCCGCACCGCTGAGGCGCGCGCATTGTTCGGAGGGGTTGCGGCGCATGCCTTTCGGCCGCTGCACTTTCCGATGACCTCGGCGATCGGGCTGGGCATCCTCACCGCTGGACATCGTCACGGGTGGCCGGTCGCGGCCGGCGGTTCGCAATCGATCACCAACGCGTTCGCGGCGCTTTTGGCCGACCTGGGCGGCAAGATCGAAACGGGGGTGCGCATCGATGCGGCCAGCCAGCTGCCACCCGCCGATGTGACGATGTTCGACCTCGCACCTGAGGCCGTCGCCGGTATTCTCGGCGATCGGCTGCCACCGCGAATTGCACGCGCCTACCGGCGTTTTCGCCGCGGGCCCGGCGCGTTCAAGGTCGACTTCGCCGTCGAGGACGGCGTGCCGTGGTCGAACTCGGCCGCCCGTCGGGCAGGCACGGTGCACCTGGCGGGCACCTACGCCGAACTGGCCGCCACCGAGCGGGACGTGCACGCCGGTCGCATGCCGGAGCGGCCGTTCGTCCTCGTCGGACAGCAGTATTTGGCCGATCCAGTGCGCTCGGTCGGCAATATCCACCCCGTTTGGGCCTACGCGCACGTGCCCAACGGCTACACCGGGGATGCCACCGAGGCCATCGTCGCCCAGATCGAGCGATTCGCTCCGGGATTCCGCGACCGTGTCATCGGCCAAACCGTCAGCACCACAACCCAATTTGCCGCAGACAATCCCAACTTCGTCGGCGGCGACATCATGACCGGCGCCAAGGATTTTCGTCAGTTGGTATTCGGTCCACGAATCACGTTGTCGCCGTATCACATTGGTGTGCCGGGTATGTACATCTGCTCGGCCGCCACGCCGCCCGGTCCCGGCGCACACGGTATGTGCGGCGCCCACGCCGGACAAGCCGCACTTAGCGACCTCGGCACTCAAGGGGCTACTTCATAACCTCGGTCGCGACGTCGATAGGATCACGCCGCGGAGTCAGGCTTGGTCAGCTCGTCGAGGTCAGGCAGCGGTCGACGGCAGATCTCCGCGGCCTCGTCGGCAGGCAAGCCGAACATGATCAGCACGTCCCGGGTCGCGAGGTCGGCCGTCTCGGCATCGTCGCGCTCAGGCTGGTCATGCAGCAGCTGGCCGAGCCCCATCAGCGCGCCGCCTGCGACCGACAACGCGAGCACTGGGTCGTCGACGGTGAACCGGCCTGCCCGCGCAGCGACGCTCGATGTCGCGCAGGGCCCGCGGGGCCAGGCCGCGGTCGGCGGAGATCATGGTCAACCCGGTGTTGAGAAGCACCCGGGACATCTCCGGGCGCCGCCTGAACAGCCGCCCGACTAGCCGGAAACTTCGGGCGAATGTCTCCGCGGGATCCTCGCCTTCGCCGGTGAGCTTGTCGAGTATCGCGCCGAGTTCGTCGAGTACCTCGTTGACCGCCGCCTGGAACAGCTCTTCCTTGCTGTCGAAGTGGTTGTAGAACGAACCCATCCCGACATCCGCGGCCTGGGTGATCTCGAGCACCGGCACGTTGAGTTTGCCGGCCGCAACAAAAGTCTGCGCGGCGCGGATGAGTGCCGCGCGGGTGCGCATCTTGCGCCGTTCCAGGCGGTTGTCGGCGACTGGTTGCGCCTCGGTCATGCGCCGATGCTAGCAGAGAACATCAATATTGAGAATTTCGTCAGAATGACTTGACGGCAGGGTGTCGAGTAGGTGACGATATCGTCAGTCCATCGAGGAGGCGCCGTGACACCACACGTCGACGCACACAAAGACCTACACAGCGAGCAGGGCGCCATACGCGGCGAGCACCCCGGGCGCTCCCGCAACCCCCTGATCAAAGTCCGCGATCTGGCGTGGCTGGAATTCGAGAAACCAGACTTGGTCCGCGCAGAAGCCTTCGCGCGGGCATTCGGTTTCGCCACCGTGCTGCACACCGCACACGAGCTCCACCTTCGCGGAACAGACGCCGGCTCGACGTGCGTGATCGTCCGCCGCGGATCGCACTCGCGGTTCGTGGGCCCAGCGTTCGCCGCAGAGAGCAAGGCCGACGTCGAGCGGCTCGCCAGCGCGACCGGGAGGAAGACCCGCGCGCTGCCAGAGGCCATCGGCGGCGTCGCGGTAGAACTGACCGATCCCAGCGGGATTCCGGTCCGCGTCGTCGCCGGGATGCACGAGTTGGCCGAGCTGCCCGCGCAACAGCCGCACACCTTCAACTTCGGGCATGAGTTGCGCCGCGCCAACACCACCCAGCGCCCACCTCGCGAGCCGGCCCGCGTGCAGCGGTTGGGACATGTCGTGCTGCAGAGCACGAAGTACATCGAGACACTGAACTGGTACCTCGACCACATCGGGTTGATCGTCAGCGACTTCATGTACTACCCCGGCCAGCGCGACCGCGGCCCGGTGATGAGCTTCATCCGCTGCGACCGCGGCTCGATGCCCGCCGACCATCACACGCTGGCTTTGGCGTTGGGCCCGTCGAACCGCTATGTGCACTCCGCGTATCAGGCATGCGATCTGGACGCGATCGCGGCGGGCGGTGAATACCTGCGCGAGTTGGGGTATCACCGGTCGTGGGGCATCGGCAGGCACATCCAGGGCAGCCAGATCTTCGACTACTGGCGCGATCCCGACGGATTCTTGGTCGAGCACTTCAGCGATGGCGACATGTTCGACAACACCCTCGAACCGGGATGGGCGCCGTTCACCGCGTCCGGTCTGGCCCAGTGGGGACCACCGGCCACCAAAGATTTTCTCGGTATCACACCCAGCCGGGAAGCAGTTCACGAACTGCGGTCGATAGTGACCGCGATCCGTGACGACAACGAATTCGACATCACCCGCCTGCGCGGACTAATGAAAGTGGCACGCTCATGACTATTTCCATCTATCGCACCTCCGACAACTGGTGGGCGGGCAGCTCTGACGCCGTGGCCAAGGTCGACACGGACGCGACGACGACGGCGCAGCTGCTGGCCGACCGCCCGGCGCTCGATCGGGCCGCGGCGAGCACCGAGACGGTGCCGGTGAGCAGCCTCGAGCTGCTGTCGCCGGTGACCGAGCCGTGCCGCGTCGTCGCCCAGATGACCAACTTCGCGTCGCACGTCGAGGACACGGGCGGAAACCCGAAGAAGGTGCCGCTCACGTTCTTCCGCAAGGCATCGGGATCGATCACTGGCCCCGTCGACGACATCGTCAAGCCGGAGCATGTCGGCCTGCTTGACTACGAGGTGGAGATCGGTTTGGTGATCGGTCGCGACATACCCGTCGGCACGGCGATCACTGCTGACAACCTGGCTGACTACATCTGCGGTCTCGTGGTGACCAACGACGTGTCGGCGCGCGACGTGCAACTGACCAAAACCCAGTTTTTCGAATCGAAGTCGTACCCGACCTTCACGCCGGTCGGGCCGGCGCTGGTGCTGCTTGACGCCGACGAGCTGGGTCGCTTCGGCGAGCTGCGGCTGCAGCTGCGCGTCAACGGTGAACTGCGTCAAGACAGCACGGTCGAGAGCGACATGATCTATCGGCCGGTCGAGGCGCTTGCTGCGCTCGCCCGCTTCCAGCGGCTGTCCGCCGGCGACCTGGTGCTGACCGGCACACCTGTCGGGACGGCCCTGTCTGCGCCGCCGAAGCCGGTGCAGAAGCTCGTGGGTCTGCTGCCAGACGACCTCAAGTGGAAGATGTTCTTCGCCGGCCAGGCCAAGAACGCCAAGTACTTGCACGACGGCGATGTCGTCGAGGCGAGCATCGCCACCGACGACAGCAAGATCGATCTCGGCACGCAGCGCAACCGGGTCAAGTACGCATGAACGACGATCCCGACTTCGTCCCGGTGGTGATCGTCGGCGCCGGGCCGACCGGGATCACCGCGGCGACGAAGCTTGCACAGTACGGCGTCGACTGCCTCGTCCTCGACCGCTGGGAGGACGTCTACCCACAGCCGCGTGCCGTTCATCTGGACGACGAAATCTATCGTTTACTGGCCGGACTGGGCATCGCTGATGAGTTCGCGGCGATCTCCCGACCCGCGCAGGGTTTGCAGCTGCGGGACCGGAACATGCGGGTCATGGCGCAGTTTCACCGGGAGGGCGCTGAAGGCGCCAACGGCTTTCCGCAAATGAACATGTTCGACCAGCCGGAGCTGGAGGCACTACTGCGGGCGAACCTGAAGCGTTACCCGCACGCCGTCCTCCGGGGCAATGCCGAGGTGACCGAAGCCGTTCAGGTCCGCGCTGACAGAGCGCAGGTCGCGTTCACCGATCGGGTCAGCGGAGAAGAGCACCGTGTGGAGACGAGATATGTACTCGGCTGCGACGGGGCTAACAGCCTGGTCCGCGCGGCGATCGGCGCACGCATGGAGGACTTGAAATTTCAGCAGCGTTGGCTGGTGGTCGATGTGGCTACGGCCGCGGAGCTGAATCAGCAAGAGGTCGCCCACCAGGTCTGTGATCCGCATCGAGCGGGCACATACATGCGGATCGGCGATACCCGCTACCGGTGGGAGTTCCGACTCCTGCCGGACGAGACGGCCGACGACTACAGCACCATGGCGGCGCTTTACCCGCTGATCCAACCATGGCTGGAAGGTGTTGCGCCAGAACAGCTGGAGCTCGTGCGCGTCGCCGAGTACACGTTCCGCGCACAGGTGGCGAACAGCTGGCACCGCGGCAATATGTTCATCCTCGGCGACGCCGCCCACCTGACACCACCGTTCATCGGCCAGGGCATGGGCGCGGGCCTGCGCGACGCGACGAACATCGCGTGGAAGCTTGCCGGCGTGGCCAACGGATGGTTGCCGGAGAGTGTTCTTGACACGTACGAGCAGGAGCGCGTTCCGCACGTGCGGTACCTGATCCGGTTCGCGCTCGCGGTGGGCACGGCGATGACCGCGGGTGGCGAGGTGGGCAACTTCCTCCGCCGAGTGGTGGTTCCGCGCCTGCATCTGATGCCCGGGGTGCGCAAGAAGATCGTCGACAGCACGACGCCCGCCTTGCACAGCAGTGAGCTGGTCGTGAAATCATCGGGACGACGACAGCTCGCGGGCCGGTTGTGCCCGAATCCCGTTCTGGCCGAAGGCAAACGGCTCGACGATGTTGTCGGCGCCCGGTTCGCGGTGGTCACGTCCGTACCGCTGGCCCCGTCCCAGCAGGACGAGATGGCCCGCCGCGGTGCCGTGGTCTTGACGGCGCAACCCGGGACGGAGCTGGGCCGCTGGCTGCGGTCCGGCCGCGCCACGGCTGCCGTAGTGCGACCCGATCGGACGGTGCTGTGCGCCAGCCGCAACCTGGCCGAAGTCTGCAACGCGGTACCGGTTTTCGCGCCCTCCGCCGATGCCGGCGCTGATGCGTAGGCCGGTCTCCGAACCGGGCCTGCATGCCGTCGTCGACGTCACTGGCGTACTGATGTCAGCTCAGATGCTGCCGTGAGGTTGGCTAACGCAACAGTCTTGCCAAGTCTCACCCATGGTCTGCGGTACGGCGGTCAGAACGCCCGTGACCCGTCCAGCGCAGCACCTGCAGCGCCGCGGCGACCTGAACCGGGTTCTCGGCGAGTGGTCGCGGCAACAGCGCTCCTGCGCGTGCCACCCGACGCACGACCGTGTTTCGATGTGTGTACTGCCTTGCGGCGACTCGACTTACGCTGCCGTGTTCCTCGACGAATGCGAGGACGGTCTCACGAACGTCCCGAGGGGCGTACGCGAGGTCACCGAGGATCTGCCTCACGAACCGCTCCGCGCCCTCTGCGTCGCTAGTCATCAAGGCCACGAGTTGGACCTCGTCGAAAAAGACGATGCGCTGGGCCGACTCCAACCGCGCCACCATGCGCTGGGCCGCGGTCGCATCAGCATGGCTTCGCCGAAATCCTTCCACGCCCACAGCTCGCCCACCTACCGCCACGCGCACGGATCCGGACGGATCGACGGCACTGCGCAGTTGCTCCCGGTCTATATCGTCGGGCCCGGGAAGCCACACCCACTTGGTGGATGCGCCGGGCCTGATGATGAGTGGGCGACTTTTCCACGGTCTGGTGAGCGTTTCTACGATGTCGTCGATCCTGTGGACGTCGACGTCAGGTTCCGGGCTCCATACGACGACTGCGGTGTGCGCCTGACTGAGCCGGTAGGCGAGCCTCGATTCTGCTCGCTGTTGTGTTATCGGCGCTCCGTCGAGCAGCAACGCGACCGTTTCACGCAGTTCGGGCTGGCTACCTCGCATTATCTCTGCACGCTCACTGCGCATCATCTCGGTGACGCGGGTGACCGTGCCCTCGACGAAGTCGCTGATCGACCAGGCAACCGTGTCGAGGAGCTCCCTGAGCAGAACCGGGTCGTCAGTGAACTCGAACGCCTTACCGACGAAGTATCGAAGGGCCTGCGACTGCCCCACCCGGTAGGCGGTGGTGGCCGTCTCCTCCAGACCGCCCTGATGAGATCGCGCGCGATATACACCACCTCATCGCCGAGGCCGGGCCCGACGCTGGCCCCGGGATATTGCAGATTCTGTGTGGCCCAATGGAGAAAGCTGGCCCGGAACGCGCGCTCGGACAGATGCTCGCAGAACCGGGTCCGCCGCGGCGACTTCCATCCCGGCTGCTTTCAGCGACTCGGTGGTTAGATCGTCCAACCAGGCGTCTTGGTTCTGCACGAGGGACTGGGCGATCGTGCGCAGTAGCTCACGCGCCTGCTCGCTGGGGTGCGGCGCGGTCACCGGCACAGCCTATCCGTCGGTGTGTGCGCAGTGCACCACTAATGAGTGAACATGGTGCACCCATACCCTCGCGTTTGGACCGCCGCCAGGCGACGATGGTCACATGACGACCTCTTCCCCATCGCGTTGGGGCGCTGTCTCGACGCGCCGTCCCGTGACGCCCAGATATGGCGGCGGGCCATGGGCGGCGCGAAGACGCCAACCGACGTGCCGGTGTACCGCGCGGATTTGTACTCCGAGACCGCTATTCGCGATCCCTACCCGCACTACGCAGCCATGCGGGCCCTGGGACCCGTCGTATGGCTACCGAAACAAAAGTTGTACGCGCTTCCGCGATACGCCGAGGTGAAGGCGGTACTCCGCGATGACGACACGTTCCGCTCCGGCGGCGGCGTCGCGCTGAACACCATCTCCCGGACTGTCGGCAGGCGAAGCTTTCTGATGCTGGACGGCCCCGAGCACGATCGCGTCCGAAAGCTGACGGCCCATCGGCTGATACCGCGAGGACTGCGTCCATTGCAAACGCAGATAGACGACTTGGCCGAGGAGACTGTGCGTGCGGCCGTGGCGAATGGCAGGGTGGACGGCGTTCAAGACATCGCGTTGAGGCTTCCACTCCAGGTCGTCCCCGACCTCGTCGGATGGCCCGAACGGGAACGCGAGCACCTGGTGAAGTGGGCCGGCGCCACCTTCGATTTGCTTGGGCCCTTCAACAGTTTGGCCGTCCGGTCGTCTGGCAACGTCTTGTCGATGCTGGCGTTCGTGCACCGGCTTGCCCGTCGGCGCAATGTGATTCCCGGCAGCATGGCGCACGAGGTGGTGCAGGCCATTGAGGAAGGCGCGATGAAGCGGTCCCAACTTCCTTCGGTCTTCATCGATTTTCTGGCGCCCTCAATCGACACCACGGCAAGTGCGATCGCCGCGGCACTTTGGCTGTTCGCGCGAAACCCGGATCAATGGCAGATACTGCAGCGCGACCCCGCCCGGATACCGAATGCCGTGAACGAAGTCGTCCGCATGGAATCGGCGGTCCGGGCCTTCGGGCGCCGCGCCGAGCGTGATACCGAGATCGAGGGGATTCGAATTCCGGCAGGCTCACGGGTGCTGGTCATGTTCGCGTCGGCGAATCGCGATGAACGTGTCTGGAGCGATCCTGACCGTTTCGACATCACGCGCGACGCTTCCCGTCAGCTCGGCTTCGGGCATGGAGTTCACGCGTGCGCAGGCCAGGGTCTGGCGCGGATGGAGACAGAAGCGATGCTGCGCTCATTGCTTCGACATGTTGACGGCATCGAGCTCGACGGCGCGCCAGAGTTGGCTTTGAACAACGTTATTCGCCGATTCGAGACTCTGCCGTTGCACCTGGTGCCCAAGCGCTAAAGGTAGCTTGGCGTTGGTGTCATCCACCGAAGCAGCTTGTTGACTTGCGTAAGCAAAGAATCAGACTACCGGCTAGCCGGAACCCCCGATTGCGGGCTGGCAGCCACTGTAGATGGGCGCCACCTCCGAAGACTTCGGACCCCCGCGGCGTGACGATATGTATACCAACGTCCGTCCTAGTGAGGAGTCATGATGATGACTTCAATGATCGCCCTGACCACCGCTGTGGTCACCGGCTTCACGGTGGAATGGGCGCAGCGCAAGTGTGAGCTCTGGGCGATAGTGCGCGACCGGAACCTCTGACAACACGCCGACTTTCTAATGCTCGGCGCCGCCGAACTGCAAATTGCTCGGCCTGTCGCGGCTCTACGTTCAATCTGTTTGCCCACTGAAATGCGTTGCAACGCAGTGTGATTGCAGACACCTACCCGCTAGCTCGTAGAGACGGCTCCTGCTTACCCGCAAGGCAAACTGCTGCTGGCATTGAAGACATCCGATCCGCCAACCCCCATCCTCGAATTAAACGCGTTACACCGCAAGGGGTTGGACATGTCGAAAGTACGGTCGACGGAAAGACCACGGGCAGAACAGGTCTGCGCGGCCGGCCCGCAAAGCGCCTCGAGGACACTCCAGGACGTACTCGACACTGCCCGCACGGCTGTCCAGACGGTGCGGCGTGCCGCGGCGGTGCACGCGAACGAGGCCGCCATGTTGATGTCGACGGTGGCGATGGCACCCCTCCGGCTGCTCGGCGGTGGCTACGACACCCCAAGCAATTCCCTAACCGTGAAGGCACTCACCGCGCCCACGACCCGGCCTGTTCTGCTTGTTCATGGGTTCGGGGGCACCAAATCAAGCTGGGCCTTGGTCGCCAAGGCCCTGAACGCCCGAGGCGTGGCCGTCGAAGCGATGAGCTATCCGCCGGTCGGGACGTCGGTGCAGCAGCTGGCTGATCGGCTGGTGGCCGAGGTGGAGAGAATCCTGGCGGCAACCGGTACCGACAAGGTGCATCTCGTTGGACACAGTCTGGGCGGTGTTGTCATCGCACAGGCCATCGCCGACAGTCGTCTGACTGGGCGAGTCCACACGGTCATCACCCTCGGCTCGCCCTTCGGGGGGTCGCCCTGGGCCGGTGTGCTGCCGGTTACCGAAATCGTGCGGGAACTGCGTGCCGGCTCGCCAGTATTGAGCCGGCTCGCGTCCGCCCCCCTGCCCGACGGGATCCGGTGGCTGTCATTGACCGCGGCACTCGACATCATTGTGCCCGGGGTGCGTGCAGTGCCGCCGCACGCTCAGGCGGAAACCATCACCTTCGACGGTGTCGGCCATCTCGGGATGCTCATGAGTCGGCAGGTGATCGGTTGCATAGCAGCCGAATTGGGCACACAGCGGACCGTCGGTGAAGAGCGGATGCCGGTACTGCCGAGCGCCTCTTAAGAGTCGAAGGACGTTCCCGATCGTCTATACGTGCGGTATCTGGCGTGCTCGGAAGGCGCTGGGGCGCAGAACTTTACGCGACGGCACAATGGTCGACACCCGATAGCGAAGCCGAACGAGCGACGATCCTCCCGCCGAGCGCCTGGCGGGAGGATCGTCGTCGATGAGAAACGGCCTGTCGGCTTCGTTCCTCTAGAACCGCGGGTCGGGTCGACCGTTGACGCGAGCCACCTTGGATCCCCACGAGATCAGCTCCGGGCTGGCATCGTCATTGGGGATTTGGCACTCGATCAAGACCGGCCCGCCCTTGTGGGCGTGCGCCGTGTTGATCGCCTCGGCCAGTTCTCCAGCGGTGCTGGCGACCAAGCCGAGCCCCTCGCCCTCTCCCGCGTTGAACACGTCGATCAGGCCGGCGTAGTCCCAGTTCTTGTAGTAGTTGTAGGGACCGTCGTGGATCGCCGACTCGATCACGTATCCGCGGTTGTTGACCAGGAAGATCGTGAGCTCTTGGCCGTGGCGGATCATGTTGGATACTTCCTGGGCGGTGAGCTGGAAGGATCCGTCGCCGATCACCGAGACCAGGCGCCGGTCGGGCTCAAGGCCTTTCGCGTAGCCGAAGGTCGCCGGCACCGACCAGCCGATCGAGCCGTACTGCATCTCGATCTCGAACCGGGCGCCGCCGGGTAGCCGTGTGTACATCCCGTTGAGCCAGGAGTCACCGGTTTCCACCAGCAGCGTGGTCTTCGAGTCGAGGTCTTGCTCGATCTGCCGCCACATTTCGACCCGGCTCAGCGGCGCCGTGGGGTCGACGTCCGCGGCCGCCACCGGGGCGGCCGTGGTCCGGTGGAGCCGGTGGTATTGGGTCAGTGTCGCGGCATTCGTTGGGACCTTCTTGGCCAGATCGGATAGGAACTCGGCCAGCGCCACGCCGTGGTATTCGGCGTCGGGCAACTGCACCTTCCGGGGCTCGGCATTGACGAGTCGCCCGCGGGCCGGCTGCGCGCTCCAACCCACCGTGGTGTAGTCGTTGAATACTGCCCCCGCCGCGACGATCAGGTCGGCCCAGTCGACGATGGCCTGAGCCTGCGGGCTGCTCACCTCGCCCCAGTAGATGCCGACGTATTGCGGATGGTCTTCGGGGAAGAAACCCTTGGCGTTGGGCATCACCGCTACCGCGCAGCCCAGCGCCTCGGCCAGCTCGCGGAAGGCGTCGATCGCACCGTGCGCGCGCAGGTGCACCCCGGCCAGCAGAATTGGCTTCTTCGCCTGCTGCACAAGGTCGCTGGCCCGCCCGACGGCGTCGGTCAGCATCCGCGCGTTGCTGGGCTCCCAGGCCGGCAGCGTGTCGAACGGCGCCGGCTCAGAGCACGGCGCGGCCGACAGGTTGCACGGGATCTCGATGTAGGCGGGCTTGCGCTCGCGCAGCGCAGCGCTGATCGCCTCATCGATAAGGGCAGGTGCTGTGTCGGGGTGCACGATCCGCACCGCCTTGCAGGTCACCTTCCGGAAAATCTCGTACTGATCCGACAGCTCGCCGTTGTCCATGGTGTGGTGAAGGACGTGATTGGAGCCCACGTCATTCGTATTGGGCCCCGAGGAAACCACGATCACCGGGAGGCGCTCGGCGTAGGCGCCGGCCACCCCGTTCAGCGCGGAGAACGCGCCCACGTTGAAGGTGGTAAGCACGGCTCCGGCGCCGTTGACCCGGGCATAGCCCTCGGCGGCGTAGGCCGCATTGAGCTCGTTGCAGCACCCGATCTGCTCGATGTTTTCGTTTTCCAGCAGCTCGTCGAGCAACACGAGGTTGTAGTCCCCAGGGACCATGAAGTAGTGCTTCAGTCCGATCTGTTCCAACCGGGTCGCGAGGTACTTCCCCACGGTGAAGTTAGGCATGGTTGTATTCCTTCTCTTGGTCAGTGAGTGATCAGGCGGGAGCGTCGATCGGGACGACGTTGATGAGCTTCTTGTTGATGAACTCCTCAATGCCGAGGTGGGCGAGCTCGTGGCCGTAGCCCGAGATCTTGACCCCGCCGAACGGCAGGTCGGCTTTGAGGCGAGCGGGGTGGTTGATGTTCACCATGCCGGTCTCGATGCGCTTGGCGATCTCGATGCCATGCTCAACGTCGCTGGTGAACACCGATCCGCCCAAACCGAAGCGTGAGTCGTTGGCCAGCCGCACGGCTTCGTCCTCGTCCTTGACGCGGAAGAACAGCGCCACCGGGCCGAAGAACTCCTCGTAGTAGGCGGGGTTGTCCGGGGTGATGTCGGTCAGGATCGTCGGCTGTACGAACGCACCCTTCGTGGGCACAGACTCGCCGCAAACGATCGCCTTCGCGCCGGCTTCCACGGCGGCGTTGATCTGTGCGTCCAAGTCGTCGGCGGCCTTCTGGCTGCACATCGGGGCCAGCGTCGTCGAAGCGTCGAACGGATCGCCAGCCTTCAGCCCGGACATCGCCACCTGGAACTTCGCCAGGAACTCATCGGCAATCTCGTCGACGACGATGATCCGCTTCGAGGCCACACAGCACTGCCCGCCGTTGAACACGCGGCCGTGCAACGCCCACTCGACGGTCTTGTCCAGGTCACAGTCGGCCAGCGCGATGAAGGCATCCGAGCCGCCCAGTTCCAGGGTGGACTTCTTGAGGTTCTTGCCCGCCCGGGCGGCCACGACCGCGCCGGCGCCCTCGCTGCCGGTCAACGCCACGCCGCGCACGCGCGGGTCGTCGATCAGCAAGTTGATCTGCTCCTTGGTGGCGTACACGTTGGTGTAGGCGCCCTTTGGTGCGCCGGCCTCCAGCAGCAACTTCTCGAAGGCGGCAGCCGCCTGCGGCACGTTGGAGGCGTGTTTGACGATGACGACGTTGCCGGCCATCAGGTTGGGTCCCGCTACGCGCGCCAGCTGGTAGTACGGGAAGTTCCAGGGCTGAACCCCCAGGATGACTCCCAGCGGTGCGCTGACCAGCATGGCGGTGTCATCGGAGCTGGCGGTGTTGAGGGGCTCGGGGGCCAGGAAAGCCTCGGCGTTCTCGGCGTAGTAGTCCAAAATCTGTGCGCTGAGCTCGACTTCGCCCAAAGCCTCGGCGTAGAGCTTGCCCATCTCGAGGGTAAGCAGCCGGGCGAACTCGTCGGACCGCTCGCGGAAGATCGCCGCGGCGCGCTTGATTACGGCGGTGCGTTCGGCGAACGAAGTCTGGCTCCATGACTCAAATGTCTCTTGCGCTTGCGCAAGCAGATCCATCGCCTGCGCGTCGGTGAGGTCGTCAAATGTTGCCACGACCTGGTTGTCGTACGGGTTAACGGTCTGGTATGCCACGATGTTTCCTCCATCTGTTCCCGGCGGCTCTTCCGCCGATCTGGACGTCGCTCCTACTTGTTGGAACTTCCGTCTTCACAACCGATTACGCGCAGATTCTTGATCTGACGCAGGTCTGATACTCAGCATGCGGATTGGACACGGATATGTCGTTGCGGCCATCGCCAGTTTGATATACCGGCCAGCCGGTATTCCGACTTCAACAGGTGGCCAGGTGACGAATCGTCAGCATTGCACTGTCGTTCAATGAGTTCGGTTGTTGAACGATCATGGCGCTCGACGAGAATGGATCGTATGCGATCCGCATCACCCGTCGTGCTCCGGCGGACACTCCGGCTGCGTCGGCGGCGACGAAGTGCCTGATCTCGCCGTCTAAATTCGCTGAGCCACAGACGGTTTAGTTTCCGTTAGCAATCCCGACAAACAGGTGCTAGCCCGTAGGGCGGTCTGCGGGTGGCATGGCGGCGGCGAGTCACTTCGCCGCCGACAATCGTCTACAGGTGCGTTTTCGCCTCCGACAGAACGGCTTCGGATCGCAGACGCTGAGTGCAAGGAGAAACGGATATGAAGACCCTCACATTCGCAATCGCGACTGCCGTCGCTGCGGCGAGCGCCGGGTTGGCCTCGCTGGCGTCCACCCCGGTGGCGATGAACCAGGCCGACTGCCCCTACGGCTGGTACTGGGACGACTATAGGCAAAACTGCCTTCCCCCCGGCCTGCCGAAAGATCCTCCCAATGGGTGCCTTACCGGTAGTGGCACACACGCCAACGGCACCATCTGCATCAATTAGTTCGGTTCCGGCGGGCACGCCCGCTTGGATTGCTATCTCATCGCGTTGCCGCAGGCACAGAAGTATCTCCGTGCAGTTGTTCGATGCGTCACTGTCCAGGGGGCGGCACCGGCCGGCTCATCTCTGACAGTTCGTCAGAAAGGCAGCGCGTTCGGGCAAGATGCTTGTCAGTTGGGGTCGGTACGTTGCGGGTGCGGACAGTTGTGAGCACAGCGTCCTAGTCGGAGTCGAATCGACAGCAGCGAAATGTCGAAAAGGCTTGTGCAACAGCTTGCCCGGGGACTGCCGCATCACCGATATGTGATGCTGAGTTGGTAAACACATACGTCAGCACACCAGGTCACCCACGTGGAGTGCTGGATTCCGCGCAGGGGAGCTCTTCGACTGGCTGATGAGCACAGCGGCCCCTCGGCGAAGGGCGCGGCCTTTTGGGCCCGCACTGAGCCAGCTCGTCGGACCCTTCAATCGCCCTGCTGCGAAGAGGGTTTGAAGATCGACGCCCGTACGCGACCACCGCGCCTACCATGCCCGGCCCGGCGGGTTTGATCGCCGTCGGTGTCGCCACCCCAGCCAGCTGGAATGACGATCCGCCGCTAGCAGGAATGTGCATGGTTGGGATGTTCAGCCAAACTCATCACCACATAAATCGAGACCGCGCTCATGTCGGTAGACCACGGCACCCTCGGCAGGCGCCTGCCGATTCTTGAGCGTGAAGCGCCGGAGCCAGCAACAAGAAGAGCACTCTTGAAATGACGATCTACGAGTACGACAGGCTGTCGACCGGCCGCGACGGTGACTCGCCCGCGGGGGGCCTCCACACTCATGCCCTCGTCGATTGTTTGAACGCCGGCGAGCCGTATGCGGTGGCGTTTGGTGGTCAGGGCGGTTCGTGGCTGGAGAACCTGGAGGAGCTGATCAGCTCGGCCGGCATCGAGTCCGAGCTGAGCGAGGTCGTCGGCGAGGCCGCGCTCCTCCTCGAGCCGGTCGCCCGCGAATTGGTCGTGGTGCGGCCGGTCGGCTTCGAGCCGCTGCAGTGGGTCCGGGCGTTGGCCGCCGAAGAGCCGCTGCCCACCGCGAAGCAGCTCACCACCGCCGCGATCTCCGGGCCGGGCATCCTGCTCGCTCAGATGGCCGCCATGCGCGCCGTGGAGCGCCAGGGCCTTGATCTGCAGGGCACGCCGCCGGTGGCGATGGCCGGGCATTCGCAGGGCGTCGTCGGCGTGCGAGTCGCTGAAGGCCGCGGGTGCCCGCGACGCCGAGCTGCTGGCCCTGCTGCAACTCATCGGGGCGGCGGGCTCGCTGGTGTCGCGCCGTCGCGGGCATGGTCGGACGGGGCGACAAGTCGCCGATGGTGTCGGTCACCAACGCCGATCCCGACCGCATCGTCGAACTGCTCGACGAGTTCTCGAAGGACGTTCGCACGGTGCTGCCGCCGGTGCTGTCGATCCGCAACGGCAGGCGCTCGGTCGTCATCACCGGCACGCCCGAGCAGCTCGCCCGCTTCGAGCTGTACTGCTCCAAGATCACCGAGAAGGAAGAGGCCGAGCGCAAGGCGAAGCTGCGCGGCGGCGCCGTGTTCAGCCCCGTGTTCAACGGCGTCCAGGTCGAGGTGGGCTTCCACACGCCGCGCCTCGCCGACGGCGTCTCCGTGGTGGACGGCTGGGCCGCCAGGACCGGCATCGACGCCGACCTCGCCCACGCCTTGACCGAGTCCATCTTCGTGAAGCCAATCGACTGGGTCGCCGAGGTCGAGCGCCTCCACGACGCAGGCGCCAAGTGGATCGTCGACCTCGGACCCAGTGACACCCTCACCCGCCTGACCGCCCCCGTGATCCGCGGACTGGCCGTCGGCATCGTTCCCGCGGCCACCCGCGCCGGCCAGCGCAGCCTGTTCACGGTCGGCGCCGCCCCGGAGATCGGCCCCGCGTGGTCGAGCTACGCACCGTCGGCGGTCACGCTGCCCGACGGGAAGGTGAAGCTGTCCACGAAGTTCACCCGCCTGACCGGTCGCTCGCCGATCCTGCTGGCGGGCATGACGCCCACCACCGTGGACGCGAAGATCGTCGCGTCGGCCGCCAACGCCGGCCACTGGGCCGAGCTGGCCGGCGGTGGTCAGGTCACCGAGGAGATCTTCGACGCGCCGCATCGCGGAGCTGACCAGCTCCTCGAGCCGGGCCGGGCCGTGCAGTTCAACTCGCTGTTCCTCGACCCGTACCTGTGGAAGCTGCAGCTGGGCGGAAAGCGCTTGGTGCAGAAGGCCCGTCAGTCCGGCGCGCCGATCGACGGCGTCGTCGTCAGCGCGGGCATCCCCGAACTCGAGGAAGCCGTCGACCTCATCGAGGAACTCAACGGCATCGGCATCAGCAACGTGGTGTTCAAGCCCGGCACCATCGACCAGATCAAGTCGGTCATCAAGATCGCCGCCGAGGTGCCCGGCAAGCGACGTCATCGTGCACATCGAGGGCGGCCGCGCCGGCGGACACCACTCATGGGAGGACCTCGACGATCTCCTGCTGGCGACCTACGCCGACCTCCGCAAGTCGGCCAACATCACGGTCTGCGTCGGCGGCGGCATCGGCACCCCCGAACGGGCGGCCGAGTACCTGTCCGGGCGCTGGGCCAAGCAGTACGGCTTCCCGCTGATGCCGGTCGACGGCATCCTGGTCGGCACCGCGGCGATGGCGCGCCAAGGAGTCGACCACATCGCACGCGGTCAAGCAGATGCTGGTCGAGACCACCGGCACCGACCGATGGGTCGGCGCCGGAAAGGCGCAGGGCGGCATGGCTTCCGGGCGCAGCCAGCTCGGCGCCGACATCCACGAGATCGACAACGCCGCGTCGCGCTGCGGCAGGTTGCTCGACGAGGTCGCCGGTGACGCCGAGGCGGTGGCGGCGCGTCGCGACGAGATCATCGCCGCGATGGCGGTCACGGCCAAGCCGTACTTCGGCGACGCCGCCGAGATGACCTACCTGCAGTGGCTGCAGCGCTACGTCGAGCTGGCGATCGGCGACGGCTCGAGCACGGCCGACACCCGCAAGGCCGGTTCGCCGTGGCTCGACGTCAACTGGCGCGACCGCTTCGAGGAGATGCTCAAGCGCGCCGAAGCCCGTCTGCACCCGCAGGATTCGGGCCCGATCGCCACCCTGTTTACCGACAAGGCGGTGCTCGACGAGCCGGAGCGGGCCATCGCCATACTGCTGGCCCGCTACCCCGAGGCCGACACGCTGGACCGCATCCCGCGGACGTTCCGTGGTTCGTCGACGCTGTGCAAGACGCTCGGGCAAGCCGGTCGAACTTCGTGCCCGTCATCGATAAGGATGTGCGCCGGTGGTGGCGCAGCGACTCACTGTGGCAGGCCCACGACGCCCGCTACACCGCCGACCAGGTCTGCATCATCCCCGGCACCCAGGCGGTCGAGGGCATCACCCGCGTCGACGAGCCTGTCGGCGAGCTGCTGGACCGCTTCGAGCAGGCCTCGATCGACGAGGTGCTGGCAACGGGTGCGTCAGCCGGCGCCGGTGGTTTCTCGCCGCCAGGCCCGCGTCGACGTCACCGGTCCGCTCGCTGTTGTTCTCGACTCGCCCGACGTGTTGTGGGCTGGCCGCACCGCGATCAACCCGGTGCACCGCATCGGTGCGCCCGACGAGTGGCAGGTCAACGAGAACCGCTGCGCGACACACCCGTCGACGGGTGCGCGCCTGGAGCTGAACTCTGAGGGCGAGGTCACGCTGAGCGTGCCGCTGTTCGGACATCTGGATCACATCCGGTTCACATTGCCGTCGTGCCACCGTCGACGGCGGCATGCCGGTGGTCACCACCGAGGACGCCTCGGCCGCGATGCGGGCCGTGCTGGCCATCGCGGCCAACGTCGACGGCCCCGAGGCACTTCCGCCGGTGGACGAACAACACCACCACGGTCACCGTCGTCCTGGGACCCCGAGGAGGTCGCCGACCACACCGGCGTCACCGCGACGTTCGGCGCGCCGTTGGCGCCCGGCCTGACCCTCGTGCCTGACGCCCTGGTCGGCCGCTGCTGGCCGGCGGTGTTCTCGGTCATCGGGTCGGCAGTCACCGAGACCGGGTTCCCGGTCGTCGAGGGTCTGCTCAGCCTGGTCCACCTCGACCACGCCGCCCACCTGCTGGCGCCGATGCCGAAGTCGGAGGCCGAGTTGACCGTCACCGCAACGGCTTCGGAGGCCGTCGACACCGAGGTCGGCCGCGTCGTCCCGGTGTCGGTCACCATCACCGATGCCTCGGGCACCGTGCTGGCCGAACTCGAGGAGCGCTTCGCCATCCGCGGCCGCAGCGGCCCGGCCGAACTGACCGACCCGGTGCGTGCCGGAGGCGCCATCACCGATAACGCGACCGATACGCCGCGGCGCCGTCGTCGCGACGTTACGGTCACCGCACCCAGCGACATGAGCGCGTTCGCGGTGGTGTCGGGCGACCACAACCCGATCCACACCGACCGCGCCGCCGCGCTGCTCGCCGGGCTCAAGACGCCCATCGTGCACGGCATGTGGCTGTCCGCCGCGGCGCAGCACGTCGTCACCGCCACCGATGGCCGGGCCACCCCGCCGGCGCGACTGGTCGGCTGGACGTCGCGCTTCCTCGGCATGGTCCTTCCGGGTGACGAGATCGAGTTCCGCGTGGACCGCGTCGGCATCGACCGTGGCGCAGAGATCATCGAGGTCACCGCGAAGGTCGACAACGAACTGGTGATGGCGGCGACCGCGCAACTGGCCGCTCCCAAGACCGTCTACGCGTTCCCGGGCCAGGGCATTCAGCACAAGGGCATGGGCATGGAGGTCCGTGCCCGGTCCAAGGCCGCCCGCAAGGTGTGGGACAACGCCGACAAGTTCACCCGCGACACGCTGGGCTTCTCGGTGTTGCACGTGGTGCGCGACAACCCGACAAGCCTGATCGCCAGCGGTGTGCACTACCACCATCCCGACGGCGTGCTGTTTTTGACGCAGTTCACCCAGGTCGCGATGGCGACCGTGGCCGCCGCCCAGGTGGCCGAGATGCGCGAGCAGGGCGCGTTCGTCGAGGACGCGATCGCCTGCGGTCACTCCGTCGGTGAGTACACCGCGCTGGCCTGCGTGTCAGCGGTGTCTACGAACTGGAAGCGCTGCTGGAGGTGGTGTTCCACCGCGGCAGCAAGATGCACGACATCGTGCCGCGCGACCACCTGGGCCGGTCCAACTACCGGCTTGCCGCGATCCGGCCGTCGCAGATCGATCTCGACGATGACGACGTCACGGCGTTCGTCGCCGAGATCGCCGAGCGCACAGGCGAGTTCCTGGAGATCGTGAACTTCAACCTGCGTGGCTCGCAGTACGCGATCGCCGGCACCGTGCGCGGTCTGGAGGCGCTGGAGGAGGAGGTCGAGCGGCGTCGCGAGATCAGCGGTGGCAAGCGGTCGTTCATCCTGGTGCCGGGTATCGACGTGCCGTTCCACAGCTCTGTGCTGCGGGTCGGCGTAGCAGACTTCCGGCGCTCGCTGGAGCGCGTCATGCCGCGCGACCAGGATCCTGACCTCATCATCGGCAAGTACATCCCCAACCTGGTGCCGCGGCCGTTCACGCTGGACCGCGACTTCATCCAGGAGATCCGGGATCTGGTGCCTGCCGAGCCGCTCGACGAGATCCTGGCCGACTACGACACGTGGCGCAGCGAGAAGCCCAGCGAGTTGTGCCGCAAGATCGTCATCGAGCTGCTGGCCTGGCAGTTCGCCAGCCCGGTGCGCTGGATCGAGACGCAGGATCTGCTCTTCATCGAGGAGGCCGCGGGCGGTCTTGGTATCGAGCGGTTCGTCGAGATCGGTGTGAAGTCGGCGCCGACGGTCGCCGGCCTGGCCACCAACACGCTCAAGCTGCCCGAGTATTCGCACAGCACAACCGAAGTGCTGAACTCCGAGCGCGACGCGGCGGTGCTGTTCGCGACCGACACCGATCCGGAGCCGGAGGATGACGAGGAGGAGGCTCGCGGCGCCCGACGGCCGAGGCGGCACCGGTCGAGGCTGCTCCCGCGGCACCTGCGCCTGCCGCTCCTGCTGCGCCGAGTGGCGGTCCGCGACCCGACGACATCGGTTACGACGCGGCCGACGCCACCATGGCGCTGATCGCGTTGTCGGCGAAGATGCGCATCGACCAGATCGAGCCGCTGGATTCCATCGAGTCGATCACCGACGGTGCGTCGTCGCGACGCAACCAGCTGCTCGTCGACCTCGGCTCCGAGCTCAACCTCGGTGCCATCGATGGTGCGGCCGAGGCCGACCTGGCCGGGCTGAAGGGGCAGGTGACCAAGCTGGCCCGGACCTACAAGCCTTACGGCCCAGTGCTTTCCGACGCGATCAACGATCAGCTGCGCACGGTGCTCGGCCCGTCCGGCAAGCGGCCGGCGGCGATCGCCGAACGGGTCAAGAAGACCTGGGAACTCGGCGACGGCTGGGTCAAGCACGTGACGGTCAGAGGTGGCGCTTGGCACCCGCGAGGGCGTCCAGCGTCCGCGGCGGCGGCCTCGGCGGGCTGCACGACGGTGCACTGCCCGACGCGGCGACGTTCGACAAGGTCGTCGATGCCGCGGTCAGTTCCGTTGCAGCACGGCGCGGCATCGCGGTGTCGCTGCCGTCGGCCGGCGGCGCCGGGGGAGGCGTGGTGGACTCCGCCGCGCTGAGCGAGTTCGCCGAGACAGGTCACCGGACGCGACGGCGTGCTCGCATCCGCGGCCCGGCTGATCCTGGGTCAGCTCGGCCACGATGCGCCCGTGAGCGTCGGCGAGACCATCAATGACGCCGACGTCGTCGACCTGGTCACGGCCGAACTCGGTTCGGACTGGCCGCGTTTGGTGGCGCCGGTGTTCGACGGCCGCAAGGCGGTGCTGTTCGACGACCGGTGGGCCAGTGCCCGCGAGGACCTCGCCCGGTTGTGGCTGGTGGACGAGGGCGAGATCGACGGTGACTGGAAGCGGATCTCCGAGCGCTTCGACGGTGCCGGACACGTCGTTGCGACGCAGGCGAACTGGTGGCAGGGCAGGGCCCTGGCCGCTGGCCGCACCGTCCACGCGTCGCTCTACGGCCGTGCCGCGGCAGGCGCCGAGAACCCGGGCAAGGGTCGCTATACCGACGAGGTCGCGGTTGTCACGGGCGCGTCCAAGGGATCCATCGCCGCGTCGGTGGTGGCCCAGCTGCTCGACGGCGGCGCGACCGTCATCGCCACCACGAGCAAGCTCGACGACGACCGGCTCGGCTTCTATAAGGGGCTCTACCGCGACAACGCCCGGTTCGACGCCACGCTGTGGGTGGTGCCGGCGAACATGGCGTCGTACGCGGACATCGACGCGCTGGTTTCGTGGGTCGGCAACGAGCAGACCGAAAGCCCTGGGCCGCAGTCGATTCACCTCAAGGACGCCCAGACGCCAACGCTGCTGTTCCCGTTCGCGGCGCCGCGGGTGGCCGGTGATCTGTCCGACGCGGGATCGCGCGCCGAGATGGAGATGAAGGTGCTGCTGTGGGCCGTGCAGCGGCTCATCGGTGGCCTGTCGCACATCGGCGCGGAGCGCGACATCGCCGCGCGGCTGCACGTCGTGCTGCCCGGCTCGCCGAACCGCGGCATGTTCGGCGGCGACGGCGCCTACGGCGAAGTCGAAGTCCGCCCTCGACGCCGTGGTCACGCGGTGGAAGGCCGAGACCTCGTGGTCGCAGCGAGTTTCGCTGGCGCACGCGCTGATCGGCTGGACCAAGGGCACCGGGCTGATGGGCCACAACGACGCCATCGTCGGCGCCGTCGAAGAGGCGGGGGTGACCACCTACTCCACCGAGGAGATGGCCTCGATGCTGTTGGCGCTGTGCGACATCGAGTCCAAGGTCGCCGCGGCGCGGGAGCCGTTGCAGGTCGATCTCACCGGCGGGCTGGCCGAGGTCGACATCGACATGGCCGAGCTGGCCGCCAAGGCACGCGACGAGATGGTGACCGAGAGCGCCGAGGAGGAGACCGACGACGAGGACACGGTCCGTGCACTACCGTCGCCGCCGCGCGGCTACAAGGCCGCGCCTGCCGCCGGCGTGGGACGACCTCGACGTCGACCCGGCCGATCTGGTCGTGATCGTCGGCGGCGCCGAGATCGGGCCGTACGGCTCGTCGCGCACCCGCTTCGAGATGGAGGTCGACAACGAGCTGTCGGCCGCCGGTGTGCTCGAGTTGGCGTGGACGACGGGGCTGGTCAAGTGGGAGGACGACCCCAGGCCGGGGTGGTACGACACTGAGACCGGTGAGCTGGTCGACGAGGGCGAGCTGGTCGAGCGCTACCACGACGCCGTGGTCGAGCGGGTCGGCATCCGCGAGTTCGTCGACGACGGCGCCATCGACTCCGATCACTCTGCGCCACTGTTGGTTTCGGTGTTCCTCGATAAGGACTTCACGTTCGTGGTGTCCTCCGAGGAGGAAGCCAGGGCGTTCGTGCAGTTCGACCCGGAACACACCGTCATCGCACCCGTGCCCGACAGCGGTGACTGGCAGGTCACCCGCAAAGCGGGCACCGAGATCCGGGTGCCGCGCAAGATCAAGCTGTCGCGGACCGTCGGCGCGCAGATCCCCACCGGGTTCGACCCGATGGTGTACGGCGTCAGCCAGGAGATGATGAACTCGATCGACCGGTTGGCGATCTGGAACCTCGTCACCACCGTCGACGCGTTCCTGTCCGCCGGGTTCACACCGGCCGAACTGATGCGCTGGGTACACCCCAGCCTGGTGGCCAACACCCAGGGCACCGGCATGGGCGGCCTGACGTCGACGCAGACCATGTACCACGGCAACCTGCTGGGCCGGAACAAGCCCAACGACATCCTGCAGGAAATGCTGCCGAATGTTGTCGCCGCGCATGTGGTTCAGTCCTATGTCGGCAGCTACGGCGCGATGATCCATCCCGTCGGCGCGTGCGCCACCGCGGCCGTCTCGGTCGAGGAGGGCGTCGACAAGATCCGGCTCGGCAAGGCCGAATTGGTGGTCGCTGGTGGTTTTGACGACCTCACACATGAAGCAATCATCGGCTTCGGTGACATGGCCGCCACGGCCGACACCGAGATCACGCGGGCGAAGGGCATCAGCGACGCGCGGATGTCGCGAGCCAACGACCGGCGCCGGCTCGGCTTCGTCGAGTCACAGGGCGGCGGCACGATCCTGCTGGCCCGCGGCGACCTGGCCGTCAAGATGGGGCTGCCCGTGCAGGCTGTGGTCGCGTACGCGCAATCGTTCGCCGACGGTGTGCACACGTCGATCCCCGCGCCGGGCCTCGGCGCGCTGGGCGCCGGTCGCGGCGGGCGCGAGATTCGCAGCTGGCCCGCTCGCTGGCCAAGCTCGGCGTCGGACCCGACGACATCGCGGTGGTGTCCAAGCACGACACCTCCACGCTGGCCAACGACCCCAACGAGACCGAGCTGCACGAGCGGCTCGCCGACTCGCTCGGCAGGTCCGAGGGCGCACCGCTGTTCGTGGTGTCGCAGAAGAGCCTGACCGGCCACGCCAAGGGGGGCGCCGCGGTGTTCCAGATGATGGGGCTCTGCCAGATCCTGCGCGAGGGTGTGATCCCGCCCAACCGCAGCCTGGATTGCGTCGACGACGAACTCGCCGGCGCTGCGCATTTCGTGTGGCCGCGGGAGACGCTGCGGCTAGGGGAGGAGTTCCCTCTCAAGGCCGGGCTGGTCACCAGCCTCGGGTTCGGTCACGTGTCGGGCCTGGTGGCGCTGGTGCACCCGCAGGCCTTCCTGGCCGTGCTCGATCCCGCGCAGCGAGAGGACTACCAGCGGCGCGCCAGTGAGCGCGTTCTCGCCGGACAGCGCAGGCTGGCGTCGGCGATCGCCGGTGGACCGCCGCTCTACGAGAAACCTGCCGACCGGCGGTTCAGCAGCGACGCCCCGGAGAAGCGGCAGGAAGCCGAGATGTTGCTCGACCCGGCGGCACGACTGGGCGAGAACGCTGTTTATCTGCCCCAGGTCGGATACCGCAACTCGTGACCCGTACGAACAGGTTGGCCGAACGGCAACGGTGTGACATCCAACAGCAGGTCGCATCCCCGAATGCCAGAGCAATCCGGTTATCAATGCGCTCCGGCCTTGCTGGTGATCCCGGTGACTAGAAGCACATGGGGGTAACGCCCAGCACTATCTGAGGATCTACTCAATTCTGATGATATCCTCAATCTTAGGATGTTCTCGTCGGCTGTCCAGCCCGACGACCTGGAGACAGCGGCAAGGAGCGCGGCAGATGGGAGGCGCGATGACACATCAGAGCGTTAACCAATACGTGTACGACGTTGCGGTCGTGGGCCTGGGTCCGGTTGGCGAGTTGGGGGCACTGCTGTTGGCGCGGGAGGGCCTGCGTGTGCTCGCGCTTGAGCGACAAGCCGATATGTACAGCCGTCCCCGCGTGGGCGTTCTCGACGGTGAAGCGCTGCGCACACTTCAGAAAGCGGGTGTGTACGACCGCGCTGCTGCCGACATGATCCTCGGCGCCGGCGCGCAATGGGCCTCGCGGCACGGCCAGATACTGGCCACGACGATGCCGACCGAAACCCCCAGGGTCATCCCTGGCTATCAACCATCTACCAGCCGCTGTTGGATCAAACGCTGCGCGAGGCGCTGGACAGCCACCCCGGCGTGGAGATGCGTCTGGGGCAGGAACTCACCGCGCTGACCGAGGCCGGCGACGGTGTCCAGATGACGTTTCGCCAGCCCGACGGCAGCCTCGGCACAGCCCATGCGCGTTTTGTGATCGGTTGTGATGGGGCCAATAGTGCTACCCGCGCGGCCATCGGCGTCGAAATGGTCGGGCCGAGCTACGAAGAACCGTGGCTCATCGTCGACGCCAAGCTTCCCGAGCCCCCCGCCCAGCTGCCCTACCTACGGTTCACGATGGATCCTGACGGTCCCCGCATGACAGCGCGCCTGGCCGCGGGCAACCAGCGCTGGGAACGGCTGGTGATGCAGGGCGAAGACCGCGAGGAAATGCTGCGGCCGTCGGTAGCCCTACAGATGATCGCCGAGCACGCCGACCCTGACACTGCCCAGATCCTGCGACAAGTCATCTACACCCACGCCGCCAAACAGGCCGAGCACTGGCGGGTCGGACGCGTCATGCTCTGCGGAGACGCCGCACACCTCATGCCGCCCAACGCCGGCCAAGGGCTGAACTCCGGAATCCGTGACGTCACCAACCTCACCTGGAAACTTGCGGCCGTCATCCGCGACAGTGCGCCGGCTGCGCTTCTGGACACCTATGAAATCGAGCGGCGACCGCACGTCGAAAAGATGACCACGCTGGCCGTGTCTCTGGGGCGTCTGCTGATGACGCGTTCGCACTTTGGTGCAGCATTGCGCGACGGGGCATTCCGCGCGCTCACGCGTATCCCTGGGATCCGTCACGCTGTCCTGCAGGGCCGCTACCGCCCACCGGCACGCTACAAACGCGGTCTGCTGGTGGGATCGTTCCCTCGCCGCTCGTCGGTGGGCCGGTTGTTCCCGCAACCCGATGTCCGCACGTTCGACGGCGAATTGCAGCGCCTCGATGACATCACCGGCACCGGCTGGCGCATCCTCGGCTGGGAGGCCGATCCCAGCACAGCCCTCTCGCCGCGGGGCCGGCACCTCGCCCAGGACGTTCTGCGCGCAAAGCTGGTCACGTTGTGTGGCCCCGGTCGGCGCCCTGTCGAGACCGGCGCTTCTCGAGACGTGCTCGAAGACATGCACGAGGTAGCGCGCCCATTCTTCGGCCGACGGCCTTTCGTCGTGATACGCCCGGACGGGTATGTGTATGCCAATCCGACCCGGCAGGAACTCGAAGAGACGATTACTGAGCTGGCTCCCCAAATAGCCAGTGCTGCTGCCGGTTTGCCTCAGTCCCCTTTGACCCCGCCAAGCATGCCGACCAGCACGTGAAGTCGACTGCCTGGCCACCAGAAGCATGAGTTGCAGCAAGACCACCACAAGAACGATACGGAGAACGCAAATGAAAGCAGCAGTCGTGAAAGCCCTCGGCACGCCACCGGTGTACGCCGATTTTCCGGACCCACAAGACCGCGACGGCGCAGTAGTGGCGACCGTCGAAGCCGCCGCGCTGAAAAACCTCGACCGCGTCATGGTGTCGGGTAAGCACTACAGCGGCGCCCAACTCCCGCTGCCCATGGTCGCCGGCGTCGACGGGGTCGCCCGACTGGACGACGGGCGCTTGGTCTACGCCAACGTGCGGCCGCCGTACGGGATGATGGCCGAGAAAACGCTCATCAATCCCGCCGCGGCCATCGAAGTGCCCGAGGGCATCGACCCTGTACTTGCCGCGGCAGTGCCGAACCCCGCCCTGTCGGTGTGGTTGTCGTTCGAGCACCGCGCCCATATACGGCCGGGCCAGCATGTGCTCGTGCTCGGCGCCACCGGGGTCACCGGGTCCCTGGCCGTGCAACTGGCCAAAGCCGCTTTCGGTGCCGGCCGGGTCGTTGCGGCTGGCCGCAACGCAGCTCGCCTCGAATGGCTGCAGAAAGTGGGCGCCGACGCCGTAATCAATTTGGGCACAGACGACTTGGGGACGCGCGTCGCCGCAGAACATCGGGCGCAGCCCTTTGATGTGGTGCTTGACTATCTGTGGGGTACGCCCGCCGAGCAGGTGTTAGCGGCACTGGGCAACGCGTCGTTCCATGTCACCCGTTTCGTGCAGATCGGGGACATGGCCGGCCCGAATGTCACCTTGCCAGCCGGAACCTTCCGAAGCGCCGGCATCGAACTCGTCGGGATGGGGTTGGGCAGTGTGCCAGCCGAGGCCGTGACCCGCGCAGCTGTCGACCATCTTCCGCGCCTATTCGAAATGGTCGCCGGCGGCCAGCTGCACCTGCAGACCCAACGGCAGCCATTGAGCCAGGTCGAGGACGTCTGGACGGGACGGGAAGCCCTCCGGCAGCCGGGTGGTGCTCGTCCCATAGCAACCCACCCGCTGCGCATCAAGGGAATTCGCGATCGCTGAACGATCGGAACTAAACCCGGGGTAGTTCAGGTTGTTTCGTGTGTTTGGTGGCTGGGCGCGAGATAGCCTGCAAGACAGTGATTTTGGCGTCGTGTGGTGGTTGTGGTAACCCGGTGTGAATAGCGCCGTGTGGGTGGCGGCCGGCCCCGAGATGGCGGGCACCGTTGAGAGGCGGGGCGTGGGATCGTGATGGGTTGTGGTTCAGTGCAATTGTAACGGTGCGTCAGGGGCTGGTGTTGCGGAACTTCCCTGCTGGCCCGTATGCCGATTTGACGGTGGCGGTAATGACAGGTGTGTGCAGAACCGGCATGCTGAGGGGCAAGACCTCGGTTGACAGAACGTACTGCGGCGTAATCGGTTGTGAGACCGATATTTCCGGGAGAAGCACGACGTCTACAACGGCGGTGAACAGCCGCCGCGACCAGTGACAGGGAAGTGAGTTGAATAGCGATGCCGAATCGAGTCGTCCATGCGACGTTGGCGAAACTGCCCCAGGAAAGCTTGGCTGGCGGTGCGCTAGTGCGCACCGCCGTGCGCGGTGATCATTCCTTGATCACGGTGAACTGGTTTCACCCGGGCATCCCCGCCGAGGCGCCGCCGCACTCGCACCCGTTCGATCAGGTCAGCTTCGTGTTCCAGGGCACGCTGGAGTTCGATGTCGATGGCCAGACATACGTGGTGAGCGCCGGAGAGGTCCTCCTGATTCCCGCGGACGCGCCCCACACGACACGGCTGGTGGGCGACGAGGTCGCCCTCAACGTCGATGTCTACGCCCCGGTGCGTCAGGACTACCTGTACTTGACGGCCCACCACGCCGACGCCTTCGGCGACGAGCAAGAGTAGCCACGATGACGACACACAGCGACAACGAGCGCTGACCACTACGAGGACCACCGGCGGCCACCGCGCCAGTGCCGCGCGGGTTCCGCATGCAGCCGACAGGACAGCGAGCGACCGACACCAGAGAGCCAGCACACTCAGCGGACCGAACAAGTGCACACAAATACCAACCAACAAATATTGCAAAATGTATACACAAATGGTCTTACCGGTAAGTCAGGCGCAGCCGCGCCATCGGTGAAGGCCGTGACTCAAGGAGGACCAATGGATCAGTCGATGTCACTGGGCTACGTCGGCGTGGAGGCTAGCGACCCGGACGCATTCGGTGATTTCCTCGGATCGGTGCTGGGCCTCCAGCGTGGCGCACCGACGCCCGAGGGCGCTTCGACGTGGCGGATGGACGAGAAGGCGCAGCGCATTATCGTCCATCCCGGCGATGCTGATGACGTGCTCTACGCAGGATTCCTCGCCGCTGACAAGGCCGCTTACGACCGCATTGTCGAGCGGGTCCGGGCCACCGGCGCGCAGGTCCTGCCCGGCACCGACGAGCAGCGCAAGGCCCGGCGGGTCAACGAGTTGTCCTACACCACGGCACCGTGGGGCAGCCGCCTCGAATTCGGCTGGGGTCTCGCCGAGGCTGACCAGCCGTTGGACACCCCGTTGGTTCCGGGCGGTTTCGTTACCGGCGACCTGGGGCTCGGGCACGTCGTGTTCATGGTGCCCGGTGAGCCCGAGCGCTTCGAGGAGGCCGACAAGTTCGCCACCGAGGCGCTGGGATTGGGGCTCAGCGACGTCATGGATATTTCGGTCGGTGACGCGCGCGTCGTCGCCAACTTCTACCACTGCAACGGCCGGCACCATTCGGTGGCGCTGGCGCACGTGCCGGCATCGCCAAAACAGCTGGATCACATCATGATTGAGACGGTTTCGGAGGACAACGTCGGCCACGCCTACGATCGCGCGCGGGCCGCCGGCGTGCCAATCGCGCGCCACCTCGGCAAGCATCCCAATGACCGCATGTTCAGCTTCTATGCGGTGACTCCGGCGGGATTCCTGATGGAGTTCGGTGCCGGCGCCGTGGAGGTCGACGATGACTGGGAAGTCGTGACCTACGACCGGGTCAGCGCGTGGGGCCATCACTCATCGTGACGGGGCAGCGCAGCGATCGCCCGTGAGGGGTAGACGCGGCGCGTTTTGATTCTGTATACAGAAACGCTAGCTGTGATGCGGTTGCGGACTTCCTCAGCTTGCTTACGGAGGTAGGCCGCGTCGGGATGGGTCAGAGCGCGACTCTTGCGGATACCGCGCACCATGACGAGTTCGACATCGTGCGGTGTGGCCGCGGCCACGATGGCTCCGGCAGGGTCGACGGCGTGGGCCAGCGGTGGTCCGTCGCGGCCTACCACGATGAGGTCGGCGTCTTTGCCGACGGCGATGCTGCCGATCCGGTCGTCGAGTGCAGTGCTTCAGCGCCGCCCCGGGTTGCCAGCGCCAGCAGGCGCTCAGCGGTGAGGGTTTCCGACGAGCTGCGGGCGGCCTCGGCTATCGAGGCGGCGTGGGCGGCGCGCATCTCGGTGAACATGTCTCCGGCGACGCACACCTCAGTGTCGCTACTGAGGCCGGTGCGCACACCGGCGGCCAGCAACCGGGCGGTGGCAGGCAATCCCAAACCGGGCATGCTCATCTCGGTGCCCGCAGCCACCGACGCCGTGGCGCCGGCATCCGCAAGCATGCGCAGTTCGTCGTCGGTGCTGCCGTCAACCCGAACAGGCCTTGCCACAGGTGCCGGTGGGTGTCGACGAAACCGGGTAGCACCACCTTTCCCGTGGCGTCGATGACCCTCGCCGTCGTGTCGGCGGGAACGGCTCCGAGCGCGGTGATGCGCCCGTCGGTGACCAACACATCACCGAACAGGCGGGGCTGGGCCGGGTCCTGGGTTAAGAGCAGACCACCGCGGATCGCGACCGGAGCGGCGGCCGTCGCATCGCCCGTGCTGGTCGCCGCGTCAACGTGCGGGTTCACCGAGCAGGCTGGTCCTCGGTGCTAGACGGACGGTGCAACGGAACCAACTGACGCGTGGCGAATCGCCAGCGTCCAGACTGATCGCGGCGATAGTGGTCGCGGTACTCGCCGACCAACTCGATGCCGGGCGCGTCGCCGCCCTCGCACGCGTGCAGGACCAGCATGACGGTGCCGGTCGCCTCGCCGTCGGCGTCACCCAGCAGCCTGATGTTGGTGCATTGGTGGTGGGTGCGGCGAGTTGTCTTCCGGGCGCGCGCGTCGGCCCAGGCCAGCAAGGCCGACCGGCCCTGCACCGGCGTGTCGCCGAAGGTCATCGAGCCGTCCTCGAGGTACAGGTCGGCGACCTGATGCCACTGGTCGTGATCGAGTAGCCAGGCGTGTTCGACGATCAGGTCGATCAGTTCGTGGCGGTCGCGGTCGGCCAGCTCCGCCCCGGCATCGGTCACGACAGCGCCTCGGCGACCTGCTCGGCGTCGGGCTCGCCGATGGGGTTGCGCAGCACGCCGGACCCGAATTCTCGTCCCAGATCCGACTGCAGCCACCGCAGATAGTCCGCCAGTCCTGGGTCGCGTTGCTCGGCCTCATCCGGAGCCCACAACACGTCACTGGAATACACAGAATCCTTGCGCGACAGCACCGATCACTGATCCCTTCAGCCGGAATTACGGTATTGCACGAATGCGGGATTGCGTCAATGTTTTGGCGAATCAGCTCAGTCGAGGGCAGGTAGTGGATGCTGTTGGTCCCTCGAGCGTTGGTGTAACGGCTTTTCCGCGCAGCTTCCTGTGTGCCGCCCTACGCCCGGAGGAAGTTGTTCATCAGCTCAAGCAAGGCCTCGGGCGCCTCCTCGGGCAGGTAATGGCCAACCCCCGGAAGCACGGCCCCGGTTACGTCGTCGGCAATCGTGCGGACGGTCTCCTCCACCGATTGGCCTCTGGACAGCTCGCCCCCGAGCGCCAGCACGGGCATGGCGAGAGGCGTTTTGGCCCGCTCGGCCAGCTGTTGGGCCGATTGCTGATTGCGGTAGTACTCGAAGCTCGCGTGCAGGGCGGAGGGGTCGCGCACGTTGTCCACGTAGACGTCGATGGCCTCCTGCGGGATGGCATCCGGGGACGCCGCCTTCGTTTCGAATTGGTGGCCGAAATAGATCTCCTCGCGCCCCGCCACCATCAGCTCATTGATGGTGGCGAGCCGGTTGAAGGCAAAGTGCCAGACGCGCTCGTTGAGCTCGGGCGGCGACATCAGCGGCGGTGAGGGTGAGATCCCCGGCAGGGCCGCCTCCGCCAGGATCAGCCGTTCGACCTTGTCCGGGTGGTCGGCCGCGAGCGTGTAGCCGACCATCATGCCGAGGTCGAAGCCGGCGACCGAGTAGCGCTGCGGTCCGAGCTCGGACATCAGGGCGTCGACGTCGGCTGCCAGGGTGGCCGCGTCGTAGCCGGACTCGGGCTTGTCCGAGCCGCCAAGACCGCGAAGGTCCGGCGCTATGACCGTGAAGTGCTCGGCGAGCTGCGGCATCACGAGGCGCCAGCAGTACCAGAACTGGGGCCATCCGGGCAGCAGCAGCAGAGGGCGGCCTTTGCCGCCGACGACGACGTGCAGCGTGATGCCGTTCGCCCGCACGTAACGGCTCTCGAACGTATCGGCGAAGCCGGGCGGCAGGTTGGGAACGTCGGTGACCGCGTGGCTCACGGCTTCTCCAATCTTTTCGTGTCCGGTGATCGCACCGCCGTTTACTTCAACACCACCACTGAGCGCAGCACCTCGCCGGCGTGCATGTTGTGGAAAGCGTCCTCGATGCCGTGTAGCCCGATACGTTCGCTGTCGAACTTCTCCAACGGCAATCGCCCCTGCACGTACAAGCTGATCAGGGTGGGCTGACTGGATCGCCGCGTGGAACGAAAACCCTAAGCCCTTCACGTGGACCAAGACCGCCGACGAGATCCTCAAAATCTCACCTCATGTATTCAACGAATTCCTGGCGGAGGACCCTAGCCGGTCGACAGCTAGGGCGGCGTCGCGCTCGGGCTGGTCCTGAAGCAGTTGCGCCAGCCCGATGAATGCGCCCAGAGTTACCGCGAGTTGGGGATCGGTGACATGGAACCGGCCGGGTGGTTCGGGGTTTTGTTCTGACGGTTGGGCAGCGCTGTATTGGTCGTTACATTCGGGTGGAACCCGTGGGGCAGCCCGGTGATGTCACGATTTGTGAACTGCCATGTGGCGCAGGGTAATTCTGATGATTGCGTCAGAATCGCGAACATACCTTCTAGCGGGTGTAGTAATTGCAGCTGGCCGCAATGACATGCTTTGGCCGGGGCGGCATGCTTGGTGATGAATGCGATACGCGGGAACGCGTGCGCGTAAAGCTCTGGTAGTCAACCCTTTTAGGGAAGGGATTCATTATGTCGTCGGCTATTTCTGTTGTGAGAGGCGAGCGATGAGCGAACAGGTCGTCGACGGCCATAGTTATATGCACAGCGAGCATGGCGCGCTGGCTGGGGAGCATCCCGGGCGTTCGGCCAATCCGCTGATCAAGGTGCACGACGGCGACGTCATCGAGGCCACCGTGGCCACCGACGACGGCGCCATCGACCTGGGCGTGCAACGCAACCGGGTTGTGTACAAATGAGCGACAAGTCAAACGGCACGCCGGGCTCGCTGCCCGAGTTCGTGCCGGTGATCATCATCGGTGCCGGTCCGACCGGCATCACCGCGGCCACGCTGCTGGCCCAGTACGGCATTGAGTGCCTGGTGCTGGACCGCCATGAAACGGTCTACCCGCTGCCGCGGGCGGTGCACGCCGATGACGAGATCTACCGCATCCTGGCCCGGCTGGGTGTCGGCGACGAGTTCGCCGCCCACCGCCGGCCCGCGCTTGGTCTTCGGCTGCTCGGCCCCGACATGCAGGTGCTGGTGGAGATGAAGCGCAGCCTAGAGCCCAGCGCCAACGGCTACCCGCAGATGAACATGCTCGACCAGCCGGTGCTGGAAGGGATGCTGCGCGCCAACCTCAAGCGCTACCCCCACGCTGTGATCCACGGCAATGCCGAGGTCACCGGCGTCACCCAGACCCAACCCGACCTGGTGCGGGTGAGCTTCACCGATCGTGTCCGCGGCGGCGAGCAGAGCGTGCAGGCCAACTATGTGCTGGGCTGCGACGGCGCCAACAGCCCCACCCGCACCGCCATCGGCGCGCACATGTACGGTGTGCCGTTCATGCAACGCTGGGTGGTCATGGACGTGGACACCGACGCCGAACTCGACCAGTGGGAGGGCTGCCACCAAGTGTGCAATCCCGAGCGGGGCGGCGCCTACATGCGGGTCAGCCAGACCCGCCACCGCTGGGAATTCCGGTTGCTCGACGGGGAGACCGCGGCCAACTACCAGAGCATCGCCGACATCGAACCGTTGATCCGGCCGTGGCTGGGTGACACCCCCGCCGAGGCGTTGAAGCTGGTGCGCGTGACCGACTACACGTTGCGGGCTCAGGTGGCCAGCCGCTGGCGTGACCGCAATGTGTTCATCCTCGGTGACGCTGCCCACGTGACTCCGCCGTTCATCGGGCAGGGCATGGGCGCCGGGCTGCGTGACGCGCTGAACCTGACCTGGAAACTGGCCGGCGTGCTCGACAAAACCCTGCCCGAAAGCGTGCTCGACACCTACGAGCTGGAACGCAAACTCCACGCGGTAGCCCTGGTCTTGATGGCCGTATCGGTGGGGTCGGCCGTGACGGCTGGCGGCCGACCCGGCGACCTGATCCGCCGAATACTGTTCCCGCTGTTGGGAAACATGCGCCTGCCCGGCACCCGCACCAGTGCCAGCGACGGCGTCACCCCCGCGCTGCGCAGATCGGCAATGGTGAAAAAATCCCGCATCCCGGGGCAGCTAGGCGGAACACTGTGCCCTAACCCGGTTCTGGGCGACGGCCTGCGCTTCGATCAGGTCGTCGGCAACCGCTTCGCGCTGATCACCTCCTCGCCGCTGACCGATGCCCAGCGAAGCGAGCTGCAGCAGCCGCGGAGCCGCCGTGGTCGCACGTCGCCTCCGGAAAGCGAACTCGAGCGGCTGGCTGCAGGAAGGGCCGGGCCACCGCCGCGATCGTGCGGCCGGACAGCTACGTCATGCAGGCCGGCCGAGACACCCGGGCGATCTGTGACGCCATGCCGTCGTTCTCCGGAGCTCACGGCGCCCCGGGCGAAAGCGAAAGCTGACGCCGACGACCGAGCTGCTGGTGCTCAACGCCGGCAAACATGAGCTGCAGGCGGTGTCTTTGGATGGCACCCGTGTGCGCACCCTCGTCGCTGGACTCGACGAGCTGCCCGACGGCATCGTCGTCGACCAGCGACGGGGGCATGTCTACTGGACCAACATGGGGCCCGGCGAGTTCGCACCGCAGATGTAACTCGAAAAGCGTTCCGCTGCACCGTCAATGGTGAACGAGTGCAATGGCGGCACCTCAAACGCGGCTAGGCCGCGACCGCGCACCCACCGGGGGCACCGAAGGCGCCCGGATCTGGACCCAAGCACGGCATCTTCGCCAACCAGAGGCGACTCAGCCTTCGACGACTGTTTCAGAGCGAAGTAATTAGGTAGTTTTGGAATGGCTACAACAACCGCTGATTCGTTAGCCATCAGACCTTGCCCATGGCGGTGACCAGAAGTAGGACACCGATTGCGCCGACGACGAGAGCGGGGATGGCCTGGCGGCGCTCGCTTATCCAAAGGTTCAGCCGCTGCACGACGGCTAGCGTCTTCGCGGGCGTTGCGAGATAGGTGATGAGCGGGACCTCGACGACGGTAAACGCCACGACGGTGAACATAACGGCCGCGCCGAGTTGCTCAGCGGCAGTTGCTCCCGAGGCCAGAATGGCGACCATCGCCGCCAGGTACTCCACAGGTGGCGTTGCCAATGCGAGGCCGGCGACAAAACGCAACGACCAATGACCCGCCTTCAAGTTGGCAGCGAATCGACAGTCGGCTGGATCCCGTCGCTGTGTTGGGCTCTAGCACCAGGACCGAGGAATCACCGCCGGTCACCGGCACGGGCGCGCGCTGGCGCGCCCAGAGGCGCGCCGCAATCAGCACCGCGAGCACACCAATCGCAACCTGTATGCCCGCAACGATCGGGCTGCTGCTGGCCGAATCCACTTCTCGCATAAGGGAAAGAGTGAAGTCACGTAGAAAGAACAGCACAAGCAACGCGGTGGCGATTCCCGCTGCCATGCCGCCGAGCCAGAAGGCAAGCAGATTGAGCATGGGCCGTGGCCGCGAAATCAAGAGGGCCATGATCCCGATCCGAACCGGGTCCAATGCCACTAAAAGTGACAAGACGAGAACTGCGCTACACATCGCCGACACCTACTTCCGAAGGATTGCCTCTGTGCTAGTCCAAAATTGGTCAGCAGCCGACGGGACTGATGGAGGCGTGTGTTCGCTGCTGATCGGGAACCGCTCGTGCAGTCGCGCAAGCGGTTTGGGTGCCCACCAGTTGAACTGGCCCATGACACGCATGAACGACGGAACGAGCAGCATGCGCACCAACGTTGCGTCTCCCAGAATGGCCAACGTCAAACCGAGCCCGAACATCCGCATGAACGACACCTCGGCGGCGATCATCGCCGCGAATGAGATCGACATGACCAGTGCGGCGGCGGTGATCACGCGGCCGGTGTGGGCCACCCCGAGCGCCACGCTTTCTTCGTTGTCGGCCGGTGTCCGGTTGGAAGCCAGCCAATATTCGTGGATCCGCGAAATCAGGAATACCTCGTAGTCCATCGACAGACCGAACGCGATGCAGAACAGCAGCGCGGGCATGGTAGCCACCAGCGTGCCGGTGGCGGTGGTACCGAACGCGCCGAGGTGCCCGTCCTGGAAGATCCACACCAGTGCGCCGAACGTGGCTGCCAGCGACACGCCGTTGAGCACCAGCGTTTTCAACGGCATCACCACGCTGCCGGTGAGCCGGAACAATAGTACGAACGTGATCACGGCGATGATCGTCAAGACGATGGGAAGCCGCGAGTTGACGGACTGGGCGGTGTCACGGTTTATCGCTGCGGTCCCGGTCAGAAGCGCGTCCCGGCCTGCGGGACCGGGCACCGCCTGCAGCTCGTCGAGTTGTGTCTCGGAGGCCTGCGAGTACAGCGGCGCGCTGCTCGTGACCGTCAAGAAGGCACTGCCGTCGGTGACCGCGGCCGGGGCGGACGGCGGGCCGACAACACTACCTCCGACGAACGTTCCATCCGGCGCGGATACCGCCAACACCGCCGGCACTTGCGAGAGTTGCGCCGCGTAGTGGCCCAGTTCCACGGCGCTGATCCCGTCGGCGTCGGGGATGACAACGGACACGTTCGTCGACAGGTTGTCGGTGAAGTCGGCGCGGAGCTGATCACCGACCTGGCGTGCCGAGCTCGATGTCGGTAACACCCGATCGTCGGGCATGCCCCACTTCGCCGAGGAGAACGGCAGGCCCAGCGCGATCAGCAGCGCGGAACCGGCGAGCGCGATCGGAATCGCCCGGCGCATCGCGAATTTCGCTAACCGGTAGAAGAAGGTCTGCTCCACCGGGCGGTAGCCGGGTTCCGGCCGCCGCAGCAACTTGCGGAACAACCGGTGAACATCAAAGGAGTCCAATCGCGGACCGAGCAGCGCGATGGCCGCCGGCGTCACCACGATCGCGGCAGCGGCCGCGAGCGCCACCACCGCTACGCCGGCGTAAGCGAAGGACTTGAGGAAGTACATCGGGAACACCGCCATCACCGACATCGACAGCGCCACCGTCATCGCCGAGAACAGCACCGTCCGGCCGGCGGTGGCCATCGTGCGTCTGAGAGCGTCCTCGCGCCCGGCGCCGTCCGCAAGCTCGTCGCGGTACCGGCTGATAATCAGCAGTGTGTAGTCGATCGCCAACGCCAGTCCTGTTGCGACGCAGAGATTCAGCGCAAAGATCGACACGTCGGTCGCGAAGGACATCGCGCGCAGCACGGCCATCGAGCCGAAGATCGCCAAACCGCCGATGGCCAACGGCAACGCCGCGGCCACCAGGCCACCGAACACCCATACAAGGATCAGAAAGCTCAGCGGGATCGCGATGAATTCCATGAGCATGAGATCTTTTTGGGTCTGGAGGTTGATCTGGCCGGCGGCGATTGCATCGCCGCCGGCGCGCACGGTCACGCCGTCACGGTCGTGTACCAATTCGTTGCTGAGAGTTTCGGCATGCTGCTGCGCGCCGTCCTGACCGCCGGTGATGCCCGCGACGATCAGGCCGGTGTTGCCGTCCGTGCTGAGCAGCGATGTCGCCACCGACGGCGGTACCGTCCATGGCGAAACCACCTGTGCCACATAAGGCGAGTCGTGCAGCCGGGCCACGATGTCGGTGCCGACGGCGCGGGCGGCATCGCTTTGGGCGCCGTCGTCGTAGCTGACGGTGATCAGCATCTGCATGTCGCCCTGATCGAACTTGCCGGCCAACAGCTGGGCGGCATGCGCGGAATCCGAGGTCGGATCCTCGAAGCCGCCGGCCGACAGGTTGTTCGCCGCCGGTATGCCGAACACCGCCGTGCCGACCATGACAAGCACGGCGATGGCGATGATCCGCCGCGGTGCTCGAATGGCCAGCCGAGCAATCTTCTCTAACATATGTCCTCTACCCCGGATCCCTTTGGTGTGCTTTCCACGATCAGCGCTTCGTATGGCGTTCTGCGACAGGCTGATTCAGAAGCGAATTACGGCGCCCTCGATGGTGAGCCCCGGCCCGAACGTCAACAGCACGCCATACTCTCCCCGGCGCGGCTTATCGACTCGAATAATGTTTTCGAGTACCAGGAGCACCGTGGCTGAGGCGCAGTTTCCGGCGTTCGCGAGCACGTCCCAGCTTGCCCGCAATTGCGCCGGCTGCAACTCCAACTGTTTGCCGAGCACCCTCAGGATCTTCGGACCGCCTGGGTGGATTCCCCAGTGGCTGACATCGCTGGCCGACAGTCCCAGCGGCTGCAGGAGTTTGGCAAGAAATTCTTCGATGTTCTCTTGGAGCGCGGTCGGTACGCCGGCGGCCAGCGTCATCCAGAATGACTGGTTACCGATGTTCAGGCTCATCATCTCGTGCTGGTCGTAGAGCTGCTCGGTGTGCGTGCGCAGGAACTGGATTCCGGCTCCGTCCGGCGCGGATCCCATCAGCATGGTCACGCTGGCATCGCCGAACAGCGCCTGCGTGATCAGTGATTCCATCGGGTCCTCGTCGGGCATCGGCGTATCGCGGACATGGGCGGAACTCAGTTCCGTGCAGTTGCAGATCACCAGCTCGTCGGGCCGTGCGGCCACGCTGTCCATGGCGACCTTGATGACGTTGAGCGCTGCATAGCAACCCATATGGCCGATGAAGGTCCGTCGCAAATCGGACCGCAGCTCAAGCTGTTTCGCTAACAGGAGGTCGGGACCGGGATTGACGTAACCGGTCGAGCAAGCCATCACGAAGCTTCCGATGCGGCGCTTGTCGAACCCCTCGATCGCTTGGCTGACCGAACGAGACGCCACGTCGATGACGGCTTCGGCATGGGCGGCCATCCGGTCACCGGTTTGCAGGGCACAGGCGTCCCTCAGAGTATCCGGATCCCATATGATGTGACGCTTTTGCACTCCGGTTGACTCGACGATTCGCTGTCCGAACCGAACTTGTGGCGACATGTGCTGAAACAAGAGCTCCCAGCTGTCCTGCGCCGTCACCTCGAAGGGCGGATGCGCCGACGCCATGCCCAGCAAGGTGGGCCGCATGCGAACGGTGTTAGCCGTCTGATGCGCCAGTGAGGGCGCGCCCCCGGAGGGTGCTGTCAATGGTGGTGTCCGCAACGTACATTGCCTGGCTCCCTATCGCTTCGTGATAACCGGCGGGGTGTTGGCCGCCCGCCGCGCGAACCTCGCGCGCGCGTGGGAAAGCTCACCGTGGGCCCCCGCGACCAAAAGCCTTGCAGGGGAGACCTTCTTGGGCGGTGGCAGCGCGCCGGTCAGCCACTGGGTGCGGGCCTCGCGCCGCCGCAGCTTTCCGCTGCTGGTACGCGGCAACGTGCCAGGCGCCAGCACCTCCACATGTGCGGGCCGGATCTGTGTGCGTTCCTGGACTCGCGACGCCACGTCGTCGGCCAGAGTCGACGGGGCGTCCGACGTGGTCTCGACAAGCATGGCCAGCGCCTCGTCATCCTGCCCGGCGGGAACGAATCCCACGGCGACAGCGCATCCGGTGCGAACGCCCGGCAGTGACTCCAAGGCTGCCTCGAACTCCTCGGGCGCGTGGTTGGCTCCGCGCACGACGATGATGTCTTTGTGACGACCGCAGACAAACAGCTCGCCGTCATGAGTGAAACCGAGGTCGCCCGAATCCAGCCAGCCGTCGTGGATTGCTTGATCGGTCAGATCGGTTCGGCCGAAGTAGCCGGCCATGACGCTCGCCCCGCGCACGAAGATGCGGCCAACCTGGCCGGGAGGCAACGACATTCCTGCCGCGTCGCGGATCTCCACCTCCACGCCGGCCAGCGGGGGGCCCACGCTCACCAGCTCCTTGGAGCCCGGGGCGACGACGCCATCGCGCGCTAGTTTGTCGGCGTCCACGCCGAGGGTGCGGAACAACGTGTCCCTCGGCTTGAACGTCACGCCCAGCGAGGCCTCTGCCATCCCGTAGCACGGTGTCAACGCCGTCGTGCGCAATCCCCAGCGCGTGAACCGTTCAATGAATCGTCGCTGCACCGCGGCGCTGACCGCCTCCGCTCCGTTGAGCGAAACCGTCCAGGAGGACAGGTCGACACCGTCGAGTTCCTCGTCACGAATACGCTTGAGGCACAGACCGAACGCGAAATTCGGCGCCGCCGTTACCGTTCCCCGATGCCGTGAGATGGCCCGGAGCCACGCACCGGGTTCTGCGACAAACAGCTCCGGCGGAAGTAGGACCATTCGGCACTGCATGTAGAACGACGAAAGCAGATTGCCGATCAATCCCATGTCGTGGTAGAGCGGCAGCCACGTGACGCCCACCGGGTGCGGGCCGCCATCCGCGATGAGATAGTGCTCAATCGAGGCAAGGTTCGACAGCAGGTTCGCATGCGTAAGCGCGACGGGTTTGGGGTCTTGCGTTGTGCCCGAGGAGAACTGGATCAGCGCCACCGCGTCGGAAGTGGCGCCTATCTCGACCGAGTTCTCGCCGTCCAGGCTGGATGCGGTCACACAGCCCAGGCGAGGAGCGGCCAGCTGTACCGACGTGCCAAGCAACCGGCGGATGCGTTCGTCAGTCACAACCAGGGCCGCATCCACCGCCCGAAGCATCGCGGCCGTCTTCGAGTGATACTCACCGAGTTTGCCGAGCCGAACGGGCGGATACAGCGGCACCGGAATGGCTCCGGCGTACATCACGCCGAACAGGCACTCGACGAACTCGGGGCAGGTCGGCAGCACGAGCGCGACGCGATCGCCCTTCTGCACGCCCCGAGCCATCAGATCCGCAGCAATCGACATCGCGCGCTGACGCACGCGAGCCATTGGGACTTCGAGATCCTGTTCTTTTCGGTCTACGAAGAACAGGCTCACGTCAGAGCGCGCCGCGTGGGCGAGCATCTCGATCAGAGTCGAATACTTCGGACGGAGCGCGGGCGCGCCTCTCATGACTGCTCCTCAATGCGTCGGACGACCAGAGCCGCGAGATCATCGACGGTCCGCAGATCATCTGCGTCGCCCTCGTCAAGGACGATGTCGTAGTGCTCTTCGATCTTGAAGACGAGCGACATGACTTTCAGCGAATCCAGACCCTGGCTCTGCAGGGAAGAATCGGCTGTGAGAGTGGCCATTTCGTCGTCGCTGCCGACGAGATCAATGATGTGCTGGGTCACAGCCTCACGCGCTACAGTGGAAGTAGTTCTCTGTCGACATGCTCATCAGTGTCGCGGGTGAAACCTTCTATGTCGGCACCGCTGGCAACCATATGCGTTGGGGGCCAGCACCAGCCGCCGGCCGCGGCCGACTGTCGGTGGCAGAATGGCACATTCAGCCCGCAGTGCCTCTGTGACAGCCAGTTTCGCGACTCCGCGGCCGCTGGGGTGATGGTGCTGGCACCAACCATCTATGGGCGCCAGCGGTGCCGACGCGGCACTGTTCACTCGTGACAATGTGAGACGCACGATGCTCACACCCACCGAGAAGACGTGGTACCGATGGCAACTATCTTGGCTTACACATCCCCTGCGCTAGGACACCTGTACCCGTTCGGCGCGCTCCTCCAGGAATTGGCACGCCGCGGCCACGAGATCCATCTACGCACGCTGTCCACGGGTGTACAGATGGGGCGAAATCTCGGTTTCACCACTGATGCCATCGATCCACGAATCGAGGCGCTAGTTCACGAGGACGGGAAGGCTTCAAATCCCCGCGCTTCGCTGAAGTTGGCGGTCGATATGTTCTGTCGTCGCGCTGCCTACGAAGTAGCCGACTTCACCGATGCGATCACGCGCCACGCGCCCCGACGCGTTGCTCGTCGACATCAATACCTGGGGCGCGATGTCCGCCGCCGACGCTGGTGACATACCTTGGGCGTGTTTTTCTCCCTACACCCCACCCCTGCAGTCACGTGGTCTGCCTCCCTTTGGGCTGGGTCTGGCCCCGCTGCCCGGCATGCTGGGACGGATTCGCGACGCGGCATTGCGGCCGATGGTGATGGGCATGATTGAAAGGACGGTTCTACCCCCCGGCAACAGGATTCGCGCGAGTGCTGGGGCGCCGCCGGTCGCTTCAGCGGATGAGTTCATGCGGCGGCCTCCGCTGATGCTGGTGGCGAGCGGTAAACCGTTCGAGTACCACCAGACGGAATGGGGCGATGCAATCCAAATGATCGGCCCCTGCATGTATGAACCGGCGATGGATGAGGTTCCCGACTGGCTGCAAGCCATTGACCGCCCGATCGTCTTGGTCACGACGTCATCGCAGGAGCAGGCCGACTCCAAGCTCGTGGTCGCAGCGATGTCCGCGCTTGCAGACGAGCCGGTGCATGTGGTTGCGACGCTTCCCGCCGGGTTGCCAAGGGACGTGATACCTACACCGAACGCGACGGTGCTCGAATTCGTCCCGCACGGACCTGTGTTGGACCGCGCCGTGTGTGCGGTCACGCACGGTGGCATGGGGGCGACTCAGAAGGCTCTTGCCCGAGGCGTTCCGGTATGCGTGGTGCCGTTTGGGCGTGATCAGTTCGAGGTCGCACGGCGCGTGGAGGTAGCCCAGTGTGGCACCCGCCTGCCGGCGAAGAAGCTGACCGCGCGTCGGCTGTCGGCTGCAATTCGGCAGGCGATGACCATGACTGACGGCGCACGTCGGGTCGCGGCGGGATTCGTGGCGACCGGCGGCGTGGCCCGTGGGGTTGACCTCTTCGAGCAGCGGGTGTTGACCTGCAGCTCATCAGCGGACGAGAAAGCATGATCGAATGAGCACGCTCCCAAACGATGTGCGGCTCAAAGCTTATGACTATGAAGGAGGCTGTGATGCAGTGCGTTACTGAGTCTTCGTCAGAAAGCGGTTGATGCGCGCTAGCAGGGTAGCCCCATTGGTGCTAACACACGGGCGGCGGAGTCGTCGCCAAAGTGCACGCCCGGCGACGAAACTGACAGCACTGCAGTATCAATGCCACTGCGGTCCATCAGCTCCAAATGTGTTTCAGCCGACCACGTGGGCCAGGTTGGCATGCCGTCGGGAAGTTGGTGTCCCGCAGCGCTGGCCTGCGCCGCGTACCAGTCCGTTACGAAGTGAGCGTGAACGTCGACGAAGTCGACTTGGCCAGAATCACTCACCGGCGGCTGCCAGTTGGGTAGTCGGTGCACCCTTGAGCCGGCCAGCGGCGAATTGTGCCGCCTGAGTGGCCATTCCGGCTTCCACGTAAAGGCTGTGAGCCGGCGCGTCGTTTCCATCTGAGCACACTGGGTCGGCGCCATTGCACAAGTCAAGTGCCTTGCTTCCGTACAGCGGGCTGAGCGCGGTCAGTGGTTCGCCGATGCGGTTCGACGGGTTGCCGAAAACGACCACTGCGGCGATGTGGTCTGCGATGGCGTCCGGCAAGGGACTTGTGAATCCGAGGATGGGACGACCGGTTGCGGCGAGCACGTCTACGACCGCGGCTCCCTGTGAATAGCCGCCGAGCACCATTTTGGTCTGCGGGCAGGCCTGAGCCGTGTTCTCGATGAACGCACTGGCGTCGTTGACGCCGTCGATGGCCCGCGGAAAGTCGTAGGAGGCCGGATACTGGACGGCGTAGACGGCCACCGACTTGCCGTTCTCCAACGAGCGAAGCGAGTCGGCGAACGCGTCGCCGACGCGGCCGGCCCCTGGTGGCTCGCCGGTGCCGCGCGCGAACACCACCTGCACATCGGGACAGGACGTGGCCGAACCGGCAGTGAGCACTGTTTCGTCCGCGCGCGACGTCGGCGGCGCGATCAGTAGCGCGCTGTAAGCCAGCGTCGCGGCGGCCGCGACAAGCGGCGCAACTCGCGACAGCCCATGGGTCTTCGTCCGTGATGCGGTGTGGCCGCAATTTCAGCCATGCTGCTCATGATCACGCCTCTCATCTCGTTGCCGCTGGTCATGGTGTCCTTGTGGCCAATAGCGTCGCGCGCCGGTGTCGAGATGTCGTTAGAGCTAACCCCCAAAGGGCGGTCCGACTAGCGCCAAAGTTGCATAGCGGACCGATCGCGCGGCTGATACCGAGGGACGCTCGCGGAATGATCGTCGTATCGCATCTGCTCTGTGATCCGCGAGGTGGCGTACGTGAAAAGTGTTGAAGTGCAGCGCATTACTGACGAATCGTCAGAAAGGACCGTGAATACCGGCTAGCCGGGTGCATCAATTGGTATCAGCGGCAACGACATGTCTTGGCAATAGCGGGCATGCTTGGTGCGAATGCGATACGCGAGTACCGCGCTATGTCGAAATGCCTTCGTAGTAAGGCTGTTTCAGTAAAGGAACATCATGCCGTTCATCGGTATTGTCTTAGGAGGTCAGCGATGAGTGAAGACGTCATCGGCGCGCACAACGGCTTGCACAGCGAGCAGGGCGCGCTCCCGGGTGAGCAGCGAGGGCGCTCAGCCAATCCGGTCATCAAGGTCCAGGACGTCCTCTGGTTGGAGTTTGAGAAGCCGGACCTGGTCAAGGCCGAGGCGTTTGCCCACTCCTTCGGTTTCGCCACAGCGCTGCGCACCGACGACGAGCTGCACTTGCGCGGTAGCGACGCCAGCGCGCCTTGTGTGTTGATCCGCAAGGGCCCGCGGGAGAAGTTCCTCGGGCCGGCGTTCGTGGCAGCGGAGCAGTCGGATCTGCTGCGGCTGGCCGATGCGACCGGGACCACCGTGCGCCCGCTGCCGGAGACCCTGGGCGGGGTGACCGTTGATCTGGTCGACCCGAGCGGGCTGCCGGTGCGCGTGGTGTCGGGCACCCATCAGCTCGAGGCACTGCCCACCGCGCAGACGCCGCACGTGTTCAACTTCGGCCACGAGAAGGTCCGGACCAACGCGACGCAGCGCCCGCCACGGGTACCCACCAACGTGCAGCGGCTCGGACACATCGTGGTGCAGACCCCGAAGTACATCGAAGCCCTCAACTGGTACCTCGACACGTTCGGCATGATCGTCAGCGACTTCTCCTACTACCCCGGCCAGCGCGAGCGCGGGCCGATCCTGAGCTTCGTCCGCTGCGACCGCGGCTCCGTCCCCGCCGATCACCACACCCTGGCCATGGCGCTGGGTCCGGTCAAGCGCTATATGCATTCCGCCTACGAGGTCGCAGACCTCGACGCGCTGGCCGCCGGCGGCGAATATCTGCGCGAGCAGGGGTATTTCCGCTCGTGGGGCATCGGCCGCCACATCGAAGGCAGCCAGATCTTCGACTATTGGCGTGACCCCGACGGTTTCCTGGTCGAGCACTATGCCGACGGCGACATGTTCGACAACACCCTGGAGCCCGGCTGGGCCGAGATGCGGGCCTCCGGCCTGTATCAGTGGGGACCACCGCCGAGCAAGGACTTCCTGGGTGTCGGATCGCCTCGGGAAACCGCGAGCGAACTCGCCTTGATGGTCGACGCGCTGCGCCACGACAACGAATTCGACCTGTCCGCCCTGCGCGGCTTGTTCAACGTCGCCAATTCCTGATCCCAATACCCAACCGAAAGAAAGAAGAACGCATTATGACCATCTCGATCCTGCGCACCGCCGACGCGTGGTGGGTGCAGACCGCGTCCGGGGCGGCTCGCGTCGACACCGACGCGACCACCACCGCCGAACTGCTGGCCGACCGTGCGGCCATCGACGCCGCCGCGAACAGCACCGACACCGTCCCGGTGGACAGCCTCAATCTGCTGTCCCCGATCACGACGCCGTGCCGCGTGGTCGCTCAGGCCACCAACTACGCCTCGCACGTCAAGGACGTCGGCCGCGACCCCGCCAAGACGCCGTTGACCTTCTTCCGCAAGGCGTCCGGCTCGGTCACCGGGCCGTTCGGCGACATCGTCAAGCCGTCGCATGTGAAGCTGCTGGACTACGAGCTCGAGGTCGGTCTGGTCTTCGGCCGCGAGCTGCCCGTGGGCACCGAGGTCACCGACGCCAACCTGGCCGATTTCGTGGCCGGCCTGGTGGTCACCAATGACATCTCGGCGCGCGATGTGCAGCTGCCCAAGCAGCAGTTCTTCGAGTCGAAGTCCTATCCCACGTTCACGCCGGTCGGGCCCGCCCTGGTGCTGGTCACCGCCGAGGAACTCAAGCGTTTCGGTGAGTTGCGGCTGCGGTTGTCGGTCAACGGCGAAGTGCGCCAGGACATGCTGGTCGATGGCGACATCCTCTTCCCGCCGGTGCAGGCGCTGCAGGCGCTGTCGAAGTTCCAGAAGCTCGATGCCGGCGACATCCTGCTGACCGGAACTCCGGTGGGCACCGCACTGACCCTGCACGGCGTCACACCGAAGGGTGACATCGACCTGGGCGCATTCCTGACGGCGCAGTTCGAGAAGAACCCCGCGTATCTGCAAGACGGCGACGTGGTCGAGGCCACCATCGCCACCGACGACGGCGCCATCGACCTCGGCGTCCAGCGCAATGTGGTGGTGTACAAATGAGCACGCAAAAGAACGGCACGCCGGAGTTCGTCCCGGTGGTCATCATCGGTGCCGGCCCGGCCGGCATCGCCGCCGCGACACTGCTGGGCCAGTACGGCATTGAAACCCTGGTGCTGGACCGCCATGAGACCGTCTATCCGCTGCCGCGGGCGGTGCACGCCGACGACGAGGTGTACCGCATCATCGCCCGGCTGGGCATCGGCGAGGAGTTCGCCGCCAACAGCCGGCCCGCGCTGGGTCTTCGGCTGATCGACCCGCAGATGCAGGTGCTGAGCGAAATCCCGCGCAGCACCGCGCTCACCGGCCACGGGTTCCCGCAGATGAACATGTTCGACCAGCCCGAGCTGGAAGCGATGCTGCGCGCCAACATCAAGCGCTACCCCCAGGTCACCATCCACGGCAACGTGGAGGTCACCTCGGTCACCCAAAACCAAAACGGCCGGGTGCGGGTGAGCTTCCTGGACCGGGTGCGCGGCGGAGAGCAGAGTGTGCAGGCCACCTATGTGCTGGGCTGCGACGGCGCCAACAGCCTCACCCGCGCGGCCATCGGGGCGCACATGTACGGGCTGCCGTTCACCCAGGACTGGTTGGTCATCGACGTCAACACCGACGTCGACCTCGGCCAGTGGGAGGGCTGCCACCAGCTGTGCAACCCCGAGCGGGGCGGCACATACATGCGGGTGTCAGAAACCCGCTACCGCTGGGAATTCCAGCTGGTCGACGGCGAGACCGTAGCCGACTACCAGACCCTGGCCGCCGTCGAGCCGCTGATCAGGCCATGGCTGGGCGACACACCGATCGACGCGTTGGAGCTGGTGCGGGTTACCGCCTACACGTTCCGTGCGCAGGTGGCCAGCCGCTGGCGCGATCGCAACGTGTTCCTCCTGGGTGACGCCGCTCACCTGACCCCGCCCTTCGTCGGGCAGGGTCTGGCTGCGGGGCTGCGCGACGCGATGAACCTGACGTGGAAACTGGTCGGCGTGCTCGACGGAACGTTGCCCGAGAGCGTGCTCGACACCTACGAGCAGGAGCGCAAGCTCCACGCGGCCGCCATGATTCTGATGGCCGTGTCGGTGGGAGCGGCCATGACCGGTGGCGGGCGCGTCGGTGACCTGATCCGCCACACGGTGTTCCCGCGCATGCAGAACCTGCGCCTGCCGGGGACCCGGGTCAGTGCCGCCGATGGCGTCGCACCCGGTCTGCGCAGTTCGGGACTGGTGAAAAAATCCCGCACGCCTGGCGGGCTGGCCGGAACGCTGTGCCCCAACCCGGTGCTGCAGGAGGGCCAGCGGTTCGACGAAGTCGTCGGTAACCGGTTCGCGCTGATCACCTCCTCGCCGCTCAGTGACGCGCAGCGAAGCGCGCTCAGCAGCCGCGGAGCAGTCGTCGTGCCCGCCGCCGCCGGCAGCGAACTCGAACGCTGGCTACGCGAAGGCCGCGCCACCGCCGCCATCGTGCGGCCGGACCGCGTGGTCATGCAGGCGGGCAAGAACACGGAGGCGATATGGCGACGCCGTGCCCGCGTTCTCCGGGGTTCGTGGCCCCTCGGAGGGAAGCGAGAGGCTGACGTCGATGACCGAACTGCTGGTGCTCAACGCCGGCAAACATGAGCTGCAGGCGGTGTCTCTGGATGGCACTCGTGTGCGCACCCTCGTCGCTGGACTCGACGAGCTGCCCGACGGCATCGTCGTCGACCAGCGCCGGGGGCATGTTTACTGGACCAACATGGGCGCCCCTGATCCGGGTAGCGAGCACACCGGAGACGCGGCCTTCACCCGCAACGGGTCCCTGGAACGTGCTGACCTCGACGGCGCTAACCGCGTCACGATCGTGCCGCGCGGGGCGTTCACGGCCGGCAAGCAGCTCACCGCCGATTTCGACGAGGGCGTGCTCTACTGGTGCGATCGGGAGGGCATGCAGGTGCTGCGCTGCAATCTCGACGGTAGCGGGCTGCGTCCACTGGTGGTGCCGGCCGTTGGTGACGAAGCGGCGCGCGATGCCCGCAACCACTCTGTCGGCATCGCTGTCGATTTGGATCGGCGCCTGCTTTATTGGACACAGAAGGGCGCACCGAACGCCGGTGAGGGCAGCATCTTCCGCGCCCCGCTTGACCTGCCGCTCGGCACGAGCGCGCAGCACCGCGACGATATCGAACTGCTGTTCAAGGACCTGCCCGAACCCATCGATCTGCACCTCCTCGGCGGCGGCGCAACGCTGGTGTGGACCGATCGTGGCGACGAACCGGAGGGCAACACCCTCAACCGCGCGACCGTGCAGCCGACGGTCGGTGACACCCGAGATCCTGTCAACCGGATACCGGGAGGCGATCGGTGTAGCCGCGGTCTCCGAGTCGGAGTTCTATGTCAGCGATCTCGGTGGCAGTATCCGCCACGTCGACCTAGACAGCGGCGTCGACACCGAATTAGTGCACCTCGGCTACGGCCTCACCGGTATCGCGGTGGTTGAGCTGTGAGACGCAAAAGTGTTTGAGCCTTACCGGATCTGGCAGCGCTGGGTGGTGACGGCCCCCACCCAGCGCCGCTCCAGTTTGCGGCTCATTACTGATCAGCCGTCCGTAGCGAAGGCACTGGACACCCGAAGATGAATGATTTGCTTTTCGTATGGCGCGAGCTGACCCCCGGTCAAGGCACGTTTCTCGGTGGCGCATTCGTCCTTTTCGCGGGCATCGTGACGTTCAGCGCTGGGACGCTCGACCGCAGATCGCGGGCCAAGCGCTTTTTCTATGAGGAGATGAAAGCGCTCTACGCTGAGGCGCTGAGAATCGGCGAGGACTTGGAACTCGTCAAGGCGGTTGCACCAGAAGATCGCGGTAAAATACTCGCCGAAAAAGTCGATGCGATGCAAAGAGTGCTCAGCGAGCTGGTTCTCACCGGCAATTATCAAGCCGCCGATCTGGCCATCGCATACACATACCAACAGTCTGTTCAGTTAGCAGCATGGTCGGAAGAATTCGAAAACGACGTGGCCTGGCCAGACCAGTTTCGGAAGTGGCTAGACAACATGACAGACGAAGAACTAGCCGCATGGAAAAAATATGAGAAGGTGAATATCAGTCGTCGAGAAGTCGTACAGGCGTTACGTATGGAATTGTCGCTATATATTCCGCGGGGGTCACGGTACCGACGGGCCATGCGACAACCCATTGCGAGTCGAGCATACCCGCCGAACTGACGCAACACCGCAGCTTTCGGCGGTATGCGTACTCCGGGAATACCAACCTCAGCGCTGGGGGCAATGCAACGGGGGCGATACGGCTGGTCGAGTGCTAGCCGGGGCCGTCGCTGGCCGCGGCGAGCAGCGGCACGATTACCTCGCTGACTGGCGCCGGCAGGCCGTGCTTGCGCGCCGTACGCAGGATCACGCCGTTTCGGATGTCCCACTCGAGCGGCTTGCGGGCTTCGCGGTCGCCGAGCATCGAGGTGGCAACGTCGGGTGGGGCGTTGCGGAGCCGCATGAGGATCTGGGTGATCACGTCGTCGCCGAGATTCGCGCCCTCCGCCCGCGCGACGGCTAGGCACTCCTCAAGGTACATGCGCGACAGCCTTAACACGTCGTCGCGGCGGAACATCCCCGAGCGGCGCATGGTCAGCACCATCAGCCCGGACACGGCGTTCGTCAGCAACTTGTGCCAAGCCGCGGTAACAAAGTCGTCGGTAACGCTGACCTTCCAGCCGGCAGCTGCGAGGATGGCCGCGACCGGCGCCGCTTGCGGAGGGCAACGTCAGTCGGGCTGGCCCCGAAGCCGCACCCATCCTCCGGGTTGCGTTTCGGCGGGACACCACACGACCGCAGGTACCACAGTGGAACCCGTGCAGTGCGGCTGAACCAGCTCGACCTGTTCGACGCCGTTCTGCAGGACGCACACAATGGTGTTCTGGTCGCATAGGGCCGCAAGCCACGCGCTAGCCTTGCCGATCTGAGTCGCCTTGACCGCGAACAGCACCAGTTCGACGGGCTGCCTGACCTCGCCAGGATCGGTGTTGACCCGAGTGGGCACCACGATGCGCTCGCCGGTCAAGACCCCGGGATCTGGTCGGACGTCGAGGTGATCACGGGCGGTGCGGCCGCACACCAGCGGCGTGTGTCCGGCTTGGTGCAGGCACGCCGCGACGGTCGAGCCGATCGCACCCGGTCCGACGACCGCAATGCTCACGCCCATCTAGGTCAAGCTACCGCGTTGCCGTTCATCCAGAAGCGTTCGCGCGCAATCCATTGCGAGATCTCTCGGTGCTGCTAACCGGAATCAGCTCGACCAGCGGGCTTTTCCAACGCCAAGGCGCGGCGCGGCGAGCGGCAACTCTACGCGCAGGCTGGTACCTGCCCCGAGGGGGCTGTCGAGAAAGATCCGGCCGCCGATCGCCTCCACTCGGTCCTTGACGCCCACCAGGCCCGTACCCGCGGCGAAGTGTGCACCGCCGACACCATCGTCGCTGACAGCGATGTGAAGGACGCCGCCGGCGGTGTCGGTTATGGCGGCGACACTGACGGTGGATGCTCGCGAATGCTTGGCCACATTGGTCAGTGCCTCCGCGACGATGTAGTAGGCGCTGGCCTCGACATGCTCGGGCAGCGGCCGCGGGACGCGCATGTCGAGGTGGACGGGGATCGGGCAGCGGCGGGTGAGCGCGCGCAGCGCCGCGGTGAGCCCGCCCTGGGTGAGGATCGCCGGGTGAATGCCACGCGCGATCTCGCGCAGCTCGTCCAGCAAGTCGGTCGCAGCCGTGACAGCGCGGTCAAGCTGCGCACTGAGCTCAGTAAGCTCGGGGGGCACCACCGCCTGCGCCGTGCGCAGCTCCAGTACCAGCGAAACGAGCCGTTGCTGGGTCCCGTCATGCAGGTCTCGCTCGAAGCGTTGGCGCGCTTGGTCGCCGGCGGCGACGATTCGGGCGCGCGACGCCGTCAACTCCGCCTGTGCGTCGGCGTTCGCGATCGCGATCGCGACCAGCTCGGTGAAGTCGCCCAACCGAGCCTCGGTTTCCGGAGGTGGCGGCTCATCGGTGGTCGATGCGACGACGATGAGCCCCCATGGCCGGCTCTTGACGGTGATCGGCGCCCCGACGGCGGTGCGGACGCCAAGCTGGAAAGCCGCCGAGCCCGCGTCACCCTCGTAGCGGTCGACGCGGGCAGGGCGCCCGGTCTCACGCACACGCGCACTCACGGTGCCCGCGCTCATGCTGCCGCCAATTTGGGTCGTGGTGCCAAGAGGCAGCGCCTCGCCGGTTGCACTCCACGCGGCGACGAGCGTCACGGCGTCGTCGGCGTCGTATCGCGCCACGTATGCGCGGTCGACCGACAGGAGGCGGCCGACTTCCTCTGCGACGCTGGCGAATACGGCGTTCGGCGGGGCCGCAGCCGCGACTTGCGTTGCCACCCGTCGCAACGCCGCCTGTTCGTCGGCAACTCGCCGCAGCGCCTCGCGAGCCTCCGCGTTTGCGACCGCGGTCGCCACCAGATCCGTGAATTGTGCTGTGGCGAGCTCGCTTCCGGCCGGCAGCCGTTCCGGATCGGTCGACACGATGGCCAGGACGCCCCAGAGCCCGCCCTCCACAGTGATCGGCGCGCCGACACCGCATCGGGCGCCGCAGCCGGCGAAGAACGCGGCGATCGAGCCGGGCGGGCCCTCGAATCGCTCGATGCGGGCGGGGCGTCGCGTGTCATGTACCTGCACGACGACACCGGTGCCTGCGACGTTGAAGCGCGACCCGATCGGAATTTCGATGCCGGGGATGCTCCAGCCGCCGACGAGCGTTGCCTCTCGGTCCGGCGCAAAGCGGAGGACGGCCGCGACATCGCCGCCGAAGAGCTGCCCTACCTCTGCGGCCACGGCGGAGAACGTCTCGGTCGGCGAGGCGCCCTGCGCGACAAGCGTCGCTACTCGGCGCAACGCTGCTTGCTCCTCCTGGCCGCGCCGCTGCTCGGTGATGTCGCGCGCGACCGCGCAGGCGAACCCTTCCTCAGGCACCGCGTGAGCGGTCCACTGAAGCCATCGCAGGGAGCCGTCGGAGCAGATATATCGGTTCTCGAACCCGATCAGTTCTGTGCCGCTCGTTTGCGAGGCGAACGCCTCCGCCGTGAGTTCACGGTCATCGGGGTGGACGAACTCAACGAACGGACGCGACGTGAGCTCAGCGCTCGTGTAACCAAGCGTCCGTTCGAAGGCCGGGTTGACGCGCGTGAAGTAGCCGTCGAAATTGCCGATGCATAGCAGGTCGACCGACAGCTGGAAGAAGTCGCTGAGCTCCCGTTCTGCGCGTTCGCGCCTGCCCTCCAATTCGGCGAAGGCCGCCATGGTGTCATTGAGGCCGGTCAGCAGCTGAGACCATGTTCCCTCGAAGGCAGCGATGTCTGCGCGATGCTCCAGCCGGTTGTGTCTCACCGCTGCGGTCATTTCCCGGATCTCTTCGGCCAGGCGCTCCACCGTCACGTGTAAGTTGCGGAAAGCGGTTGCGACGTCGCCGATTTCGTCTCGACCGCGGTAACCGACCTGGACGGTCAGGTCGCCGCTGGACAGGTGTTGGGCGGCTTCGGAGACCTCACGCAATGGGCTGGTGATCGATCGGCGCAGTGCCAGGGCCAGCCCCGTCACGATGAGAAGGACCGCAAGCGAGATGCCGACGTCGCGCAGGCTGCGTGTGCGCGCCGCGGCAAGGTCATTGGAGGCGGTCGCGGCCAGATTCTTCCTAGCCCCGTCCTGCAGGTCTCGCAGGGACGCAATCCGCGTGCCGGATGCATCGACCCATCCAGTGAGGGTCGGTTCCGGCAGTGCGTCGAGCGCTCGGTTGGCGAGGGCATCGCGCACGGCGGTGACTGTGATGCCCGACGGACTGAACTGCACAGCCTCCAGGTCGGCAGCAAGCGGGCCGGTGGCGTTGTCGCGGAAAACGTCAAGCTGCGCGGCCTCGAGGCCGCTCCACCGCGTGGCGCTCGAGGCCGCGAGCGCATCCGCGGGCTCTGAAGCGAACAAGGCCGCGACGTCGACCTGCTCTCGGGCGGCGGCCTCGATTGCCTCGACAATCGCCACGTAGGCCTGAGAGGCCCGCGCCGACGGCTGCGTGGGTGCGGCCGCGTCCAGCTGTCGTACCGTCCGGAGCAGGTCGCGAATGATCGAGCCGTACGCGTCGGCGCTCTCAGGCACCGTGAGCGAATTACTCGCCAGCTCAACGCGCACCGCGTTCAATTGCCGCCGCACCGCGTCGAGGCGACCGCCGAGATCGACCGTTCCGACCCGCCCGCCAGCCCGTCCGCTTCCCTCTTTTAGCGCCGCGTCGACGCCCGCCTGCGCCGCGCGCAGCCGCTGGAGGCCGGCGTCGCCCGGGCGCAGAATCACAAGTGCGCCGGCCGTGCGCTCGTCGGCGATGCGCGGCGGCGACGTCGGTAGCGGCGAACGACTGCTCGGTCGCGTTCTGAAAGTCGCGGAGCGACAACGCGGTTCGCCAGTTGTCCACCGACGCGGCGATCGTGAAGCCGAGCAGAACGCCGACCGGCAGAAGCACCAGCAGCATCAGCTTCGCGCCGACCCCCAGCCGCCCGAGCAGCGGCCTCTTCGAGCGAGCCGCGGCGCTATCTACCCCCGCCTCGTCAGCAGGGCGGGGGGTAGTATCGCTGGTCACGAAGGTCACCTTCGACGCGTCGCGCGGCGGCGTCAAGCGAGGCATTCAACGGGGCGCCCCGGACAACGGTTGCCGGAACACGCCGCGTATACGGCGCTCAGCGCCGTACACGCCGACTCCTGCGGTTTGTCAAAAGTCGGCGAAGGCGGCCAAGCCTCGTCGTCGCGGTTCAGGCCGGGATTGCGCGACCGTACCGGCGCGCACGGGCGGGTCGCGACTCGGCAGCATCCGGCGTCGCCCCATGGCACACCTCCACAAACTTCCGACCCGACCCCTGTCGAGCTAACACCTAATCGGCGGTGTTTGAGCCGGAAGGCACACACTACTCATCGGATCGAAACACACCGCCGGGCGTGAGATGTATTGGGCAACGGAATTTTCAACCCTCGAAAAGGGTCAATTTTCGGCCGCCGCTGACGTGATCATCGCAAGGTCGCAGACCTTCGTGACCTTGGAAAACGTGTTATTGGCACTTACTGAGGGGCAAGCAGGTTCAAATTCTGCTGTGACCTGTCTACGAAGTCTTCGGGACCTCGTTGCCAGGTGTCCCGAGGCATCGCGCCGCCTCGTGTTGTAGCTGAATCTGGTAGTGACCCGAATTTGTCGGGGCCCGGGAGTCCGTGACGGGACGCTTCCGGACCTAGATCACCTCGGAAGGAACATACTGGCAAGATGCTGCCAAAACCGCTGCGGGAGCAGGGCATGGGGGCGCCGATGCGGCCCCGCCGGCACGGGCAGCTGACCATTCCACGGCGGAAGTGCATACATGGACCCTGTACCGAACGTCTCGAACGTGCAGTGACGTGAGTCGACGGCGCCGAGTTCCACTGCGACGGCAGATCGTCGCACTGGCTAGCTGCCTTGCCTTGGCAGGCGTCGTCAGCCTGTGGTCAACAGGACCGACAGAGTGTCTCCGCGACGGACTCCACGTGCGACGGCAAGCTGAGCGGGTCGAGTCCTACTTACATCACCGCGTGGTTCCACGACAGCAGTGTGAACACCGAGGAGGCGCAGACTTTGCGCGAGCAGGTGAGCGCGTTCAACGCCGCCGAAGAGCAGGTGCAGGTCAAGCTGATCACCCTGCCTGTCGGCGATTACGCGCGACAAGTGCAGACTGCTGCGGCCCACGGCGGGCTGCCGGACCTCCTCGACTTCGACGGGCCCAACCTCTATAACTACGCCTGGTCGGGGAAGCTGAAGCCCATCGATTCCTGCGTCTCTCAGTCACTCGCGCGAGGACGTGCTGCCTTCGGTCATCGAGCAGGGCACCTATGCGAACCGCCTATGGGGCATCGGTACTTTCGAATCGGGTCTTGGCCTGTTCGTGCGGCCCTCGATCCTGATGCAAGCCGGGATCCGCATCCCGAGCAGTGCGGCCGACGCATGGACGGCCGACGAATTCACCACTGTTCTTCAGCGGCTGCGGCAAGCCGGCTTCGAGCGACCGCTTGATCTACAACTCGACGAGCCGAACCCGGAGTGGTACACGTACGGCTTCGCGCCGGCGGTCTGGTCGGCGGGCGGGGATCTGATCGACCGAACCGACTACCGTACCGTCGAACGGCTTCCTCAACGGACCGGGCGCAGTGAAGGCGTTCACGTTCCTGCAGCGGTGGTTCAGGGAGGGTTACGTCGACCGGAACGTGACTGGAGATGCGTTCGAGCAGAACAGAAGTCCGATCTCGTGGATCGGACACTGGTTCTATGAGCGGTACTCGAAGGCGTTTCCGGGTGACATAAGCGATCGTTCCGCTGCCGAACTTCGGCGAACGCACCGCGACGGACTCCGGCTCGTGGCAGTGGGGGATCACTTCGAACGCTACCGACGGTGACGCGGTCTGGCGCTTCTTGCAGTTCCTCCTGCGTCCGGGGGAAGTGCTTCGAATGACGAGCGCCAACGGCGCCATTCCTGGCACGAGGAGCGCCGTGCGCACCTCACCTGAATTTGCGGCAGGTGGACCCAAGCACCTCTACATCGAGCAGCTGGAGGGCGGAGTTGCGCGATCACGACCGCAGACCCCGGCCTATCCCGCGCTCAGCGCCGAATTCGCTAGTGCCTTCAATGAGGCGGTTGTGCAGGGACGGCCTGTTGATGCCACGCTCGACGCCGCCGCGCGGCGCGTCGAGGGTAACCTGCGTGAGCATCAGTACTACCCGCCGCCGCCCTGACATGCCACGGATACACGCAGCCGAAACGGCATGCACAACCGCTGCTCGGTCGCAACGACCAGTCGTGATATCCCCCGCGACAGAAGATGCGTCAACTGCGGCCAGACCCTCCCGGCCGCACGTAATAGCCGTGCGGCTAGCCTCCATCAAACCGTCGATCAGGGGCGTAGGCCGAGGCTATGCTGTCTCCACGTCACATCGACGTTGTCGATGGGTCGAAATGAGTTTCCGATGACGCAGAAGCGCTCGAGGCTGCCCGGCTCGGATGAGACGTCAGGTCGTCGTCTCGCGGACCGCATCGCCGATGCGCGCTTGCGGCTGCGCGTCATGCGGCCCAGCTTTGTGTCGCTGCTGATGCGGCCGACAGCTCCACCGATTTGGTTGGGCATCGTGGTCGCCGCGTCATTGATCGTCATCGAGACCGTCGCAGTCATCTATCTCAGACAACTCACCGGCAAGCCGTTCGGCACGTTGTACATGGTCAGCGTCTTGGTGGTCTCAACGGTGTGGGGATTCGGGTTGTCCGCAATAACGTCGGTATTCAGCGCGATGGCCTACGCCTATTTCCGTACCTACCCTCATCTTCATTTCGGCCCGACGGAGCTGAGCTTCTGGCTGTCTATTGGCGTCTTCCTTTTCGTGGCGCTGTTGGCCAATACCATCGCGGCCGTAGCGCGTACGGGTGAGCGATTCTCGGATCTGTCATCGGACCTTTTGGCCATTGTGGGGCCAGACCGATTTATCCGAGTGAACCGCGCGTGCGAGCGCATCCTTGGCTATTCAGAAGACGAAATGACGTCACAACCCTGGATCAACCTCGTCGCGCCCGAGGATCGGGACCGTGTGCGCTCGACTGTTGGGCGGGTTTGCCGGCAGCACCGAGCCGGCGCGATTTGAGAGTCGAATGATCTGTAAGGACGGCTCCTGGCGCTGGATCGAATGGAACGTGGTGTGGCATGGAGGTCTGGCGTATGCGATCGGCCGCGATATCACCGAGCGCCGCCGCGAACAGGACCAGTTGCACCAAACCCGAACCATGCTCGAGGCAAGCCGTGACGGACTCAGCATCCTCGTCAAGCAGCAGGAAGCCCTGCGCCGGATGGCCACACTGGTCGCGCAGAGCGTGGTCACGCCGTCCGAGGTCTATTCGGCGGTGGCCGAGGAAATGGTCCGCTGCCTGGATTGCGACGGCGCAGGCGTATTTCGCTACAACCCCGATGGCTCGGCCATCGTAATCGCTAGGAGCAGCAAGCCTGGATCGCAGTATCTTCCAGTCGGGGAGCGCATGCCGGTTGACGACGACAACCTACTGGCGTGGATCCTGCAGACCGGCAGGCCCGCGCGGCACGACGACATAGAAGGTGCCCGCGGGCCTGTCATCACCCGCATTCGGGAATTCGGAATCCGTTCCGGGGTAGGAGCCCCGATCGTTGTAAACGGCCGTGTATGGGGTGCGGCTATCGTCGCGTCGTCGCAACAGGAGCCATTGCCCTCTGACACTGAGGAGCGGGTCAGCGATTTCGCCGATTTGGTGGCGGCGGCTATCGCCAACGCTGCCAACCGCGCCGAACTGGTCGCCTCACGGGCGCGGATCGTGGCGGCCGCCGACGACGCCAGGCGCCGCCTGGAACGCAACCTCCACGATGGAGCGCAACAGCAGCTGATTGCACTTGGACTGGATGCGCGAATGGCCGAGGCGTCGGTGCCAGCCGAGCTCGATGGCCTCAAACAGCAACTCGCACACCTCGCTTCGGGCTTGAAAGAGGCCAATGAGGACTTGCAAGAGATTTCCCGCGGCCTTCATCCGGCCATCTTGTCCAAGGGTGGACTGCTTGCAGGCTCTCAAGGCGCTGGCGCGGCGATCTGCGATTCCGGTCACTTTCGACGTGGCGGTCGACCGTCGCTTACCCGAATCGGCGGAAGTCGCCGCGTATTACGTTGTGGCAGAAGGCTTGGCTAATGCCGCCAAACACTCACGGGCTTCCGAAGTGACGGTATCGGCCAACACCGACGATGCGAACCTCTTTCTGTGCGTGCAAGACAATGGAATCGGCGGAGCACACGTCGGCAAAGGGTCCGGACTGATCGGCCTCTTCGACCGGGTCGAGGCCCTTGGTGGCCAATTTGAGATCGACTGCCCGCCTGAGGGTGGAACATTGCTGCATGCGACCATCCCCCTCGGACTGGAGTGACATGCACGAACCTTCTGATCGTTTGGTCCGTTCAGTTGACGCCGCAGTTTGAGAAACGTGCAGGCGCACTGCGACCTGTCCGATGACTATTACCGGCCGCCACACCGCACAGTTCAACCGCTGGCGCACCGACCGAGACCCACACTCATGCACCTACGCCCAACTCGAACAGCCGCTCACCTTCAGCCTTGACGACATCGTTCCCGGGCTGGGCCCAAGCAATGACTAAGGAGCCTCGAAGGGGGTGGGTCAACGGATGCCGGATCGGATGGCTCGCCGAGCGCAGCGGTCTGTAGCACGGTTGTGCGGGTGTTAGACCATCGGGGTGATGGTCTCGTCGACGCCCAGTAGGGCCTTGCCGTAGATCTCGTAGTTGACGGTCGGAGAAACGATCGCGTGGCGGGCCCCGGTGGCGGAGTCTCGCCAGATCCGCTGCAGCGGACTGACTTCGGCGAAGGAACCGGCGCCGTGGGCGTCAAGCAGGATGTCGATGGCGCGGGTGATGCACTGCGCGACGTGTCCGGTGTCCGAACGCACTCGGGCACGGGTCAGGTAGTCGGGATACTCACCGCGGGCGGCTGCTTCGTCGATGTCGGCGGCAGCCCGGTAGGCGTGCAGGTGGGCGGTGTCGATCAGGCGCGCGGCCTCGGCGATCTGGAGCTGAAACGCCGTGGACTCCTTCTGTGAGGTGTAAGAGGTGTAGGCGATCGACTTCTTCGGCGCCTTACCGATGACGAAATCCAGTGCTGCGCGGCCCATTCCGAGCTGCGGGCCGACCAGGACCAGAGCGACGACAGGCATCAGTGCCGACCGGTAGAGCACCTCATCGGAATGCTCGGTGGGATAGTCACCGGCGATGGCGGGCGGCATGGACATCACCCGGTGCTCGGGCACGAAGACGTCGTCGGCGATCAGGCAGTTGCTGCCCGACGAGCGCATGCCGGCGACGAACCAGGTGTCCTCAAAGTCCATGTCGGAGCGCGGGATCAACGCGCAGCCCTGATCGACGACATTTCCGTCTGCGTCGGTGATCGGGATACCCATCGCCGCCCAGGTGGCGTGCCACGAACCCGAGTTGTAGTACCACTTGCCGGTGACCCGCCATCCGCCGTCGACCTTGCGGGTCTGCGCGGTGGGTGCGAGCACACCCGACACCTTGGCGTCGGGGTCGGCGCCGAACACGTCATCCTGGGCCTGTTGCGGCATCAACCCGACCATCCAGTTGCACACATTGATCAGGGTGACCACCCAGGCGGTGCCGCCGTCGGCCTCGGCCACCGCGGCGGACACGTCGAGCATGGTGCGCAGCGACGTCTCGTATCCGCCGTAGCGCTTGGGCACCGAGATCTTGAACAGGCCCGCGTCGGTAAGGGCCTGGATGCTCTCCTCGACGACGCGGCGGTCGGCCTCGCCTTGGGCGGCGTTGGCGGCCAGCAATGGCTTGAGCTCGCGGGCACGGGCGACGAGCTCGGCGTCGGTGGGCAGCTCAAGCGTGGACGTTGATGTGGTGGTCATGACTCTCCTGGTTTGTAAATCGATCTGGATGAAGTGGGATGTCAGCGGGCTTAGGCGCTGATCTGGTCGATGCTCGCCGGCCCGGGCGGGGTGGCGAATTGGGAATGGGTGCCAAAAGTGCGGTATCCGTACACAAGTGGGGGCAGGGGTGCCGACGAAGCGTGGTGCACCTCGCCGATCAGCAACAGGTGATCACCGGCGTCAACGGTCTGCCACAACTCGCAGGCGGCCCAGCCCGCCACATCGTCGAGCCGCGGTAGCGCCTCGGTCATCGACCAGGGTGCGGAGCCGAAGCGATCGGCGCCGCGGGTGGCGAAGGCGGTGGCGATGTCGTCCTGGGCGGAGTTGAGCACGTTCACGCCGAAGCGTCCGACCTCGAGCACCCGCGCCAGCAGGCTCGACCGCTTGTCCAAGGCGACCGACAGCAGTGCCGGACGCAGGGACAGCGACGCCAGCGAGCTCACCGTCGCCCCATGCGGGCCGTCCTGGTCAGCGGTGGTGACCACGGCGACCGGCGCGCAGACACCGGCCATCAGGTCGCGGAAATGTTGATCGAGCATCGTATTCGAACCTCCGAAATAATCATGATGAATTCCCTATCCACAGTGCGGGCGGTGTGGCCGCCTGTCAAGGGAAAACGCCAAATTAATCATGATTATTTTTGGGAGGCTAGGTAGAACACTGCATAACCGCAGGTCACGCCCTTGTGAAAGACCCACACAGCCACGCGCCCCTCCCCGCAGGAGGAGGGCGCTCAGCCCGCTCGCGGCGAATCGACCCTGCTGTGGTTGCTCGGCGTCGGACGCAAAATCATTGCGGGGTCGGTCCGTCGCAGAGCGTCCACAGCCGCATCCGCATCCCGCGCACCGAGAGCCGCGACGAAATCCTCAACGACCTCGGCAGGCCCCTCGAAAAAGACAGCCGGCTCGCTTCGCCCTGTCTCGTCGCCGGCTTCCAGACGCGCCCGCAGATGCGAGGTCCCGACGTCCATGATGCTCAGATAAAGACTGTTGAGCAGTTGGCTGCGCCCGATACCAGCGAAATGCTCGTGTACGTTCCATACCGCCCAGACGAATCCGACCAGGTCGTGGGCATCGCGAGTTCGTCGTACCTCGATCACCAATGCGTTCAGGTCGCGCTGATCTGCGTCGGTGATCCGCGCGAGCACCTCATCGACCAGAAGTGGCGCCAGAGCATCGCGAATCTGAATCGCCTCGTCGAGCGCGGAGTAATCACTAGCGGCGGCGCGGAACCAACCATTCATTCGCGACAGCGCAGAGGGATCAGCGGCGAAGATGCCACCGCCTGGACCGGGACGCGACGTGATGATCCCGCGCTCCTGTGCGATCTTGATCGCCTCGTTCACCGTACCCACCGAGAACCCGCAGACATGGCGGATGTCATCCTTGCTGCCGATCCGTTCACCCGCCTGCACTCCTGCCGCGAGTCGAGCGATGTGGTTGGCCGCCATCTCGGCACGTGAACCGCCAACAGGCATCGTGCCGGGCAGGGTGCTCGTGTGATGCCATACGTCGGGCGTGTAAGCCGGAATCTCTGGTGAGTCGCGATCCGGCCCACCGCTGCCGTCGGCGTTATCGGTCATGTAGGCCCAGACAAGCCAGTTGGGATCATGTCCGCCACGTTAGCGGACCCATGCCCAAAAGTGCCCAAAAGAACATGATTAATTATTCCGCCGCCACACCGGTCGATCAACCGTCGGACCAAACTGCTCCCAAACGCCCGCGCGCCAAGCTGTGCCACCGACTCGTCGTGAGCCGTACGCCGAAATTGTGGGCTGGCTCAGCAGTCAGGGCCGGCTTCACGGTGACCCGGGTCAGGTCAATGCAGCCTCATTATGCGAAGACCCTGGACATGTGGGCGGGCAGCATTAGAGGCCAACAAAGACCGGGCAATCGCACTTCAATCGCAGCAGGTCTACGACCGCTACATCAATTACGTGACTGGCTGCGCGAACCTGTTCCGCGAAGGGTAGACGACGTCGACCAATTCACGTTCGCGAACTAGTTCAATGCAGACGCATTGGCAGGCTGGGCCGACGAACGAGTCGCTCAGCCTGGTCGCGCTCGGTCGGTCGGGTACTTCCCCGCTTCGGCCGTCCAAACTGTTGATTGAGGATGAATCCGTAGCCGTTTCGCAGGATGCTTACCCTAAGCGCCTGATTCGGAATGTTGTCACGAACCCAAGCCCGCAAGGCATCTGCCTCTTGAAGGGCTGAGGCGTTACGCAGACCCAACTGCCGAATTAGCTTCGCCACCGTCTCGGGTTGCACTGAAAGTTCGTCTGTGTGCTTCGAGCGTTCGATCGACATGGTCACCGCTATTCTCCTGTCGCTAGGGTCGATTCAGTGACTTGAGGCATCGACGACGGACGACGGCGCGGGTATCTCGAATGCGTTGAGGATGGCACACACGGTGTGATAGATGCCGGTGAGCACGACGGCGTCCATGATCCCGTTGGCGCCGAGCAGCTTTTCCGCCTCGCGATAGAGCACATCGTCGAGACGATGCTCGAGCGATCAGGGCACGCGCGACGCGATGGGCCACCGTTTCTATATCGCTGAGATCCTTGGGTAGTCCGCCCTCAGCGAGGGTGCGCACCTCGTCGTCGGAGAGCCCGACGTGGCGGCCAACAGCGCAATGGGCATAGAGCTCGTAGGGAGCCTGCCAGACCGCGCCGACAGTCAAAATGATGACCTCCCTGGCGCGTTTACTTAGCGACGTGCTTTCGTGCTCTGCGAGCACAAATTCGAAGAACGCCTTCGAGATCGCGGGGGACAGCAAGGCAGGATTGAAGGGTCCGATCAGCTGGCCGGCCTGGGTACGGGCCTGAAAGCCCGCAGCCTCCGCCCAAGGGGCGGCTTCGCGCATCTGCCAGTCGAAGAGGTCCTTTTGTACAGGTGTCAGCCCTTCACCGTCGTAGAGCGGGAGGCGTCCGCCCAGGGTGACTTCACCAGCTGTCATGACTAGTCTCTCCTCGCTCTTCGTTCGCGCCGTCCGATCGGCGGTGTTAGCCGATAGGGCCGGTGGCACATGGAAAGTCGTATCCCGTTGTAGTGCACCGCCATACGGGCGATGTGGTATCGGCTCTGTTGTTAGCGTGCAGGATTTGCGGACCTATGTCGTTACGGGCAACACGAATTGCAATACCCGGCCAGCAGGTATTTGCTCAGCCGGGGACGGGCGGCGAGCATCACGAGACTTGGATGAACGAGGTGTGGCTCATCGTTGCTCGGCGAGGCTCACGAATGTGATCGTGGCGGCGATTCCCGAGAGCAGTTGAGACACTACGTAGATCCATAGCGTCGGCCACGAGAAAATTCCAAGCACAGCGTCGTCGAAGCTGACGTCGGGATCGAAGGCGCCGTTGGTGGCGGCGCCAATCGCGATGGCGCTCGCCATAACGGCTAAGGCGATCGGCCACCTGTTGTCGTCATCGGTGGTGCGGCTATTGCTCGTCGAAACGTCAAACGCCACAAAGCAAAGCGCAGAGGGTGAAGACCAGTTCGAGTGCGAACGCCGCCACGAGAGTGGAGCCCTTCACTGTCGCCGCTGTGAGCGCCAAGTGCCTCGGACCGACCATCGAACACACCAGCGTCGCCGCCATCAGTCCGGAACCCGACTGGATGAGCCAGAACGCGAGGGCGTCTCGCATTGCAATCCGACGGCGTATCAGCATTGCAAAGGTCAGCGAAGGATTGTAGTACGCATCCGGCACACGATTCCTGGAGTAGAACATTGCGACCAATGGTGCTCCGATCAACAGCGGCGCGAACCAGCTATGGGTGGCAATCGCGACACCGAACGCGAACACCAGGACGAAATTGCCGGCGGCCTCCATCGCGGGCCGTGCGGCGGACCGCTTGCGCGATGCGGTGCCATCGTCGGTGTTGAACTGTATTACTGCCACGTCGGATGACCGGTGCCAGAGCTGATGACGATCAACGCCGCGACGCCAACCAATATCAGGAATGCGAGAGAGCCTGCAAGAGAGCCGATCACACTGAGGACGACGCTATAGGCGTTTGGCGGTTCATGGTTTGAGGCCATGCCACTCCGTAGCGTTACGCGTGCATGAGCAATCGGCGCGGAGGTGTCCAGGTTCTGCGTGAGTGCGCGACTTGCCGTAGTTCCCATGGCACCCAAGAGTCGTCGACGATGCCATCATTGTCTCCGGTGCTAGCCGCACTTTCAGATACCGGGCAACTGCAAGAACCGGCAGCTGATGCACCTCGTAGCGAGCCACGGCCACCAACTTCGCGAATCCTTTGAAGGAGGGACTATCTCGCGCGAGCGTGAGTCTGTCGGGCTGTGCAATCAGCCATGCGCAGTTGTTGAACTGGGTCAGTGAGCCCCGCCTGGAGGCCGACGGGGTGGCTCAAGGTTCGTCGACTTCGGGAACCATGATCAGGTTGCGGTCTACGATTTCTGCGAGCCAGGTGACTAGTTGCGCGAGTTTCTTGTGCATGTTGGTCCTCCGTTAACTGGTCTTACTCCACTCCGCTGTGGCGAATGCGGCCATGGCGCTCACGATTCCACGCTGAGATGTGCGAAACATCCCCGCTGACAACAATTACGTATCACGGCTGCCGTGACACGGATCTACCTGATAGCTCCAATGTCACACCAGCACAACATCTATGCGCGCTCTTGGTTCTGAAATTACCTCGACCACCACAAACTGGGCAGCGGCTGACCGAGAGCGGATTGGGCGTCGTGGACGTGCAGCGACTTCTCGCGCGCTTCAGGCGCGCGGCTCCGTGCGTTTCGGACTTCATGCAGCCTGGGGCCACCTTCAGCGGTAGGACGGCAGGGTCGGGCGGGCCTGCGCCGCTGTCGGTTGGCGATGTATCTCCGCGATGAAGCGTTGGCCCCGAGGATCAGAAACCACGTATCGGTACGGGGCAATCAATGTCGTTAGACCGAGGGAATGGACGGCGCGGAGCGCATCGGATTCGTGTTGGATGTCGCGTGCTCTATGGCCTTGCGAGGTAATGACTTCCCACATCGCTGTACTCCTCGGTCGTGATCAATTTCACTTGGCCTCAAGGATCGCGCTGAAGTCACACAATGTCGTCCCGGTAGACGCCCAATTCGCCCCCCGGCTGGCTGCAATTCCCCATATTGCAGCCGGCGCAGCGGTGCGACAGGTCTCCCGACGACGGGCGGGCAGCTATTCGTCGCCAAGGACTTCCGCTGCCCCGGCTGACGCTTTCCTTCACTGAGGCAGCATGCGGCTGGCCGAGTCGCGAACCCGGGGTCCGTCCGTCGCCTCTTCATATCGGCTGTCCGGTCCGAGCCCATTTCAGAGCCAGTTCTGAGATGATCCAGGTGTGATCCATGCTGCCCTGACGGCATCGAGGGTCTTCGGAAGACGGCTCGCTGTAAGCCCCTCGAACGGCGAGCTGGATCCGTGAATATCTTTAATCGGCTGGCACGCCTCCTATTGCCGGCGACGCCTCGTGGGGCCGTGCTGGCGATCTGCGCGGCGGCGGTCTTCCTCGTTGTCGAAACTGTTCTCGTCATCCTGCTAAAGCAAGTCGACCCTGCATCTCCAGTCGGGGCCGTCTACGCCGTGTTGATGGCTATGGCGTTGCTGGCGAACTTCGTCGTCGGCGTGGTTGCCGCGCGTAAGGCGGTGCTCGCGCTAAACGCCTCACGAGCGCGGATTGTCGCGGCAGGCGATGCCGCTCGGCGGCAGGTGGAGCGAAATTTGCACGACGGCGTCCAACAGCAGCTCGTCGCATCGACTCTGAGACTCCGCTTGGCCGAGCAGTTTGTGCCAGCTGAACTGGACGATCTCAAGAAGGAATTAGCCGAGTTGGCGTCCGAGTTGGCCCAGGCGACAACCGAACTCAGAGAACTGTCACGCGGACTCCATCCGGCCATGCTGTCGCAGGGCGGTCTGTCGTCTGCGCTGAAGACGGTGGCTCGTCGCTCGGCGGTTCCGGTCACCCTCGATGTCGCGATTGACTGCCGGTTACCGGAGTCTGTCGAGGTGGCCACCTACTATGTGGTGGCCGAGGCAGTGGCCAATGCGGCCAAGCACGCACAGCCCTCGAGGGTGACAGTGTCTGCACGCAAGGCCCGTGAGCACCTTCAGATTGCGGTGCATGACGACGGAATCGGGGGAGCTGACCTAAGTAAAGGCTCGGGTCTCATCGGCCTGAAAGACCGCATCGAGGCCCTGAGCGGCACGATGCGACTGGTCAGTCGTCGCGGCAGTGGGACATCCCTTTACGTCAAGATCCCGCTGGACATTGAAAACTAGACGCCTTGGCGTTTCTGCTCAGTAGCGGGCATCGATTCTTGGGCTCGCCGATTACTAGGCGACATACCGCTTTTATAGAACGCAAAACTTCCCGCTACGACGCTTTTGAGCCTCCTCGACGTATTGACCGTCGGCCAATCGGCTTTGTCGTTTGACCATTCGGTGGACCGCGTGGGGCGAGACTGTACGAGAGGCAGCTACCGCTGCTCTGGCGACCGCGCAACCACGCGTGCTCGACTGTGAGGAGAATCAATGAAGTACGTCCTAGGTTGGACGAACCGGCTCACCGGCTCTTCCAAGGAAAACGAAGAGGGCGCCAAGCGCGCCTTGGAACTGTTCTCCAAGTGGCAGCCCCCCGCAGGTGTGACGTTCCTCCAATTCGTCGGCCGACTCGACGGAGAAGGCGCGTTCGCCGTGGTAGAAACCGACGACCCGACCGACATCCTCGATGCCAGTGCCAAATTCGCCCCACTCAAGATGTTCACTGTTTATCCCGTCATTGACATGGCCGAATGGGCGCAGAAGCTGCAGGAGGGGGTCGAGTTCAGAGAGTCAGTCGGCTAAGGCTGGTTGGTACGCAAGGAGGACTCGTTCCTCCGACAAGTACCGACCGGGTTCATCGTTCCAGGGCAGCAAAGGCGGATGTCCGCGTCGGGCCATCATTTCTTGGCTCGCGTGCGTTTCAACAACTGAGCGGCGATTCCTGCAATGGGGTGTTAGGTAAGAGGGGTTGGCGGTACGTGGAGGTGGCCGATGGGCGAAAGCGCGGCATCGCCTGATCGGGGTCCGCCGGTGCGAGTCGAGATGCTGCACGAGAGTGATCGCACGCGTGTGACGCGGGTGTTCCTCTCGGGGCGCACGGCCATTCGCAAAGAGCCGTTGGGACCGGACGGTCAGCGTCGACTCCAACATGAGCTGGCTTTCCTCGAGCGGTTGCGCGGGGCGATGGGCGTGGCCCAACTGCTCGATGAACCGCGTTATCCAGGGTCTATCACGCTCGCGGATGCTGGCCGAGAAAGCTTGGCACAGGTGGTTAAGCAACTCGGGGTGGACGATCTGGTCGGCCTGGCGGAGCAGTTGGCCAGAGCGGTGGCCGACATGCATAGCCGCGGCGTGATGCATCGCGACATCTGCCCGGCAAACATTGTGACGTCCTCTCGCGGTGCGCCGTGCCTGGTGGATTTCGCATCGGCGACGTCGCTGGCCGAGATACGTCCGGAGTTCTCCCACCACACTCAGATCGTGGGCACGCTGTCGTATTCGGCGCCCGAGCAGACTGGGCGCACGGGTCGGCCGGTGGATCATCGCGCGGATCTGTACGCCTTGGGCGCGACCTTGTACGAGCTGGCCACGGGTGAGCCGCCGTTCGGCTCGGGTGACGCGTTGCGCCTCATCCACGATCACTTAGCGCGTGTGCCGAAGCCGCCGTATGACATCAACCCTGCGGTGGGACAAGCGCTGTCGGAGATCATCATGCATCTCCTGGAAAAGGAACCCGACGACCGCTACCAGTCGGCGAACGGGCTAATCCATGACCTTGTGCAGTTGCGCGAACCCGGCTTCTCGACGACGCCCGCGCTACAGGTCGGCGCGCGCGACTTTCCGTTGAGACTAGTTCCGCCGTCGCGGCTCATCGGGCGCGACGACGAGGTGGCGACTCTGCAGGAAGCGTTCGATGACGCGTTGAGGGGCGAGTGCCGCGGCGTCATGGTCGGCGGGGCCTCAGGGGTGGGCAAGACAGCATTGATCGACCATGTGCGCCCGGTCGTGACGGGCAACGATGGCTGGTTTGTGGCAGGCAAGTTCGACCAATATCGGCGAGATCTGGAGTTTGACGGCATGTTTCAGGCGTTTCGCGCCTTAGGCCGGCTGTTGCTGTCCGAGCCGGACGATGAGCTGGCCGAGTTGCGTGAGCGGATGCTGTCTGCACTCGGTCCGAACGCGAGCATGGCGTCCGCGGTGCTGCCGGAGTTCGCAATTCTGCTGGGCGTGCCGCCCGAAACCGGTGATCCGCTGACGGCACAGGTGCGGGTGCAGCACAGCGCCGTTGACATGCTGCGCGCGGTCGCTTCACCGAAACGACCGGTGATGATGTTCGTCGACGACCTGCAATGGGCGAGCCAGACCTCGATTGGCCTCATCGACTTGGTGCTGCGGGAGCAGGTGGAGGGCCTGCTGCTGGTGGGGGCTCACCGCACCGGGATGGACCCGGCGCATCCACTGGCGTCGTTACTGGCGCGGTGGCGCGATCAGCCCGGCGTGACCCAGCTGCAGCTGGCGAACTTGCCTGCGCCAAGCCAGGCTGCGCTTGTCGCCGAAATTTTGCGTGTCGACGAGGCTGCCGCCGGCGCCTTGGCCGAGATCATCGAGCCGCACGCACACGGCAACCCATACGAGACGGCGGAGCTACTCAACAGGCTGCGTCAAGAGGGCGTCCTGGTGCCGACCTCGACCGGGTGGCGCTGGGACGAACCGACCGTGCGCTCGCTCTTGGGTCAGTCCGATTTAGCGATCCGTCCGATGGCCCGGTTGGCGGCCATCCCGCCGAGCTCGCGTGAAGTGGTCGAGTTGATGGCCTCTCTGGGTGGGCGCGCTGAGCTGTCCGTGCTCGCTGTCGCCAGCGCCAAGCCGGCCGACGTGGTGGAACGGCTTCTCGCACCGGCGCTCGAAGAAGGTGTTCTGGTGGCAGAGAGCGGCGTCCATGGCGGCGTGCGGTTCCGTCACGACCGCATCCGCGAAGCCGCCCTGGCAGAGCTCGATGAAGAGCGGCGGCGCACCATGCAACTCACGCTGGCACGACGGCTGGTAGGCGTTCCTGAGCTGTTCGCCGTCGCCGCCGAGCAGTACCTACCGGTAATCGACGCGGTCACCGACCCGGCCGAGCGGTCTCAGCTGGTGGCGCTGCTGCGGCGCGCCGCCGAGCAGGCCTCGCTCGTGGGCGGGTACGCCCAGGTTGAGACGCTGCTCACGGGCGCGCTGCGGCTCGCTGACGCCGACGATCCGGCCACGCTGATCGAGTTGCACACCGCCCGCCACGCCGCGTTGTACAGCTTGGGGCGGCTCGATGAGGCAGATTCGGATTACCGCATCATCCATCGGCTCGGCGGGACCGTGCTGCAGCGGGTGGACGCCACATGCGTGCAGGTGCGCAGCCTGACCGGTCGCAAACTTCTCACGGAGGCGGTCGAGCTAGCGGTAGGCGCCCTGGGCGATCTGGGCGTCAGCCTCCCGGACTCCGGCGTGCTACCGGAACTGCTCGCGCGCTATTTCGACTATCTGTACCGGTGGCTGGATCACACCGACGTCGCTGATGATTTGGCCCGGCCCGATATCACCGATCCGAACCTGCTCGCCGTGACGTATCTGCTCAACGCGGCATTCCCGCCGGCGCACTGGTCCGGCGACGCATTTACCCGGGCGTGGCTGAGCCTCCAAGCGGTGCGCATCTTGCTCGACCACGGCACCGCCCGTGGAGTGCTGTTCCCCGCAAGCTATTCCACAGTCGGCGCCATTGCGCTGCGCGACGACTATGACGCTGCATATCGGGTCGCCCGCCGAATCCTCACGCTGGGAGAAGCCGGCGGCTACGAGCCTGAGACATCACAGGCAAGATTCGTCTTCGCTCGCTTCAGTTGCTGGTTCGAGCCGCTAGAGGTCAGTGCGCAACAGGCAAGGCTCGCTCACGAAGCTCTGGCCAAATGTGGAGATATGGCAACCGCTGGTTACGCAATCCACTACAGCATGACCGTGCAATTGGATTGCGCCGCGACCCTGGACGACTTCGCCACCGAAGTCGATGCGGGGCTGGCCTTCGCGCGGCGTGTCGGCAACGAACAACTGGATCAGTGGCTGGAGGACAGCCGGTGGTTGGCGACGGTGTTGCGGGGCGAGTCGTCTGCCGCCGCATCGGCTGTTGCGGAGCCGATCGGCGGATACGCGGACAACCCGACCGCACAGTTCAGCGCACATCTTCCCCGCGCGGTTGCCGCCGCCATTATTGATGATCCGGCCGCCCTCACCCGCCACACGTGCGCGGCGATGCAATCGCTTGGTCTCATCCCGGGCAACTACGCCACAGCCTTGGCCCGCTTGCTGCGGGGCCTGGCTCTCGCAGCAGACGCCCGAACAGCTCAGGCTGACGAGCGAGATGGGCTGCTGTCTGAACTGGATGACGTGATCAGGTGGCTGGCCGCGCGGGCAGCCGACGCACCGGAAAACTTCGGGCACATGCTGCGAGTACTGGAGGCCGAACGAGCTTGGAGCACTGGGGAATTCGGCGCAGCCGCGCTGGCATTCGACGCTGCGCGTGGCGAAGTTGCGGGCCGTCAGCGCCTGTGGCATCGAGCCCTCATCACCGAGCGTGCCGCCCGCTTCGCCCTGGCGCAGGGCTTGCAACACGCCGGCTTTGAACTTCTCGCACATGCCCGCCAGGAATATCTGGCCTGGGGAGCGACTGCGAAAGTCGCTCAACTGGATTGGGCGTATCCCGCATTGCGGCGGCCTACCGATCTGCCAGGCGAATCTGGTGCCGACCCGGCAGGTGATCTGCCTCGCCATGGTTCAATGCTCAGCACCGGAACGATCGATCTGCTGGCGATTCTGTCGGCCTCACAAGCACTGAGCTCGGAAACCAGCATCGAAGGTTTGCACGCCCGGGTCGTCCACGTCCTCGCCGCAATGACGGGCGCCACCGCAGTACAGCTGGTCTTGTGGGACGAGGACCGCCAAGTCTGGTTGCGACCCGCACAAGGCGGGAGTACGGGCACCGTGGGATCCGCCGGCAGCCACCACGATGTGCCTATGTCGGCGCTTCGATACGCCCAGCGATTAACCGAACCGCTCGTTGTCGCCGACGTCACGTGCGATGGCCGCTTCGCAGGCGACCCGTACTTCGCCGACTTCGACCGCTGCTCTTTGGTAGCGCTACCGATCCTGAGCCGAGGCCGGTTACGCGGCATGGCACTGCTTGAGAACCGTTTGATCCGTGGAGCTTTCACTGCTGAGCGCTTAGACGCCGTTAAACTGATCGCCGGTCAGCTGGCGGTCTCGCTCGATAACGCCCAGCTGTACTCCGAACTCACGGCGTCACGCGCACGGATCGTCGCGGCCGGCGATCAGACCCGCCGCCAGATCGAGCGAGACTTGCATGACGGCGCTCAGCAGCGGCTGGTGTCGCTGGTGCTGGAGCTTGGTATGGCCCAGGCTGAGGTGTCGACGGAGGAAGGCGAGCTTCGGATGCGGCTTGGCCATGCCGGCGAGCAGGCACGCGAGGCACTCAAGGAACTGCGTGATCTATCGCGCGGGATCCATCCTTCGATTCTGACCGACGGTGGTCTCGGTAAAGCGTTGCGGGCGATGACCCGCCGCTCGCCGATTCCCGTTGAGCTCGACCTGCGTATCGAGGGGCGGCTGCCCGATCAGGTTGAGATCAGTGCCTACTACATCGTCGCCGAGGCATTGACCAACGCCGCCAAGCATTCTGGGGCATCGGAAGTCACGGTGAGCGTCGAAGTGGAGCAGGCCGATGGCGCCTTGCGGTTGGAGGTCGCCGATGACGGTATCGGCGGAGCCGAATTTTCCGGCGGCACCGGCCTTATGGGCTTGAAGGATCGAGTGGACGCCCTCGGCGGCCGCATCGATTTGCACAGCCCCCGGGGAGCCGGAACCACCCTGCGTGTTCAGCTTCCGCTCAACCGGGGTAACGGCGAATCTTGAGGCCGGAGCTTGCTCGGTCCGAGCACGACGGTCGACATCAAGAAACTTCTCGCCGACGGGGACATGGTCATGGTTGAGGGAGTAGACAATTTCGAGGTCGGGGGCCAAACCTTCGCCTTGGAGAACGCGGCGGTGTCTGAAGTCACCGACATCGACATGTCGTAGCGGCGGCCTGAAAACCGTGGGGACAGCGCACACGACATCGCCTGCCGAATTATCGGCACGCTGCTGCTTCACGACGAAATACGTTGCAGCACATCATAAGGTTAGCTGCTTGCCGATCAAGATGATCGCGCGGACGTTGGGGCAGATGCACAGCCGTCATGCTGACGCGCAAGCACCAACTCTTCGGCCTGATCCTCGGTGAGTGTGTAGCCAGCCAGAAGGGTGAGCGCTGCAATGACGGCGAGGACCGAGATGCCGGAGAATCCGAATACGATGCCCCACTCCGCGCTTCGCGGCTGCACGATTGATTCGTCGGACGCTGACGAAATGAAGCCGCTGGCTGCTAGTACAAGGCCGTAGATGCCCGCGCCGGCCGCCGCCGAGACGGTCTCGGCGGCCGACCACAGGCCCGAAAGCACGCCCGCTCGGCGCTGTCCTGATTCGGCAGCGTCCACAGCCAACGTGTCAGCGAGCATTGCCTGTAGCAGGAGCTGGACACCGGATAAGCCAATGCCCGCCACCAGACACGCCGCACAGGCGACCTCGAACCTGACGGTTTCGGTTATCGCCGGCAGCACGATCACGGCTGATACGCCCGTGCCAAATACCAGTGATGCTGCAACGAGGCACGACTTCTTGCCGATTCGGACGGCAGCTGACCGCCACACCGGCATCGTCACCAGCATTGGTCCGATCACACAGACAAAGAGCGGGGTCATTGCGTCTTTGTCGCGAGAATTTCGTCCGCCACGTACGGCAGTCCGGCGAGCGTGACCGAAATCGCCACCTCGATCAACACGAAAACTCCGAGAAGGACCCGAAACGGTCGGTTATCGCGGGCCGCGACGAGCGCCTCGCGCAGCGATCCCGCGCCCATCGTCGCTGCTTCAGAAGCGGCGCGAGTCGACTGACGTGCAGCGTAGAGCCCCCCGAACGTGCCAACGAGTATTACGCCGGCCATTGCGACAGCCATCACTTGATATCCCTGGCGTCCTCCGCCGTTGGCATCGGCCAGTAGGGGCGCCCCAGCACCTGCCCCGAGGAGCGCGATACCCAGGAATCCCATACGCCATGCGGTCATTGACGTTCGCTCCGCTGCGCTCGCCCCGAGCTCGGCTGGCAAGACGCTGTACGGGATGGCGAAAGCTGAAAAGCCCAGACCGGCCAGTGCCAGCGCTCCGCCGACCCACCAGGCCGCCGCATATCCCTCGAACGGTGAGAAGAAGATCGAGGCGAAACCCAGCGGAAGGATGATCATTCCGGCGAGCATCCATGGTCTGCGCGGCCCTATTCGCGACACCGTCAGGTCGGACAATCGGCCGATGATCGGGTTGTAGACGAGGTCGAGCAACTTCGGCAGGAACACGACGACACTCGCGAGCGCCGCCGTCACACCAAGGACGTCGGTGAGGTAATACAACAGGACAAGCCCCGGCACAAGCGCATAGGTTGCCGTCGCGAGGGACCCGACCCCAAAGGCGATGCGTTCGGAAGTCGAAAGGGCGAACTCGTCGGCCTTTCGGCGACTGACCACGGTCACGTCTTATCTCTCGCTTTCTCTGCCGGCGTTGATCGAGCTTCGGCCGCGGCGAATGCACCTTTGGAAAATGCCGTCCGGCAGAAGGGGCCATCACACTGCGATCCACCGTTGCCCAATGGGTTGGCTTCCCGGCTTGGCTGGCTCATCAATTCTTCACGCACCAGGCTCGCAAACGCTGTTACGCCCTGTCATTGCGGCTAGCCCTAGTCATGGATGGGGCCCACCTGCACTTAGAGCCAGAGATTCACACCGTCAGTGTTGGCCGACACCCTCACACCAGAAGCTCGTGACTGTTTGGCGGCATCACCCAACCTTCTGCCAACGTCATACGCGGTCCTTGCCTCACTCGTGGCGTTTTTGGCCGTGCGATTACTGATGGCTGGTGCTTTCAGAATCGTCGCCGGTCCTCTCGAATGGGTGTTAGGTGGGACGTGGGCTCGGTTGTCAGTGGAGGTGGCCGGTGGGCGAAGGCGCGGTTTCGCCCGATCGGGGTCTACCCGTTCGGGCCGAGATAGTGCACTCAAGCGAACGCACCCGCGTGACGCGGCATTTCTTATCGGGACGCACGGTCATCCGCAAGGAGCCGCTGGGACCGGACGCCCAGCATCGGCTGCAGCATGAGTTGGCAATCCTTGATCACCTGCGGGGGGGTGTCGGGGTCGCGCAGGTGCTTGATGAACCCCGGTATCTGGGGTCGATCGTGTTAGCCGACGCGGGTGGTACCACCCTGGCTGGGCTATCGAAACCGCTCTCAGTCGAAAACCTGATCGCGCTTGCCCTGAAGTTGGCGAGGGCAGTTTCGGTGATGCACCGCCGCGGCGTGATACACCGTGACATCAGTCCAGCCAACATTGTCGTCGCTGACAACGGGACCCCGTGCCTAGTGGACTTCGGATTGGCGACCTTAGCTGCCCAGATCCGGCCAGAGTTCACTCACCCCACCGAAATCGTCGGAACCATCGCGTATTTGGCGCCCGAGCAGACTGGCCGTACCGGCCGGTCGGTGGACCAGCGGGCAGACCTGTACGCGCTGGGTGCCACGCTGTATGAACTGGCGACCGGCGGGCCACCATTCGGCACTGGCGACCTGTTGCAGCTCACGCATGACCATCTGGCGCGGGTGCCGGTGCCGCCGGCCCAGATGAACCCGTCGATACCCAAAGCGTTGTCGGCGATCGTCATGCACCTGTTGGAGAAGGAGCCCGACAACCGCTACCAAAGCGCCGAAGGGCTGATCTATGACTTGGAGCGGTTAGACCATCCTGGCGTGCAGGCCGTCGGTGGCCACGATTTCCCGGTGCGGTTGCTGCGGCCGTCGCGACTGGTGGGGCGCGACGACGAGGTGGCGGCGTTGGGCAAGGCGTTCGCGGGGATGCTCGAAGGCCGGTGCCGTGGCGTGTTGGTCAGCGGCGCGCCGGGCGCGGGCAAGACGGTGTTGGTCGACGAGCTACGACCGCTGGTTGCCGACGCCGGTGGGTGGTTCATTGCCGGCAAGTTCGATCAGTACCGGCGCGACCTAGGGTCCGACGCCGTCGCGCAGGCATCACGGGCACTGGGTCGGCTGCTGTTGTCCGAGCCCGAAGAAACGCTGGCCGACGTTCGCGACCGAATACGTGCAGCTGTCGGGCAGAACGCAGGCTTGCTCGCCGCTGCGCTGCCGGAGTTTGCGATGCTGCTGCAGGTGTCCCCCGATGCGGGCGATCCGCTGACCGCCCAGGCGCGGACGCAGCGAACAGCAGCGCAGGTGTTGGGGGCGATCGCCTCGCGCGCCCGGCCGGTGGTCATGTTCCTTGACGACTTGCAGTGGGCCGGGCGCACGCCCCTCGGCGCCGTCGATGTGGTGCTCAGCGAGGAGCCGATCGATGGTTTGCTGCTGGTGGGCGCGTACCGCGACGACGATGTGGCGGCCACCCAGCTGTTGGCGGCAATGGTGCCGCGATGGCGTGATCAGCCCGGTGTGCATCATCTACGGCTGGACAACCTGCCGTCCTCGAGCGTGGTCGCCATGGTCGCGGACATGCTGCGCGTCGATACGGCCACCGCGGCGGCCCTGGCCGGGATCCTTGCGCCGCACACGTCGGGCAATCCGTACGAGGTGGTCGAGTTGCTGAATGGGCTGCGCGGGCAGGGTGCGCTGACCGTGACGGCAGCCGGGTGGAGCTGGGACGAACCGGCTCTGCGGGCGCACCTGAGCCGCTCCGACATCGCCGAGCTGCTGGCGGCCCGCGTGCGCGCTATGCCCGCGCCAACTCGGGAGATGGTGCAGGCGATGGCCTGCCTGGGCGGGCGCATCGAGCTGGATGTGCTGCGGACGGCTGTCGCCGAGCCGCCTGGGCTGGTGCAACAGCGGCTGGCGCCCGCGCTTGATGAGGGTGTCCTGGTCATCGAGCCGGGAGTGCACGAGGCGGTGCAGTTCGGCCACGACCGCATCCGCGAGGCGGTTCTGCGTAGCCTGAATGATGAGCAGCGACGCGGTCTGCAATTGACGATCGCGCGACGGCTCGCCGCGATTCCGGAGATGTTTGCCGTCGCGGCTGAGCAATACCTGCCGGTCATCGACGCGGTCGACGAGCCGACGGAACGGTCACACGTCGTCGGACTGCTGCGTCACGCCGCCGACCAGGCCTCCGTGATCGGCGATTACGCCCTGATGGGCACGCTGCTGGCCGCGGCGCTGAGCCGCGTCGACCCGTCGGAGACCGACACCCTCCTCGAGCTGCGTACGGCCCGCCACGCCGCGCTGTATGCCATGGGGCGCCTGGACGAGGCGGACGAGGAATACCGCGCGATCGAGGCGGTATGCCGCGACCCGGTCGACCTGGCGAAGGCAGCGGCGGTACAGGTGCGCAGCCTAACCCATGCGAGACGGTTGCCGGAGGCGATCGCGCTCGGCCTGGACGTGCTTGCGCAACTGGGCATCGCCGTCCCCACTACGGACGGGATGCTCGCCGAGCTGGACCAGCGGTTCGAGAACCTGTTGCGGTGGCTTGATGCCACCGGACCCGACGATGACTTAACTCGCCCCGAACTCACCGATCCCACGATGCTGGCCGGCTCGCGGGTGATCGATGCGATCCAACCGGCGGCCTACTTTGGCCAGGAGCCCCTACTGATGGCCTGGCTGAGCATGCAGGCGCTGCGGATTTGGCGTGAGCACGGCCCCGCCCGTCCTCTGGTCGGCGCGGCCACCGGCATCCCCGTGGCCGCTGTCGCATTGCGTAACAACTACGCCCTCCCGTATCGAGCGCTACGACGGCTGTTGGCGCTGAGTGAGGCCCGAGGCTACGAACCCGAAACGTCACAGCCACGTTTCCTTTTAGCGCTGCTGGGGTGGTGGTTCGAGCCGCTCGAAGACAGCGTCGACGAAGCTCGGCAAGCCAAGGAAGGGTGGATCGGCGGGGGCGACCTCGGCCAGGCGGCATACACCTTTGCCCCGACTGTGCGGGCTCTGCTCGAGTGCGCGCCGTCATTGGACGTCTGCGTCGCCGAGCTCGACGCGGGTCTGGCCTTTGTGCGACGCATTGGCAGCGTCAACATGGTCGAGGTACTTGAGACCTACAAATGGGTGATCGATGCACTGCGCGGCGAACGCCCCACCACAACCGGCCCGCCGGTATCCATCGCCGGGTACAGCGACACCCCAGCAACCCGTCTTCTTGCACACAGCCTTCAAGCGATGGCCGCCGCCATCTTCGGCGATCAGGCCTCTCTTGAGCGCCACACCGCAGAAGCCGTGCCCTTGGTGCCGGCCTCGCCCACTGAATACCCCGGCGCAGTGGTCCGCGCGCTGAGGGGACTGGCCTTGGCGGGACAGATCCGCGCCACGGACGGTGCCGCGCGAGACACTTTGCTGAGCGATCTTGACGAGGTGACGCAGTGGCTGGCCGACCGGGCCGCCGATGCGCCGCAGAATTTCCTGCACCTGTTGCGATTGCTGGAGGCCGAGCGGGCATGGGCGGTCGGCGACTTCCAAGGGTGTGTCCGCGGTTTCGACGCGGCTCTACACGGCGCCGGCCAACGCCCGCGCCCGTGGCACCGGGCCTTGATCACCGAACGCGCGGCCCGCTTCTATTTGGCCCACGGCATCGACCACAACGGATACGACCTGCTGACCCAGACGCGGCAGCAGTATGCCGCCTGGGGCGCGACGGCCAAAGTCGCCCAGCTGGACTGGGCCTACCCGAGCCTGCCGCCACCTTCGGACACGGCGGCCGCGCAGCGCAACACCCGGTCTCCTGATGATTCGCTTGGCAGTGGCAGTGTCAGCACCGGAACCATCGATCTGATGGGCATCCTGTCGACGTCACAGGCGCTGAGCTCGGAAACCAGCATCGCCGGATTGCATGCCCGGGTGGCGCAGGTACTCGGCGCCATGACCGGCGCCACCGATGTAGCTCTGCTGGTGTGGAACGACGAACACCGCCACTGGCTACTCCCAGCGACAGGCCGCGTCGTTGGCGCGTCGACGAGCGACACAGGTCCGATGTCGGTGCTGCGCTACCTCGAACGCACGCGCGAGCCACTGGTCGTGGCCGACGCCACCAGTGATGACCGCTTCGCTCGCGACCCTTACTTCGCCGATGCCGACTGCTGCTCACTGCTGGCTGTCCCAATCCTCAGCCGAGGGATGCTGCGGGCGGTGTTGCTGCTTGAGAACCGGCTGATGCGAGGGGCTTTCACCGCCGAAAGGCTGTCTGCTGTGAGCCTGATTGCTGGTCAGTTGGCGGTCTCTCTCGATAACGCCCAGTTGTATTCCGAGCTTGCCGCGTCGCGTACCCGGCTTGTCGCGGCCAGCCGATCAGACCCGCCGCCAGATCGAGCGAGACTTGCATGACGGCGCCCAGCAGCGGCTTGTGTCGCTGGTGCTGGAGCTTGGTATGGCCCAGGCTGAGGTGTCGACGGAGGAAGGCGAGCTTCGGATGCGGCTTGGCCATGCCGGCGAGCAGGCACGCGAGGCACTTAAGGAACTGCGTGATCTGTCGCGCGGCATTCATCCTTCGATTCTGACCGACGGCGGTCTGGGTAAAGCGTTGCGGGCGATGACTCGCCGCTCGCCGATTCCGGTTGAGCTCGACCTGCGCGTCGAGGATCGGCTGCCCGATCAGGTTGAGATCAGTGCTTATTACATCGTCGCCGAGGCATTGACCAACGCCGCCAAGCATTCCGGGGCGTCGGAGGTCACGGTGAGTGTCGATGCGGAGCAGGCCGAGGGTGCCGTGCGGTTGGAGGTCGTCGATGACGGTGTCGGGGGAGCCGAATTTTCCGGCGGCACCGGCCTTATGGGCTTGAAGGACCGAGTGGACGCGCTGGGCGGCCGCATCGATTTGCACAGCCCCCGAGGAGGGGGAACCACTTTGCGTGTCGTGCTTCCGCTCACTTAAGCCACGGCGACACATTGGGGGCATCACGTGCTCAACCAACAGCAGCGACCTAGCCGCGGATCTCTGGCCGGCGGTCATCTCCTACAGGCGATCAGCGTTTGCGTTCCCGACCGGACGGGCGCGCCGCACGTTGCGCTGTCAATCCCGGGTCTGACTGGGCACACCTGGGCACGAACCGAGGGAGCCTCAACGAATTACATGAAGTGCGATTCCGCTCGTGGTCGGTTCGACAGCGCGGCCAGGATCGCGTCAACAGTTCAGTCCTGACAGGAGGCTCCACACGATTTGTAATGACCTCGACGTTTCGGATCCGGCTGACGGTTGACAGTGTTTCGGCTGATGCTTGACAGCGGTTTCGGCTGATCCTTGACACTCCTTCATCGAGGGCAACAGTTCCGAGCCGCCTGGTGTTTTCAGGGTTGTCGCCATTTCTCTCGAATGGGTGTTAGGTAAGAGCCGGGTTCGGCCGTACGTGGAGGTGGCCGATGGGCGAGGGTGCGGTTTTGCCTGAGCGGGCCCCGCCCGTTCGGGTCGAAGTAGTGCACGAGAGCGAACGCACACGGGTAACGCGGCTGTTCGTATCGGTGAGCACGGTCATCCGCAAGGAGCCGCTGGGACCGGACGCCCAGCGCCGGCTGCAGCATGAAATCGGGATCCTTCAGCGGCTACGCGGTGTGAGCGGGGTTGCTCAGGTGTTTGATGAGCCGCGGTATCCGGGGTCGATCGTGTTGGCGGACGCTGGGGGCACCAGCCTGGCTTCGCTCGCGAAGCCGTTGGCTGTCGATGAGCTGATCGGGCTGGCGGTGGAGCTGGCGGGGGCGGTGGCGCAGATGCATCGCCGGGCGGTGATGCACCGGGACATCACGCCGGCCAACATCGTGATCTCTGGTGACGGTTCCCCGTGTCTCGTGGATTTCGCGTTGGCGACGTCGTTCGCCGAGGTCCGTCCCGAGTTCACCCACCACACCCAGATCGTGGGGACGCTGGCCTATCTGGCGCCGGAGCAGACCGGGCGGACCGGGCGGTGGGTGGATCAGCGTGCCGATCTGTACGCGTTGGGTGCGACGCTGTACGAGCTGGCCACGGGCAGCCCGCCGTTCGGTACTGGCGATCCGCTGCGGCTCACCCATGATCACTTGGCGCGGGTGCCGGTGCCGCCGGCGGAAGTGAACCGAGCCGTACCAAAGTCGTTGTCCGACATCATCATGCATCTGCTGGAAAAGGAACCCGACAACCGCTATCAGACCGCCGAGGGTGTGCTCTATGACCTGCAGCGGCTACGCGACGCGCAGGCGCGTCCGGCAACAGGTGCGCTGCAAGTCGGCGAGCATGATGTTCCGTTGCGGTTGGTGGCGCCGTCGCGGTTGGTGGGCCGCGATGACGAGGTGGCGGCGCTGCAGGTGGCGTTCGAGAATGCGCTTGCCGGTCGTTGTCGTGGGGTGCTGGTCAGCGGCGCGTCGGGGGTGGGCAAGACGGCGTTGGTGGATGAGCTGCGGGCGGTGGTGACCGGCGGAGATGGCTGGTTTGTGGCCGGCAAGTTCGACCAATATCGCCGCGATCTGGAGTTCGATGCGATCAATCAGGCGTTTCGCGCGTTGGGTCGGCTGTTGTTGGCCGAGCCGGAGGACGAGCTGACCGAAATGCGGGGGCGAATCGTAGACGCTGTCGGCGCGAACGCGGGTCTGCTGACCGCGGTGCTGCCGGAGTTCGCGGCGCTGCTGGGCGTGCCGCCGGATGCCGGTGATCCGCTGACCGCGCAGGTCCGGATACAGCGCGCGGGTGTGCAGGTGTTGCGGGCGGTCGCCTCGCGCAAACGGCCGGTGGTGTTGTTCGTCGATGACCTGCAGTGGGCGGGGCGCACGCCACTGGGCTTCGTCGACACGCTGCTGGACGAGGAGCCGGTCGAGGGCCTGTTGGTGGTGGCCGCCGACCGCGACAGCGAGGTGGATGCGGCGCATCCGCTGGCCGCGCTGCAGTCGCGATGGCGGGAACGGGCCGCAGTGCAGCATCTGCGACTGGACAACCTGCCGGTACCCGACTCGGTAACCATGGTGGCCGAGATGCTGCACGTGGAGTCGGGCACCGCGGCGAGCCTGGTCGAGGTGATCGCACCGCACACGTCCGGCAATCCGTACGAGACGGTGGAGCTGCTCAACGCGCTGCGCCGCGAGGGCCTGTTGGCGGCGACAGCGGGCGGGTGGCGCTGGGACGCGGCTGCGGTGCGCGCTCATTTGGGCCGCTCCGAGGTCGCCGGGCTGTTGGCGGCGCGCGTTGACGCGATGCCGGCGACGACTCGGCAGCTTGTGGAGGCGATGGCATGTGTGGGCGGGCGAGCCGAGCTGAGCTTGCTGAAGACTGCCACGGCCGCACCGTTGAGCGTGGTGGAACAAACCCTGGCGCCCGCCCTCGACGAAGGTCTTCTGGTGGTGGAGCCCGGGGCGCATCAGGCGGTGCGGTTCCGCCACGACCGCATCCGCGAGGTCATCCTGCGCGGGTTGGACCCGCCGCGGCGGCGCACCCTGCAGCTGGCGATGGCGCGGCGGCTGGCGGGGGTGCCGGAGTTGTTCGCCGTCGCCGCCGAGCAGTACCTGCCGGTGGTCGACACGGTCGACGACCCCGCCGAGCGCCGTGCGGTGGTGGGGCTGCTGCGGCGCGCCGCCGACCAGGCCAGTTTGATCGGCGATCAGGTGCTGGTGAACGCGCTGCTGGCGGCCGCGCTGCGGCTGCTCGACCCGGGGGAGACCGCCACGCTGATCGAGGTGCACACCGGCCGCCACGCCGCCCTGTACAGCCTCGGGCGCCTGGAGGAGGCCGACGAGGAGTACCGCACGATCGAGGAGCTGTGCCCCACCGCGATGGAGCGTGCCGACGCGACGTGCGTGCAGGTCCGGAGCCTGACCCACCGGAACCGTTTCACGGAGGCAGTCAGCCTGGGCATCGACTCGCTGCGGGAGTTCGGCATCACCGTGCCGGCGGCGGACCGGCTCGCCGCCGAGCTGGACCGCCAGTTCGACAATTTTTACCGGTGGCTGGATCACACCGAAGCCGCTGATGATCTGGCTCGGCCGGAGATCACCGACCCGACGCTGCTCGCCGCGACCCGTCTGCTAAACGCGATCATGCCGGCGGTCTACTTTGTCCCCGACCACGCGATGCTCGGCTGGCTGAGCCTGGAGGCGCTGCGGATCTGGGGCGAGCACGGCCCGGGCCGTACCCTGGTCGGCCCCGCTAGCCAAACTCCCTTCGCTGTTATTGCGCTGCGCGAGGACTACGCCGCCGGGTACCGGGCGGTGCGGCGGATCCTCCGGCTGAGCGAGGCCCGCGGCTACGAGCCCGACACCTCACAGGCACGCTTCCTGTCCGCTCTTCTGAGCTGCTGGTTCGAGCCGATCGAGAACGGTGTCCGAGAAGCTCGGCGGGCCCGCGAGGGGCTGATCGCGGGGGGTGACCTGGCCAACGCCGGATTCGCCTACGAGCCGGCCGTGTATGACCTGGTGGACTGCGCGCCATCGTTGGACAGCTTCGTCGTCGAGGTGGAGGCGGCGCTGGCCTTCGTGCGCCGTACCGGCGACGAGAAGACTGCCCAGTGGTTCGACCCCTATTGGTGGCTGGCTGGTGTGCTGCGCGGCGACAGCTCCGCCGCCGGTGAGGCGGCGGTCCCTCTCGACCGGTACGCCGACAACCGGATGGCACTTTTCTTCGCGCATCTCACCCGCGCGATCGCCGCCGCCATCTTCGGTGATCCGGACGATCTGGCGCGGCATACCGCGGCGGCGATGCCGCTGCTACCGGCTGCCCTGGGCCTGTATCCGACCGCGTGGGCGTACCTGCTGCGCGGGCTGGCGCTGGCCGGGCAAGCCCGCGCGACGGATGGTGACGGGCGCGGCGCTCTGCTGTCCGAGCTGGACGAGGTGACCCGGTGGCTGGCCGCCCGCGCGGCGGACGCGCCGGACAACTTCCTGCACCTGCGGCGGCTGCTCGAGGCGGAGCGGGGCTGGGCGGTCGGCGACTTCCGCGCCGCCGTCCTGGCCTTCGACGCCGCGCGGCGCGAGGTCGCTGGCCGCCAGCGGCGGCGGCCGTGGCATCGGGCCCTGATCGCCGAACTCGCGGCCCGCTTCTATCTCGCCCACGGCGTCGAACACGCCGGCTACGAGCTTCTCGCCCAGGCCCGCCAGGACTACCTCACCTGGGGCGCGACCGCGAAAGTCGCCCAGCTGGACTGGGCCTACCCCACCCTGCGGCCACAACCCGACGCGTCCACCGCAGAGAGCGGCGACCAGCCCGATGATCTTCGCCACCCCTGGTCCGCCGTCACGACCGGAAGCATCGACCTGCTCGGCATTCTCTCCGCGTCGCAGGCGCTGAGCTCGCAGACCAGCATCGATCGCTTGCACCCCCGGGTGGCCGAGGTACTCGGTGCGCTGACTGGCGCCACCGGCGTCCATCTACTCCCGTGGAGCAAAGACCGGCACGCCTGGCTACGACCGACATCCGGCGGCGACGGCGGTGGCGCGGTCGCGCTCAGCGGCAGCGGGCGCGAAGACGTGGTGCCGATGTCGGTGCTGCGCTACGCCCAGCGGATGGGTGAACCTTTGGTGGTCGATGATGCCACGCGCGATGACCGCTTCGCCCGCGACCCGTATTTCACCGATGTCGACTGCTGTGCGCTGCTGGCGCTGCCTATCCTCAGCCGCGGCGCGCTGCAGGCCGTGCTGCTGTTGGAGAATCGCCTCATCCGCGGCGCGTTCACCACCGAACGGCTCGACGCGGTCAAACTCATCGCCGGCCAGCTCGCGGTCTCGCTCGACAACGCCCAGCTGTATTCCGAACTCACGGCGTCACGCGCACGGCTCGTCGCGGCCAGCGATCAGACCCGCCGCCAGATCGAGCGAGACTTGCATGACGGCGCCCAGCAACGGCTTGTCTCGCTAGTGCTGGAGCTCGGCATGGCCCAGGCGGACGTGTCGACGGAGGAAGACGAGTTTCGGATGCGGCTTAGCCATGCCGGCGAGCAGGCACGCGAGGCACTCAAGGAACTGCGTGATCTATCGCGCGGCATTCATCCGGCGATTCTCACCGAGGGCGGTCTTGGCAAAGCGCTGCGGGCGATGACCCGGCGCTCGCCGATTCCCGTTGAGCTCGATCTACGCATGGAGGAACGGCTGTCAGATCAGGTTGAGATCAGCGCCTACTACATCGTCGCCGAGGCATTGACCAACGCGACCAAGCACTCCGGGGCGTCGGAGGTCACCGTGTGCGTCAAAGCGGAGCAGTCCGATGGCGCATTGCGTATCGAGGTCACCGATGACGGTGTCGGCGGAGCCGACTTCACCGGCGGCACCGGCCTTATGGGCTTGAAGGACCGAGTGGACGCCCTCGGCGGCCGCATCGATTTGCACAGCCCCCGAGGAGGGGGAACCACTTTGCGTGTCGTGCTTCCGCTCACTTAAGCCTCGGCGACACATTGGGGGCATCACGTGCTCAACCAACAGCAGCGACCTAGCCGCGGATCTCTGGCCGGCGGTCATCTCCTACAGGCGATCAGCGTTTGCGTTCCCGATGAGCGTCCGCAGGAGTTGTTTATTGATGCGATGATCGCGGATTCGTTCCCGACGGGACGGGCGCGCCGCACGTTGCGCTGTCAATCCCGGGCCTGACTGGGCACACCTGGGCACGAACCGAGGGAATCTCATGATCATTGACACTCCCTCATCGAGGGCAACAGTTCTGGGCCGCGTGGTGTTTCAGGTTTGTCGCCAATTTTCTCGAATGGGTGTTAGGTAAGAGCCGGGTTCGGCCGTACGTGGAGGTGGCCGATGGGCGAAGGTGCGGTTTTGCCTGAGCAGGCCCCGCCCGATCGGGCCGAGGTCGTGCTCGAGAGCGAACGCACACGCGTGACGCGGTTGTTCGTATCGCGGCGCACGGTGATCCGCAAAGAGCCGCTGGGACCGGACGCCCAGCGTCGCCTCCGGTATGAGGTAGCTGTCCTTGAGCGGCTGCGGGGGGTTGTTGGCGTGGCTCAAGTGCTGGATGAGCCGCGCTACCCCGGGTCGATCACGCTCGCTGAAGCCGGCGATGCGAGCCTGGCAGTGGTGGTCAAGCCTCTCGCGGTAGACCAGCTGATCGGCCTGGCGGCCGCGTTGGCCGCGGCGGTGGCCGGAATGCATGGCCGTGGCGTGATGCACCGCGACATCTGTCCGTCCAACGTTGCGATTACTTCCGACTGCACGCCGTGCCTGGTGGGTTTCGCGTCGGCGACCTTGCTGGCAGAGTTACGCCCGGAGTTCACTCACCACACCAAAATTGTTGGGACGCTGCCGTATTTGGCGCCAGAGCAGACCGGACGTACCGGTCGGCCGGTGGATCATCGCGCGGATCTGTACGCCTTGGGCGCGACACTGTATGAGTTGGCTACCGGTGAGCCGCCGTTCGGCTCGCAGGATCCGCTGCGGCTCATGCACGATGTTGTGGCGCGCGTGCCCACGCCTCCGTGCGAGGTGAATCCCCTGGTGCCCGAACCACTGTCGGCGATCATCATGCATCTCCTGGAAAAGGAGCCCGACGACCGCTACCAGTCGGCGGACGGGCTGAGTCACGACATTGCGCGGTTGGCCGAACACGGTGCGTCGACAAGGGCTGCAGCGCGGGTCGGTGAGCGCGACTTTCCGCTGCGCCTGCTGGCGCCGTCGCGGCTCGTCGGCCGCGACGACGAGTTGGTCGCGCTAAGTGCTGCGTTTCAGGATGCGCTGACGGGACGGTGTCGCGGTGTGCTGGTCGGTGGGGCACCGGGGGTGGGGAAAACGGCGTTGGTTAATCAGCTGCGCCGGGCGGTGACTGGTAACGATGGCTGGTTCGTGGCCGGCACGTTCGACCAGTATCGGCAGGATCTGGAGTTCGACGGCATCTTTCAGGCGTTTCACGCATTGGGTCGGCTGCTGCTGGCCGAGCCGGAAGACGAGTTGGCCGAGCTGCGGGAACGGATCCTGGCCGCATTGGGGCCGAATGCGGGCATGGTCGCCGCGGCCGTGCCGGAGTTCTCGGCGCTGCTCGGCGTGGCTCCGCAGGCCGGCGATCCGCTGACCGCCCACGTCCGGGTGCAGCACAGCGCAGTGGAAACGCTACGTGCGGTGGCCTCGCGGAAACGACCGGTGATGGTGTTCGTCGACGACCTACAGTGGGCGGCGCCGACCGCTCTCGGCGTCATAGATCTCGCCTTCAGCGAGCAAGTGGAGGGCCTGCTGCTGGTCGCTGCCCACCGTGAGGACCTCCACCGGGCGCATCCGCTTTCGGCGTCACTGTCGCGCTGGCGACAGAAGCCCGGCGTGATCCACCTGGATCTGGTGAATCTGCCCCGGGCAGACGTGGCTGTCTTAATCGCCGAAGTACTGCGGGTAGACCGGGCTGGTGCCAGTGCATTAGCCGGGCTCATCGAGCCGCATACGCACGGCAATCCCTACGAGACGGTCGAGTTGCTCAATACGCTGCGCCAGGAGGGCATTCTGACCCCGATCTCGACCGGATGGCGCTGGGACGAACCGGCCGTACGCTCGCTTTTGGCGAGCTCGGATGTGACCGCCCGCCCGCTTGGCCGGTTGGCGGCCCTGCCCGCGGCATCGCGGGACATGGTGGAAATGATGGCGTGTCTGGGCGGGCGCGCCGGGCTTGGCGTGCTTGCGGCCGCGACTGGGCAGTCGGCTGACGAAGTGGAGCGGCACCTGGCACCCGCGCTCGAGAACGGAGTGCTGGTGGCCGAGACCGGCGCCCATGACGCGGTGCGGTTCCGCCACGACCGCATCCGCGAAGCCGTCCTGGCCAAGCTTGACTCCCAGCAGCGTCGCAACCTGCAGCTCGCGCTGGCACGGCGGCTGGCAGCCACGTCGGAATTGTTCGCCGTCGCCGCCCAGCAGTACCTGCCAGTGATCGATGCGATAACCGATGCGGCGGAACGCACTCACGTGCTGGCGCTACTGCGGCGCGCAGCCGAGCAGGCCACCCTCGTCGGCGGGCACAGTCAGCTTTATTCGCTGCTCACCGGCGCGCTGCAGGTTGCCGACGCACGCGATACCGACACGCTGATCGAGTTGCACACCGGGCGCCTCACCGCCCTGTTCTGTCTGGGGCGGCTGGAGGAAGCAGACGAGGACTACGGCATCGTCGAGCAGCTGAGCACCGCCGCGATGCAGCGTGTGGACGCGATCTGTGTACAAGTGGTGAGCCTGACCAATCGCAAGCTTTACACAGAGGCGATTGCGCTCGCCGTGGAGGCGCTGCGCGAACTAGGCATTACCGTTCCGGCCGCTGATCGGCTACCGGAGTTGCTCGACCACTACTTCGACTACCTATACCGGTGGCTCGATAACACCAATGCCACCGATGATCTGGCCCGGCCCGACATCACCGATCCGAATCTGCTCGCGGTGACCTGTCTGCTCAGTGCGGTCTTTCCGACCGCGACCTTCTCGGGTGACATCTTCATGCAGGCGTGGCTGAGCCTGGAAGCGGTGCGGATTCTGCTTGATCATGGGAGCGCCCGTGGCATGCTCGGCCCCGCAAGCTATTCCGCAGTCACCGCCATCGCGCTGCGCGACGACTACGACGCCGCATACCGGGCATCGAGCCGGATTCTGGCACTGGCCGAAGCCCGCGGCTATGAGCCCGAGACGTCATTGGCGCGGTTTGTGGTCTCTTACTTCAGTTGCTGGTTCGAGCCGCTGGAAGTCAGTATCCAACAAGCAAAGCGGGCCCGCGAAGGGCTGGTCAAAGGTGGCGACCTCGCCACCGCCGGCTACACCGTGGCCCACACATATGGGGGGCTATTAGATTGCGTGCCAAGCCTGGATGTGTACCTCGCCGAGGCGGATCGAGCCTTGGCCTTCGTCCAGCGAGTCGGCATCGAACCGATGACCCAGTGGCTGGAGGCCTACCAGTGGTTGACAGACGTGCTGGGAGGCGAAAACCCCGCGGTATCAGGCGAGGCGGCGCCGATCGACTGGTACTCCGAAATCCCGGCAGTGCCGTTCTATGGACATCTCAGCCGCGCCATTGCCGCCGCCATCCTCGACGATCCGGCGAGCCTGCGACATCACACCGCCGCGGCGATGGAGTCGCTGCCCTTTGCCCTCGGCAACTACGTAACCGCGGTGGCCCGCCTGCTTCGCGGTCTGGCCCTCGCCGCGCACGCCCGAACCGTTGCCGCGGACGAGCGTCCCGCGTTACTCGCGGAACTCGAGGAGCTGATCGATTGGCTGGCCGACCGCGCGGAAGACGCACCCATGAATTTCTTGCACATGCTGCGGCTGTTGGAGGCCGAGCGGGCTTGGACTGTCGGCGATGTGGGGACGGCCGCCCTGGCCTACGGACGCTGCGCGAGATGAGGTTGCCGCCCGTCAGCGCCCGTGGCATCGGGCACTAATCAGCGAACGCGCGGCCCAATTCAACTTTGCACAGGGCTTGCGACACATCGGCTTTGAACTTCTCGCCCAAGCCCGCCAGGAATACCTGGCCTGGGGTGCGACAGCCAAAGTCGCCGCATTGGACTCGGCCTATCCGGCGCTGCGGCGCAGTGCCGAGGCGCCCAGCGGTCTCGGCGGTGGCCAACCCGGTGATCTCCAGCGGGATCCGATGCTTAGCACTGGAACGATCGACCTCCTGGCGATCCTGTCGGCATCGCAGGCGCTGAGCTCGCAAACCACCATCGATGCGCTACACGACCGCGTCGCCGAGGTCCTCGCCGCCATGACCGGGGCCACCTCAGTCCGGCTGCTGCTGTGGAGCGACGACCGCCAAGACTGGCTGGTACCAGCACCAGCGAGTGACAGAATCCCCCGGAGCGGCGCCGGCACAGAGCATGCCGTGCCGATGTCGGTGCTGCGATATGCCAAACGCATACCCGAACCCCTGGTCGTCTCCGATGCCGTTAGCGACGATCGTTTCGCCGGCGACCCCTACTTCACCGACATCGACCGCTGCTCGCTTCTGGCTCTACCGATCCTCAGCCGCGGCCGGTTGCGGGCGGTGTTGCTGCTTGAGAATCGGCTGATCCGTGGGGCTTTCACTGCCGAGCGCCTCGATGCCGTGAACCTGATTGCTGGTCAGTTGGCGGTGTCTCTCGACAATGCCCAGCTGTATTCCGAACTCACCGCGTCGCGCACGCGGATCGTCGCGGCCGCCGATGAGTCCCGCCGCCAGATCGAGCGAGACTTGCATGACGGCGCCCAGCAGCGGCTTGTGTCGCTGGTGCTTGAGCTTGGGATGGCCCAGGCTGAGGTGTCGACGGGGGAAGGCGAGCTTCGGATGCGGCTTGGTCATGCCGGCGAGCAGGCACGCGAGGCACTCAAGGAACTGCGTGATCTATCGCGCGGCATTCATCCGGCGATTCTCACCGAGGGCGGTCTCGGTAAAGCGTTGCGGGCGATGACTCGCCGCTCGCCGATTCCGGTTGAGCTCGACCTGCGCGTCGCAGATCGGCTGCCCGATCAGGTTGAGATCAGTGCTTATTACATCGTCGCCGAGGCATTGACCAACGCGACCAAGCACTCTGGGGCGTCGGAGGTGACGGTGAGTGTCGATGCGGAGCAGGCCGAGGGTGCCGTGCGGTTGGAGGTCGTCGATGACGGCGTCGGGGGAGCCGAATTTTCCGGCGGCACCGGCCTTATGGGCTTGAAGGACCGAGTGGACGCCCTTGGCGGCCGCATCGATTTGCACAGCCCCCGAGGAGGCGGAACCACTTTGCGTATCGTGCTCCCGCTCCCTCCAGGCGAACGGTGAAGGGTGCGATAGCGGCAAGGCTGGTCGTTATTCGCGACCCGCGTCGGTGCCGAGGTTGACCGCAACGGCCTTGTGGCTACCCGCAGCGTCAGTGAACGTCAGGGTCACCGTGGTACCCGGCGCCCTTGACTGCACCGCAGCGATTAGGGCGTTGCCGCTGTCGATGACTTGGTCACCGACTTCGGTCACCAGCGCGCCAGGAGTGAGCCCGGCCGCCGCTGCGGGGCTCCCGGCCGTCACGTCGGCGATTCGAGCACCACGAGTGGCCATGTCGCTACTCACCTGCGCGCCCAGCCAGCCATGCGACGCGTGACCTGTGGCGATTAATTCGGTGGCAATGCGCATGGCTAGTTGGACCGGAATGGCGAAGCCCAAGCCGATCGACCCTTGCGGTGTGGGGGCAGAGGTTTCAGCGGCGCCCACCGTCGACCTCGGCCGCGTTGATGCCGATGAGCCGACCGTTCAGGTCAACCAGTGCGCCGCCGGAATTGCCTGGGTTGATCGCCGTGTCGGTTTGTATTGCCTCGTACGCCACCACGCCGTGGTCGGCGAGTACACGTGGGCATACCGGGCGGTTCAGGGCGCTGATGATCCCTTCGGTGACGGTGCCCTGCAGGCCCAGTGGAGATCCCACCGCCACTACCGGCTGCCCGACGCGTAGGTTCGCAGAGGAGCCGGTGGAGATCGGGGTAAGACCTGACAAATGACGGGCTCGCACCACCGCGATGTCGCTTTGTGGATCGGAGGCGACAATGTCGAACCCGGCCGTGCGGCCGTCATTCAGCGTCACGGCGGTTCGCATCACCGATCCGCGCGGGGCCTGGCTTGCCGCCGCGACGACATGATAATTGGTCATGATCAGCCCGCTAGCGTCGAGGATGACGCCAGAGCCCACGGCGTAGCCGTCGGCGTCACCGATCTGCAGTGTCACGACACTGGGCAAGACCTTCGCGGCGACCCGCTCGACCCAGTAGGAAGAGAGGTCGGCTGTCGCCCGCGGACGGGCAGTGCTGGCCGCAAACGTAGGTTCGTTGACAGTGACCGCATGAACCAGCAGAACGACGGCCAAGGCGGTCACCGCGGCCGTGATCGCCACTCCGAGATTCCGTAACACCTCGAACGCAACCCGAGTCGCTTTTTGCCGCGCGGTTGTCACTGGGATCGCCCGGTGAGACGGGGACCGTCGGGCGGATTTGCGGGCGTGGCTGTGTAGCGACGTTAGGGCGGCCGGCGTGCCGAGCTCGATTGACATCGGTTTCTCCTCAGTTCATTCTCTGCTTGCGCGCTTGCCTTGAATCGCACGTCGAATTCCGAGCGAAACAACAAGATCGGCTGTTTCTCAGAATGCCGGGAGCTGCCTATGTCTGTCGTCACCGGCAACGCCAATCGCAGGCCCCGGCTAGCCGGTATCGCGAAGACGCTGCATCTCCGGCGAGCAATCGACAGTTGCAGATTACCCGCCAGTCGAGTCAACTCGCTTAAAGCCTTGTGCAAAAACGACATTGAAGGGGACGGAACAGCGGTGCGAGTGGTGCTCCTCTAGCGCGGGCCACCGGGCCTCGATGGCCCAGGCCCTCTCGGCGCCGCTGGCGCCAGCGGGCCGCCCGGTGGGCCGGCGGAACCGGCCCACTCGTAGGGTGGTTGTCGCATATCCCGCGGTCATGAGCGGGCAGCCACTCCTTGTCGCAGGGAGATGGCTTTACCGGCTCCGCGACGGCTGGCGGCGCGCCGATAGGCAAAATTGCCGCCGAAGCCGTCACGAGCGCCGCTCCTACATAGCGCCGTACACTCATGGGATTCCTTATCGAGGTCGTGACGTCTGGCTGCGATGTCTCCGCGGCCAGAGTGCTCAGTTTTGCCGCTACATCCAGAATCCCCGGTGCCACAACCGATGTCATCTCCGCTAACGCCCATCTGGACGTCGGGCTAGCGGTAAGAAGGGAAGGGTCTCGCTGATCAGGAGTCCGCTACCTTCCCTGCGCCGTTCGCTTCAGCAGTGCCGTCGAGATCACGGTCATAACGCCGTTCCGATAGTCCGTGAGGTAAAGGAATTCGCCGTCGGGGCCGAGCGCCACTGCTTGCGGATGCCCATCGATATCGGCACTACCAACGACTACGTTCTCCACGGTGTCAAACGCCAGGATTGTTCTCCGGTCGAAATCGAGTATGTAGGCGCACTTTCCGTCGGCACTGAGACGAGTCGCGCGAGGCAAAGCAGCTATGGCCGCGCTCTTGAGAATGTTCGTCGCGGCGTTGAAGACGCTGAGGGAGTGCAGGTTGGTCACGCAGGCGAATGCGTCGTCGCGGCTCACGGCGATATCTATCGGAGCATCACCGAACACCCATCGGCTCACGCCTTGTGTTCGAAGATCGATGATAGAGGCTGCGTTCTCGTGGTAGTGGGTGGCATAAAGCCGGGTGCCATTGAGGCTCATCGTTATGGTGTCCGGCGCTACTTCCACCGCAATCTTGTCGACGACTCTGGATGTGCACGTATCGATCACTGAGATCACGCCGCGCGAGTCGAGATGGGAAGTGCCTCTTCTAGACGAGACGTATAGTCGGCGGCCGTCCGGGCTTAATGCCATGTCGGTGGCGTGTCTATCGACCGGCACGACGGCAACCGTCGCACCTTCGGCGCTGACGACCGAGATCCAGCTGCCCCCGGTATCGCCGGCGATCCCGCTATGGGCTATGTAAATGTAGTCCCCGTCCGGACTGACGACTTCGGCGTTGCTCCGTTCCAGCATAAAGGTTTTCACTGTGTCGTCAGCGGTGCTGATGACCGACGTCGAACCGTCGTAGCCGGTGACGTAGACGCGAGATCCATCGGCACTCACGAGAAGGCTCTTCGGGTGAGGGCCGATGCGATGCGTGCCGACGATGTGGTGCAAGCTGTTGATGACCTTGACCGAATCAGCCACTATGACGTAGATCCGGTTTCCATCAGGGCTCATCGCGATTTCTCCCGCGTGGGCGCCAAGCGAGATTGTCGTGACGATCGCCTCGCCCTTTTGGGCGGGGCCATTGGTTTGGCAGGTGTGTTTGTTTTGGCATTGTGGGCGATCGCGGCCGTGATCGCAGTCAGAGCACGGCACCCATGCGCCTCTGCTGCCGTTGGCGTCAGGATCAATGGGCAACTGGCTCATCGGTTCTCCCTATCGGGCTTCGGCCGGTACCGGCGAGCTGATCATCGACTCACCACGGTTACGTGTCTGCGCGACACGATCACCAGCTCGCAAGCACCGCTGTCTCGAGTCACGGTCAATGCATCGGGATAAAGGGCCGTCACGTGTCCGCAGAAGCCCTGTGGACTAGCGTCGGAGACGTGAACGCGTAGGCCGCGCGCTGGCGTGATGCCCACCACTGCGGCGCCGCTGACCACGTCACGAAAGTCCATCCTCCAAGCATTGCCCTCGCTGCTTGAAATTTCGTCAGCGCTGACGCCAATTACCGCCTCGGGCCAGCGCCATGACTTCTGTACCGGCTAACCGGCACACCCTGATCAATACGTACCAAGCACGGTGTCGGCTCGGGTGATCACCCGGCTCGGTCGAGCCTCGGCTGGGGCGACGCGAGCGAGATGACGGTGAGCGTGGGCGTCAAATGGTCCGCCACATAGAGAAGTTCTTCATTGGCACTCAGTGCCAGCGCTTCCGGATTCCTGCCGAGATCGACCGTGGCGGTGACCGCCTTGTTTAGTGGGTCAAGTACCGAGATGCAATTGAGTCGGAAGTCCGTAACATAGGCGCGCTTTCCGTCACCGCTGATATCAAGGTGGCGCGGCAGATCGCCGGTCGGCAGGCTTTCCACTCCATACGTTGCGGTATCGATTAGCGCGACAGAGTGCAGATTGGTCACATACACGTGTTCACCGTCGGGGCTTGCAGCAACATCGAGCGGCGCGTCGTTCAACCGAATCAGTTTGTGACGAGGTGAATCAAGCTCGATCGCTGAAATGGCATTCTTGTTGTAGTGCGTGGCGTACAGCGTCGATCCGTCCGGACTCACACTTATCGCGTCCGGCGAGAACCGCATGGCGATCACCTCGATGAGGGTGAAAGTGGCCGTGTCAATTACCGAAATCGACCCGTGGCCCCGTCGCTGATGTGATTGCGGTTTGGACGAAGCGACGTACAGCCTCCCACCGTCGGGGCTCAGTGTGAGCGCAGTGGCATAGCTTTCTACCGGCACGACGGCAGCCGTTGTGCCATCGTCACTCATGGCTGAGAGCCAGCTGTTGCGGCCCTGATTGTGGGCCGAATAGACGTAGCCGTCCTCCGGGCTAACGACTTGCGCCGTGCTTGCGTCCCGTTCGATGGTTCTCACCGTGTAGTCCACGGCGTCAATGATCGCTATGGACCCGTCGTAGCCTGTGACATATACCAGCGAGCCCTGCGGGCTCACCATCGTGCTCTTCGCGTCGACATCGATCGGAATTGTCACGACGACACGATGCGCGCGATCGATTACGTTGACCGACTTCGCCGTTGTCGCATATACATGTGAGCCGTCCGGGCTTATAGAGATGTCGTGCACACAGCAGTCAAGTGGGATTGTCCTCACCGCGTGACGTTCGCGTGGACGCATCTGCGCTGTGTCAACCGACCACCTCCGAGCGCAGGCTGGGCATTGCAGTGAGACCCGCGTGCCGGCGTTCTTGAGGAGGTACTGCCAATGGGTTGGGCAGTTTTGGTTGTTCCCGCATTGCGGGCAGTCTCGGCCGTGGTCACAGTTGGGGCAGCGCAGCCACGCGCGTCTGCTGCTGTCGGCGCCGGGGTCGATGGGCAAGTGGTTCACCGGTGCTCCCTATCGGGTGGGCCGAGGCGGTGAGGCTGGGTGGTGGGGTCGCCGTATGCACGCTGAGAATGCCGTTGCCAGAAACGTTGTCCGGCATGTGAATTGCGATCCAACGGCGCAACAGAGGTGACCCGTTGGCTTGTGGCGCGTGCCTCATGAGATTCAGGATCGCTGCCCATGGTGGCGGTGTCCTCGACGCTAACGCCAATTAGCGGTTCTGGTCAGCTGCAATTAGGCGCGCGGTCACCGGCGGGCGACGTGATCACCCGCGTCGCGCGACGGCGAGCGTCACTGGCCGATGCCGTGACTGTTCCAGCGGTAGCTGCCAAGGCGAGCTGCTACCGTTAGCAAGCACAGTCGGGGGCAGCCAGGGGCCGCCTCAAGGCGCGATACATCGCTTCCGCGGCCTGGGTCTGCGCTGGCCCGTTGGCTGGGATTACCCCGGGTACCCCCAGGGACGGCATCCCAGCCACCTCCAATTGTTGGGATTAGCACTTCCGCAGTGACGTCAGTGCTGGGATCGTTAAGGAATGGACCAAAGAAGCACGGACTCTACCGCGATGGAGAGTGGCGGCCCCTCGGGGACGCGGTTGCGTGTGGTGGTCGCCGAAGACGATACCCTGCTGCGCGAGGGACTGGCGAGCCTGCTTGAACGCTCAGACTTTGAGGTTGTGGGCCAGGCTGGCGACGCTATTGACCTGCTGCCGCTGGTGCGCGAGAAGTCACCCGATTTGGTCGTCGTCGACATCCGCATGCCGCCGACGAACACCACCGAGGGGCTCGAGGCCGCGCGAACGATTCGCGCTTGAGTTTCCCGACATCGGCATTTTGGTGCTGTCGGCGCACGTCGAAGTCGAGCACGCAATCGATCTCTTGGAAGGCGGACATAAGGCCGGCTATCTGCTCAAGAGCCGGGTCGGGGACGTAGCCGACTTCATCGACAGCCTCAAGCGCATCGCGCGAGGGGGCACGGTCGTCGACCCGGAACTCGTCAAGGAGTTGGTGTCTGAAAAACGCCGTCACGATCCGCTGGCCGTGCTGAGCGCACGCGAACGCGAGGTGCTGGCCTTGATGGCGGAGGGACGTTCCAACGCAGGCATCGGACGGGAACTGTGGGTGACCGAAGGCACCGTCGAAAAACATGTGAGCAGCATCCTGACCAAACTCAACCTGCCCGAAACCGCCAACGACCACCGTCGAGTCCGCGCAGTGATTGCGTTTCTGGAGGCTCCGCCGGCAAGTCGTGAATCCACCGCCGCCGCTACATCAGCGTCGCCGACACCTCGTCGGTGACCACGTTCGCCGGTGAGCCGGGCAGCCGCGCTGGATTCCGGAGGAATTTCCGCGAGCGCGTCGGCGTCGTGCAAACAATCGCCAGCACCGTCCTAGCTGGCGGCGAGCAACTGGTGGATGGCGTCCGGCGACAAGTCAGCTTTAGGTAAGAACCCTACGGCGGGGCTCGCCGCAATCATGTCGGCGTAGTCCTGTTCAGAGTGCGCCGAGGTCAGGATGATTTTTGGACCGGCATGGGAATTGGGCTGATGCAGCTTCACGGCGAGATGAAAACCGCTTTCGCCGCCCAGATCCACGTCGACGAGGGTGACATCAGGGCGAAGCTCTTCCACCCGCTGGACGGCCTCAGCGATCGTCGAGGCAGCACCGATAATCGAGATGCCGCCACGCTCCAACAGTCGCGTGGCTACCTCGATAAATACGGGGTTGTCATCGACGATTACGCAGCGCAACTCCTCTACTCCAGACGCCATCCCTCCAGTGTCGCTCACGGAGCGGCGGTGCCCATTGGGGCTAGCTGCAAAACCTTAGTCGGTCTCGTCATCCTATTTTCCGCCATGGACAGGTCACAGTGAGCTGTATGGTCGGCGCTTACGCCACCGCCCGAGCTGTTTCTGCATCGCAATGCGCATGCCAGTGGCGTTGGTTGGTGGGCGGCGTTCGACATTGCCCGAAGAGATACTCATCGATTGGCGTCAGCACGGCATCACCGCCACCACCTATATGTGCTTGCAGCCAACGGGTAATCAAGGGAGCGACTTGGCCTCCGTTTGCGTCATGAACGAGTTCTTACCGCTAGCAGCTATACGCCACTGTTGCTGACTGCCGGTGTTGACGGGCGCTGGCCCCGGCGACATCGGTGCCCCGCGAAGGCAGTCTGAGAAAGTGCAAACGGATACTCGCCACGCTCCAGTTCGGATGAGCGGCAAGAAACATGTCGGCGACCAGAAGACTTCGGGTTCGCTTGCCGATGCGCGGTTCGACGCCAGCGCGGCGGGGAGCGGAGCATGGACATGACCGATTCTCTGCACGAACGGTTCGAACGTGATGTCGTTCCGCTCCGGGATTCGCTTTACCTCCATGCATTACGGATGACGGGTAACCGTGACGACGCGGAAGACCTACTGCAGGACACCATGATCAAGGCGTATGCCGGGTTTCACTTGTTTCGACAGGGATCTTATGTCAAGGCTTGGCTGCATCGAATTCTCACCAACACGTACATCAACGGCTACCGCAAGAAGCAGCGAGAGCCAAAGCAGTATGCGACCGCGGAGCTCACCGACGAGCAGCTGAGCGAGATCTCCCGCCGCGGGCCGACAGCACTGCGTTCAGCAGAAGAGCAGGCGCTGGAATCCTTGCCGAACAAGAAGATCAAGGCAGCGATGCTGGCACTGCCCGACGAGTTTCGGCTGGCGGTGTACTACGCGGATATCGAGGGCTTGCGGTGCCGAGAGATCGCCGAAATCATGCAGACCCCAGGTGGAACCGTCGGCTCGCGACTGCATCGCGGACGGCGCCGGTTGCGCCATCTGCTGGGCAGCACCGCTGACACGGTCGCATGAGACTTGACCGTTCGGTGCTTTGATGTTGGGGCCCAGGGCAACGGGCGTGCACTCTAAGGCTGCTCACATGCCGTCGCGTTCAATTGCTAGAGTTCGCCGCCGCCGGGCGCCACGCGGAGCCGGTGCCCAATTGCGCGACACGATCGTCAACGCCGCAACTGAGTTGTTGGTCGAGACCGGATACGCGAAAGCCGTTTCGATTCGCTCGGTCGCAGAGCGGGCCGGGGTCACTTCGCCGTCGATCTATCTACATTTCGCGGACAAGGATGCCTTGCTCGACGCCGTCTGTGCACAGCATTTCCAAGAGCTCGACGGGCAGATGCATTCCGCGGCGGCTGAGTGCAACGGCACAGTGGAGGTGCTGCTCGCCCTCGGAATCACCTATGTCCGGTTCGCCCTGAAAACCCCAGTGCTGTACCGGATCGCGACAATGGGGGAGCCTCGTCCGCCCAGTGTTGTTGACACCGCCTTAGCCAAATCCGCGTTCGTCCACCTGCGCGCAATAGTCCAGACGATGATCGACGACGGCATCTACCCGCCGGGGGACGCAACCAAGATGGCGTTTGAGCTGTGGACGGTTGTCCACGGTGTCGCGGCGCTGTCTATCGCCAAACCGTATTGGCTGCTTGACGATGCCGAGGAACTGACCGATAGAGTTCTTCGCGCCGTGTGCTGTGGCCAAATGACCTCGAGTTGACCGGCCGCTAGGTTAGAACGCGGCCTCGGGCAGGCTCATGATCTCGTCGTCGAGGTTCTCGATGATGCTGCGCAGCCCGTGCAGGTTCGGCAGCATGTTGGCGGCGAAGAACGCCGCGGTGGCGATCTTGCCGCGATAGAACGCCTCATCGTCCTTCGAGGGATTGCCGGACAGCGCGGCGTGGGCCACGTTGGCCTGCACAAGCAGCCGCCAGCCGATCAGCAGGTCCCCGACGGCGAGCAGGAACCGGACCGAGGCGAGGCCGACTTTGTAGATCTCCGTGGGCTGTTCGGCGGCGGCCATCAGGTAGCCCGTCAGAGTCGCCGTCATCGCCTGGACGTCTTCCAGTGCTGTGCGCAGTTGTTCGGCCTGGGTCTTCAGTGCTGCGTCGCAAGTATCGATGGTCTTGCTGATCTGGGCCGTCACATGTGCCATCGCCTCGCCGCGATCGCGAACGATCTTGCGGAAGAACAGGTCCAGCGCCTGGATCGCGGTGGTGCCCTCGTACAGCGAGTCGATCTTGGCGTCGCGGATGTACTGCTCGATCGGGTAGTCCTGCAGGAAGCCAGAACCGCCGAAGGTCTGCAGCGACTCGGTGAGGATTTCGTAGGCGCGTTCGGAACCCACACCCTTGACGACGGGCAGCAGCAGGTCGTCGACGCGGTGCGCCATCGACGGATCGGCGCCCGAGATCTGTAGAGCGACATCGTCGTTCTGATGCGCGGCGGCATACAAGTACAGCGCGCGCAGGCCCTCGGCGTAGGCCTTCTGCGTCATCAAGCTGCGCCGCACATCCGGATGGTGAATGATCGTGACCCGCGGTGCCGCCTTGTCGGTCATCTGGGTCATATCAGCGCCCTGTACCCGTTCTTTCGCGAACGCCAACGCATTGAGGTACCCGGTCGACAGGGTGCCCGTCGACTTGACGCCGATCGTCATCCGCGCATTTTCGATGACGGTGAACATCTGAGCGATACCGGTGTGGACATCGCCCACCAGGTAGCCCACGGCGGGGATCCCGTGCCCGCCGAACGTCAATTCGCATGTGGGGGAGGACTTCAGGCCCATCTTGTGCTCCACACCGGTGGTGAAGACGCCGTTGCGAGGGCCGAGTTCGAGCGTGTCCGGATCGAACAGATAATTCGGCACGTAGAACAGGCTCAGACCCTTGGTGCCGGGCCCGGACCCCTCAGGCCGGGCCAGCACCAAGTGGAAGATGTTCTCGGCGGTATCGCCCACATCGCCACCGGAGATGAATCGCTTCACGCCCTCGATGTGCCAGGTGCCGTCGGGTTGAGCGATGGCCTTGGCACGGCCCGCACCGACATCCGAGCCGGCGTCCGGCTCGGTCAACACCATAGTCGCCGCCCAGCCCCGCTCCAGGCCCATTGCGGCCCAACGCTTCTGCTGTTCATTGCCTTCGATGTAGAGCGCGTTGGCCATCGCAGGGCCCAGCGCGTACCAGAAGGTTGCCGACGGATTGGCGCACATCAGCATCTCGTGGATCGCCCACCCCAGCGGCGCGGGCGCGGGAACGCCCCCGATCTCCTCGGCGATGCCGATGCGCCACCATTCGGCGTCCTTGATCGCCTGCACCGATTTCGCCAATTCGCCGGGCACGCTGACGGTGTGGTTCTCCGGGTCGAAGACCGGAGGGTTGCGGTCCGCGGCGGCGAACGACTCGGCCACCGGCCCCTCCGCCAATCGGGCGACCTCGTCGAGCATCGTGCGCGCGGTGTCGACGTCGAGATCGCCGTAGCCGCCCGAAGCGAGAACGTCGCCGAGATTCAACACCTCGAACAAGTTGAATTCGATGTCACGGACATTGGTGATGTAGTGCCCCAACGCATTTCCCTCCGCTTAGCAAACTGGAGAAAGTGTGGCGGAGCAGGGAAAACGTACGCAACCGTAACCAGGCGCAACCTACGGTGACGGAACCGTAGGGTGCGAGGTCAGTTCACGGTGTGTGACGCGCGTCACACCGTAGGCAGCTCGGCGATCACATCGGCGCGGGCGGCGTCGAAGCTGAGATGCCCTTTGATGGGCAGGCATTCGGGCGGCGGGTCCTCGTAGCTCCACGCCACGTCGTCGACGACGGTGTCGCCGACCACTGCCGCCCAGTACGTCGCGTAACCCTTGTAGTTGCAATAGCTGCTCGTCTCGGTGCGCCGCAACAGATCGGTGCGGACAACCGACGGATCGACGTAGAGCCGAGGTTCCAGCGCGGTTTCGAACACGATCACCGTGTCGGTGGTGTCGACGAGGGTGGCGCCGGCGACGGTGACCCGCAGTGCTCGGTTCGTCGGTCGGCAGTCGATGCGGTGATACGGATTCGGTGGGTAGTGGACGAGCGTGCGCCCCTCCTCGAGCCAGGTGTCGACCGCGTCCCAGGCCACATGGACATATCCCGGCGCCTCCGGTTCGGGGTCGCCGGGAAGGTCGCCGACCTCGTCGGCCGGGAATGCGTAACTGAGTGGGTGATCGCGGCGGTGCACCATCAGCGCCCGCTCGGTGTCGATGACCACTTCGCCGTTGCGGATGGCCTGAACGCGTCGCGGATGCGGCTCGACGAAGACCAGATCGTCGGGCAAGGGTGACGAGAACCAGCCGGCAGGGTCCTTGCTGAGCGGGCCGCGCCCGGCGACAAGACTCATATCCTCAGCTTTACAGATTCTGCGCGGAGCGTCATGCCCTAGACGAATGTTGGCCGAAGTCGTGTGGCGGGATCGCGCAGAGGGTGAAATGGGGGAGCGGGGGCGTTGACGAACGGGGTGGGATGAAGCGACTCAACGGCGTGGACGCCTTGATGCTCTACACCGAAACACCTGAGATCCATATGCACACGCTGAAGATCGGCGTGCTCGACGTGTCCGGCCTCGAGGGTGGATACAGCTTCGACTTGTTCCGCCAGATCGCATATCCGCGGCTGCAGGCAATGGCGCCGCTTCGCCATCAGCTCGTCAACGTCCCGCTGAAGCTGCATCACCCGATGTGGGTGGTGAACGACGACATCGACTTCGACTATCACGTTCGCCAAGCGCGGGTGCCCGCCCCCGGCGGGCGTCGCGAACTGGATCAACTGATCGGTGAGATCGCCAGTACCCCGTTGGATCGCAGCCGTCCGTTGTGGGAGATGTATGTCGCCGAAGGCCTGGCCGACGACCGCATCGCGATCATCCACAAGGTCCACCACGTGCTGGCCGACGGCGTCGCATCGGCCAATCAGATGACCAAGGCGATGGCGCCGTTCGATCCGACCCCAGACATTCGTGCTCCGAGGGCTCCGACGCGGCTTGGACACGCGCAGATCTGCTGAAGGCCGCCGGACGTGATCATGTGGGACTCATCCGGAAGCTTCCGCGCCTGGTGAAGGAGACGGCGACCGGGGTTTCGCGGGTCCGTCGCCGGTCCAAGGAGCGGGGCCAGCATCCCGACCTGGCCCGCAACTTCTCCCCGCCAACGTGTTTCATCAACCACGTGGTGACACCCGGGCGCCGGTTCGCGACGGCGCCGCTTGCCCTCGCCGACGTCAAGGAAACCAGCAAGCACCTCGGGGTCACGCTCAACGACATCGTGTTGGCGACGGCGGCGGGTGCGTTGCGCCGGCTCCTGCTGCGCTATGACGGCCGGGCCGAATCACCGCTCATCGCCGGTGTGCCGGTGTGTTACAACACCTCGCGGGAACGCTTGGTGGGCAACGAGTTCACCTACATAACCCCATCATTGCCCGTACACATCGACGATCCGCTGGAGCGGGTGCGGTTGACCTCGATGGCCACCACCATCGCGAAAGAAAATCACCAGTTGCTCGGGCCGACTGTGCTGCCTGCGTGGTTGTCCTACCTTCCCCCGGCGCTCGCGCCGGGGATGTTCCGCAGTCAGGCCAAGCGGGTTGAGTCGGCCAGCGTGATGAACCTGGTCATCTCGAACGTGCCCGGACCGCGTGAGCGGGGGGACATCGAGGGTGCGACGGTCAGCGAAATCTATTCCGTCGGACCGGTGGTGACGGGCTGCGGTATGAACATCACCGTGTGGAGCTATGTCGATCAACTCGCCATCTCGGTGCTGACCGATGACCTCACCCTGGACGACCCGCATGAGGCGACCGATGCGATGATCGACGCCTTCATTGAAATCAGAAGCGCTGCAGGGCTATCCACCGACTTGACTCCCGTCGGCTCCGCGATGCCACTGGCTGCGGCGGCCGGTTGAGCGCTAACCGAGCACGGGAAAGCGGCGCTGCTCAGCCAGCCGGTCCAGGCCCTTCTGCATCACCTTGCGGACATAGGCGTCCACTTCGGCGACGTCCGGGTCCTCGCCGAATCGAGCGGTGATGTCGATGGCAGGCAGCACCTGCGTGACGATCTTGCTGGGCAGCGGCAGGTTCATTCCGCCGAGCGTCACCCCGAATGGGAAACCCACCGCGATCGGTACGAGCTCGCTGCGGGTCAGCCGCTTGATGATGCCTATCCGCTTGGCGAGCCAGGTGCCGCGGGTCAGGAAGAACTGCGTTTCCTGCCCACCGATCGACACAATCGGCACGATCGGCACGCCGGCTTCGATGGCCGTCCGCACGTATCCGGTGCGGCCGTTGAAGTCGATAACGGTTTGCGACGGCGTCGGCCGCGTCGCGTCGTAGTCCCCGCCGGGAAAGACCATCACCGCGGCGTCGTCGGCGAGTGCGCCTGCGGCGTTTTCCCGACTGGCCGGAATGACCCCGAGCTGTTGGAAGAGCTTCTTGGTCGGTCCGACGGACAGCATGTCGTGGCTCAGTGTGTAGAGCGGCCGGTCGTAACCGAACCGGTCGTAGAAGTCCACCGCGAATATCGGCAGGTCGGTCGTCGTCGAACCACCCGAGTGGTTGGAGACGAGTAGGGCCCCGCCGACCGGTATGCGGCCCAGATCCTTTACTTCCGAGCGGAAGTACCGCTTGGCGATCGGCCTCAGGATTCCGACGACACGTTTCGTGAGGTCCGGATCCCACTTGGCGATCTCTGGAATCTCGTTTTCCACCTGGTCTTTAGCCAGCTGTAGTGATGGCATATACGCCCCCTGTTGACTGTTCCCGGCCCCTTGCTCGAGAGGATGAGACCTTCCCGGCAGTGACCGCCCCGAGTCATCAGCGTTACAGAGTTAGCCGGAGATGTCACGCCGATGTGAGGCATCCCATACCGCTAAGTACGGTCGATGCGGCGGCGCGTCGACAATCGAACCTTTACAGAACCTCACAAAAGTGTCACGCTCTTTGTTGTGCCTCAGTTGGACGACATCCTGGATAGGACACCCATGGCAACCCGATCCTTTACCGCCGATGACGAGACCGCTGCGGGCGTCGGCCCGATCGATCGCTCGGTCGCGGGCGCGGGCGCGGGCAGGATTCTCCGGTACGAACTCAATGTCGTCGCATCCACCACGGAAGACGTCGTGCAGTCGGCCGGCGGATGGTTGTGCGACCGCGCGAGGGCAGGGTGGGACGTCAACGTGCTGATCGCTGGTGGCGGCGACCCCCGACCGCTCGCGATTCTCGGCGCAACGGCAGTCGACCTGGACGAGGGTTTCGCCTCAATGGTGAGAAGCGCGTCGCGAGTTGGGGCGTTGGCGGTGAGCGCCGATCTGCTGGCCGCCGACACGCGCGTGCGCGAGGAGATCCTTCGGATGTTGAAGCGCGGACTCACCGAGGTCATCGTGTGGGGCAAGCAGTGGCCTGCCGAGCTCGGTCGTCAGGCCGACCCGGTCCAGCACCGGGTGAGCCCCGCGGCGCGGGCGTTCAAGTCGCACGCCCTTGCGGCCGCAGATGTTTCGTCGGCTTCGGTCACACCGACAGAGACGCTCTTCCGAGTCGGAACCGGCTCATTCCGCCAGCTGTACTCCGTCTGATAATCCGGATCGCTACCTGATCCAGCCGCGGCGGCGCAGCCACCAGTCGCGCACGACCGCGATGACGATGAGGACCGCGAAAAAGATCAGGAACGCGTCTTCAATATGGCCGACGTGGTTGCCATGCATCATCGACAGCAGGAACACCGCCGACAGCAGACCACCGATGTGGATCACCCGGTAGTTCTCCTTGGACCAGCCCCATTCCGCGGACGGCACATCTTCGACGTCGACGCCGGTGTGTCGTTCCACCTCGGTGTTGGCCACGGCTGCTCCTCACGGTCGCTGAAGTCTGAGCTCATTCTGGCATAGGACTACTACGCACCGCCGTACACCCACAGCGACGTCGTTCGCGGATTGCTGCCGGTGACGCACGCGGACGCGGTAGCGTGACTTCGCGCGATAGGGGGAAATTATGTCGTTGCAGTTGGAAGGGAAAGTCGCCTTCATCACCGGTGCGGCGCGGGGGCAGGGCCGTTCACACGCCGTCCGATTTGCCGAAGAGGGCGCGGACATCATCGCCTTCGACTTGTGCGAGCAGATGCCGACCGTGCCTTATCCGATGTCCAGTCCGGAGGACCTCGATGAGACCGTGAATCTCGTCGAGAAGACGGGCCGCCGCATCGTCGCCGAGCAAGGCGACGTCCGTGACTTCAAGCGCCTGCAGGCCGCAGTGGAGCAGCGGAGTGGCTGAGTTGGGCCGCATCGACTACGTGCTCGCCAACGCAGGCATCCTTCCTGCCACCGCCGAAGACATCGACGAGATGCCGCGCTACGTCGACGCGATCGACGTGCTACTCAACGGCGTGTACTACACCATCGAGGCCGCACTGCCTGCGCTGCTGGCCCATGGTGACGGCGGAGCGATCGTCATCACCAGCTCCACGGCCGGACTGAATGCCTTGTGCCCGCGGTTCAGCGTAAAAAGCCACGGTCTCGCCGGTTACCAGGCCGCCAAACACGGCGTGATCGGTCTGATGCGGTACTACGCATCAGCGTTGGCGGAGAAGAACATTCGCGTCAACACAGTGCATCCGACCGGGGTTGCCACGCCGATGCTGATGAATGAATACGTCGAGCAATACTTGGGCGAGCATCCTGAGGCGCTTTCCGCATTTCAGAACCTGTTGGCGGTGGAACTCATCGAAGCCGCCGACATCAGTGAGGCGATGCTCTATCTGTGCGGCCAGTCCGGTCGATACATCACGGGTATCACGCTCCCGGTCGACGCCGGGCTGAGCATCAGAAAGTAAGAGTCAGCTGATTGCGCCGTAGCGGCGCAGCGCCTCCTTGCGTTCCGACGCGTGGTCGACGATCGGCTCGGGATAGTCGCCGCCATCGACTTCTGGCACCCATCGGCGAACATAGGCGCCATCCGGATCGAACTTCTTGCCCTGCGTGGTCGGGTTGAACACCCGGAAATACGGTGCGGCGTCGGTGCCGCAGCCCGCCGCCCACTGCCAGCCGTGTTGGTTGCTGGCCATATCGCCGTCGACCAACTGCTCCAGAAACCACTGCGCGCCCCACTGCCACGGCAGGTGCAGATCCTTGACCAGAAATGACGCGACGATCATGCGCACGCGGTTGTGCATGAAACCGGTCGCGGCGAGCTGGCGCATCCCCGCGTCGACAATCGGGAAGCCGGTGCGGCCGGCCTTCCAGGCCTCGAACATCCGCTTGGCGTCGCGACCGTCGTCGACCTCAATCGCGTCGAACCCGCGGTTCCAGTTCCACCAGGCGCTGTCGGGCCATTCATAGAGCACCCCGGCATAGAAATCGCGAAAGGCCAACTCCCGCAGGTATGCCTGTGCGCCCTTGCCCCGGCCCAGATCGGCGGCCATCGTGCGCGGGTGAATCGTGCCGAACTTCAGATGCGCCGACATCCGGCTGGTGCCGTCGAGGTCCGGCCGGTCACGCGCGTCGGCGTAGTCGTCGAGCCCGCTGTCAACGAACTTCGCCCATTGCTTGCGCGCCGCCGCCTCGCCCGCCTGCACCTCAAGCTCGACCCCGGTGTCGGGAACGTCGACTCCGCCCGCCACGTCGGCAGGGTCGATCCAGCGCGCGGCGTTCGCACCCGACTTGGCAGGCGGCCGCCAGCCGTGCCTGCGCCACGCGTCGTAAAAGGGCGTGAACACCTTGTACGGCGTGCCGTCACCCTTGGTGACCCGACCTGGGGACACCAGGTACGGCGACCCCGCCTCCTCAAGCGGTATGTCGCCTAGCGCGCCGCGGACTGCGTCGTCTCGTCGCCTGCCGAACGGCGAATAGTCCGCCGACACATGGACCGATGTCGCGTCAATCGCTTTGGCCAGCAGCGGAATTCGATTCTCTGGCCGGCCACGGGTCACGAGAAGCCGGCCGTCGAGGCTCTCGCGCAAGTCGCGCAGCGCGTCGTAGAGGTACTGCAGCCGGCGCGGCCCTGACGACGCCTTCAGCCGCGGGTCAAGCACATAACAGGCCAACACCTCACCGTCGGACGCGGCCGCGTCGAGTAGCGGCGGCAGGTCGTGCAGCCGCAGATCGCGCCGGAACCACAGCAGCGTGGGCATGCCCTTGATGCTGCCCGCTTTTGCGGCTAAAGAAACAAGATGCAGTTTTGGAGCGGCACAGCGTTCATGAAGACTTCCGAAGCCGTCGCAGTGGCGCAGATGTTCGACGAGGCGGGCTATGACGGGATCGTCACGTCCGACCACATGATCTACCCGCGTGAGCTGTCGTCGCCCTACCCCGATTCGCCCACCGGCAAGCCGATGTGGTCGCCCGATACCGCCTGGCCCGACCCCTGGGTGCTTACCGGTGCCATGGCGTCCGTGACGCGACGGCTGCGGTTCTCCAACGCCGTGTACATCGCGCCCGCCCGGCCATTGTTGGACGTGGCCAAGCAGGTCGCCACCGCTTCCGTCGTCTCAGACGGCCGCGTGTCTCTTGCCGTCGGCGTCGGATGGATGCGCGAAGAGTACGAACTGATGGGGCAGGACTTCGACAACCGCGGCAAGCGGCTCAACGAGATGATTCCCGCGCTGCGCGCGCTGTGGCGCGGCGGCTGGGTGTCGTGGAGCGGCGAGCACTACGAGGTGCCGGAGATGATGATCGAGCCACATCCCGAGGAACCCGTGCCGATCCTGTGCGGTGGTGAATCCGAAGCGGCGCTGCGGCGTGCCGCCAGACTGTGCGATGGCTGGGTGGGCTACGCGTACGCCTGGGACGACGCGGTCCGCTATGTCCAGAAACTGAAGGACCTTCGCCGCGAGTACGGGCGGGAGAACGAGCCCTTCGACATCCTGCTCGCGCTGCTCGAGCCACCGACGCCCGATCTGTACAAGCGCGCCGAGGACATCGGCATCACCCAGGTGATGGGTGCCCCGTGGGGCGGCATCGATCTGTCGTCGGGCGATGCCGAACGATTCCGGGAGCCGATCGAACGGTTCGCCGAAACCATCATCGAAAAGGTCCGCTAGACGGATACGTTGGCTTCGTGGCTGAGTCGTCAGACGATGCGATCCGAGAACTGATCGAGTGCCTCTACGGGGCGATGGACAAACGGGACACGTCGACCTTCGACGCGCTGGTGTCGCCACGGGTAGTCGTCGAGGTCGGTAGTTCGGAGCCGATCGGGCTCGACCAATGGCGAGCCAACCTGGAGGCGTTCTATCGCGGCTTTCCGGACGGCAGGCACGTGATCGAGGAGGTCCTCGTCGCCGGTTCGCACGGCGTCTCACGATGGCGTTTCGTCGGAACCCACACCGGCGAGTTCCAGGGCAGGGCACCGACCGGCAAGAAGGTCTCTGTCGGAGTGATCCACATCGACCGATTCCAGGGCGACATGGTCGTGGCGCACCGCGGCCAGCTGGACATGCATGGGCTATTAGCGCAGCTCGACGGCGATTAGAGGTGCTTGCGCCAAACTGACACTTGCGGTGACACCATAGTGATGTCACCATGACACCATGGACTTGCAACCGTACGTGGACGGGGTGCGCCACGAGCTGTCCGTGGCCGCCGCCGCGGGGGGACCGGACGCCGAAGCGCTTGCCGAGCGCCTGACCGCCCCGCTGGAGTCGGCGATCCGGCTGGCGCTGCTCGAGGCGCTGTCCGAGGCGGCCGAGCAGATCACCCGCGATCTCGCGCCAGGCTCGGTCGAGGTGCGGCTGCGAGGGCGCGACCCCGAGTTCACGGTGTCGTCCGGCATAGATGACGGGGCGGAGTCGTCCTATGCACCTCCGTTCGTCGCACCCGAATCGGAGGACGACGGCGGTACGTGGCGTGTCACGCTGCGGCTGCCGGAGAACCTGCGGGCTGGCGTCGACGCCGCCGCCCGCACCGACGGGCTGTCGGTGAACGCATGGCTCGTCCGGGCGGTCGCCGCCGCGCTTGGTTCGAATTCCGCCCGGCGCACGCGCAGCACATCAGACACGTCCTACAGCGGCTGGGTTCGCTGACCATCACACCGATAAGGAGATAGAATGCCCAATTTCGATACCCCACAACCGATTACCGCGACGGTGGAGATCAGCGCCGGCTCGGTGCGGCTCGTCGCCACTGACCGCGACGACACGGTCGTCGAGGTACGGCCGCGAGACGAGTCACGCAGCCACGACGTCAAGGCTGCCGAACAGGTGCGCGTCGACTTCAAGAACGGCACGCTCACGGTGTCGAGCCAACGCGGCTTCTCCTTCCCGCGTAGGGGAGCCGTCGTCGTCGACGTCGCCTTGCCGGCCGGCTCGCGGCTCCATGCGTCCTCAGCGTCGGCGAACATCACCGCCGACGGCCAGTACGGCGACTGCAAATTCGCCTCGGCCAGCGGCGACCTCGAGGTCGGTTCCGTGGTCGGAAACCTCAAGGCGGACACCGCGTCCGGTGGCATCGCCGTTGCGGTCGTCAACGGATCAGCGTCGGTATCGACCGCTTCCGGTGACGTCGTAATCGGCGATCTCGACGGAGATGTGAAGTTCCGTGCCGCGAGCGGCTCACTGATGGTCACGCGCCTGCACGGCAATGTCAACGTGCAGGCCGCTTCTGGCGACGTCACCGTCGCGACCGCAGTCAACGGCGGCGTGTCCGTGCAGACCAGCAGCGGCGAGGTCGTGGTTGGCATCGCGGAAGGCACTGCGGCTCAGCTTGATTTGCGGACGCGATCGGGCAAGGTCCGCAATTCGCTGGCGGCGTCGGACGGTCCGGCAAATGGTGACGAGACACTCGTCGTGCATGCCAGGACCGCCTCCGGTGACGTCGTCGTGCAGCGCGCGACCGCGGAAGCGATGTCCTAGCGCGCGTCGGCCGGATCTGGTCGAACCGGAAGACGGTGAGTTGCCCGGCGAGTTCCTCGAACTCGTCGGGACTCCCGTCGCGGACCAACCCCGACCGCTTCGCGAAACCGACACCGACCGGCACCTTGACCGCAAAAGCCCGCAGCACCGGACCGGCTTCCTCCGTGCTGAGTTCGACGATCTTGACCCGGCGTGACTTGCGGCCGCGGCTGAGCGTGCCCGCTCCGGCGGCGCGGGCATTGGCAGCCCAATCGGAGCCGGGATAGCCGGCGACGGTGTAGAGACCGCCGTCGTGTTCGAAGGGTGTCATCGGGGTGCTGCGCGGCTGGCCGGACTTCCTGCCCGGCACTGTCAGCACCATCGCGGGCCCGGTCGGGATGCCGAGCTTCTGGACCGCCATCATGAACTTGTTCATCGGCTTGAGGTAGCGCGGCGGACGTCGATCGGACATGTCTTGTCTCCCTTACTGGTTGGCGAACAGGTTGCGATGAGCGGCGACGCCTTCGGCGAACGTCTCGGCGGGCCGACCGAGGATCTTCTCCACCTCGTGCGTGACGAGTGCCGGCTTGGACACCGTCGCCTCCAGAAACGCGATGTAGGCGTCGGCGAACTCGGCCGAAAAGCCCAGACCGATGAAGCGCTGGCGGACGAATTCCGCCGGAACCTCCTGGTAGCGCAACGGGCGACCGAGCACGGTGCCGATGATCTCCACCAGCTCCGTGTTGGTGAACGCCTGCGGTCCTGTCAACGGAATCTTGCGGCCGACGAGCTCGTCGGTGAGCAGCGCCTTGGCCGCGACGGCGGAGATGTCACGGTCGACGATCGGTGCGGTCGACGCCGTCGCGAACGGCCCGTTGACCACATCGCCTGCCTGGATCTGCGGCGCCCACATGCCAAGGAAGTTGGTGATGAACACCGTTGGGCGCAGGCTCACCCACTCCAAACCGGAGTCGACGGCGAGCTGCTCCACCTCCTTGTTGCGGTCGCCACGGAAGCGTGACGGCTGGCGGGAGAAGTCGTCGTCGGCGTTGATGGCCGACAGCGCAACGAGGCGCGTGACACCTTCGCGGCGCGCCCGAGCCACCAGCGGCTCGAGCTCGTCACCCAGTGCGCGGGAGTTGAGGAACACCGCCGAGGCGCCGGGCAGACCCTCTGCCGGGGTCCGCACCGCTTTGACCCCGGCGGGAAAGCGCGCGGTGTCTGGCTGTCGGGTGACGGCGCGGACCTCGACGCCGGCTGTCTGCGAGTTGGGTTACCAGTGGGCGACCGACGTTGCCGGTTGCGCCCGTGACGAGAATTGAGTTCATGACGGCAAGGACGGCGTCGCGCCAGGAAAAGTTACACACCGGCCCGTGTAACTTTTCGCGCCTGCGCTTCGTCATAACTGCATGAGCGATTCACCGTCGGTCGAAGTGGCGTGGCGCAACCACCGCCCGTACCTGGTGAACCTCGCCTATCAGATGCTCGGCGACGTCGGAGAGGCAGAAGACGTCGCGCAGGAGGCGTTCCTTCGGCTGTCGCGCACCGACACGTCGCAGATCGACGACGTCCGTGCCTGGCTGACGGTCGTCGCAGGCCGGCTCTGTTTGGACCAGCTGCGCTCGGCTCGTGCCCGCCACGAACAACCCGACGAGTCGGCCGCTCTCGATACCACCCGTTCGCGGGAAGTCGATCCCGCCGACCGGGTCACCCTCGACGACGAGGTACGCACCGCGATGCTGGAGGTGCTGCGGCGGCTGAGTCCGGGTGAGCGGGTGGCGTTCGTGCTTCATGACGTGTTCCAGATGCCATTCGAGGAGATCGCCGAGACGGTGGGCAGGCCGGTCGGCACCTGTCGCCAGCTCGCGCGCCGGGCACGGGCCAAGTTCTCCGGTGCGGCACCGCGGCTGGCCGACATCAGCCACACCGAACATCAGGTCGTCACCGAACGGTTCATCACCGCATGCGCCAACGGCGATCTGCAAGCGCTGACCGCCGTCCTGGATCCGACCGTCTGGGGCGTCGGCACGATTCTCGGTGACATCGCGCCGCCGCCCCAGATCAATCACGGCCCCGACGAGGTGGGAACGAACCTGCTGCGATACCTGGGGCACGGTGCCACGCTGGTCACCGGGCCGGTCGGGGAACCGGTGCTGCTCGCATTCGCCGAACGGCGGCTGTTCGCGGTGCTGGTGCTGACGGTGCGTGACAACCTGATCCTGAAGATCGAGGCGACGGTCGATCCGTCGGCGGCTAACCGCCGTTAGACGCGTGCACCAGGACGGGCTGATCGCGATAGAACTCCGGAAACAGTTGCTTCAGTTCGCCGAGCTTCGGCATGTCGTTGATCGTGATGTAGGCCGCGGTCGGATGCGAGTTCAGGTAGTCCTGGTGGTAGTCCTCGGCAGGGAAGAAGCCGGAGGCCGTGTCGGTGCGGGTTACGACCGGTGCGTCGAAGACCTTCGCCTGGTTGAGCTGTGCGATGTAGGCGTCGGCGACCCGCTTCTGAACATCGTTCTGAGGAAAGATCGCCGATCGGTACTGCTCACCGACGTCGGGACCCTGCCGGTTCAGCTCGGTCGGGTCGTGTACGACGGCGAAGAAAATGTGTAGCAGCTGTCCAAAGCTCACCTGGTTGGGGTCGTAGGTGATGCGCACGGACTCGGCGTGCCCGGTGCTACCCGTCCCGACCGTCTCATAGCGTGCGGTCGATGCGTCGCCGCCTGCATAGCCGGATACCGCCGATGACACGCCCTTGACGTGTTGATATACGCCCTGCACGCCCCAGAAGCAGCCGCCCGCGAGCACTGCCGTCTCGGACGCGTCCGGGCTGCCTGCGGGTTCGTCGAGCGCGGGACCGGGAATCGTCGGTGAGGCCGTAGCGCGCGACAACGGCCCGCGGCCCGCCGGCGCTGCATACAGTGCGACGGCCAGTGCCACGGCGACGGTCAGGACTGCCAGTCCAGTCGTCTTGGCCTTGAACCTCATTTTTTTCAAGGCTAACGACTTTGTGCGCCGAGAAATCTTACGAATCTATGTCGCAACGATTTCTGGGCGCCGCCCGGCGTAGCTTCGTCCACGAACGAGACTTTGAAGGGATCGGGTGCGGTGGACGTTACGAGGCGGCGATTTCTGGTCGGTGCAAGCGCGGCCTCGGCCGCCATCCTCGGGGCTGCCGCGTGCGCACGTTCGGCGACGGCCGGTCCGGCAGGTGAATTCGAGGTCACCCATACCGACGCCGAGTGGAAGCAGCTATTGACGGCCGATCAGTACGACGTCCTGCGCAGGGCGGGCACCGAGATGCCGTACAGCAGTCCGCTCAACGACGAACACCGGCGTGGCGTATTCAGCTGTGCCGGATGCGCGCTGGACCTCTTCTCCTCCGACACCAAGTTCGACAGCGGCACCGGGTGGCCGAGTTTCTGGCGGCCGCTCAACGGAGCCGCCCTCGAGCGCCCCGACAATGGCCTCGTCATGACGCGCACCGAGGTGCTGTGCCGACGCTGCGGTGGTCACCTCGGCCACGTGTTCGACGACGGTCCGCACCCTACGGGTCTTCGCTACTGCATGAACGGCGTCGCCCTGACCTTCCGTCCCGCCTGATTCAGCCGTAGGTGAACGAAAACGCCTGCAGCCCTTGGCTTAACCGCACCTCGACCGTTCCGCGCCGAACCTCGTCGTCGCCGACGATCTGGCGCAGCGTCGGTGGCCCGCTGACCGGGATGTCCTTGGACTCGCCGTCGCGGATGACGGTGACAGTGCCTGTTCCACCGACCACCAGATAGACGTTGCGGGCGTGGTAGTTCAGCTTGATGCCCGAGTTGGGGGCGTCGGCCGTCGCGCCCTGGTAGTCCAGAGTCCAGGCGCCGTCGTACGCGAAGGTGTCGTCGGGCAGACGGCTTGGGTAGGTGAAGGCGGCGCTGCCCTCGTCGTATGTCCCGCCGCCGCCATAGTTGACCACCTTGCCCACCCCCAAATAGGTCTCCAGGGTCAGATCCGGCGGGGGAGTCGTGTCGGCGGCCTCGGTCGGCGCGGGCAGTGAGACGCCGGGACGGGCGTCGGAGAGCAGTTGGCGGATAAGGGTTTCGGTCTGCGCGTAGTCACCCTCGCCGAACTTGATGTGCCGGACGGTGCCGTTCGCATCGATCAGATATTTGGCGGGCCAGTACCTGTTGCGATAGTTCGACCACGTCGAATAGTTGGGGTCCAGCGCGATCGGATAGGTGATGCCGAGATCCTTCGCGCCGCTCGCGACATTGGCCGGAACGCGTTCGAACGCGTACTCCGGTGTGTGCACGCCGATCACCTCGAAGCCGGCGTCCTTGTAGGCGGAATACCAGTCGACGATGTGCGGGACGGCGCGCTGGCAGTTGATGCACGAATACGCCCAGAAGTCGACGAGAACCACCTTGCCCCGCAACGATTTCAGGTCCACCGCCGAGCCGTTCGGAGTGTTCAGCCAGCCGGTAATGCCGGTGATGTCGGGCGCAGTGCCGCAGCTTTCCAGCTCCGGCGCGCCGTTCGTGCAGTTGGACAACTCCCTGTTCTGGTCGTTGACGAGGCCACCGAGGTTGAGCTTCTCGCGGATCTGCTCGTCGTTGCCGACGGTTTCCTGCAGCTTGCCGGTGTAGTCGGGGATGGCGCGCTGCAGTGCGGCGGGCAGGTTGAACACCAGCGCCACGGCAAGCAGGATCGTCACAATTCCTGCGGCGATGCGGATTTCACGCTGGCGTCGGCGGAACGCCGCAACCCGCTCGGCGACACGGCGGCCGGCAAGCGCGAAGAACAGCAGCGGCAGCGCAGCGCCGACCGCGAACGACAGCGTCAACGCAATGGTGGGCAGCCCGATCGTTCCCGTCGCGCCCGCGATGACGATGGCCGCCAACACCGGGCCCGCACAGGGCACATACAGCACGCCCAGCGCCAGGCCGAGCCCGAAACCGCTACTGCCGGAGCCGAACTGCTTCTGAGGAAGCCGCGAGAACGGCTTCTCCAGCAGCGCCTCGAACTTCGGGAAGATCAGCCCGACGCCGATCGCCACCAGTGCCACCAGGGCGACCCAGCGGATCGCGTCCTGCGGCAGGCGCAGCAGCGTCAGCAGCGCCGAACCGGCAAGGGTGACAACGGAAAAGCTCAGCACCAGACCGGCGATCACGCGATACGGCCGCAGCGTCTCCGACAGCGAGGGCTTGGTTTTGACCGCGCCGTCCTCGCGTGCGCTCTGTGTGCCGGAGAAGAAGATCACCGGCAGGACGGGAAGGATGCACGGCGAGATACCGGTGATCAAGCCACCGAGAAAGCCGATGAGTACGAGGGTGAACATGGCTGGGTGCTCTCTTTTTCGTGCGCGAGCAGACGCAAAAGCCCCTAAAACTGCGGCGTGTCGGGTGCTTTTGCGTCTGCTCGCGGTGGAGGGGACCTAGTTGGCCGGGGGCATCAGGACCGTGTCGATCAGATACACGGTTGCGTTGGCGGTACGGACTCCGCCGCACACCACTCCGGCGTTGTTGACCTTCAGGTTGTTGCCCATGCCGGTCACGTTGACCTCACCGCCCTGCACCGTCTTGTGCATGCCGGTCACCTGAGCAGGACTGGCCTGTCCCGGCACCACGTGATAGGTCAGGATGCTGCTCAGCAGATCCGAATCCGTCTTCAACTTCTCGATGGTGGCCGGATCGATCTTCGCGAATGCGGCGTCGGTCGGAGCGAACACCGTGAACTCGCTGCCGTTGAGGGTGTCGACGAGATTCACGTTCGGATTGAGCTTGCCCGACACCGCGGAGGTCAACGTCGTCAGCAGCGGGTTGTTCGACGCCGCCACCGCCACCGGATCCTGCGCCATACCCGTCACCGACCCGGGCCCGGTGGGGTTGGCAGCGGCGTAGTCCGCGCAGCCAGGGCCGACCAGTCCGGCGCCGGCATCGACCGGCTGATCCATCGGCTTCGGGGCGGCGCTGGAGGCAGCCATTGTCGAACTGGCGGTCTGCGGTGCGGCCGTGGTGGACGCGTCGTCTGAACACGCCGACAGACCGAGGACCGCGATCGCGGCCAGGCCCGCCACCGAAATTGCTTGACGTTGAATAATTCTCATGAGGCTCTTGCTCCCTTGTTGTGACGGGTATTGACCCGCCCTCTGCACTGACACAGGGGATTCGGCGTGAGCCCCGTCACGGATGGGGGCGGATCGAGGACGTCACATTTGCGTCACTTTCTCCGGCGGCGAACGTGGGTTACCCACACGCGAAATGCGCGTAAGACGTGCGTCAAGCCCACACTCGGCAGCTACGCAACGCGACCGAGCCACGCCGCCGACACCCCGACGCGGCACAATGGGTCGGTGAGCAGAACCCGCGTGCTGATTCTGGGCAGCACCGGCTCGATCGGCACCCAGGCGCTGGACGTCATCGCCGCCAACCCGGACCGCTTCGAGGTGGTCGGGCTGGCGGCAGGCGGCGGCAATCCCGGCCTGCTGGCCCAACAGCGCGCCGAGACAGGCGTGACGAACATCGCCGTCGCTGACGACGCCGCGGCCGCGCAGGTCGGCGACGTCACCTATGCCGGGCCGGACGCTGTCACCAGGCTCGTCGAGAACACCGAGGCCGACGTCGTGCTCAACGCCCTGGTGGGCGCGCTAGGGCTCAAGCCCACGCTGGCGGCACTCGCCACGGGCGCCCGCCTCGCGCTGGCCAATAAGGAATCGCTGGTCGCGGGCGGTCCACTGGTGCTCAAGGCCGCCAAGCCCGGCCAGATCGTGCCCGTCGACTCCGAGCACTCCGCGATGGCCCAATGCCTGCGTGGCGGCACTCCCGACGAGGTGGCCAAGATCGTGCTGACCGCGTCGGGCGGGCCGTTCCGCGGGTGGACGGCCGAGCGGCTCGAGGACGTCACCCCTGAGCAGGCCGGAGCGCATCCCACGTGGTCTATGGGGCCGATGAACACGCTGAACTCGGCGTCGCTGGTCAATAAGGGCCTGGAGCTGATCGAGACCCACCTGCTGTTCGGCATCCCGTACGACCGCATCGAGGTCGTCGTTCACCCGCAGTCGATCGTGCACTCGATGGTGACCTTCACCGACGGCTCGACCCTGGCCCAGGCCAGCCCGCCGGATATGAAGCTGCCCATCGCGCTGGCGCTGGGCTGGCCGTCCCGGGTGCCCCAAGCCGCCCTGGCCAGCGACTTCTCCACCGCCTCGACGTGGGAGTTCGAGCCGCTCGACGCCGAGGTGTTCCCCGCAGTGGAGCTTGCGCGCGAGGCAGGCAGAAAGGGTGGCTGCCTGACCGCGGTCTACAACGCCGCCAATGAAGAGGCCGCGGCGGCGTTCCTCGCGGGCCGCATCAGGTTCCCGGCCATCGTGCGAACGATCGCCGAGGTCCTGCGCGCTGCCGACCAGTGGGCCGCCGAACCCGCTACCGTGGAAGACGTACTTGATGCGCAACGCTGGGCCCGCGACCGGGCAAAGGGCGCAGTTTCCCGGGAGGTCGTCACCACCAAATGATCATGTGGATCATCGGCGTCGCGCTTTTCGCCCTCTTCATCTTGGTGTCGGTGGCGCTGCACGAATGCGGGCACATGTGGGCGGCGCGCGCGACCGGGATGAAGGTGCGCCGCTACTTCGTCGGCTTCGGCCCGACGCTGTGGTCGACGCGTCGGCCCAACAAGCTCGGCTACACCGAATACGGCGTCAAGGCGGTCCCGCTCGGCGGCTTCTGCGACATCGCGGGCATGACCGCGATCGACGAGATCGCGCCCGAGGACCAGCAGCTACGCGATGTACAAGCAGAAGACCTGGAAGCGGGTGCTGGTGCTGTTCGCCGGGCCTGCGATGAACTTCGTCATCGGTTTGGTGCTGATCTACGGGATGGCGCTGGTCTGGGGGCTTCCGAACCTGCATCCGCAACCCGCCGCCTACGTCAGCGAAACCTCTTGCGTCGCACCTGAAGTCAGCAAGGGCCAGATGGGCCAGTGCACGGGGACAGGTCCGGCTGCGGCGGCGGGCATCAAGGCAGGCGACATCATCGTCAAGGTCGGCGACACCGACGTGCACAACCCTGACGAGATGGTCGCCGCGGTGCGCGCGCTGACCGGGCCGACGCAGTTCGTCATCGAGCGGACTGAGGGCGGGACGACGACCGGAATCACCACCATGGTCGACGTCACCAGGACCGAGCGCTGGACCTCCGACACGGCCGAGGCCCCGTCCACCGTCGCCGCGGTTGGCGTCTCCGCCGCCGAGTTCGGGCCCGTCAAGTACGCGCAGTACAACCCGTTGACCGCGATACCTGGCACCGTTGCGTTCACCGGTGACCTCGCCGTCGAACTGGGCAAGTCGCTGGCGAAGATCCCCACCAAGATCGGCGCGCTTGTGCATTCGATCGGCGGCGGCGAACGCGATCCGGAGACGCCGATCAGCGTGGTTGGCGCGTCGATCATCGGCGGCGACGCGTTCGAACACGGGTACTTCATGGCGTTCTGGTTCTTCCTGGCCCAACTGAACTTCGTGCTCGGCGCGATCAACCTGGTACCGCTGCTGCCGTTCGACGGCGGCCACATCGCGATTGCGTGGTTCGAGAAGATCCGCAATATGATTCGCAAGGCGCGCCGCATCGACGCTGCACCGCCGGTGAACTACCTCAAGCTCATGCCGGCCACCTACGTCATCTTGGTCGTGGTGATCGGCTATATGGCGCTCACGGTGACCGCTGACTTCGTCAACCCGATCAGACCGTTCCAATAGGAGACACCGATGACCACCGGCCCCACAATCGGGCTAGGTATGCCGGCACCGCCCGCGCCGACGCTGGCTCCGCGGCGCAAGACCCGTCAGCTGATGGTCGGCGACGTCGGTGTCGGCAGCGACCATCCCATCGCGGTGCAGTCGATGACGACCACCAAGACGCACGACGTGAACTCGACGCTGCAGCAGATCGCCGAGCTCACCGCGACCGGCTGCGACATCGTCCGGGTGGCCTGTCCGCGCCAGGAGGACGCCGACGCTCTGCCCGAGATCGCCAGGCACAGCCAGCTGCCGGTGATCGCCGACATCCACTTCCAGCCCAAGTACATCTTCGCCGCGATCGACGCAGGCTGTGCCGCGGTGCGCGTTAATCCCGGCAATATCAAGGAATTCGATGGCCGGGTCAAGGAGGTGGCCAAGGCCGCCGGTGCCGCGGGCATCCCGATCCGCATCGGCGTCAACGCCGGCTCGCTGGACAAGCGAATGATGGAGAAGTACGGCAAGGCGACGCCCGAGGCGCTTGGTCGAAAGCGCGCTGTGGGAGGCGTCGCTGTTCGAGGAGCACGGCTTCGGCGACATCAAGATCAGCGTCAAGCACAACGATCCCGTTGTCATGGTCGCCGCTTACGAGTTGCTGGCCGCGCAGTGCGACTACCCCCTTCACCTCGGCGTCACCGAGGCCGGCCCGTCGTTCCAGGGCACCATCAAATCCGCGGTCGCGTTCGGCGCGCTGTTGTCCAAGGGCATTGGCGACACCATCCGGGTCTCGCTGTCGGCGCCGCCGATCGAAGAGGTCAAGGTCGGCAACCAGATCCTGGAATCGCTGAACCTGCGGCCCCGCGGACTCGAGATCGTGTCCTGCCCGTCGTGCGGACGCGCGCAGGTCGACGTCTACACGCTTGCCAACGCCGTCACCGCCGGGCTGGACGGGCTCGACTTCCCGCTGCGCGTTGCGGTGATGGGTTGTGTCGTCAACGGTCCTGGCGAGGCACGCGAGGCCGACCTCGGCGTCGCGTCAGGAAACGGCAAGGGCCAGATCTTCGTCAAGGGCGAGGTCATCAAGACCGTGCCGGAGTCGCAGATCGTAGAGACTTTGATCGAAGAGGCCATGCGAATCGCCAGCGAAAGGGAATCTGAGCGCGGTTCCGATGATGCAAGCGGTTCGCCGGTTGTGACCGTAAGCTGAGCATGACCCTGTGAGCGGGGTCACCCCGCCCGGGATCGGTCAGAAAGAGTTTCCATGTCGGCTCCGCCGCTTTTTCGCCTCGTCGACGAGCGACGGGTGTCGGTGGTCCGTGACTCCGCGGCGGTTCACCGGGTGCTCGACGAGGATCCCGTCGGTTCCTGCATGGTGGCGTCGCGGGTCGCGGAGCACGGCATCGAGCCATCCGCGATCGGCGGTGAGCTGTGGACGCGGCGGCGGGCCAGTGAATCGCTGTGCTACGCGGGCGCGAACCTGATTCCGTTGCGCGGCGACGTCCATGATCTAAATGCGTTCGCGGACAAGGCGATGAGCACCGCTCGGCGCTGCTCGTCGTTGGTCGGCCGCGCCGAGTTCGTGATGCCGATGTGGCGGCGCCTCGAGCACGCCTGGGGCCCGGCGCGCGATGTGCGTGAGCAACAGCCGCTGATGGCGTTGAGCACGGCGCCGCAAACGCCGGTCGACCCGGCCGTGCGCCCGGTTCGTATCGACGAACTCGACGCGTATCTGGTGGCGGCCATCGACATGTTCATCGGCGAGGTCGGCGTCGATCCGCGAATCGGCGACGGCGGGCGCGGCTACCGGCGGCGGGTCGCGGGGTTGATTGCTGCTGGCCGAGCGTGGGCCCGGTTCGAGCGCGGCCGGGTGGTCTTCAAGGCCGAGGTCGGGTCGCAGTCGCCGTCGGTAGGACAGATCCAGGGCGTGTGGGTGCATCCCGATTGGCGCGGCCACGGCCTTGGCACCGCGGGCACCGCGACGCTGGCATCGGCTGTCGTGCGCAGTGGCCGCATCGCGAGCCTGTACGTCAACGACTTCAACACCGTCGCCCGCGCCACCTACGCGCGCATCGGTTTCACGACGGTCGGCAGTTTCTCGACGGTCCTTCTCGACTGATCTTCCAGCGGCATGGCGCCGCTGATTAGGCTGCACCCATGACCGACAATGACCGCAGAGTGGCACGCAGGGAGATCGCCGACGCGTTGGTGCGAGCGCTCGAACGGCGACACGAGCTGCTCGATGCCATCGTGGACTCCGAGGATTACGACGCGGCCATCGAGGCGATTGCATCGATGCTCGGCACATCCGAGGTCAGCAGCGAGGCGGTGCTGCGGTTGTCCTTCGACCGGCTCACCAAGGTGTCGCGGCGCAGGATCGCCGCAGAACTCGAGGATCTGAACACTCAATTGAGCTTCACCATGGGCGAGCAGTCTGCGAGCCCGGGACAAAATCTGGTGCTGCGGCCGTTCGTCGCCGACAAGGACCGCGACATCTTCGCCGCCCGCACCGACGACGTGCGTGCGGCAGGGGACGGCTCGGGTGCGCCCGCCGGTGACCTCGACGACGAGATTCGCGCCGCGATCACGCCGGGTCGACGCCGAAGAAGCCGCGTGGCTGGTTGCGCTCGATGGATCGGACGAAGGTTGGCATGGTGTTCGGCGAGCTGGCCGGCGGCGAGGTGAATGTCCGGATCTGGATACACCCCTCCTACCGCAAACAGGGTTACGGCACGGCGGCGCTGCGCAAATCGCGTTCGGAGATGGCCGCATACTTCCCGGCGGTGCCGCTGGTGGTGCGAGCACCCGCGGCAGGGCCCTACGGGGCATAATTCGCGACTTCTGCGCGCCTACCGGAACTTCAGGTCTCGGGTTCGTAACATCGGCCCCAATGGCAACTTCAGTATCACGAGTGGTCAGCCTGGTGACGGTCGCTGCGGTGGTGGCGACGACTCTTGGGTTTGTCACCGCCTGCACCCCGAAACCGAACGGACCCGAACCGGTCGCGGAGAAATTCTTCGCCGCGTTGGCCACCGGTGACACCGGGGCCGCAGCCGAACTCAGCGACAAGCCCGCCGACGCAAGGGCTGCCCTCAACGAAGCGTGGGCCGGGTTGCAGGCGACTCCATCTGGACACGCAGATCCTTGGCTCGAAGTACGCCGAAGACACCGGCAGCGTCACGTATCGCTACACCTGGCACCTGCCGAAGAACCGGACCTGGACCTACGACGGGCAACTGAACATGGTTCGCGACGAGGGCCGCTGGGAGGTCCGCTGGAGCGCAACGGGATTGCACCCGAGGCTCGGCGAGCACCAGACCTTCGCACTGCGCGCCGACGCGCCGCGTCGGGCGTCGGTCAACGAGCGCGGCGGCACCGACGTGCTGGTGCCCGGCTATCTGTATCACTTTGCGCTGGATGCGAAGTCGGCCGGCGGCGCGTTGATGCTCACCGCCAAGGCAGTGGTTGACGCGCTGCGGCCGTTCGACAACACCTTGGACCCGCAGCGGCTCGCCGAGCAGGCCAGCTCGTCGAAGGACCCGCTGAGCCTGATCACGCTGCGCCAGTCCGATCACGACCGGGTGGCCGGGGCCATCGGCGCCCTGCCCGGTGTCGTGGTCACGCCGCATGCCGAACTGCTGCCGACGGACGATTCATTCGCACCCGAAATCGTCAACCAGGTCAAGAACGCGGTCGTCGACGAACTCGACGGCGAGGCAGGGTGGCGCGTGGTCAGCGTCAACCAGAACGGCGTCGACGTCGAGGTGCTCAACGAAGTGCAGGGCGCCCCGGCGCCGTCGGTCACGATCAGCCATGGATCGGTCGGTGCAGAACGCGGCACAGAACGCCGTCAACACCACCGGCAAGAAGGCGATGATCGTGGTGATCAAGCCGTCGACCGGTGAGATCTTGGCCGTCGCGCAGAACGCGGCCGCCAACAGCGAGGGACCGCTGGCCACCACCGGCCTGTACCCGCCAGGGTCGACGTTCAAGATCGTCACCGCCGGCGCGGCCATCGACCGCGACATGGCCACGCCGAACACGTTGCTCGCCTGCCCAGGTGTGATGGACATCGGCCACCGCACCATCCCCAACTACGGCGGATTCGACCTCGGCACGGTGCCGATGTCGCGCGCGTTCGCCAGTTCGTGCAACACGACCTTCGCCGAACTCGCCAGCAGGATGCCGCCGCGCGCGCTGACGATGGCCGCCGCCCAGTACGGGATCGGCCCGGACTACCAGATCGAGGGCATCAACACGGTGTCTGGCTCGGTGCCGCCGACGGTGAACCTCGCCGAGCGCACGGAGGACGGTTTCGGTCAGGGCAAGGTGTTGGTCAGCCCGTTCGGGATGGCGCTGGCCGCGGCGACGGTTGCGGTCGGGAAAACGCCTGTGCCGCAACTGATTGAGGGCCGCCAGACGGTGATCACCGGCGACAGCACACCGATCACGCCGAAGATGCTCGACGGGCTGCGGCCGATGATGCAATTGGTGGTCACCAACGGCACCGCCAAGGACCTCGAGGGTTCGGGTGACGTGCGCGGCAAGACGGGTGAGGCGGAATTCGAGGGCGGTTCGCACTCGTGGTTTGCCGGCTACCGCGGGGACATGGCGTTCGCCGCTCTGATCGTCGGGGGCGGCAGCTCGGAATACGCGGTGCGGATGCTGCAGGGGCATGTTCGAACAGCTGCCGCCCGACTATCTCGCCTGAGCGATCCTCGTTGTCCGCAACAAGATTGGTCAGTTTGGTCGCGGTCGGGCTCTTGGTGACGGGCTGTGACGACTCGGAACCGGGAACGGTGTACGGCTCGGCTCCCACTGTCGCGCTCAATGAAGCGGTCGACATCGGCGCGTTCGCGTTCACCGTGACGAACGTCGAATTGAGCCAGCCCGAAATCGGAACCCGAATTGCGCAAGGAACTTTCGTCATTGTGCACATCACGGTCGAAAACATCGGCGACGGGCGGCGAACCGTGTACTGCCAGAACCAGATTCTCAAAGACTTGGCGGGCAGGCGCTACGACAACGGCGTCACCGTCGGCGATGGTGACGACATGATCAACGTCGAGCCGGGCAACCGGGTTGATTTCCAGTGCGCGTTCGACGTGCCGGTCGGCACGCTGGCGGGCGCTGTCGAAGTCCACGACACGGCATATTCCGCCGGCGCAACGGTGAGGGTCTTGAGCCCAGGCTGACGAACGGTACCGTTAGTACCGGCATGACAGGTATCAACCACGAATCCGCGATGCGCATCTCCGACGCCGACCGCAACGGCACGCTGCGGCGGCTGCACAACGCCGTCGCGCTCGGGCTCATCGACATCGACGAGTTCGAGGAACGCTCGGCGATGGTGTCGCAGGCGCGGCTGCACTCCGACCTCGACGCCCTGGTCTTCGACCTGCCCGGACCTGGAGCGATCGTCACCTCGGCCACCGATCGGGTGGAACTGCGCGGGGTGCTCGGCTCACTCAAGCGCCAGGGGGAGTGGATCGTGCCGACGCGGCTGGCCCTGCACCGGCGGATGGGTTCGGTGGAGCTGGACCTGACGCGGGCCCGGTTCGCCGGGCCGATGGTGGTCGTCGAGCTCGACATGAAGTTCGGCGGGCTGGACCTCCGGCTGCCCGACGGCGCCAGCGCGTCGATCGACGACGTCGAGGTCATCGTCGGCAGCGCGCACGACCACCGCAAGGACGCGCCAGCCGAGGGCACACCGCACGTCATCCTGACCGGCAAGGTGGTGTGCGGCTCGGTCGAAATCCGCGGTCCCCGCAAGTCGTGGCGCTTCGGCCGCGCTACTTGAGCGGCTCGTCGGGCACCCCGTAGCGCTCCTGGTAGGCGCTCACCTGCTCGCGCACCAGCCCTGCATCGAGACCGGTGTCCGCCCAGCAGTATCGGCTGCCACCACGGTCACCGGGATGGGCCGCCAAGAACGCGCGCATGTTCTGCTCGGCGACAGGGTCGAGCTCGCGCCCCAGTTCGGCGTACAGCCCCCGGATCGTCGCGAACGGGTCGCGCATGAAGTCGGCGAACTGCACGTCGACCACCCGATGTCCGGCCAGCGAGTCGCGCAGCTTCATGCCGCGCTCGAGGCCGACGACGATCTCCTCACACGACTGCGCCGCGCAGTCGGTGATCGAGCTGTCGTCGGATGCCAGGTGGCGCAGATGGTGGGTGAGGGCGCTGATCGACGAGATGACGTTGAGCGGGTCGCGGTGCGTCTGCACGATCAGCGCGTCGGGGTACTCGGCCACCAGCGCGTCGAGCTGCCAGAGATGTGCGGGCGACTTCAGCAGCCATTGACCCGCCACACCAGACTGCAAGTGCTGCAGGAACATTCGGTGATAGTGGTAGGCCGGATGATGGTCGGCGTCATACAGCAGCCAGCGGTAGTAGCTGGGCAGCCGGTACTGCACCGAGAAGATCATGCTGCAGAACTGGCCCGCGGTGATGCGGACACATTCCTGACCGACCAACGCTCCCATCGGATGCCACGTCAGCAGGCCGGGGACGATCTGCTCGGACATCTCGATACTGGCCTGGGTTTCGGCGATCCGCGGGTCGGTGGCGTAGGTCTCGGGCCGCGGCAGCGGGAAGGGGTTGTCGACCTCCCACGTCAGCGGTGGGCGGAGCGCGGGATCCTGCGCGAGCAGGTCGAACAGGATCGTCGTCCCGGTTCGCGGCTGTCCCACGATGAAGATCGGGCGGGTGACCGGATGGGCCGCGACCGCGGGATTCTCCTTGCGCCACTTGACAATCTGCAGCCGGCTCGTCAGCGGCCGGATGATGTCCAGACACGCGATCTCGACGCCGAGGTCGTTGAGCCGGGCCTCGGACACCAGGCCCTCGCACAGCCGTGCCAGTCCGTCGCGCCAGGTGTCGTCGTCGCCGAAGTCGTCGCTGCCTGCCAACTCGCACGCCTGCTCGACGAGCCGGTCCGGGACAAAGCGCTGCGGCGTTCACGATGTCAGCTGGCCGCGACGGACCGTCGTGCGCACGGCTGGCGCTTCGGGGTTGTCGAGCCATCGCAGCACGACGAAGCCGCGGCGCCGACCGCCGGTGTCCAGCCAATCGCCGTGTCCGAAGTCTTTGGCGCCGATGGCGATTCGCGCAATACCGTCGGCGTCCGGGCGCAACCCCTTGTTGGTGACGGAGCTGTGCCGATGCCGCGGCTCGAGGCATTCGTGCCAGATGCTCTCCAGGGTGACATTCCAGTAGCGCGTGTCGGGCGGGCTGATCTCCAGCACCAGCGACTCGTCGGGCTCCAGTGCGAAAGTGCCGATCATGTACAGGTTGTCGGGTGTGGTGTCCGCACCGCCCAGTTCGGCCGCCTCCGCGGTCAGCAGCGTGTTGGGCTGGGTCAGCAGCTCGGGCTTGATGGTGCGGTGAAGCGTGGTCAGCTTGACGATCGTCCACGCCATCGCGGTGAATTGTTCCGCCGCCTCGGCGTCCGTGATCGGCTGCAGCGGTTCGGCGTCAACGCATTCGATGTCCATGGTCGCGGGTTCTTCGGTGTCCGAAATCGCCGACGTACTCGCGCACGACGATCGACGATGCGTCGGGCGGGATGGGGACCCACTGCGCGGCGCCGAGGATGTCCGCAGGCGGTTCGGCCGCAGAGAACACGATTGCGAACGACCCGGAGTTGCACTTGAGGTCGGTGTCGCTGAGGTAGCCGGACATCCGTCGCGGTGTCAGGCCCGTGCCCGCGAGCACTTGGAATCCGAGATAGGCGGTGCTGCCGCGGGTTCCGGTGACCCGGTAGGTGCGGTCGCCGCGGATCATGGCCAGCAGATATCTGCCGTCGGGGTTGGGGCCACCGATCATCCGGGTGTCCGAGCACATGTCGAAGAAGCGCGGCCGCTCCGTATCGGCCTCGACGGACAGCTCCGATACACAGGCCGGTCACCTTGGCGATGACCCGCAGGCCGTCGAGCAGTTCGCGTTCATCCGACGGCGTCCTCAATCACGGTCTTGGTGACATCGGCCAGCATCTGCTGGACGAATCGCCAGGCTTCGAGGGTTTTCGGCGCCCAATCGGTGGCATTCTTCTCCATGGTGAGACATAGTCTCACCATGGACGTCGTCTCACGGCAGAATTCGCGGGAAAGCCTGACCGCGCGCAAGCAGAAGGCCACCCGCGCCCGCATCGCCGCCGCGGCGGCCCAATCGCGTCGCCGAGAAGGGCCTGGCAGGCGCCACGATCGAGCAGATCGCGCACGCCGCGGAGATCGGGCGCGCGACCTTCTTCCGGTACTTCAGCTCGAAGGAAGACGCCGTCGCCGAGGGAATGACGACGCATTGGCTGGATCTGATCATGGCCGCGATCGCCCGGCAGCCGGCGCATCTGTCAGCCAGTGAGGCCGTGGTCGCCGCGTTCGAGGATCTCGGCGACGGCTTCGATGCGATCAGCGGCCAGGTGCGCGAGCTCGCGACGTTGACGCGGTCATCTCCGGTGCTCAGCGCGTGGACGCTGCAGATCTACGTCCGCTACGAAGAGGCCATCGCCGCATTGGTGGCCCCTCGACTCGGCGACGCAGCGACCGGAGGATCCGCGACCGCGGCTGCTCGGCGCGCTTGCGATGGCGTCGATACGGATCGCGCTCGACGACTGGCTGCTCTTCGGTGGCTCGCTACCAGCGCGGGTGCGCACCGCGCTGTCGTCGGTGCACATCGAGTGATCAGCGCCGGAACAGCTGCGAACCGATGCGGACCAGCCGGTCCCATCCGGCCGGGCGGGCGACCAGCTTGCCGATCAGCGGTGTGGAGTCGAAGTACGAAACCCGCTCGGCGATCAGGCCATTGGTGAACGTGAAGCGGTCGACCGCGTCCCAGGCGATCGGCTTGCCGCCGTACGTTCCGCTCAGGGTGAATTCGATGAACACCTCCTGCTTGCCATGCCCGACCCGGTGCACGTCGGCGTGCAGGTCGGGCACGAGAGCGAACAGCCGCTGAAACGAATCCCGGCACGCTTGCCTGCCGCGCAGGGTGCCCATCATGGGCTGGATCAACACGATGTCGTCGCTCCACAGCGCCTCGTGTTTGGCCAGGTCCGGGGTGCGCCAGGTCTCGGCGAACCGTTCGGCGAACCCGGCGGCGAACTCCTCGTCAACCTCGTCGGTGGTCATGGCTCCAGAATCTAGCGGCGAGGATGAGTGCGGCTGCCGCTTGATTGCGTTTGGTCGCGCGGGCCGTCCTAATGTGTGGCCGGCCGGTCCGTTTCTGTCGGTCCTACTACTCTGGCGTCATGCCTGTTCGCACCGCCCTTCGCCCCGGCGAGCTCTCACCGACGCTGCCGGTGCCCCGCTCGATCGCGCCTCCGGAGTACGCGTGGAAGCCGACCGTCAAAGAGGGCAGCGAGCCGTGGGTGCAGACGCCCGAGGTGATCGAGAAGATGCGTGTCGCAGGCCGCATCGCGGCGGGCGCGCTCGCCGAGGCCGGCAAGGCCGTCGCGCCCGGTGTGACCACCGATGAGCTTGACCGCATCGCCCACGAGTACATGGTCGACCACGGCGCCTACCCGTCGACGCTGGGCTACAAGGGCTTCCCGAAGTCCTGCTGCACGTCGCTGAACGAGATCATCTGCCACGGCATCCCCGACTCGACCGTGGTCGAGGACGGCGACATCGTCAACATCGACGTCACCGCCTACATCGACGGCGTGCACGGCGACACCAACGCCACCTTCCTTGCCGGTGACGTGTCCGAGGAGCACCGCCTGCTCGTCGAGCGCACCCACGAGGCGACCATGCGCGCGATCAAGGCCGTCAAGCCGGGCCGTGCGCTGTCGATCGTGGGGCGCGTCATCGAATCGTATGCAAACCGCTTCGGCTACAACGTCGTTCGCGATTTCACCGGGCACGGCATCGGCACCACCTTCCACAACGGGCTGGTGGTCCTGCACTACGACCAGCCCGCTGTGGAAACCGTGCTGGAGCCGGGCATGACGTTCACCATCGAGCCGATGATCAACCTCGGCGCGCTGGACTACGAGATCTGGGACGACGGCTGGACCGTCGCCACCAAGGACAAGAAGTGGACCGCGCAGTTCGAGCACACGCTGGTGGTCACCGACGACGGCGCCGAGATCCTGACCCAGCTGTGATCCCCGCGAGCGATGCGTCCACTGCGCGAATAGGGACTTTGCGTCGCTCGCCGGAAATGAGCGGCGCGCTGCTGGTCGCCGGCACCACGTCGGACGCCGGAAAGTCGATGGTCGTCGCCGGGCTGTGCCGGCTGTTGGCGCGCAAGGGCATTCGCGTCGCGCCGTTCAAGGCGCAGAACATGTCCAACAACTCGGCGGTCACCACCGAAGGCGGGGAGATCGGCAGGGCGCAGGCCATGCAGGCCCGCGCCGCGGGACTGGCGCCCAGCGTTCGTTTCAACCCGATCCTGCTGAAACCCGGCAGCGACCGCACCTCACAGCTGGTGCTGCGCGGCCAGGTCGTCGACACCGTGAGCGCCAAAGACTACTTCACCCACCGTGACCGGCTCGCCGCCGTCGTCGCCGATGAATTGCAGTCGCTGCGAAGCGAATTCGACGCCGTGATCTGTGAAGGTGCAGGCTCGCCTGCCGAGATCAACCTGCGCGCAACCGATCTGGCGAACATGGGGCTGGCCCGCGCCGCGAATCTGCCCGTCATCGTTGTCGGCGACATCGACCGCGGCGGGCTGCTGGCCCACCTGTACGGGACGGTCGCGGTGCTCGAGCCCGACGACCAGCGCCTCATCTCCGGGTTCGTGGTCAACAAGTTTCGTGGTGACCCCGCGCTGCTGGCGCCCGGGCTCGAGCAGCTGCGCGAGCTGACCGGAAGGCCCACCTACGGCGTCATTCCCCACACCGACGGGCTGTGGCTGGACACCGAGGATTCGGTATCGGTGCTCGCGCACCGCGTCGTCGGGGACCCGCAGCCGCCGCGCGGCCGGGACTGGCTGCGGGTGGCCGCGATCCGGTTGCCGCGCATCTCGAACTCCACCGACGTCGAGGCGCTGGCGTGCGAGCCCGGCGTGCTGGTGCGCTGGGTGACCGATCCCGCCGACCTCGCCGACGCCGACGTGATCGTGATCCCCGGCAGCAAGGCGACCGTGTCCGACCTGGGCTGGCTGACCGACCGCGGCCTCGCCGACGGCATCATCGCACATGCCCGGCAGGGTCGGCCGGTGCTGGGCATCTGCGGCGGCTTCCAGATGCTCTGCCGGCGCATCGACGACGCGGTGGAATCCAGGGCGGGCCTCGTCGATGGGCTCGGCCTGCTCGACGCCGACATCGCGTTCGCGCCGGACAAGACCCTGCGCCACCACGACACCGATCTGCACGGTTACGAGATCCACCACGGCCAGGTCGTCGCGCTGCGGCGACGACGACTGGCTGGGGGTCGGCATCCGGCGCGGCCACGTGTACGGCACGCACTGGCACGGGCTGCTCGACAACGATGCATTGCGCAGGCAGTGGCTCGCCGACGCCGCCGCGGCCGCAGGCAGATCCGGGTTCGTCGTCGCCGACGACGTCGACGTGGCGGCGCGCCGCGACGCACAGCTCGATCTGATGGCCGACCTGCTGACCGCGCATCTCGACATCGATGCGGTGGTCGGCCTGCTGGAGCACGGTCCGCCGGAACGGCCAACGATCGCAACGGCGCTAGCCTGAACCTCATGACCCGGCGGCGCTGCGAAGCAGCTGTGCTGGCGCTGCTTTTGGTGGTGCTCACCGGCTGCGCGCACGCGATCTCCGGCACCGCGACCTGGCCAGGGGCCAGGCTGGAGAAGGTGGTGTTGAGCGCGGCCGACTTCCCTGCGGGTGTGCAATACGACCGCATCATCCGCCCAACGGGCCAGCCCGACGGCGCGGGCGGCCCGCCCGCCATGCTGTCCAGCCCCGAAGGCTGCTCGGACGGACTCACCCGCGCCATCGCCGACTCCGCCGAGCGCGGGCCAGGCAGTGCGGCGGAGTATGTCGTGGGTTACGACGGCGCACGGATCGTGATGACGGTGTTGACGTGGCCGCTGGACCTCGCCCGGCTGGCCGCCACCGCCGAACGCTGCGCGCATTTTCAGACGTTCTTCGACCCGTCGGCGCCCGGCATTCCGATGACCACCACGCGGCTGCCGACACCGCGTACCGACGCGCTGGTGTACGAGCAGACCATGCGACTGGGCAACGCCGAAAGCAGCGCCTACTTCTCGTTCGAGAACATCGGCAGGATGGCGGTTTTCGGCATCGCGTTTCCCACACCGAACCCGTCCATCACCGTCAAAGCCGCGCTGCCGCAGACGTTTCTGGACATCGCAGCAAAGCAGGCTGAGCGTGCTGATGGCCTGACGGAGGTTAAGGCGGGTGAAAATCGGCCCCCCGGATGCGACATTTGGCTGTAGCGTGACCAAATGCCTTCCACCGTGGTCACCGTCGACGGCTTTCCCGTGCCCGTCGACGTGGCGGGCCCGGACAAAGGATCCGTCGTGGTGGTGCTCGGCGCGGGGCATCACGCGCCTGCCGCGTATGAGGCGGTGTGTCAGCGGCTGCACACCGCCTCGCTGCGGACCATCGTGATCGGCCCCGATCCGCGGCTGACAGCCAAATCGGTGGTCGGCATCCTCGACGCGCTCGACGTGAAGTGGGCGCTGCTGGTCGGCGACCGCATCGGCGGCGAACTGGCGTGGGAGCTGGCCGCCACGCGACTGGACCGGTTCATCGGGCTGGTGGTGATCGACCGCGGCCATCCGCGCGTCGCCGACCTCACCGGGGTGATCCGCGACGAACACTGCCCGCCGGTGGAGATGAACACCACCGCGCTGGTCAGCACACCCGCCGCGCGGGCCGTTGCCAAGGCCAGCCAGCGCTACGTGTACGGCGACTTCCGGCTGGTCGACCTGCTCGGCCGGCGCAACGCACAGGAGTCCACGGCGCAGCTGGCCGCCGAGATCGTGTTGCGCACCAGCAACTGGTAGGGCTAGGCCGCGTGCCGTGCGATCGCGATGCCGATTCTGGTCTCGATTTTGCTGACTGCGATTGGTGATGGTCCAGGCGGCGGTGGCGCGGTGGAGTGGTGGCGCATGCCGGTGGGGGTGGTGAATTCGGCGGTGTGTACGCCGTTTTCGTCACCGGCACATACATGCCAGCCGGGTGCTTCCTTGACATAGTTGCACCGCTCACACATGCCCAGGCCATTGCGGGCGCTGGTCGGCCCGCCGCGATTGCGAGGTTGGGCGTGGTCGCGGTGCCGGATCGGGGCATCGCAGTACGGGGTGCGACAGGTCAGATCCCGCAGCCCAATGAACTTGGCCAGCCCGCGCGGGAAGCATCGTGATTGTGATTCCATCGCCACCAACGCGCCCGACTTCGGGTGTCGATACAGCCGGCGCAGGGTGGCCCGAGACCGCTCATCGGTGACCGCCGCATCGACCAGGCCGCGCGCCACACTGGCCGGAATCGGCCCATAACCTTCGACCACCGCCGGGGTGTCGTCCCCACCCAGCAGCGTCTCATCCGATATGACCAGGTTGACCGCCACCGACTCCGGTGTACCTGCGGGACGGCCCGTCACACGCTCCACCAGGGTGTCAGCCATCACCGCACCGCGCGAGCGGTGATCGACGGTGGTGGTGGCGGCCCGGTTCAGCGCCGCATACACGCTTACCCCCTGGGCGGCCGGCAGCAGCACCGTCACATAGGTCATGGCGTCCGGGCCCGGGCGGATGCTGACCCGGCGGTCGGCCGCGGCCTTGGTGGCACGCTCGGCCGCCGCCCGGTCGTCGAGCCGGTGTGCGATCTGCTTGGCGGCGGCCGTGATCCGCTTGTCACCCATGCCTTCGAGTTTGGTGACGTCGGCGCACAGTTCGGCATCCAAGATCCGCCGGTCCTCGGTCGATAGGTCGGCCGCTTCCCGCACGATCAGGGTGGCGCGCCACTCCGAGAGCGCGCCGGTCTCCAGCGCGGCCAGGGTGTGCGTCATGTCATGCACCAGTGTTTTGGCCACGCGTAGGTGCCGGGCGCCGCGGGCAGGGGAATCCCGTCGGGCTAGGGCGATCTCGCTGGCCACCCCGCGGCCCCGCTCTGCGGCCAACACCCCGGAGTGGGCCTCGTCACGGCGGCGCAGCTCGTCCAATGCCGCGGCCGCCCGCGCCTGACCGGCCGCCGCCGCGGACTTCACTTGCTCGAGTCCGGAGATCTGCGCGATCAAGGTGGCCTCATCGGCATGCGGATCCACCACCGCCAAGCCCGTTGGATCGAACATACTTTCGACTATAGGTGAGGAGTCCGACATTGTCGAAGAACGCTCCTAGTGATTGGGAGGCACGCCCTTGCCGTAATGCACTTCCGATACGAATGTGCCTGCGGTTACGCCTGTTTTGCGTGAGAGCTGTGGTGTTGAAGCCTGCCCGACACACCCCGCGTGGCTGCGTGGGCTTGTCGGTATGTGTCCATATTCTGCGCCCATGGCCTTACCGCACGGCGTCGCTATCAGCCTGGATGACCTCGATGCCGACTTCGACAGCGCGACCGTCGCGCGCGGTGTGCAGTACGCCCACCAGGGCCGGGTCCGTGACGCGACGTGGTGCTCAGATGAGTGCGTACTGACGGGCTCAGTTCTTGGTTCGGGCAATCGTCTGTACCGGACCGAAGTTGGATTCGACGATTACGGCCCAGTGTGGGCGGAATGCTCATGTCCAGTCGGCGCGTACTGCAAGCACGCCGTCGCACTGCTGCTAATCGGAGCGGCGAACGCCACGCAGCCCACCCCGCCCGATCGGTGGCACACCGTGCTCACCTGCGTTCTGGACGAGTTGACCGCTTCCCCCGCGGATGTCGGTGCCCCGGTCGGGCTGGAATTCTCGGTCACGCCGGCCACAACGTACCGTCCGGTCGACGCGGTGGGGCTGCGCGCGGTGACCGTCGGTAGACGCGGCACGTGGATCAAGAGCGGACTGAACTGGCGGCGTATCCTCTACAACTCCGACACGGGAGAGTTCAATCGTCGCCAGTATCTGGCCGTTCGGGCACTCGCCACCGAATTGCAGCGGTCCTATCCGGTGATGTCCGGCGAGACGCTGATGATCGCGGGCGCGCCGCCAGCGTTGTGGTCGCTGTTGACCGATGCCGCTGATGCCGGAGTCACCATGGTGGCCGACTCCTCGCGCGGTTTGCATTCGGTCGAGTTCATCAAGGACGCACAGCTCCGGCTGGATTTCGCCGCGAACGAGGCGGGCGGCGCGACCATGTCGGTGGTGCTGCTCGTGGACGGCGAGCAATGTGACCACAGCGGTGTCGGCATGATCGGCCTACACGGAATGCACCAGGTCGTCGACGGGGTGCTGCGGCTGGGCCGGTTCGACCCGGCCCCCGGACGCACCATGCTAAACCTTCTTAGTCGCGACGAGCGGGTCCACATTCCCGGCCGAGGTGGCAGCGGAGTTCTCGCTCGGCATCCTCCCGCGGCTCGCCGAAGTTGTGCCTGTGGAGATCGAGGAAGGACTCTTTACCCCACCGACGATCCTCGGGCCGAGCCCGTTGCTGACGATCGCATTGACCGATACGGGCGCCCGCGCGTACTGGAGCACACGGTACGAAGTCAACGAACGTCGCCACGATTTTGCCCCCGACTCGCCGCCGGTGCTGACGGGCTACCGCGACGCCGCCGCGGAGGAACTCGCCTGGCAGCGTGCGGTACCCGCGCTTCGGGCCGTCGCCGCCTCGTCACGTAACTGGAAACATCAAGCGGCACAACATGTCAAGCGGCGAATGGACCGGATGATCGATGCCGCCATCATCGGCGAGTTGCGGGCGATCGATGAAGCCACTGACGCTGCGGGCGCCGCCGTAGTGGCCTCGACGTCGACCCTGCGCTTGTCGGTGGACCTCACCATCGCCGAGGCCGCGGTGCTGTGCGGTGAGATCTTGCCGCATCTGGACTGTCGGGACGCCTTCTCGGTCGAGATCGAGGAGGGCGCACCGGATTTCCGCCCAGCGGACGGTGATCCGCAGCTGGAGTTCAGCAGCGGCGACGGCGAGCCCGTGCCCAACGACTGGTTCGACCTCAACATCAGCGTGCAGGTCGACGGTCATGCAGTGCCAATAGCCGACATCATCGTCGAATTGGCCTCGGGTGCAACGCATATGCTGCTGCCCACCGGCGTCTATTTCCGTCTCGACACGCCGGAACTGCTGCGCCTGCGCGAACTACTCGAGGAAGCCCGCGCACTCGGCGAGATCGAGAGCGGCAAGGTGAACGCGGAATCGTGGAACGTCACATTGTGGGAGGAACTGCTCGCGCTTGGTGTCGTCGACGAGCAGGTGGCCAAGTGGCGGCAGACACTCACGCGGCTAACCACGGCGCGCCCACCTGTGCCCGTCGACCTGCCCGCTGGTCTGGACGCCACATTGCGCGACTATCAGCGCGATGGCCTGAACTGGCTGTCGTTCTTGTGGGACAACGGACTTGGTGGCGTGCTCGCCGACGACATGGGTCTGGGCAAGACAGTGCAAACTCTCGCGTTGATCGCGCGCGCCGCCGAGGCGGGCGCCGGAAAGTTCCTGGTCGTCGCACCGTCCAGCGTCGTCACCAACTGGGCCGCCGAGTGCCGAAAGTTCGCGCCTGGACTGAACGCGGTGACCATCACCACCACCGGCGTCCGATCGAGCATTCCCCTCGCGGAGCAAGCGGCGGCGGCCGACATCGTCATCACGTCCTACGCGCTGCTCCGGATTGATTTCCCGGCCTACGCGGAGATCGAGTGGGCGGGAGTCATTCTCGATGAAGCTCAGTTCGTCAAGAACCACAACAGCAAGACGCACCAATGCGCGCGCCGGCTCGAGGCGAGGTTCAAACTGGCCATCACCGGTACGCCCATGGAGAACAATCTGATGGAGCTGTGGTCGTTGTTGTCGATCACCGCACCGGGACTGTTTCCGTCGCCCAAGGCATTCACCGATTACTTCCGTAAGCCCATCGAGTCGGGAAGCAACAGGGAGCGATTGCCGATTTTGCGCCGCCGGATCAAACCCCTGATGCTACGGCGGACCAAGGCACAGGTCGCGCCGGAATTGCCGCCGAAACAGGAACAGGTCCTGACGGTCGACCTGGGCGCCAAGCACCGCAAGATCTACGACACCCGTCTGGCCCGTGAGCGACAGAAGGTGCTGGGGCTACTGGGCGAGTGGGAGGAGAACCGGTTTCAGATCTTCCGCTCGTTGACACTGCTGCGCCAGCTGAGCCTGCATGTCGGCATGGTTGACGAGTCGAAGATCGACGTCGGATCCGCCAAAATCGACTTCCTGGTCGAACAGTTGCCCGAACTGGTGGCTGAGGGCCACAGCGCACTCGTGTTCAGCCAGTTCACCGGATTCCTCGGCATCTTGCGGTCCCACCTGGATGCGGTCGGAGTGAGCTACAGCTACCTCGACGGGTCGTTGAACGCACGGGAGCGTGGGGCGGCGATCGCAACTTTCAGGAAGGGTGCCAGCCAGGTGTTCCTCATCAGCCTCAAGGCCGGTGGCTTCGGGCTCAACCTCACGGAAGCCGACTACTGCTTCGTCTGCGACCCGTGGTGGAGTCCTGCCGCCGAAGCCCAGGCAGTCGACCGGACCCACCGAATCGGTCAGACACGCCCTGTCACCGTCTACCGGCTGGTGTCCCAGGGCACTGTTGAAGAGCGTGTCGTGGCTCTGCAGGCGCGCAAGCGTGAACTGTTCACCGCAGTCATCGAAGAGGGCGAAACGTTGGGGTCAGCCATCACTGCCTCGGATATCCGCGCACTTCTTGGGTAATGGGTAATAGGTGATCCCGCGGTGTCCCGCTACGTCTCTGTGCCGCCAACGAATGCGAGGACCTCGCCAACAAGTGCGGGCCATAATTCGGGTCTGGCCGCGCAACCTGGCCAGCGGCGTGGCCCAGAACCTCGACGCGCACGTCGATCAGTCCGGCATCCCGAGGCAGGGCTACTGCGGCGCCTGGTCCGGCGTCCACGCCTGCGGCAGGCCGGGACTCCCCGGGAACAGGAAGTCGACGAATGCCTGTGCGGTGGGCTGTGGCTCATGGTTGGCGAGGCCAGGGCGCTCATTGGCCTCGATGAACACGTAGTCGGTGCCTGTCACGTCCGGAACGAGAAGGTCGATACCCGTCACCGGGATGCCGATCGCGTCGGCCGCCGTCACCGCCACCGAGCACAACTCCGGGTTCACCTCGGCGGTGACGTCATGGATGGTGCCGCCCTGATGCAGGTTCGCAGTCCGACGAACTCGGAGGCGCACACCTTCCGGCAGCACATCGTCGAACGACCAGCCGGCGTCGGCGACGGTGGCTTCGGTGACGTCGTCGACGGGAATCCGGGATTCACCGCCGGTCGCCGCCGCGCGGCGCCGACTCTGGGCGTCGATCAGCTCACGCACGGTGTGATGCCCGGTGCCGCTGATCTCCGCGGGCATTCGCAGCGCGGCGGCCACTACCTTGTGGTCGATCACCACCAGCCGCAGGTCGTCGCCCGCCGCGCGCTGCTCGATCAGGACATCGGGATGTTGCTCACGGGCCCTGGCCAGCGCCGCATCGAGTTCGTCGGGATTGTCGACGCCGACCGTGATGCCCTTGCCCTGCTCGCCGCGGGTCGGCTTGACCACGACGTCGCCCACCTCGTCGAGGAACGCGTAGTCCTGCTCGTCGAAGGTGGCCAGCCGCCCTCTGGCGACGACGATTCCGGCCTCGGCGACAAGGCGACGGGTCAATCTCTTGTCGTCGCATCGGCTCATCGCTACCGCGGATGTGTACTCCGACAAGGACTCTCGGGTGACGACGCTGCGCCCGCCATGTGACAGCCGCATCTCACCCGCTTCGGCGTCGAGCACCTCCACCCAGATGCCGCGGCGCATGGCTTCGTCGGCGATGATGCGCGCGTACGGATTGAGGTCGTCGACCGTCTCCGGCGGGTGGGTGAACAGCGGTTCGTTGATCGCGTTCTTGCGTTTGACCGCCATCACCGGCACGCGCGCGAACCCCAGCTTCTCGTACAGCGCGATCGCGGCGGCGTTGTCGTGAGCCACGGACAAATCCATGTAGGCGCGGTCGCGGCTGCGGTAGATCGCGGCGAGCGCGTGCGTCAGCGCCGCACCGACGCCGGGCAGGCTCGACGCCGGGTCGACGGCCAGGGTCCACAGGCTCGAGCCGTCCTCCGGGTCGGAGAACAACCGCACGTGGTCCACGCCGGTCACAGTGCCAACAACCGTGCCGTCGTCGTCGCGGACCGCGACGAGGTAGTCGACGGGGTCACGGTGCAGATGGTTGTCCCAGATGACGTCGACGGGGGCAGACACCATCCCGCAGCGCACGTACACCCGGTTCATCGCGTCGGCGTCTTCGGGGCTCTGCAGCGTGCGAATCGGTGAATCCCGTCGGCAAGGATCTCCGTCACGTCGTCGGAGAACCTCAGCCGGTAGGTGTGGCTGGGGTCGATGAACAATTCGGCAGGCGCCCTCGCGACCAGAACATGAGGCTCGCGCGCGTAGATACAGATGTCGCGTCGACCCGGCCCCTCTTGCCGCAACACCTCGGCCAGCTTCTCCGGTTCAGCGAAAGTCTGGCCGAAAATCAGTCGGCCCCAACCCATTTCGAGCACCACGTCGTCGGCCATCACGTCGACCATGTGCTGCGGTGACGCGTCGTGCAGCCCGAGCGTGATGGCCTCGGAAGGGCCATCGTCGGGATCGAGGGCGGTCATACCGCCACCCCGTTGATCCCGTGCTTTTGCAACCACAGTTCCAGCAGAGCGATCTGCCAGAGCTCGTTGCCGCGCAGCGGGGTGAGCCGACCGTTCGGGTCGGCGAGCAGCCGGTCGACCGCCTCGGGCCGGAACAGGCCGCGCTCCTTGGCGGCAGGCGCATACAGCGCGTCACGGACGAGGTCCAGGTACGGGCCTTCCAGATGGGTCAGCGCAGGCACCGGGAAGTAGCCCTTGGGGCGGTCGATGACATCGGCAGGGATTACCCTGCGCGCGGCCTCCTTAAGCACGCCCTTGCCCTGATGCGCGGTCTTCAGCTCGGGCGGGCAGGTGGCGGCCAGCTCGACCAGCTCGTGGTCGAGGAACGGCACCCGGCCCTCGAGGCCCCACGCCATGGTCATGTTGTCGACGCGCTTGACCGGGTCGTCCACCAGCATCACGGTGGTGTCGAGCCGCAGCGCACGGTCGACGCCGGTCGCGGCGCCTGCGCGGGCGAAGTGCTCGGTGACGAACCGTTCGCTGGGGTCGTCGGCGGTGGCCAGCGCGGGGGAGACGAGCGCCTCGTACGCCGACTGGCTGCGGTCGAAGAACGCGTTTCGATAGCTGGCCACCGAGCCCTCGAGGGAGGCGGCGTCGGGCTCACCCATCGGGGGATACCAGTGGTATCCGGCGAACACCTCGTCGGCGCCCTGCCCGGACTGCACGACCTTGACGTGCTTGGCCACTTCCTGGCTGAGCAGGTAGAAGGCGACGCAGTCGTGGCTGACCATCGGCTCGCTCATGGCGCCGATCGCGCCATCGAGCGCGGGCAGCATGCGATCGGTGCCGATGCGGATCTGGTGGTGGTCGGTGTCGAAACGCTCGGCGATGATGTCGGAGTAGCGGAACTCGTCGCCCTCGACGCCGCCGACCGACTCGAAGCCGATCGAGAACGTCGCAAGACCGTGCTGGCCCGCCTCGGCGAGCAGCCCGACGATCAGGCTGGAGTCGACTCCGCCCGACAGCAGGCACCCGACGGGCACGTCGGCCACCAGGCGGCGCTCCACCGCAAGGCGCAGCGACGCGAGAACCGCATCCTCCCAATCACGTTCGGACCACTCGGCCCGCTCCTCGCGCCGGGTGAAGTCGGGTTCCCAATACGTCGTCGTGGTGTCGGATTCGTCCCGTCGGGCTCGATCGCCACCAGCGACGCGGGCGGCACCTTGGTCACGCCGCGCAGAATCGTGCGCGGCGGCGGGACGACGGAGTGGAAGGTCAGATAGTGGTGAAGGGCGACGGGGTCGATGCGGGTGTCGACGTCGCCGCCGGCCAGCAGCGCGGTCAGTGACGACGCGAACCGGATCCGGTGGCTGTCCTCGGTCAGGTACAGCGGTTTGATACCCAGCCGATCGCGGCCGAGCAGCACCCGCCCGCTGTCACGTTCGGCGATCGCGAACGCGAACATGCCGTAGAGGCGGTCGACGAAGCGGTCGCCCCAGTGGTGGTAGGCCTTGAGCAGGACCTCGGTGTCGCTGTGGGAGAAGAACCGGTAGCCGAGCCTCGCTCAGTTCCCGCCGTAGCTGCTTGTAGTTGTAGATGCAGCCGTTCCAGCAGACGGCAAGCCCCAGCTCCGAATCGACCATCGGCTGTGCGCCCGCCTCGGTCAGGTCGATGATCTTCAGGCGGCGATGGCCGAGCGCGACGCGGCCCTGCGACCACACGCCAGCGCCATCCGGGCCCCTGGGTGCCATCGCCTCGGCCATGGCCGAGACAGCTCCGATATCAGGTGTTTGGCCGTCGAGACGCACCTCGCCGGCGGCTCCGCACACCCATTCGACCCTACCGGGTTAGCGCTTCGGCGTCGTGGCGGTCGTGACCGGCTACGAAACGCCTTCCAGCGCTTCGCCGGTTTCGTCGACCTGCTTGATCGGCCCCTTGAACCAATTCTTCACCGACGCGTGCCAATAGATCCACAGCAGGATCAACACGCCACCGACGAGCAGCGGGGTGTAGTTCACGAACTTCCACTCGAAGCTCCCGCCGAATGGCACGCCGCCGATCGATGTCGGGAACAGCGCGATGAGCGAGGTGACTGCGATCTCGATCAGCGCGACGGGGGCCATCCACTTGTGGTGGCCGCGCAGGTTCCAGCTGCCCACCTTGAACGCGTCGCCCATCCGCCAGCGCAGGTAGATCGGCACGGCGAAGCAGAGGTACAGGCCGACGACACCGATGGACACCACTGCGTAGAAGGCGATCGGCGCGGGCGCGCCGTTGATGTCGACCTCCACGAGCGCGGGCAGTGTGATGGTCGCCGCCAAGACCGCGGTCACGATCACGCCGTTGGCGGGGATCTTGTTGGAACTCAACTTCGACCACAGCTGGTGACCGGGTACCGCGCGGTCGCGGCTGAATGCGAACAGCATCCGCGACGCGCTCGTCTGGCAGGCCGTCGTGCAGAAGAACTGACCCGCGCTCGAGATCAGCAGCACGATCGCGACCCACTGGGAGTCCATCGCCTGGGCGAAGATCACCTGTACGAGGCCGCCGCCAGCCGTCACCTCGTCCACGTTCTGGACCGCGAACAGGAAGGACAGCAGCAGGATCCAGCCACCGATGGCCGAATAGAAGATCGAGCGCCAGATGCCCTTGGCAGCGCCGTCTGCCGCGCTCTTGGTCTCTTCGGACAGGTGCGCGGATGCGTCATAGCCCGTGATCGTGTACTGCGTCAGGATCGCGGCGATCGGCAGCACGAAGATAAGCCAGCCAAAGCCTTTGTCGCCGTTGAACATCCCGGTGTTGTTGACGGTCGTCGCGAACACGTCGCTGAAGCTGGCGTGCCGCTTGGGGATGATCCACAGGATCGCCACCACCACGACCGCGCCCGCCACATGCCACCACACGGAGATGTTGTTGATGACGGCAAGCAGGTGCGACGAGAAGATGTTGATGATCGCCGAGACCGCCAGGATGATCACGAACATGATGAAGACCCTGGTCAGGCTGTAGCCGGCGGCCCAGGTCTCGCTGAATGTGCTGAGCGTCAGGTCCAGGAACGTCGCACAGCCGTACGCCACCGACGCCAGGATCGCGATCAGCCCGATCAGGTTCAGCCAGCCGGTGTAGAAGCCGGCCTTCACTCCGCCGAGTTTGCTTGCCCACCAATAGATACCGCCTGAAGTCGGCATTGCGGAGACGAGTTCGGACATGCACAGCCCGATGATCAGGATGAAGACCGAGACGAGCGGCCAGCCCCATGCGATCGCCGCAGGGCCGCCGTTGTTCCAGCCGAGGCCGAACGAGGTGAAGCAGCCGGCCAGGATCGAGATGATGGAGAACGAGATAGCGAAGTTGCTGAATCCGGACCAGGAGCGGTGCAGCTCCTGGGTGTATCCGAGTTCCGCGAGTAGCTTTTCGTCCTCATTGAGATGTTCGTGACCCTCGGGCACCGCAGTTCTCCTCTTGACTCGAGCGGGGAGCGCACATTCCCTAGGCACAATAGGCCGCTATTGGTCTGGTGTCCTACCTTTGGGAATGACGAGCACGTAAAGCTTCCCCGCGGGTCGCCCAGCGGGGTCGACTAGCTGCCGTTTCGCCTGTTTCCGAATTGACTCCGTCTCGATATTGACGTGCGCATTCGCCCTCATTATTGTCCAAGTTGTCTGACAACTTGCGCCAAAGAGCCGAGGAGGACGCCATGGCGGAGAACAAGCGGGCAGTCGGATCGGTCACCTATCGGGACGCGGAGCACGGCTATTTCGAAAAGCGCAAGTTGCGCCGTCACGCCGCGTTCTGGTCGCTCTGGGCGCTCGGTGTCGGCGCGGTCATCTCGGGAGATTTCTACGGCTGGAACCTCGGCCTCGACGCCGGGGGCTTCGGTGGTCTGCTGATCGCAGGCATCGTCATCACGGTCATGTACTACGGCCTGTGCTACAGCATCGCCGAGATGTCGCCGGCACTTGCCGCACACGGGCGGCGCGTACTCCTTCTCCCGGTCGGCGATGGGCCCGTGGGGCGGATTCATCACCGGCTTGGCCGAGAACATGGAATACGTCATCACGCCCGCGGTGGTCGTGAGCGCGATGGGATTCCTTTCGCACGACATCGTTTTCGAGCTCGATCGGAGCGGACGGGTGGTGGAACAGCCCGGTGCTGTGGGCGGCGATCTTCTACATCATCTTCGTCGGGATCAACATCATGGGCATCGAGATCACCATGCGGTTCACCGTGGTGATCACCATCGCGGCGCTGGGCATCCTGGCGTTTTTCTTCGTCGCGGTGCTCGTCAGCCGGTCCTTCGATGCCAGCCTGCTCACGAACATTCCGCCGGAAGAGGGCGGAAGTAGCTTCCTGCCCAAGGGCATAGCCGGGATTTTCCCCGCTCTGCCGTTCGCGATCTGGTTCTACCTGGCGATCGAGGAACTGCCGCTTGGCAGCGGAGGAGTCGCACGATCCGAAGCGCGACATTCCCCGCGCGACGATCTGGGGGCTCAACACGCTGGTCCTCTTCGCCATTTTGACGCTGTTCCTGAACACCGGTGTCGGGGGCGGAGCCGCGGAGATCGGTACGTCGGCGACCCCGTTGTTCGACGGCTTCAAGGCGGTGTTCGGGGAGGGCACGGCGGCGGCCGTGCTTGCGTTGATCGGGCTGATCGGGCTTGATCGCGAGCTTCTTCACGATCATCTATGCCTACGGTCGCAACACCTATTCGCTTTCGCGCGCAGGGTATTTCCCGCAGAGCCTGTCGATCACGCACCCGACCAGGAACACGCCCTATGTCGCGCTGATCGCCGGCGCGGTCGTCGGGTTCCTCCTGGTGTGGCTGATGTACTTGCTCGGACAGAGCGAGAACGCCCTCGCGGGCAAGGTCGTCGGCGCGCTGCTGTACATGGCCGTGTTCGGTGCCGTGATCTCGTACTTCATGCAGTGCCTGGCGTTCATCATGCTGCGCCGCAAGCTGCCGAATATCGAACGGCCATACCGCAGTCCGGTGGGTGTCCCGGGCGCCGCGATCGCGGGTGCCATCGCACTCGTCGCGCTCGTCTCGCTGTTCTTCAATGCGGATTACCGGCCCGGTGTCGTCGGAACATTGATCTACTTCGTGATCGGATTGATCTACTTCGCGGTCGTGGGACGGCACAAGCTGGTGCTGTCGCCCGAAGAGGAGTTCGCGCTCTCGCAGGGGCAGTACGGGGTGAACCTGGAGCAGGAGGGCTACGGCGCGATGTCCGCGACCGAGATCGCGGCCGACGACACGCCGACTCGCTCACCGTGATCTGAGGGAAGACGTGTCATCTGGTCCTGGGAGTCGACGTCGGCTCGCAGAGCATCAAGGTCGTCGTCGTCGACGAGGGTGGCGACGTCGTTGGCCACCGGTTCGGCCGCCCTGAGCATGACGCACGAGCACGACGGCTGGGCGGAACAGGACCCGCAAACCTATTGCACCGCACTGCGTCGACGCCGTCCGCGCGGCGACCTCAGGCATCGAACCGGCACGAGTCGTGTCGATGGGTCTTGGCAGTCAGGTCGACGGCGTCGTCGTGTGCGGCGCCGACGGCGAGCCGCTCCGCCCCGCGATCATCTGGCTGGACAAACGGGCCACCGAGCAATGCGATCGTCTGGTCGCCGCGGTCGGCGAGGAACTGCTCGCCGAGCGGACGGGGCTGGTGGCCGACGCCTCGCACAGTGCACCGAAGATGATGTGGATCCGCGACCACGAACCCTCGGTCTGGCAAGCGTGCGGCGACACTGGCGCCCGTCGGGTCGTATCTGCTGCATCACCTGACCGGCGCTCACGCCCAGGACGCCGCGAACGCGTCGTCCACGATGGTGTACGACGTCACCCGCGGCGACTTCGACGAGTCTCTATGCGCGGCAGCTGAGTTGGACCCGGCTATGTTCGCGCCGGTTCGGCCGTCGACCGAGGTGGTCGGCACGCTGCTGCCCGACATCGCCTCGGAGTTGGGTCTTCCGGCGAGTTGCGCGGTGGTCGTCGGAACCGGAGACGAACATGCCGCTTCGGTCGGTGCGGGCGCGATCGAGGCCGGTGTCGTCGTCGATGTCACCGGTACCGCCGAGCCGGTGACGACCGTGTCCGCGACACCTGTGCGCGATCCGCTATGTCTCGTCGAGACGCACGGCCATGCGGTACCCGGCTCGTGGCTGATCGAGAATCCCGGATTCGTCAGCGGCGGCAGCACACTCTGGCTCGCCGGGCTGCTCGGCGTGCCGCAGGCCGAGGTCTTTTCCCTGGCGCTGGCGGCGCCACCGGCCAGCGACGGTGTGCTGTTCCTGCCGGCACTGTCGGGGTCGACGGCACCGCGGTGGAACGACCGGATGCGTGGCGGCCTGCTCGGGCTCGCGATGAACCACACACCTGCGCATGTCGCACGGGCGGTGCTCGAAGGTTGTGCATTTGCGTTGCGCGACATCGTCGAACGACTCGACGCGCTCGGCCTCGGTCGCGGTGAGATACGGATCGTCGGCGGCGGCGCGCGCGACAACTTGTGGGCGACGATCAAGGCCAGCGTGCTCGGACGGCCAGTGCGCCGGGTGCTGACCGAGGAGGCCACCGCCGTTGGCGCCGCCATGGTCGCCGGGGTGGGCACCGGGTTCTTCGCGGACTTCACCGCGGCATCGGTTGCGGTCCGGCTCGCTCCGACCGCCATCGAGCCGGACCCCGAGGCAACCAAGACCTACGCGGACGCCTACCGGCGCTATCTCGCCGCGTTCGACGCTATTGAGACGGCGCTGGCGCCGGCCCGATTTGTCGGCTCGGCCGACGTGATCACCGTTCCCGACCCCGCGGCCCTTCTGGCGGCCCTGCGCGCGGACGGCCACGCCGGACTGCCCGACGTCGACGTCCGCATCGGCGAGTCGGTGTTGGACAGCGCGATCGCCGACAGCCCCGAACGATTCGTGTCCATTGCTCCGGTGATCCTCAGCGACGGCGGCCCATACCGCACGTCGGCAGGGCCGGTGGTGGATCGACTGGCTACCCACCTCGGCTGCCCTGTGGTCCAGCTCGGCAGCGGGGTTGTTCGCGCCGACGAAGAGACGGTCGAGCGGTGCGGTCGCCCAGGTCGGTGCCAACCGGCTGCTCGTCTCCGTCGGGTCCGGGACGCTCACGGACATCGCGAAGGTGACTGCTCAGCGCACCGGCAGCCGTCACGTCGCGGTCCAAACCGCCTGCAGCATCAACGGTTTCATTGCCGACCGAAGCGTCCTTGTCGTCGCGGGCGCGAAACGCACCGTCCAATCCAGATGGCCCGACGTCCTCGTCGCCGATACCGACATCCTCACCGCGGCACCGTGGCAGTTGAACCTCGCTGGGGTGGGGGACCTTTCGACGGTCCCCAACGCGGTCGCCGAGTGGCAACTCGCCGCCCGGCTCGGTCACGGACCGCCGTACACGCCTGCCGTCGTCGACGACGTCCTTGCCGCCAATCCAGTGCTCCCTGCGCTCGCGCGGGCCGCACGCGATGCCGAGCCGGCGGGCATCGCAGATCTTGCCCGGCTGCTCGCGGCCAGTGGACTGTCGATGGGAATCGTCGGTTCGACGGCCCCGGCATCGGGCACCGAACATGCGGTTTCGCACCTGCTCGAGATGGCGCGCAGCCGTCAGGGACGGCCGGCCGCTGCTCACGGCATGCAGGTCACGGTGGCGACGCGGCTTGCCGTGCGAGTCTGGCAGCTCGTCGATTCCACGATCCGGTCGGCGGATGCGAAGGTCCGGGTACCCGACGAAACGACAGGTCGTGACGCCGTGGCGCGCGCATTCGCCGAGTTCGACCCGCAGACCGCCGAGGAGTGCTGGACGGCCTACTCCGCGAAGCGAAACTGGCTGCTCGCACACCAATCCGCGGTCGAGACACTGGTTTCGGACTGGGACGCGTTCGCGCGGTCACTGACGCTTCCTTCACCGGAACAGTTCGACGAGATAAGCCATGCGAGCGGTCTGCCGACCCGGGCGCAGGACCTCGGCGACGGCTACGACGACGACCTACTGTTCTGGGCCCTGCGGAATTCCCACCTGCTGCGGGAGCGGATCTCGATCGTCGACCTCGCCGACCTGCTCGGCGTGTGGTCGGACGATGCGGCGTGGTCGATCGTGGCCGACGCCGCGAACGCCGGGATGACGGACGGATGAAGGAGAGGAGCACTGCTGTGTCTCATTTCATTTTCATGCTCACCCACGGCGACAGAACCGTCGAACACGCTGCCGAGATCGTGCCGCAAGTGGCCGACACCGGTCTGAAATACATCGGGTTCAAGGACGTCGGAGCAGACGCGTCGCGACAGCGTGAGCTGACGTCACTGGCCCACGACGCCGGATTCGAGGTGATGTTGGAAGTGGTCTCGACCAGCAAGGAGGACGAGCTGTCGTCGCTGCGCGCGGCGGCCGCGGCCGGGGTCGACTGGGTGCTCGGCGGAACCCACGCCGCGGATGGTGCGGGCATCCTGCCGGACGGGGTGCGCTACTGCCCGTTCCCGGGCAGGGTCGTCGACCATCCAAGTGTTCTGCTCGGCACGATCGACGAAATCGCGACCGATGCCGAACGGCTCACTGCTCTCGACCACGTCACTGGGCTCGACCTGCTGGCGTATCGCCATCCGACCGCCGATCACGACGCTCTGATCCGTGAGGTGGTTCGGCGCTCGAGCGGCCCGGTGATCGTTGCGGGGTCGATCGCGAGCATCGACCGGGCGCTCGCGGTCAGCGAGGCAGGCGCGTGGGGATACACCATCGGCAGCGCCATTTTCGACGGTCTGCTGCCCGGCGCGCCGTCCATCGCAGACCAGGTCCGTCGCGTCCTCGAGGCGACGGCGGATGCATCCCGCGAAACCCGGACGTAGGCTCGACAGAGTGTCCGGCCGAACTTTGCTCGCCGACCAGTTGCGTGACGAGTTGCTGGAGGAAATCACCAGTTCGCAGTTGCAGCCGGGGACCAAGTTGCCGAGCGAGGGCCAACTGGCCAAGCGCTTCAACGTATCTCGTGCCACGGTGCGAGACGCGGTGCGTGCGCTGGTCGAGGCTGGCTACGTCACCCGTCGTCGCGGTTCGGGCAGTTATGTCACCGAGCGTCGGCGCATGCCCCACGGACTCGACTCGACGCTCAGTTACCTCGCGATGATCGAGAGTGCGGGCGTCCGTGCCGGGATGCGCATCCTCGACGCGCGTTCGAGCATGCGCCCGGAGACGACTCCCCGCTGCAACTCGGTCCGGGCGACACCGTCTTGGCGGTCGAGCGGGTGCGGACGGCCGACGACCAACCGGTGATCTACTCGCTCGATCGCATCCCCGCGCGTCTGCTCCGCAGCGACCTCGATCTGCAGAACCTGGACCCTTCGCTGTTCGCGCCGTTCGTCAGCATGCCGCCAGACCGCGCGACGGCGACGCTGCGCGCCGTCGCCAGCACCAGCCAGACCGCGAAAGTGCTCGGCGTGCGGCGCGGCAAGCCTGCTGCTGACATCGAGGAGATCGACTACGGCCGCGACGGCACTCCGGTCATGCTGTCCCGGGAATGGCACGTTTCCGAAGCATTCGATGTCCGGATCAACCGGAAGGCCCAGACTGCGCATCACGTCCCCGCCGTCGACGACGGCGTCAAGCTCAGTCGCCGTTGACTAGTGCCGGCAGGGCCGCTCATCCCAGCTCCTCTTCGGCTGCAGCCAGCGCGGCGAACTCCTCATCCGGCGTGTTCGCCACCAGGTGGTGGCGACTGTAGAGCGCGAAGTACGCCATGAACGCCGCAAACACCACCAGACACCAAAACGCAGCCGTGCTGTCCACCACGAATGTCGCCACCACCGACAGCGCCGCCACCACCAACGCAAACGACGTGGTGATGATGCCGCCCGGTGTGCGGTACGGACGCGGCATGCCCGGTTCACGCACCCGCAACACGATGTGACTGACCATCATCAGCACATACGAGAGGGCGGCGCCGAACACCGCCATGTTCAGCAGCATCGCGCCCTGACCGGTCAACGACAGCACGAAGCCGATGACTCCGGGCACCACCAACGCCAGCGTCGGCGCCTTGCGTGAGTTGACCACCGAGATCGCCCTGGGCAGATAGCCGGCCCGCGACAGGGCAAACAGCAGACGCGAGTAGGCGTAGATGATGGAGAAGAAGCTCGCGATCAGCCCGGCCAGCCCGATGTAGTTGACCACCGTGGCCATCGTCGAGTCGCCGAGCGCCTCCACCAGCGGGTTGCCCGATTCGCTCATCGCTTTCGCCCCGCCGGCCCCGGGGACCAGGAACAACACGGTGGCAGCGGTGATCAGCAGCACGCCCATCCCGGCGATGATGCCCTTGGGCACATTGCGTTCGGGCTCCTTGGCCTCCTCGGCGGCCAGCGGCACTCCCTCGATGGCCAGGAAGAACCAGATCGCGAACGGCACCGCCGCCCAGATCCCGAGATAGCCGAACGGCAGGAACGATGACGCGCCCGCGGCGTCGGTGGGCGCGATATCGGTCAAGTTCGCGGCGTCGAAGCTGCCGATCGCCGAGACGGCGAAGATCACCAGGCCGGCCAGCGCGATGGCGGTGATGACGAACATGACCTTGAGCGCTTCGCCGACGCCGGCCAGGTGGATGCCGATGAACAGCACGTACGCGGCCAGGTACACCCACCAGCCGTCGGTGATCCCAAACAGCCCGAGCGATTCAACGTAGGCGCCGATGAAGGTGGCGATCGCGGCCGGCGCGATCGCGTACTCGATCAGGATCGCGGTCCCGGTGGCAAACCCGCCCCAGGGCCCCAGTGCGCGGCGCGCGAAGGTGTAGCCGCCGCCGGCCGCCGGCAGCGCCGAGGACATCTCGGCCATACCCAGCACCATGGCCAGATACATGCCCGCGATCACCACACCGGCGATCAGCAAGCCACCGAACCCGCCCTCGGCGAGGCCGAAATTCCACCCCGAGTAGTCGCCGGAGATCACATAGCTCACACCGAGACCCGCCAGCAGCAGCCAGCCCGCAGTGCCCCGCTTCAGGGTCCGTTTAGCCAGGTAGTCGCTGCTCTCGGCGTGGAAATCAGCGCCGACGCGATGACTGTCCCCATGGTGGTGCTCGATGCTAGACATAGCGGCTCCTGTTCCACCCTCGGCGTCTGCCCGGGTCAGCAGACGCTACGACAATTACATCGGTCATCAGCGAGCCTCGGCGCCCGGTCGCGCGTAAACAGTCATGGCTTCCTCTCCTGGCGATATGGACAGCGTGCTGACCGGGGACCGACGAGTACCTGGTCTTGGTGGATCTGCGGGATGCCGTATAGGGAGAATAGAATGCTCAAAGGTCTGGCGTCCTACCTTTGGATGTGACAGTTTGGTTATCATCTGGGCGAACGCCGAGGCAACGTTATCTCCAATGGTTGGCTTCTCGTCATGCCCGCCGTCGTCGTGTGAGGAAGGTCCGCAATGAGCCCCAGAACCCGCATGTTGTCGCAGGCCGACCTCGAACGACTGGTGGCCGACGGCGACATCGACACCGTGATCGTCGCGTTCTGCGATATGCAGGGCCGGCTGACCGGCAAGCGGGTGTCGGCGCGGCTGTTCGTCGAGGACGTCGCCGAGCACGGCGCCGAGTGCTGTAACTACCTGCTGGCCGTCGACGTCGACATGAACACCGTCGACGGCTACGCGATATCGAGCTGGGACACCGGCTACGGCGACATGGTGATGACCCCGGACTTCTCCACCCTGCGTCTGCTGCCGTGGCTGCCGGGCACCGCACTGGTGATGGCCGACCTGTCGTGGACCGACGGCAGGCCGGTGACCCAGGCACCCCGCAGCATCCTCAACCGCCAGATCGACCGGCTCGCCGAGCGCGGCCTGGTGCCCTACGTCGCGCACCGAGCTGGAGTTCATGGTGTTCGACACCGGATTTCGGGAGGCGTGGGCGGCGGGCTACCGCGGGTTGACGCCGGCCACCGACTACAACGTCGACTACGCCATGCATGCCTCGACCCGGATGGAGCCGCTGCTGCGCGACATCCGGCTCGGCATGGACGGCGCAGGCATGTACTGCGAGGGCGTCAAGGGTGAATGCAACCTCGGCCAGCAGGAGATCGCGTTCCGCTACGACCACGCGCGAGTCACCTGCGACAACCACACCATCTACAAGAACGGCGCCAAGGAGATCGCCGACCAGCACGGCAAGAGCCTGACCTTCATGGCGAAATTCGATGAGCGCGAAGGCAACAGCTGCCACATTCATATTTCGTTGCGCGGCGACGACGGCAGCGCGGTGTTCGCCGATCCCGACGACGACCTCGGTATGTCGCCGATGTTCCGCAGCTTCATCGCCGGCCAGCTGGCGACGCTGCGCGAGCTGACGTTGTTCTATGCACCGAACATCAACTCCTACAAGCGTTTTGTCGAGGGCAGCTTCGCGCCGACGGCGGTCGCGTGGGGGATGGACAACCGCACCTGCTCGGTGCGTGTGGTGGGCCACGGCCACGGCATGCGGATGGAACTCCGCGCGCCCGGCGGCGACGTCAACCAGTACCTTGCGGTGTCGGCGCTGATCGCCGGCGGCCTGTATGGCATCGAGCGGGAGCTGGAGCTGCCGGAAGCGTTGGAGGGCAACGCCTATACCAGCGGGGCAGAACACCTGCCGACCACGCTGGCCGAAGCGGCGGCGCTGTTCGGCAAGTCGGAGGTGGCGCGCGAGGCGTTCGGCGACGACGTCGTCGAGCACTACCTCAACAACGCCCGCGTCGAACTGGCCGCGTTCAACTCGGCGGTGACTGACTGGGAAAGGGTGCGTGGCTTTGAGCGGCTCTAGGCCTGTCCTGGGCTTGACCACCTATCTGCAGCAGGCGCAGACCGGGGTCTGGGACGTGCGCGCAAGCTTTCTGCCCGCCATCTACATCGAAGGGGTCAACCTGGCCGGCGGCATCGCGGTGCTGCTGCCGCCGCAACCCGTCGACGCCGACATCGCCGACGCGGGTGCTCGACGGGCTCGACGGCCTGATCATCACCGGCGGGCGGGATGTCGACCCGGCGGTTACGGGCAGCAGCCGCACCCGGCCACCGACGAGGCCGTCGCCGAGAACCGCCAGCGCGACGCCTTCGAGTTCGCCTTGGTTCGACGGCGCCGTCCGGCGCGGCATGCCGGTGCTGGGCATCTGCCGCGGCGCCCAGGTGCTCAACGTCGCGCTGGGCGGCACGCTGCATCAGCATCTGCCCGATGTGCTCGGCCACACCCACCACCAGCAGGGCAACGCGGTGTTCGCGACGTCGTCGGTGCGCACCGTGCCCGGCACCCGGCTGGCCGCGCTGATCGGCGAATCGTCCGACGCCCAGTGCTATCACCACCAGGCGATCGACAAGCTCGGTGACGGCCTGATCGTCAGCGCCCAGGACTCCGACGGCGTCATCGAGGCGGTCGAAATCCCCGGGCAGAACTTCGTTTTGGCGGTGCAGTGGCACCCCGAGGAGCGACTGGACGATCTGCGCCTGTTCGCGGCCGTGGTGGAGGCCGCGGCGCCGTACGCGAACGGAAAGGTGAGCGCATGAGCGCGTCAGCGAGGTGATCAATCCCGCCACCGAGGAGCTGCTGCGCACCGTCGAGCAGACCGACGAGGCGGGCGTCGACGACGCGGTGGCGCGCGCAAAGGCCGCACAGCGGGACTGGGCACGGCTGGCCCCGGCCGAGCGGGCCGCGGGTTGCGCGCCTTCGCCGCTGCGGTGGACGCGCACGTCGACGAGCTGGCGGCACTGGAGGTGGCCAACTCCGGACACCCGATCAGCAACGCGGAATGGGAAGCCGGCCACGTCCGCGACGTGCTGCAGTTCTACTCCGCCACCCCGGAACGACTGTCGGGCAAGCAGATTCCGGTCGCCGGCGGCCTGGACGTCACGTTCAACGAGCCGCTCGGCGTCGTCGGCGTGATCACGCCGTGGAACTTCCCGATGACCATCGCCTCGTGGGGATTCGCGCCCGCGCTGGCCGCCGGCAACGCGGTGCTGGTCAAACCCGCCGAGTGGACGCCGCTGACGACCATCCGGCTCGGCGAGCTCGCCGTCGAGGCCGGGCTGCCCGCCGACCTCTTCCAGGTGCTGCCGGGCAAGGGCTCGGTGGTGGGGGAGCGGTTCGTCACCCATCCCGATGTGCGCAAGATCGTGTTCACCGGCTCCACCGAAGTCGGCACGCGGGTGATGGCAGGTGCGGCCGCCCAGGTCAAGCGGGTCACCCTCGAGTTGGGCGGCAAGAGCGCCAACATCGTGTTCGACGACTGCGACCTGGAGAAGGCCGCGGCGACCGCACCGTACGGCGTCTTCGACAACGCCGGCCAGGACTGCTGCGCCCGCAGCCGAATCCTGGTGCAGCGCAACGTTTACGACCGGTTCATGGAGTTGCTCGAACCCGCGGTCAAGGGCGTCGTGGTCGGCGATCCGAAGGCCAAGAGCACCGAGATGGGGCCGTTGGTGTCCAAGGCGCACTGGAACACCGTCGCCTCCTATGTGCCCGACGACGCGCCGGTGGCGTTCCGGGGCGACGCGCCGTCGGGGCCCGGGTTCTGGTTCCCGCCCACCGTGCTGACCCCGCAGCGCACCGACCGCACCGTCACCGACGAGATCTTCGGGCCGGTGGTGACGGTGCTGCCGTTCGACGACGAGGCCGACGCCATCGCGTTGGCCAACGACACTCCCTATGGCCTGTCCGGGTCGATCTGGACCGACAACCTCTCGCGCGCACTGCGGGTGTCGCGGGCGGTGGAATCCGGCAATCTGTCGGTCAATTCGCACTCGTCGGTGCGCTACAACACGCCGTTCGGGGGCTTCAAGCAGTCGGGACTGGGGCGCGAGCTCGGCCCCGACGCACCCCTGTCGTTCACCGAAACCAAGAACGTCTTTTTCGCGATCGGAGATGCCTGATGGATCTGACCCAACGACTGGCCGGCAAGGTCGCCGTCATCACCGGCGGCGCCGGCGGCATCGGTCTGGCCACGGGCCGCCGCATGCATGCCGAGGGCGCGACGATCGTCGTCGGCGACATCGACCCGACCGCGGGCAAGGCCGCCGCCGACGAGCTCGAGGGATTGTTTGTGCCCGTGGATGTTTCGGACGAGGCGGCGGTCGATGCACTGTTCGACACCGCGGCCGAGACCTACGGGTCGGTCGACATCGCCTTCAACAATGCCGGCATCTCGCCGCCGGACGATGACGTCATCGAGACCACCGAGCTGCCCGCGTGGCAGAGGGTGCAGGACATCAACCTCAAATCGGTGTACCTGTCGTGCCGGGCCGCGCTGCGGCACATGGTGCCCGCCAAGAAGGGTTCGATCATCAACACCGCGTCGTTCGTCGCGGTGATGGGTTCGGCGACGTCGCAGATCTCCTACACCGCGTCCAAGGGCGGTGTGCTCGCCATGTCCCGCGAACTCGGGGTGCAGTACGCGCGCAGCGGGATTCGTGTCAACGCGCTGTGCCCAGGGCCGGTGAACACGCCGCTGCTGCAGGAGCTGTTCGCCAAGGACCCCGAGCGCGCGGCGCGCAGGCTGGTCCACGTGCCGCTTGGCCGGTTCGCCGAGCCGGAGGAACTCGCCGCCGCGGTGGCGTTCCTGGCCAGCGACGATGCGTCGTTCATCACCGGCTCGACGTTCCTGGTCGACGGCGGCATCAGCGGCCACTACGTGACGCCGCTGTAAAGACCATGTCGGTAGACCCGGACGTCCCCTTGGCCAGCGAAGCGTTGCTGCGCCCAGTGCGGCCGGGGAACCCGTTCGAGGACACCGTCGAGCGGCTGCTGCAGACGATCCGGCTCGGTGTGCTGGCGCCCGGCGAGTCGCTGCCCCCGAGCGCGAACTTGCGGCCCGGCTCGGCGTCAGCCGCGACACCTTGCGGGAGGCGATCAAGTCGCTGGCGGATGCCGGCTACCTGGTGTCGCGGCGCGGCCGTTACGGCGGGACATTCCTTGCCGACGAGCTGCCGCGGCACACCGACGACGGCCCCGGCGTGACCCGCGCGGAGATCGACGATGCGCTGCGGCTTCGGGAGATCCTCGAGGTGGGTGCCGCGCGGATGGCGGCGACATCGCACCCTGACCGCCGCGCGAGCGAGAAGTGTTGTGGTCGCGGATGTCCGACGTCCGCGGTGCGGCGCCCGACGACTACCGACGGCTGGACTCGCGGCTGCACCTGGCGATCGCGGAGGCGGCGGGTTCGCCGTCGTTGGTGCCGCTGGTGGCCGAGAACCGGATGCGACTCAACGGGCTGCTGGACCAGATTCCGCTGCTGCCGCGCAACATCGCCCATTCCGACGAGCAGCACGAGGCGATCGTCATGGCGATCCTCGCCGGCGACGGTGACGGCGCCGCGGAAGCGATGCGGGCACACGTCGCGGGATCGGCCGCCCTTTTGCACGGCTTCCTGGACTGATCGGCGGAATACAAGTCAGAATCGAGCGATGAAGCCAGCCGGTCTACACCATGTCGCCATCTGTGTCGCCGACGTGCAGAAGGGGCTCGCCTTCTATCGTGACCTTCTCGGAATGAGCATTTGCCGCGCCCGGACCTCGGCCCTGGGTACTGGCTCGATGCAGGCGGCCAGCAGGTACACCTCATGGAGTCCGACACCCCGCCGCCCGTTGCGAACCACTTCGCGATCCGAGTCGACGACATTGATGCCGCAGTCACCGACCTGCAGGAGCAGGGCGTCGAGGTGTACCGAGTCCCGCTCGTGGCCGGCGCCGGGTATCAGGCTGTTCTGCATGATCCCTTCGGCAACCTAGTCGAGTTGAACCAGCCGGAATAGCGTGCGCAGACCTGCGTAAGGAGAAGTCGACGATCGAAGTGCTCTCAGACATGCCGGAGGGAGTGACCGGCATCCGCGTGTCGGGCAGGTTGCTTGGTGACGACCTGCGCGAGTTCAAGCCCGCCATGGAGGAGCTGCTCAAGACCGGTGAGATCAGGATCGTTGAGGTCATCGCGTCCGATTACGAGGGCTTCGGCCCCGGCGGCTTGGTCGAGGACCTGAAGCTGGGCTTCGGCGCTCTCTTCCAACATCATTCGGCCTTCAAGAGAATCGCCGTAGTATCCGACAAGGAATGGGTCGCCCATACGTTGCATGCGCTGGCATGGATGGTCCCCGGCGAGCTCGCCATGTTCGGCCTGGGCGGACTCGAGGATGCCAAGGAGTGGGCCGCCGCCTGAGGACGGCCACGATCGGCTCTTGGTATCGGGCCATGGTGCGCTTCGGGCGGTTCTGGCCGAGCCGATTCATCGCCCGTCGCATAACCTCTCGCATCGATCCGTGGTTGTACCGTGCGACCGGCGGTCACGTCACGACGCAACTTTGGACCGTCGCGTCAGCGCCACTCACGACGATAGGCGCCAAATCGGGTCAGCCGCGAGAAGTGCAGGTGTCCTATTTCCACGATGGGTCCGACCCAATCTTGATCGCCTCGAACTACGCGAGACCTAAACATCCGCAGTGGTACTACAACTTGAAGGCGCACCCCGAATGTCAATTCGGAGGCCAAAACTTCGTGGCGACTGTGGTTACCGATCCCGACGAGTACACGCGCCTTTATGCACTCGCCGAGAAGGTGTTCGCCGGATACGGCGACTACCGCGAGGAGACGGCCGCGCTCAGGCGTCAGATCCCCATCTTTCGGCTCAAGCCCGTTTAGCGGTCCCAGGTCGCCAGGGGGGGGGCCCGCCACAGTCCACGGGACTACAAAGACGAAGATTTGGCAGATTTGGCCAGCCACACACGAGGCTGTTGGCTGAGCGGGTTCACGATAAAGGGATGGAAGAGCATCCCCCGCCGCCACGAGGTCAGCCCGGTTACGGCCCACCGCGGGGCATCCCGACATCGAAGGGTTCCGGACTGAGCCGCTTCCGTCTGCGCAACCCGCTGTCGAGAGTCCTGATCGCGGTGATCGTGATCGGCTTCGTCGCCGCCAGCATGCTCGCCAGTGAGCTGTACGCCCGTCACCGCGCCGAGAGCGTGGTGGCCGCCGCCACCGAATGCGTGGTGCAGGACAAGGCGAGTGTGTCGTTCGGCGCGATGCCGCTTCTGCTTCAGCTCGCGACCGGCCACTACAGGAACATCTCGATCCACACCGCCGGCAATCGGATCGGCAACGCCCGAGGCATGAAGGCCGACGTGCGGATCGACGATGTGCGGCTGGATGGCGACGCCGACGCCATGGGCACCGTGGGAGCCCTAGACGCCATGATCACCTGGTCTGCCGACGGCATGAAGCAGAGCATCCAGGAAGCGATCACGCCACTGCGTGGCTTCGTCACCAGGGTCCAGACCAACCCGGACGACGGCACCATCAAGCTGCAGGGAAACCTGGGCAGTGTCACCAGCAAGCCGCGGGTTAACGACGGACGAGTGGCGCTGCAGGTGGTCGATGTCACCGGGCTGGACTTCTGCTCCCCAACGAGATGGTGCAGTCGGCGCTACACGCGTTCACCACCCGTCTCACCGAGAATTATCCGCTCGGTATCCATGCCGATAGCGTGCAGATCACCGATGACGGTGTGACAGCACATTATTCGACCCGAGACATGTCGATCCCGCAGGGCTACCAGGCAACCGCAGGGCAACCAAGGGAACAAGGACAACCAGGACCCCTGCTTCGCAAACCTATAGGCCGGCGAGCATGGCGCGGCGGGGCGAAGGCGGCGAGCGCCTACGCGACCGCATGGATGTCCAAATAGTCCAAATAGCAGATTTGCCTGCCACGTTCCCCTACGGCCAAATTGGCGTCAGACCCAGCACTCCCGTGCTTACCCTCCTTCAATGCAGGGGAAGAAAACTGCTATCGCTGGAGCAGCGATAGTTCTCGCAGGTTGCGGCGGGTCAAGCCAGACAGCGGTGACGCTGACGTCCACACGGGAAATCACTGAAACAGTGGTGGTGACCGCCCCGCCGCCCCCATTCGCCCCCAGAACGACCATGGAAACCGATGGCACGTATCGAGTCGGCACCGACATCGTGCCGGGCACCTATCGCTCGGCGGGTCCTCGCCGTAGTGGCTCCGATTGCTATTGGGCGAGGCTGGACGGTCTCGATCCAGACCACATCATCAAAAACGAGATCAGCGCTGATCCTCAGGTAGTGATGATCCGGCCGAGCGACACGGCGTTCGTGACGCACAGCTGCCAGCCCTGGCAGAAGGCCGACTGACCAACAGGGCGAAGTCCGCCAACCGCACCGCCACTACAAGGACCGCAAACTAGCCGATGTGACGGCCCCTAGTGACACCAGGCGTCCGAACGGAGAGAGCGTCTACTTTCAGCTAGACATCCGCTGACGCAACACGGGTACTCCTGGCCCATCGAGCGCATCTAGCACGGCTGGGCGGCCAACCGCAGCCATCAGCAATTCGGCTGCCCGCCCACGGATTTCCTGACCTTTACCCCACGTTCGGTCCATGTCGGTGGCATGCAAGCGAATCCCTCGCAGCCGTCCCAGCGGTACGAGACCGATTGGCACGGGGCCGGTCAAGAAGTCCAGCGCGACTGCAGTCGGCTGCAGATCGAGTTCCAACGGAAGTCCAAGCGGGATTCTGATGTCGCCACTATGGGCCAAGACTTCGGCTAGAAGACCCGGTGCTTGCGGCGGCGGCCTCCAGTATCGGTGATCGGCGAGATCACGCAGACTCGCCGCGATTTCGGTAGCTGGCCGCTCCGCATAGCGGCGCGCCGCCTCATCGATTGCCCCATCAGGACCACCACGGTGCATGCCTAGCCGTGTAACCCTGAGGTTGCCCTCGGCCAGAAAGCTCACCAGGTGAGCGCCCACCGTCTTTACATCCCACCCTGCGCACAGACTAGGAGTCGCTAGCTGAGCCTCATCAAGATCGTCAATCAGATCGGCAATGCGGCGACGCTCCTGCGCTGTAGCGGCATGGATTTGCTTGCGGTCCACCAAGGCGAGGGTAAGGGCCACCCGAGGTAGCCGTACCGGAAATTCATCAAAGCAGTGAGCGTTCAGTTGACCGCGTGGGCATCACGATCGCAGATCTCTTGTATCTAGTCGCGGGATCAGATTCGTCCGAGCGCCTCGGCCAACTCATCGGGCCGAGAAAGCTGCACCATGTGTGCGGCTGGCAACCGAACCACGTAATCGGCGTTCGCCGACATTGCTTCCTGCGCAGCCACCGGGACGCAGTTGTCCGAATCTTGAGCGGCAATCATGTAAGTGGTCGGATGTGCCCGATCGGGTGCCGTGCTCGGAGTACCAAATGCGGTTGCCGACTGCCGCACAAAGCGCGAGAGCATCCTATGGGTGCGGTCCCGGTCCAGGTCCGCGCACAGCGACTCCCAGGCCAGCTCGAAATCGTCGGTGATCTCCAGCGCGCCGTCATCCCGCTGAACGATCCAATTCGGCAGTCCCTCATCACCGAGCAAGTCCAGCAAGGACTGCCCCCGCTGCGGCCAAAACGCGGCTAGATAGACGCTGTGCCGCACCTTCGGGTGGTCGGCTAACTCGGTGATGACCATCCCGCCATAGGAATGCCCCACCAGCACAACCGGCTCATCGATCGTGTCGAGCACCTGCTGCACATAGTTGGCATCGGCGGTCAGGTCGCCCAGTGATTCCGGGTCTGTGCCCGCACTCGGCAGTCGATCCACGACTCTGACCCGGTGACCAGCCTTCTCCAACCGCTCGGCCAGGTCGTCCCACACCCAGCCACCGCCCCATCCGCCATGAACCAGCAGATAGTTGCTCATGGCATGGATTGTGTACTCGTCATGGCAAAGCCCGCAAGACTCGTATTCGTCAACGTCCAGGAGACTACAAGGACATCATTTTCGCAGAGGTAGTGGCCCGAGCTGTTGTGGTTAGACACGGCAACGTCGAACGCCCGGCCTAACGGGAATGCCGAATTTAGTCGCAACAGACATCGCCACGTCGCAATCTCAATACATTTGCCGACATCAACCACGCGGCGGAAGGGCACATCTATGGCGATACGGCGTGTCGTAACGGGCCACAGTCCCGACGGCGAGGCCATCTTTGTCAGTGATAGTGAGGTACCGCCGATGCCCATCGGCGACGGAGGCTCAGCGACCACGACGCTCTGGTATCGCGACGATCCAGCTCGGTTCCCCGATGACGGAAGCCAGCCGATCAGGACTGCAGCGTGGCCGCCACCGGGTGGATGCTCCCTGGCACTGATGGAGTTAGCGCCTGAGGGCAATGAGTTCCAAGAATTTGTCCGCACTGCACTTGAGCCGTGGGCGGATCCTGATGAACCGGGAATGCACCGCACGGCGACGATGGACTACGACGTCGTCCTTGAGGGCATCATTGGTCTCGAACTTGATAACGGCGCAGAAGTCACACTGAAGCCAGGTGATGCCGTCGTGCAGAACGGTACTCGCCACCGCTGGCACAACCGCGGCACCACTGTGGCACGACTGCTTGCCGTTACCGTTGGGGCTTACAACGCGATTGAGGGCGGACGCCGGGTATGACGCCGGGCAGACTCTGATCTGTGGCAGCGTCCACGTCACTACAAGGACACTGGCTGATGTCGACAACCTGGCGGAAGCGACGGCCGCAATCGGGCGTCGCTGGTTCGTCGCCTGATGAGTTGCAGTACTTCGTCCACGAACGGGTTTAAGTTTGATACGTGGAGCAGTCCGGACACCACACGCACGCCAAAGGTGTGACGTCGGCATTAACCGATGTCGACACAACCGGCTGGACCCAGCGCTTCGACCTGCTGTCCGACCCGAACCGGCTCTCAGATCCTGCTGTGCCTGCACCGGGCACCCGGGATCTGCGTCGGTGACCTCGCCGCGGCGCTGGGTCGATCAGAGAACGCCGTCTCCCAGGCGCTGCGGGTGCTGCGGCAGCAGGGCTGGGTGAGTTCGACTCGGGTGGGCCGTTCCGTCAGCTACCGCCTCGAGGACGAGATCGTGCACGACCTGCTGCACTGGATAGGCGCCCGACACGGCTGAAGCTGGGTCCAGCGACCTAAACTGCCAGATGTGCGCGTGTTGACGATGGACGATCCACTGCTTGTGGATCGCCCTGACCTGGCCGGCGCAGGAGATCTGCCCGCTCATACGCGCATTGGTACGTGGCTCGAGCAGCTGATCGTGTCCCATACGTTGGCGCCGGGCGACAAGTTGCCGTCCGAGGTCGAGATCGCCAACGCGCTCGGCGTCAGCCGGATGACATTGCGCCAGGCGCTGAGCACGATCGAAGCGAAAGGCCTCATCGACCGCCGCCGCGGACGGTTCGGCGGCAATTTCGTGACGGCACCGCGGATCGAGTTCGACCATGCCAGCCTGCCCGGGTTCACCAACAGATGCGCCGCATCCATGTCGAAGCCGGCGCTGAGGTCTTGCGTGCCGCGACCGGTCGCCCCACCGTCGAGGTGCGCCAACACCTCGGGCTCAAACGCGGCGAGCAGGTCCACGAGATACTGCGCGCCCGATCGGCCAACGGCGAGCCGATCGTTCTCGAAGAGGCGTATCTACCGGCGGCGATCTTTCCTGGATTGCTCTCGGCGAACCTCACCGGCTCGTTGTACATGCTGATGCGCTCCTACGGTGCGTCTCCGTTCTCGGCCGACGAAGAGATCGAGGCGACGCAGGCCACGTCAGAACAGGCCGGACTTCTCGGTATCGAGGCGGGCAGCCCGTTGTTGTTGATCACGCGTACATCGTTTAGCGAGAGCGGCGTCGCGGTCGAGTTCTCCCGCGACTATCACCGCTCGGATCGCGCGACGGATCCGCATCAAGTCCCGGGCCGACGGTGAGGCGCCCGCCCGCGACGCCAGCCGATGAGCGCGTGCTCGACGAGTTCAACCGACAGGTCGGCCACGATGGCCTGGGCGGCGGCTTGAAGTTCCGTGCTCGGCTCGGCGGCGACGGCCACACAATGCATACCTGCGGCCTCGGCGGCCTGTACACCCGGCACGGAGTCCTCGAAGACGAGCACGTCGCTGGGGTGGCGATGCAGCAGCCGGGCCGCGGTGAGGAATCCCTCCGGGTGGGGCTTGCCGTCACTGACGTCCTCTTCGGCGATCAGCACGCTGAACAACTCACCTGCGGGACTGCCTGCCAGCACCGCAAGGACGTCGTCACGCTGGGCACCGGTCACAATGCCGAGGGGAATCTCGTTGTCGGCTAACAGTTTCACCAGCCGCACGGCGGCGTCGGCGATCGGGTTTTGTCTGCGACGCGTTGCTTGTAGACGCCCTGACGCAGGCGCAGCAGCTCGGTGACTTCCTGTTCGGTTCCGCGGCCGTGTCGCGCCACCGCGCGTTCGATGATCTCGCGGTCGCTGCGGCCCAACAGGTCGTCGCGGTAGTCCTCGGTGGTCATCGCCCAGTCGAGGTGGACACGGAACAGATCGCTGAAGATGTCGAACAGGATGGGTTCGTCGTCGGAGAGCGTGCCGTTGAAGTCGAAAATGACGGCAGGCTGGTCACTGCGTAACCACGTTTCGATCACATCGGTCGGTGACGACATGCCCAATAGTCTAGACCTTTGACGGTCGACGGTTTACAGTGAACGGAACCACGCCGGCCCCGCCGAGGAACACCGCATGCCGTTACAGTTCACCGACGCCCAGCTCAACGAGCTGTTCGAGGAGATCCCCGTACTCGCCGGCCGGCCACGGCAACTGGAGGAACTCTCCGGCGGCCTGACCAATCGCAATGTCAAGGTCACCACCCCCGACGGGGTGTACGTCGCTCGCTGCACCGACACCACCTCCAACTTTCTGGGTATCGACCGAGACGCGGAGCTCTACAACACCAGCGCCGCCGAGCGGGCAGGCGTCGGCGCGCCGGTCATCGACTACCGCCCGGATCTCGGCATCCTGCTGTTGGGTTACCTCAACGGAAAGACGCTGTGCAACGAGGATTTTCAGCGGCCAGGAGTGGTGGCGAAGGTGGCCGCAGGCTGCCGGACGTTGCACAACGGGCCGCGTTTCGCGGCCGGTTCGACATGTTCGAACGCCAGCCCCGATACCTGAAAACCGTTCAGGACAACGGTTTCAAGATTCCGCACGACTACCTGGAGTATGCCGACACGTTCGGCGAGATTCAGAACGGTGTTGACGACCGATCAGACCACCGTCCCGTGCAACAACGACCTGCTGGCCGGCAACTTCATCGAAGACGGCGACCGGGTGTGGATCATCGACTACGAGTACTCCGGCAACAACGATCCTGCTTCGAACTGGGCAACATCTGGAGTGAGTGCGGCCTGTCGACCGACCAGCTCGACGAGCTCGTCACCGCGTACTACGGCCGCAGGCTACGCCACAAGACCGCAAGGGCCCATCTGCAGGGCATCGTCGCCAAGTACGGGTGGACGCTGTGGGGCTGTATCCAAAGTGCCTCCAGCGCGTTGGAATTCGACTTCTGGGGCTGGGCGATGGAGCGCTACGAGGCCGCCGTCGCCGAATTCAAGGACCCGCACTTCGCCCGCCTGCTCGACGACGCGCAGGCCGACCGACTGACACAAGGAATCCGTGACACCTATGGCCACCACATCGCTTCCCGACCGCGCCCACGTCGTCATCATCGGCGGCGGCGTCATCGGCACCAGCGTCGCCTACCACCTGACCAAGCTCGGCGTCACCGACGTCGTGCTGCTCGAACAGGGCCAACTGTCCTGCGGCACAACCTGGCACGCCGCCGGGCTGGTCGGCCAGCTGCGCGCCTCGGAGAGCGCAACCCGGCTGGTGCAGTACTCGACACAGCTGTACGCCGAGCTCGAGAGCGAGACCGGCCTGTCCGCCGGCTACAAGCAGTGCGGGGGAGTGACGGTCGCGCGCACCGAGGACCGCATGATCCAGCTGCGCCGCACCGCCGCCAACGCCGCGGCGTTCAACATGGAATGCGAACTGCTCACCCCCGAACAGGCGCTCGAGCATTACCCGGTGATGCGAGTCGACGATCTCGTCGGCGCCATCTGGCTGCCCGGCGACGGCAAGGCCAACCCGACCGATCTGACCTTCGCGCTGGCGAAGGGCGCGCGGATGCGGGGCGCCCGGATCGTCGAAAAGGTCAGGGTGCTCGACGTTCTCACCGATGGGGCCGGGTGACCGGCGTCCGCACCGACGCGGCGACGTCGAGGCCGAGATCGTCGTCAACTGCGCAGGGCAGTGGGCCAAACAGGTCGGCGCGATGGCCGGTGTGAACGTCCCGCTGCATTCGGCCGAGCACTTCTACGTCGTCAGCGAAGCCATCGACGGCGTGCACCCCGACCTGCCGATCCTGCGCGACCCCGACGGCTACACGTACTTCAAAGAGGAAGTCGGCGGGCTGGTGATCGGCGGCTTCGAGCCCGAAGCCAAACCGTGGGTGGCGCCCGATGCGATCCCGTACCCGTTCGAATTCCAGCTGCTGGACGAGGATTGGGACCACTTCGAGATTCTGATGAACAACGCGCTGCTGCGGATCCCGGCGCTCGAGGAGACCGGAATCAAGAAGTTCTACAACGGTCCGGAGAGCTTCACGCCCGACAACCAGTTCATCCTCGGCGAAGCCCCCGAGCTCGCGAACTTCTTCGTCGGCGCCGGCTTCAACTCGGTCGGCATCGCCACCGCAGGCGGAGCCGGGCGTGCGCTTGCGGAGTGGATCGTCAACGGCGCGCCGACCAGCGACCTGACCGGGGTGGACATCCGGCGGTTCGCGCCGTTCAACGGCAACAACCGATGGCTTCATGACCGCGTCGCCGAGGTGCTCGGGCTGCACTATGAAATCCCCTGGCCGAACCGGGAAATGGAGACCGCCCGGCCGTTCCGGCGCTCGCCGGTGCACCACCTGCTGCAAGCCGCGGGCGCCAACTTCGGCAGCAAGATGGGCTGGGAGCGGGCCAACTTCTTCGCACCCGACGGCACGGAACCGACGATCGAATACACCTGGGGCAAGCCCAACTGGCTGCCATGGTCGGCCGCCGAGCAGGCCAACACCCGGACGAATGTCACGGTGTTCGACCAGACCTCGTTCTCCAAGTACCTGCTCGTCGGCCGTGACGCCGAGGCGGCGCTGCAGTGGCTGTGCACCGCCGACGTCGGCGTCGAGGTCGGCAGGTCGGTCTACACCGGGATGCTCAACGAGCGGGGCACCTACGAGTCCGATGTGACGGTCACCCGCACCGGGCCCGAGGAGTTCCTGATCATCAGCAGCGCGGCCACCACCGAACGCGACAAGGACCACATCCGCAGGAACCTGCCCGACGGGCGCCGCCGCCGCGCTCGTCGACGTGACGTCGGCGTACGCAGTGTTCGGGGTGATGGGACCCAAGTCTCGGGAGCTGCTGTCCGCGCTGACGTCGGCCGACCTGTCCGACGAAGCGTTCCCGTTCGCCACAAGCCAACAGATCTCATTGGGTTACGCGACGGTGCGCGCCACCCGGATCACGTATGTCGGCGAATTGGGTTGGGAGCTCTACGTTCCCGCCGAGTTCGCCGTCGGCGTCTACGAGGATCTGATGGCTGCGGGGGCTGCGTTCGGTGTCGGCCGCGGCGGCTACTACGCGATCGAATCTCTGCGGCTGGAGAAGGGCTACCGCGCATTCGGCCGGGAACTGACCCCAAGCGAGAACCCCGTCGAAGCGGGGCTGCTGTTCGCGTGCAAGCTGAAAACCGACATCGCGTTCCTCGGCCGCGAAGCGGTCGAGAAGGCCAAGGCCGAAGGACCGCGCCGCAAGCTGGTCGGATTCAGGGTCGATGATCCGGAGGCGATGCTGTGGGGAGGCGAGCTGATCCTGCGCGACGGCGGCGTCGCCGGACAGGTGACTTCGGCGGCGTGGGGTGAGACGACGGGTTCCTGCGTCGGGCTGGCCTACGTCCGGGCTTCGGACAACGCCGTCATCAACGCCGACTGGATCAACGCCGGTAACTACGAGGTCAACGTCGGCGGGCAGCTGTATCCGGTCGCGGTATCGCTGAAGCCGCTCTACGACCCGACGAACGAGCAGAATCCGCCCGTAGCTCGGCGGCCTGGGGGAGGCTGTATGGCGTGACGGTGGAGTTCCGGCTGCTCGGCAACGTCGAGGCTCTGCTCGACGGGCAGCGGCTGGACATCGGGCATGCACGCCAGCGGTGCGTTCTGGCGGCACTGCTTGTCGACGTCAACGATCCCGTTTCGGCCGACCAATTGATCGACCGGGTGTGGGCGGACGACACTCCACACCGGGCCCGCAACGCCCTCGCCGCATATATATCGCGATTGCGTCAGCTGCTGGCCGGCGCCGACGTACAGATCGTCCGCGAGCCCGGTTCCTACGTGCTGGAGGCCGATGCATTGTCCGTGGACATCCACCGCTTCCGACACATCGCATCGCAGGCCCGGGCGGCCGCCGACCCTGCCGAAGCGGCCGCCCTCTTCGACAGCGCACTCGGCCTGTGGCGCGGGAAGCCGTTCGCATCGCTTGACACACCGTGGATCAACGATGTGCGCAACGCCTTTGAGGCGGAACGCGATTCGGCCACGCTGGATCGTAACGACGCTGCGTTGCAGGCAGGACGGCACGCGGACCTGCTCGGTGAACTCGTGACGGCGGTCCAAGCGGACCCACTGGACGAACGCCTGGCCGGACAGCTGATGCTTGCCCAGTACCGCAGCGGCCGACAGGCTGAAGCGCTCGACACCTACCGGCAGATGCGTGAGCGGCTGGTCGACGAGCTCGGCGTTGATCCCAGCCCCATGCTGCGCGACGTGCACCAGCGAATCCTCGATGGTGACGCGACGCCCCGACGCCCTAGATCGCCCGAGCCGTCACTCGATCCGTCGCGCAGTCGTCGCCCTGCCGCGGCGCGCGACGAGCTTCGTCGGCCGCACGCAAGAGCTTTCGCGCCTGGCGGGTGCTCTGCGCAAGGGCCCGCTGCTGACCCTGACCGGGGTCGGAGGCGTCGGCAAGACCAGGCTCGCGCTCGAAGTGGCGGGGCACGAAAAGGAGCGCTTCCGCGACGGCGCATGGCTGTGCGAACTTGCGCCGCTCGACGATGGCGCGGCGGTGGGCCATGCGGTTGCCGCGGCGTTGCGGTTACAACAGCGGCAAGGGCTCGACATCGAGGCGACGGTGATCGAATACCTGGCGACGCGCGAGCTGCTGCTGATCGTCGACAACTGTGAGCATCTACTTGACCCAAGCGCGCGGCTGGTCGATCAGATCGTCAAGCACTGTCCCCGGGTAACGGTGCTGTCCACCAGTCGCGAAGCGTTGGGCATCGAGGGTGAACAGGTATTCCGGTTCCGCCGCTGGCGGTCGAGGAGGCCACCGTGCTGTTCGCCGACCGCGCAAGGGCAGGCCGCCCGGACTTCGACATCGACCGTGAGCCGGTCGGAGCGGTGGCCGAGATCTGTCGACAACTCGACGGTCTGCCGTTGGCGATCGAGCTGGCGGCGGCCCGGATGCGAGTGATGAGCAGCCTCGACGTCGCGCGACGCCTGGACACTCTGCGGCTGCTGAGCGGTGGTTCGCGCGGTGCGCAGCCGAGGCAGCAGAGCGTCACCGCGACGATTGACTGGTCCTACCGGCTGCTGGCCGAGCCCGAGCGGTCCTTGTTCGCGCGGCTTTCGGTGTTCGCGGGTGGATTCGATCTGGACGCGGCGCACGGCGTGTGCGGCGAGGACGGCGCAGACGAGGACGACACACTCGATCTACTGACCGGGCTTGTCGACAAGTCGATGGTGACCATGCGCAGCGACGGCGGTGGGACGCGATACGGCGTGTTGGAGACATTGCGCGCCTATGGCCGAGAGCGCCTGTGGGACAACGGAATTGACGACGATTACGCGAGTGCGACATGCGGCATATTTCGCCGAACTCGCCCAGCGCGCCGCGGCGGGCATGCATGGCGCCGACGAACAGGCGTGGGTCGAGCGGATGCTGCCCGACTACGACAATCTGCGCGCCGCGTTCGAGCATGCCATGACCGATAGCGACATCGACCTTGCGCTTCGGCTCGTCACGTCGCTGCTCGGAGTTCGTGCACCTGCGTATCGGCTTCGAGGCGTCCGGTTGGGCGGAACGTGCGCTCGAGGCGTCGATCCCGAGCATCCGTTGTTCGCCGCCGCGGTCGGTTTCGCCGCACGGGGCGCCTGGAACCGCGGCGATCAAGCGAGGGCGCGGCGAACTGGCCTCCCTCGCAGACGGGCGTGTGCCCGGCCGCGGTAACGGCCGGGTGGCGTATCCGGGCGACGTGCTCGCCGATCGTGGCCCTCTACGAGGGGGATGCGACCGCCGCGCTGGCGCATTACGAAGGGGAGATGGCGCGGGCCCGTCGCGACGACGATCCAATCCGGCTGGTGTGGACGCTGTTCTATGTCGCGATCTGCCAGGCCGCGCTCCGTACGCCAGAGACGGTCTTGCCGCAGCGGAGGAAGCCGTGCAGGTTGCCGATGCCACGGCGAACCCGACGGCGCGGTCGATGGCACGCTACGCGCTGGGCCTCGTCCTCAAGAAGTCGGAGCCGGACAGGGCGCTGGCGCTATTCGACGAAGCGGCGGAGTCTGGCCGCATCGGTCCAGAATTTCTGGTGGCACGGCATCGCGTTGATGGAAGCTGCGTCGACCCGTGGCGTGCACGGCGATCCAGCAAGAGCGGCAAGTGAATTCATCAAGGTGATCGACCACTGGGACCGGGTGGGCGATTGGAGCCAGCAGTGGCTGAATCTTCGCTACGTGACGCGTTTTCTGAATCGGGTCGGCGCCGAGGACGATGCGGTTGCACTACATCGCGCACTTCGACCTGCGGGCAAACAGTCACCGTTGAGCGCGGCACAGCCCGCGACTCTCGGCGACGTGCCGGGCGACGGATTGAGTGGTGCGGACGCCGTCGTCCGCGCACGTCGGCGCTGGCCCGGTATCTCTGAGTTCGTTCCGCCGGTGACGCGAAACGGGCCCGGCGCAACGCTTTTCGCTGCCCCGGGCCCGCCCGTGTCGTCAGAAGTTGCCCTTGACCACGTTGGTGTTCTGGACCCTGCTTCCGCAGTCACCATCGACGAAGCGGGCTCGGACGAATACCTCGTCGGTGCCGTCCTTGTCCTCATCGAGAATGCTCGCGGGCACGAGGAATTGCTGCAGGTACTCCAGGCCGCGGTCCGATGCCCTGACGAAAGCCATCGATGTCGTTCGTGGACTCCGGGGTAATTGCGGTCGAACAGGTACTGCTCGTTTCCGTCGTCGCCCCAGACGATGTAGTGCATCCCGCCACAACCCGCCGTGAGGTTGTTGAGGAAGCCGAACTGCGTCGGGCTTCTGCATCGGAAACACGCCCCGGACGATGATCCGGTTGTAGCCGGCCCCGGTGATGTTCTGGTCGACGATGGTCAGATTCGACCCGGGTGACGGCGACGGGGCCGCCGAAGCCGGCGTGAGCCCTGCCGTCATCCCGACTGCGGCGGCGATCGTGGCTGCCCCGCCCATGAGTGACGTGATTTTCTTGCGTGCGTTCATTTTTGGTTCTCCAATGCTTGTGGGCCGTAGGTGGCCCGGGTTCATGTGACGGTCCGACTGTGCGGGGCGACGTTTTGGCGGCGCTTGACGGATTCGTGAAATGGGCCGCTCAGCGGCTGTACGTGCGAGCGTCTGGTGCGCGCACGGCCGACGCCGCGATGCCGGTCGCCAACTGGGTCGGCATCCTGATCAGCGATGATTTCACGAGTGCCAAAGTCTGCCGAAACGCCGTGTCGAGCAAGCAACCTTGGAGGCATCGAACCAGACCTCGACAATAAGGAGAACAAAATGACCACTGTTGAAGCTCGACCGTGACACCTCAAGGCAAAGCACCGGGCGCTGTGGGCGTCGGGTGACTATCCCGCGGTCGCCACGGAACTGATTGCGGAGCTCGGCCCCGAGCTGGTGCGCGCCTCAGCGTGAAGTCACGGGCGACCGCGTCCTCGATGTCGGCCGCAGGATCGGGCAACGCGGCGATACCCGCCGCTGTTGCAGGCGGCGATCGTCACCGCCAGCGACCTCACGCCGGAGCTGTTCGACGCCGGACGGCGCGATCGCCGCCGAGCGTGGCGTCGAGCTGGAATGGGTCGAGGCCGATGCGGAGGCGATGCCCTTCGCGGACAACAGTTTCGACGTGGTGATGTCCTGCGTCGGCGCGATGTTCGCGCCGCACCACCAGGCCACCGCCGACGAATTGGTGCGGGTGGTCCGGCCCGGCGGCACCATCGGGATGATCAACTGGACGCCCGAGGGATTCATCGGCAACCTGTTCGCGACCATGAAGCCATACGCGCCGCCGCCACCACCCGGCGCCAGCCCGGCGCCGCTGTGGGGCAACGAGGAGCATGTCCGGACGTTGTTCGGCGAACGGGTCACCGATCTGACGGCTCGACGGCAGACGGTGCGCATGGACCACTGCGCGAATCCGACGAGTTCCGCGAGTACTGGAAGCGCAACTACGGTCCGACCATCGCGGCGTACCGGTTCAACGCGGACCAGCCGGACCGCGTCGCCGCATTGGACAGTGACTTCCTTGACGTTCCTGACCGACTGGAACCGGGGACGGCCGACAGCGCGGTCTGGCGAGGCCGAGTATCTGCTCGTCACCGCGACGAAGCGGTAGCGAGAAAGGAGTTCGGCCATGGTCTGGACGTTCGAGTGGGGATGTTCGCGCCGATCGGTGCGTTCGCCAGTGCGGCTGAGTCAGCACGCCGCGGGGTTCGCTCGGATCACCGAGTCGGGCATCGACCATGTGTGCGTCGACGACCATGTCAGCTTCCACGTCGGCGCCGGGTCAGACGCACTGATCAATGCGACGTCGGTGCTGACCCATTACTCGGAGCTGCCGTGTTACGTAGCGCTGTACTTGCTGCCGCTGCGTCATCCCGGTGCTGGTAGCACGACAGCTCGCCAGCGTCGCCGAGCTTGCACCGGGGAGGCTGACGCTCGGCGTGGGGATCGGTGGTGAGGACCGGCACGAACTCGAGATCTGTGGTGTGGATCCGAGGACGGTCGGCCGTCGGATGGACGAGTCCCTCGAGATTCTGCGCGCGCTGTCTGACGGTGAGCCTGTCAGCTTCGAAGGCGAGTTCTTCTCGCTCCGCGATGCGCTGATCGTCCCGGCCCCCACACCACCGATTCCGCTCATCGTCGGGGGCCGTTCCGACGCCGCCGTGCGGCGCGCCGGGACGGTTCGGCGATGGCTGGTTGGGAATCTGGGTCTCGCCCCGGCGATTCATCACGGTGGTCGAGCAGATCGCTGAGCACGCCGGCCACGCCGACAGGGACCCGAGCGGCTTCGAGCATGCGATCAATGTGTGGTGCGGCTTCGGCCCGACCCGCGAGGCCGCGCGCGCACCGCTCGCTGCCGGAATGCAAGGCTTCTACCAGATGCCGTTCGAGCCCTTCGAGCGTTATTCGCCTACGGGACGCCCGAGGATGTCGCAGAGTTTCTCCACCCGTATATCGAGGCAGGCTGCTCGGTCTTCAACGTGATTCCGTGCGCCAGCCGACCACGAAACCGCCGTCGCCGCAGTCACCGAACTGCGAGAGCTGCTGACTTCGGCCAGCAGCCACACCTGAACATCTGTTCATCTAGACAGATGAGAGATGCGGGCATAGGGTCGACCGGTGACCGTCGTCGAGCAGCCAGAAGCGACCCGTGTCTGATCAAGTGGCCACCCGACTCGACCGAACCGATTGGACGACGATCGCCGCGATGGGCGGTATCGTGCTTGGCGCTCCACCTATTCGGCTGGGGAGTGCTGGTGCTCGGGGTGGCGCCGCAGCACATCACGCTCGGATCGGCAGGCGTGTTCGGCGTCGGACTGGGTGTGACCGCCTACCTGCTCGGAGTGCGGCACGCGTTCGACGCCGACCACATCGCCGTGATCGACAACACCACGCGAAAGCTGGTCGGGGAGGGCACCCGCTCGCTGTCCGCCGGTTTCTGGTTCTCACTGGGCCATTCCAGCGTCGTGTTCGGGCTCGCGTTCCTGTTGGCGATCGGCGTGCGTGCGATCGTGGGACCCGTCCAGGACGAGGGCTCGCCGCTCTTGCAGACCCTCGGGCTGGTGGGCTCCCTCGTCGCGGGCACCTTCCTCATCCTCATCGGGCTGACGAACCTGTTCGCCGCGGTGGGCATCGCCAAGGTGTTCCGCCGGATGCGCAGCGGCGACTTCGACGAGGCCGAACTCGAACGGCAACTCGAGCAGCGCGGCTTCCTGGCGCGGCTACTCGCCAGGGTGATGCGCCGGGTGAGCAAGCCGTGGCACCTCTACCCGGTCGGGCTGCTCATGGGCCTCGGTTTCGACACGGCCACGCAGGTGGCACTGCTGGTGCTGGCCGCGGGAACGGCGGCGTTCACGCTGCCCTGGTACGCCATCCTGGTGCTGCCTGTGCTGTTCGCGGCGGGGATGAGCCTTTTCGATGCGCTCGACGGGATTTTCATGTCGCGGGCCTACGGCTGGGCGTTCCTCAAGCCGGTCCGCAAGGTGTACTACAACCTGACCGTGACGGTGCTGTCGGTGGCCGTCGCACTGGTCATCGGCGTCATCGTGCTCGCCGGCCTGCGTGGCCGACCGCCTCGGCATCGAGTCGGGTCCACTGGCTGCGATCGGATCGTTGGACCTGGAGTTCGTCGGCTTCATGATCGTCGGGATGTTCGTCGCGGCTTGGTTGATCGCCCTGGCGGTGTGGCACTTCGGACAAGTCGAGAAGCGCTGGGCGCCACAAGCTTCCGGTTAGCTTTCGCCGCTCGTCAGTGCCGTCTCGACGGGGGCCACGGCGGCTCGCCGCACAGCGCCAACAATGCGTTCTCGATCACCTCTGGCAGCGCGGGGTGGATCCAGTACTGGCCACGCGCCATGTCCTGAGCAGGCAGGTCGAAGTTCATCGCCTGGATCAGTGGCTGGATCAACGACGAGGCCTGATGGCCCATGATGTGGGCGCCCAAGATCAGACCGGTGTCGTCATCGACGATGATCTTCGCGATGCCGGTGGTGTCCTCCATCGCCCAGCCGTAGGCGACGTCGCCGAAATCCTGGACCTTGGCCCTGATGTTGAATCCCTTTGCCCTGGCCTCATTTTCGGTAAGCCCAACACTGGCAATCTGCGGATCGGTGAAGACCGCCGACGGCACGTACTTATGGTTTGACGGCATCAGGGCATCGACGTCGTCCCAGTCCTGCAAGAGGTTGTGCTTCACCCTTCGCGCCTCGTGGTTGGCCACATGCTTGAGCTGATAGTCCGACGAGATGTCCCCGAGGGCGAAGACGCTGCGCGCGGTCGTGCGCTGGTACTCGTCGACGACCACCTGGCCGTCGGCGGTCACCTTCACGCCGGCCTGTTCGGCGTTGAGCAGGTCACCGTTGGGGGTCCTGCCCGTGGCGACCAGCAGCACATCGCCGTGCAGCCGCGAACCGTCGTGGCAGCGCAATTCCACGCCGTCGCCGTCCTGCCGGAGCCCGGCGACCTCGTGGTGGCTCAGGACCTCCCACTTCTTCGAGGCGATATCGGTGAACCGTTCGCAGATCGTGTCGTCGTGACCCCGCAGCAGGGTGCTGCCCCGAATCATCATGGTGACGCGACTGCCCAACGACGAGAAGATATGGGCGAATTCGCATGCCACGAATCCGCCGCCGACGATCACCAGGTGCTCGGGCACGTCGGCGATCCGCATGATCGTGTCGCTGGTGTGATAGCGCACACCGGAATTCGCGATTTCGTCGGGGATGACCGGGCGTGAGCCCGCTGCGATCACCACCTGATCGGCGGTGAACTCGTCACCGTCGTCGGTGCGCAGTGTGTAGCGGCCGTCGGGCAGCGGCTTTCCGAATCGGGTGTGGCTGGCGAACACCTGGACGTTGGGGGAGGAGCGGCGGTAGTTCTCGCCACCCACCGCGAGCGGATCGATGCGGCCGAAGACCCGCGACACGATGTCACCCCAGCGGACGGCGTCGACGTGCGCGTCGACCCCGTATTGTGCGGAGTCCCTGGCGCTTTGAGCCACTTCCGCCGCGTAGACGAACATCTTCGTCGGTATGCAGCCGACGTTGAGGCACGTCCCGCCGAACACGCCCTGCTCGCATATCGCGACGCGTTTGTCTGCGTAGCGTTCATCGAGGATGGAGTTGCCCGAACCGGTGCCGATGATCGCGATGTCGAAGTGGGCCATGGTGACTATCCTCGTTCGGATTTGGTTGCCGGATCAGAGGTTTCGGCCAGAAGCCAATCCAGCCATTTGTCCAGTTCGCGGTACGCCGCGTGCCGCGACTCCGGCACCGAGAGGAACACGTCGTGTTTGGCGTCGACGATCGGCACGATCGTTGAGCGGTTGCCGATACAGCCGGCCCAGCGCGCGATCTGCTTGACGTCGAGCACCGCGTCACCGCGCTGGATCTCGTCGATCTTGCTGGGATCGGCGACCTCCCGGACGCTGCGGTCCGAGCGCAGGATCAGGTTGGGCACACCGACGTCCAGCCCACGGTGCAGCTTGACCTGCGCGCGGCGGATGGCGTGCAGCCAGCCGAACGTGACAGGAAAGCCGCCGATCGGCTTCCACTTCAAGTCGTAGTCGAACTCGCCGCCGTACTCGCTTGTGCAGGGTGGCGCCGTATCCGCCCTCGGTCTCTGCCGGCGGCCGGACCACCCGCTTCTTGCGGATGCGCGAGACCGCGCCGATGGCTAGCCCCGCCGGGGCAGTGCGCAGGAGGGCAGGCCCCTGCAGATCCAGCCACGGGCTGTTGAGCACCAGGCCGGCGATGCGACGTCTGGCGATGTCGCCGCGGCGCCGCATGCGGTCCAGCCACAGCGGGACGATCAGGCCGCCCGTGGAATGCGCGTAGATGAGCACGTCGGCTCCCGGAGACTCTTCTTCGATGAGGTCCAGCGCCCGCTCCAGTTCGGCGTCGTAGCGCACGAGGTCGGTGGTGAAGTGCGGCGTCTGCCCCTCGCGCCATGACCTCCCGCACTTGTTCATATCCAGCGCGTAGACAGGCGAAGCCGCGGGCGGCGAAGTGGTCGGCCAGTTCGGTGTGGAAGAAGTAGTCGGTGAATCCGTGTACAAGCAGCACCGCGTGGGTCGCCGACGGGGTCAGGCTCGCCCCGGCGCACCAGCGTGGCGAAGAGGTCACCTTCGCCGTCGGGATCCGGCCCAAGGCCGAACGTCTGCTGCCAATAGCCAGGCAGCACATCGGGCTCCCATCCAGGCACGACAGCTACCTTAGCCGCGCTTCGCGGCCGACCTGGGCCCATGGAGGCAGACCACGGCGGATAACCTGAACAGCGGTAAGCCGTGAGATGCGGACCGCGACCGCGAAGGACCAACGATTCGGTGTCTGACCCGAAGGCCGCACAGACGGACGTCGTTCTGGTGGGCGCGGGAATCATGAGTGCCACTCTTGGCGCCCTTTTGCGGCTGGTAGAGCCGAATTGGTCGATCACCCTGATCGAGCGCCTTGACGGTGCGGGCGCCGAGAGCAGCGGCCCTTGGAACAACGCAGGCACCGGTCACGCAGGGCTGTGCGAGCTGAACTACACCCCGGAGCGGCCCGACGGCTCGATCGATATCAGCAAAGCGGTCCAGGTCAACGAGCAGTTTCAGGTGACGCGGCAGTTTTGGGCCTACGCCGTCGAAAACGGACTGCTGCCCGATGTGCGCAGTTTCCTCAACCCGATCCCGCACGTCAGCTTCGTCAAAGGCGAGGCCAGCATCGACTACTTGAAGCGCCGCCACGACGCGTTGATCGACAATCCGCTGTTCGCGTCGATGGAGTTCATCGCCGACGACGACGAGTTCGCGCGGCGGTTGCCGCTGATGGCCTCCGGACGAAGCCATTCGGATCCGATCGCGCTGGCCTGGGCCCAGGACGGGACCGACGTCGACTTCGGCGCACTGTCGCGACAGCTCATCGGCTTCACCGCGCAGCGCGGAATGACCACGCTGTTCGGCCACGAGGTGCGAGGCCTGCGCAAGGAATCCGACGGCAGCTGGACACTGACGATCGTCAACCGGCGAACCGAGGAAAAGCGAAAGCTGACCGCGAAGTTCGTGTTCATCGGGGCAGGCGGTGGTTCGGTGCCATTGCTGCAGAAGTCCGGGATCCGCGAGGCCAAGGGATTCGGCGGCTTTCCGGTCGGCGGCGCGTTCCTGCGCGCCGATCGGCCCGCGATGACCGCGGCACACCGAGCGAAGGTGTACAGCCTGGCGCCTGCCGGCGCGCCGTCGATGGCAGGGACGCATTTGGACACCCGAGTCGTCAACGGCAAGTCGTGGCTGCTGTTCGGACCATTCGCGGGCTGGTCGCCGAAGTTCTTGAAGCACGGCAAGATCACCGATCTGCCGCGGTCGGTCAGGCCGAACAACCTGATGCCGATAGTCACGGTCGGCCTCACGCAGATTCCTCTGGTGCGCTACCTGATCGGCCAGCTGCTGCAGTCGGAGTCGCGCCGGGTGCAGGTGCTGCGCGAATTCGTGCCCAGTGCAGTCGATTCCGATTGGGAACTCGACATCGCGGGCCAGCGGGTGCAAGTGATCCGCCGGGCCAAGGGCAAGGGCGGTGTGCTGGACTTCGGCACGATAGTGCTGTCGGCTGCCGACGGCACCATCGCCGGGCTGCTTGGCGCCTCGCCGGGAGCCTCCACCGCGGTGCCTGCGATGCTGGACGTGATGGAGCGCTGCTTCGGTGACCGCTACAAGTCCTGGTCGCCCAAGCTCAAGGAGATCGTGCCGTCGCTGGGCACCGAGCTGTCCGGCGAGCCAGCACTATTCGAGGAGGTGTGGTCGTGGGGCACCAAGGTACTCAAGCTCGACCGGCCCGCCAGTGGCGTGCCGGCAGCCGCGGCGATCGGTTGACGGTGGCTGCCAAATGACGATCGCAATGCGCCGCAGCTGGGCCAAGGACCTGGATGCCAGCGACGCTCTACGAGCTGCTGAAGCTGCGCGTCGAGGTGTTCGTCGTCGAACAGGCCACCCCCTATCCCGAGTTGGACGGACGCGACCTGCTCGCCGAAACGCGCCACTTCTGGCTCGAAGGGCCTGGCGGCGAAGTGATTTGCACGCTGCGACTGATGGAAGAACACCCCGGCGGCGAGAAAGCCTTCCGAATTGGACGCGTCTGCACCAAGCGCAGCGCCCGCGGTCACGGCCACACCACCCGGCTGTTGCAGGCCGCGCTGGCCGAGGTCGGCGACTACCCGTGCCACATCAACGCGCAGACCTACCTGGAGGACATGTATGGCCATCACGGATTCGTCCGCGACGGCGAGGAGTTCCTCGACGACGGCATCCCGCATGTGCCGATGGTGAAGCCGGGCTCGCCGACCGAAACCGGGCAGTCGTGATCCCGGTCTACCCGTTCAGCGCGATCGTCGGCCACGATCGCCTGCGGCTGGCGCTTCTGTTGTGCGCGGTGCGGCCAGAGATCGGCGGCGTGCTGATCCGCGGCGAGAAGGGCACCGCGAAGTCGACTGCCGTGCGCGGCCTGGCACATGTGTTGGCCGCGGTGGACGGCGCATCGCTTGTCGAGCTGCCCATCGGCGCGACCGAGGACCGGGTGGTCGGGTCGCTGGACCTGCAGAAGGTGCTACGCGATGGCGAACACGCGTTCTCGCCTGGCCTGCTGGCCCGCGCACACGGTGGCGTGCTGTACGTCGACGAGGTCAACCTGCTGCACGACCATCTGGTCGATGTGATCCTTGACGCGGCCGCGATGGGCCGCGTGCACGTCGAGCGCGACGGCGTCTCGCACAGTCACGAGGCCCGCTTCGTGCTGATCGGCACGATGAATCCTGAAGAGGGCGAGCTGCGCCCGCAGTTGCTCGACCGCTTCGGGCTCACCGTGGACGTGCACGCCTCCCGCGATGTCGACGTTCGGGCCGACGTCATCCGGCAGCGGATGGCGTTCGAGGCCGACCCCGCCGGGTTCGCCGATCGCTATGTCGCGGCGGATGCCGAACTGGCGCGTCGCGTCGCCGCCGCGCGCGTAACGGCTGACTCTGTTTGCCTGCCGGACAACGAGTTACGGCGCATCGCGGCGCTGTGCGCAGCCTTCGACGTCGACGGGATGCGGGCCGATCTGGTGGTGGCACGCACCGCTGTCGCGCACGCCGCATGGCGTGGCGCGTCGACACGTGGCGGAGGAGGACATTCGGGTGGCCGCCGAACTTGCGCTGCCGCACCGGCGACGCCGCGACCCGTTCGACGACCCAGGGCTTGATCCGGACCAGCTCGACGAGGCGATGGCCCAGGCGGCGGAATCCGCCGATGAGCCAGAGCCGGAGCCCGACCCGGATCCGCCAGGCGGTGGCGACTCGATCTCGGATGACGGGTCCGAGCAACCGGTGCCGCAACGCAATTCGAACTCTGCGCCCCGGCCGAGCGCCGCACCGTCGCCGGTGTTTCGCACCAGGGCGCTCGTGGTGCCAGGGGTGGGTGAGGGCGCGCCGGGTCGCCGGTCGCGTGCACGCAACCGCACCGGAAAGGCGATCTCGGCAACCGCCGAACCCGGGGCAGGCCACGGCGTACACGTGTTCGGGACGCTGCTGGCCGCGGCCGGTCGCCAGCGTCGACCCGGCCGGCTGCAATCCTGGCCGGACGACGTGCGTCGTGCGATCAGGGAAGGCCGCGAAGGCAATCTGGTGATCTTCGTCGTCGACGCCTCTGGGTCGATGGCCGCGCGCGACCGGATGTCGGCGGTCAGCGGTGCGACGCTGTCGCTGTTGCGAGACGCGTACCAGCGCCGCGACAAGGTGGCGGTGATCACGTTCCGGCAGCAGGACGCCCAGCTGTTGTTGCCGCCAACATCGTCGGTGCACATCGCGGGCCGCCGGCTGGCCCGGTTCGACACCGGCGGGAAAACACCACTGGCGCAAGGCTTGCTGGCCGCGCGCGATGTGGTGGTGCGCGAAAAGGCGCGTGACCGGGCGCGGCGCAGCCTGGTTGTGGTGCTCACCGACGGGCGTGCCACCGGCGGCCCTGACCCGCTGGGCCGCGCGCGGGTGGCCGCGGCCCGATTGGTCGCCGAGGGCGCCGCCGCGATCGTGGTGGACTGCGAAACGTCGCATGTGCGACTGGGTTTGGCTGAGCAGCTGGCCGGCTATCTCGGTGCGCCTGCGGTGCGATTGGCACACCTGCGCGCCGACAGCCCTGACGGCACTGGTCACGTCCCAGGCCGACCGCACCGCCGCGTAGGGAGACGTCGATGCCACAAGGTCAACCGTCAACCGTCCCCGACGACGGCCTGACGACCCGTGCGCGCCGCAACGCTCCGCTGCTCGCCGTGCACACCGGCGCGGGAAAGGGCAAGTCGACCGCGGCGTTCGGCATGGCGCTGCGGGCGTGGAACCAGGGGTTCAAGATCGCGGTGTTTCAGTTCGTCAAGAGCGCCAAGTGGAAGGTGGGCGAGGAGGCCGCGTTTCGTGAACTGGGTCGCCTGCACGACGAGCACGGGGTCGGCGGCCCGGTGGAGTGGCACAAGATGGGCGCGGGCTGGTCGTGGTCGCGCAAGCACGGCACCGACGTCGACCATGCGGCGGCCGCCGCCGATGGCTGGGCGGAGATCTCCCGCCGGCTGGCCGAGCAGCGGCACGACTTCTATGTGCTCGACGAGTTCACCTATCCGCTGAAGTGGGGGTGGGTCGACGTCGAGGAGGTAGTCGAGGTGCTGACGTCGCGGCCCGGCACCCAGCACGTCGTCATCACGGGGCGCGATGCGCCGCAGCCGTTGCTTGACGCCGCGGACCTGGTCACGGAGATGACGAAGGTCAAGCATCCGATGGACGTCGGCCGTAAGGGCCAGAGGGGCATCGAGTGGTGAGCACAATCGGCACGCTCACTGGCCGCGAGCGACCGCAAAATGACAACAGTACGGCGTGTCGGCGTACAAACACGGTCGCTCGCGGGGGTTGTGGTGAGTGTTCCCGGCGTCGTGATTGCCGCGCCGGCGTCGGGCAGCGGAAAGACCACCGTTGCAACGGGTTTGATGGGTGCGCTGCGCCGGGCCGGGCGGCAGGTCGCGCCGTTCAAGGTCGGCCCGGACTTCATCGACCCCGGCTATCACGCGCTGGCGGCGCTGCGGCCGGGCCGCAATCTCGACCCCGTACTGGTGGGGGAGCCGCTGATCGGCCCGCTGTACCGGCATGGCAGCGCGGGCGCCGACATCGCGGTCATCGAGGGCGTGATGGGACTGTTCGACGGGCGCATCAGCGAGGGCCCTGCCGACACCGCCGTCGCCCAGGGATCCACCGCCCACGTCGCCGCGCTGCTTGGCGCGCCGGTGATCCTGGTCGTCGACACCCGTGGCCAGAGCCACAGCATCGCGGCTCTGCTGCACGGCTTTTCGACATTCGACCAGTCGGTGCGCATCGCGGGGGTGATCCTCAACCGGGTCGGCTCGCCTCGCCACGAGGAGGTGCTGCGGCAGGCCTGCGAGCATGCCGGCGTGCCGGTGTTCGGCGCGATCCCGCGTGCCGACGAACTGTCCGTCCCGTCACGGCACCTCGGCCTGGTCACCGCCGTCGAACACGGCGAGCAGGCGCGCGCCGCCGTCGAGGCGATGACCGCACTGGTGGGCCGCCACGTCGACCTCGCCGGCATCGCCGCCGTGGCGGCCAGTCGAGTGACCGACGAGCCGTGGGATCCCGCCGTCGCCGCGCCCGCCGCAGGGAACGTCACGGTCGCGCTTGCGGCGGGAAAGGCGTTCAGCTTCGGCTACGCCGAGCACGGCGAACTGCTGCGCGCGGCAGGGGCCGATGTCGTCGAGTTCGACCCGTTGACCGATCCGCTGCCGCCGCAGACCGCGGCGCTGGTGCTGCCCGGTGGATTCCCCGAGCAGTTCGGCACCGAGCTGTCGGCCAACGATGTTGTGCGTCAACAGATCCGCGAGCTGGCGGCCGGTGGTGCGCCGGTGCACGCCGAATGCGCGGGCCTCACCTATCTCGTCGACGAGCTCGACGGGTATCCGATGTGTGGTGTGTTGTCCGGATCGGCGCGGTTCACCGACCGGCTCACGCTTGGCTACCGGGACGGCCGTGGCGGTGGCCGAATCGCCGCTGCACACCATCGGCGATCGCATCATGGGCCATGAATTTCACCGCACCACAGTCACGTTCGCCGACAGTTATCCGCCCGCATGGGTGTATTCGCGGACGTGACGTGCCCACCGTCCGCGATGGCGCCATTGACCGCGGAGTTCACGCCGGCTACCTGCACACCCACCCGGCCGCGCACCCGCAAGCGATAACCCGCTTCGTGGCCGCGGCCGCAACCTCTAAGCTCGCCGGGTGACCGAGAACGCCTACTTAGTCGGCCTGCGTCTGGCCGGCAAGAAGGTCGTGGTCGTCGGCGGGGGCACCGTCGCGCAGCGCCGCCTGCCGCTGTTGATCGCCAACGGCGCCGACGTGCACGTCATCACCCGCAGCGCCACCCCGGCTGTCGAAGGCATGACGGGAATCACGTTGACGCTCAGGGAGTTCCGCGACGAAGACCTCGACGGCGCGTGGTATGCGATCGCGGCCACCGACGATCCGGACGTCAACGCCGCCGTCGTCGCCGGTGCCGAACGCCGGCACATCTTCTGTGTGCGCGCCGACGTGGCCCGCGAGGGCACCGCCGTCACGCCCGCCTCGTTCGAGTACGAAGGCCTGTCCGTCGGGGTGCTGGCAGGCGGCGAGCACCGCCGGTCGGCCGCGATCCGGTCGGCCATCCACGAGGCACTGCAGCAGGGGGCTGATCGCCGCCGAGACACCGCGGCGTCGCTGCACGGCGGCGTCGCGCTGGTCGGCGGCGGACCCGGCGACCCCGAACTGATCACCGTGCGCGGCAGGCGGCTGCTGGCCAACGCCGACGTCGTCGTCGCCGACCGGCTGGCCCCGCAGGAACTGCTCGCCGAACTGCCGCCGCAGGTCGAGGTCATCGACGCGCCAAGATCCCGTACGGGCGCGCGATGGCACAGGACGCCATCAACGAGGTGCTCATCGACCGGGCCAAGGCGGGCAAGTTCGTCGTGCGGCTCAAGGGGGGCGATCCGTTCGTGTTCGCGCGCGGCTACGAAGAGGTGATCGCGTGTGCGGATGCTGGGATTCCTGTCACAGTTGTGCCGGGTGTGACGAGTGCCATAGCAGTTCCCGCGCTGGCGGGCGTTCCGGTCACCCATCGGGCCGTGACGCACGAGTTCGTGGTGGTCAGCGGCCATGTTGCGCCCGACCACCCCGAATCGTTAGTGAATTGGAACGCACTGGCCGCGCTCTCGGGCACCATCGTGTTGCTGATGGCCGTCGAACGCATCGAGCTGTTCACCAAGGCACTGCTGGAAGGCGGACGACCTGCGGATACACCGGTGCTCGTCGTCCAGCACGGCACCACGACGGCTCAGCGGACTCTGCGCGCCACCCTGGAAGACGCGCCCGAGCGCATCCGCGAAGAGGGCATTCGGCCTCCGGCGATCATCGTGATCGGCTCCGTCGCGGCCTTCGGCGGTTAAAGGATTCTTAAGATTACTGTAAGGTAACCCGCTATGACGGCTCTCAATGACGCAGAGCGCGCCGCCATCCGCCGTGACGCCGAAGGCGGGGCTAACCGGGCTCTTCCGATGCACGTGGAGCACACGCCGTTGGAGCAAACCGGCAGGTATCCGGCCTGGCTGCCGTCGCGGCGGTTTATCGCCGCGGTCATCGCGATCGGTGGCATGCAGCTGCTCGCCACGATGGACAGCACCGTTGCCATCGTCGCGCTTCCTAAGATTCAGGACGAGCTGAGCCTGTCCGACGCAGGCCGCAGCTGGGTCATCACCGCCTACGTACTGACCTTCGGCGGGCTGATGCTGCTGGGCGGACGCCTCGGCGACACCATCGGACGCAAGCGCACCTTCATCGTCGGCGTCGCGCTGTTCACCATCGCCTCGATCCTGTGCGGTGTCGCATGGGACGAGGCGACGCTGGTGACCGCCCGGCTGCTGCAGGGTGTCGGCGCCGCGATCGCCTCGCCGACCGCTCTGGCGCTGATCGCGACCACGTTCCCGAAGGGACCCGCTCGCAACGCCGCGACGGCGATCTTCGCCGCGATGACGGGCATCGGCTCGGTGATGGGCCTGATCGTCGGCGGCGCACTGACCGAGGTGTCCTGGCGCTGGGCATTCCTGATCAACGTCCCGATCGGGCTGCTGATGATCCACCTGGCCCGCAGGACGCTGCGGGAAACCCATCGCGAGCGGCTGAAGCTGGACGCCACGGGCGCCATCCTGGCCACGCTGGGTTGCACCGCTGCGGTGTTCGCGCTTCTCGATGGGACCCGAGCAGGGCTGGCTGTCGCCGGTCACGATCGGTTCGGGCCTGGCCGCCGTGGTCTTCCTGCTCGCGTTCTTCTACGTCGAGCGCACCGCCGACAACCCCGTCGTGCCGTTCGAACTCTTCAAGGACCGCAACCGGGTCGCGACGTTCGCCGCGGTCTTCCTGGCCGGCGGTGTGATGTTCACGCTCACCGTGCTGATCGGGCTGTACGTCCAGGACATCATGGGCTACAGCGCATTACGTGCGGGCATCGGCTTCATTCCGTTCGTCATCGCGCTCGGCATCGGGCTCGGGCTTGTCGTCGCACTGGTGTCGATGTTCCCGCCGCGCGTGCTGGTGATCGCCGGCGGCGTGCTGGTGCTCGCCGCGATGCTCTACGGCTCCACACTCAACGGCGGCATCCCGTACTTCCCGAACTTGGTCATCCCCATCACCGTCGGCGGCTTCGGCATCGGCATGATCGTCGTCCCGCTCACCGTGTCGGCGATCGCCGGTGTCGGCTTCGACCAGATCGGCCCGGTTTCGGCGATCGCGCTGATGCTGCAGAACCTCGGCGGCCCTGTGGTGCTCGCGATCATCCAGGCCGTCATCACGTCGCGCACGCTGTACCTGGGCGGCACCACCGGCCCGGTGAAGTACATGGACAGCGCGCAGCTGCACGCACTCGACCAGGGCTACACCTACGGCCTGCTGTGGGTGGCGGCGGTCGCGGTGATCGTCGGCGCCGTCGCACTGTTCATCGGCTACACCTCGTCGCAGGTCGCCCATGCGCAGGAAGTCAAGGACGCCATCGACGCAGGGGAGCTTAGCTCTAGCTACTTCGACCTGACAAAGTCGGGGGTGTCACCGGCTCAAGGGGGCGGTCGCCTGCCCTGGCGGAGGCACGTGGGGCGGCGTTGGCCGCTCGATCTCCGTAGCGGGCGGAGCCGTGCACTCGCCTGCGTCGTCGTCCCAGATGCCCCCCGAAAAGGCGCAGCAGAACGACAGAACCCCGTAGGTCGCTCCATTCTCGTCCCGCAGCCGCTCGACGCAGTTGTTGTACGTCCCCAGGTCCCACTCTCGCGGTGCGGCCTCGGCGACCGCGGGATCGGTGAGCGTGCTGATGCCCAGTGCCGTCGCTGCGGCGAATAAAGCGGCAGGTACAAGCGTGTGCAATACGAAACCTGTGCGGGTGGTGCGTGTCATGGCGTGCTCCTTGGGTTCTGGTGGTGGCCCGGGTCGGCCACTGACACCGGTAGGAGCACGCGCCGCGCGAAACGGGGACACTTTTTCGCGGCCGAGTGGACGCTCGCCCCGCCCTTATTCGATGACCGGGGTGGTCGGTGGGTTCTTCGTCACCGGCGCCTGCGGCGTTTGCGTGAGTATGGGTTTGGGGGTGGTGGTGATCGGTGCCGTTGGCACCTCGGGCGGCGGCGCAGGCGCGGGCTTTGGTGTGGCCGGCGGGCTGGTTGGGGCCACCGGGGTCGTCGGGCGCGGAGTGGGCGTCCGCACCGTGGGCGGGGGTGTGGCCACCTGGCTGGTTGGCGTGACAGGGGCAGCGGATGGTGTCGCCGGAAGTGTGACCGAGGCGGTGGGGATAACGCTGCTTTCTGCCGGCGGGGCCGGTGGTGGGTTGCTTGGTGGTGGTACGGCGGTGCGTGGGGCGGCCGATGTCGGTGACGGCGTGGTCTCTGTGAGGTTGACCGGGGTCATTCGCGCTTCGCGCTCTTGCAGCCAGGCGATCGTCACCCCGATCGCGGTGATAACGCCTGCCAGCAGCGCAACCGCCACCAGGACACGACGACGATGGAACCCGTGGCCACCTGGCGCCTTGTCGACGTTCGCGACGGTGACTCGGTCGTCGTCGGATGGCATGCCCGTCGTGGCCCCGGTGAGCTGAATCCGGCTGAGCGTGCGATCGCGCAGCCATTCGGGGGCCGGAATGAACACCGGTGCAGCGCCGAGCAGCGCGACAGGGTTGACCAGTCGGCGGCGCTCCTGATCGCACGTTGGGCACGATTCGATGTGCCGGGCGATCCGCTTGCGCATCAGCACCGTGAACGTTCCGTCCCAGTCGTCGAGGACCGCTGCCAGCTCGGCGCATCCGAAGGTGTTGTCCCGGACGCGGCGCGAAACCAGCAAGGCGCCAAGGGACCGTTCGATCGTGTCGCGCAGCCGTTGTGTCAGTTTCTTGGCGCTGGCGTGACTCACGCCCAACGCCTCGGCCAGTTCGGGTCCATCAAGGCCGTGACGGTAGGCCAGCTCGAGGACCGATCGATCGCGGTCGGAAAGCCCGCCGGCGGCCTCGGCGATCAGGTCGGCGAGTTCAGTGCGAGCGGCAAGGGTGTCAGGACCCGGTTCGGCCGAAACCGACTCGGGCACTTGGTCAAAGACCCGTTCGCGGCCACGCTGGCGGATATGGCGGAGCGCCTCGTTGCGTGCGATCGCATACAGCCACGGCCGCAGCTTGTCGGCGTCCTTCAATTGAGATAGGCGGTCAGCCACGGTGCAAAACACCTCTTGGACACAGTCGGCGGCGGCATCGCGATCCCGCAACATTCCGATGCAGAAGTCGTGCAGCCGGTCGGCGTAACGGTCATAGATGGCCGCGAACGCGGCACGATCCCCGGCGGCGGCACACGCCAACTCCGCGTCGCTGGCAATGTGCCAATCTGGCAGAGCGGTCATCAGTTCGCTTTCCCTGTGCAGTACGGATCATCCGCCAAACGTGGGCATCGAGGCGTAATTGGCACGGCTACGGCTATCCCGGTTGCAGAGGCGCCGTGGTCTCAGCGCCAGGAGCCACGCGGGGTGGTAATGGGCGCTCCACGTCATCGGCGGGCGGAGCCCCACACTTGAGCCGGTCATCGTCCCATACTCCACCGGAGTTTATGCAGCACTCACGCATTGCCTCGACGAATCCAGCTCCTCCTAGGAATACGTTTTCTATGCACTTGTCATACGCGCCGATGTCCCACTCTCGCTCCGCGGACGCGATTGCGGGGTCTGCGAGCGTGCTGATGCCGAGTGCGACCGCCGCCGCAAACAGGGCGGCCGGCACAAGCCGGCGGAATCGGACCGACGCTGTCGGATTGATGTTTGTCATGTCTGCTCCTGGTTTCTCGTGGTGGCCCGGGTTGGGCCGACGACACCGTTAGGAGCACGCACCCCTCGCCGCGGGGACACTTTTTGAGATCAGGCCGCCACCGTCACGTCGACGGATAGGTAGTCGCCGATACCAAGGGCCGCAGGCCAGTCACCGGCGCGGACCGCGCGTGCAAGGTCGTCGACCAATGGGCTGTGGGCGCCCAGCTCCGCTAACCACGCCGAGACGGTGGTCGCGATCTCATGAGCAGGCACGTGGACCGTGCGTCCTTCGTGCAGGCGATCAGTGATCCGATAGATCGCCCTGGTTCGAGTGGCCCGCCGGTACATGCCCGTTATTCGGAGGCGACTCGCCGTTGGATGAGTCATCTCGTGTCCTAACTGTTGGCTTGGGCCCCGGGCGGGCTCTTCTCACAGGTAGGAGCGGCAAGCCCGCATCAAACCGACACTTTTTCGTCAACTTTCTTCTTGAAACCGTCGCCTGGGTAGGCTGGCAAGCCATGTCCGCGGCGGGTGGGTCTTCTGGGCCCGGTCGACGGACCGGACCGCCGCGCCGCTTTCGTCCTCCGTGCTCGGCGTCGCGATCATCGCGATCACCGGTATGCAGCTGATGTCGACCCTCGACGGCACCATCGTCATCGTCGCGTTGCCACAGATGCAGGCCGACCTGGATCTCTCCGACGCCACCAAGAGCTGGGTCATCACCGCATACGTGCTGGCCTTCGGCGGGCTGCTGCTGCTCGGCGGCCGCGTCGGTGACGCGATCGGGCACAAGCGGGCGTTCCTGTCCGGCGTCGGCGTGTTCACCATCGCGTCGTTGGTGTGTGGCCTGGCCAACGACGGCATCACGCTGGTCGTCGCGCGCGCGGTTCAGGGCACCGGCGCAGCGGTGGCCGCGCCGACGGGTCTGGCGCTGATCGCGACGACCTACGCCGTCGGGCATGCCCGCAATCGGGCGATGGCGGTGTCGGCCGCGATGCAGGGCATCGGCTCGGTGCTCGGACTGGTGCTTGGCGGCGCGCTGACCGTGATCTCCTGGCGGCTGGCGTTCTTGATCAACGTGCCGATCGGCATCGTCATCATCGCGATCGCCGTCTATCGGATCGCCGAAACCCATCACGAGCGACTCAAGCTCGACATCACCGGCGCGCTGCTGGCCACGCTCGGCTGCACCGCGGCGGTGCTGGTGTTCACTCAGGGGCCGCCGCGCGCCTGGGTGGACCCATGGGTGATCGGCGCAGGCATTGCCGCGGTGGTGTTTTTCGCCGCGTTCCTCATCGTCGAGCGCACCGCCGAGAACCCGCTGGTGCCGTTCTCGGTGTTCGACAACCGCAATCGCGTCATGACGTTCGTCACGCTGTTCCTCGCGGGCGGGGTGATGCTGACGCTGACGGTGATGATCGGGCTGTTGGTGCAGGATGTGCTCGGCTACTCAGCGCTGCAGGCCGGAGTCTGCTTCATCCCGTTCGCGGTCGCCTTCGCCCTCGGTAGTGCGCTCGCCGCCAGGCTGGCCCCGCACGTCGCACCCCGCTGGCTGATCATCGGTGGCGGGCTGTTCGTGCTGGCGGCGATGCTCTACGGCTCGAGGATGACCCGCCATATCCCGTATTTCCCTGACCTGTTCGGTGCGATCGTCGTTGGTGGCTTCGGTATCGGGATGATCGCGGTGATCCTGCCGCTGTGTGCGGTCGCCGAGGTGGGGCCGCTGGAAATCGGTCCGGTGTCGGCCATCACGTTGATGGTGCAGAACCTCGGCGGCCCAGTGGTGCTCGTCGTGATGATGGCCGTGCAGACCTCGCGCACCCTGTACCTGGGTGGCACGACGGGACCGGTTAAGAACATGACCCCCGCACAACTGGACGCGCTGGGCTACGGCTACACCTACTCGCTGCTGTGGGTCGCCGGGATCGCGGTGATCGTCGGGATCGCCGCGTTCTGGATCGGTTTCTCCCCGCGCCAGATCGCCACCGCGCAGCACACGCGTGAAGCGGTGGAGGCAGGCGAGCTGTAGCTAGGCTGTCGCCGTGGACGACGACGCGAGACCCACGCGACAGCAGATCTCCGACGCAGTCGACCCTCTGGGCTGGCGGCTCATGCTCGGGCGCCATCCAAACAGAAGTGTTGGCACCGTCCTTGAACGAGGCGCGGAGGCGGCGTCGCTGGCAGTTTCGGCGGCCGGCGCCGACGGGCAGGGTCATTTGACGGTGGACATCCGCGCGGACCGGGCCGTACTGCGGCTGCAGTCAGCGGAGGCCGGCGCGGTGACGGGGCGCGACATCCGGCTCGCGCACAGGGTGTCGGGGGCGCTAGGGGCGCGGGGACTACACACGACCCCGGGCGACGGCTCCGTTCAGATGCTGGAGATCGCGATCGACGCGCTCGACATACCGGCGGTGCGGCCGTTCTGGAAGGCGATCACCGGATACGTCGACGAACCCGGGCTCCGATCTGCCGGCGGCCTGATCGACCCGGCCGGCCGCGGCCCCGCGATCTGGTTCCAGCAGATGGACGCGCCACGGCCGCAGCGCAACCGGATCCACATCGACGTCGATGTGCCGCATGATGTGGCCAGGCACGAATGGATGCCGCGCTCGCGGCGGGCGGCCGTCTGTTGTCCGATCGAGGCGGCGCCGGCATTCTGGGTGCTGGCCGACCCCGAGGGCAACGAGGCCTGCATCTGCACCTGGCAGGGACGGGATTGAGGCCATCAGTAAGGTTGTCGGCTGTGATCACCCGCATGTCCGAGCTGTTCCTGCGCACCCTGCGTGACGACCCCGCCGACGCCGAGGTGCCCAGCCACAAGCTGCTGATCCGGGCCGGCTACGTCCGCCCGATCGGCCCCGGGCTCTACAGCTGGCTGCCACTGGGCCTGCGGGTGCTGCGCAAGATCGAGAAGATCGTCCGCGACGAAATGAATGCCATTGGCGGACAAGAGATTCTGTTTCCTGCGCTGCTGCCCAAGGCGCCGTACGAGGTGACCAACCGCTGGACCGAGTACGGCGACGGCGTCTTCCGGCTGCAGGACCGCCGCCGCAACGACTACCTGCTTGGACCGACTCACGAAGAGTTGTTCACGCTGACGGTCAAGGGGGAGTACAGCAGCTACAAGGATTTCCCGGTGCTGCTGTACCAAATCCAGACCAAGTACCGCGACGAGGCCCGGCCGCGCGCCGGGATCCTGCGTGGCCGCGAGTTCATCATGAAGGACTCGTATTCGTTCGACGTCGACGACGACGGGCTCAAGGCGCAGTACCACGCGCACCGCGAGGCCTACCAGCGGATCTTTGCCAAGCTCGGTGTCCGCTACGTCATCGTCTCCGCGGTGTCCGGCGCGATGGGCGGCAGCGCGTCGGAGGAGTTCCTGGCCGAAAGCGATATCGGCGAGGACACCTTCGTGCGCTGCCTGCAGTCGGGGTACGCCGCCAACGTCGAGGCGGTGATCACCGCGGTGCCGGAGTCGCCGCCGATCGAGGGGCTGCCCGAGGCCAAGGTGTACGACACGCCAGGCACCCCGACGATCGCCACACTCGTCGAGTGGGCCAACAGCGCCCTGGACCGCGAGGTCACCGCCGCCGACACCTTGAAGAACGTCGTGCTCAAGGTCCGTCAGCCCGGCGGGGAGTGGGAGCTGCTCGCGGTGGGCGTGCCCGGGGACCGCGAGGTCGACGAGAAGCGACTGGCCGCCGCGCTGGATCCGGCCGAGTACGCGCTGCTCGACGACGCCGACTTCGCCAAGCACCGCTTCCTGGCGAAGGGCTACATCGGCCCGAAAGCGTTGCTGGCCAACGGCGTTCGCTATCTCGTCGACCCGCGCGTGGTGGACGGCACGTCGTGGATCACCGGCGCCGACGAGCCCGGCAAGCATGTGGTGGGCCTGGTCGCGGGGCGTGACTTCGTCGCCGACGGCACCATCGAGGCCGCCGAGGTGCGCGACGGCGATCCCTCGCCCGACGGCGCCGGCCCGCTGGTGTCGGCCCGCGGCATCGAGGTGGGCCACATCTTCCAGCTCGGCCGCAAGTACACCGACGCGTTCGCCGCGGACGTGCTCGGCGAGGACGGCAAGCCGGTCCGGCTGACCATGGGTTCCTACGGCATCGGCGTGTCCCGGCTGGTGGCGGTGATCGCCGAACAGCATCACGACGAGCTGGGGCTGCGGTGGCCGTCGTCGGTGTCGCCGTTCGACGCGCACGTGGTGATCGCCAACAAGGACGAGCGCCGCCCGCGCAGGCGCCGTCGGAGCTGGCCGGCGAGCTGGACCGGCTGGGCGTCGAGGTGCTGCTCGACGACCGGCAGGCCTCACCCGGGGTGAAGTTCAAGGACGCCGAGCTGCTCGGGGTGCCGTGGATCGTCGTGGTGGGCCGCGGCTGGGCCGACGGCGTGGTCGAGCTGCGCAACCGGTTCACCGGCGAGACCCGCGAGATCGCGGTCGACAACGCGGCCGCCGACATCTCCGCGGCCGTCGCTAGCTGACGCGAGCAGACGCCAACCCCCCAATTCATGGCGAAATCGGGGGTATTCGCGTCTGCTCGCGAGAAGGTGACGGTTATTCAGAACCGCCGGGGAAGGCGACGGTGATCGGTGAGATGCCGAGCACCCGGCTCCATCGGGCCGCAGTAACCGCGCACTGCGTCAGCGCCGCCACCGCGAACGACCGGTCCTGCTCGTCGGTCGCCTGCTCGAGCACCGCCCGCCACGCGACGGCGGCGTCTTCTTCCATCCGCACCGCCAGGTTGGCCGCGTCGGTCGGGTTGTCGACCTCCATCGGCAGCTGATAGCCGGCGGCGGGCAGCGGCGGGTCGACGGACCGGGCCTCGAGCATCGCGATGGCCCCCTCACGCCGGTCCCGGTGCTCGGCCATTGCGGTCGAAACCAGGTCGTTGACGTCGGGCGTCGAGTGAGCCGACACCAGCCCGTAGCCGTAGATCGTCGCCTGCTCGGTGGCGATCGCGTCGAACAGGGCGCCGTTCGCCGCGTCCGACGGCCGTCCCGGCGTGGTCGGCTCGGCCGCCCGCGACGACGTGGTCGTGGTCGTGGTCGTCGTGGTGGTGGTGGTCGTGGTCGTCGAGGCGTGGTCGTGGTCGGGGCGTGGTGTGGGCGTCGGCTCGGGAGAGGTCATTGCGGCGCCCCCGCCGGGACCAGCGCGACCGTGTAGGCCGCGGTGCAGGAAGCGGCGATCGAGCCGAGGAGCCCGGCGCGATAGCCGGACTGCTTGGCCGCCAATTGTGCAGCGCTGTCCGCTGACTGACGCAGCGCCGCGATCACGTCCTTGGTCGTGGGCGCCTTCGCCGGTTGCGCGGTGGTGCTGGTCGCGGTCGTCGTCGGCGCATCCTTGCCGACCATCCGCATCAGCTCGTCGGACAACGCCTGCGGCATGCGCCGACCGCTCGGAGGCCACCGCAGTCAGCGCCTGTGCCGTCGGCGGCGGAGGCGTTGCCGTCGCGGCGTCGGTGGCGAGCTGGCTGTCGGAGCGTGCCCGGTCGAGTTGGGCGGCCAGCTCGTCGACTTCCGGTGGTGGCGGCGACGACCCGCACGCGGCGACGGTGCCGCCGAGCAGCGCCAAAGCCGCCGCCCCGAACAACACGCGTCGTCTGCTGACTGTCGGCGGAGGGCTCGGCACGTGAAACATCCTGCCATTGCCTGCGCTGTGCATTCGCTGGGCGCCGCCGCGCGTTTGCCGCTTGCCACGGCGGCCCTGGCGTATCGTTGATAGTCGGTTCCAAGTTGCGCCGCGGGGAATCGTGTCCGGACAACTCAAGATGAGGAGCTCGCCGTGACGGAGCGATTTGCGGGATTACCGTCGCAGAAACAGGTGATCGAGCTACTCGACGGCGAGTTCGCGCGCGCGGGCTATGAAATCGAAGACGTGCTGATCGACACCGCAGCGCGCCCACCCCGCATCACCGTGGTCGCCGACGGCGACGAGCCGCTGGATCTCGACTCGATCGCGGCGCTGTCCCGGTCCGCGTCCGATCTGCTGGACCGCATCGACACCCCGCCCTACGTCCTCGAGGTCACCTCGCCGGGCGTCGATCGCCCGTTGACCACCGAAAAGCACTACCGGCGCGCCCGCGGCCGCAAGGTCGAGCTCACCCTGTCCGACGGCTCGCAACTGACCGGCCGGCTCGGCGAAATCCGCGAGGGCACTCGTGCGACTCGTGGTGCGCGAGGGCGCGAGGGCCAACTTCTCGGTCCGCGAACTGCCTGTCGACGGCATCACCAAAGCCGTTGTCCAGGTTGAGTTTTCGCCGCCAAACCAGCGTGAGTTGGAGCTTGCCGGCCAATCTGGGAAGGAGGCTTCAGCGTGAACATCGACATGGCGGCATTGCACGCCATCGAGGCCGACAAGGGCATCTCGGTCGACGTCGTCGTCGACACCATCAAGTCGGCACTGCTGACCGCCTATCGCCATACCGAAGGCCACGAGGCCGACGCGCGCATCGAGATCGACCGCAAGACCGGCGTCGTCCAGGTGATGGCGCGCGAGACCGACGAGGACGGCAACGTCATCTCCGAATGGGACGACACCCCAGAGGGATTCGGCCGGATCGCGGCGACCACCGCGCGTCAGGTGATCCTGCAGCGGTTGCGTGACGCGGAGAACGAGAAGAACTACGGCGAGTTCTCGGCGCGGGAGGGCGACATCGCCGCCGGCGTCATCCAGCGCGATGCGCGCGCGAACGCCCGCGGTCTTGTCGTCGTCCGAATGGGCAGCGAGACCAAGGGATCCGAGGGTGTCATCCCCGCCGCCGAGCAGGTCCCCGGTGAGCGGTACGAACACGGCGACCGGCTGCGGTGCTACGTCGTCGGCGTCACCCGCGGTGCCCGCGAGCCGCTGATCACGTTGTCACGCACCCACCCCAACCTGGTGCGCAAGCTGTTCTCGCTGGAGGTTCCCGAGATCGCCGACGGGTCCGTCGAGATCGTCGCGGTGGCGCGGGAAGCCGGCCACCGCTCCAAGATCGCCGTCACCTCGCGGGTGCCCGGCCTCAACGCCAAGGGCGCCTGCATCGGGCCGATGGGCCAGCGGGTGCGCAACGTGATGAGCGAGCTGTCCGGCGAGAAGATCGACATCATCGACTACGACGAGGACCCGGCCCGGTTCGTGGCGAATGCGCTGTCGCCGGCCAAGGTGGTGTCGGTGAGCGTCATCGACGAGTCCGCCCGCGCTGCCCGCGTGGTCGTGCCCGATTTCCAGCTGTCGTTGGCGATCGGCAAGGAGGGCCAGAATGCCCGCCTGGCCGCCCGGCTGACCGGCTGGCGGATCGACATCCGAAGCGACGCCGTGCCTCAAAGCCGAATCCCCACGCGACCCTGGGGCGGCACACGGGGCGGTAGCGCGATCGCGTAAGTCCCCGACGGCCAGCACGCAGTTTCATTTCGCAAGGACTGGAGACGGTAGACTCAGCTGTGATCCAGCGCGAGACTTCGGCTGCTGATGCTCGATCCGCGATCGACCCCCCAAAGGGACCGGTTCGGACATGCGTTGGCTGCCGGAAGCGAGAGCTGGCCGTCGAACTGCTTCGAGTGGTCGCCGTCGACGGGAATGGCGAACAAGCCGTGACCGTTGACCCAGCGAGAAAACTGCCGGGGCGGGGTGCCTGGCTGCATCCCGATCCGCAGTGTCTAGACGCAGCAATTCGGCGGCGAGCATTCGCACGAGCGCTGCGCATCACCGGTTCACCGGACGTCACCGCGGTGATAGAGCACTTCAGTGCAGTTAGAAGCGCTCGACGCACCCGGCAAGAGAACAGGTAGCGAAGAACATGAGCACACCGTGAAGTCCCGATGACCATGCGTCATAGCTAAACCCGAGGCGCGGCGCCTACCACTGCTGTCGCCTCCTAGACAGGAGATGTAGTGGCAGGCAAGGCCCGCGTACACGAGTTGGCTAAGGAACTCGGTGTCACCAGCAAGGAAGTACTCGCCCGGCTGAGCGAACAGGGCGAATTCGTCAAATCCGCGTCCTCGACAGTGGAGGCGCCCGTCGCGCGCCGGCTGCGCGAATCATTCGGCGGCGCCAAGCCGGCCGCCCGAGAAGGTCAAGGCCGACGGCAACGGCTCGCCGGCCAAGGCCGCCGCGGCGAAGGCCGCGCCCGCGAAGGCGCCCGCCGCCAAGCCCGCGGCACCCGCAGCACCGCGCCCCGCGGCCCCCGCGGAACCGCCGGCAGCGCCCGCCGCGGCTGCGGCCGCGGCTCCGGCGGAGGCACCGGCCCGCCCTGGCTCCGGCTCCCGGCGCAACGCCTGGTCCGAGGCCCGGCCCCGCGCCGACTGCGCCGAAGCCCGCCGCGCGTACCCCGCGCGTCGGCAACAACCCGTTCTCCTCGGCGCAGCCGGTTGACCGGCCGATTCCGCGTCCGCAGGCACCCCGTCCGGGTGCCCCGCGGCCCGGCATGTCGCCGGGCAATATGCCCCCGCGTCCGGGTGGATCCCCGTCCGGCTCCTAGCGGCCGTCCCGGCGGGCGCCCGGCCCGGCCCCGGCGGCGCCCGGCCCGGCCCCGGTGGTCGTGGTCCCGGTGCAGGCACCGGCGGCCGCCCCGGTGGTCCCGGCGGTGGCGGCGGCGGTAACTACCGCGGCGGCGGTGGCCCCGGCAGTGGTGGCCCCGGCGGCGGTGGCGGTGCCCCCGCAGGTGGCGGCTATCGCGGTCGTCCCGGAGGCGGCGGCGGCCGTCCCGGTCAGCGCGGCGGAGCCGCAGGCGCCTTCGGTCGTCCCGGCGGCGCGCCCAAGCGCGGCCGCAAGTCGAAGCGGGCCAAACGCGCCGAATACGAGAACATGCAGGCGCCGGTCGTCGGCGGCGTGCGGTTGCCGCACGGCAACGGCGAAACCATCCGGCTGGCCCGCGGCGCGTCGCTGTCCGACTTCGCCGAGAAGATCGACGCCAACCCGGCCGCTCTGGTGCAGGCGCTGTTCAACCTCGGCGAGATGGTGACCGCGACGCAGTCGGTCGGCGACGAGACCCTCGAGCTGCTCGGCGGCGAGATGAACTACGTCGTTCAGGTCGTGTCCCCCGAGGACGAGGACCGCGAGCTGCTGGAGTCCTTCGACCTCACCTACGGCGAGGACGAGGGCGGCGAGGAAGACCTCGAGACCCGTCCGCCGGTGGTGACCGTCATGGGTCACGTCGACCACGGCAAGACCCGACTGCTGGACACCATCCGTAAGGCCAACGTCCGCGAGGAAGAGGCCGGCGGCATCACCCAGCACATCGGCGCCTACCAGGTCGAGGTCGACCTCGACGGCACGATACGGCCGATCACCTTCATCGACACCCCGGGTCACGAGGCGTTCACCGCCATGCGTGCCCGCGGCGCGAAGGCCACCGACATCGCGATCCTGGTGGTCGCCGCCGACGACGGCGTGATGCCGCAGACGGTGGAGGCGATCAACCACGCGCAGGCGGCCGACGTGCCGATCGTGGTGGCGGTCAACAAGATCGACAAGGAAGGCGCCGATCCGCGCGAAGATCCGCGGGCAGCTCACCGAATACGGTCTGGTGCCGGAGGAATTCGGTGGCGACACCATGTTCGTCGACATCTCCGCCAAGCAGGGCACCAACATCGAGGCGCTGCTCGAGGCGGTCGTGCTGACCGCCGATGCCGCGCTGGACCTGCGGGCCAACCCCGACATGGAGGCCCAGGGTGTGGCGATCGAGGCGCACCTGGACCGCGGCCGCGGGCCGGTGGCCACCGTGCTGATCACCCGCGGCACGCTGCACGTCGGCGACTCGGTGGTGGCAGGCGACGCCTACGGTCGCGTCCGCCGCATGGTCGACGAGCACGGCGAGGACGTCGACGCGGCGCTGCCGTCGCGGCCGGTGCAGGTCATCGGCTTCACGTCGGTGCCAGGTGCGGGCGACAACTTCCTCGTCGTCGACGAGGACCGCATCGCCCGCCAGATCGCCGACCGGCGCAGCGCGCGCAAGCGCAACGCGCTGGCCGCCCGTACCCGCAAGCGGATCAGCCTCGAGGATCTGGATTCGGCGCTGAAGGAAACCAGCCAGCTGAACCTGATCCTCAAGGGCGACAACGCAGGCACCGTCGAGGCGCTGGAGGAGGCCCTGCTCGGCATCCAGGTCGACGACGAAGTCGAGCTGCGCGTCATCGACCGCGGTGTCGGTGGCGTCACCGAGACCAACGTCAACCTGGCGTCGGCCTCGGACGCGATCATCATCGGGTTCAACGTCCGCGCCGAGGGCAAGGCCACCGAGCTGGCCAACCGCGAGGGCGTGGAGATCCGCTACTACTCGGTGATCTACCAGGCCATCGACGAGATCGAGAGCGCGCTGAAGGGCATGCTCAAGCCGGTCTACGAGGAGCAGGAACTCGGCCGCGCCGAGATCCGCGCCATCTTCCGGTCGTCGAAGGTCGGCAACATCGCCGGCTGCCTGGTCACCTCGGGCATCATCCGGCGCAACTCGAAGGCGCGGCTGCTGCGCGACAACGTCGTCGTCGCGCAGAACCTGACCGTCTCGTCGCTGCGGCGCGAGAAGGACGATGTCACCGAGGTGCGCGACGGTTACGAGTGTGGTCTGACGCTGACGTACTCCGACATCAAGGAAGGCGACGTCATCGAGACGTACGAATTGGTCGAGAAGGCGAGGGCGTAAATGCCTGATCCGGCACGAGCACGCCGGTTGGCCAAGCGCATCTCCACGATCGTCGCCTCGGCGATCGAGTACGAGATCAAGGATCCGCGGCTGACCGGTGTGACGATCACCGACGCCAAGGTCACCGGCGACCTGCACGACGCCACGCTGTACTACTCGGTGTTCGGTCGCAATCTCGAGGACGAGCCGGACTACGCAGGTGCGGCGGCGGCGTTGGAAAGCGCCAAGGGCATGCTGCGAACGAGGGTGGGCGCCGCGCTCGGGGTGCGGTTCACCCCGACCTTGGCGTTCATGCGCGACACCGTTCCCGATACGGCGCACCACATGGAAGACCTGCTCGCCCGCGCCCGCGCCGCAGATGAGGATTTGGCAAGAGTTCGGGAGGGTGCCAAGCACGCGGGTGAGGAAGACCCGTACCGTAGGGGCGGGGCTGAGGGTTCGAGCGGGGACCTAGACGCTGAGGACACCGGTGACCGCGATCGACAAGATGACTGACGCGCCTCCCATCGAGGGCGTGCGCGTCGATGCGCGCCAGGCTGCTGACCTGCTGGACGCGGCCGCCACCGTCTGCGTCGTCTGCCATGTCTATCCCGACGCCGACACCATCGGCGCCGGTCTGGCGCTGGCGCTCGTGCTCGACCACGTGGGCAAGTGCCGTTCAGGTGAGTTTCGCCGCGCCCGCCGACCTGCCCGAATCACTGCAGTCGCTGCCGGGTGGCCACCTGCTGGTGAGCCCGGAGTCGATGCGGCGCGACGCCGATCTGGTCGTCACCGTCGACATTCCGAGCGTCAACCGGCTCGGTGCGCTGCGTGAGCTCGCCGACCCCGGCAACGAGGTACTGGTGATCGACCACCACGCCTCCAACCTGCTGTTCGGCACCGCCAATTACGTCGATCCATCGGCCGACTCCACGACGATGCTGGTCGCCGAGCTGCTCGACGCCTGGGGCAAACCGATCGACATCGGCGTCGCACACTGCCTGTACGCCGGGCTGACCACGGACACCGGTTCGTTCCGGTGGGCCAGCGCCCGCGCGCACCGGCTGGCCGCTCGGCTGCTTGAGCTCGGCGTGGACAATGCCTCGATCAGCCGCACTCTGCTGGACACCCATCCGTTCGCGTGGCTGCCGATGCTGTCGCGCGTGCTGTCGTCGGCGCAGCTTCGCCCCGACGCCGCCGGTGGGCGAGGACTGGTGTATGCCGTTGTCGGACACCAGGAATGGGCGAACGCGCGTCCTGAGGAAGTCGAGAGCATCGTCGACATCGTGCGCACCACGCAACAGGCCGAGGTGGCCGCGGTGTTCAAGGAGATCGAGCCCGGGCATTGGTCGGTGTCGATGCGTGCGAAGTCCTACGACCTTGCCGCGGTCGCCAGTGCCTTCGGCGGCGGCGGGCACCGCTTGGCTGCCGGCTACTCCGCGATCGGATCCGCCGACGAGGTCGTACAGGCGCTGTATACCGCTCTTGGCTGAGCCGGAAGGCGATCTGCCGGTCGCCCCGGCCACCGGCAGGCGCATTGCCGCACTGGCCTTTCCCGCGCTGGGGGTGTTGGCCGCCGAACCGATCTATCTGCTTTTCGACCTCGCGGTCGTCGGACGGTTGGGCGCATTGCCACTGGCCGGCCTGGCGATCGGCGGGCTGATTCTGGCCACGCTCAGTTCGAACATGACCTTCTTGTCCTACGGCACCACCGCACGCTCGGCCCGCTTCTTCGGGGCGGGCGACCGCGCGTCGGCGGTCGGGGAAGGGGTGCAGGCCACCTGGCTGGCACTGGGCTTGGGCGCGTTGATCGTCGTCGTGGTTCAGGCTGTCGCGGTGCCGCTGGTGTCGGCGTTGGCGGGGCTCCGGCGGAGGCGACATCGCAGGCGAAGCGTTGCCGTGGGTCCGCATCGCGATCGTGGGCGTGCCCGCGATTCTGGTCTCGGCGGCGGGCAACGGCTGGATGCGTGGCGTGCAGGACACCGGACGGCCGCTGCGCTACGTGGTCGCCGGGTTCGCGGTCTCCGCCGTGCTGTGTCCGCTGCTGGTGTACGGCTGGCTCGGCATGCCGAGGCTGGAGCTCGTCGGTTCGGCGGTCGCCAACCTGGTGGGGCAGTGGATGGCCGCGTTGTTGTTCTGCCGCGCGCTGCTGGTCGAACGGGTGCCGCTGCGCATTCAGCCGGCGGTGTTGCGCGCCCAGGTCGTCATGGGTCGTGATCTGGTGCTGCGGACGATGGCGTTTCAGGCCTGCTTCGTGTCAGCAGGCGCCGTCGCCGCCCGCTTCGGCGCCGCCGCCGTCGCCGCCCACCAAGTGGTGCTGCAGTTGTGGAATTTCCTTGCGCTGGTGCTTGATTCGCTGGCGATCGCCGCGCAGTCTCTCGTGGGCGCGGCGTTGGGCGCCGGACAGCTGCGCACGCCAAGTCCGTCGCATGGCGGGTGACGATCTTCTCGACCCTGGCCTCCGCGCTGCTGGCCGGGATCTTCGCCGTCGGCGCCTCGGTGTTCCCGAGCATCTTCACCGACGACCGCTCGGTGCTCGACGCGATCGGGGTGCCGTGGTGGTTCATGGTCGCCCAATTGCCGGTCGCCGGAATCGTTTTCGCGCTTGACGGCGTGCTGCTCGGCGCGGGCGACGCGAAGTTCATGCGCAATGCCACGCTGATCAGCGCGCTGGTCGGGTTCCTGCCGTTGATCTGGCTCTCGCTGGCGTTCGGCTGGGGGCTAGTCGGCATCTGGTCAGGTTTGAGCACATTCATGGTGCTGCGGCTGGCGTTCGTCGGCTGGCGTGCGTTCTCCGGTCACTGGCTGGTGCCGGGCACGGGGTAGCGTGGAGTGCCCGGCTCAGCCTGCGCCCAGTTCCGCCGCGCCGGCAATTGCCCAACTGTTCCGGCAGTTGGAATGTTGCACCTGTTTGATCTGCCTGCGGCTTATCGTTGCGACTGTTACGGCGCACCCCGATAGTCGATGATGATCCCGACCGTGTCGCCGGGATTTAGCGAGGGCGATCGCGTCAGCGGCGGGCGAAGGTCGGGATCGTCGGGCGGATCGGGCTGCGGATTGAATCCGTCGCAACTACCGCAGTTGCGCGGCGTAGGAAGATTGTGGATGACCGCCTTCGCGGTTCCCGCGCCGAGAAACAGCAGTGCCGGTGCCGCGATGGTGGCCACGACTGCGCCGACGGCGGCGGTGACGAATTTCGTGCGGGTGTGGGTGGTGTTCATGGTGTGCTCCTTATTTCGTGGTCGCGACCCCCGATGGGCGGCTCTCATAGGTAGGAGGGCCAGCCCGCGCGCGTCGCACACTTTTTGAGAGACGGTTTCTGGGATCGGCCGGAGCGACCGGTCGCGTGCCGCAATGTCTGCTCGAACACCGCCAGATCGCGGCCGGCGATCGTGCGCTCATTGCCACCTTCCGCGGCCTCCCGACACGCACGCTGGTTCAGGGAGCTGCTGCGTGGGAATTTCCTTGCACTGGTGCCGGATTCGCCGGTGATTACCGCGTAGGCGCTCGTCGCCGCGGCGCTAAGCCGGCCGGTTGCCGCACTCGAAGCTCATCCATGACACCACGGTGGTCAGCACGTCGGCCGGGCTCCTGCCGTTGACGCTGTTTGGCTGGGGATTGGCCGGAATCTGTTCTGGTTTAAGCACATTCGTACTAGTGCGCCCGGCGCTTCGTCGGCTGGCGCACGTTCTCGGGTCGCTAGCGGGTAGCGGGAACGGGGTAGCCGTTGTCCGCCAACGGTGCGATTCCGATTTGGTGGTGCGGACGCCGGGTATCAATGAGGGGGATTACGCACTATCGACCCGATCCGCGGTCGGGTGGTGGTGACGGGCGGTGAGTCACGATAGTCCGTGGCGACCCCGGAGTGACCGCCTTAGTTGTCGGCGCCTTCGAGAGCGAGGTCCGCGGCGCCAACGAACGGGTTGGCACCGAGGAGGGCGTTGGCTGAGGCGAAACTCGAGGCACCGCCGACGGCGGCGGCCCTGAATCCGGCGGCGGTGCGGGGGCAGCGGGTGGCCCTGAGTCGGGCAGCGGGGCGGGGACACCGGGTGATTGCACCGGCGGAGTTTCCACCACCGCAGGTGGAGCTGGCGGCGGGTTGCTCGCGGTGGGGGCGCCCGGTGTGGTGCTGACTGTTTCGGGTGATGTTCCCGTCACGTCGGCCGGGGTGATCGAGGTGTTCTGCTGGTACACCCAGGCGATGGCCAGCCCGAGCGAGATGAGCAAGGTGGCGAGGAATAACGCGACCAGCAGCATCACGTTGCGGGGGCGACGGTTATGGGCGTCGTCGACATGACCGTCCGGGATCGGCGGGGTCTGGCTGACGGCGACGGACTCGGCGCCGGCGTCGGCTGTAACACCCGTAATCGGAGTGTCCAGGCAGACGAGCCGAATGTCGCTCAGGGTGCGGTCGCGTAGCCATGCGGGCGCGGGGATGAACGCTGGCACGGCGCCCAGCAGCGCCGCGGGGCTGACCAGCCGTCGCCGGTCCTCATCGCACGTGGGGCAAGACTCGATGTGCCGGGCGATGCGTTTGCGCATCAGGATCGTGAAGTGTCCGTCCCAGCCATCGAGGACCGCGGCCAGCTCGGGGCATCCGTCGGAGGTATTCCGGGCGCGGCGGGCGACCAGCAGCGCGCCGAGAGAACGTTCGATGGTCTCACGCAACCGGTGGACCACGGTGTTGGCGTTGGTGCGGCTGACTCCGAGGGCCTCGGCGAGGTCTGGTCCATCCAGGCCGTGGCGGTAGGCCAACTCGAGGACGGAGCGGTCGCGGTCGGACAGCCCGCCGGCGGCCTCGGCGACGAGATCGGCGAGTTCGGTGCGTGCGGCCAGGGTCTCGGGGCCGGGTTCGTCAGACATGTCGTCAGGCAATTCGTCGGTTGGTGTTTCGCGGCGACGTTCCCGGAGTCGGCGCAGCGCTTCGTTGCGGGCGATGGCATACAGCCACGGGCGTAGTTTGTCGGGTTCCCGCAGCTGCGTTAGGCGGGTCGCGGCGATGCAGAACGCGTCTTGGACGCAGTCTGCCGCGCCGTCGCGGTCGCGCAGCATGCCGATGCAGAAATCGTGTAGCCGGTCGGCGAAGCGGTCGTAGATTTCGGCGAATGCGCCACGGTCACCGCCCGCGGCGGCGCGCGCCAGTTCTGCGTCGGTCCGGCCGACGATGTCCATACTCGGTACTGCGGTCATGGCCTACTCCCCATGACATGTGTAGTTCTCATGTTCGACCCATTGCTGGGCATAGGCAAGACCGGGCAATGTCCGGCCCCGCCTGTGTCCAATTTCCTTACGCCGACCACTGGCAACCCCCATATGCGGGACGAGGAGACTCAGTGATGTAGCGAAGGAAGAATATGGGGACCGGCGAGCCCAAACTCGCTCTCTTCGGCGAACCCAACCTGGCTGCGAGGATCGCCGTGCCCAGACTCGGACTCTTCGGCGAACCCAACCTGGCTGCTGGGATCGGGGAACCCCGGCGGGTCTGGCTGCGGATTGAAGGCCTGCGCGCTTCCCGCACTGAGAAACAGCAGTGCCGGTGCCGCCATGGTGCCGATGACAGCGCCGACGGCCGCGGTGAGGAACTTCTTGTGGGTGTGGGTGGTGTTCATGGTGTGCTCCTGTTCAGTGGTCGCGACCTCCGATGGGCCGCGCTCACAGGTAGGAGCGCCCAGCCCGCGTCGGGCGCACACTTTTTCGGGCGAGATTTTGCTCGGACCTTTCCGCCAGCGGACCTGCCCGCTGTAGCGCGGTAGGCCAACTCGAGGAAGGAGGGTCGCGGTCAGGCAGCCAGCAGGGCAGAAGTCGTGGACACGGTTCGGCGTAGCGGTCATCGATCACCGCGACCGCACCACGGTCGCCGCCGCGGCATGGGCCCGTTCCGCGTCGGTCGGCCACGACGTCCCAGGTGGGTGCTGCGGGTTACGCAATCGCTCCCGATGACATGGGTAGTTCTCAGATTCGATCAGTCGGCTGGGGCACAGGAAAGGCCGGGGACAACCCTGCCAGCCTGTGCCCAATTCCGTTGTGCCGCCTACGGCCCGCGCATTTCACGCGGGCAGAGGACGGATTCAGCCGCCGATGATGATGATCCCCACCGTGTCGCCGGGTGTCCGCGACGGTGACAGCGCACCCCCCGGGGTGCCGACCCCAACCTTGGTGTCGGGGCCGCCGAGCCCAACTTTGCTGTCGGGATCGGGATCGCCGGACGGCTCTGGCTGCGGATCAAATCCGTCGCACCCGCCACAGGTGCGTGGGGTGGGAAAGTCGGCGATGATGCCGGCCGGGCCCCGTGCGCTGATGTCCGGTGTTGCCTGGGCGGTTGCGGCACCGAGCACCAGCAGTGCCGGTGCGGCCATGGTGGCGATTACAGCGCCGACCGCGGCGGTGAGGGCCTTCGTGCGGGTGTGGGTGGTGGTCACGGTGTGCTCCGTTTCGGTGGTCGCGGCCCCTGATGGGCCGCACTCATAGGTAGGAGCGCCCAGTCCGCGACCGTCGCACACTTTTTGAGAAGGAATTGCTGGGATGTGTCGGCTAGCGGACCTGTGCGCTCTTCGCGGTCGGACAACTCGAGGACGGCGAAGGCACCACGGTCGCCGCCGGCGACGGGCCCGGGCCAGCTCCGCGTCAATCGGGCCCACTATGTCCCAGGTGCGAACTGCGGTCTTGACATCGCTCCGGATGAGATGGCTAGTTCTGAGATTCGATCAGTCGGCTGGGGCACAGGAAAGGCCGGGGATAACCCGGCCCAGCCTGTGCCCAATTCCGTTGTGCCGCTGACGGCCCCGTGCATTTCAGCGGGCTGAGGACGGATTCAGCCGCCGATGATGACGATCCCCACCGTGTCGCCGGGATTCAGCGACGGTGCACCTCCCGGGGTGCCGACCCCAACGTTGCTGCCGGGATCGGGATCGCCGGGCGGATCTTGCACGGGATTGAATCCCTCGCAGCCACCACAGCTGCGTGGGGTGGGAAGGTCGCCGATGGTCCCGGCCGGGCCGCGTGCGCTGATGTCCGGTGTTGCCTGGGCGGTTCCGGCACCGAGTATCAGCAGGGCGGGTGCCGCCACGATGGCGATCGCAGCGCCGACGGCGGCGGTGAGGGCCTTCGTGCGGGTGTGGGTGGTGGTCATGGTGTGCTCCTTGTTGGTGGTCGCGGCCCGGGTTGGCCGCTCTCATGGGTAGGAGCGCTCAGCCCGCGACCGTCGCACACTTTTTCCTGGACTGCTTCGGACCGAACAGGACGGCCGACAGCACGGTGGCCTCGGCGCAGCCGAATTCGCCGGGTACCCGGCCGCTCGGCCGAGGAGGTGGAGATCATGCACGGCCAAACCGCGGTGTTCGTATCCGCGCATCGGATCCAGTTCCGACGGGGTATGTGTGCAGCCCCCAACGTGCTGGGCTCAGGCCGCAACGGTCACGTCAACGGATAACGACTCACCAAGGGCATACGCTGCGGGCCAGTCGCCGGCGCGCACCGCCCGTGCAAGATCCTCAACCAATGGGCTATCGGCGCCCAACTCCGCTAACCATGCCGAGACCGTGTTGACAAGCTCATCACACGGCACGTGAACCGTGCGGCCTTGGTGCAGGCAATCAGTGACCCGATAAATCGTCGTCGATGCCACTGCTCGTCGTGCGCTGTGACGTCGCCGTCGCGGCGTAAAGGCGCTGCCTTCCTTGTGGAATGAACGCAGAGACCAGCTCGAGCGGGAGTCGGCGGCGGCAGATGATTCGGCCAGCGCGGTCATGATGTGCTCCATTTCGGTGGTCGCGGCCCCTGATGGGCGGCTCTCATAGGTAGGAGCAGCCACAGTCCGTCGAAGTCACACTTTTTGAGGAGATTTTTGGACCGAAGTCGTGAACGAAACGCCGCTCCGGACGGGTGCCGGGATGTTGATCGTTGAAGTCCGCGGTTCTGAGATTCGTTCAGTCAGCTGGGGCACAGGCAAGACCAGCGATATCCGGCCCACCCTGTGCCTCAGTTCGTCGTGTCGGCTACGGCCCGTTCATGTGCGGCGGCTGAGTTCCGGTGCAGGAGATGCAGTCCCATCGCCGATCCCGGAAGCGATGCCCTCGCCGATGTGGGTCCCCACCGTGTCGTCGGGATCGGGGGTCAGCGCCGGGAGGAGGTCGGGAAAGCCGGGCTGGTCTGGCCGCGGATTGAATCCCCCGCAACCAGGGCACTCACGCGGTGTCGGGAGGTCGCCGATGATCCCAACCGGGCCGCGTGCGCTGATGTCCGGTGTTGCCTGGGCGGTTCCGGCACCGAGGATCAGCAGTGCCGGTGCCGCGATGGTGGCGATGACTGCGCCGACGACAGCGGTGAGGGCCTTCGTGTGGGTGTGGGTGGTGGTCATGGTGTGCTCCCTTTTGGTCGTCGTGGCCTGGTTGGCCGCTCTCAGGGGTAGGAGCGCCCAGCGCGCGACCGGCGCACACTTTTTGGGGCAGATTTTCCTGAGATGTTCGGCCAGCGGAGGTTTCTGCTCTTGCGCGGTAGGCCAACTCGGGGACGGCGAACGCGCCACGGTCGCCGCCGGCGACGTGGCATGACATCGCTCCGATTCGATGGCTAGTTCTGAGATTCGATGAGTCAGCTGGGCCACAGACAAGACCGGGAAGACCCGGCCCAGCCAATGTCTCAGTTCGTTTCGCTGACTACGGCGGGTGCATTTCAGGTGGGCTGAGGACAAATTCAGCCGTAGATGACGAACCCCACTGTGTCGCCGGGTGTCCGCGACGGTGACGGCGCACCTCCCGGGGTGCCGACCCCAACCTTGGTGTCGGGGCCGCCGAGCCCAACTTTGGCGTCGGGATCGGGATCGCCGGGCGGGTCTGGCTGCGGATTGAATCCCACGCAACTACCACAGCTGCGTGGGGTGGGAAGGTCGGCGATGATCCCCGCCGGGCCGCGTGCACTGATGTCCGGTGTTGCCTGGGCGATTCCGGCACCGAGAAACAGCAGTGCCGGTGCCGCGATGGTGGCGATCGCCGTGCTGACGGCGGCGGTGACACGCTTCGTGCGGGTGTGGGCGGTGGTCATGGCGTGCTCCTTTATGGTGGCCGCGGCCCCCGTCGGGCCGCGCTCATAGGTAGGAGCGCCCAGCCCGCGACCGGCGCACACTTTTTGGGACAGATTTTCCAGGGCACAGGAGCGGGCCGACGGCACGGTGGGTTCGTCGAAGCGGAATTCGCCGGGGAGGAACGCGACTTCGCGCGTGGAGAACAGTTGGGCTGCGCAGGTCGGCACGTCGACCACGCGAGGTCCGAAACTTACTATCCATAAAACTGTGACGAGTGGCGCGGGTTGGTGCTCCTACCCGTGAGAGCGGCCCAACTGGGGCCGCGACCACACAAAGGAGCACGCCAATGCCCAGCTCATCGAGCACTGGAAAGGATGGCCAGACAGCACCACCGCCACCGCCTACGGATAACCCTCCGCCTCCGCCCGATGCCCCGCGATACCCGCCTATCCCTCCGCCAGGGTATGGCTTGTCGAAACAGGCATACACGCCGTGGGTCACCCGTGTCGGCGCGTTCATCATCGACATCATCCCCGCTGCCACAATCCTCGGCATCGGTTGGGTGCTCGGCGAAATCGGCCTCAACTGCTCGGTTATCCGCAACGGCACCACCGGTTTCGGGTACTGCGGGTGGGCCGTCTCGGCGACTGGACAGTTCTCGGCGACCGCAAAGCCCCTTCTTACAGTAGCGCTACTGCTGGCGCTGGCCTCCTATGTCCTGGCACCCGCCTACTGGATCTGGAACTTAGGCTACCGACAGGGCAAAACGGGGTCGAGCATCGGCAAGTCGGTATTCAAGTTCAAGGTCGTTAGCGAGACAAGCTGGCAACCAATCGGTTTCGGGCCGTCTGTGGTGCGCCAGATTGCCCACGTCGTCGACTTGTCCGTCTGCTATATCGGCTACCTGTGGCCGCTGTGGGACCCCAAACGGCAGACGTTGGCCGACATGATCATGAGGACGGTGTGTGTGCCGTTGAACCCGCAGCCACTCCCACCGGGGCCACCACCGCAGCAGTGCTGAGGATCATCGCACGGCGTCGGGACACTCTTGCGAAGGCGATCTTGGTCGGGAAGCTGGCCGCGCCCGACAAGTCGGCAGATTACGGCAGATATGGCTCATGGCCGCTGCGTTGCTTGTAGGAAGGGCTGTGCACCTGTAGTTGACATGATTGGCCGGAACATGAAGGGTGCCGCCGTGTATACGGGGTTGCGATCACGAATTCGACGTGGGCTGAACGGAATTCGGCTGGACTGGCCGCACTGTCGTGCGGCTGTACACCGCGTCGTTCTTGTTCGAGGCGACTCAGCCCGGCACGACCGAACTGACGTTCTTCAACTGCTACCGCTGTGCCGGCGCCTACAAGCCGTCACCCGAGAATGCACAGCTGGCGGAGACACTCATGTTCACTATTGCGGTCTCGTAAGCCGTCCACTAGACATAACTCCTCAGCGATATCGCCTGGGAGGAAAAGTCTTCCGGCAATCTGCACCACGAGTTAGATTCGCCGGCACTGGTCTTGGTCTCTTGTCCGGATTGGTGCGGCCCCGATAGGTCGCGGTCACAGGTAGGAGCACCCGCACGGCGCACCGCGGACACTTTTTGGAAGTAACCTTCTGGAACGGCCGATCGGCTAAGGCCGCACCGAGCTGCCCTGCGGTGGTGACGGCGGCGGAGGGTCGATGACGAAGCGCGGCGCGTTGCCGCCTCCCGGCGGAGGTGGCGGTGGTGTCGGCGGCGTCGGAGGCGGCCACGGGGGCAACCAATCCGGCCACTGCGGCGGCGGGGGAGGCGGAGGCGGCGGTTCCTCTGACGGAACCTCAGGCGGTGGCGGTTCCGACACCGGTGGCGACGTGGGCGGAGGAGGCTCGACTACCGGAGTCCGTCGGGTGGGCGGCGGCGTCACGGTTTTCTCGACGGTAGGCGCTGGCGGAGGCGGGGCGACAGTAGGAGGTGGTGGTGGCGGTGCGCTGGTGGCCGATACCGTCACGCTGACCTCGGTCGGACTGATGATGGTGTCCTTTTTGTTCAACCAGATGAAAGTCAAGGCGAGCGCGGCGATCAACGCGGCGACGAACAACGCCACCGGCAGCAGGAATCCGTGGCCATCCCGCGCACCATCGGGGTGGTCGTCGCCGAGTGGGCTTGCGGCAGAAGTCAGCTGAATCTCGCTCAGCGTGCGTTCGCGCAGCCATGCCGGCGCGGGGATGAACACCGGCGCTGCGCCAAGCAGTGCCGCGGGGCTGACCAACCGTCGGCGTTCCTCGTCACAGACCTCACACGACTCGATATGTCGCGAAACCCGTTTGCGCATAAGCACATTGAAGTGCCCATCCCATCCGTCGAGGATCGCGGCGAGCTCGGGACACCCGCCGGCGTTCTGCACGCGGCGAGACACTAGCAATGCGCCCAGGGAGCGTTCGATGGTGCCGCGCAACCGATGAACAATGGTGTTGGCGTTGGCCGGGCTGACCCCGAGCGCGTCGGCGAGGTCCGGCCCGTCCATGCCGTGGCGGAAGGCCAACTCGAGCACGGAGCGGTCGCGGTCGGAGAGCCCGCCCGCCGCGTCGGCGATCAGATCGGCGAGTTCGGTGCGGGCGGCCAGCGTCTCCGGGTCGGGATCGCCCGACACCTCGTCGGGCAGGTCCTCGGACGGTGTTTCGCGCCGACGGTCGCGGATCCGGCGCAGCGCTTCGTTCCGGGCGATCGAATACAGCCAGGGCCGCAGCTTGTCCGGGTCCCGCAGCTGCGGCAGGCGCGTCGCCGCGATGCAGAATGCGTCCTGTACGCAGTCCGCCGCGCCGTCACGATCGCCGAGCATTCCGGCGCAGAAGTCGTGCAGGCGGTCGGCGTAGCGGTCGTAGATTCCCGCAAACGCCCCACGGTCACCGGCCGCGGATGCGCGGGCCAGCTCGGCATCGCTGGCGGATGGGCCAGCGAGGTCCCAATTAGGTACTGCGGTCATCACTTCGATCCCCGACTTGGGTAGCGCCGATGCTACGACCGGAACCCGGCCGGGGGGCTGAAGTCCGGCGAAAAGTCCGGGAGAGTCGGCCCGAAGCTCGGGGGCTCCGGCTGCGGGTTCAGCTCCACCGATGGGGCCAGCGGAAGCTCTAACGCCGGATCGGGGTCCGGAAGAGGGGCCAGTGGCAGGTCCGGCAGGAATGTCGGCGGGTCTGGATCCGGGTCCGGCTCGGGCAGCTCCGGTAGTTCGAAGGCCGGATCGTCCAGGACAGGTGGGTCCGGTGCCGGAGGTTCGGGCTCCTCGGCGTCATCCTCCGGCATCTCAGGTAGTGGCGGGTAGTCGGGTATGGGGATGTCGACGACGACCGTGTTGTCACCCAGGTGCGTGGGCGGTGTGCCGACGCCGGGCGTGCTCGGCCCTTTCGCGGGCGTGGGCGCGACCGCTGCAGGCGTGGGCGCGACCGCTGCGGGCGCCGGCGCCCGTGCGGGTTCAACGGGTTTCGGCGGCGGTGCCTGACCGCTTTCACTAACGACTACAGCGTGCTGAGGCGACGTGCCTGCGCCGGGCACTACCACGGTCTGCCCAGCTGGGGTGGAGTCGAAGAGCATCAACGCCAGCGCGGCGCCCCCCGCGATGCCGCACCCGACGGCTGCGGCGAGGACCGCGTGCTTCGCTACCGGCTTAGCACCGTCTGTTTCGGTGACGGTTTCGGGCGCGAAGCCGTAGCGAGCCTCGCGTTCGGGTTGACCGAGCTCGCTTGACGCCCATGCGGCCGCAACGGTCTGAGTGTTCGGGTCGGTATCGAAGGTGGTCATGGCATGTTCCTGGTGTCTTGTCGCCGCCCGGGTTGGGCTGCGGTTACTTCTAGGAGCGCCGACCAAGCGCCTTCCTTACACTTTTGCGGAACTAATTTCGCGTGCCCGTGCGATGAGGGCCCAACCGAACGGATTGGTGCGCACCTCGACGTCCTCAAAACCTGCCGTGGCCAGCCGAGAGGGCAGTGTCGACGGGTCGACGGGGTTGTACGTATCGCCCTCATGGTGCGCCCTGAGCTCATCGCTGGCCAGGCTGTCGCTGGCGACCAGCGGGGCGCCGGGCCGCAGTACCCGGGCGATCTCGGCGAACAGCCGGTCCTGCAGCTCTTTCGTCGGGACATGATGGAGCATCGTGAAGCACGCCGCGCCGGAGAAGCTGTCGTCGGCGTAGGAAAGCGATGTGGCATCGCCGCGCACGATCTGCACGGACGGCACGTCCGCGAATCTGTCCGTCAACATGGCAGCGAGCTCGTCGTCGATCTCGACCGACGTGAGCCGCTGTACCGACTGGCTCAGCACATCGGTCGTCGCGCCGTACCCGGGTCCGACCTCGAGCACGTCGTCGCCGAGATCGGTCTCGCCCAAAGCCCAGGGCAGGATGACTTCCCGTATCGCCTGTCGCCATTCGTCGCTGCTGCAGGCCTCGTGCGCTTTGTTCACAATCGCAGCGTACGAAAATTCAGCGCACCTGTGCGCGCCCGCGTTGCAGCACCGCGTCGCGGTTTGCGGCGATGTCGTCGCCGGTGGCGGTGCTCATCCACTGCGTCGCCGACTCCGCCTCGATCGCCAGGCCAGGGCCGGTCGCCCGCGTCGTCGATGCGGTGGTACGACGCCAGCAGCGCCCGCACCGCGTTCTGGTTGTTGCCGACGATCGACGCTGCGATCCGGCGCGCCGCCGACAACAACTCGTCGTGCGGCACCACTTCGGTCACCAGGCCGGCGCGCAGCGCATCGGCGGCCGACAGGTAGTCACCGGTCAGGCTCATCCGGCGGGCCATGCCGACGCCGACCTTCTGCGGCAGGCGCACCGACAGACCCCAGGTGGGCAGCAACCCGACGCGGGCGTGCGTATCGGCGAAGCGGGCCTGCTCAGAGGCGATCAGGATGTCGCAGTACAGCGCGAATTCCAGCCCGCCCGTCACCGCCGCGCCGTTGATCGCGCCGATCACCGGCTTGGTCATCGGCGGCCACTGCGGCGAGATGTCGGGCAGCTCCGACGGAATCGCCGAGTTCCTTGAGGTCCAGCCCCGCGCAGAACACGGGGTCGGCGCCGGTGAGGATGACGACATCGACCGCGTCATCGGCTTCCGCGTCCCGCAGCGCGCCGAAGAACTGCGTGCGCAGCGCCGACGACAGCGCGTTGCGGGCCTGCGGCCGGTTCAGCGTCAGAGTGCGCACCCGGTCTTCAGTGTCGATGAGCAGGACGTCGGCGTCGGTCATGGCACCAACCTATCGTGGGGGTATGTGCCGAAACATCACCGAGCTGCGCGGGCCTGGAACCGGCGGCTACCGCCGAAGAGATCGAGGCGGCCGCGCGCCAGTACGTCCGCAAGGTCAGCGGCATGACCCGGCCGACGGGCGCCAATGTCGAAGCCTTCGAAACCGCGGTCGCCGAAGTCACCGAAGTCACCACCCGGCTGCTGGCCGGCCTGGCGCCGCGACGCCAACCGCCGAAGACCGTGCCGCCACTGCGGCGACCCGAAGTGCGGGCGCGCCTGAGCCTGGCATGACGTCAACGCTGACCCAGCCCGCACTCAAGGAGTGGAGCGCGGCCGTGCATGCGTTGCTCGACGGCAGGCAGACCGTGCTGCTGCGCAAGGGTGGCATTCACGAGAAACGGTTCGCGGTAACGGCGTCGCGCTTCCTGCTGTTCCCGACCGTCGCGCACAGCCACGCCGAGCGGGTGCGGCCCGAACATCGTGATCTGCTCGACGCCGCGGCAGCCGACAGCACCGATGATGCGTTAGTCGTACGTGCGGGCGCCAAAGTCGTTGCTGCCGTTGAGGTTAACCAGCCCGAGCGGCTCGACGAGATCGCGCCCTGCACATCTGGACCGCCGAGTCGGTCCGCGAGGACCGGCTCGACTTCCGGCCCAAGCACCGGCTCACCGTGCTGGTGGTGCAGGCCAGCCCGCTGGTCGAGCCGCGTGCGACTGGCCCGCACGCCCGAGTACGCGGGCTGCAAGAGCTGGGTTCCGCTGCCGGTCGACCCGACCTGGGCGGCACCGGTGCACGACGACGCCACGCTGGCTGAGATCGCCGAACGAGTGCGTCGCTCAGTGGGCTAGATCAACCGCCCATTGCGAAGAAGTTCTCCAGAAAAGTGTCAGACGCGGGGTAGGCGGCTCCTCCTACGTGTACGCGCGGCCCATCCGGGGCTGCGACACCACGAGGAGAGCACATCATGAACACCACCCCCATCCGCAAGAGGTTGTCGCCGTCGGCGCCGCGATCGCCGGCATGGCGGCACCCGCACTGCTGTTTCTCGGGACGGGAACCGCGCAGGCGATACCGGACATCACCGAACGAAGCGCCACGACGATCACAACTCAACGGCCCGGGCACGTTGCGATCCAAGTCGAACCGCCGCTGGTTTCGCCTCCGCTTGTTTGGGGTCAATTCTCTTCTCCCCTTTACATCTTGGGCGATTAGGAAGGACGGCTCGAATCCGTCAATCAGTCGGTTGACGGCGGATTCGGCCCCGCGGGCAGCACGAGCCGCGAGGTGCCGCCATCGCCGAGGTGCACGGTGTGCGTGGCCGACGCCAGCTGCCGCCCGCTGATCAATGGTTCTCCGGTGCCGAGATTGCGGGCGAACCGCGGATGCGATCCGCCTGCGATCAGCACCCGGATGCGCGATCCGGCGCGGGAAGCGGTGTGCGATCGCGTCCAGTTCGATCCGCACGTTGCGGGAATCCGGTGTCGCGCAGAGATATCCGTCGCTCACGTTGCGGGAACGGCCTCGCGCATCCACCTCACTGATCCGGACGAACAGGTCGTTGTAGCGGTTGTCGCACGAATGCGACAGCTGCAGCACCGGGCTTCCGACGACGTACAGATCCGACGGCAGCGGCGTCGCCGGTGAACGTCAGCACATCCGCGCGCTGGGCCAGCCGGGTGTCGTTGCGGTAGCCGCCCTCCGGTGACAACAGCCGTCCGCCGACCGTCGGCGTCGGGTCGGCGGGGTAGTAGGTGAACCTCGATGGGGGCGCCGGTCCTGGTCGGGCGCGGTGTCGCCGAGGCGGCCCGCCGGCCGCAGATACAACACATGCTCGGGCATCGCGGGTGGCCAGTCGTGCAGATCCTTCCATCCGTGGCCGTTGACGTGGATCCGCACCGGCTTGCGTGCCACCCTGCGGGTCCCTGCAAGGTGAGCGTCCAACCAGCCCAACGATTCTCGGATGACCGTCGGCGCGCCCTTGGTCATCATCTGCGTGTGGGTCCACGGTCCAATGGTCACGGCGACGGGCACGCCACGCTCATGCAGACGTTGGTACTGCGCCAGCGTCTGCTCGAGGAACAGGTCCTGCCATCCGCCGAGCAGCAGCACCGGAATCTGGGTGCGCTCCAGCGCCTGATGCAGTTGCAGCGGGGCCCAGTGCGGGTCGTCGTGCTCGGGATGCTCGAGCCAGGACTCGTACCACGGCGCGCCCGTGCCGAGCAGCGCCCGGCCTGCCTCGCCGACCGGCAGCGCACTCGTCGCCGCCGCGAGCGCCCGTCGCGCCCGTACTTGCCGGACCAGGGCGCGGACTCTGCCCGGATCCTCCTGGTGGGCGACCATGTCGCTCCAGCCGAGGAAGTCGTTGAGCCCGAACGAACCGGTACCCCAGCGCGGGGCGCTGAGATCGTGCGGGCCGACGGTGATGACGGCGGCCTTCATCTCCGGCGGCGGATCGGTCGAGCAGCGCCCACTGCGTGAAGCCGAGGTAGGAAATGCCGACGGTGGCGAACGAACCGGTGAACCACGGTTGGTCGCGCAGCCAGGCGGCGGTGTCGGCGCCGTCGGCGATTTCGTGGACCATCGGGCTGAATTCGCCGCCGGAGCCGAACGTTCCGCGGACACTTTGGACGACGACGTGGTAGCCGCGCGCCGCGTAGACCCGCGCGAACAGCATCGAGAACGGCAAGCCCCGGCCGTAGGGTCCGCGCACCAGCAGCGTGCCCGCCGGAGTCGGTCGTCGCGGCTCGTAGTGGTCGGCGATCAGCTCGACACCGTCGCGCATCGGCACGCGCAGGCCGCGGTGCACCCTGTATTCGGTGGTGTGCGGAGGCAGCTTCAGCAGGCTGCTGACGGCGCGGCCTGCGAACTGCTTGATCCTCGAGCGGGGGGGTGACGAGGCGGCGGTGGATACTGCGGTCACCTAACCCACGAGCTGGAGCGCCGTGCGCAGACTACCGCGGCTACGGCGCGGCCATCGGCACGCCATCCGAGTCAGATAGACTTGTAGTACGGGCTCAGCTCACGGGCGCGCTGCAGATTGGTCTGCAGGCAGTCGACGTCGTCGGCGGCGTAGATCGGCGAGTAGAACATGATCTGCTGAATCACGCCGTAGCTGGTCTTGAACGCGATCCCGCAGGTGATCCACCAGCGGTCGTTCCAGTCCGTCGGCTTCATGATCCAGAACTGCGCCGCGCGGTGGCCGTTGATGTCGAGCTCGACGGCGTCGGGCGGCAGTGTTTCCTCGTAGGTGCGCCAGACGAACGCCTCGACGCTCACCTGATAGTTCCCCGCGTCGTACTTGCAGCGCAGGCCGTCCTCGGGCGTGGGCGGCGTGAACGCCAGGCCGATGCGCTGCACAACGTCGAGCGGGATGTCACGGCACGGGTCGAACGGATCCGGGATCGACGGTCTCGACCACCGGCCACTTGATCGTCGTGGTGACGTTGGTCATCGGGATGTCGGTCGCATCGCACCCGCGACGGGACCGGCCGGGTTGGTCTGCCAGACCACGATCACCGCCGCGACCAGCGCGCACAGCGCCGACAGCAGGCGCAGTTTGGCGACCATCACACCCCCTCATACGTTGGTCCGACCCTGCCCGGGGAGTGTAGCGGGCCGCGGCCGAGCGGCCGGACGGGAAACAAGAACATGTTCTAGTTGCCGGACAGGGCGCCGACGGCTATCGCAAGTAGGCTGGTCGGTTGTGACACGTGACGGCCGCCGACCCACGCTGTGGGCGATCAGCGACCTGCACACCGGTCACACCGGCAACAAGCCGGTCACCGAGTCGCTGCATCCGTCGTCACCCGACGACTGGCTGATCGTCGCCGGGGACGTCGCCGAGCGGACCGACGAGATCCACTGGTCGCTGGATCTGCTTCGCAAACGGTTCGCCAAGGTCATCTGGGTGCCGGGCAACCACGAGCTGTGGACCACCAACAACGATCCGATGCAGATCTTCGGCAAGGCCCGCTACGACTACCTGGTCAACATGTGCGACGAGATGGGCATCGTCACCCCGGAGCACCCCTTTCCGGTGTGGAACGAGGAGGGCGGCCCGGCCACCATCGTGCCGATGTTCCTGCTCTACGACTACACGTTCCTGCCGCAGGGAGCGGCGCACCAAGGCCGAGGGCCTGGCCATCGCGCGGGAGCGCAACGTCGTCGGCACCGACGAGTTCCTGCTGTCGGCGGAGCCCTACGCCACCCGCGACGCGTGGTGCCGCGACCGGGTGGCCTACACCCGCAAGCGGCTCGAGGACCTCGACTGGATGACGCCGACCGTGCTGGTCAACCACTTCCCGCTGGTGCGCGAGCCCTGCGACGCGATGTTCTATCCGGAGTTCGCGCTGTGGTGCGGCACCACCGCGACCGCCGACTGGCACACCCGCTACAACGCGATCTGCTCGGTGTACGGCCACCTGCACATCCCGCGCACCACGTGGTACGACGGCGTGCGCTTCGAAGAGGTGTCGGTCGGCTATCCGCGAGAATGGCGCCGCCGCAAGCCATATCGGTGGCTGCGCCAGGTGCTGCCGGACCCGAAGTACGCGCCGGGATACCTCAACGAGTTCGGCGGCCACTTCGAGATCACCCAGGAGATGCGGGAGCACGCCGAGAAGGTGCAGCAGCGGATCAAGGAGCAGGCGGTCGGATGACGATCGTCGCGACGCTGCTGTCCGGCGTGCTGCCCGGCGTCGACGCCCTGGCCGCCGCCGAAATGTATGACGATCCGCCGGAACTGGCGCCGCTGCCGGAAGAGGAGCCACTGATCGCGAAGTCGGTGGCCAAGCGGCGCAACGAATTCATCACCGTGCGGTACTGCGCGCGACTGGCGCTGGGGGAGCTGGGCGTGCCGCCGGTGCCGATCCTCAAGGGGGACAAGGGCGAACCCTGCTGGCCCGACGGCGTCGTCGGCAGCCTCACCCACTGCACGGGTTACCGCGGCGCGGCCGTCGGCCGGCGCGGCGAGGTGCGCTCGGTCGGCATCGACGCCGAACCGCACGACGTGCTGCCCAAGGGCGTGCTCGACGCGATCAGCCTGCCGAAGGAGCGCGCCGAATTGCAGGCGATGCCCGACGGCTTGCACTGGGACCGAATCCTGTTCTGCGCCAAGGAGGCGACGTACAAGGCGTGGTTTCCGCTGACGCACCGCTGGCTCGGGTTCGAGGACGCGCACATCACGTTCGACGTCGACGACAGCGGCACCGCGGGCGGGTTCGAATCGCGCATCCTCATCGATCCGGCCGCCGAGTCGGGCCGCCGCTGGAGACGCTGTCGGGCCGCTGGTCGGTTCGCGACGGACTGGCGCTGACGGCGATCGTGTTATGACCGAAGCGGGCCTTGTCGTCGTCGACAAGCCCGCCGGCATCACCAGCCATGACGTGGTGGGCCGCTGCCGGCGCATCTTCGGCACCCGCAAGGTCGGCCACGCAGGCACGCTCGACCCGATGGCCACCGGCGTGCTGGTCGTCGGCATCGAACGGGCCACCAAGATCCTCGGTCTGCTGACCGCGACCGACAAGTCGTATGCGGCGACCATCCGGCTGGGCCAGACCACGTCGACCGAGGACGCCGAAGGCGAAGTCCTGCAGACGGTTTCGGCCGACCGACGTCACCGACGACGCAGATCGATGAGGCCGTCGCCGCCCTGCGCGGCGAGATCGCGCAGGTGCCGTCGGCGGTCAGCGCGATCAAGGTCGGCGGCAAGCGGGCCTACAAGCTGGCCCGTGAGGGGCAGGCCGTCGAACTGGCGCCGCGCAACGTCCGCATCGACCGGTTCGACGTGCTCGCGGTCCGGCGGCCCGACGGCCTCGTCGACGTGGACGTCGAGGTGGACTGCTCGAGCGGCACGTACATCCGTGCGCTGGCCCGCGACGTCGGCGCGTACTCGGAGTCGGTGGGCACCTCACCGCGTTGCGGCGCACCCGGGTCGGCCGGTTCGGTCTCGATCAGGCCCGCACGCTCGACGACCTCGCCGAGGAGCCGCGGCTGTCATACACCCTCGACGAGGCGTGCCTGCAGTCGTTTCCGCGCCGCGACCTGACCGCCGAGGAGGCCGAGGACACCCGCCACGGCAGGGCGCTGAAACCCGCTGGCATCGAAGGGGTTTACGCCGCCGCCGCTCCTGACGGGCAGGTCATCGCGCTGTTGACGGACCGCGGACAATCGCACGCAAACGCTGTCGGTGAGTCGCTAAGGCCGCGCGACGCTCTGACGGCAGCCGACCACCCAGATCGCTTCTGCCGCAGGGCTTCCCAGATCGACCGTGGTGCCGGGATCGTCCTCCCTGGCGTCGGCGGACTTGATGGCCACCGAGATCATGCCTGCGAAGTCGCGTCTGGCCAGCACGTGCAGCCGCGAGTCCAGGCTGATGCCGACACTGTCGAAGTACCGCAGCATCTCCGGGTCGGCATCGGAGATGCGGGCCACGGTTCCGGTGTCGCCGTCGCGGCAGACCGACAGCTGCCGCGCATCAGGGGTCGGCACCTGGCCGTCGGCGGCGGGAATCGGGTCGCCGTGCGGGTCGCGGGTGGGATGGCCCAGCTTGGCGTCGATGCGGTCGAGCATCCGATCGGACACCGCGTGCTCGAGCATCTCGGCCTCGTCGTGCACCTCGTCCCAGCTGTAGCCGAGCTCGCGGACCAGGAACGTCTCCATCAGCCGGTGCCTGCGCACCATCGCCAGCGCGGCGCGGCGGCCTGCCTCCGTCAGCGTCACGGCGCCGTACTTCTCGTGATCGACCAGCCCCTGGTCGGCCAGCTTGCGGATGGACTCCGACGCGGTGCTGGCCGACACGCCGATCCGCTCGGCGAGCAGCTTGGTGCTGACCTTCTCCAGCGACCACTCCTGGGCGGTCCAGATGACTTTGAGGTAGTCCTGGGCAACCGTCGTCAGGTCGCGCGGGTTGCCGTTTGGACTCACGACTTACGAAAGTTTAGGCAATCATCACCTGATCTGGGGATCTAGCGCAGCCGCGCGACGCGGCCGCGCCGTAGGCTTGCGGCTGTGCAGCGCTGGCGGGGGCAAGACGACATCCCGACGGACTGGGGCCGATGCGTCGTCACGATCGGCGTGTTCGACGGTGTGCATCGGGGGCATCAGGAGCTGATCAGTCACGCCGTCAAGGCGGGCAGGACCCGCGGCGTGCCGTCGGTGTTGATGACGTTCGATCCGCATCCGATGGAGGTCGTCTTCCCGGGCAGCCATCCTGCGCAGCTGACCACGCTGACCCGCCGCGCCGAGCTCGTCGAGGAATTGGGCATCGACGTGTTCCTGGTCATGCCGTTCACCACCGACTTCATGAAGCTCACGCCCGAGCGCTACATCCATGAGCTGCTCGTCGAACATCTGCACGTCGTCGAAGTGGTGGTGGGGGAGAACTTCACCTTCGGCAAGAAGGCCGCGGGCAACGTCGACACGCTGCGCAAGGCCGGCGAGCGGTTCGGCTTTGCGGTGCAGGGCATGTCGCTGGTCAGCGAGCACCACCAGAACGAGGACATCACGTTCTCGTCGACCTACATCCGGTCGTGCGTGGACGCCGGCGACGTAGTCGCGGCCACCGAGGCGCTGGGCCGGCCGCACCGCGTCGAGGGCGTCGTCGTTCGCGGCGACGGACGCGGCAAGGTGCTGGGCTTTCCGACCGCCAACGTGGCGCCGCCGATGTACTCGGCGATTCCCGCCGACGGCGTGTACGCGGCGTGGTTCACCGTCCTCGGACACGGCCCGATCACCGGCACCGTCGTCCCCGGCGAGCGGTACCAGGCCGCGGTGTCGGTGGGCACCAACCCGACGTTCTCCGGGCGCACCCGCACCGTGGAGGCGTTCGTCCTCGACACCACGCGCCGACCTGTACGGCCAGCACGTCGCGGTGGATTTCGTCGCCCGCATCCGCGGCCAGGAGAAATTCGACCGGGTCGAGGACCTGGTGGCGACGATGGGCGAGGACACCGAGCACGCCCGCACGATTCTGTCCGCCCATTGGCCGAGTTTGACGATTTCGCAGCTCAGCGACCCCGCTGCTAGACTGCTCGCCGACCACGGCGTGTGCTGCAGTTCGCGGTGGCCAGCGCCTCTTCAGGGGCACTCTTATGTTCGCGGACCGATGGATATGGAGTTAATTTCGTGGCGCTCACCGCCGAACAGAAGAAGGACATTCTGGGCCAGTACGGCCTGCATGACACCGACACCGGCTCGCCGGAAGCCCAGGTCGCGCTGCTGACCAAGCGGATCGCCGACCTGACCGAGCACCTGAAGGTGCACAAGCACGACCACCACTCGCGGCGCGGGCTGCTGCTGCTGGTCGGCCGGCGCCGTCGGCTGCTCAAGTACGTCGCCCAGGTCGACGTGGAGCGCTACCGCTCCCTGATCGACCGGCTTGGCCTGCGTCGCTGACCTTCTGCCCACGCGCTGACGGCGATTTCGGTCCCGTACCTGCTGCAATGTAGGATGGGTACGTTCGCGGGCCGTTTGGGCTGCGAACAAATGGGTGCGGCTCTCGCAGATCCGCGAGCGCCGTTCCCGCGCGTCATATCGAACCCGCTTGATCGCGCGGTCTTCGGTAGTGGCTGCCGGGTCTGATTCCCGACAGCTTCGATCGATGGCCGTAGCCGCATCAAGGCCGGTGGTTCACACGCTGTGACGACGCGAAACAGCTGAAAATGAATCCAGAGAGGCCATACGGACGCCCATGTCTGTAGTTGAAATTGAAGACGGCGTGTACGAATCCACCGCCGCAATCGACAACGGGAGCTTCGGCACCCGCACCATCCGCTTCGAGACCGGTCGGCTTGCCCAGCAGGCCGCCGGTGCCGTCGTCGCCTACCTCGACGACGAGACCATGCTGCTGTCCGCGACGACCGCCAGCAAGAACCCCAAGGACCACTTCGACTTCTTCCCGCTGACGATCGACGTCGAGGAGCGCATGTACGCCGCGGGGCGTATCCCCGGCTCGTTCTTCCGCCGTGAGGGCCGCCCGTCCACCGACGCGATCCTGACTTGCCGACTGATCGACCGTCCGCTGCGCCCGACGTTCATCTCCGGCCTGCGCAACGAGATTCAGGTCGTCGTCACGATGATGAGCCTGGATCCCAACGACCTGTACGACGTGGTGGCCATCAACGCCGCGTCGGCGTCCACCCAGATCTGCGGGCCTGCCGTTCTACGGTCCCGTCGGCGGCGGTGCGTGTCGCGCTGATCGACGGCACGTGGGTCGCGTTCCCGACCGTCGAGCAGCTCGAGCGGGCCGTGTTCGACATGGTCGTCGCCGGCCGTGTGCTCGAAGACAATGACGTCGCGATCATGATGGTCGAGGCCGAGGCCACCGAGAACGTCATCGAACTCATCGCCGGCTGGCGCGCAGGCGCCGACCGAAGCCGTCGTCGCCGAGGGACTCGAGGCCGCCAAGCCGTTCATCGCCACGCTGTGCGATGCGCAGCAGGAGCTGGCCGACTCGCGCCGCCAAGCCGACCGGCGAGTACCCCGTCTTCCCCGAGTACGGCGAGGACGTCTACTACTCGGTGGCCTCGGTGGCGACCGACGAGCTGTCCGAGGCGCTGGCCATCGCCGGCAAGAACGAGCGCAACGACCGCACCGACGAGATCAAGGTCGAGGTGCTCGAGCGGCTGGCCGAACAGTACGCCGGCCGCGAGAAGGAGATCGGCGCCGCGTTCCGGTCGTTGACCAAAAAGCTTGTCCGCCAGCGCATCCTGACCGATCACTTCCGCATCGACGGCCGCGGAATCACCGACATCCGCGCCCTGAGCGCCGAGGTCGCCGTCGTGCCGCGGGCGCACGGCAGCGCGCTGTTCGAGCGTGGCGAGACCCAGATCCTGGGCGTCACCACGCTGGACATGATCAAGATGGCCCAGCAGATCGACTCGCTGGGGCCCGAGACCACCAAGCGCTACATGCACCACTACAACTTCCCGCCGTATTCGACCGGTGAGACGGGCCGCGTCGGCTCGCCCAAGCGCCGCGAGATCGGCCACGGCGCGCTGGCCGAGCGGGCCCTGATGCCCGTGCTGCCCAGCATCGAGGAGTTCCCGTACGCGATCCGCCAGGTCTCGGAGGCGTTGAGCTCCAACGGCTCCACGTCGATGGGTTCGGTGTGCGCGTCGACGCTGTCGCTGCTGAACGCCGGTGTGCCGTTGAAGGCCCCGGTCGCCGGCATCGCGATGGGTCTGGTGTCCGACGACGTCGAGGTGGACGGGGAGGACCGAGCGCCGCTTCGTCACGCTGACCGACATCCTCGGCGCCGAGGATGCGTTCGGCGACATGGACTTCAAGTGCGCAGGCACCAAGGACTTCGTCACCGCGCTGCAGCTCGACACCAAGCTCGACGGGATCCCGTCGCAGGTGCTGGCCGGCGCGCTGGCGCAGGCCAAGGACGCCCGGCTGACCATCCTCGAGGTGATGGCCGAGGCCATCGACGCACCCGACGAGATGAGCCCGTACGCGCCGCGGATCACCACGATCAAGGTGCCGGTCGACAAGATCGGCGAGGTCATCGGGCCCAAGGGCAAGATGATCAACTCGATCACCGAGGAGACCGGCGCGTCCATCTCCATCGAGGACGACGGCACGGTGTTCGTCGGTGCGACCAATGGCGAGTCGGCGCAGGCCGCGATCGACAAGATCAACGCGATCGCCAACCCGCAGCTGCCCAAGATCGGTGAGCGGTTCCTCGGAACCGTGGTCAAGACAACCGATTTCGGCGCGTTCGTGTCGCTGCTGCCGGGACGTGACGGCCTGGTGCACATCTCCAAGCTCGGCAGGGGCAAGCGCATCGCCAAGGTCGAGGACGTGGTCAAGGTCGGCGACAAGCTGCGCGTGGAGATCGCCGACATCGACAACCGCGGCAAGATCTCGCTGGTCCTCGTCGCCGAAGACGACGGCTGCAGAGGCCCAGTTCGAACGCGCCGCGCCCGTCGATGCCGCGACCGCCAGCAGCTAGGGCGCTGCGTCGCGGCGCACCGCGGCGACGAAACATCCGCGGCGGTGCGCCGCACCACGCTGCCGGGTGGACTGCGGGTGGTCACCGAGTACATCCCGTCGGTGCATTCGGCGTCGGTCGGGGTGTGGGTCGGCGTCGGATCGCGCGACGAAGGCCGCAAGCGTCGCAGGCGCCGCGCATTTCCTGGAACACCTGCTGTTCAAGTCGACGCCGACGCGCACCGCGGTCGAGATCGCCCAGGCGGTCGACGCCGTCGGCGGTGAGCTGAACGCGTTCACCGCCAGGGAGCACACCTGCTACTACGCGCACGTGCTCGACACCGACCTGGAGTTGGCCATCGACCTGGTCGCCGACGTGGTGCTGCGCGGCCGCTGCGCCGCCGACGACGTCGAGATCGAACGCGACGTGGTGCTCGAGGAGATCGCGATGCGCGACGACGACCCGGAGGACACGCTCGGCGACGTGTTCCTCTCGGCGATGTTCGGTGAGCATCCGGTCGGCCGTCCGGTGATCGGCAGCGTCGAGTCGGTCTCGGCGATGACGCGGGCACAACTGCATTCGTTCCACATCCGCCGCTACATCCCGGAGCGGATGGTGGTCGCGGTGGCGGGCAACGTCGACCACGACGAGGTCGTCGCGCTGGTGCGTGAGCACTTCGGGTCGAGGCTGGTTCGCGGCCGCAGCCCGGTGGCCCCGCGCAAGGGCACCGGCCGGGTGACCGGCACAGCCGACCCTGCAGCTGGTCAGCCGCGACGCCGAGCAGACGCACCTGTCGCTCGGTGTGCGCACCCCCGGCAGGCACTGGGAGCATCGGTGGGCGCTGTCGGTACTCAACACCGCGTTGGGCGGCGGCCTGAGTTCCCGGCTGTTCCAACAGATTCGGGAAACTCGCGGCCTGGCGTACTCGGTGTACTCGACCGTCGACACGTTCTCCGACAGCGGCGCGCTGTCGATCTACGCCGCGTGCCAGCCCGAACGGTTCGACGAAGTGGTCCGGGTGACCACCGAAGTGCTCGAGAAGGTGGCGCGCGACGGCATCACCGAAGCGGAATGCCGAATCGCCAAGGGCTCGACTGCGCGGCGGGCTGGTGCTCGGGTTGGAGGATTCCGGTTCGCGGATGAACCGGATCGGCCGCAGCGAGCTCAACTACGGCGAACACCGCAGCATCGCGCACACCCTCGGCAAGATCGAGGACGTCACCCTCGACGAGGTCAACGCCGTCGCGCGCCAACTGCTGACCCGGCCCTACGGCGCCGCCGTCCTGGGCCCGCAGCGATCCAAAAAGTCTCTGCCGCAGCCGCTTCGGAGCATCGCAGGCTGATCGCCTACGCTGGAGCCGATGACTCGACTGTCCCGGCGCCAGGCGCTGTTCGGCGGATTGACGCTCGTCGCAGCGGCCGCCTGCTCAACCAAACCCGTGCTGGCCGACCCGGCGGAGCCGCTCCCGCCGATCAACGAACGCATCGGTGCGATCGAGCGACGCCATAACGCGTACGTCGGCCTGTTCGCCGCCGACCTCGACGGCGGTCGAACCATCTCGCACCGCGGCCAGGAAACCTTCGCGATGTGCTCGACGTTCAAGTGCTACGCCGCGGCGCGGGTGCTGCAGATGGTCGAGGCGGCGAGCTGACGTTGGATCAAAACGTCTTCGTCGATCCGGCCGGCGATCGTGGCGAACTCGCCGAGGACGCGCCGCGGGCAGGCAGCGACATGACGCTCGACGAGCTGTGCCAGGCGGCGCTGCAGGTCAGCGACAACACCGCCGGGAACCTGCTGCTGAAGACCATCGGCGGGCCGTCCGCCATCACGGCGTTCGCCCGCAGCATCGGCGATCTGAGCTCCCGGCTGGACCGCTGGGAGACAGAGTTGAATTCTGCGATCCCGGGTGATCCCCGTGACACCAGCACGCCCGAGGCGCTCGGCGGTGGATATCGCGACCTGCTCGTCGGCGACGCTCTCGCCCCGCCGCAGCGCCAGCAGCTCGAAGACTGGATGCGGGCAAATGAGACGTCGAGCATGCGCGCCGGGCTGCCGCCAGGGTGGACCACCGCAGACAAGACCGGCAGCGGCGATTACGGCAGCACCAACGACGTCGGCGTCGCATACGGTGCCGCAGGCCGGCGTGTGCTGCTCGCGATCATGACACGCTCGCAGGTCAACGACCCAAGGCGCAGAATCTGCGGCCGCTCATCGGCGAGCTCACCGCGCTGCTCATACCTGAACTGCTGGCATAGGGTACTTCTAGGGAAACACCCGATTCCTCGGCCACCCCTGCAATACGTTTTTGGGCAAGGTTGAGCCGCGCCTGCGTACGCGGGCGGGCATGTGGAGTCGGACGGGGAGACAACGTTGGCGATCGAGACGATGGAGTTTCACCAAATGGTCGACCGTCAGCGCGTCGGGGCGCAATGGCTGCGCATCGGTCGCGGTGGTAGACGAGCACGACGCGATCCACGCCGCTGTGGAGCTGTGGTGCAGCCAGGCGCAACCTCCGATCCAATTCGCAGGCAACTATTTCTCGGCCGAGCAGTTTCTCGCCGAGCATCCTTCGCCGTCCGTGTCGGGGTCGGCCCGATCGTGCTGGAACTGCAGAAGCACCGCGAGGGGTGGACTTCACCACGCTGGACCGCATCGTCGCGCGGCATCGGGTAATCGTCTACTCGCACATCGCAACTGACGAAGTGATCTTGACAGCACTGGACCGCGGCGCGGTCACATACCTGACGAAATCCGAACGCAAGGACCACTTGATCGACGCGATCCGTGCGGCTGGAACCGACACGCCTTATGTCGGGCCGCGGATGGCCGAGGCGATGATCAACGACAGCGCGGTCGGCCGCGCCAACCTCGCTCCGCGGGAAAAGGAAGTGCTGATCGCGTGGTTTCGGACCGAGAGCAAGGACATCGTCGCCGGCCAATTGCAGATCGCACCGACGACCGTCCGCACGCATCTGCAGCGAGTGCGGGCAAAGTATGCCGCGGTGGGCGACCCGCCACAACAAAGGCCGCGTTGGTGGCCCGCGCAATTCAGGACGGCATCGTCAACGTCGACGACATCTAGCTAAAGCTGGCCTGGGCGAATTTGCGGCCGCATTGCCTGAGGCCGTTGCGATAA
>CAWKCR010000007.1:0-227099 GCA_963848185.1 uncultured Actinomycetota bacterium
CCGTGGCGGTTGTGACGGCTTGAACTGCCCCCACCTGACGGTGATCACCGATCCGGATCATCTGGATTGGTGATCACGAAGGTGGAGGGGCGTGGAGAGTGAGGTCGCCAGCACACCGAGGGCACAATCACCTCATGGCCGACCCGCCGGCGTTCCGCACCGGCTACATGTCGATACTGCTGCCCGTAGAAACCGGCGAGGGTGAGGTCCGGCGCATCATCCGCGAGATTGTCATCCGCGCACTGGCCGCCGCGGGCGAATGGCCGATACGCGTTGATGTTGTGACAAGCAAGGGGTCCGACGACGGAAAGACGAAACGGTGGTTTGTTGAGTACGAGACCGGGCCATACGGTCAGGTCATCGACCAGCCCGACCAGTGCGGGTGAGGTAACGACGACGCCGCGCCCGGTACGGCACTCCAAACGTAGGCGCGCCAGCCTGGACTCGGAACCGTCGTCAGCGGTGGGGGCCTACTGGACGGTAAGGGTGCCTTGCATGTTGGCATGGTATTTGCAGTGAAATGGGTATCGAAATCTACTTCTCGATACTGCAGCGAAAAGCCATCAGCCCCAACGACTTCAAAGCCAACTCTCCGAACGCATCATCGGCTTTCAGGACCGCTACAACACCACCGCGACACCGTTCGACTGGACCTACACTCGAGACGACCTCAACGCCTTCCTCCACCGCCTCGACCTCCACGACACCCCGCATACTCCAGCACACGCCGCATGACCCCCGACGAACTTACGACCGTGACCACCAGTGGTCGGTCCCAGACGTTCGTCAGGGGCCGACAACGCGCCGATTGCGAAGTGCCAGTCATTACCCGGACGCTGTGCTTTGCTCGATTCCATCGATCCTGTGGCAATCGTTCGTCGGCGTGGGGTGGTCCTGCAGTCAGCGCGTGGGCCCAGCCCAAGCCTGGCTGAACTGGTCGCGGGGGCTCCGATTCGAGGCAGCTGGTGGGGTCACCCCAGGAATCACGAGATCTTCGACGCGATCAACCGCGCACGTTCCTCCTCGGCGATCGTCGCCACACCCCTCGTGAGAGGCAAGGTGACCCTGGTCCACCGTCGGCTCTGGCCGCCACTGGTACGTCTCGCGGACCGGTTCGACGTCGGCGCCCTCGACGCCCTACATGAGGAGCACAGCGCCTCAGGCGCGCATCGAGTCACACGCACCGCGTTCCCGGGGTGGGTTCCGTCCGACGTGATGGTGTCGGCGCAGGCGTTGAGTGAGGAGGAGGCGCTGACACAGCTTCCTGAGTGGCTGCGCGATGTGGTGGTCCGCATCAGCCGTCCGAAGTGATCGCGACGCACCGAACAGGCCCTGCGCGGCGTGCCTACACGTGCTCGAAGGACCGGCGAAACGCGGGGTTGTGGGGGATGGCGGAGTCCCGGGGTACGCGATACCGCCCAGCGCCCAGGTAGCCAGATTCCCAAACTCCGGCATCAGGCACACGCGCGGGATGACGGACCTACTCAAGGCCCGGCATGGCGAGTCCGTTCCGCTGGCACTACACGCCAGCCGACCTCAACAACTACCTACAAACGCCTCGCCGCGTGACCCCCGACGAACTTACGGCGGTGACCACTAGCAGGGAGAACTAATGCGGGTGCGACTGCCCTGCGAATCATGTCTGTCGTCGTCGCCGCTAAGGCTCTGCTGATCGGCGTGGTGTACTGGCGGCGCGCCGAAATACTTGGCCGCCCTGTGCACATCGGAGCGGGTAGTTGGGCCTGCTTAATCGCCGTCGTGACGATCGGTGTCGCCATAGCACTAACCCTAACGGTGTGCGTTGCAGCCCGTCATCAGAACGGCGACCGAACGCCCTGACAGCCCCTCGGGCTGGCCCGTCATCCTGCTTGGGTGGCGGGTCATCGACGGCAGTACACGCCACGACGCGCACGCGGAGTTGAACCCACGACCGGGCCGATGCTGTGTCGTGGTGCACGGCGCCCAGTAATTGTCCGGCTTGTCTCGGACGTTACTGATCCCGCTGGAATGTGTCCGCGATGCGGGTGCGGAGTTCCAGGCCGCGGGCGTCGTCGGGAATCCGTGGTGGTTCCAGCGTCAACGTCTCGTCGTTGGAAGCTGCGCCCGGGTCGGTACCGGTGGCCTTGTCCCGGCGCTCGGATGCTTGCGGTGTGGCGCGTTCCAGAAATCGGAGCAGTTCGACAGGGAAGGGAAGTACCAGGGTGGAATTCTTCTCTGCGGCGACCTCGACGACGGTCTCCAAAAGTCGCAGTTGCAGCGCGGCTGGGTGCTCGGCCATGACCTCGGCTGCTTGGGCCAGCTTTTCGGACGCCTGAAGTTCGCCCTCGGCGGTGATGACCCGAGCCCGTCGCTCACGCTCCGCCTCGGCTTGGCGTGCAATCGACCGCTTCATCGAATCGGGCAGCACTACATCCTTGATTTCGACGCGGTCGATCTGAACACCCCAGCCCAGCGCGGGACTGTCGATCATCAACTCCAGCCCCTGATTGAGATGCTCGCGGTTGGACAGCAGGTCGTCCAGATTGCTCTTGCCGATGATCGAACGCAGTGATGTCTGTGCAACCTGGCCAATAGCCGACACGTAGTCCTGCACGTCGACAGCCGCACGCACCGGATCCGAGACCTTGAAATAGATGACAGCATCCACACGGACGGTCACATTGTCGCGGGTGATGCCATCTTGGGAGGGCACGGGCATCGTGATGATCTGCATGTTCACTTTTTCGAGGCGATCGGCGATCGGAATCAACATCGTGAGTCCCGGTCCGCGGAGGCCGGATTGCACACGGCCGAACCGGAAGACGACGCCGCGTTCGAACTGCTTGACGACCTTAATATTCGTTCCGAGCCAGAGCACACCGATGCCGAACGCTGCGGCCAGCGCGTAGAGGGTGATCATTTCTATCCTCCAATCTGCCCGGGCTTCGGCTGTCGGTACTCGTTAGCGAGCTCGGGCTGCTATTACCGATGAAACGCCACTCCTTCCGACAAAGCGAGTGAACGTGCTCGGCTCCCCGACCGAGCAAACGCCTGTGTTCGCGGCAGTGATGCGTGGTCCGAGCCGCGCTGGCCCCGCAACTGCCGCCGCGGCCACGAGCGTCCTCGTTCTCGCCCCGGAATTTTTCAAGGTGGATGAGTCCAGTGGGTGTTAGGCGGCTGGCGTGTCGGCCTCCGCGGTGGTGTCTTGGGCTGGTTGGTTGATCCAGACGGTGTCGGGTAGGTCGAGGATCTTGGGTGCGCGGGTCGTGGCGAAACGGTGCGGGTGTCGCGCGCGGGCGTCGGTCAGTACCGTGCGCCGGTCGGCAGCTTTGTCGGTGGCCAACCCGAAGTGCACGTCGGCGGGTGTGTGTAGCCCGATTCCGGTGTGACGATGCTCGTGGTTGTACCAATTGGTGAAGGTATCCATGAATTGCCTTGCTGCGCAGAGTGATCCGAATCGTTCAGGAAATTCCGGCCCGTACTTCAACGTCTTGAACAGCGACTCCGAGTAAGGATTGTCGTTGGACACCCGTGGCCGCGAATGCGACCGGGTGACCTCGAGATCGGCGAGCAGCGCAGCGACGGTCTTGCTGGTCATCGACGTGCCCCGATCGGCGTGCACAACCTGCGGTACACCGTGCACCGTGAAGATCTGCTCCATCAGTTCCTTGGCCAGCACACCGGATTCGTGGGCATGGACGTGGGCACCGACGATGTAGCGGGAGTAGATGTCGATCATCACGTACGCATCGAAGTAGCTGCCCTTCACCGGGCCCGCGAGCTTGGTGATGTCCCAGCTGTACACCTGCTGCGGCGCGGTCGCGACCAGCTCCGGGCACACCTTGGCCGGGTGCCGCGCCAGCCGGCGGCGTTCGGTGACCAGGGTGTGCTCTCCCAACACCCGGTACATCGTGGACACCGAACACAGGTACACGCCCTCGTCGAGCAGCTGAGCATAGATCTGCAACGGTGCCAGATCGGCGAACCGGTCACTGTTGAGCACTTCCAGGACCCGGCGCCGTTCCAGATCAGTCAGCTTGTTGACCGGGGCGGGCGCTGTTTGCGCCGACACCGCGGGCGTGGGTGCGGTGGCGGCGCGGAGCCGCCGGGTCGCCGTCGAGCGCACCATCGCGGTCAACACCGCTGCGCGCCTGGTCGAGACACCAGCGGCGATCAGCGACACATAGGCGTGCGTCATCGCTTCTTGCGCTGCTCGTCGGAATCCGCTCTCTCGGAAAGAGTCTCCAAGAGAGCGTGTGCTTTTCCCATGATGTCCAGCGCGGCTTCGGTGGTAGTCAACCGCTTGCTCATCCGAGCGTTCTCCCGCCTGAGCCGGGCGATCTCGGCCTGCTCGGCGGTCAGCCTGCCGACCTTCTCGCCAGGCCGTTTACCCGCCAGCACCCCGGCGTCACGTTGCTTGCGCCACTCGCTGATCAACGACGAATACAAGCCCTCCCGCCGTAAATAGGCGCCACCCTCACCGTGTTCGCACGCCCGCTCGTAGGCCAACAGATGCGCAATCTTGTCCGACGCGGTGAACGCGCGACGCCGCCGCGGCCCGTCAGATCTCGGGTGGGATGGATCCATCCGCCCATTCTCGTTCACCGAGGAAATCGTGGAACTGGTCATGCTGTACCGATCCGTATCTCGCCCTGCGTCAGGTCGATTTGCTGTGAACCAGTGGACTCAACTCAGCCTGACACGCAGGGCCCACAGCCGGAAGACCTAAGGCTCTCTGCGGAGAGGGTGGACAAGCGGCTGTCGATGATGAGGGAAGCCTCCTTCAGCAGCCGCGACTGTGCGGCGGTGAGATCATCGGGAGCAGCGAGGCTTACGAATTGTCGTGACGTCGGACAAATTCGTCCCTTACAGGGTCGATCAGGCGCACCATCGTCGGTGTCGGGGTTGTAACGCCCAGCTGACCGCGCCACACCAACCTCCGGCACACCCCGGTCGTCGTCATGGCGACCGGCCAAACAAGGAGGCTGAACAAAACCATGAAGAAGTACACCCGCGCCCTGATGGTCGGCGTAGGCGCGGTTCTGGCGCTCGGCACGTTCACCGCATGTTCGAGCGGTACCACCGAGCAGGCGGCCACCACCACTGAGACCACCACCACCGCCGCGACGACCACAGCGGCCGCGATGCCCGAGATGGCCGACTTCATCTCCGAAGTCAAGAAACCGGACGGCTCGACTATGACGATGGCCATCGCCGTCGAGGGCGAGAACGTCGTCGCCTACGCAACCAACGGCACCAACAACGAGACCTATTTGTTTGGTACTCAGAAGGACGGCCAGATGGAGCTGATGTCGATGTACGCCGACGAGGTCAAGGCGTCCTTCGACGGGAGCAACATCAACGGGGAGATGGCCATGAACGAAGAGGGCGCCACCGTGCAGAAGTTCACGGCAACACGGGTCCAGGCCCCGGCCGGCATGTACACCGCCGCGCGCGGCAACTCGCGGGCAACGTGGATAGTCCGTCCCAATAACACCACGGTAGGGGTGATGGACAACAGCGCCCCCGGTGACCACAAGGTGACCGACGCGATCGCCGCAAAAGAGCAGGCATTCAAGGACAGCGTGCGGCAGAAGCGGCTGGATCGTCAGCTCCAGCAGGCCCCGCAGCTGCAGATGGACACCATGGAGGCCGACATGAACGGTTCGATGATGCCGGTAACCCGGGTCACCGGCAACATGTCATTCTGACCGAGAAGGGATGCTGGCGTTGGGGAGTTGGTGCGGTCGACGACCGGTCAATGGATGGTGCGGCCCCCGACCTATCGGAACGGTAAACCGTCGCCCATTTTTTAAGATCAGACCGATACAGGGGCGCGGTCGGCGCGGTCGCGTCACTCCGGCGAGGTCGCACCGCCGGTACGCGAATTCGTCGCGGCTGAGTGGAATGGGAACTGACCTCCATTGCAAGTCCCTCCCCCGGCCCGCCGGGCAGGCGCTCCCACACCAAAGACCGACGATCAACGGCCGAGGACCTGACAGCGCCAGCGACAGCTGCCCGGCCGCGACCGCGGCGGTCAGTTCCAAGACCCGTCGGCGGCGGCGTCAGCGAGTGCGCGGCAAGACGGTGAGCACCCGCTCGATGTGGTCGCGGAACTCCCGCATGTACTTACGCAGGAATTGCGCGGTCGACTCGTCGGAGACCGAACCGTCGTCGCCGTAGATCTCCGGCTTGAACGTGATGTAGGCCTCGGGGGCAGTCATCTGCCGCGCGTTGGCGTAGCTCAGCACCGCGCGCAGGCTCTGTTGTCCCAACGCCGTGCCTATCGCGCCCGGGGAGGCGCCGATGACGGCCGCGGGCATGTGGTCGAACGAGTTCTGCCCCCACGGCCGGGACGCCCAGTCGATCGCGTTCTTCAACGCACCCGGGATCGACCGGTTGAACTCGGGAGTGACGAACAAGATCGCGTCGACCGCGGCGATCGCCTCTTTCAACGCCCGTCCCTCGGGCGGGTAGTCCGCGTCGTAGTCCTGGCTGTAGAGCGGGAGATTCCCGATGGGGACGTCGACGAACGACAGATCGTCCGGGGCGAGGCGGATCAGGGCATTGGCCAGGATCCGATTGATCGAGGTGGAAGACAAACTTCCGACGATGTAACCGACCGTGTAGGTGCTCACCGGTGTTCCCTTCGGGTGGGACGGGTCCATCCACTGCGGTCGTACGGATTCCACCGCACCGCGCTTATCACTCCACCCACCGAAAGAGAGTAACAACCGAGGTTGGTTGGTCGAGGACTGGCGCGGTGACGCGAACCCGCGTTCCGTTTCCAGCCCCCGCCCGTCGAACCGTGCATGCGGTTCTCCCGCACACGGCTCACCGACACCCTTCACCGGCGGTGTTCGACCGGAGCCCGCCAGGCCCGGTGGGGCCTGGGTGCGACGACGATGCCATTGAGGGAGATCAGACCGAGGTCGTCCGGTGACGGTAGATCTGGGCGAAACCCCAAGCCCGCCCGCGTTGGTGCCGCTAGCCGAGGAACAGGGCAAGCCGCATCAGCGCGTAGCGTCTAATCGTGTCGAAGGTGTGAGCGGAGTTCCCGTAGCGGAAGTACCCCGCCCAGCCGCGCAGGAACAGGTTGATCTCCTGCACCGGTGCAACCAGCCGAGCCCGCATGGTCATAAAATGGCCCTGGCAGGCATGCGACGCGGAGAGATCGCCGGCCAGCGCTGGGCGGACGTCGACCTCGCGAACCAAGTCATCCACATCGGGCGCACGCGAGTCGATGTGCGCGGTCACGCTGTTCAGGCGGGAAGTCTTCGTTCCCGCGCACGTTCCAACCCGCAGCGTCCCACGGTCTGGCGTCAACTCGGAGACCTCCCGCGTCAGCCGCGCCGCCTAACTCGCCATCGAACGCGCCCGCTACGAGGCCGACCGCGCTGAGCGCGCCTTCCATGCGGTGGAGCCGGAAAACCGTTTGGTGGCGGACTCTGGAGACCCGGTGGGAGACCCAACTCGCCGCCCTGGCCAACGCCGAGCAACTAGTCGAGGCAGCTCGGCACCAGCTGCCACCCCTACCGGGCCGAGCGGAGCTCAAGCAACTGGCCGAGCCAACGGCCGCCTACGATGCGACCGTCCAGATCGGCGGCCAGGCGGTGAATTTGGCGCTTCGATAGATCCAAGATCGTTTCCCGTGCGGTGATCAGTTTCTCTGGTTCCAATTGTTCAGTACCGCCGTCGAATTCATGTCCCGACCGCGACACTCGGGCTGCGGCGTCGAGCCGGGCGTAGTGCGCGCTGAGCCAATGCGGGACCGGTTGGCCGGCGCGTTGGCGATGGCGCATGACTTCGGCTGCGCAGTAGTACGCGGGACGGACATCGTCGGCGGCCATGCTCACGACCGGCCCCTGCTGTGCTCTCGGATCTGCCTGAACAACTCGTGCTGATACTCGCGGGTGCCCTTGCCGAGGAAGTCGAGCCGCGCCTGCCACCACCGCCGCCGCGCCGCCCCGACGTTCGTGCCGTCGTCAAGCTTCGGCGAGCCGGACCGCTCGACGCAGTGAACACAACGGCACGACTCCAGCACCGCCCCCGGCGGCGGCGGCCCGTCCTGCTGCTATACGACGTCGGCTACCTCTCTTAGCTGGCGACGCCGTTGGTGACCGGTCGGCCCGGCTGGCGGCTCGGAGGTCATGGTCACCGGACAACTCGGTTTTAGCCGACTTCCTTCTTTCAGACACCATCGCCATGTGACGACGCGGCAGATGCGGAGGCCATACGCGGAATGGAATATGACCGGTTACCGGTACGAGTCTGCCTGCACCATCAGCGAAGTGGGTGCCCGGGCTCTCACCTGGACCTCGTGTGCGGGCGTGTCATGGTTTCTGGGGACCCTGCGTGTCAGGCTGAGTTGAGTCCACTGGTTCACAGCAAATCGACCTGACGCAGGGCGAGATACGGATCGGTACAGCATGACCAGTTCCACGATTTCCTCGGTGAACGAGAATGGGCGGATGGATCCATCCCACCCGAGATCTGACGGGCCGCGGCGGCGTCGCGCGTTCACCGCGTCGGACAAGATTGCGCATCTGTTGGCCTACGAGCGGGCGTGCGAACACGGTGAGGGTGGCGCCTATTTACGGCGGGAGGGCTTGTATTCGTCGTTGATCAGCGAGTGGCGCAAGCAACGTGACGCCGGGGTGCTGGCGGGTAAACGGCCTGGCGAGAAGGTCGGCAGGCTGACCGCCGAGCAGGCCGAGATCGCCCGGCTCAGGCGGGAGAACGCTCGGATGAGCAAGCGGTTGACTACCACCGAAGCCGCGCTGGACATCATGGGAAAAGCACACGCTCTCTTGGAGACTCTTTCCGAGAGAGCGGATTCCGACGAGCAGCGCAAGAAGCGATGACGCACGCCTATGTGTCGCTGATCGCCGCTGGTGTCTCGACCAGGCGCGCAGCGGTGTTGACCGCGATGGTGCGCTCGACGGCGACCCGGCGGCTCCGCGCCGCCACCGCACCCACGCCCGCGGTGTCGGCGCAAACAGCGCCCGCCCCGGTCAACAAGCTGACTGATCTGGAACGGCGCCGGGTCCTGGAAGTGCTCAACAGTGACCGGTTCGCCGATCTGGCACCGTTGCAGATCTATGCTCAGCTGCTCGACGAGGGCGTGTACCTGTGTTCGGTGTCCACGATGTACCGGGTGTTGGGAGAGCACACCCTGGTCACCGAACGCCGCCGGCTGGCGCGGCACCCGGCCAAGGTGTGCCCGGAGCTGGTCGCGACCGCGCCGCAGCAGGTGTACAGCTGGGACATCACCAAGCTCGCGGGCCCGGTGAAGGGCAGCTACTTCGATGCGTACGTGATGATCGACATCTACTCCCGCTACATCGTCGGTGCCCACGTCCATGCCCACGAATCCGGTGTGCTGGCCAAGGAACTGATGGAGCAGATCTTCACGGTGCACGGTGTACCGCAGGTTGTGCACGCCGATCGGGGCACGTCGATGACCAGCAAGACCGTCGCTGCGCTGCTCGCCGATCTCGAGGTCACCCGGTCGCATTCGCGGCCACGGGTGTCCAACGACAATCCTTACTCGGAGTCGCTGTTCAAGACGTTGAAGTACGGGCCGGAATTTCCTGAACGATTCGGATCACTCTGCGCAGCAAGGCAATTCATGGATACCTTCACCAATTGGTACAACCACGAGCATCGTCACACCGGAATCGGGCTACACACACCCGCCGACGTGCACTTCGGGTTGGCCACCGACAAAGCTGCCGACCGGCGCACGGTACTGACCGACGCCCGCGCGCGACACCCGCACCGTTTCGCCACGACCCGCGCACCCAAGATCCTCGACCTACCCGACACCGTCTGGATCAACCAACCAGCCCAAGACACCACCGCGGAGGCCGACACGCCAGCCGCCTAACACCCACTGGACTCATCCACCTTGAAAAATTCCGGGACGCCGACGCCGAGTGTGACATCCGGCTAGTTTCGGACGAGGTTGCTACGCCGTGAGGAGCACTGCAGGCTCGTTGACCTCGCAGAACGGGTGTGACACGCAGCTGTTTAAAGTCGCGCGAATCGGCGTGGCCCCGGCCCACTGACTGCCTGCCCGGCACGGCAAGCGACGCAGGACGCATATCGAGAACAGCTGCGGTAGAAGATATGTCACAGTCTGGGCAGCCGTTTCGAGCGCTCGCTTGTGGCCTCGTCTGTGGGAGCGACACGCTTAATTCGCTTGCAAACGGCCGGTGAAGGCGGAGCTGGGTGGCAAGATGCCTTCACGCAGGTCAGACGCGTAGCCGGAACATTGCGACGGAATCTTGTGCTAGGGGGATGGGGCGCTGTTGCACGGTGTCCAACATCAGCACCAACATGGGTACTCCCCCAGGCATCGTGTTACCGCTGTCTATGTGTGACACACGCACTGTCGTAGCGGCTCCAGGGCGGAGGAACAACAGTCGCATGACACAGGCACGTGAGCCTGTGATCGCACCCGAGTCGGCCGTCACACTCCTGTGGCTTCACGACTAGAAGAGGTCCATAGCTTTTCCTGTTCCGCGATCCACTCTTCGGCGTGGTCGGCGCAACGTCGTTTGTCGCCGTAAGACCATCGCCCATACGCGGCCCGGTCGCAGCCTGGCACCTCACAGAGCATTTCGTCTTGTGCTTCGGTTGGCTTGTCTTCCGCCTTCGGCGGGCCTGGATGGGCGGAAAGAGGGGGATCCCTGAGCAAGCCGGGGACGTGACCAACAGCAGTTTCCGTTCCTGAAGCTGGGTGGCTACGGGAACCGTCAAAGAGGGGTACGTCTCCTTGAGTAGTCCCCGGCTCCTCAGGTGAGGGGCTAAGACGCGTGGTGAGATTCTCCCCACCTCCACCGTTTCCAGGAATGTTAGTACCCCCCCAACCCCCAGTAGGGGGGTCTAGTGACAAATCTGGAAACACGGCTGTGGTGTCGATTCCATCCCTGAGCGTGTAGAGCCAGCGCGTACCAGATCCCTGGCTGTCCTCATCGAGGGTGACCAGTCCAAGCATGTGCAAAGCCTGTAGCTCACGGTCAATCGTGTTGTGCGGCTTTTGCAGTCGCTTGCGAACGTCGCTCACCAGGGACCGGGGATGGTCTGCCAAGTCAACCAGGATGGCCAGCCGTAGCGGCGGCACGGAGTCCCTGGCGCACCGAATCGCCAAGTCCATGGCTTCCTCAACCGACATGCCAATAGCCACACCACCGCGCACCAACTGCATTAGCTGCCGTGCGAACCGGGTCGGCATCTCTGGTGCGTGAGCGTCGGTGACATTCCCACGCGTGTCGCGCATCACAGCGGTGCGTGCCCTCGTCACGAGATCGGCCGCGCGGAGCAGGCGCTCACGTTCGTCGTGTCCCAGTTCTACCGGCCTGGTGTCAGTCCCCGCGAGCACTGCCGAGGCTGCCGCTGCAAGTTCGGCACGCATGACCGTCTCGTGGCCGGTGTTCTCAATTGCTTGCCGTCCACCCGACAATCGGTGCTCGTCGGAGTTCAGCCGTAGAAGCACGAACCGGTCGCCCATCTCTGTGACGACCGCATGCGCCAAGTCCCACGCAGTTGTCACAGCACCGATGAGTGCGATACGGCCGGACCATTCGAGTTGCCGCCCACCATCTGCGCCAATCTCCCTGTGCCAGTAGCCGTCGTAAATCTCGCGGAGGGCACCAAGTACTAGCGGCCGACTGTTGCGTGACATCGAGAGAATGGACGTAAAGTCCTTGATCACCAGCACACCGGAACTGCCAATTGTTCTCAGCAGTCCACCGGTCGCATCGGAAGCCCTCTCGCCCTTGCTCGTGCCGCTCAACAGGGCACCCTCTGAGGCGATGGTCGAAACGATGTGAGCGCCGAATTCCTTTAGCGCCGAGACGGTTTCAGTCTTAGCGTTACCAGGCCCGCCTACCAGCATGAGCCACAGCGGGTCACCATCGAGCTTGATCACGGCCGCAGTGGCAAGTACGGCGTCAATAGCGCCCAAGTCGTATCCTTCACCTAGCCAACGTCGGAATGTAGCGTGTAGGTTGCTCAGGGCGCTCACGCGTTCACACCCCCGCGCTGTGTCGCTTCCTGTTTTGACACAAGCCACTCCAGGCAGTCGCTACGCCAATACCGCACGCGTCGACCGACTTTGACGTTCCGCTGCTCGCAGCGTTGTCGAAAATCTCTATACTCTGCACGCCGCCGTTGGGCAGCCAACTGTAGAGCCCACTGCCAAACGTCGTCGTCCGTGTCGCTCACTTCACACCACCCTTGGCACTGATTACGACGCTCATCGCCTGTCTCCCACAGAGCAATTTCACTGGTCCATACCCTCCAGTGCGTCGGCTGCGTCCATCAGCATGGCCGCGAGTTTCCTTGCCTCGACGGCGTTCAATTCGTTGTCAGCTGAAACCGAGATGCCTGCACCACTGCAGTATCCGGACGGGGACCCGGACGATTCCTGTACGCCCACAATACGTACGCAGACCTCGTTACAGCAAGGGCAATGCTTGGATGACTCGGTAACTAGGAACCACTCTTTTGCGACGAAGCAACGACGCCAGTACCCGTCTGCGTCCTCGTGCCACGGGTCGACCTCTGTAGCACCAGGTGGTAGGGGGATGTGCGCGAACCTTTCGTCGGGTGACGAGTAGTCGTTGCTCACTCCGCGCCAGCCCTTGGCGTGCTCGGCAGCATCAATGATGCCCTGTGCCAGCCCGATTGCGTCATCAGGGCTGAACTCCAGCCAGAAGCCTTCGCGCTCCTGTTCGGTTCCGCCCACGATGATGACGCTCTTGGCGGCCACCGTTCCGCTGCCATCGTTGGCGGCGATGAAGCCACTAGACCCGTTGGGAGTGTCGAAGCCTACGCCGAGATAGGTGAATGATGCGGTGGTCACTTTGCACCACCCCGCGCTGACTCCTGCTCTTGTGCCGCAAGCCATTGCAGCACATCGGCCTTGTGGTACCGGACGCGTCGACCCACGCGGAAGCTTCTTGGTCCGATGCCGGTAGCGCGATACCACCGAAGGGTCGGCACAGGGATGTTGAGTGCGTTGGACAGCTGTGTGATGTCGGGTAGTTCCGGTAGTTCGTTGAACTGCATGTGAACATGCTAAACCCGATTTGTTCTAAGACATCTGTACCACTTTCTGCCCTAACCCGTTGACACTCAACAGAACACGCGTTCTTGTGACACGGTTCACAGTGCCCACTACTACCGGCGATGACCTGCGAAAAGTCTTATACAACTGAGTTAGACGCAACACGCCGGATACGACACGCCGGTCTTTGTTCTGGTCGAACAGCTGTTCTTTTACTGTGCAGGGAGTGACACAGACGGACGCACTCCCACCACGGCCATCCATCCAGCAGGCGGCGGAATGGCTTGGCGTAGACCCGAAGACGGTACGGCGCTACATCGCACAGGGCCGTATCAAGGCGGTTAGGATCGGACCCCGACTGATCCGAATCGACCGTGATTCACTGCTGGCACTTGCCAAGCCGATAGGGAACTACTGAGCCGCGAGCTTTGACATTGCTTCAGCGATCTTGGCGTCACGCTCCTGCGCTGCGATCTGATACCGCATCGCCATTCCTGGCGAGCTGTGCCCTAACCGGCTCATCAGCTCTTTGGTCGTCGCCCCGGCTTGCGCTGCCAGCGTTGCCCCGACGTGCCGTAGATCATGCACCCTCATGTCCGGCTTGCCGACCGCAGCGAACCCGGCTTTAACCGACTTGGTGAACGCTGTAGTGGACAGCCGTCGTCCCCGCGTAGTGGTGAACACGAACGCCTCCGGTCCCCTGCCCGTGTATTTCTTCATGTGCTCGCGTAGCTGCTCCGCTACGTGCGGCGGCACGGTCACGTCACGGATACCGGCGTCCGTCTTCGGCGGTCCCACCACCAACTTGTTCTCGACCCTTGTTGCAGCCCTTCGGATCTTGAGAACCATACGGTCATCGTCGTTTTGAATATCCTTGCGGCGCAACTCGATTAGTTCACCGAACCGCAGCCCGCACCACGCCGCGACAGGAACGGCCACCCGGTACGCCTCCGGTGCCGACTCGGCAACCTTGTCCAACTCTGCAGGTGTGAGTGGCTTCACATCACGCGGCTTGGGCGGCCGGGCCGCTGACTTGATCTGACACGGGTTCTCCGTCGCGACCTTGTCCTCCACAGCGGTGTTGTAGATGGCCTTGAGAAGCTGATAGGCGTGGGTGTTGCTGGTCGGCGTTGTCTTGCCCAAACCGACCCACCAGGCGCGGACCTTGGCGGGTGTGATGGCCCTCAGGATCTCGTCGCCCAAATCGGGAAGTATCCGCGTGTTGAGTAGCCGCATGTAGAGAGCGCGGGTCTTCGGGGTCAGGTCGCGGTGTTTCATCCACTGTTCGGAGTACTCCCGCAGAGTGACCCCGGCAACGGTTTTGAGTGCTGCGCGGGTCTCCGGTGGGGACCACTCCCCCAGTTCGATCAGCTTGCGTTCATTGGCCAACCAACCCTCGGCGTCGGTGCGGTTGTCGTAGGTGTGTGTGGCGTAGTAACGCTTGCCGTCGTCGTAGATGTAGCTGGCTTGAATGCGCCCGTTACGCATAGTGCGCAGGGTGCCGAAAGTGCGCCTCCTGGCTGTCTTCTGTGTGCCCATGGCTGCAACCTTAGCTGCAACGCTATTGCAACGCTAACGTGGGATTTTGTGTCTACGAACAGGGGATTGTGTCCCTGTTAAGGTTGCAGAATGGCCGACAGTAAATAGCCTTCGAGCTGGGCGTATATGGCGTTTCTGCCGTCAGGTTGTGATCCTGGATGTCGCGGGTTCGAGTCCCGTCAGCCACCCCTAGCGAAGCGGCCACGCCGACTCAGGTGTTGGCGTTGCCCGCCTTCCACTGATTCCACGGGATGTTCCAGTCGCCCAGCCCGTCGGTTCCGGGCAGCGTCGATCCCACGGAGTTGACAATCTCCACGATGTCGCCGCGCTTGGAGTTGTCGTAGAACCACTGGCCGTTGCTGTGGCTCACGTTGATGCAGCCGTGGCTGACGTTGCTGTAGCCCTGACTGCCCACCGACCACGGCGCGGCGTGCACGAAGATGCCGCTGTAGGAGATCTGGGTGGCGTAGTCCACCTCGGTGCGGTAGCCGTTGGGCGAGTTGACCGGGACCCCGTAGGTCGACGAGTCCATGACGATGTGACCGAACCGGTCGCCGACGATGTAGGTGCCGTTGTTGGTGGGCGTGCTGTTCTTGCCCATCGAGACCGGCATGGATTTGATGACTTCACCGTTGCGCTTCACCGTGAGCATCTTGCTGTTGTCATCGACGGTCGTGATGATCTCGTCGCCGATGGTGAAGTGGGTGGTGACGTTCTCCTGGCCGAACAACCCGTCGCCCAGATCGACACCGTATGTGTTGACCGCGACGTCGACTGTCGTGCCCGGCTTCCAGTAATTGGCTGGGCGCCAACGCACTTCGCGGTTGTTCAGCCAGTAGAAGGCGCCCTGGACGGGCGGCTTGGTCTTGACGGTGATGGCCTTCTGGGCCGCCAACCGGTTGGGGATGTTCTCGTCAAACCGGATCGCGACGGGCTGACCGATGCCGACGACCTCGCCGTCGTTGGGCAGCACATAGGGCATCGTCAGGTTTTCCGGCGAGTGGGTCTCGAACGTCATCTGCTGGCTGGTGGCGCCACCGAGGCCGAGCGACTGCGCGTTCAGGGTGTAGCGCTTGTTGTAGCCCAGCGGATCGGTCGTGGACCAGGTCAGGCCGTCGGGAGACAGTCGCCCGGCAACGGGTTCACCCTCCTCGTTGACCATGGTCACGGCGCCGAGCACGCCGTCTTCGGCGCTGACCGTCACCGGCGAGTCGACGCTCACGCCGACGGCACCGTCCGTCACCGATGCGATGAGCTTGGGCACCAGCAGGTCCCCGAACGGCGTGCCCTTATCGGTGATGACCTGCGGCTGCGGCGGAGCGGAGTTGCTGTTGCAGGCGCTGAGGCCGAGCACGACGGCCGGAACCAGCGTGATGGCCACCAACCAGGCACGATTTCGACGCGGACGGGCCACCGACTGGACCTGCCACATTCTTCGCTCCACCTCGCAACTAGGGATCTGCGGATCGACAATTCTTGGCAATAGTCTAAGGGCAAGTTCGCCTAGGGGTGCGACCGCCGCGTCACACCCCGGCGGCGAGCGGTCGAGATTTCACCTGTGCCGCGGGGCCTGTTATTGTCGCACACGCAGCGCCGTTAGCTCAGTTGGTAGAGCAGCTGACTCTTAATCAGCGGGTCCGGGGTTCGAAACCCTGACGGCGCACCACCCAAAACCGCAGCTCAGACGGTTTGCCCGGCTGACGTGTTTGCTGCCATACCCCATCCGGGTATCGAGACGGCGAAAGCCTCCACGCTGCGGGAAGACCGTCCGCACAGCCGACGGCCGGTCGTTTGTGAGCAATCTCGTCACAACGTGGCTGGACTCGCTGGCCAAACCTTAACCCGCCGACGGCCGACGCATCGGCACCACGTTGTGAGCGGTCCACGCGACCCGGCCGACGTAACGGCGCGGCCTTGCCGCCGTCGGATTCGGTGAGGAAGTCCGCATAGACCGTCAGCGTCGTCACATAGGACGCCGTGCGTCGCGCACACCGTTCCGCCCTGAATCGCCCACTTGCGGCACCGCTCGCCGCTCTTGCGGTGCGCCGTGCATCTGCGCACCGGATTGCCCCGGTCGAAAGTCTCCGGTTCCATAGGTTTGCCGTTCGATACGTCAGTCATCGCCGTTGTCCTCCAATTCCGTTGGAACACTGAGTTCTTCGTCTGTTCGTCGCTTTCGCGGTCTCCCCGATGCGGCCGCTTTGCGCGTATCGGCCAACACGCGCGTCTCGCCTCTCGGCTGCTGCGTCGGCGCCGCTGGCGCGAGGCGTCTTGTACCCCCCGGTGTCGATGATCACGGCGTGGTGCCGACTGACCTTCGGGTCGTCAAGAACGATGCCGTTGTCGGCGAGTCGCCCAATCCCCGTGGCCACCGCCGTTAGCGGATAGCACCGTCCCGAGGCGTCCCGAAGGCGGGCGCGATTGGGCGGCGCTGACACCGGAGCGCGCTGGTCGAGGATGGTAACGATGCTCTGCGCGTCCGTCTTCGCCTGATGTTTGACGTCCAACCGCTCCTGGCAATACGGATCCGCTCGTGCAGGCCGCGCACCTGTAGTCCCGGGTCGATGCCCAGATCTTCTGAGAGCGTGGTTTTCAGCCGGCGATACGTGTCAAGTGCATCGGATTGACGCCCGGCAAGGTAGTAGGCAGTCATCAGCTGTGCCCACAGCGGCTCCCGATAGGGCTGATCGACGATCAGCCCCTCCAACCCGCTGATCACCAAATGTGCTCGTCCGCAAGCGATTTCGGATTGCGCACGCACTGTGTGGGCTACCAGCTTGTCCTCGACAAGCGCGGCGGCAAACGCGTCGGCGAACCGGAAGTCCCGCAGATCCTCCAGCACCGGGCCGCGCCACTGGGCCAGCGCGGCCGACAGGCGGTCGCTGGCCTGTTCAAATCGACCAGCAGCGGCCGCCTGCACTCCCGCTGTCTTTTCGATGATGAATCGGTCGAGATCACACGCCGCGTCGGGCACGCTGAGCCGATACCCCGGTGGGGCACTGGCCAACACGACGTGTGGGTCAACCCCGGCCGTGCCGAGCAGTCTGCGCAGGTTCGACACGTAGGCGTGCCGGCTAGCCCGCGGTTCCGGTGGCGGCCAGTCCTCCCACGCCGCGGTGATCAACGACTCGAGCGAGACCGGGCGATTGCGGTTGATCACCAACATCGCCAGCCCTGCCCGCTGCTTGGGTGTGCCCAATGGCACGAGCGCGCCGTTGATGCTCATCTGCAACGGGCCTAGCAGACCGAAGCCGAGACCTGCTTCAACCACTGCGGCCTATCTGAAGTCCAGCGCCTCGACCGTCACGACAGCGCCGACATGTGTAGGCCGATCTGCGCCGCCGATGCAATGCACGGTTTCACCAACCGCGGCCACCGCCTCAGCGTGACGCGGGGTCGCTAGGGGAGGCAGTTTGGTCCGCTTCCCGTCGGCGATGTCGAACATCTCGGCTGTGTCTAGCATCCGCGTCGGGTCCTCGCCGCCGACGACCACGAGCTTGTCACCATCCACCGCCGCCGCAGCAGCCGCCCGAGCGTGCCTGAGGCTGGGTAGCTCCGCCCCAATCGCCGGCACGCAGCGCGAATACCTTGTCCGATGCGAACGCGAGGTCGTCACTCGCACCCCCGATCACGACCACCTCACCGCGGTAGGTCGCCGTCGTCGCGTGGTGCAACGGGACGGGCAGCGAAGGCTCCGATTGCCATGCTCCGGTCGCAGGGTCGTAGCTCGCCACGGTCCGCAGCGCAGTTCCCTGGCGCAAGCCACCGGCAATCCAGACCTTGTCTTCGAGCACAGTCCACGCCGTCATCAACCTCGCGGTCGGCGCGTCCGGCAGGGACCGCCACTGCGAAGCGGGCTGGGCCTTGCGTGCCGCCAGCTTCAGCGCCTCCGCCGACGAAGTGACCTCCCTATCACCCACACCGGTCGATCCGCCGATCGCATACACAGAATTTGCCACCGCGGCGACCGCCATGCCCTGCCGGGCCGTCCCCATGTCAGGTAAATCGGTCCACGTCAGCGTGAGCAGATCAAGCGCCGCGACACTCTTGAGGACTTGTCCCGCTGACACACCGCCGACCGCCAGGAGGCGTCCGTCGGCAATTGCCATGCCGAGGTCGCTGCGCGCCTGCGGCAGGTCAGGCAGGGCTGTCCAGTTGTTTGCGACGGGGTCATACGCCTCGACGGACCTCAGGTCCGATGTCCCGTTGGTCCCGCCGACCGCGTACACCAGCTTGTCGTCCGACGCCGCGGCGAGCCGCTGGCGGGGCGTTGGCAGTCCGGCGCCGAGGGTCCACGAATTGCCGTCAAAGATCTCGGTGCTGTTCAGTAGCGCGCCATTCACGTCGACACCGCCTGTGACGATGATGCGGTCCAGGACTACCGCCGCGGCCGCCGCCGCCCGGGGCTGCAACATGTGCGGCAACTCCACCCAGCGACCGTTGACCACCCGCCAAACCCGGTCAGTCGCAACCTTGGTGCCGGCGCCCCCGGACGACCGCCAGCCACCGAGCACAACGGGGGTGTCCTGCCAGGTCACCGACATCGCATGCCGGACCGGCACCGGCAGGTCCTCGCCAGCCTTCCAGGCGTCGATCGGGGGGTCATAGCCCTCGTGTCGTCCGCTGACGACGCCGTCCGCCCTAATTCCGCCGAAGATCCAGATCGTGCCGTCCGCCTGGGTGGCCGCCACCGCCGCGCGGGCCACGCGCGCATTTGCAATGGGTTGCCACACAGCTTGCGCCTCGGTTGTCGGTTCCGTCCCGCTGCCTATGCCATCGCTGCTATCGCGGGGACCTAGGAAGTACACACCGCCGAGCACCAACAGCAGCGCCGCGACGGCCGCGCCGGCGACAAACAGCACCCGTGTGCGCTTCCGCTTCTTCGGCAAATGCAGGAACCCCGCCAGGGGCGGCGGCTGCAATGGCCGCGGGGACGGTTCCCGCCCCCATACCGGGACCGGTCGCGTGCCCGGATGACCCGGAGGGCTAGCCGCCTGCATAGCGCTCGCCGGCCCGCCGGGCTCCTGGGGCTGCCAAGGTATGCCTGCGGGACCGGCAACCGGCGTCTGTATGACCCCGGCTTGTTCGCTTCGTGGGATGGAGGTCTTTTTGGACTCATCCGTCCGAACAGCATCCTCTGTCTGCGGGATCGCCGGCATGTCTAGCGTGCTCCCGGTCTCGCCGGCGCGACTGAGCGCCATCGAATCCGGGCTCAACCCATTGCGACGCTGCGCTGCCTGCAACTGGCGGCCGAATTCCGCCGCCGACGCCTGCCGTTTCGCCGGATCAAGCGACATCGCCTTCTCGATCGACACGCACACATCGGCCGGGATTCCGTCAAGACGCATATCCTGTACCGGCGTGGAAGTGACCCGCAGATAGTGCGCGATGATGAGATCCTCGCCCGTGTTGCGTTCATGTGCAGCGTTCCCGGCAATGAGCGCGTAGAGCGTGGCACCCAGCGAGTAAATGTCGGCCGCGACCGTCGGAGGATTCCCGGCTAGCACCTCCGGCGCGGAGTAGGCGATCGTGCCGGTGAAGAATCCGGTCGCCGTTTCATAGCCACCGGCGATGTGCGCGATCCCGAAATCACTCAGTTGAGGTTCGCCGTAGTCATTCACAAGCACATTCCCGGGCTTGATATCGCGGTGCAACGTGCCTGTCCTGTGCGCGGTTTCCAGCGCCCCGCACAATTTCACACCGATCCGCAAGGCCTCGGGCCACTGGATGGGCCCAACCCGATGCAGCCGCTGCCCCAACGAGTCCGCGGCGTAGTACGGCATCACGATGTAGGGCCGGTCACTCACGGTCACGCCGACCTGCAAGATGTTCACGATGTTCGGGTGGCCCGAAAGCCCGCCCATTGCGTAACCCTCGCGCAGAAAGCGTTCCCTGCTATCCTCGCCGATCTCCGACGCCAGCACCTTGATTGCGACGCTTCGCCGAAGAGACGTTTGATAACAGCGATACACCACGCCCGCTCCGCCTCGGCCGACCTCGCGGGCGTCCGCGTATCCGGCTGATGCCAGTTCTGCGGCTATGCCGGTCGGTGCTGGGGTCGGGGTGCTATCCACGCGCTCTCCCGCCGTTTTGCCGTTCAATTTCTAGTTTGACGGTGATGACACGCAATCGCCAAGCACCAGTGAGCACAAACTCGCAGCGCGGCACAACTCACCGCTAGCTGCGACTAGAGGCGCCCCTGACCTGCTGTTTCTGGTACCCAGGCGAGATTCGAACTCACGCTGTACGGTTTGAATCGGTTCGAAGCTCACTTGCAAGATGATGACGGCGTGGGTGTTGTCCGTTACTGGAGTTCGCCCGAGCTAGCCGTCACATCGCCGCTGTGCCGATGACGGCCCCAACGCGGGCCGACATCGAGATCCACACTACAGATCCAGCAGACGGTACATGGTTGCGGTTGACGCTGGCGTTGATTTTTCCCCCACGCGTGCTCTGAACTGGCAAAAGTGTGCTGCTGTCGACATAACCCGACTTATGCTTCGAATCCGGTAGCGGTGCTGAAAGTTGCACAACGAAGAACATCCACAGATCTCTCGGGTCTAAGCTGCGGAGAAACGGCTAGAGATGTTACAGTTCAGTTAGCTGGAGTTACTGGCTTAGGCGACAGGTATTGCGAAATGAGGAATTAGCTGATGTCGACGATAGGCACGCCGGGCCTGTCCGGCGCGCACGCGGCTGATGAAGTAACTGTGCAACTGCCGGTGCTGATCCACATCTGCAACCGGCTGGGCCGCAGCGCCAACCCGCCGAGGTTCTCTATCGCGGACTGGTTTCGCCCCGGGCGTCGTCGCTGAACCCACGCTCGTCAGCGCTGCCTGATCTTGCGGATGACGAGCACGACCACCACGGCGCTCAGTCCGGCCAGAGATAGCGCGACGGCTGGCTTCTTGACGAACCGGACCAGCCCCGCCTTGGCGTCATCAGCGATCCTGCGGGGGTTGGCTCGTTCGGCGAGGGAATCCACGGTTGACGCCAACTGGTCGCGAGCCTGATCGATGTCTTGCTTGATGGTGTCGGGATCTCGGTTCGCCACTCTCGTCCTCCAGCCGGGTTGCTGCCTCGCCGAACTACCCTAGATCAGCCGGCGCCACTCCCGACGCACCGGTGGACAGAAAGGGATTCTCACGCATGCCCAAGACTCCGCGACTCGAGGTGGGCGATAGAGCCCCCGCGTTCAGCCTGCCCGACGCCGACGGCAACACGGTGTCGCTGGCCGATTACCGCGGCCGCCAGGTCATCGTGTACTTCTATCCCGCCGCCTCCACACCGGGCTGTACTAAGGAGGCATGCGACTTCCGCGACAACCAGAGTGACCTCAACGATGCCGGCCTCGACGTGGTGGGTATCTCCCCCGACAAGCCGGCCAAGCTGGCGAAGTTCCGCGACGAGCAAGGTTTGACCTTTCCGTTGCTGTCCGACCCCGACCGCAAGGTGCTGACCGCATGGGGCGCCTACGGCGAAAAGACGATGTACGGCAAGACCGTTCAGGGCGTCATCCGGTCGACGTTCGTCGTCGACGAGAAGGGCAAGATCGCCGAGGCGCAGTACAACGTCCGCGCCACGGGCCACGTCGCCAAGCTACGGCGCGACCTGTCCGTTTGAACCTAGGTTCGCCAGTAGCAGCGCCTCAGCGGTCGCCGCACGTTCCAGCACCCCTAGGTGCAAGCTCTCGTTGACGCTATGGGCTTGTGTCGCAGGGTCTTCCACGCCGGTGACCAAGATCTTCGCCGACGGGAAGGCCGCCGCGAACTCGGCGATGAACGGGATCGAGCCCCCGACTCCGGTGTCGACCGGTTCGCGGCCCCACGCCTGCCGGAACGCCGTCCTGGCCGCGTCGTAGACCGGACCACTGGCGTCGATCGCGTATGGCTGGCCGATGTCGCCGGGCGTGACGGTCACCTGCGCGCCCCACGGCGCGTGCCACTCAAGGTGGCGCGTCAAAGCGTCGAGGTGTTCACGCGCGTCCCCGCCCGGCGCGACCCGCATGCTGACCTTCGCCCGCGCCCGCGGGATCAAGGTGTTCGACGACTTGTCGATCGGTGTGGTGTCGATCCCGATGACGGTGATCGCCGGCTTGGCCCAAAGCCGTTGCGGCACTGAGCCAGAGCCGATCTCCGACACACCGTCTAGCAGGCCGGCTTCGTCGCGGACCCGCTCCGGCGGGTAGTCGACTTCGGCGGCGTTGTCTTCATGCAGGCCCTCGACCGCCACATTGCCGTCGTCGTCGTGCAGGCTGGCCAGCAGCCGCACCAGTGCGCTCAGCGCGTCGGGAACTACACCGCCCCACAGCCCCGAGTGCAGGCCGTGATCCAGCGTGGCGACCTCGACGATGCAGTCGGCCAGGCCGCGCAGCGACACCGTCAGCGCGGGCACCTCGGTGCTCCAGTTGTCCGAGTCGGCGATGACGATGACGTCGGAGGCCAGCGCGTCGCGATGAGCCGCCAGCAGTCGGGACAGCGACGGCGAGCCCGACTCCTCCTCGCCCTCGACGAACACCGTCACACCGACCGGCGGCTTACCGCCGTGGGCTCGGAAAGCCGCCAGATGCGTTGCGATGCCGGCCTTGTCGTCGGCGCTGCCCCGGCAGTACAGGCGGCCGTCGCGCTCGGTCGGTTCAAACGGCGGCGAATGCCATTGACCGTGATCGCCCTCCGGCTGCACGTCGTGGTGGGCGTAGAGCAGGACGGTCGGCGCGCCGGGCGGGGCCGGGTGGCGGGCGATGACGGCCGGGGCGCCGCCGTCGCTGACGATCTGCACGTCGGCGAATCCGGCCTCCGACAACAGCTTCGCCACCGCATCGGCGCTGCGCCGCACCTCGCCCCGGCGGGCGGGGTCAGCCCACACCGACTCGATCCGCACCAGATCTTCCAGGTCGCGCCGCACCGACGGCAGCACCTCACGCACGCGCTCCACGAGATCGCTCATAGAACGAGGCTAGCGGGTCACTTTCTAGCGTCAGCAGACGCTGAATCGCACGATCGCAGCGCGAACAGTGCGATTGTCTGTCTGCTCGGCGGAGAACCCTAGCGCTCTTCGAGGATGGCGACCGCCGCCGCGATGTCGACCTCGTGTGTCAGCGACAGGTGGATCGTCACGTTCTTCAAGTGCTCGGCGATCGCGCCGGTGAGCCGCACCTTCGGCCGGCCCCACATGTCGGTGATGACCTCGATGTCGCGGTGGATGCCCTCCGGCAGCACCGGCCGCTTGGAGAACCGCGAACCCGACCACGCCTTGATGACCGCCTCCTTGGCTGCCCATCGTGCGGCGAGGTGACGGGCCGCCGACGAACTCTTGTCGGCGGCGTCGCGGCGCTCACCCGGCGTGAACGTCTCGGCGAACACCGTGCCGGGCTGGGCGACCTGCTCGGCGAAGTCGGGAATGGAGACCAGATCGATCCCCACCCCGACTATCGCCATGCCAGGAACGCTATCGCACGTATACGTCGCCCTCACCAAGGCGCGATGCCGGGTCGAGAAGCATCTCGGCCTCCTGGCGCTTCTCCGGCACCTCATGGTCGAAGCGACGGTCGGCGGGCCGCTCGTAGAGCGGTAGTCCACCGGCGATCGCGTCGGCCAGCCTGCGCTGACCGGCCAGCACACGGGCGTCGGCGCGTTCCTTGTAGGCCTGCCGCTGCTCGGGGTCGAGCGCGGCCTGGAACGCCTGCGGGTGGACCAGCGCCACGAGCCCGGACACGTGGCCGAACCCGAGGCTGGTCACCAGCCCGGCCTTGAGCGGGAACTTCTCGCCCAGCCGCAGTGTGTCGCGGACCCACACGAAATGCCCGGCGGTGGCCATCTCGTCGTCGACGCAGTCCAGGCTGCGATTCGGCGGGATGACGCCGTCGCGCAGGATCTGGCAGAGCCCCATCATCTGGAACACCGCGGCACCGCCCTTGGCGTGGCCGGTCAGGCTCTTCTGCGACACCACGAACAGCGGTGCACCATCGGAGCGGCCCAGTGAGTCGGCAAGCCGCTCGTGCAGCTCGGTCTCGTTGGGATCGTTGGCCAGCGTCGAGGTGTCGTGCTTGGACACCACGGCGATGTCGTCGGCGCCCACTCCCAGCTTGGCCAGTGACCGCGCCAGCTGCGAGTCCTTGCCGCCACGGCCGGCGCCCAGCGCGCCCAGCCCCGGAGCCGGAATCGAGGTGTGCACGCCGTCGCCGAACGACTGCGCGTAGGCCACCACCGCGAGTACCGGCAGCCCCATCTTGACGGCCAGATCGCCGCGGGCCAGCAGGATCGTCCCGCCGCCCTGGGATTCGACGAAGCCCAGCCGGCGCCGGTCGTTGGCACGCGAGAACTTCGAGTCGCTGATGCCCTTGGCGCGCATCATCTCGGTGTCGGCGGTGGCCGCCATGTCACCGAACCCGATGATCGCCTCCAGCGTCAGGTCGTCGAAGCCGCCGGTCACCACCAGTTCGGCCTTGCCCAGCCGGATCTTGTCGACGCCCTCCTCGACCGATACCGCCGCGGTGGCGCACGCGGCCACCGGGTGGATCATCGAGCCGTAGCTGCCGACGTACGACTGAACGACGTGCGCGGCAACGACATTGGGCAGGACTTCCTGCAGGATGTCGTTCGGCTTGTTCCGGCCCAACAGGTTGCCGTGGTACATGGTCTGCATCGACGTCATGCCACCCATCCCGGTGCCCTGGGTGCTGGCCACCAAACTCGGGTGCACCCAGCGCATCAGCTCGGCCGGGGTGAACCCGGCGGACAGGAATGCGTCGACAGTCGCGATGATGTTCCACAGCGCCACCCGGTCGATCGAAGTGGCCATGTCCGGCGAGATGCCCCACACGGTCGGGTCGAACCCGGTGGGGATCTGCGCACCGACGGTGCGCGACAGCTTGGTCTTGCGCGGAACCCGGATCTCGGTGCCGGCTTTGCGTGTGACCTGCCAGTCGGCGCTGTCCGGCACTGGCGTGGCGACGGTGTGCTCCGGGTCGAAGTCAACGAACGCGCGGGCGTCGGCTTCTGACGACACCACGAACGAGAAGTCCTTGTCCAGGAACACCGACACCAGCAGCGGCGAGGCGTGATCGGGATCGATCGCACCATCGTCCACGAACTCGCGGATGCCGGTGCGCTCCACCACGATGTCGTGATAGCGCTCGACCAGCTCGGATTCGTCGACCAGTTCACCGGTTTCGTTGTCGTACCACCCCGGCGTCGGGTCGTCTTCCCACTTGACCAGACCCGTGGTCCAGGCCAGTTCGAGCACACCGGCCGCCGACAGCTCGTTGTCGAGTTCCATCTCGAAGCGGGTCCGGGACGAGCCGTATGGGCCAAGTTCCGCACCGCCGACGATCACCACCAGATCAGCTGGGTCGACGTCGAGGTCGTCCCAGGCGGGCGGCGGCGCCGCGGTGTAGCCGCGCGGCGGCGACGGCAGCGCGGCGATGGTGCCCTCGGAGGACGTGTCGTCATCGGATGCCGCGTCGGCGGACATCTCGTCACGGGCCTTGGCGGCCAGCTCGGCCATGTCGATCTTGACGTCGCCGAGCCCGCCGGTCAGGTCGGCGTGCAGCGGCTCGCTCGCGGCGGCCACCCTGGATTCCACATCGCACAGGTTCAGCAGCATCGTCGCCATCTGCTCAGTGGAATACGTTGTCACACCGGCCTCTTCGACCGCGCCGACGATGGCGTCGTTGTGGCCCATCAGCCCGGTGCCCTTGGTCCAGCCGATCAGCGCGTGCGCCAGGCTCACCCGTTGCGCCCACGACGACTCGGCCTTCCACCGCGTCACCAGGGCGTCGAGCGCCGACTTGGCCTCGCCGTACGCGCCGTCACCACCGAACATGCCTCGGTTCGGTGAACCGGGCAGCACGACGTGCAGCCGCGACGCGATGTCGCGGTCGGCACCGATCGACGACAACCCGCCGATCAGCCGCTGCACGGCCCACAGCAGCACCTTCATTTCCATCTCGGAACGCGAACCTGCCTCGGACAGGTCGCCGGCCACCCGCGGTGCTGCGAACGGGAACAGCAGGGTCGGCGTCTGGGCGTCCTTGAGGTGAATCGATTGCGGCCCAAGGCTTTCGGTCTGCTCGCTGCCGACCCACTGCACAAGCGCGTCGATGTCGTTGTAGGACGCCATGTTGGCGGGCAGCACCCACAGCTTGGCACCGAACCGGGCGTGGTCGCGATACAGCGTGCGGTAGAAGCCCAGTCGGTCGTCGTCCAGCTTGGACGTGGTGGCGATCACGGTCGCGCCGCCGTCGAGCAGCTGCGCCACCACCGCCGCCGCGATGGAGCCCTTCGACGCCCCGGTCACGACCGCGACCTCGTCGCTGTGGATTCCCTTCCCCGGGTTCTCCGCACCGGCCGCGGCACGCCCGTACAGCGAGGCGTGGACGTTGCGGCCGGCGGCCAGGGCCTTGCCCTGCCACCAGGTGGCCTGGGTGCCGACGACGTGGCCGGCGCCCTCGAACCGCTCCGACAGTCGCGGCCAGTCGGCGTCGATCTCGCTTTCGTCCAGCAGCCAGAGCTTGGCCAGGTCCTCGCGGGCGCTTGCCCAGCGGTCGTCGAACAGCACGGCCTTGCGGCCGTCGAACACCGGAGCCACCAAACGCGGCCAGTCCGAACCGAGTTCGGCGGTGACCAGGTCGATGAGCTCGGCGTCGGTCGCCGTCTCCGGCGCGCTGACCGGATTGTCCAGCCCCAGCTGGTTGAGCACCAGGCGCGCGGCCGAGGCCAGCACGCCGTCGGGGCCAGTGACCTTCTCGGCGAACTCGCCGAGAGCGGCCGAATCCACCACGCCGCCACCGCCGCCCGCGGCCGACGGCAGCGAGACCGCCACGCCCTGGCGCGCTCCCACCGCCGAGACTGCGGCATCGATGACCTTGTCGACGGTCGCCGCGTCGGCGAGCGTGCCGTCGTGCAGCCCGCCGAGCGCGCCGCCACGGACGCTGGAGCCCTCACGGGTGCCCAGCGCCACCTCGACCGTCACGTGCTTGACCCAGCCGTCGCCGAGCTCCCAGGTCTTCTTGACCCGTTCGGCGATGTACGCCGGCCGCTTGCCCGACGGGCCGAGCACCGTGCGCAGCTGATCGTTGACCGCGTCGGAAAGCACTGGGCCGTGAGGCTTATAGGTCCGAGCCAGCTTGGTGACCTGTGACTTCAGCCCGGCCAGATCGGCCTCGGCCGCACCGTCGATGGCACCGAGGTTGAGCTCAGAGCCAAGGTCCACCAGCAGCTGGTTGCGTCGCGAGGACGCGCCGTCGGTGATCGACTCGATGGAGTCCAGCGGCTCGATCTGATCGATGCGCATCTTCGCCGACAGCGCGATCAGCGCCATGGTGGCATCTGCCGCGTCGTAGCCGATGTCGTCCGGGCGCGGGCCGCCTGTCGGCGCGGCCGGTGCGGTTGGAGCCGGGGCTGCCGATGCCGCCTCGACGGGTGCCGCAGCGGTCTCGGGCGTGGACGAGTCGTCCTCTTCGTGGTCGGGCTCCGGGTCGGTGTCGGTAGCGAACAGCACCGCCGCGTCGCGCTCCGTGTTCAGCACTTCGGTTGTGCTGTGCGAATACTCGGGCAGCTTCAGCGTGTTGGTGGCGAGGCCGGCGACCGTCGGCGCGGACTTCACACCGATCTCGACGAACCGCTCGATACCGAGCCCGCCCGCGGCCTCCTCGATGAAGAGCAGGTCCTGCGTCTCGATCCACCGCACCGGGCTGGCGAATTGCCACGCCAGCAGCTCGATGACGATCTTGCGGCACAGCTCGCGCGGCTTCTCGTTCCGCCACGTGTCGTAGTCGGCGAGGATCTCGTCGAGCGGCTCGGCCGGCACCAGATCGCGGATCTCCTGGATGAAGTCGCGGTCCAGCGTGAACGGCCTCGGCACCAGGTTGGGGATGTACTTGCCGATGATGAGGTCGGGATCCTTGTCGCGCGGCATGACCCGCTCCAGCGAGCGGCGGAAGTCGGCCACGCCGACCCGCAGCACCTCGGAGTGGAACGGCACGTCGATACCGGGAACCAGAATGAACGACCGCTTGCCGCCGGAGATTTCGCGACGCTTCTCGACCTCTTCCTCCAGCACCTCCAGGCCGCGCACGGTGCCGGCGATGGCGTACTGCGAGCCGCGCAGGTTGAAGTTCACGATCTGCAGGAATTCACCTGTGCGCGCGGAGATGCCGTCGATGAAGGCCGGCACGTCGGCGTCGTCGAGGTCGATCTGCGACGGCCGGATGGCGGCCAGTCGGTAGTTGGACCGGCCCAGGTGGTCGCGCGGCACGATGTCGTGCATGTTGGAGCCGCGGTGGAACACCACCTCCAGCAGCGCCTCCATTTCGTAGACACCGCTGACGCAGGCCAGCGCGGTGTACTCGCCGACGGAGTGACCGCAGGCGATGGCGCCCTCGACGAACGCACCCTGCTCACGCATCTCGGCCACCTGCGCCGCGGCAACGGTCGCCATGGCGACCTGGGTGAACTGCGTGAGGAACAAAACGCCGTCGGGGTGGTGGTAGTGCACACCGGACGCGATCAGGCTCGTCGGGTTGTCACGCACCACGTGCAGCACCGAAAAACCGAGCTTCTCGCGTGTGAAGATGTCAGCGCTGTCCCACACCTTGCGGGCGGCCTTGGACCGGCTACGCACCTCCATGCCCATGCCCTTGTGCTGGATGCCCTGGCCCGGGAAGGCATAGGCGGTCTTGGGCGCGGCCAGCCGTGCCGTCGCCGACATCACCAACTCGGAACCGATGCGGGCGGCGACCTCGACAACCTCTGCGCCCAGGTCGATTCCGACGCGGTCGACCCGGAAGTCGATCTCATCGCCGGGCTGGACCATGCCCAGGAAGCGGGCGGTCCAGCCGATCAGCCGTGCCGGCGGCACGGCCCTTCCGTCCGTGGCGGTGACAACGTGCTGAGCCGCGGCCGACAGCCACATACCGTGCACGATGGGCGACTGGAGCCCGGCCAGCAGGGCGGCGGCGCGGTCGGTGTGGATCGGGTTGTGGTCACCGGAGACCACGGCGAACGGCCGCATGTCGATCGGCGCGGTGACGGTGACGTCGCGACGACGCCGGCGCGGGGTGCTGGTGGCATTGTCAGACACCGCTCCCCCGGCGCGCACCGGGTCCGTCAGTTCGACGGCGCCGGTGCGGCCACGGATCGCGAAGCGTTCCTCGAGCGTGGCCAGCACAGTGCCGTCGGCATCGGTAACCGTGACCGACACCGGAACCACGCGGCCCACCTCGGTGTCGGTGGCATCCGAAGCCGTTGCAGTGACAGTCAATTCGGCTGTCTCGGTCGGCAACGGCGCGATCAGATGCGCGGCGTGGTCCAGGTGTACCAGGCTGAGCAGGCCCTCGACGACGGGGATACCGTCAGCGGTCATGGCCGAGCCGATCGCAGCGAACACCGCCGGCCAGCAGCGGCCGACAAGCGCGTCGGGCACCACGGTCAGGGTGGGGGCCAGAGGGGCGCCGAACGTCGCGGTGACACCGGTGTGGTCGGCGACCCGCTCGGGGTCCCAGGGCGCAGTGACCTTCACGGTGCCGTCGTGGACGGGCGGCAAGGACTGCAGGGCCGTCGACACCTGCGGCGATCGCGAGGACGGCCCGCATCGCCGTCGCGGCGTCCTCGGTGGACACCACCGGGGCACCGCCACTGCGGATCACGTCGGTCAGCGTGAATCGGATGTCGATCCAGGTACCCGACAGCGGGATACTGAGGACCACCTGTCGGTCTCCCACGACCTCCAGTCGCGCGCCCGTGGAAGCGTGTGTGGCGCTTGATTTTTCTCCGGACGACGTTTCTCGCACCTGCCATTCGCGCGGCTCGGCGATGCGGTGCACCGGGTTGGTGGCCATGCGCCCGGCCCACAGCACGTCGGGGGCATCAAGCAGCACGGCCAGCGGACCGGTGACATCGGTACGGCCCTGGCGGCGGGAGGTCAACGCTTGCGGTTCGACACCAGCGGCGATCGCCTCGTCGATCGCGGCCTGCTCGAAACGGTCCAGCAGCTCGCCAACGGGTTCGTCGAGGCGGGTGATACCGGCGACCGATTGCGTGCCCGGGATGATGCAGACCGCGTCAGCGTCGTACCGCGCGTCGTGGGCCTGCCACAGCGAGTCGCTGCGCCACCAGCGGCGCACGTCCTTGTCGATCACCGGGACGAAGTTGACCGGCTTGCCCAGCGTCTTGCACAGCTGAATGAAGAACGGCACGTCGGCCGGGTGCAGTTGAATGGTCTCGACATCGGGGTAACGCGCCAGCAGCGCGGCGATCGCGTCGGCCGGCCGCTCCAGCAGCGCTTGTCCTTCTGGGCTGTCGGAGAACAGCGTCTCGATCGGACCGAAGTCCTTCGGGTGCAGCCGGGCTTCGGCGCGCTTCAGCATGTCGGCGAACCGGTCCCGCCACGTGTCGGCCAACCAAGGGCTGCCCGGCGACGCGGTGTCGGCGGTGCTGTCGCCGTCACCGATGGTCAGCTCGACATAGCGCTGCAACCACTGCAGGTAGGTCATCTCGCCGACGTCGCCGAAGTACGGCTTGGCGGTGTTGGCCATCGCGGCGATGATCTCGTCGCGGCGCGCGGCGACCGCGTCGGCGTCACCGGCCACCTCGTCGAGCAGCCGCCCGCATCGCGACGCGGTGTTGTCGATCTCATGGATGTCGGCGCCCAGCTGGCTACGGCTAGAAGCCATGCCGCCCTGGGCTTTTCCGGCACTGATCCACGTATCGGTGCCGTTGATCTCGACCAGCATCCGCTTCACCTGCGGCGACGTGGTGGATTCCTTCGTGGCCATCGCCGCGGTCCCGACCAGGATGCCGTCGACGGGCATCGCCGGGTAACCGTGTGCTGCCGACCAGCGTCCGGACATGTATTCCGCCGACCGCTCGGGCGTGCCGATGCCGCCGCCGACGCAGACCGTGATGTTGGACCGCGACCGCAACTCGGAGTAGGTGGCCAACAGCAGGTCGTCGAGGTCCTCCCAGGAGTGGTGGCCGCCGGCCCGACCGCCTTCGATGTGCACGATCACCGGCTTGGTGGGCACTTCGGCGGCGATGCGGATGACCGAACGGATCTGCTCAACCGTGCCGGGCTTGAACACGACGTGACTGATGCCGATGTCGTTCAGCTCGTCGATCAGCTCGACGGCCTCTTCCAGGTCGGGAATACCGGCACTGACGACGACGCCGTCGATCGGGGCGCCGGATTGACGGGCCTTTTGCACCAACCGCTTGCCGCCCACCTGAAGCTTCCACAGGTACGGGTCCAGGAACAGCGTGTTGAACTGGATCGCGCGGCCGGGTTCGAGCAGTCCGGCCAGCTGCTCGATCCGGTCGGCGAAGATCGGCTCGGTGACCTGACCGCCACCGGCCAGCTCGGCCCAGTGTCCGGCGTTGGCGGCCGCGGCGACGATCTTGGCGTCAACGGTGGTCGGGGTCATGCCCGCGAGCAGGATCGGCGAGCGGCCGGTGAGCCGGGTGAACTTCGTCGACAGCTTCACCGAGCCGTCGGGCAGGGTGACCACGGTCGGCGCGTAGCTCGACCAGGGCCGGGCAACCTCGGGCACGGCGCCGACGGTGAAGAGGTTGCGCTGGCCGCCGCGCGTGGCGGCGGGCACGATGCCGATCCCCAAGCCGCGGATCACGGGCGCGGTCAGCCGGGTCAGGATGTCGCCGGGCCCGAGATCGAGGATCCACTGGGCCCCGGCTTGGTGCAGCTCGGTGATCTCGTCGACCCAGTCGACCGGGCGTACCAGGATGGACTCGGTCATCTCCCGGGCCAGCTTGACGTCCAGGCCCACCGCCTCGGCCCACCGGCCGACGATGTCGATGCCGTCGGACAGGCGTGGTGTGTGGAAGCCGACCTCGACACGCACCGGATCGAAGACCGGGCTGAACACCGCGCCGCCGCGGATCTTGTTCTTCCGCTCGGCTTCTTCCTTTTCAGAGATCTGCTTGCAGTAGAGCTCAAAGCGCGACAGCTGCTCGGGTGTTCCGGTGATGACCACGGAGCGCCGGCCGTTGCGGATCGACAGCACCGGCGGCAACACGGTGCGGACATCGGCGGAGAACTCCTCCAGCAGCTCGTGGATGCGTTCCGGATCCGCGTTGGTGACCGAGACCATCGGCGGACGGTCGCCAAGGATCGTGATGCCACGACGGCGGGCGACCAACGTGCCGGCCGCGCCAATCAGCTGCGCCAGGGCGACCAGCTCAACATCCTTCGCACCTGCCGCGGCGAGCGCCTCGACAGCCAGCACTCCCTGGGAGTGACCCGCGACGGCCACAGGCGGCGACGCGGAGAGATCCATGCCCTGTCGGGCCAGCGCGCGCCCGGCCGCGATCTGGGTCAGCAGCACACCGGGCACCGAGACGGCAGCCGATGTGAGCTGCTTGGCGCTCGGCACCGGCTCTTCGGCGGCCAATGCGCGAACCCACTGCAGCGGCTCGAATCCGATTGGCCGGACCACAAGCAGTTCCTTGGCCACCGGTTCCAGCAGCAGTTCGGCCTCCCCGGCCAGCGTCGCGAGCTCCGCCTCGATACCGGCCGAGGACACCAGCTCCTCCAGCGTCTCCAGCCAGGCGCTGCCCTGCCCGCCGAAGGCAACGGCGTAGGGCTCGCCGGCGTTGAGACGATCAACTAGGGCGTGGGTGGAGGTGGTCGACCCAGTTTCGTCACCCGAACCGGTGGAAACCCTGTCGTACTCGTAGATCGTCACGTGTTGTTATCTCCTCGATGTTGCTTTCGCACGTATCGCTATCGTCTTCTGGACTGTCGTATCTCGGCGTGGATGGCCTGCGCTCCCCTGCGAGGCCATGCGATTCGGCGTCGAATCCCGACTGGATCTGGTCACCTCCGGCGGAACCGGGCGGTGTGACCGTCGCTCTCGGACCTCCAGCCGTACTAAGAGTGTCATAAGAGCCAGCACCATTTTCGCGCCCCAATTGGTTACTGGCGAGTTCTACGGATGAGTAACCACGAGTTGGATAACACCGGGTTGGATAGGCGCAGAAGCTATCCGGGACAAACGTCCTGCTTGCAGGTGGTTACGCTCGAGTAGCCATAACAGCGCTGATCAAGACAGTAATGTTATCAAATCGTTATGTAAAAACTTGGGGCCGTCCCCGGCGTCACACCGGGCGTCCAGAAGTCGACATTTTGGCCCAATTTGTCTTCTCGCCGGTGCCGACAACCGAAGAAAGTTTGCTAGCGTGCTACCGACACTGCCGGCGTGCGGGCCCGCCGGTCAATCCCACTGCCCGAAACGCGGCTTGAGGATGTGATTGATGTCGACGCCGATGCCTCCGACGGAGCGTTTATCGATCTCGACCTGATGCAGATGCGCGGCTGGATGGGTGAAACCCTTGGGTGAGCCCCAGTTGTGCTGCCAGAAAAACGAACCCAGCCCATCCTGAAGGGCCCAGTCGATGGTCTTGGCGTTGGCATAGACGCCCACCCGCTGATGCCCGAGCACCGCTTCCCAGCCGCGCAGATAGGGCGCGACCTGCTGTTTGTACTGCTCGACGGAAGGATTGTCGTCGATCGACGCATAGATCGGCGCGCCGTACGACCCACCTGCCCCGATATGTAACTGCCAGCCCCGCTTAGCGTGCTGGACGCCGGCGTTCTGCCCGCCCAGCCAGTCGGCGGTGTCCTGCTTGCCGTATTGGTAGCAGGAGACGATCTTCAGGCCGTTGTGATACAGGTCGCGGGCCTCGGGCAGCTGGATCGGCTTGCCCAGCATCCAGGCACCGCCCGGCCGCCGGTCCGACACGTATCGGATAGCGCCCAACGCACCCGCGGCCCGGATGTCGGTGGCCTTGATGACTCCGGCCGCGTAATCGAGCAAGATGCCAAGCGGCGCTGCGGACGCCGTCGACGGGCACAGCGCGGTCGCCACCGCCTCCAGGCCGGCGCCCAGACCCAGCGCCGCCGGCGCAGCGGCGGCGTACTTCAATAACCCCCGCCGGGTGATTGACACGTGCCACAGGGTACGACAGATGCATCACTTTTCACGCCAACGCCACTGGTCACATCTGTATCAAGATTTCTTGGCGCCGCCCGGCGCATGATCGCTGTCGTGAGTCCCCTGCCGTCCGCCGGTACGGCGAGAAGTTGTTCAACATCGTGCACTGGACCGGACATCCGGAGTTTCTTCTCGACGCTCGGTTGAGACGGAAACCGTGGTCGACGGGGCGCAAGATCACGAAATCCGCGATGGAGCTGCGGTCCGACCGTGGAATTCATACGATTGGCCATGCCCTCCGGGACAGTCAGCTCGCGGCCAGACGCGAGTCTCGCTGCCGCCGTTGACGATCCGCAGATCGAGCTGATCGGCGTCCGGAAGGTGTTCGGCGAAGTGGTCGCCGTTGAAGGCGCGGACCTGGCCGTCGCGGACGGTGAGCTGTTCGCCATCCTCGGGCCATCCGGGTCGGGCAAGACGACGGTGCTGCGCATGATCGCCGGATTTGAGCAGCCCACCGCCGGTGTGATCAAGCTGGGCGGCACCGATGTGACCGCGCTGCCGGCGCGCCGCCGCGACGTCAACACCGTCTTTCAGGAATATGCCCTGTTCCCGCACATGACCGTGACGCAGAACGTCGAGTACGGACTGAAGGTGCGCGGCGTCGGAAAGGCCGAACGCCGGCGTCGCACCGCCGACGCGCTCGACATGGTGCAGCTGGCCGACCAGGCGCCGCGCCGCCCCGCGCAGCTCTCGGGCGGACAGCGTCAACGCGTGGCGCTGGCGCGCGCGCTCGTCGGGAGGCCGCGAGTGTTGCTGCTCGACGAGCCACTCGGTGCGCTGGATCTCAAACTGCGCGAACAGATGCAGATCGAACTGAAGGCGATCCAGCGCGAAGTCGGCATCACGTTCATCATCGTCACCCACGACCAGGACGAGGCGCTGACCCTGTGCGATCGGCTGGCGGTGTTCAACCACGGGCGCATCGAACAGGTCGGCAAAGCCCGCGACGTCTACGAAAACCCGGCCAACCGCTTCGTCGCCGACTTCGTCGGGACGTCGAATGTGCTCGACGGCGCGACCGCGGAAGCCCTCGTCGGCACGCGGGGGATGTTCGTGATCCGACCGGAACGCATCGGTGTCTTCAGGCCCGGGACCGACCCCGTGCCCGGTGTGCGGACGGTCGAGGCCACGGTGTCCGAAGTCATCTACGCCGGCCCCACGACCCGGATCGCAGCCACCGCACGGCCCGGTGTAACCCTGACCGCCACTGTGCTCACCGCCAGCACATGGCTGCCGCCGGACCTTCACCACGGCACCCCAATCACGTTGGCCTGGCCGGAGAAAGCCGTTCATCAAGTGTCGATCGAGGAGTAGTCATGACGCCAAAGATGCTGTCCGCCGTCCGCATTGGCCTGACCCTTACCGCTTGTGCCGCACTGGTCGTCGCCTGTTCGAGCTCCGAGCAGCCGGGCGGCAACGGCGAAACGCCGCCGAAGCTGGAGCCGCTGTCCGCCGTCGGCGACGGCGAAGGCGAGCTGAACATCATCGCGTGGGCCGGCTACGCGGAGGACGGCTCCAATGACAAGAGCGTCGACTGGGTGACGCCGTTCGAACAGCAGACCGGATGCCAGACCAACGTGAAGATCGGCAACACGTCCGACGAGATGGTGCAGTTGATGCGGTCCGGTCAGTACGACGGCGTCTCGGCGTCGGGCGATGCCACGCTGCGGCTGATCTACGCCGGCGACGTGGCCCCGGTCAACACCGCACTCGTGCCCAACTACGAGACAATTTCGTCGTTCCTCAAGGACAAGCCGTGGAATTCGGTGGACGGGCAGATGTACGGGGTTCCACACGGCTGGGGCGCCAATCTGTTGATGTACAACATCAACGAGGTCCGTGACGCCCCGAATTCGTGGGCGGCGGTATTCGACGACGCCGGCAAGTACAAGGGCAGGGTGACGGCCTACGACTCCCCCATTTACATCGCCGACGCGGCGTTGTATCTGTCGAAGACCAAGCCCGAGTTGGGCATCAAGGACCCCTACTCGCTGACGCCCGAACAACTCGACGCCGCAGTCGAATTGCTCAAGAAGCAGCGCGAGAACATCAGCGAGTACTGGTCGGACTACACCAAGGAGGTGCAAGCGTTCGAATCGGGCACCTCGGTGATCGGCACCACCTGGCAGGTGATCGCCAACCTGATCGGCTCGGAGAACAGGGTGCAGGTCAACACCGTGCTGCCGAAGGAAGGGTCCACCGGCTGGTCGGACACCTGGATGATCTCGTCGAAGGCGGCACATCCCAACTGCATGTACAAGTGGATGGACTGGATCACCTCGCCGGAGGCGAATGCCCAAGTGGCCGAGTACTTCGGCGAAGCCCCGGCGCAGACGAAGTCGTGCGCGCTGACCACCGACAAGAGTCACTGCGACATCTACCACGCCACCGACGAGAACTACGCCTCCCAGGTCCACTACTGGACCACGCCGCAGAAACAGTGCGTCGACGGCAGCGGCGACAACTGCACGGCCTACAACGAGTGGGTCGATAAGTGGCAGCAGATCAAGGGGTGACACTCAAGGCTGCGACGCCGCCGATATCGCCGGCGCGGCGCATCAGCCTGGCGTTGCTGCTCGTGCCACCGATGGCCTGGCTTGTGGTGGCGTACCTGGGTTCGCTTGCGGTGCTTCTGGTTTCCGCGTTCTGGACCACCGACGCGTTCACCGGCGCGGTGGTGCGCACCTTCACCAGCGACAACATCGGTCGGGTCCTGACCGACGCGGTGTTCCGGACGGCGACGCTGCGCACGATCTCGGTGGCGCTTATCGTCACGGTCATTTGCGCGGTGCTCGCGGTGCCGTTGGCGTTCTACATGGCGAAGGTGGCGTCGCCGCGGGTGCGCCTGGCGTTGGTGGTGGCGGTGACGACACCGCTGTGGGCCAGCTATCTGGTCAAGGCGTACGCCTGGCGGATGCTGCTCTCGCCCGAGGGCCCGCTGTCGTGGGCGACCGGCTATACCCCCGGCTACGGCTTGACCGCCACGGTCGTCACGCTGACCTATCTTTGGTTGCCGTACATGGTCATCCCCGTGTTCGCGGCATTCGAGCGGGTGCCGAATTCGCTCATCGACGCCAGCTCCGATCTCGGTGCCTCCGACATTGCGACGCTGCGGATGGTGGTGGCGCCGCTGGTCTTCCCCGGCATCGCGGCCGGCTCGATCTTCACGTTTTCACTGTCTCTCGGTGACTACATCGCGGTGACGATCGTCGGCGGAAAGACGCAGATGCTCGGCAACATCATCTACGGCCAGCTCGTCACCGCCAACAATCAGCCGCTGGCGGCAGCGCTGTCGATCATCCCGCTCGTGGCGATCATCCTTTACCTGCTCGCGATGCGGCGCACCGGCGCGCTGGAGAACGTCTGATGCTGTCGGCGGGTGCACGGCGAACGGTCCGGGCGTGGACAGTGCTGGTACTGGTATTCCTCTACGCCCCATTGCTTCTCGTTGTGATCAACGCGTTCAATTCGTCGCGCACATTCGCGTTCCCTCCCACCGGCTTCACGTGGGCGTGGTGGGCCGATGCTTGGAACAGCAAAGGCATGTGGCGCTCGCTTGCCAACTCCGTGGTGGTTGGCCTTGGCGCAACCGCGATCGCGCTGGTGCTTGGCACGATGGCCGCGTTCGCCGTGCAACGCTACGACTTCTTCGGTAAGCACACCGTGAGTTTTCTCGTGGTGTTACCGATTACGCTGCCCGGCATCGTCAGCGGCATCGCGTTGAACGCGACGTTCACCTCCGCGCTGGGCGTGACGCTCGGCCTGGCCACCGTGATCGTCGGTCACGCGACGTTCTGCATCGTCATCGTCTTCAACAACACCCAGGCCCGGCTGCGGCGGTTGGGCACCAGCCTCGAGGACGCATCGGCCGATCTCGGCGCCTCACCGTGGCAGACCTTTCGGTACGTGACCTTCCCGATGATGCGCGGCGCGCTGGTCGCCGGCGCGATACTGGCCTTCGCACTGTCCTTCGACGAGATTGTCGTGACCACGTTCACCGCCGGACCGACTGTGCAGACCCTGCCGATCTGGATCTTCGGAAACCTGTTCCGCCCCAACCAGGCTCCGGTCATCAATGTGGTTGCCGCCGCGCTCACGCTCGTCGCCATCATTCCCGTCTGGCTCGCCCAACGCTTCGGCGGCGACCCGGCAACCACACGGTTGTAACGCGCTACGAGTCCTCCGGCTCCCACTGACCGCTCGAAAGAACTTCGGCGTTGTATTCGGAAATGACGGTCGCCATTTGTCGCCCCAGGGCCTCGTCGAGTCGCTGGGCGACGATAAGCCTTCCGAGTTCGCGATAGTCCCGCGTAATCCGAATCCACTCGGCCATCTCCTCGGGCCTTGGGAAACGGTTCGGCTCGAAGCGGGACCTGAAACTGTCCCTCAAGCCGTTTACGACTTGGACCGCCACCTCGTTGATGGCTTCCTGCGCGGCTTCTGACGCACCCAGAATCGCTCGAACGTAGAGCAACTGATCCGCCGCCCTGACGACGACGTCATTGAGCGCGGGGTCGACGAGCACGACGGTACCGCCGCGGACCTCAGCCAGCCCCAACTCAACTAGCTTCTGCGCCTCATCGCAGCTGGGATCAATGTCGACGGCGGCCCTTCCCTGCGCGGCCGACCCGCCTGACGGTGCCGTTTCCGCTTCAGCGGTGTACTCGGACCGCAGACCCAGGATGGCCCGCTGAATTCCCAGGATGTCGGCCAGATCTGCACCCTGGCGCGTGCTCGTGAAGAACTCGGCGATATGCGCGGAATTGAAGCCTCTGCGGAGCAATTGATTGATGGTCTTGAGCTGCGACAGGTGGTAATCGTCGTAGAACGCCTGCCGCCCTACCCGCCGCGGCGGATCGAGCAGACCGCGTTCCCGATAAGCGCGGATATTGCGGGCGCTGACGCCCGAAACCCGGGCAAGATCATCCAGCCGGTACTCAGCCAACGCAACGCACCCCAACGCAGGCCGGGGCGAGCGCCCGCTTTGCACCGCGACAATGCATGCGACCACTGTAGCCGCAGGAACGCGCTTGTGAGCGAAGTCGTGACGGCGACGGCGGTAGTTTGCTGGAGAATCGCGGCACGGGGTGCCATCAGCACATATGACGGCAGGTCGGTGACAGTTGTGACGCGCAGGTGCAATTTCAGCCAACTCGAATCCTATGCTGCGCCGGATCCACCGGTGACTGATTTCACCGCCGCCCAATTGGCATCGGCGCGTGCCGATGCGCGATGATGAAGCCGGCTGACATCAAGACAAACTGCAGTGAAAGGTTCCGTGTGCGTCCCTGGATCGTCTGGGCCACCGGACTGCTCGCCTACATCGTCGCCGTCCTCGACCGCACCACTCTGGGCGTTTCCGGCCTGGACGCGGCCGACCGCTTCGGCGCCAGCCCCGGCCTGCTGTCGACCTTCGTCGTCCTTCAGGTCATCGTCTATGCCGGCGCACAAGTACCGGCCGGCCTGCTGCTCGATCGTTTCGGTTCCAAGGCGCTGATCGTCGCGGGCGCCGCCCTGATGGCGTCCGGCCAGCTGCTGCTGGCCTTCACCGAGTCCCTGCCGACGGCCATCGCGGCGCGGGCGGTCGTCGGCCTCGGGGATGCGCTGACCTTCATCTCCGTGCTTCGGCTGGTGCCGCACTGGTTCGAGCCGCGGCAGGTTCCACTGGTGACGCAGCTGACCGGCATCTGCGGACAACTCGGCCAGGTGTTGTCGGCGGTCCCCTTCCTTGCTCTGCTCACCGGATCGGGCTGGACCGCCGCCTATGTGTCGGTGGCGGCGATCGGCGTGCTGTCGATGATGCTGACCCTCGCCCTGGTGAAGAACACGCCGAACGGCCATGTGGTCGCAACCGAAACCACCTCGATCCGCGAGACGATGGCCAGCCTCAAAACCGTGTGGCTGCGCCCGGGGACAAGGCTGGGCTTTTTCACCCACATGGGCACCCAGTTCTCCGTCACGGTGTTCGCCCTGATGTGGGGTGTCCCGTACCTCACGGTGGCCCAAGGTGTCTCGACCGGCGTCGCGGGCACCCTGTTGACGATCTCGGTCATCGCCGCCATCTCGTCGGGCACCGTCGTCGGCATCTTCACCGGCCGTTACCCGCACCGGAGGTCGCGCCTGGTGCTGGCCATCATCGGCAGCAACGCGCTGGCCTGGACGGTGGTGCTGGCCCTGCCGGGGCAGGCGCCGGTGTGGCTGCTGGTCGTGCTGATCGTCGTGATCTCGGTCGGCGGCCCCGGTTCGATGGTCGGGTTCGATTTCGCGCGCACCTTCAACCCGAGCGCCACGCTCGGCACCGCCGCGGGCATGGTGAACATGGGTGGGTTCGTCGCCTCACTGCTGGTCATGCAGGCGATGGGCCTGATCCTCAATGCCGCAGGCGATTTCTCGTTCGAATCGTTCCGGCTCGCGTGGACGGTTCAGTACGCGATCTGGATCCTCGCCGTGGTCGGAATCCTGATCACCCGCAAGAAGACGCGCCGCCTGATGAAACTCGAGCAGGAGCGAATGTTGCTGGAAGGCTTCGACGCTCGCCCGCAGCTTCTACACCCATCTCGTGCCGGAGTTCGAGCCGAGCCCCACTGACGAACTTCATCTCATGTTGCTTATGAAAGACATACGGCGCACCGTTTCGGGCGATTGATTGACGTGCCCCCGACTGCTTCCACCCGGACAGCCGTGCGGTGTCCAGGCTGATCCGATCCCACCGCCCGGAACGGACCGCCGAGGAACTTACGGGCGAGGCCACTTAGCCGCCGTCCACCAGGCTCTTCGCGATCGCCTCCGCCGCGTGCCGATGGCCCAGCAGTTCGTAGCCGACGACGGTGACCATCGGCGCGAGCGTGACGACCAGCAGGCAGGCGGCCATCGAAACGCCGCCGACCGCCAGCAGCACCGCCGTCACGAGCACGACGGCGGTGAGCGCCACCAGCAGCGCGTGGAAGGCATCCCAGGTGCGCACCAACAGCATGTAGATCAGATAGACGCCGAGAATGTAGACAGCGACGGGTATTGCCACCGACAACACGGTGCCGACCGAGCCGAGCTTGGAATGGTGTTCGATGTAGTACGCAGCGACGTGCAGCCCGGCGCCGGTGGCCACGATTGAACCGAACACCAGTAAGTGCACGTAGCCGTACCGGAACGAGCGTTCCCGGTGCGCATGGAGGAGGTCTGCTGCCGGCACCGTGAAGTACAACCACCACATGCCGAACGTCAGGCCGGTTCCGGCCCCCGCCACCAGGACCGTATCGACGGTCCAGCCCTGAGCGCCAATGGCCGCCGAAAGCGAGGCGACGGTGCCGACCACACCCTCACCGAGGGCGATGATCGCGAAAAGCCCGTAACGCTCGGCGATGTGGTGGGCGTGCCACGGCGTGCCACCCTTGCGCTTCTCGGCCAGCCACGGCCCCGTCATCTCCACCGCGATCAGCAGCAACACGAGTACGAACGTCGCCGGAATCGACATGTGTGCCAGCATCAAACCAATCCAGCCGATCTGGGCGATGGTGACCGTGACCGCGTACGTCAAGCATGCCGCGCGTCGATCCGGATCCTGCTTGGCCGCGCGTAACCATTGAGCCACCAACGCAATTCGCATCACCACATATCCGGCCACCATGACGCTGGTGTCGACGTGATCACCTTCCTCGACCGAGGCATACATCTCGGGCAGCCCGAGCGCGAGGATGATTACGCCGACCATCTGCAGCATGGTCAACAGGCGATAGACCCAGTCGTCGGTGTCGTAGGCCGACGCGAACCAGCTGAAGTTCATCCACGCCCACCAGATTGCGAACGCCGAAAACGCGAAGCCCTTCAGACCGGCACCGACGTGATCCTCGGCGAGCATGTGAGCGAACTCCGATGCGGCGATACCGAACGCCACGACAAATGTCAGATCGAACAGCAGCTCCAACGGCGTCGCCACCCGACGCTGCTCATGCGGATCGCGGCCCGACATCCGACGAAGACGATGCGCCAGGGCCGCGCTGTGCGGGGTTTGCGGCTCGACCTCACTCACTTGCAGACATCCTTTCGCACTTGGCGGTTGACGGTAACCATCCCATAGCTCACGGTCAGCCAGTCCATAGCCGGCTCATAGGCTGCACAGCTACCTTCGCCCGTAGTGCATCGACGAGAGGAGACTTTGGTGCAACAGCCCCACGAGCACGACCGCGGGCTGGCCCACGACATGCATGCCATGCTGACGCGTCGGCGTGCGCTGTATCTGGCCGGCATTAGAACTACCTGCGCGGCGTGCAGGTAGCCGACGACGCCGGCGTCGTGTCGTTCACGTCGATCTTCCCGGCCTGCTACGCGGGTCGATGGCCCCACATACACTTCGAGGTCTTCGACTCGCTGGAAGCGGCGGTGGCCGGCGACAATGCCCGGCTCACCTCACAGATCGCGCTGCCCGCCGACGCCTGCCAACAGGTCTTCGCCGGCGATGTATCTCATCGGGTACGCGGGCGACGCCGTTGGCAGAGTGCTCGGGCGCGACATGCCACTGACGAGGTCGAGCGTCCGGCTGATGCACATCATGCCGCCGTTGGATCACGGGAAGGCCGAACGCGAACTGGGCTGGCAGCCCAAGCCGATCCACGAGTCGATCCGCAAGGCAGCGCAGTTCTATCGCGCGAAAAACAAGTAGTGCACTACGCATGACGGTGCGACCGCGCCGTTTCACGATCGAAGCGTGTCAGAAGAGTTCTCGGTGAAGCTGCTTGGCGGATTCGCCGTGCACCGCGGTGATCGGCCCGTCGAGCTGCCGCCGGCCTGTCAGAAGCTGGTCGCGCTGCTGGCGCTGAAGCGCCGGCCGCTGCACCGCCTGTGGGTCTGCGCGACTCTGTATCCACACACGCAGACACGCAGAGCCACCGCGAGCCTGCGCTCCGCCATGTGGCGGCTACGGCCGGTCGGCGCCGACCCGCTGCTGGTGGTGGACCCGCAGTACGTCGCGCTGTCACCCGGTGTCTCGGTGGACTACCACGATGCGGCGGACCTGATCGAACGGCTGCTCGATCACGGCCAGCCGGCCGGTGCCGATCCGCAGCTGGTGGCCGACTTACTTCCGTTCCTTCGAGCCGGTGCGCTGCTCGACGGTTGGGCCCAGCAGTGGACCGCCGGCGAGCGCGACCGGTACCGCGCGATGCGGGCGTCCGCGCTCGAGGTGCTGGGCCGCGGTTCGGACAAACAGGTACCGCACTACCCGCGCGGCTCTCTCCGCTCGGTACATACGCTTCGCTCCGTCATAGACACCGACGATGACCTGGGCGAGCGATGAACGCGTTACTGATCATCTGCATGTCCATCGGCACACCGCTTGCCGCGCTGGGCCTCTACGACCTGCAAGCGCGCCTGGAGCGGTGGGACTACAACCGCCACGCAGGGGACTAGCCGAGTCGTCGACGGCGGACGCCGCGCGTCCTACCGTTATTGGGTGGACAAACTTTCCGATGACGTTGTCGCGTTCCTGGCGAACTGATCATTCGACGGGCAAGGTGACGGCTCGCGACGCGCGTTCGATCCGCCCGCCAAAGCCGCGGCCAACTCTCGCAAGCAGCGGTAACACCACGACATCGGAGACGGGCCGAATGCCGCGTCGCCGAGCAGCGCCACCCGCCCCGTCGACCAGCTCGGCAGTTTCACCTGGCTCATCTCGTCGAAGTAGAAGTCGTACGCGTCGGGCATCGCGTCGACCAAACGCTGTGTCTGCCAACCCATCCCGGCGAACCGGTCAAACAGCAGCTCGTGCTGAGGAGCCGGATCACCGAAATCGATGTCGAGCGGGGCGCTCCGGAACAGCAACACCACCTTGGCGCGGTCGTTGCCGCGCACCGTGAACATCGCTGCGGCGCGGCCGGGCTCGTTGTAGAGGACTGCGCGATCACTCAGTCCCAGCAGGTTGTCGACGGTGAAGATCGACAGGTACGCGCCGAGATGGTGGGTGAACTGGCGCTCAGGACCGAATGCGAGCTCGCGAATGGCCGAGTGGTGACCGTCGGCACCGACAACGACGTCAACCTCCCGCGGTGAACCATGCTCGAACTCGACCCCGACTCGCCCGTCGGCCTGCGTCAGGGCACGCACCGAGTCACCGAACACCGTTTCGACGTCGTCGGTCACCGCGCCGAACAGGATGCGCACCCATCCGCTCGGTGACCTCGAGAGCGGTGCCGCGAATATCGACCGCGTGCCCGCCGACCCGCAGCTCGGGCATGCGCTCGATCAACACCGGACGGTGGCCGCGGCGCACCAGCCAATAGGCCAGGGCCGGCCCGGCGATGCCCACACCCGAGATCAGGACGGTGAGCGGGCGTTCCACAATGCCAAGATATCGAGCATGAGCACGCCGCAGGGACCCTCCGCCGTGGGCGTCGTGCTGGCCGCCGGCCTGGGCACCCGCGTCGGCGCCGACGGCAACAAGGCGTACCTTCCGCTGGCCGGCCGGAGCATGGTGTCCTGGTCGGTGGATGCTGTGAGGCGTATTCCGGGAGTCGCACGGACGGTGCTGGTGGTTCGGCACGGAGAGCGCGACCTCGCCCAAAGCACAGTCGAGCGGGAGCTCCCAGCCGCCACAGTGGAGTTCGTCGAGGGCGGCGACAGCCGGCACGCCTCGGAGTTCAATGTGCTGACCTATCTCGCGGCCGACATCGAATCGGGCTCGCTCGATGTCGTGCTCATCCACGACGCCGCCCGACCGATGGCCGGGCCAGACATGTTCGTCACCGCGCTGTCTGTCGCGCGCGAGTTCGGTGGCGCGATACCCGCTCTGACAGTCCCCGATGTGGTGCAGGCGGGGCGGAGTGGGCTCGAAAGGTTGAGTGGCAAGGGCACGCTGGTTCGTGTCCAGACACCGCAGGCGTTTCGCGCCCTGCCGCTTCTGCAGGCATATCGCGCCGCCGACCGACAGGGATTCGAGGGCACCGACACGTCATCGTGCATCGAGACGTTCACCGACGTCGAGGTCCGGACTTTTCGCGGCGAGGAGTGCAATTTGAAGGTGACCTACGCCCACGACATCCGCGTGGCCGAGCACCTCCTCACGAATCATCCGCCCGCCGGCACGCGATGATCGCCTCGACGAAGGCGGCATCACGGGGCAGCTCGACGACGAACGCGTCCGGATCGCCGTCGACCACGGCGATCGGCACGCCCGCGCGAATCGCCTCCTCGAGTTCGTCGAATTCATCGGACGTACGCAGGGCCAGCAGCCTGGCCAGCTGATCGGCGGAGAAACCGCGCGGGTACTGAACGGTCTGCAGCACGGAACGATCGAGGGTGCCGGTCACCGAACCGCGCGCATCGACGGCTTTGACGCTGTCGGTAAGCGGCAACGTCGGCACCACGACGGCGCTCCCGTTGCGCAGCCCCGCGATCACCCGGTCCCGCAGGCCGGTCGAGGCCAGGGGGCGGCGAATATCGTGAACCAGCACGTGGCGTGTCGAGATTGACTGGTCCTCAAGGTATTCCAGTCCGGCGACCACACATTGGGCCCGCAGTCCCGGTCCGTCTGCAACGGCGACACCGACCGACAGGCCGTGGGCCGCAAGGCTTTCGCGAACATCGTCGACGAGCGATTGAGCGGTGGCCACGACGACGCCCGGCTCGGCAACCCCGCCGAGCAACGCGCGCACGACGCGGACCAGCGGCGCCTCCCCCGCCAACGGGGTGAAGGCGGCTGCCTTGTTGTCCGCGACCGTTCTCGGCAGCGGCACGATCGCCGAAAGGTCCACCGCCGAGTCAGCGTATCGGGCCATGTTCAGCGGAACCGGCGCAGGTAGTCGCGCCAGTCCCAAGTGGACAGGAACTTCTCTGCCGCGGCATAGCCTTTCGCGTACAGGGCCTCGATCTCGTTGTCCGAGATGTCGAAGTCGAGGAAGCCGATGTCTGTCGAGTCGACCCGGATCGTGCGGGCATTGACCCACGGCTGGTTGAGGTAGGCCTGGTCGCGGCCGACCAGCATCGTGGTGATGACGCTTTCCAGCAGATGCGGCGGGCCCAGCAGGCGTATCGGCGCCAGCGCCGGGATCACCTTGTCATTGCCCTCGGGCAGGTTCGGCAACACCGTGACCCCGAAGCTGGGCCGGCGCGGCTTCGCGCCGTCGGTGCGGTCGAGCGAGTCGATCGGAAAGTTCGACAGCAGTCCGCCGTCCACGAGGGTCGACGTCAGTCCGGCGGTGCTGGTCAGCGTCACGGGACGGAAGAAAAAGGGAATCGACATCGACGCGCGGACCGCGTCCGCGACCGACTGCTCGTCCGGATCGAGGCCGTAAACCCTGCGATAGTCCCAGGGCAGCCGCACCAACTGACCCGTCGTCACGTCGGCGACCGTGACGACCAGCTTGTAACGCTGCTCGGAGGGCAGGTCGTCATCACGAATGGCCAAGTCGCCGAACGTAGTCACGCCCAGGTTCTTCAGCTCACTCCGGACCCAGTCGCGGGCGTAATCGCCCCGGTAGATGCCCGTCCCACGCAGCACCGCCAGCGACGGGCCGACCACCGGAACGCGCTCGAGCACACCGGGATCGGTGAATTTGCGGTAATCCAATTGGAGCGCAAGCTCTTTGACTTCCTCGGCACTCAGCTGATCACCCTGCGACGCCGCCGCGACGATCGCTCCGACGATGGAGCCGGCCGAGGTTCCGGAGACTCGGGCAGCTTCATATCCGCCGTCCATAAGGGCGACGACGGCGCCCACCAGACCGATGCCCTTGACGCCGCCGCCCGACAGCACCAGGTCGGCAGGGTCGGGTGGCTTTGGAGATGGCACCGCCACGGCGCCGACGCTACACGGGATCGAACGACGAGATGAGCCAGGTGCCGTTGATCTTCTTCAGCCCGACCTTGACGCTGCTCGCCGCGAACGCGCCGTCCGGATTCTCCTTGCTGGTCGTGTTCTGGTTGATGAACACGAGGACCACCGCGGAATCCGGATGCAGTTCTGCCACCGCGGCCCGAATGACGGATGCGGTGGTCTTGACCGCTTTCTGCTTGGCCGCCGGGGTGACGATCTGCTCGGTGAACTGGGTGTAGTACGACAGGAAGTCGCCGGTCAGATGCGACTTCGCCGCCGCGAAGTCCTTGTCGAGGCTCTCCGGAGAGTACGACAGGAGCGCCACCGTTCCAGTGGACGCGGCGTCGAGCGCAACCTTCGAAGCGGCCGCATCGATCTGCTGATCCGGACGGTACTGGAAGAAGTAGAGCCAGGCAGCTGCTCCCGCCGACGCGACGAGCGCCGCGGCCAGCAGTATCACGCCGAGCTTGGCCCGCACGCCGCGCACCGACCGCCGAACGACGGTGTCCTTCGGCGCGGCCTGCGCTTCCTCTTCGGTGGCTTCAGCGGCCTCGCCGGCGGGTTCGTCGGGAGTCACTTCGTCGACGTCGGCCACGTCGGTGTTGTCTTCAGTGGTCACGGTACGAACTCGACTTTCGACATCTTGATCTGTCCGCCGTCTCTCTCCAGATTTACGCTCAGCCGCCATGAGCGTGGCTCCTGCTGGGCGCCGGCAGAATTGGTGACGCGAGAGGTGGCAGCCACCAGAACGACTGCCGAATTGTCGGTCATCGACTCGACGGCGGTGGCGTTGACGGTGACGTCGGTGATCACCTTCGACTCCTGTGCCACCTTCACGAAATCGGCTGCCTGGTTCTCGAAATCCGTCTTGAACTGGCCCGTCGAGTTGTCGATGATGCGCTGCACGTCTTCTTGGGCCTTGTTGAAGTCCAACGACATCAACGTCACGACGCTCTGCCGGCCCGCCGCGGCGTATTCTGCGCTCCGCTGCTGCTCCTGCGCGCTCTGGCGGTGTTGCCAGACCATGTAACCGCTCGCCGCCAACAAAGCACACGTGCAGAGGATCGCCACGCCGGCCGCCACGCGTTTCCAGCTCGGACGGGGTAGCCAGCGGCGCCGCCGACGAGCGGGAGTCTCTTCGGGCGCCTCGACTGCAACGTCGCCGTCGTCTTCGGAGTCTTCGACCTCGTCGACGGTGTCCTCGACCTCGTCGACGGTGTCCACCTCATCAAGGTCCGTGGCCGTTTCGGTCGCGTCCTCGACATCGGCCGTGTCGGACGCGTCGGCCTCGACGGTCTCCGCCTGCCGACGTAGCCGGACGGCGCGGGCTCTTGCGCGTGCCGCGGCGGCAATCGCCTCCGCCTCGGCCGCCTCGGCCTCGGCCTCTTCCGCAAGAGCCAGGGCTTGTTCCACACCGGCCGCGCGATCAGGCTTCTGCGGCGGTTCCTCGACGTGGTCAACGTCGAGCACCGACGCGCGGCGCCTGAATGACGGCACGGTGACCTCCTCGTCCTTGTCCGTTATGTGCATTGCATTGTGAGAATGCCATTATTCATTTTTGAGTATGACCGCCACGATACCGCATCGTCAGAGTACAGAAACAGGCCAGGTTTCCTGCGGAAATGCGATTTACACGCTGTGCGGACGCTCAGTTGTGCTGTTCTGTAAGTTGTTCTTCATCACTTTGCCGGTGGCGTTCAACGGTAGCTCGTCTCTGAACTCGACGAACCGCGGAACCTTGAATCCGGCCATCCGGTCGCGGCTCCAGGCGATCAACTCCTCGGCGGTGACAGCGTCTGTGCCGGCCTTCGGGACGATGAACGCCTTGCCCACCTGACCCAGTCGCTCGTCGGGAACGCCGATCACGGCGCTCTGCGCAACGGCGGGGTGCTCCAACAGGAACGCCTCGATCTCGGCCGGATAGGCATTGAAGCCGCCGACGATGAACATGTCCTTCTTGCGGCCCACGATGCGCAGCCGGCCGGCGTCATCGAGGGTGCCCAGGTCCCCGGTGTGCAGCCAGCCGTCGGCATCGATCGCCTCGGCGGTGGCGGCTGGATCGTCGAGGTACCCCTGCATGACGGTGTAGCCACGCACCAACACCTCACCGTCGTTGGCGATTCGAACCTCGACGCCCTCGCACGCCACCCCGGCGGTGGTGGCGATGTCCTCGAAGGAGTCGCCGGGCCGAGACAGCGTGACGGTGCCCGCCTCGGTCAGGCCATAGCCGGTCGCCAACGTCTTGAACGGAAGTTCCTCGTGAACTCGCCGAACCAATTCGACCGGGATGTCGGCGGCCCCGGTGACACCGGCCCGCAACGTCGACAGTTTGGCCTTGTCTTCGACTTCCAGCAGAGAGTGATACAGCGTCGGGGGTCCGGGCAGCATGGTGATCCGTTCGGCCGCAATCAGTTCCACCACGCGGTCGACGTCGAAGACCGGCACCGGCACCATGGTCGCGCCCCGGGTAAACGACGCGATCAAACCCGCCTTGTATCCGAAGGTGTGGAAGAACGGGTTGACGAGCAGATAGCGGTCGCCTTCACGCAGGTCCGCGAGATCGCACCATTCGGCGTACAGACGAAGATTCTGGCGGTGATTCATCATCACGCCCTTGGGCCTGCCGGTCGTGCCCGAGGTGAAGATGATGTCGGAGACGTCCTCCCCGCGCACCTCCCGCGAATACGGTGAACCGCTGGAAAGGAAGTCGGACTTCAGATCGATGATCGGCACACCGGCAGGGGCGGTGTAGTCCAGGCCGAGGAATCCCTTCTGGATCAAGACCGCCTTGGCTCCGCTGCGGCCGATAATGTCGGCCGCCTCCTCCGCCTTGAACCGGGTGTTGACCGGAACGAGCACGCCACCAGCGGTGAGCAACCCGAAAGCCGCGACCATCCACTCCGCGGAGTTGGGTGCCCAGATGGCGACCCGCTCGCCCTTTTCGATGCCCAGGTCGGCGAACGCGCCAGCGGCGCAACGAATCCGCTCGACAACCTCGGTGAAGGTGAGGCGCAACGGACCGTCGACGACCGCTTCCGCATCGCCGAAGCGGTCCGCCGCGCTCAAGACCATCTCGGGGATGGTCTTCCAAGGTTGACTACTCGTCACACCGTGACGAGCCGGGACAGGTTGCCGCCCATGATCTTCGCCTGATCGTCGACGGAGAGATGCTCGAGCGCATGCACGTAGTGGGTCGGATGTGCCAGGCCCTCCGGGTGCGGGTAATCGGAGCCGTAGAGCACTTGGTCCACGCCGATGAGATTGATCAGGTCGTCGATGCCCTCCTCGTAGAAGGGGCTGACGTGGATGCGGTTCTTGATCTCCTCGATCGGATTACCGGGGAAGGCCTCGGGTGCCTTCTTCCAGACGTCGGCCATATTGTCGAGCAACGGGAACATCCACTTCGACCCGGCCTCGATGACCGCGACCTTCAGCGTCGGGAAGCGGTACAGCGCACCGTGAATCACCCAGGAGGCCACCGCATCCTGAACCGGCCGCCACTCGTTGATCATGGACATGGCGTTGGTCTGGAACGGCAACATCTCCTGGGCGGCGCCGTCCCACTCGGAGGTGTAGCGGGAGTAGCCGCTGTCCGAGGAGTGCATGGCGACGAGCACATCGTATTCGACGCACTTCTGCCAGAACGGATCGAACTCCGGCAGCGCGAACGACCGCGGGCCCCGGAAGCCGGGCACCGGAGCCGGGCGGATCAGGATGGCCCGGGCGCCGCGCTTGACCACCCAGTCGAGCTCCTCGATGGCCTTCTCGACGATGGGCAGGGTGATCACCGGGGTGGTGAAGATGCGGTTCTGGTAGTTGAACCCCCAGACCTCATCGAGCCACTCGTTCAGCGCGTGCACGATGACGTGGATCGCGACCGGGTCGTCGCGCAGCCGCTCCTCGACCAGGCTGGCCAGGGTCGGGAACATCAGCGTGCGGTCCAGGCCGAGCTCGTTCATGAGCTCCAGGCGCGGACCGGGCTCGTGGAACGCCGGGATCGACTTCATCGGCTCACCGAACAGCTCGCGCCGGCTCTTACCCTCGGGATTGCCGTACTTGAAGTACTCCTCCCACGCGCCGGGCTTCGCGACCACCGAGAAGGTGGGGTTGGGGATGTAGTTGCTGATCTGGCCGCGCAGGGCAATCTTCGTGCGACCGTTGACCTGCACGTACTGGACGACGTCCTTGTACTCCTTGGGCAGGTACTTGGTCAGCGCCTCTTCAGGCTCGTAGAGATGGTTGTCCGCGTCAAAGAGCGGAAACGGTATATCGACCTTCGACGAAAGCGACGACATGGAACACTCCTTTTCTTCTTGGGAGAATCCTATTCTCAATTGCGTTGGGTGGCAATCCCCTGCCGGACCAGGAACTTCTGCACCTTGCCGCTCGCGGTGCGCGGATAGTCGTCGACGACCGCGCCGAGAAACGCCGATGCCCAGAAGGACGCCGCCGCTTCCATCCAATTCGGCAGTTGCAGTGCGACCACGTCGCCGGGCCCGACACCGCGCTTACGCAGACCAGAGGCGAGTCGGCGGGCTTGTAGTTCGACATCGGCGAAGGTCCCGGTGAACGGCCGCACGGCGGAGTGCACCCAGAAGCCGGTCTTGGGGTTGGCCGCCAGACTGCGGGCCAAAAGATCACCGAGGGTGTCGCTTGTCCACCACCCCTCCTCCTCGTACCGTTTGGTCAGCTCAGCAGGGATGTTCCGCATGATTTGGCATAGGTCGGGTCGCACCTCCAGTTAGAACGCGATGCTATTCTCCTGTAGAGAGAATGCCAATATCGGCGATGGAGAACGCTTGATGGTCGACCTCGAGTGGGATGAGGGTCTGGCGGTCGTCACCATCGACCGCCCGCACGCCCGCAACGCCATCTCGCTGGAGACGATGGATCAGCTGGAGAAGGCGCTCGACGGGGCCGAGGGTGCGGCCGCGCTCGTCATCAAGGGCGCAGGTGACCGCGCCTTCGTGTCCGGGGGCGATCTCAAGGAACTCAGTGCATTGCGCAGCGAGTCGGAAGCGTCGGCGATGGCCTTCCGGATGCGAACGATCTGCGATCGGATCGCCGGTTTCCCCACCCCCGTCATCGCCGCACTGAACGGTCATGCGCTCGGCGGAGGCGCCGAGGTGGCGGTGGCCGCCGACATCCGACTGGCCGCCGCCGACATCAAGATCGGATTCAACCAAGTCGCGCTCGCCATCATGCCCGCCTGGGGCGGTGCCGAACGGCTGGCCGCACTCGTGGGTTACAGCAAGGCGCTGCTGCTGGCCGGCACCGGGATCGTGCTCGACGCGGCCGAGGCGAAGCGGATCGGGCTCGTGGATCGAGTCTTGCCTCGAGCGTCCTTCGACGACGGCTGGCGCGCCGTCGCGCGGTCGCTGGCGACCCGTCCGGCCGGGGATATCAAGCGTGTGATGAAGGGTGTGCCGACCACGGAGGCCGTCGCGGCCTTCGCGCGGCTGTGGGTTGCCGACGAGCACTGGGCCGCCGCGGACAAGGTGATGAAGCGCGACAAGTAGGCCTACTTGTCCGCGAAACTGTATTCCAGCAGCGAAAGTTCGAGTAGAGGCCTGCTGGAATACCGTTTCGGCGCAGGGCGACTAGGCGCCGAGGTTGCGGATGGGGTCGGTGCCGTCCCAGCCGCTGGCCGCGTCGCGGACAAACTTCGCCATACCTGACGTTACGTCGGTGAGCTCCATGATTTCGACGATGGTCGATGGGCAGCCGGGCGGCTCGGCATAGGCGAATCGGGTCCCGACGTCCTCGCCTCCCGACCACACGACCGGCCAGCCGGCCTCCTCGACGGCCCGCATCGTGGCCTCGAAATCCTCTGTCCAGTAGGCCAACTGGTGGAATCCTTCGCGTCCGGACGAGAAGAACTCGGTGAAGATGCTGGGGGTGTCGTCCTCCTGCTGGATCACTTCGATCTGCATGTCGCCGCTGTTGGCCAACGCCAACGACAGCGTGATCTCACACTGCTCGCCGCGGTAGATCACCCGTTGGGGCAGGCCGCGCATGACGAACCACGGACCAATACCGAGTTCCACCCAACCCGCTAGCGCTCTGTCGAGATCGCTGACGACATAACCGATCTGGCGGACCGGCCCGGGAAGTGGCGTCATGATGCGGTGGGGTGGACGACGATGCGCGGCGGGCCCTCGGACCTTCGCACCTCGTCGATCGCGTCGGGAACCTCGTCGAGACCGATCACCCGGCCGATGCTGGGCAGTGGATCGAGCCGGCCCTCGACCACCGCGTCGAGCGTGCCGTACCAGTCGACCGGGTGCGGTCCGCCACCGAACTGGATGGTGACGCCCTTGTGCGTCGCGGCGGTGCAATCGATCGTCCCCGCGTCGTACCACCCACCCGCGACGAACACGCGCGCCATGAACTCGCACTCCTCGACGATGCTCTGCAGCAGCCCGTTGGCGCCGACACACTCGAAGATCACCTGTGGCGTCTGAAAACCGTTGCTTCTGAACATCTCCCGCCACACGTCATAGGGGTCGAGCTTGGAGGGGTTGACCAGGACGTCGGCGCCGAACGTCTTCGCGTACTGCAGACGGTCGTCGCTGTAGTCGGACACCACGATCGGGCCGACGCCGCGCGCGGCCAGCGCGGCCACCGTTGACAGGCCGATGGCGCCAGCGCCCACCACCAGCGGCAGCTCGCCCGGTGCAATGCCGGAGCTGCTGCGAAACAGCGCCCAGTCTTTGAAATCGATTCCGGTGGCGTAGCGGATCAGCACCTCGGCGATCTGCTCCTTGTCTGCATCCACACGGCGAGGTTATTCGATAAGTTAGACTCGGGTCAACTATATGATTCGTGGGAAAGTGTTGCAAATGGCCGAAATTGCCCGAACAGTCGCAGCTGACCAAGGTCAGCGCCGAGCCTCATTCCAGCAGGCACGCTCACATGAAACCAAGCGATCGCTGGTGGCTGCGGCGATGGCGTTGTGGCGCGCGCACGGCTACGCCCGCACGACGGTCGCCGACATCTGCCGGGCGGCGGGCGTGTCGAAGGCGTTGTTCTACTTCTATTTCCCGCGTAAGGAAGACGTGCTTTTCGAGGTCGGCGTGCTGTCGACCGACGCCGCCCACGACAAAGCGCGCGATGTGATGGGCAAGCCATATGAGGTGTCTTCGGTGATCACCGTGGTACTGGCCAGCCTCGAGGAGAAGATGCGCAGCAGCCCACCCGAACTCGTCCTCGAGGCGATTCTCGAGGGGTATCGGCAGGCCGCGGCCGGACACGACCATTTGGAGCGGACATCGATGATCTTCGCCGAGGTGTTCGAGCGAGCGCAGCAGGACGGCAAGCTGCCCGCGCGCGTCGATGTGAAGCACCTGGCGAATGTGGCACAGTCCCTCGTCAGTGAGGGCGCGCGGCATTGGGCAGCCGGCACGTATGGTGACCGCTCCTTCGCCGACGTCGTCGGTCGGGATATCACCGCGCTGGTCGTGGGATACAGCGTGTCGTAGCTCCCCTCGGTTCGCTTCGATTGCCGCGTCGTACAGATGAATCGACGAACACCAGCTCGGCAGGACTGTTGGGTTTCGAGGTCGTCATCATTTGTTGACGCTCGCCGGGACGGCACTGGCCTGCCACGGCCCTTTGTCCGCTGAATGCCGAACGTGGAGCTGAGGTGTTCTCTGTAGACGAGAACGCCATTTCCGATTATCGTCAACGAGGTGTCGACACAGAAGGCGCTGGCGCCCGAAATATCCACCTGGCCCGACGACAATCCGCAGCTCATCGGAAGCCAGTGCGGTAGTTGCGGGGCCACCACGTTCCCGGTCCAGCAGCGCTGCCCGAAGTGCAGCGGGGCCGAAATGGCCGAGTTGCTGCTCCCCCGCCGTGGAACGCTCGTGGCATGGACGACGCAGGGCTTCCCACCCGGCGCGCCATACAAGGGGCCGGTCGGCAAGGACTTCGTCCCGTTCGGTGTCGGCCTGGTCCAACTCGACGACGTGATCCGTGTCGAGGGCCGGCTCACCGAAAACGACCCCGCCAAGCTGCAGTTCGGCATGGACGTCAAGCTGACCATGGTGCCCTTCACCACCGACGACGACGGCAACGAGATCGTCACGTTCGCCTTCCAACCGGTCTGAGTCAGAGAGGATCGCGAGATGAACGACGTCGCCATCATCGGCGTGGGCCTTCACCCGTTCGGCCGATTCGAGAAGACAGCGATGGAGATGGGCGCCGAGGCGATCCAGTCCGCGCTGACCGACGCCGGCGTGGAGTGGAAGGACATCCAGTTCGGCTTCGGCGGCAGCTACGAGGTGTCCAACCCGGACGCCGTGACGCGGCTGGTCGGGCTCACCGGGATCACCTTCACGAACGTGTTCAACGCGTGCGCCACCGCGGCCAGCGCCATCCAGCAGACCGCCGACACCATCCGGCTGGGCAAGTACGACATCGGCATCGCCATCGGCCTGGACAAGCACCCGCGCGGGGCGTTCACCGACGACCCGGCCAAGCTCGCGCTGCCGCAGTGGTACGCCGAGAACGGCCAGTTCGTCACCACCAAGTTCTTCGGCATGAAGTCCAACCACTACCTCCACAAGCACGGCATCTCCCAGGAGACGCTGGCCAAGGTGGCGACCAAGAACTTCCGCAACGGCGCGCTGAACCCGAATGCGTTCCGGCGCAAGCCGATTCCCGAGGACGAGATCCTCAACTCTGCGGTGCTGAACTACCCGCTGACCCAGTACATGTTCTGCGCGCCCGACGAGGGCGCCGCGGCCGTGGTCATGTGCCGAGGCGACATCGCGCACCGTTTCACCAAGAAGCCGGTGTATGTGCGCGCCACCGAGATCCGCACCCGCCGCTACGGCGCCTACGAGGTGCACGCCACGTCCGCGCCGCTCGAAGAGGACTCGTCTCCGACGGTGTATGCGGCGCATGCCGCTTATGAGGTGGCGGGCATCGGTCCCGAGGACGTCGACGTCGCGCAGTTGCAGGACACCGATGCCGGCGCCGAGGTCATCCACATGGCCGAGACCGGCCTGTGCGCCGACGGCGAGCAGGAGAAGCTGTTGGCCGACGGGGCGACCGAAATCAACGGGCCGCTACCCATCAACACCGACGGCGGGTTGATCGCCAACGGCGAGCCGATCGGCGCCTCGGGATTGCGCCAGGTCCACGAGCTGGTGCGGCAGCTGCGCGGCGAGGCGGGTGAACGCCAGGTGCCTGGCGAGCCTAAGGTCGGTTTGGCTCAGGTCTACGGCGCACCGGGCACGGCGTCCGCGACGATCCTCGCCGTCTGATCCAGATCGCGCTCATTGCGCATCAAAGGCCAGAAGGCGCGTTCTAGACAGTTCGTAACTGGTGACTGGCAACCGCGGGCTCACCGTCTATAGGAAGTGGATCACCTTCCAGCCGGCGAAGCCACTGCTCGCAGTAGTCGAATGTCTCGGCATGACCGGTGGTAATGCCAAGCTCCCGTTCCATTACCAGTCCCTGCGACACGCTCGTCGCGAACACCGTCCACACCACCGGCGGAACGTCCGCCACGTCGACGCCGTAGCGCCGCAGCGCGGCGGCGATCGCCTTGTTCTGCTCCTGCCGGAAACGTTCGGCGTAATAGACGATTTCGGCCCGCAGCGCCTTGCGATGGTTGGCCAGTCCCATGAATTCCATCGTCAGCCGCGTCGCCTCCGGCATGGTGCTGAACCGCCACAGCGCCCACAGCGGCTGCGGCGACTCCAGCGCGGTCGCCAGTACAGCGAGTCCCTCCTCGGCCCTGCGGCGGAACACCGCCAAGAAAAGATCTTCCATGGTCCGGAAGTAGTAGTGCACGAGTTGGGGCTTGAGTCCGGCCCTGTCGGCGACCCGGCGCGACGTGACCGCGGCGTAGCCCTCTTCGAGAAGCAGTTGCTCGGCGGCGTCGAGCAGTACGCCGCGATTCTTCGCGTCCGGCGCCCCGATCCTTCGCGCCGATGCCATACCGACTCCGCTTTCTCTATGCCCATGCCAGTCCCGACACGCCGATCGTAACGTCGGCCCGCCGAGTCACCTTGACCCCGACTCTAGCGCCATGCTAAGCAGGTGCTCAGCACTTCGCCACAAGTACACTCACACGCCGTCTCTGGGAGGCATGCAGAAATGAGCAACTTCGACTCGGTCGACTACTTCACCGATCCCTCCCTCGTACCGGACCCTCACCCGTACTTCGACCACCTGCGCACCAAGGACCCGGCGTGCTGCCCGATCAACAACGGAGTGCTGGCCGTCACCGGTTGGGAGGCGGCCAATGCCGTATACAAGGACAGCGAAAACTACTCCTCCTGCGTTGCCGTCGCAGGCCCGTTCACGCCGATGCCCTTCGTGCCCGAGGGTGACGACATCTGCGCGCAGCTCGAGGAGCACCGCACCGAGATCCCGATGTTCGAGCACATGGTCACGATGGATCCGCCCAACCACACCGACGCCCGGTCGCTGCTGTCCCGGCTGCTGACGCCGAAACGCCTCAAGGAGAACGAGGACTTCATGTGGCGGCTTGCCGATCGCCACATCGACGAGTTCATCGCCGACGGCCGATGCGAGTTCCTGGCCGCCTACGCCAGGCCCTTTTCGCTGCTGGTTGTCGCCGACCTGCTGGGTGTCCCCGAGGAGGACCACGAGGAGTTTCGCGAGGCCTTCGGGGCTCAGCGGCCCGGCACGAACATCGGGGGGCTGGACCATGAGCCGATTTCGGCCAACCCGTTGGAGTGGGCCGACGAAAAGTTCAGCTTCTACATCGAGGATCGCCGGAAGAACCCACGCGACGACGTGCTGACCGGGCTGGCCACGGCGCTTTACCCGGGCGGATCCGTTCCCGAGGTGATCGATGTCGTGCGGACCGCGACGTTCCTGTTCGGCGCCGGCCAGGAGACCACCGCCAAGCTGCTCAGCGCGGCGCTGCGGGTGCTCGGCGACCGACCCGACATCCAGCAACAACTACGCGACGACCGCAGCCTCATTCCGATCTTCATCGAGGAATGCCTGCGCATGGACAGCCCGGTGAAGAGCGTGTTCCGGATGGCCCGCAAGACAACAACACTCGGCGACACTCCGGTGCCCGCAGGCACCACGGTGATGGTCAGTCCCGGCGCGGCCAACCGCGATCCTCAGCGGTTCGAGAGCCCGCATGAGTTCCAGCTCGACCGCCGCAATGTCCGCGAGCACATCGCGTTCAGCCGCGGCATCCATTCGTGCCCGGGCGCGCCGCTGGCTCGGGTCGAGGGCCGGGTGTCCATCGAGCGCATCCTCGACCGGCTGGCCGACATCACGATCGACGAGGGCAAGCACGGGCAGGCGGATGACCGTCACTACAACTATGAGCCGACGTTCATCCTCCGCGGGCTCACCGAACTGAACATCGCGTTCAAGCCACTCGGGTGAGCCGAGTCCGCATATTGCCGCACCAGAGCCTGGCAGTGCAAGGGTCGTTCGCATACACGCTTTCCACCTCCACATTTTCCGGATATGCCACTTTCCATACACGAGAATGCTAATCTCTCTGACGGCGAAGGCGGGATTCCGGCTTCGGGTCGATGGAGCCTGAACCCGATCTATAGTCAGCCCTAAATAGCGGCGGAGCCGTGGAGGAGCCTGTGAAGTCCGTCCTGATCAGCGCGGTGCTCGTCGCAGCGACGGTGGCCGTCGCTCCACCGGCCTCGGCGATGTACTACGGCAACTACGCGGTTCACATTCCCGACCGCAGGGACTTCCACACCTGGATCTGGTCGGCCGTCACCCCGTGCCAAAACGTAGACGGCACTCAGAGGGCCGACTGCATAGACGTCCTCACAATCCCTCAGCCGATCGCCAAAGCCCTCTACGCCAATGCCGACGCAACATTGGCGGACGGACGCTACACCATGACGATCGATGACGCCTTCGGACTGCGCTGCGGTGACATCTACTACGGGCCGACGATCCCCACGCACGATGTCTACACGTGGGACGCGACGACTCTCGTCGGCGAGATGGTGTCCTCGTTCGACGTGGGATGCGACGGCGCACCCGGCGGTGCGTTCACCTACCCATTCACTCTCACCAGGATGTGACGATGCGTCCGACATTGACGATCACAACCGTGCTGGCGCTGCTTGGTGGCGCCGTGGCCACCTCTGCGCCGACGCGGGCCGACGATCCCGTCCTGCACCATGTCCGCTACACCGTCACCGCCGACGCGCCGTTCTACGCGCACATCTACTACCGCGACGCCGACCCGCCGGCGTTCTCCGACTACAGCCACAATCCGTACATCTTCAGTCCGAGAGTGGAAGCCGACCTCGCACCGGATAGGCCGTGGGTGTTCGACGCAATGCTCGCCGATCCAAACAATTGGGCAATGGTCGTCGTCCAGAGCGGTGAGTCACTGGACTTCCCGACGCCGGGGTTCAACTGTGAACTCGCCGTGGACGGCGCCGTCGTCAAGACCAACAGCGGTCCCAAGGGCGCACTGTGCTCGATCCGCAATTGGTGAACGCTTAGCGGCTCAGGCATCCCCGCGACGCCAGAGAGCCTCGCCATTCATCGGCACACACGTCAAGAACAACCCGTCCGGGGCCTGCGCAACATAGTTCGCACTGCCCTGGCACGAGCTGTTCTCGGCGCGAATGCCGGCCATCGGCGGAGACCGGAACCATCTGGGCTCGTAGCGGCGCGGCGAGCCGCAGAACAGCAGCCGCCCCCACCCGTTACGGGCGTCAACCCCGAACGCGTAATAAGAAGTGTTCTCGCACGGAGCGCCAAGCACGGCATTCGGGTTGATACCCGGCACGCAGAAGGCGTCGTTACAGGTCTGCGGCCCTGCATTCGCCTGCGGCGCAGTCAGCATTCCGGCGACAATCGCTGAGGCGGCCACTACCACGGTCACACGCACGTCACTACTTTCGCATACCTGAAAACGTAATTCTCGATTTTGGAGAAGGTTACTACGTGGGACTCGATCGCTCTGGACAATGAACATCCCGTCGATCCGCTATCGACAACCGGTGATAGTACTATTCTCCTATTGTGAGAACACGACTACCACCGGGGAGGAGTAGCTTCATGTCGGCCTCGAAAGCGATGGCGGGTGCGGCCGTTGTAGGAGTCGTGGCAGCTGTCGGTCTGGTCGGCGCCACCCCGGCCGGTGCATCCGACGAGTGGGGCATCAACGGAACATTCGCCACCTCGTCAAACGGCGCCTGGGCGAAGGTCAACGAGCGCTACGAGGACCAACCTTCGGTGCGAAGCGACTGGACCATCTCCACCGCCTGCACCTCACCCACCGACTGCGCCGGCACGGTGAGCAGTGATCAGGGCTGGACCGCACCCATCTATACGACCAACGGTATTTGGTACGTCAAACGGGTCGTACCTGAATGGCGGTTCTGTGCCGACGGATCGCCGGTCGAGGGTCTCCAGGAGTACAAGATCTATCCGGTGGGTACCGACGGCCACTACGACGCATCCTCCGCCGAGTACACGGGCGAGGATCACACGACCGGGCCGAGCGGCTCGTGCGGCCGCAATCAGTGGCCCGTCATCAGAATCCCGTTCTACATGAAGAAGCTGTAGCCACCCGCCCAAGCTCGACCAGCCAGAACCGGCCCCGGGTAACACCTGCCCCGGGGCCGGTTCTGTGTCCGAAGATGCGACCGCTAGATGGGCATCAGGTCTTGCCACGACCTCGGCGCCGTCGCGAGATCGGCCTGCCGGTACAGCTTGCCGTCGCTTCCCATGTACTCGCCGGTTCGCGGGTTGTACTTCGCGATCGCCACCGACGGTCCCGACGACGCACCACCGCTGAATCGCACTCGGCGCGACGTCCGGGGTCGGCGCCGGTACGGGTACGGCGGTGGGTGGCAGTGGTACTTCCTCCGGTGGTACGCCGGGCGGTAGCGGCACCTCGGTCGCCCGCGGAAGTTCGGCGGGAGGCGCCGGGACGGCGGCCGGGTCCGTTACCTGCGGCGCCCCGGGCGGGGTTACCGGTGGCGTCGTGTACAGCGGTTGCCCAGGCAGTAGCGGCCCCGGCCCCGTCCCCGCGAAGTTGGGCGGGGGTGACGGTTGAGGCGGTATGTCGGGCGGCGGCGCGGTCACTCCCGGCGGCAGTGGCGTGCCCTCGAGGGGCCCGTAGATGTTGGCATCGGGCAACACCCGAGAGTCCGGCGGGACGCCCTGCGAGACCAGGTTCGGGTCCAGCGGATAGGGACCGAGCGCGTGCTGTCGCTGCGCGAGCGGCAGGAATCCGTTCGGGTCGTTGCACAGTTCGACGGTGGGCGCGCGCTTACCGGGGTGCTCCATGCACGGGTAGTTCCGCGCACCTCGCACCCCGATCGGGGAATCCTGCGGCAGCTTGCAGTAAATGTTCTCCGGGGTGTCGGCAGTCGTCGTGTCGGCGGGGGAACGCCACGCCGACGGCGGGAGGAAACCCACGGTACAAGCGGGTGGATCACCGAGGCCGAGCGAGAACTCACCGTTCGGCAAGCCCGTCGGGTTGTTGGTCGGCGCGTACGTCTGGATTTGGGCGACGAATGGCGGAACGAGCACCAGCAGCTGCTCGAGCGAGGGGTTGTACGTCACCCCGATTTGACCGAAGGTGGTCAGATTCGCCAACAACACCGGCAGCGTCGGTTTAATCTCCTCAAGCAGCCGCGCGGTCTCCTGCGCAAACCCGGGCCCATTTTGCAGAATCGAACGGAATTCGGGGTCGTTGTTGGCCACCTGCCCGGTGATGCCGGCCAGGCTGGCCGCCCAGGTCCGGATCGAATCGGTGGTCTGGGCCTGCGCGTCGAGGAACGGCACGGCGTCATCGATCAATGTGCGCGTCTGATCCGAGACAGCATTGGCGTCCCGAGTGATGGTCGATGAGGAGTCGAACAGCGAACCGAAGTCGTAGCCGGTTCCGTTGAAGGCGTTGAACGATTCGTCGAGCAGTTGGCTCAGCTTGTCCTTCGGGATGGTATCCACCAGTGCGCTGACCTGATCCAGCATCGGGCCGACCGCCTGCGGGATCGTTGTGTTCGACATGGCAATGACCGAACCGTCCTGCAGGTACGGCGGCGAATCGGTGTGTGGCAGCAGCTCCACATACTGCTCGCCCACCGCCGACATGCTGCGGACGTGTGCCTGCAGGTCGGCGGGTATCTTCGGCGATCGCCCCAGCGACAGTGTTGCCTCAGCACCCGTGTCGGTCAGCGTCACCGACGTGACCGTGCCCACCTGCGACCCGCGATAGGTGACGTTGCTGAACCGGTAGAGGCCACCCGTCGCCGGAAGCTCCACCTTCACGGTGATGCGTCCGAGCCCGAGTAGCGTCGGCACCTGCATATAGGCGAACAACATCACCGTCACACCCACGATCGAGGCGATCGTGAAGATGATCAGCTGGGTTCGAACGAAGCGCGTGAGCATCAGCCACCCCCGCCAGGAGCCGGTGGAGCCGCATTGGGCGGCGGTACTTGAGCCGGATACGGACCCGCGAAGATCGAGGCCGGGGCACCGGCCGCCGGTGGGGGCGCGTCGACCTGAACCGGAGCGCCGGGCAATGAGATCCGCGCCTGTGGCGTCACGGGCAGTATCGGACCCACGTCGGCCGGAATCGGTGGTGGTGCCTCCGCCGGAGGTGGACTCTCGGGAGCCGGCGGGAACGCATCCGGCGGCGGCGGGTTGACCCCAGTCTTGAGTGGGTCGTACGTGTAGTTCAGGTAGGGCGGATCGCCGGGCGCCGGAACCAGCTGTGCGCCTTCCTGTTCCCACCGCGTACCCAGGAACATGGTTCGCTTCAAGCGTGGGATGGTGAAGTCGACGGTGGCGAACAGGTTGTAGTAGTCGCCGCGGATGGCGCGGTCGATGAAGCTCTGCGTGAACGGGAAGTGCGCTCCATATTCCAGAATCTTGGTGAGGTCCGGACCGACATCCGCGAACGCCTTGAGGGCGGGTTCCAGATTCTTCAGATTCGTCACCAGGTCCGCCTGCGACTCGTTGACGAACTGGTTCGCGGTGTCGCTGAACGTGCCGAGCTTCTGCAGAGCGGTGGTCAACCGGGGCCGTTCCTTGATCAGGACGTCGATGGCCGGCGGAATCTTGTCCAGGGCGCGGGTGATGACATCGCGCTGTTGGGCGAATGTCGACGCCAGGCGGTTGAGCGACTGTATCGAGGCCACGATGTTGTCGCGCTGCGCATCCAGGGTGCCGACGAAGGTATCCAGCCGGGTGATCAGGTCACGAATGTCGCTTTCGCGGCCATTGAGCGCTGCGCTGAAGTTGTGGATCACGTCGCCGATCTGCCCGAGCCCGCCGCCGTTGACCACCGCGGCGAGCGACGACAGCGTCTGTTCGGTCGTCGGGTATGTCGACGAGTCGTTCAGCGGAATCGTCGCTCCTGGCGGGAGTTTCCCGTTCGGGGGTTGCCCCACCGGCGGATCTAGCGCGAGGTGCATCGAGCCCAGCAGGCTGGTCTGGCCGACAGTGGCGACCGCGTTGGCCGGCACGACCACCCCAGGCTGCACAGAGAACTCGACATCGGCGTGCCAGTCCTTCACCGTCAGCTTGCGCACACTGCCTACCACGACGTTGTCCATCATCACCGGCGAATTCGGTTCCAGCGTCGCCACGTTCGCGATTTCGACGTGGTAGACGCTGGCGTCCGGTCCCCGGCCGACCGCGCCGGGCAACGGCAGCGAGTTGACACCCTGGAAGGCGCATCCACTGACGGTCAGCGCGATACAGGATCCGGCGGCGATGGCCAGGCGCAGGGATTTTCCGCCCGTCATGCTGGTGGCGTCCCTTCTGCGGGTAGCGGACCCCCAGGCGGAGGCCCAGGAGGTACAGGTGCTTCGGCGGCCAGCGGTGCGCCCGGCGTCGGGCCCGGTAGGGCGCCCGCCGGGTTCAGCACATCCGGCAGAGAGGACAGCACACTCGGCGGGACCACTGGCGGTGCACCCGGCAGCAGTTGCTGCGCTCCCGGTGGAGCCACCCCGGGTGGCCGTCCGGTGAACGGTGGCGGTCCAGGAGCAACACCCTCGTAGGCCGAAATGGCAGGCGGGGTCTCTGGCGGTCCGGGAACGGGTCCGCCGGCCCCCGGCGCCAGGTTCGGCTCCGAATAGATGAGATTTTCTGGGTTCGCCGAGGGCATCAGATACGGCGCTATCGGGAAGGGTAGGTAGTTGAAGTTCAGCAGGCGCAACGCCGGTCCCAGGTATTGCGCGCACAGCTTCGCGGTTTCCGGCGCCGTGGTGTTCTCGATCGCGCCGATGGCAGCGCAGACGAAGTCGACCGGGTTCGAGAAGTTGTTCAGCACGAACTGACCCACCGCGCTGCCCGTATCCGGGTTGTAGATGTTGTAGGCGTTGCTCAGCGCATTGGGAGCGATGTGCAGAATGTTCTCGATTTCCATCTTGTTGTCGAGCAGGTTCTGCGTGACGTTGGCCAGCCGTTGAACCTGCTCGGACGTCTGGTCACGGCTGCCCGCGACAAACCGTTGCACCTCGACGACGGCCACCGACAGGTTCTTCAACGCGGCGTCGAGGTCCGAGCGACTCCCGTCGACGACGCTGGTCAGCGTCGCCAACCGGTTCTGGAACGACACCACCTGTTCGTTGCTGTCCCGCAGCGCTGTGACGAACGCCTGCAGGTTCTTGATGATGTCGACGATGTTGCCGCTGCCTTCGGAGAGAATGCGGGCCACCCCGGAGAGCTCAGAGATGGTCTGGCGCAGCTTGTCGCCGTTGCCGGCCATCGCGTTGGCAGCGCTGTCGATGAACCGGGACACCGACGTACCCGAGACGCCGCTTTGTGGCCCGAGGTCGGTGGCAAGGCGCATCAGCTGCGCCTTGACCTCGTCCCATTCAACGGGTATCGCGGTGCGGTCCAACGGGATGACCGCATCGTCGGGCATCGTGGGACCGCTCGAGCGGTACGCGGGTGCCAGCTGCACATAGCGCGCGGCGACCAGGTTCTGCGCCACGATCACCGCCTTCGCGCCCGCCGGGATCGGCACGTCGCGGTCGACCTTGAGGGTCAGCCTGGTCTGGGTGCCCTCGGGAACGATGGAGTCGATGGTGCCGACCTCGACGCCGGACACCCGCACCTCGTCGCCGGGATAGATGCCCGTCGCGGACGTGAACAGGGCGGAGATGGTCTTCGGCCCGAAGTACACCTGTCGCGCCAGGAATGCCCCGCCTACGACCAGCAGTGCCGCTAGCACCACCGCCAGTAGCGTCACCAAGCGCTTGCGGCTCATCAGCGCGAACCTCCAGGTATGCCGTTGTACGGCAGCGGCAACTCAGCCCGTGGCCCCGCGGTGTCGGGCGGTTGCCCGGCGTTGGCCCCGCGCCGGAATCCGAAGGCGTAGTCAAGGAACGGCTGCAGAATCTGTGCGGGTTGCAGATTGGGCACGTAGGCGTTGTAGTACGGACCGTTGGCCAGGGTTTCACCCTCCGACAGGATGAACTTCTTGAGATCCGGAAGGATCTTGGCGATGTTGTCGCGGTTGCGCTCCAGCATCGCGGTCACCGAGTTGAGCCGTTGCAGGGTGGGAGCCAATTCCTTCTCGTTGTCCGCCACCAGCCCGCTGAGCTGCTGCGACACCGCGGCGGTGTTGGCCAGCAGGTCGACGATGGCCTCCCGCCGATCGTTGAGCACGCCAAGCAGGTCGTTGGCGTTGAGGATCAACGTGTTGAGTTGCTGGCTGCGCTGGGACAGCACCTCGGTGACCTCGCTGGCGCTCTTGAGCAGGCCGGCCAGATTCTCGTTGCGGCTGTTGATCGACCGCGACAGGCGGCTCAGCCCGTCGAATGTGGGCCCGAGCCTCGGCGCGAGTTGGTCGATGGTCGCCGACAGCGTGTCCAGCGACTCGTTCAGCGATGCCGTGTCGGTGCCGGCCGTGTTGGTGGTCAGATCGCTGACCGCGTCGGTGAGGGAATACGGCGAGGAGGTGCGAGTGGTCGGGATGACGTCGGACTGTCGCAGCGTTCCGCTGCCGTCGGATTCCAGCGTCAGCACCCGCTCGCCCAGCAGCGAGCCGGTGCGGATGTGCGCGGTGGTCTGCGAGCCCAGCGGGTACTTCGCGTCCGCCGTGAAGGTGACCAGCGCGTCGCCGTTGCGCAACGACACATCGGTGACCGACCCGACCTTGATGCCCGACAGTGTCACGTCGTTGCCGACAGAGATGCCGCCCGCCTCGGTGAACAGCGCCTGGTGGCGCACCGAGGTGGCCATTTGCAGCAAACGCTCGGGCTGCAGCCCGACGGCGATGACGAGCAGTATCAGCACGGCGCCGATGAAACCCGCCCTGATCAGGTTTGATTCGCGGTACTTCAGCATCAGGGCTCCGAGCACCTCCCGCCTTCTTGTTTCAGCATCGGGAAGACCGCGGTCCTGCCCTGCAGGTCGGTGACGCGTATCGAGAGCCCGCAGATGTAGTACATGATCCAGCTGCCGTACGAGCCGAGCCGAGCGAGCTTGCGGTAGTTGTCGGGCCCTTTCTGCAGCCCCCGGTCGAGGACGATCTGATGATCGTCGAGCAGCGGCGCCAGCCGATTGAGCTGATCGACGGTGGCGTTCAGCGGTGGCCGCGCCTCGGTGAGCAGGCTCGCGATGGACGCGGTCCCGTTGTCCAGCTGGGTGATGGCCGTGCCGATCGGGTCGCGATCCTGCGCCAGCCCGCTGATCAATCGCTCGAGGCGATCGATGGTTCCGGAGAACTTGTCGCCGTCCTTGGCCAGCGTGTCGACCACGGTGTTGAGGTTCTCGATCAGTTGTTGGACGACCTCGTTGTTGTCGGCGAGCGTGTTCGAGAACGACGACGTCTTGCTCAGCAATGAGTCCAGGGTGTCGCCCTGGCCCTGCAGGATCTGGATCAGTGACGACGTCAGCGCGTTGACGTCCTGGGGGTTGAGCCCCTGGATCACCGGGCGCAGGCCGCCCAGCAACAGATCGAGGTCGAGTGCGCTCGCGGTGCGATCTTCTGGGATCTTGAGCCGGCCGGCATCACCCTGGTCGACCCCGGGCCGTCGATGAGTTCCAGGTAGCGGTCACCGGTCAGATTCAGGTAGCGCACGGCCGCTTTCGTGCCTGTGGTCAGCACGATGTTGCGATCGGCGTCGAACGTCACCAGGACGGTCTTATCTGATTGCAGCGACACATCATTGACGGTGCCCACCCGAACGCCGGCAACCCGCACCGTGTCGCCGGCCTCGAGCCGCGACGCGTCGGCGAACACCGCCGAGTAGCCGGAGGTGGAGCCACTGCGGTACTGGCCGAACGCCATGAACAGGAACGCGGTCAGCACCGCCATCACGGTGGCGAACACCCCGAACTTGACGAGCATGCCGGTGACGCGGGTCATCCCGGCTGTCCGATCTGTGCGGTGTTACGCGGCGGCCCGTCCAGCGGTCCGAAGAGCAGCTGCTTGAGGCCGTCGGAGTTGAGCAGTATGCCCTGATTGCCGTACTGCCACGGGTTCGCATCGGTGTCGGTGACAAGGTACTTCGAGCGGTTGCCGAATCCAATGTATGGCAGTCCCATGCACTCTGGACCACCCTTGGCCGCCACCTTGGGCAAGTTCGACGGATTGCGGTAGCGCTCGATACCCAACGTGAACGCGACGTTGACCAAGACGCCCGGATCCGGGAGTGGTGGCTGGTGCATCACGAACTCCATGCCTTCGAGGGTGCAGTTGATCGCGGGCGCGTACTCGTTGAGTAGATCGGTGGTCGGAACAAGCAGACGCAGCACGTTGCTCAGTGCCGGCCGGTTGCTGCCAACGACGTCGTTGCCGATGTCGGCCAGCCCGATCGCGCTGACCAGGAAGGCATCCAAGTTCTCCTGCTCGTCGACGATGCTGTCGCTGATCCGTATCGAGTTGTCGACGGTACGGAGGAGATCGGGAGCGGCGTCCCCGTAGGCATTGGCCACCGGAGCCGTCAGTTCGATGTCCCGGCTCAGGTTCGGCAGGCTGGGCTCCAGTTTCGCCAGCAGCGCCTGGGCGTCGGTCAACGTCTGACCTATCTGCTCGCCACGTCCGGAGAACGCTGACGAAATTGCGCCGAGGGTTTCGTTCAGTTTCGCGGGATCGATCTTTGACAGCACGGCCACCAGTTGCTGGAATACCGTGTTGATCTCGACGGTGACGTGCTGGCCCTGGATGACCTGGCCCTCGTGCAACTTCTCGGGTGACGGATCGGCCGGCGGGATGAGTTCCACGAATTTGGAACCGAACACCGTGGACGATGCGATGTCGACGCCGACGTTGGACGGTATGAGATGTAATTGCGACTTATCCATCGCAAGATGAAGCGCCGCCGTGCCGTCCGGTCGTTCCTCGATGGAGGACACCTGCCCCACCTGCACACCGCGCATCTTCACTTTGGCGTCGGGGTTCATCACCAGGCCGGCACGATCCGAAATCACCGTCACCGGAACGGGCTTCGTGAAGCCGCCCCGGAACAGCACCACGGCCAGCGCAATGATCGCGACTATCGCGACCACGGTGCCCAGACCCGCCAGCGGCCAGACATAGCCTTGCGTGCCGAAGCGGCGGCCGGCACGGCCACCCACAGGCGTTGCGTCGCTGGTGGTTTCCGACCGGTGGGCCGGTCCGGGTCCAAGGTTTCGCGTCAACTTCCCTCCCCTACCCCGACAGGTTGAAGTTGCCGTTGGAACCGTAAATGGACAGCGACACAAGCAGTGTCACCGAGACGACGACGACCAGCGAGGTGCGAACCGCGTTGCCCACCGCGACGCCGACACCCGACGGTCCGCCCGAGGCGAAGTAACCGAAGTACGTGTGGATCAGCAGGATGGTGATCGCCATCAAGACGGCTTGTAGGAACGACCACAGCAGGTCGATCGGGTTCAGGAAGGTGTTGAAGTAGTGGTCATACAGCCCGGCGGACTGCCCGAACAACACGACAGTAGTGAACTGGGAGGCCACAAAGCTCAAGATCACCGCGATCGAGTACAGCGGCGTGATCGCGATCATTCCGGCGACAATGCGGGTGGATACCAGGTATTCGACGGGACGAATCGCCATCGATTCCAATGCGTCGATCTCTTCGTTGATCCGCATGGCGCCGAGCTGGGCGGTCACGCCTGCGCCGAAAGTGGCGGCCAAACCGATCCCTGCCACCACCGGCGCCGAGATGCGCACGTTGATGAACGCTGCCAAGAACCCCGTCAGCGCCTCGATGCCGATGTTGCCCAGCGAGGAATAGCCCTGCACCGCCAGCGTCCCGCCAGCGGCCAGCGTCAGGAACCCGACGATCACGACGGTTCCGCCAATCATCGCCAACGTGCCTGCGCCCATGCTGATCTCGGCGATCAGCCGGATGATCTCCTTGCGGAAGTGGATGGCCGCATGCGGCACACCGGCCAATGCCCGCAGGTAGAACAGCATGTGATCGCCGATCCGCCCCAGTAGCGACACCGGTCGCTTGAGTTGACCGGTAAGCCGCGGATAGGTCGACCGCAGGATCGTCATCGTGCCCATGCGTTATCCCGTCGTCATCCGGATACCGATGGCCGTCACGACCACGTTGATCACGAACAGTGCCATGAACGCGTACACCACCGTCTCGTTGACGGCATTGCCCACGGCCTTGGCGCCGCCGCCGGTGATCGTCAACCCGCGATAGCAGGCCACCAACCCCGCGATCAAGCCGAACAGCGAGGCCTTGACGCAGGAGATGATGACCTCGGGGACCCCGGTCAGCAGGGTGATGCCCGCGGCGAACGCGCCCGGGTTCACATCCTGGATGAACACCGAAAACGTGTAGCCGCCAAGGATTCCGATGATCACCACCAGGCTGTTGAGCAGCAGAGCCACCAGTCCCGACGCGAGCATGCGCGGGGTCACCAGCCGTTGCACCGGATCGATCCCGAGGACTTCCATCGCGTCGATCTCTTCGCGGATGGTGCGCGACCCCAGGTCTGCGCAGATCGCCGTCGAACCCGCGCCCGCAACGATCAGCACGGTCACAATTGGCCCGACCTGCGTTACCGCGCCGAACGCCGCACCCGCGCCGGACAAGTCCGCCGCCCCCAGTTCACGCAGCAGGATATTGAGAGTGAAGCTGATCAGCACCGTGAAGGGGATCGCCACCAGCAGTGTCGGTGCCAACGCGACCCGGGCGATGAACCAGCACTGCTCCAAGAACTCCCGCCACTGAAACGGCCGCCGGAAGACGAACTTCACCGCATCGGCCGACATCGCGAACAAGCCACCGACTGCCTGCATCGGCCCCGACAGGTTGCGGATCTGAGGCATCCCTGCCGACCACCGCTCCGCCCCGCTACCCCGCGCCATTGGCCGATCCTTCCAGGATGGTCACCGCCGACACCGCGGTAGGGCCGCCGATGTTGTGCGCCAACCCAATTCGTGCGCCGTCCACCTGGTTGACAGCCTCCCCGCGCAGCTGCGCGAACAGTTCGACGCACTGCGCCACGCCGGTCGCGCCGGGTGGATGCCCCTTGGCCTTCAGCCCCCCACTAGGGTTCACCGGCAACCCTCCGCCGATAGTCGTGACGTCCGCTTCGATGAGTTTGTAGCCCCCGAACCGCTCGGCGAATCCGAGATCTTCATAGCTGATCAGCTCGATGCCCGTGAAGAAATCGTGAACTTCGGCCACATCCACATCGGCCGGCGTCATGCCGGCCATGGAGAACGCTTGCTTGGCCGCGCGCACTGTCGGTGGCCAGTGCGCCGTCGGTGCCGACGCGATACCTCGGCGGGAAGTCCAACTCCTCGGAGTCGGCGAAATACCCTGCTTCCCAACGGACTTTGGCCTCAAATGCCCGTTCATAGGCCGCGAGTGAGATCGGGATGTCGGCACCGGCGACGTATCCGCTTTCTGGCATCGGTCGTGCCGCCGGCTCCCGCCGATGGATCTGCGCTGCGCCGCCCGAGACCGTGATGCCGGACAGAATGGCCTGTTCGACAGCGACCAGCGGGCCCGTCGTACCCGCATCTGCCATTCCCGCGAGCGCGAACAGGCTCGAGCTGGCCCCACTCGTCGGCAGCCGTGGCGGGATTCCGATGCAAAGCTCGGCGGCTCGATCGTGGTCCACGCCGGCGACCGCGGCCGGGGTGTCCAGCCATGCGGCCTCCAGCGAGGCGATCAGGCCCCGCTCATGCAGTCGTTCGTCCACTTCCAGTTCGGGGTCGAGCCCCAAACCGGCCAGCAAGACCGCGGCATTACTGCTTTCCAGCAGGGGCAAGTGGCGGCTGACCAACACGACTCGCTCGACTGCCCCGCCGGCAACCGACGCGGCGCGGCCGGCTTCAACGGCGAGCGTGATCGCGTCCTCGTCGTCACCGGGAACCCGGTGGTGGGGTGCACCCCAGCACGGCAGGTAGGTGCCGATGGAAGCGACGTAAGGCATCCGCTGTTTTCCTCCTCGCGTGCGGATTGGGGTTCTCCAGGACCTAGGTGACGGCGCCGGCCGTCTTGAGCTCGATGATGCGGTCCCAATCCAAGCCGAGTTCCAGCAAGATTTCGTCGGTTTGCTCCGCGAAACCTGGTGCGGGTCCGCTTTGGGGAGCGCTGACATCGAACTGCACCGGGTTCGCGACCAGTTCGAGCTCACCCGCAGCCACCAGGTACTCGTTGGCGCGAATCTGCGCGTCCTCGACCGCCTGCAGCGTGTCCTGCACCGGCGCCCACGGGCCCGCCAATGTCGCGAAGCGTTCGCTCCACTCGGCGAGGGGTCGCTTGGACATCGCCTCCTTGAGGATTTCCGCGGCCTCTGCTGTGTTCTCCGCGATCGACTCGACGGTCGCGAAGCGCGGGTCGTCGGCCAGCTCTTCGAGGTCCATGTGCCGGCACACGTCGGCCCAGAACTTCGTCGGCTGCATCATCACGAACGAGATGTAGCGGTCATCCGCCGTGGGGTAAAGGCCGACCAGCGGATTGATCGGCGATCCGTGCACGCCCGGAGGGAAGGCCTCCATGCGCTGACCGAGGTGTTTGGTCAGCGCGACCGTATGCCCCAATGACCACAGGCCGCTGCCCAGCAGCGAGACGTCTACCACCGACGGTTCGCCGGTTCGTTCCCTCTTGAGCAGCGCCGCGGCAATCCCGCCGGCGAGGTTCGTGCCCGAGATGGTGTCGCCATACGCCGGGCCCGGCGGGCCGACCATGCCGGGCGTGCCCTGGGGGGTGATGGTCGCGGCCGTCCCGGCGCGGCACCAGAAGGCGGTCATGTCGTAGCCGCCCTTCACCGACTCCTCACCACGCGGACCCAGCGCGCTCCCGCGGGCGTAAATGATCTTCGGGTTGACGGCGCGGATGTCGTCGACATCGATGCCGAACTTCTGGCGGTGTCCGGGCAGGAAGCTGGTCAGGAAGACATCGGCGCGTTTGGTCAGCCCCACCAACACTTCTTTGCCCTCGGGCACCGACATGTCCAGGCCGATGCTGCGCTTGAGGCGGTTGGCGTGCTCGATGTTGGGATTCGGGTCGCCCTCGACCCGCAACAGCCCCGTCTGCCGCAGCCCGCGCTGGGGATCACCCGTCACCGCGTGTTCGACCTTGATGACGTCGGCGCCCCACTCACCGAGGACGGCACCTGCCGACGGGACGAAGCCGTACATGGCGACCTCGAGGACGCGGATGCCGTCCAGCGGCTTGCTCACGAGGACGCCCCAGAAACAACTTCGGCTAAGGTCTTGGACTCCAGGAACTCCTCGAGTCCCGCCGCGCCCATCTCCCTGCCGATGCCCGACTGCTTGTAGCCGCCGAACGGACTGTCGGGACTGAAGTAGTTGCCGCCGTTGATCGAGAACGTTCCCGTCCGGATGCGGCGGGCCACCGCGAGCGCGCGGTCCTGGCCGCCGAACACGGCACCCGAGAGGCCGTAGATCGAGTTGTTGGCGATCCGCACCGCGTCGTCGTCATCGTCGTAGGCGATGACGGTCAGCACCGGCCCGAACACTTCTTCCTGAGCGATCTCGCTGTCCGGGTCGACATTGGTCAGCAGCGTGGGCGTATAGAAGTAGCCCGGCTCGACCTTCTCGCCGCCGGTGACCAGCGTGGCCCCGGCCGCGACGGCCCGCTGCACCATGCCGTCGACCTTGTCGCGCTGCTTCTCACTGATCAGCGGTCCCATGTAGGTCTTGGGGTCGGCCGGATCGCCGTACCGCACCAGCCCGAAGTTGTTCTTGATCAGCTCGACGATCTCGTCGTGGTGCTTGCGGGGCACAAGCAGCCGAGACGTCAGCGCGCAGCCCTGCCCGGCGTGGGTCACCATGCTGAACGCAGAGAACAGCGCCGCGGTGTTGAAGTCGGCGTCGTCGAGCACGATCGCTGCCGACTTGCCGCCCAGCTCGAGGAAGACGCGCTTGAGCGTCCCGCTGGCGGCCGACATGATCCGGCGACCCGTCGGCGTGGAACCGGTGAAGGTGACCATGTCGACCTCCGGGCTGGTGGTGAGCACGGCACCGACTTCGGGGTCCGCGCCGCTCAACACGTTCACCACGCCCGCCGGAATGTCGGTGTGGTTGGCGATCAGCTCGCCCAGCGCGAGCGTGATGAGCGGGGTGTCCGGCGCGGACTTGAGCACCACCGTGCACCCGGCGGCCAGCGCGGGCGCCAGCTTCGCCAATGCAAGCTGATTGGGATAGTTGTAGGCGATGATCGCCGCCACCACCCCGCCGGCCTCTTTCTCCACCCACCGGTGGTGCTGCATGCCGCGGCTCTCGATGTTGCCGAGGTCTTCGGTCATCGGATAGCTCTTGAGCTGCTCGGCGTAGTAGCGGACGATGTCAATCGGCTGGTCCAGCTGCGCCCCGGCGCACAACGCGGGCGTGGCTCCGACTTCGGCAATGGTCAGCGCGGCCAGCTCGTCGCGGTGTTCGACCAACGCCCGGTGGAACTGTTCGAGGCAGCGGATCCGCAGCTCGGTGTTCGTCGACCAGTCGGTGGTGTCGAAGGCGCGGCGTGCGGCGGCGACAGCCGCTTCGGCATCGGCGACAGCCGCGTCCGGTGCGGAACCCAGCACGTCGCCGGTTGCGGGATTGATAGAAGGAAACGTCCGTGCGGTCTCGAGTAACTGTCCGTCGATCAACAGGCGGCGATCGACATGCCGTTCGGCCGTGTCGGTCGAGGCGCCGTCACCGGAGATCGTGGGTGTTTCCTGCATCATCCTCCTCAGTGCCTGCGGTAATGTGATGGAAACTTCATTCTCATCCTCGGCGAATCATACATTCGCGTGGGGAGAACTCAAGCAAATGGACGGAACAGCGCCTGCCTGCATTTAACGGTGCGACAACTATTGGCCAAACGTCTCACCAGTGCGAACACGGTTCCCCAACTGTCTTGCGGGATCGTCCGCTACGAGAGTACGGTTCTCATAATCGGAAGGACGATTCTTGATGGTTGAGGCCTGGACGTGAAGAACGCCGTCGTGACTGGGGGCGGCTCGGGCATCGGAGCTGCCGTCGCGCAACGGCTGCGCGCCGACGGCTTGCATGTGGCCACGCTCGACCTCACGCCGTCCGATGCCGAGTTCGCGTTCACCGCTGATGTGACGGACCGGGCTGCGGTTGACGTCGCGCTGACGGAGATCCGCTCGCAACTGGGGCCGGTGACGGTGCTCGTCAACGCGGCGGGCCTGGAGAGCTTCAAGCGCTTCACCGACCTCACGTTCGAGCGGTGGCAGCAGGTGATCGACGTCAATCTCAACGGCGTCTTTCACTGCATTCAGGCGGTACTGCCCGACATGATCGACGCGGGCTGGGGGCGCATCGTCAACATCTCTTCGTCCAGCACCCACTCCGGTGCTCCTTATATGTCCGCGTATGTGGCCGCCAAGTCTGCTGTCAATGGGCTCACCAAGACGCTGGCGCTGGAGTACGGCCCGAGCGGGATCACCGTCAACGCCGTGCCTCCCGGGTTCATCGACACCCCGATGCTGCGCAACGCCGAATCACGCGGCTATCTGGGAGACGTTCAGAAGAACATCGAGGCGACACCGGTGCGCCGGATCGGCAGGCCCGAGGACATAGCCGCCGCATGCGCATTCCTGGTCTCCGAGGAAGCCGGCTACATCACCGGGCAGATCCTGAGCGTCAACGGCGGCCGAAACACCTAACAGCCCAACCAAAACGAGAGGACATCTGCAGTGGGACGCGTTCACGGGAAAGTCGCATTCGTCACCGGCGCAGCTCGCGGACAGGGGCGCAGTCACGCTGTTCGGTTGGCCGAGGAAGGCGCCGACATCATCGCCGTCGACCTCTGCCAGGACATCCCGACGATCGGCTATCCGATGGCCAAGCCGGAGGACCTCGAGGAGACCGCCAAGCTCGTCGAGAAGACCGGTCGGAGCATCGTGACCGCACAGGCCGACGTGCGCGAGGCCGGCCAGCTGCGTGAGGCGCTGGAGCGCGGCATCGCCGAGTTCGGCAAGGTCGACATCGTGGTCGCCCAGGCGGGCATCGCGGGCATGAAAGGCCAACCGCCGCTTCAGGCCTGGGTCGATGTCATCAATACCAACCTGATCGGCACCATCAATGCGATCAACGTCGCGCTGCCGCACCTGTCCGAGGGCGCGGCCATCGTCGCGACCGGGTCCACCGCGGCCCTGATGGACACCCACCAGAAGAACGACCCGGGCAACGACCCCGGCGGCATGGCCTACGTGCACTCCAAGCGAGCGCTGTCGGCCTACGTCCACGATTTGGCGACCGAACTGGCGCCGCGGGGCATCCGTGCCAACGTGGTGCACCCGACCAACACCAACACCGACATGCTGCAGAGCGAGCCGATGTACAAGTCCTTCCGGCCCGACCTGGAACACCCCACCCAGGCGGACGCCGAGCCGGTGTTCTATGTGCAGCAGGCCATGAAGGTTCCGTGGATCGAGCCCGTCGACATCAGCAACGCCGTGTTGTGGTTGGCGTCTGACGAGGCCCGCTACGTCACCGGCATGCAAGTGCGGGTGGACGCCGGCGGTTACCTCAAGTGGTACGACTACCACAACTGACGGAGGAACTATCGTGAAGGTTTTCGTTGATTCGGGACGCTGCCAGGGCCACACGCTGTGCTCGATGATCGCCCCGGATTCCTTCGAGCTCAGCGACATTGACGGCACGTCGTCACCGGTGAACGAAGTCGTTCTGCCCGATCAAGAAGACGCGGTCCGCGAAGCCGTGCACTCGTGCCCGGAACAAGCCATCTCCATCGAAGAATGAGCATCAACCGAAAACCAAGGGAGACAACGCCTTGAGCGTCGACGACACTATCGCCGACGGCGACCGCAAGAAGAACAACTACCACTTCGACCGGCACACGCCGGAGTACCGGTTGCAGTTCGAGAAGGTAACCGAGGCGATGCACGCCAAGTGCCCGATGGCGTGGACCGAGACCTACGACGGCCACTGGGTGGCCGCCGGGAGCAACGAGGTCTTCGAGTTGGCGCGCTGCCCTGCGGTCTCCAACAATCACGACCTCACCGGAGAGACTCCCTATCAGGGCATCACCATCCCCAAGGCACAACGGGCCACGGTCGTGCGCGGCGGCATCCTGGAGATGGACGAGCCCGAGCACAGCACCTATCGCGGTGCGCTGAACCCGTACCTCTCCCCCGCCGCGATCAAGCGGTGGCAGCCATTCGTCGACGAGATCGTGCGAGCGGCCCTTGACGAGAAGATCGAATCGGGCCATATCGACTTCGTCGACGATCTCGCCAACGTCGTGCCCGCAGTGCTCACCCTGGCGATGATGGGCATCGAGCTGGACAAGTGGATGATGTACAGCGAGCCGGCGCACCTTTCGGTGTCCACTCCCGAGCACTCGCCCGACGCCGAGCGCGTCGCGCAGATGAACCGGCAGATGGGCATCGACCTCCTCACCAACATGGTTGAGATCAAGGAGAACCCGCGGCCCGGTCTGGTCAACGCGCTACTGCAACTGCGCATCGACGGCGAGCCCGCACCCGACCTGGAGATCATGGGGAACCTGGGGTTGATCATCGGTGGCGGCTTCGACACCACGACCGCGCTCACTGCGCACGCGCTCGAGTGGCTGTCGGAGCACCCGGACAAGCGCGACCTGCTGAGCCGCGAACGCGACACACTGCTCAACCCCGCCACCGAGGAGTTCCTGCGCTACTTCACGCCTGCACCGGGCGACGGCCGGACCTTCTCCGAGGATGTCGAGGTCGAAGGCACGAAGTTCCAGGAAGGCGAGCGACTCTGGATCTCCTGGGCGATGGCCAATCGCGACCCGGCGGTGTTCGACGATCCCAACGAGCTCATTCTCGACCGAAAGGGCAACCGGCACTTCAGCTTCGGCATCGGCGTGCACCGCTGCGTGGGTTCCAACGTCGCCCGGACCGTCTTCAAGTCGATGCTGACCGCCGTGCTCGACCGGATGCCCGACTACGTCTGCGACCCCGAGGGCACCGAGCATTACGAGACCATCGGCGTCATTCAAGGCATGAAGCGCCTGCCCGCGACGTTCACGCCGAGCACGCCACTGGGCCCCGGCCTCGACGAGACCTTGAAGAAGCTTCAGCGCATCTGCAACGAGCAGGAACTTGCCCGGCCCATCACCGAACGCAAGGAAGCGGCGGTAATCGACTGATACCGACCAAAATCGGGCGCCGGGTGGTTTGGTAGGCAGCCAGCAAGTGGGACGGGACGGAGGAAGTTCGCCCTGCAACGGATGTAGACACGTTGCGCGAGCAGACGCAAAGTGCCCCAAATCCTCGGCGTGTCGGGGACTTTCGCGCCTGCTCGGCAGCGGTTATCTGCGCGGTAGCCCCAGCACTTGCTGCGCGATGATGTTGCGCTGGATCTCGGAGGTGCCGCCAGCGATCGTGCCGGAGAAGCTGCGCGCGTAGCGCTCGAACCAACTCGCGAAATAGTGGTCGAGGTTCATGTGCGCATACGGGCCCGTCGTCGACGGATGGATCAGCCCCTCGGCCCCCACGGAGTCCAGCGCGTGCTCGGATGCCCGCAGCTCGGCCTCCGAGCCGAACAGCTTGACCACCGACACGCCCGCCACATCCTGTTCGCCACGAGCGGCCTTCGCGAGCCCGACCGAGCCGAGTAGGCGCAGCGCCTGGTAGTCCATCACCATCGAGGCGTAGTGGTCGCGGTCGAGCACGGTCTGGGGCCGGAAGTCGGTGATGATGTTGGCGATTCGGTCGGCGAAACCCAGCCACATCATCGTTCGCTCGTGTCCGAGCGAGCCATTGGCCACCCCCCAGCCGCCGTTCAGCGGGCCGACGAGGTTCTCGGCGGGTAACCGGACGTCGGTGAAGAACACCTCGTTGAAGTCCTTGTCATCCGGTCCACAGATCGACGGGAATGGCCGGCACACAACGCCTTCGAGGTCCGTGGGGATGATCAGCACGCTGATCCCTTTGTGCTTGGGGGCATCGGGATCGGTTCGCACGAAGGTCAGCAGGAAGTCGGCGTCGTGCGCCCCCGACGTCCACACCTTCTGGCCGTTGACCACGAAATGGTCGCCGTCCAAGACCGCGCGGGTGCGCAGCGAGGCGAGGTCGGAACCGGCGCTCGGCTCGCTCATCCCGAGCGACGCGGTCTTCTCGCCGCGCAGCACCGGGACCGCCCACAGCTGTTTCTGCTCCTCGGAGCCGAACGAAATCAGGGACGCCGCAATGATGTTCACGCCCTGCGGGTTGAAACTGTGGTAGATCCTGCGCCGGCACAGCTCCTCGAGGTGTACATACTGCTGCAGGACGCTGGCGTTGCGGCCGCCGAACTCCGGAGGTTGGCCCGGCAGCAGCCAGCCGTTGTCGAACAGCAGCCGCTGCCAGTCGCGGGCCCATTGGGGCATATGCGAGACCGACCGGGGCCGCTCCAGGGTTTCCGCCTCCGACGGCAGATGCTCCTCGAGGAAGGCGACGAACTCGGCGCGAAATTCTTCGACGTCGGGATCAAAGGTCAGCTGCATGGAACTCCTCCGCGATCATGGCCCGGTGCTCGGCCGCGCCACCGAGCATCAGTTCGCCGGCCTTGGCCCGCTTCAGCGCGAATTGAAGATCGTTCTCCCAGGTGAAGCCCATGGCGCCGAACAGCTGCAGACCGTGCCGGAACACCACCGACTGAGCCTCCCCCGCAGCGGCTTTGGCCATCGCCGCAGCGAGACGCCGGCGTGGGTCGTCGGCGGCGATGGTCAGCGCCGCGAAGTAGGACAGCGCGCGGGCGCGCTCGGTGGCGACGTGCATGTCAACAGCCTTGTGCTGGACGGCCTGGAACGAGCCGATCGGGACACCGAACTGCTGACGGTTCTTGACGTGGTCGAGGGCCAGGTCCAGGATGCGTTGGCACGCACCGACCGTGGTGATCGCGATGCCCATGAGCGCGACATGACGCGAGCGCTCGGGGTCGGTATGCAGCCGATCGCTATCGGCCACCCGCACAGCATGAAACGACACCTCGGCCACATGCAACACCGGATCGAACACCGGACTGCGGCTGGCATCCGCCTCGGTGGCATCCACGACGAACACCCCGGCTTCGGTCACGACCGCGATCCGGTCCGCCCGATCGCCGTCGAGGACATGGCGTGCCGTTCCGTCCAACACCCAGCCCTCGGCATCGCGGTGCGCCGTCACGCCGCCGTAGATCGCGGTACCCGCTTGCTGCGCGTCGAAGCGATCCCCAGCCAGCGGAGCGAACTGGGTCATGGTCGCCAGAAACGGCGTCGGATCGCATGCGCGGCCCAGCTCCTCCAGCACGATCGCCAGCTCGACCGCGTTCTCCGGGTCGGTCAGCTCCGTCCAGCCCGCATCGACATAGGTCTTCCACAACGGGGTCGGGTCGACGCCGTTCTCGGCGACGCCGCGCACCAGCGACGGCGGACACTGTTTGGCCACCGCGTCGCGCACGGTCTCCTGCCATAGCCGCTGATCAGCATCGAACTCGAGTAGCATCCGGCGCCTCCCTATCAGGTCAACACGAGAATAACATTCTCCTTAGATGTTGTAACCGTTCTCCCTATCCAGCGATGGACTTTCGCACAGTGGCCGTCGTGCACCTGACCAGCACACACGCTCACCAGCGCGAATGTCTGCGAGCGTTTGGAGAACATAATTCTTGCCTTTGAAGAACTACGATTTACACTGAGTCTATGTCCGGCGCCGACGCACGCTCCTGCCCACGTGTGTGGCGGCCGACCGGACGGACATCGGAGGGCCTTCGTGATCGAGATATTTGACGGGGCGCAGTCCATCAGGACGCCCGTCATCGATGCCAGCGTGCACATCTTCTGTAGGTCCAACAAGGACCTCATGGGAAACTTCATGCGCGAGCCGTTCCGCAGCCGTGGCTTTCCCGACTACGACATGAACTGGTACGGCGCACCTGGTGGCGAATACGCCAAGAACACCGAGGGCCCCGACGGCCAGTACCCGGGATCGGATCCCGACGTCGTGGCGCGCCATCTTTTCACTGACCGCGGCGTGGACGTCGCGGTGCTGCACCCGATGACGCGGGGCATCATGCCGGACCGGCATCTGGGTACCGCGATCGCCGCCGCGCACAACGAGATGATGGTGACCCGCTGGCTCGAGCATTCGGAGCACGGCGAGAGATTCCGCGGCACCATCCGGGTCAATCCGGACGACGTCGCCGGCGCGCTGCGCGAGATCGACAGGTACAGGGACCATCCGCGCGTCGTGCAGATCGGCGTTCCGTTGCAGTCACGCGAGTTGTACGGCAAGCCGCAGTTCTGGCCGCTATGGGAGGCGGCGGCTGACGCGAACCTGCCGGTGGCCGTTCACATCGAGGTCGGCGCGGGCATCCAGTTCCCACCGACGCCGTCGGGCAAGACCAGGACCTATGAGCAGTACCTGTCCTTCATGTCGCTCAATTACCTGTACCACCTGATGAACATGATCGCCGAAGGGGTATTCGAGAGGATGCCCACGCTGAAGTTCGTCTGGGCCGACGGGGCAGCGGACATGTTGACACCGTTCATGTGGCGAATGGACTGCTTTGGCCGGCCTCACCTCGAGCAGACGCCGTGGGCACCGAAGATGCCCAGCGACTACCTGCCCGGCCACACCTACTTCGTGCAGGGCAGCTATGACGGACCTGGCGATGTCGAGTTTGCCGGCGAGTGGTTCGGCTTCACCGGCAAAGAGGACATGGTGATGTTCGGATCCAGCTATCCGCACTGGCACCAGAGCGAGCCGAAGGTACCGGCGGCGTTCTCCGCCGAACAGCGCGACAAGCTGCTGTGGCGCAACGCCGCGCAGCTCTACGGCATCAAAAACCCAGCCATTCCGTCCGCTGTGTTGGCACAGTAGAGGTAAGCGAGGAGGCCACCGATGACAGTGACAGCCCAACCACGAGTTCCGGCCGCCGAACGAATCGCCGTCCGGTGCGTCGACTCCGACGTGCACCCAATGCCGAGGCGTGGCGAACTGGTCCAGTACATCCCCGAGCCGTGGCGCAGCAAGTACTTCCTGAGCCACCAGGTCGGTAACCAGATCTATTACGACGCACCGGACTTTGCGCACTCCTACGCGATGCGGGTCGACACGTTCCCGCCGGACGGCGAGTTCGCCGGCAGCGACCCGGACATGGCGCTGCGGCAGCTGATCATGGAGGCGGGCTCCGATATCGCGATCTTGGAGCCGACGCACCCTGAGTACCGGCTGCCCGAGGCCACCGCGGCCTACTGCACGGCCGGCAACGAATGGCTGGCAAACCACTGGCTGGACAGCCACAACAACTGGCACGAGCGGTGGCGCGGATCGATCTGCGTTGCGATCGAGGAGCCACAGAGCGCGGTGGCCGAGATCGAGAAGTGGGCCGGGCACCCATACATGGCGCAGATCCTGATCAAGGCCGAGCCGCGGCCGTCATGGGGCGACCCGAAATACGACCCGGTCTGGGCCGCGGCGACCAAGCACGACATCACCGTCAGCTGCCATCTGTCGCGCGGGGAGTACGAGACGCTGCCGATTCCGCCGGTCGGGCTGCCCAGCTACAACCACGACTTCATGGTCACCTACTCGCTGCTGGCCGCCAATCAGGTGATGAGCCTGATCTTCGACGGGGTATTCGACCGCTTCCCCACCCTGCGGATCGTGTTCGTCGAGCACGCGTTCACCTGGATCCTGCCGCTGATGTGGCGCATGGACGCTATCTACGAAGCGCGTAAATCGTGGCTGGACATCAAGCGCAGGCCGTCGGAATACGTCAAGGACCACATCAAGTTCACCACCCAGCCGCTGGACTACCCCGAGGACAAGACCGAACTGACCCGCGCGTTCGAATGGATGGAGTGCGACAAGATCCTGCTGTACAGCTCCGATTACCCGCATTGGACGTTCGACGATCCGCGCTGGCTGGTCAAGCACCTGCCGGAAGATGCCCGCGAACAGATCATGTTCCGCAACGGGATTGAGACGTACAAGCTTCCGGATACCGTGCCGGTCCTCGACGGCCAAGTTCGGGTGTTCTGAGAGTGCCCGAAGAGACCAAACCGCCTCGGCTGGCGCAGGGGCGCGAGCACGTTGTCGCCACGGTTGACGAGATCCCTTCCGGCACACACAAATTGGTGCCAATCGGGCGGCACGGCGTCGGGGTTTACAACGTCAACGGCACGTTCTACGCGATCGCGAACTACTGTCCGCACGAGGGTGGCCCGCTGTGTTCAGGCCGGGCGCGTGGCCGCACTATCGTCGACGAGAGCGTGCCCGGCGATGCGGTGATGGTCCGCGATCTCGAGTTCATCTACTGCCCCTGGCATCAGTGGGGTTTCGAACTCGCGACCGGCACCACCGCGGTCAAGCCGGAGTGGAGCATCCGCACCTATCCCGTGCGAGTCGTCGGCAACGATGTGCTGGTGACGGCGTGACGACCACGGAATCAGCGGGCCCCAAGCTGAAACGGGGCGAGAAGACCATCGAGATCAACGGCGGAAATGTCGTCTACGAGATCCTCGGCAAGACAGGAGATTTCATCGCGCTGACGCCCGGCGGCCGCTTCAGCAAGGACATTCCGGGACTGCGGCCGCTGGCGCAGGCTCTGGTCAAGGGTGGCTACCGGGTGCTGCTGTGGGACCGGCCCAATTGCGGGAAGTCCGATCTCCAGTTCTACGGACAGAGCGAATCCCACATGCGCGCCGAGACACTGCACGCCCTGATCACCGCGCTGGATATCGCGCCGTGCATCATCGCCGGCGGTTCGGGCGGGGCCCGGGACTCGATGCTGACCACGATGCTCTACCCGGAGATCGTCAAGAAGCTGGTGGTGTGGAACATCGTCGGCGGCGTATACGGCTCGTTCGTACTGGGCTCGTACTACATCGTGCCGAGCATCCTCTCGGTCCGCGGGCTCGGCATCAAAGGCCTGCTGCACGTGGACGAGTGGAAGGAACGTATCGCCGATAACCCCGCGAACCGCGACCGCATTCTGGCGCTCGACGGCGATGAGTTCCTCAAGGTGATGCTGCGCTGGCTCAACGCGTTCGTGCCCAAGCCGGGGCAGACCATCCCAGGTGTCGAGGACGAGATGTTCGACAACATCAAGGTGCCGACGCTGATCATCCGGGGCGGCGAGAACGACTGGGACCACCCCAAGCGCACGTCGTTGGAGATCAGCTGCCTGATCAAGGGGTCGAAGCTGATCGACCCACCCTGGCCGGAGGACGCCTGGGAGCGCGCGGGCGAGGCCCGCGCGCAGGGCAAGGTGAAGCGCTTCAACATGTTCGACACCTGGGTGCAGGCCGCGCCCCCGATACTGGAATTCCTGGGGCGCTGATGGAGCACTCATATCGTGCGGATGTGCACCTCGCAGTTCAGCGAAGCCTCCAGGGCCGTGTGGATTCGGCTTTCCGGAATGCGGTCCAGGTCGGCCTTGCGCAGCGTCACGTGGACGACGTCCAGACCGTCGTCGCCGGGCGTGCGGGTGATCTCGCCTGTGACGCCGAAGCCCGCAAGCACGCCTCGGGCGTCGTCGTCGGTTCCCCTGCTGAGCCAGGTCGTGACTCCGGCCGTCGGCTCGATGCCGAAGGCCTTCGCGCACAGCGCCACAGCGTTGCGTTGCAGTTCCTCGGTGTCGGTGCCCGCCATCAGCATCTCGACTTCCCGGCGGGCAGGGGGCAGCGCGGCGAGGTTGTTCTCGATCACCTCGATGCCGGCCGGCGTCGCCAGAAGGCGGAGGTTCGTCATGCCGTCGGTTAACTGCGCGGGTGTGAGCTGGCCGGATGGGTCCACCCGGACACGCACGACCGCGGTTCTCATGCGCCGAAGCCTAGCGAGGTACTCGTGGACGTAACCGTCAGAGTGTGGCCAGGCATCGAGCCGCGGCTGGCGCGGCAGGGTGTCGAGGACTACGCGGAGTACCGCAAAGAGGGCGGCTATCAACAACTTGACGATGCGGATCACCTGCTGAACGAGGTCGATCTGAGCGGACTGCTCGGCCGTGGCGGCGCGGCGTTTCCGCTGGCGGTCAAGGTACGCACGGTGCGTGACAACGGACGTCGTTGCGGCGGTGCGGTTGTCGTCGCCAACGGCGAGGAGGGCGAACCGGCGTCGGTCAAGGACCGGTGGCTGCTGCGGCACCGCCCGCATCTGGTGCTCGACGGGCTGAGACTCGCGGCGCGGATGGTCGCTGCCGACCGCGTGCATGTCTACGTCTCCGATCCACTTGCGGCCGAGGCCGTCGAGACCGCGCTCACCGAGCTCGACGCGGCCGTCCTGGACGGGCTCACCGTCAGCGTCTTGACGGTCGAACCGGGCTACGTCGCCGGTGAGGAGACCGCCGCGGTGCGCGTGATCAACGGCGGCCCGGCGAAACCGACGGACAAGCCGCCGCGCCCGTTCGAGCAGGGCGTGGCGGGCCTACCGACGCTGGTGAGCAATGTCGAGACGCTGGCCAATCTTCCGTTTCTGCAGCGATACGGTTCGGAGGCCGTCCGCGGACAGGGCACGCCGATGTCGCCGGGGACGTTTCTCGCGACGATCACCGGCGCCGGCAGACCACCGGCGCTGTACGAGATTCCGCACGGATTGGCGTTCACCGATCTGCTTGCGGCGCACGGGGTCCCGGCGGATCAGGTGCGCGGCGTGCTGATGGGCGGCTACTTCGCGGGCCTGCTGAACCGGGACATACTGGACGCCAGCCTCGACCACGAGACCCTGCGCCGGCTCGGCAGCGGCCTCGGCTGTGGCGCCATCGCCATCCTCACCGAAGACTGCCCGGTCGCCGTCGCCGCATCGGTGATGGCCTACTACGACCGCGAAAACGCCGGCCAGTGCGGCTCGTGCTTCAACGGCACGGCGGCGATGTCGGCGGTCACCGAGGCGCTGCGCGACGGCGTGGCCACACAGGACGATCTGGCCCGGTTGGAACGTTGGTCGGTGGTGCTGCGCGGGCGCGGCGCCTGCGCGACGCTGGACGGCGCGACCAACGTGGCGGCCAGCCTGCTGGTTCAGTTCCCCCAGGTGGTGGCGCGTCATCTGGAAAACGGTTGCGACACATGCCAAGCCAGCCCCTTCAACGCACTGCGCCCCTACGAAGTGGAGGCGGTGATGACGGCATGAGGATCCGTCTCGATCGCACGATGTGCGACGGCTTCGGTCTCTGCGCCAAGCATGCGCCCGAGTACTTCTCGCTCGACGACTGGGGATACGCGTCGCTGGTCGGCAACGGCACGGTCCCCGAGGAGGATCACGACGCCGTGATGCGCGCGCTACTCGACTGCCCTGTCCACGCGATCATCGAGATGAGCGACTCCTCCACGGCCGCAGCCCAAGACGCGAGGAGCTGACGTGGACATTCCGGGCCGCCCGCTGCCGCAGCTCACCTCCCAGAACGAATTCTTCTGGACGGCAGGTGCAGATGGTGTCCTTCGCATCCAGGAATGCAACGACTGCTCGGCGCTGATCCATCCGCCGCAGCCGGTGTGCCGGTACTGCCGCAGCCGCAACATGGGCGTGCGGGACGTCTCCGGCCGGGCGACGCTGATCGGCTTCACCGTCAACCACCGCTTCGGCTTTCCCGACCTTCCGCCGCCGTATGTGGTGGCGCAGGTCGCCGTCGTAGAGGACCCACGGGTGCGCCTGACCACCAACGTGGTCGAGTGCGATCCCGACGAGCTGCAACTCGGGCAGCAAGTGGAATTTGTCTTCGAGAAAACCGAAGACGTGTGGCTGCCGCTGTTCCGGCCGGTGGCGGGACAGACCGAACTGGCGGAGCTGCCGACCGACGAGATCGCGCCGGAGGACTTCGGCAAGCACGTCCGGCCGATGGTCACCAAGGACAAGTTCGAAGACCGGGCGGCGATCACCGGAATCGGGATGTCGAAGATCGGCCGGCGGCAGATGGTCGCGCCGCTATCGCTGACGATCGACGCCTGCGAGGCCGCGGTCGCCGACGCGGGCTTGACGTTCGACGACATCGACGGGCTCTCCACCTATCCCGGGCTGGCAATCGCCGGCATGGGCGAAGGCGGTGTGACCGCCCTGGAAGGTGCCTTGGGCCTGAAGCCGACGTGGATCAACGGCGGCATGGACACGTTCGGTCCCGGCGGCTCGGTGATCGCGGCAGTGATGGCCGTCGCCACGGGCATGGCCCGTCACGTGCTGTGCTTCCGCACCTTGTGGGAGGCGACCTTCGGCCAGCTGGTCAAGGAAGGCAAGCTGGCACCGCCCGGCGGCCCGCGCACCGACAGCTGGCAGATGCCGTTCGGCGCGACGTCGGCGGCGCATACCTTGGCGCTGAATGCGCAACGCCACTTCCACCGCTACGGCACCACCCGAGAGACCCTCGGCTGGATCGCGCTGAACCAGCGGGCGAACGCGGCACTCAACCCGACCGCGATTTATCGCGACCCGATGACGATGGACGACTACCTGAACGCGCGGATGATCACCACCCCGTTCGGGCTCTACGACTGTGACGTGCCGTGCGACGGCGCCGTCGCGGTGATCGTCTCGGCCGTCGATGTCGCGCGCGATCTGGCCAAACCGCCGATTCTGTTCGAGGCAGTGGGCACCCAGATCATCGAGCGCACCGACTGGGACCAGAGCACACTTACCCACGAACCGCAGTCGCTCGGGCAGGCCGCTCACATGTGGACGCGAACCTCGTTGCGGCCCAGCGACGTCGATGTCGCCGAGCTCTACGACGGCTTCACCATCAACTGCCTGTCGTGGATCGAGGCGCTGGGCTTCTGCGGTATCGGCGAGGCCAAGGATTTCCTCGACGGCGGCCACAACATCGCCCGCGATGGCGTGCTGCCGCTCAACACGCACGGCGGCCAGTTGTCGCACGGCCGCACCCACGGCATGGGGTTGATGCACGAGGCCGTCGTGCAGTTGCGCGGCGAGGCGGGCGAACGGCAGGTGGCCGACGCCAAGGTCGCGGTTGTCAGCAGTGGCGGCCTCACGCCGAGCGGAGCGATCTTGCTACGGACGGACGAGTGAGCGGACCGCAGCCACGTCCCCGCGTCGTCCTCGTCGACGGCGTGCCGATGTCCGGCCTGGTGGCCGAAGCGGCCGATCCGCGGGCCGTCATCGTCGCCTTCCACGGGGGAGCCAGCACCGCAGCGTATTTCGACTGCCCCGGGCATCCGCGGTTGTCGCTGCTGCGTACCGGCGCGGCGCTCGGGTTCACGGTGGTGGCGCTGGACCGGCCGGGCTACGGCAGCTCGGCGCCGTATCCGGAAGCGATCGAGCGTCCGGAACAACGTGTCGCGCTGGCGAATGAAGCCGTCGACAAGATCCTCGGCGCGAATCCGCGCGGGGCCGGACTGTTTCTGTTCGCCCATTCCAACGGTTGCGAGTTGGCGTTGCGGATGGCCATCAACGAACGTGGCAGCGACCTGCTCGGTATCGAGATGGCAGGCACCGGCCTGCAGTACGAGTCGGAAGCGCTGGAGATCCTCAAGGCGGCGACGGCGACTCACCGGCCATCCGGCTTACGGGAGCTGCTCTGGCAGCCTGCGCATCTGTATCCCGCCGAGGTGCTGACCGGGATCACGAACTCGTCGACGGGTGCTCCGTACGAGACCACGATGGTCAAAGACTGGCCGCGACAAGACTTTCCGGCGCTGGCGACTCAGGTGCGCGTCCCGGTGCAGTTCAGCGTCGCCGATCACGAACGGGTGTGGCGGTCCGACCCGGAGGCGATGGCGGAGATCGCGGCGATGTTCTCCGCGTCGCCGCGCTTCGTGGTCAACGAACAAGCCGGGGCTGGACACAACCTCAGCCTTTCGGTCAGTGCCGCGGCCTACCACATGAAGGCGTTGTCCTTCGCCGAGGAATGTGTCGTGGCAAAACAGAGCGCAGAAGCGGAATTGGAGGCGGGTTGATGCGCGTCGGATTCATCGGACTGGGCAGTCAGGGTGGCCCCATGGCGCGGCGGATCGTCGAGGGCGGCTACGAGACGACGCTGTGGGCACGCCGGCAGGCCAGCCTCGAACCGTACGCGGACACCGCCGCAAAGACAGCGGGCTCACCTGCCGAACTGGCGGCGGCCAGTGACCTCGTCTGCCTGTGCGTCGTCGGCGACGACGACGTCAGAGAAGTCCTGTACGGCGAGACCGGAGTACTGGCCGGATTGGCGTCTGGCGGGATCGTCGCCATCCACAGCACGGTTCATCCCGATACGTGCCGTGAGATCGCCGAGAAGGCTGCGGCACAGGGCGTTTCGGTGATCGACGCACCGGTGAGCGGCGGAGGCCCGGCCGTCGAGGAAGGGAAGCTGCTGGTCATGGTCGGCGGCGACGAGGACGTCGTCGAACGGTGCCGACCGGTGTTCGCGACTTACGCCGACCCGATCGTCCACCTCGGTCCGCTGGGCAGCGGCCAGGTCACCAAGATCCTGAACAACCTGCTGTTCAGTGCCAACCTCGGCAGCGCGATCAGCACCCTGGAGTTGGGCGAGGCCCTCGGCGTCCCTCGCGATCGTCTCGGCGAGGTCCTCAACGGCGGATCCGCCACCAGCAAGGCGCTAAGCAGCATTACGGTTTTCGGGGGAACCTTGGAGGGGCTGGCGCCGATCGCGGGAGCACTGCTGCAGAAGGACGTCCGCCATGCGGCGAGCCTGGCCGCGGATGCGTCGGCGCCCGAGGGTGCGGTGTTCGATGCGGCCGATGCCGCGCTGAAGTCGATGGATTACCCGCGATGACGCGCGTCGGGTTCGTCGGGGCGGGGCGCATGGGCGGGCCCATGATCCGCCGCCTCGTCGAGTCCGGCCATGAGGTGCGCGCGCTCGGTCGGTCTGACGAGAAGTGCCAAGCGGTCCGCGAATTGGGCGCCGACGCCGTCACCGATCTGACCGACGTCGGCGACCGTGCCGATGTCGTCGTCGTCTGCGTGTTCACCGACGAACAGGTCCAGGAGGTTTGCCTGGCCGGCGACCTGCTGTCCTCGATGCGGCCAGGCGCCGTCCTGGTCATCCACACCACCGGAAGCCCCCGCACCGCGGAGACCATCGCGACCCGAGCTCGCCACATCGGCGTCGTGGACGCCCCGGTCAGCGGCGGTCCGCACAACATCGCCGTAGGCGCGGTGACGCTGTTCGTGGGCGGATCCGACGAGGCGGTGGCGCATGTGCGGCCGGTGCTGGGCAGCTACGGCGACCCCATCCTGCACGTGGGCTCGATCGGCGCCGGCCAGCGGGTGAAGCTGATCAACAACAGCCTCTTCGCGGCTCAGATCGGGCTGCTGCACGAGGCCGTCCAGCTGGGTAACCGCCTTGGTGTGGACGAGTCGAAGCTGCTGGGATCGATCACGCACGGCAGCGGGGCGAGCCGAGTCGGCGAGTTCGTCGCCGCCCGGGGCTCGGTTGCCGCGTTCGTCGAAACCACAGGCGAGTTCATCGGAAAGGACGTCGCGGTCGTGCGCAAAGATCGTCGGCCGAGCTCGGGAGCGATCTTGGGGCTCTCGACGACGTGATCAACGCAGGAATTCGGGGGTGAAATGGCCACCAAATCCGCGATTGAACCCAATGCAGACGGCAATACTGTTAGCGTTACAGTTTCACAGCCCTCCGTAACGTCTCCTGTTCCTTACCTCGCACCCAGGAGGAAGCTATGACCCAGGCGAAGCTCGTATTCGACCCCTTCTCGGAGGAGTTCTTCAACGATCCGTTCGAGCTATACCGGCGGATGCGCGAGGAAGCACCGGTCTACTACGACGAGGCGCAAGACTTCTACGCGCTCAGCAGGCACGAGGACGTGGCCGCGGCGTTGAAGGACCACGAGACGTTCTCGTCGGCGCACGGCCTGGACCTGATGATGGTGAAGTCGGGGGAGGTGCCCCAGAGGTCGATCATCTTCATGGATCCGCCCGATCACCGTCACATGCGCAGCCTGCTCAACAAGGCATTCACGCCGCGAGCCATCCAGGCGCAGAAGGAGACGGTGATCGAAACGATCGACAAGTACCTGGGTGCCGTCGGTTCCGACGTGTTCGACGTCGTCGAGGATTTCTCCGGCCCGTTCCCGGTCGAGGTCATCACTAGGATGGCGGGCGTCCCCGAGGAATACCGCCAGCAGGTGCGGCACTGGATCGACACGGGTCTTACCCGCGAACCCGGGAAGGCCGAGATCACCGAGGAGGGCATGAAGGCCAACATCGACGCCGGAATGTTCTACTACAACCTGGTTCAGGAGCGGCGCAAGAATCCGCAGGACGACATGATCAGCCGGCTGATCGCCGCGGAGATACCCCGCGAGGACGGCGAGATGCACAAACTCGACGACATCGAAATAACGGGCTTTGCATCGCTTTTGGGTGGCGCTGGCGCCGAGACGGTCACGAAGCTGGTCGGCAACGCGGCCGTCATCTTCGCCAAGAACCCCGACCAGTGGCAAAAACTGCTCGACGACCGCAGCAAGATTCCCGCGGCGGTGGAAGAACTGCTGCGCTACGAAGGACCTGTGCAGTACAACGTGCGGTATTCGCTCAAGGAGTCGCACCTGCATGGAGTCACCATCCCGGCGGGCAAGCCCGTGTTCCTGATGTACGCGTCGGCGAACCGCGATTCCGAAGCGTTCACCGACGCCGACGCGTTCGACATCGACCGGGACCGCACCGAGGCGCAGAACCTCGGCCTGGGGTACGGGATCCACAGCTGCCTGGGAGCCGCGCTGGCCCGCATGGAGAGCGCCATCGCGCTGGAGAAGCTGCTCGACTTCATGCCGCGCTACGAAGTCCAGTGGGACGGGCTCAAGCGCGTCCACATGCAGAATGTCGCCGGCTGGTCCAACGTCCCGGTGAAGGTGTTGCGGTGAGCAAGGTCGAAGTCGACTTCGGCCTGTGCGAAAGCAACGGGGTGTGCATGGGCATCATCCCGGAGGTCTTCCACCTCGACGACGAGGACTACCTTCACGTCCTGCAGGACGAAGTGACCCCGGAGAACGAGCACCAGATCCGCGAAGCGGTCCGCCAATGCCCGCGGCAGGCCATCGCGATCCGCGAAGAGTGACGAGCGCCTAGATGGCGCGTGGAAGTACTTCTACCACGACTGCGACGAGGCAACTGCCCGCTGGGCGTTCGAGCGCCTCGGCCCGGAACGGTTCGGCGACACCACCGTCACGCCGGTGTCGGTCCCCCGGTTCTGGGCGGCCGATCTCCCCCGCAGCTTCATCTGCTGTCTACAGGATCAGTCCATGCCGCGATGGCTGGCCGACACGGTGACACGGCGTCTCGGGGTCGAGCAGCTGACGATCGACACGTCGCACTCGCCGTTCCTCAGCCGCCCGCAGGAGCTGGCCGAGTTGCTGGTGCACGCGACGACCACCAGCCCGATCGGTCCCCTCGTACCCGACTGATCTCGCCGAAATGGAATTCCCGGGCGGTCAAAGTCGCGGCTTAACGACCGGGAATTCCATTTCGCGGGCTAACTTCCGAAGCCGGAGAGGATCACCGCGTTGCAGTCGGCCGCCGACTGCCGGACCTTGGCCGCCTTCTGATAGGCATCCGATTCGTACCAGGCGCGGGCCGCGTCCACGGAGTCGAACTCGAGCACGACGGTCTGGCTGCCGTGCCATGCGCCCTCGATCACCTGGGGCTTCTGGTCGACCGACAGGATCGTGGCGCCGGCCATCGCCTGCATCGCCAACTTGCCGTACTCGGCCATCCCGGCGGGGTCCTTGATCTCCTCGGTCAGGATGACGTATCCCTTTGGCATTCAATCTCCTTGGACTTCGCTGATGGCCTGCTCTGGGCAGCATTCGATGGCCTCTTTTGCCGCCCCTTCAAGCCCGGCCGGAACTTCGGACGGGTCGGCAACGGCATAGCCGTCGTCGGTCATGTTGAACACGTCCGGGCAGAGCGTGAGACACATGCCGTGTCCTCGGCACCGGTCCTCATCGACGGTGACCTTCATCGCGTGTCCTTCGCCGGCGTGAACTCGACGTGCAATTCGGTCAGCCCGCGCAGAATGTACGTCGGAATGTATTTGTAGCGACGATCATTCGCCGGACCATGGATGGCCTCGTTGATCCTGATGTCGGATGTCCGGTCGAGCAGGCGCTCGAGGCCGACGCGCGTCTCGGCCCGGGCCAGCGGTGCGCCAGGGCAGCTGTGGATGCCACGCCCGAAGGCAAGGTGCTGGCGCGCGTTCTTGCGTTCGGGATCGAAGGTGTCGGGATCCTCGAAGCGGCGGGGGTCCCGGCTCGCGGCCCCGTTGAGCACCATCAACGTGGTGCCCGCGGCAATCTCCTGCTCGCCCACCGTCGTTGCGACGCGGGACAACCGGAAGTCGCCCTTGACCGGGCTCTCGATGCGCAACGCCTCTTCGATGAAGTTCGGGATCAGGGAGCGGTCCTCGCGCAGCTTCTGCTGGATGTCCGGCCGCTCCCCGAGCACCTTCAGCGAGGTGCCCAGGAGTCGCACCGTTGTTTCCTGTCCGGCCGAAAAGACGTTCGTGGCAACGCGTACGACGTCTCCGACCTCGGGAATGGAGCCGTCGGGGAAGGTCGCGGTCGCCAAGCCCGTCAGCACATCATCGCGGGGATCGCGCCGGCGGTCCTCGACATACGTCGCGAACACCTCGTAGAGGTATTCCAACGGGGTGTGCGTCAGCGTCTTTTTATCGGTGCTCCCGAGGCCGCTGCCATGGGTGCCTCGCTGCAGCCGTTCGATGAGCTCGTCGCGGTCCTCAAGGGGCACACCGAGAAGGTCGGTGATGACGAGCAGGGTGAAGGGGCCGGCGAAGCCCTTGATGAACTCGCCCTTTCCCGGGGCCAGGAACGGGTCGAGCACCTCGTCGGCGAGCTGCCACATCGCGTCCTCGTTTTCCTTGAGGCGCTTGGGGGTGATCAGCCGCATCAGCAGTGCGCGGTGATTGGTGTGCATGGGAGGGTCGAGCGTCGGCAACTGGTCGCTGAACGGGATCTCGTCGCGGTGCTTCTCGATCAGCTCCGTGACGTCGTCACCTTCAAGCGGGACGGGGAACCCTGGGAACGGCCCGGTAACCGAGATGCAGGAGGAGAACGTCTCGGCGTCGTTGTAGACGTCGACGGCCTCCTGCCAGCCCGTCACCATCGTGACGCCGTGGTGGTCTTCGCGGCTGACCGGGCATTTGTTGCGCATCGCCTCGAAGTACGAGTACGGGTCGTCGACCAGCCGGCCGTCCCGGAAGAAGTCGACCGCGGTGAGGTCGTCAGACATGCACCCCTCCGTTCCAACGATCTCGATTCGCGAGAACGTGATTCTCAACTTTGGGTATTAGATTTCCATACCCGGTCCATCGGCGTCAACGAGCGGCAGTAGATCAGGGCAGTACCAGGCGCAGCCGCTCCCACCCCCTGACAGTGGAGGTCGGTGCGAGCTGCGCGGTTTCGTTGTCGATGTCCCATTCGGGCCAGCGATTCAGCAGCTCGTCGAGCGGGCTTGTCGACGTAACCTGCGAAATGACGGAGGAACCGCTCGAGCAGCATTGCGTTGCCGGCGAAGGAGATCGGAACAGCGTAGTCGTCCACGTTGAGACGAGCGAGGTCGTCAAGGCTCTCGTGCACCGCGTCGGCGAGGTCGATCAGCAGGTCGCGGCGCCGGTCTACCGTCAGCGACATCCATTCGCGATGAGCGTCCCAAGCCGATGCGACTGCTCGATCAATCTCGGCCGCACCGGCCAACGGAATGGTCCCGTTCGGTTGGCCGGTGGCCGAGTAGACGTGACGGTATGTTCCTCCGGACGCGTCGGTGATCCGGTCGCCGCCGATGAGCAGTCCGCCGGACAATGCCGCGGTCGTCATGACGTTGCCGCGCCTTCTGCGTGCCACTCGTCGAGGACGCGCTGCTTTTGCTCGCTGATCGCCTGGTTCAGATACGACGCTTTCGCCCATCCGTAGTAGGCGCCGAAATGCAATGCGACTTCATCCATTTCGTCGAACGACACATCGCGGCTCTTCAATGCGGCGTAGACGTGGCTCATGATCGGGATGGGCGCGTCCTGGAACGCCACACATGCCACCGTCACCAACCGTCGTTGTTTCATGCCGAGTCCGGGTCGCAGCCACATCTCGCCGAAGACGAAGTTCAGAATGCCCGCGCCGGAATACGGGTTGTCCCGTATCGGCGCGAACGGAATGCAGTTGATGTCCTTGAACGATTGTTCTCCGGTCAACAGCCGGCTCTCCGGGTCGCTCGGCGTAACCAACGGCAACAGCGGTTCAGGCGGTGGAACGGTCTGCCCACGCTCACGGTGTATTCGGTCCCATTGCTCGTCGACCACGATGTTGAAACGGGATGCCTTCGGCCAGCCGCTGTACACCGCGAAATGCAGGACGGTTTCCCGCATTTCTGTGATGGTGAGATCGCCGCTGTTCAACGCCGCGTACACGTGATCCTTCAGTGGCCCTTCGGCGTCGGCTGCCGCCACGCAAGGAAGGGTGATGAAGCGGCGATCCCGCCTGCTCAGTGCCGGCCGCGTCCAGACCTCGCCGAACACGAAGTCGATCAAGCCGTTCGACGTCGCCGGGCTGGAATCCTGCGGCGCGGGGAAGGTCATCACGTCCGCGAATGCGCGCCTGCCGAGCTCCGAACGTGTGGTCATCGCAGCGTCACCCCCGCGTCGACCTTGAACTCCAAACCCGTCACAAATCGCGACTCGTCGGAAACCAGGAACAGCACCGCGTTGCTGATATCGATCGCTTCGGCCATGACCGCAGGCAGCGCATTGAGGAATATCGGGACCAGATCAGGGCGCCCCTCCCCAAGTAGCCCGTGCAGGGAGTCCGGCCGCATACCCGTCTCAACTCCCGTCGGATGAACCGTGTTGACCCGAATATTCTGTGCGGCAAGCTCGTTGGCCAGCGCCCGGCTCAGGCCGACCACACCATGTTTGGACGCCGTGTACGGCAGGTGCAGCGGAGTGCCCTTCAGGCCCGCCGCCGAGCTGATGTTGACCAGGCTGCCACCATGTTCCACCAGATGCGGAAGCGCAGCTGCGCACGTATTCCAGGTTCCGATCAGGTTGACGTCCAGCACAGTTCGCCACTGCTTCTGCGTCGTCTTGTCCCAGGTACCCACCGTCAGCACACCGGCGTTGGCCACCGCCGCGTCCAACCCACCCAGCTGGGCAACGCCGTCATCGACAGCCGCCGCCAACGCCGCCTCGTCGCGCACATCGACGATGTGGGTGATGACCCGCCTGCCATGCTTTTCGGCCAGCCGGGCCGTTTCGGCCAGATCCTCAGGAGTCGCGAGCGGATACTCCAGTTCCGGCAGCGACTCACAGATGTCGACCAGGATGAGGTCGGCGCCCTCTTCGGCGAGCCGCACCGCATGGCTGCGACCCATCCCCCGCGCCGCTCCGGTGATGACCACGCGCTTGCCAGCGACCCGGCCGGCCGGTCGAGATTCGTTGCCGTTCATAGCTTGTTGCAGAACCCGGCGTCGACGGGGAAGGTGACGCCCGTGACGTACTTGCCTTCGTCGGAGACCAGGTAGGCGATCGCGGCGCTGATGTCCTCGGGCTCCAGAAGGTCGACCGGTAGCGGATTCTGCAGGTGCGGCCCGCCGTCGGGATAGTTCTCCAGGAACGAGACCATCGCCGGATTGACGGCCATCATGGTGTTGACCGCGGTGGGATGCACGGTGTTGACCCGAATGCTGTGCGGTGCAAGCGCATTGGCGAGTGTGCGCATCATACCGACGATGCCGTGCTTGGACGCCGCGTAGCCCAGGCCTCCGCCCTGCAGCCCGCCGAAGCCGCGCAGCCCTGCCGTGGAGCTGGTGAAGACGATCGAACCTCCCTGCCCACCGGCGATGAGGTGCGGTATCGCGACCTTCGCGGTGTGGAATGCGCCGACGAGATTCACATTGAGGACGTCCGTCCACTGTTCGAGGTCTTCCTCGTCGGTGAGCTCGCGGAACGCCATTGACGCGATGCCCGCGTTGGCGAGGACGATGTCCAGCCGGCCGAACTGCTCCACCCCGGCGTCGAGGGCCGCTTTCAGCGCATGGAAGTCACGGACATCGGCGACCGACCCGAGCATCTTGCCGCCCTTGGCTTCCACCAAGGCCACCGTCTCCGCAAGCTCTTCGCGAGACGCCATTGCGTAGCCGTTGGACGCGATGTCGGCGCAGATGTCGACGCCGATGATGGCGGCACCGTCGGCGGCCAGTCGCACGGCGTGGCTTCGGCCCTGTCCTCGGGCTACGCCGGTGATGAAGGCGACCTTGCCGTCCAATGAACCCATCGATCCTCGCTTCGTTGCGCCGAGTAACTGCGTTACACCCGGTACGGTAACCTTGTTACCCATGGACGGCAAGGGCGTTTGCAAAAGTGACTAGTACCGAAGTGACGAGCGGGAACACGGACCGGCGCCAGGACCGCATCCTCGACATCGTCGTCGAGCTCCTGGAGACGGAGGGCTACGACGCCGTGCAACTGCGTGAGGTCGCCCGGCGCGCCCGGACATCCCTGGCGACCATCTACAAGCGGTACAGCACACGCGACGAGTTGATCCTGGCCGCGCTCGACTGCTGGATGGAGGAGAACCGGTATTCCGGTTTGACCCGACCGCACGACGCGGACGAGTCGCTATATGTCGGTTTGATGCGCGTGCTGCGCACCATCTTCGAGCCATGGGAGCGCCACCCCGCCATGCTCAAGGCCTACTTTCGGGCGCGAACGGCGCCGGGCGGCCAGAAGCTGATTCGCCGCGGCTTCGACGCGGTGGTACCCGCGGTGATGGAGGTTCTCGGCGACGCCGACCCGCATTTCATTCACGACATCGACACCATCGTCTCCAGCGTCGTCTACGGGCTGCTGGGCCGATTCGCGGCCGGCGAGATCGCCATCACCGAAATCTTGCCCAGCCTCGACCGCACCGTGCACATGCTGACAACCGGTTACGAAGGCTCGCGCGAGATGCCCTAGGAGCCCAACATGACGAGGCCGCCGTCGACCGCGATCAGCTGTCCGGTGATGAAGCGCGATCCCTCGCTACACAAGAACACCAGCACCGGCCCGAGGTCGCGCGCCGGGTCACCGAGCGCTCCGCCCAGCGGGATCGTCGCCTTGATCTGCTCGTCGATGAGCTCGGACATCTCTGGCCCGAGGAAGTCACGCAACCGGTCGGCACCCGGTGTCTGCACCGCAGGCGCCAGCGCGACCGCCGTGATGTTGTCCGCGGCCCACGCCTTTGCGATCGAGCGCGTCCACGCCTGAACCGCTCCCTTGGTCGCCGCATAGAGCGCCGAGATCGGACTGCCCATCACGGCCTCACCCGAGCCAAAGTTGATGATCCGGCCGCCGCCGCCCTTTCGCATGACGGCGTACGCCGCCTGGTTGGTGAAGATCGTGGCCTTGAGATTGGTGTCGACGAGGAAGTCGATGTCCTCACCCGTGAGCTGACCGGGGATGCCCGCCTGCCACAGCCCGGCGGCGTGCAGCAGCACGTCGAGCCCGCCGAGAGTTTGGACGGCTTCGGCGACCATTGCGTCCACCGCCGCGGCGTCACGGACGTCGCACTGCAACCACGAGACGCCAGCGTGTTGGGACGGAGGCGTCCGGTGGTACGTCGCGACAACGTCCGCGCCCGCCTCGCTGAGGACCCCCACCGCGGCCGCGCCGATACCGGTCGCGCCGCCCGTGACAAGGATGCGGCGCCTGCCCTGTAATGGTGATGTCATTCTAAGATAGTTAGACAAACGTCAACTATATGCAAGAGCCAATCTGGCTGTTACAGTGCAATTGTGCCCAAGAACAACGGAGTAGCAATTGCTGACGGTAGTCAGCGCCGTGCTTCGTTCCAGCGCGCGCGCTCACACGAGACCAAACGCGCCTTGGTGCAGGCCGCGATGGCGCTGTGGCGCACGAACGGCTACGCGAAGACGACGGTCGCCGACATCTGCCGCGCGGCGGGTGTCTCGCGGGCGTTGTTCTACTTCTATTTCCCGGCCAAGGAGGATGTGCTCTTCGAGGTCGGCCTGTTGTCAACAAGGGCAGCGCAGAAAACCGCGCGCGCACTGCTGAAGGCGGACTATGAGGTGGAAGCCGTCATCGCGCGGGCGCTGCGCAGCCTGGAGCGATCGATGGCGCGCAACCCCCGCGAGCTGATCATCGAAACGATCCTCGAGGGCTACCGGCAGGAGCACCGCATCCTCGCCGGCAACAGATCGGACGACACCGACGCCGACATGTTCGGCGAGCTGTTCGCCAAGGCACAGGCCGACGGCAAGTTGGCCGCCCACGTCGACGTGCGCCATCTGTCCCTTGTCGCGCAGATGCACGTCAGCGAAGGCGTGCGCCACTGGGCCGGAGGAAGTTTCGGCGACCGCTCGTTCGCCGACGTCGTCACGCGCGACATCGCGGCGCTGATCGCCGGATACAACCAACTTCCCGCCTAGCCAACAGGAGACTCGATGAAGGTGTCGATGATGACCGCCCCGGGCGAGACCCGGGTCGTCGACATGCCGAAGCCGACGGTCGGACCGAACGACGCCCTCATCAAAATTCGCGCCTGCGGGATCTGCGGTTCGGACGCCTTCTACATCTCGCTGGGCGGACTGCCGGGGCGCGAGGGGCGCACACCACTGGGCCATGAACCCGCGGGAGAGGTGGTTGAGGTCGGCAACGACGTCACCGGCATCGCGGTCGGCGACCACGTCGTGATCAACCCGATGGCCGCGCCCAGCGGAATCATCGGCAACGGCGGCGCGACCGGCGCACTCGCCGACTACCTGCTCATCGAGCACGCCGTGCGCGGAAAGAGCCTCGAGGTCGTGCCCGAACACATCCCGTTCGAAGTGGCCGCGCTGAACGAACCCATGGCCGTGGCCCGCCACGGTGTCAACCGCTGCCAACCGAGAGCGTCTGACAAGGTGGTGGTGTTCGGCGCGGGCCCGATCGGGCTGGGCGCGACCATCGGATTCAAATCGCTCGGCGTCAGCCATGTGGTGGTCGCCGACTTGATTCCGGCGCGCCTGGAGAAAGCACTCAAGGTGGGTGCCGACGCGGTGATCGTGAGCCACACGATCCCGTTCGACGACGTCGACGAGGCCCTGCGCACCGCTTCCACCCCAGGCGCCGCCGACAAAGTCGTCGTCACGTTCAACTGACACGTTCAACTGACAAAGGAGGCCCCCGATGGCGTGGGATTTCGAGACCGATCCCGAGTACCAGAAGGTACTGGACTGGGCGGACGAGTTCGTCCGCGAGGAGGTCGAACCGCTTGACCTGGCATTTCCACACCTGCAGTTCGTGCCGCTGGATGACAAGCGGCGCAAGGCAATCGACCCGCTGAAGGAGGAGGTACGCCGAAAGGGGTTGTGGGCCACACACCTGGGACCCGAGCTTGGCGGCCAAGGCTACGGCCAGCTCAAGCTCGCGCTGCTGAACGAGATCCTGGGCCGCTCGCAGTGGGCGCCGATCGTGTTCGGCTGTCAGGCGCCGGACACCGGCAACGCCGAGATCATCGCGCACTACGGCACCGAAGAGCAGAAGCAGCGCTACTTGCGGCCCCTGCTCGACGGTGAGCTGTTCTCCTGCTACTCGATGACCGAACCGCATGCCGGCGCGGACCCGACGCTGTTCAAGACCAGCGCAGTGCGCGACGGCGACGACTGGGTGATCAACGGCTGGAAGTTCTTCTCCTCCAACGCCAAGACGGCGTCGTTCCTGATTGTGATGGTGGTGACCAACCCCGAAGTCAGTGCCTACCAGGGCATGTCGATGTTCCTGGTGCCGGCCGACACACCGGGCGTCAACATCGTCCGCAACGTCGGCCTGCACGGGGAGCGTGACAACGAGGGATCACACGCGCTGATCCACTACGACAACGTCCGGGTGCCCGCCGAGGCGTTGCTGGGTGGCGAGGGGCAGGCGTTCGTCATCGCGCAGACGCGTCTCGGTGGCGGGCGTATCCATCACGCCATGCGCACTATCGGCCTGTCACGAAAGGCGCTGGACATGATGTGCGAGCGCGCGCTGAGCCGCGAGACCCAGGGCAGCCGCCTGTCGGACAAGCAGTTTGTGCAGGGCTACATCGCCGATTCGTACGCGCAGCTGCTCCAGTTCCGGTTGATGGTGCTCTACACCGCGTGGGAGATCGACAAATACAACGACTACAAGAAGGTCCGCAAGGACATCGCCGCGGTCAAGGTAGTGATGCCGACCGTCCTGCACGACATCGCTTGGCGGGCAATGCAAGTCCACGGTGCGCTGGGAGTCACCAACGAGATGCCATTCATGGGGATGGTCACCGGTGCCGCCGTGATGGGGCTGGCCGACGGTCCGACCGAGGTGCACAAGACGACGGTCGCCAAGCAGGTGTTGCGGGGCTATCAGGCCACCGACGACACGTGGCCCACCGAATGGACACCGCGCAAACGCGAAGCGGCCCAGGCGAAGTACGCCGACTACCTGGAAAACGAAGTGGGGAATCTGTGAGCGATATCGACGTTGCGCGGCTTGCCGATTGGATGGACGCTGCCGCGCTGCCCGGCAAAGGTGAGCCGCTGACTGCCCGGTTCCTGTCCGGCGGAACGCAGAACGTGATCTATGGGGTGCGCCGCGGCGACGAGCGGTGTGTCCTGCGCATGCCGCCGCCTGGCGCTCCCCCGGACCGCGACAAGGGCATCCTGCGCGAGTGGCGGATCATCGAGGCACTCGACGGCACCGAGGTGCCGCATACCAAGGCAGTCGGGGTGTGTTCGGACGCTTCGGTCCTCGGCCGCCCGTTCTACCTGATGGGCTTCGTCGACGGCTGGTCGCCGATGGACCAGCGGCGCTGGCCCGAGCCGTTCGACAGCGACCTCGACGCACGCTCTGGCCTGGCCTATCAGCTGGCCGAGGGCATCGCGCTGCTGTCCAAGGTCGATTGGAAGGCCAAGGGCCTGCATGACCTCGGCCGCCCGGACGGCTTCCACGAACGCCAAGTCGACCGCTGGACAGGCTTTTTCGAACGGATCAAAGGACGCGAACTCGACGGCCTCGACGTCGCGACCGAGTGGCTGCGCACGCACCGGCCGCTGGACTTCATCGCCGGCCTGATGCATGGCGACTACCAGTTCGCCAACGTGATGTACGACCACGGCGCGCCGGCGCGGCTGGCGGCGATTGTCGACTGGGAGATGGGCACCGTCGGTGACCCCAAACTGGACCTGGCCTGGATGGTGCAGAGCTGGCCCGAGAATCCGGACGCCCCGGACGCGGGCGGCTTCAGCTACGTGGACATGCGCGGGATGCCGTCGCGCACAGACGTTGTCGCGTACTACGCCAAGGTGTCCGGCCGCCAGGTCGACGACCTCGACTACTACCTGGTGCTGGCGAAATGGAAGCTGGCCATCGTGCTCGAACAGGGCTTCCAACGTGCCGGTGACGACGAGAAGCTGCTGGCGTTCGGGCCGATCGTGCCGGAACTGATGCGTTCGGCGGCCGATCTCGCCGAATCCACCGACTACAGCTGACATGCGCGCCGCGGTCTGCCCGGCCTACGGGCCGCCGGAAGTGGTCCGTATCGAAGAACAGCCGTCGCCGACCGTCGCGGCCGGACAAGTCTGCGTCCGGGTCGGTGCGGCGGCGGTGAACTTTCCAGATGTGCTGCTCGTCGCCAACGAGTACCAGATCAGCGTGCCGCCGCCGTTCGTGCCTGGCAGCGAGTTCGCCGGCGAGATCATCGAAATGGCCGACGGCACCGACGGTTTCGCCGTCGGCGACCGGGTCACCGGCACGGGGCTGTACGGCGCGTTTGCCGAGGAGGTGACGGTGCCCGCCGCGGGGCTGGCCCGCACCCCCGACGGCGTCGACGACCGGACCGCCGCGGCCTTCGGCGTGGCCTACCGCACGGCGTATCACACGCTGCGTTCGATGGCCCGGGTCCAGCCGGGTGACGAGGTGGTGGTGCTCGGCGCGGGCGGCGGTGTGGGCCTGGCCGCGGTCCAGCTCGGCGTGCAGCTCGGCGCGTCGGTCACGGCCGTCGCATCGTCGGCCGAAAAGCTCGATGTGGCAGCCAGTTACGGCGCACGCCACGTCATCAACCACCGCTCGGACAACCTACGCAATGCGCTGCGCGACGCCCTGCCCGACGGCGCTCATGCGGTCATCGACCCGGTCGGTGGTGAGCTGTCCGAACCCGCGTTGCGGTCACTGCGGCGGGGCGGCCGCTTCGTCACCGTCGGGTATGCCTCCGGCGTCATCCCCCGCATCCCGCTCAACCTGGTGCTCGTCAAGGGCGTCCACGTCCTGGGGTTTCAGTTTCAGGACGTCCCACCGGACGAATTCGCCCGCAACGAGCACGAATTGCGTGATCACCTCGTCAGCGGTCGCGTCCGCCCGCACGTCGGCGCGGTCTATCCGCTTTCCGAAACCGTTCAGGCGCTATGGCATGTTGCCGACGGCCGTGCCATCGGCAAGGTGCTCATCGACCTCACGTAGCTCACCGAAACTGTATTCCAGCTGCTTGTGCCCTTCCTGGGACGCCTCGTAGGCGTGAAAATCGCATCAACAGCACCATCTGCCCCACTTGTTACGTATTTTCCGGTCAGCAGGCCCGTACTCGAACTTTTCCTGCCGGAATACAGTTTCGCGGAAAACTAGCTCGCGGGGATCAGGTCCGCGGCGACCGAGGCCATCATCCCGCAGCGGAACGTCTCGGTGTGCCCGACGGTGGCGGCTTCCGGAGCGTTGGCTGCCGCGAGCGCCTGGGCCTTGAAAGCCCTTGCGGCCGCGCTCAAGTGGTGCTGTACGGAATCGACGCTGTGATCAAGCTCTGTGGGCAGGCTGTCCCCCCAGAGCGTCACCTCGGTCGCGCCCTGGTCGAGCGCGTTGAGCACGTGCTCGCGCACCCGCGAGTCGCGGTCGAGCAGATAACCGGCGACCGCAACCGTCTGCGGATGCGGACGGTCCTCCCACGACGCCAGCACCGACTCCAGGTCGAGTGTCTGGGCGCCGAGGATCTCCAGCGGCCGGACGTCGTCATGGTCGCCGATCAGGACCGTGACATCCCATCCGGCCATCACCCTGTCGTACACCCAGCCGCCGGCGAACTTCACCGCGTCGAGCGCGGTCGGCGCGACGACGTCCAGCCGATACCTCATGTCGCGCTCCGGGGCGCCAATTCGCGAGCCAGCGACTCCGCGTACCCCTTGAACACCTCGGTCAGCGGTATTGAAGGATCGAGCAACCATAGGGTCTCCATTCCGTTGATGAAGGCGAGTATCTCCACGGCCTTGCTGGCCGCATCAAAATCTGGGCGGTAGCGTCCGTCGCCCTGGCCCCGCTCGATGATCTCCGTGACGATGTCCGCCGCGTCTCGATACCGCTTGTGCAGGCGGTCGTGCAGCGGAGCGTCGGGCGCGATGTTCTCCACCAGCAGCACGGTGAAAGTGCCGACCAGTTCGGGTGCGCGGTCGAACCGCTCGGGCACCCGGGACAGCTCGGCGATGAGGTCACCGGTTCGGTCCGCGTGGGCATCGTCGTCGGCATCGCGGGCATCGAGAACCGCGTTGAGCAGCTGCTCCTTGGACTCGAAATGATGCAGCAGCCCGGCCGGAGTCACCCCGGCCTCCTTGGCGATCTGGGCTAGCGAGGTGTTGCGCCACCCGTTGCGCGCCAGCAGGCGCTCGGCGACGGCCAAGATGCGCTGCCTGCGGTCCTCACCCTTGGCGAGGAGTGTGGCGTAGGGCCGTGGAGCGGACACTGAACTCCTTCGTTCAACCAACCTAGTGAACACACAGTAGGTAGGTTTGTCCGCTGTGACAAGGGCCTCAGGGAATTAATTTCTTGACAGCAGTCAGAGGCCCAGCGACTTGGCGATGATCACCTTCATCACCTCGCTGGTACCTGCATAGATCCGGGCCACCCGCGCATCCGTGTACAGCCGGGCGATCGGGTACTCCATCATGTAGCCGTAGCCGCCGAAGAGCTGCAGGCAGCGGTCCACGACCCGGGCTTGCATCTCGGTGCAGAACAGCTTGACCCGTGCCGCGTCGGCGCCCGACAGCTCGCCCTCGACGTGCAGCGCCACTGCGCGGTCCAGCATCGCCTGCGCAGCCTCCACCTCCGTCGAACACGCGGCCAGTTCGAACTTGGTGTTCTGGAACGACGCAACGGGGGTGCCGAACGCCTTGCGGTCCTTGGTGTAGTCGATCGCCGCGGCGATCGCCGACCGCGCCTGTGACACCGATCCGACGGCCACCGTCAGGCGTTCCTGCGGCAAGTTGTGGCCCAGGTAGCTGAAGGCCTCACCCTCCTCGCCCAGCAGGTTGGCTGCCGGGACGCGCACGTCGACGAAGGACAACTCGGCCGTGTCCTGCACTTTGCAGCCCATCTTCTCCAGCTCACGGCCCCGGGTGAAGCCCGGCATGCCGTCCTCGACGACCAGTAGCGTGAGTCCCCGCCGCCGGTTGTCGGGATCGGTCGAGGTGCGGGCGACCACGATGACGAGGTCGGCCTGCATCCCGCCGGTGATAAAGGTCTTCGCCCCGTTGACGACGTAGTCGTCGCCGTCGCGCACCGCCGTGGTGCGCATGCCCGCCAAATCCGACCCCGTGCCGGGTTCGGTCATCGCGACGGCAGTCAGCAGAGTGCCCGCGGCGAGGCCGGGAAACCAACGGTTGCGCTGCTCGGCGTTCGCGTAGTGCAGGAAGTACGGCAGGATCACCTCGAGTTGGGTGCGCACCGTCGACAACGTGACCAGCGCGCGAGCCGCCTCCTCCTGCAGTACGACGTTGTAGCGGTAGTCGGGCATGCCGCCACCCCCGTACTCCTCGGGGATGGCCATGCCGAGCATGCCCAGCTCGCCCATCTGCTTGAACACGTCGCGCGGCATGCGCCCGCCCTTTTCCCATTCGGGATAGTGCGGCACCACTTCCTTCTCGACGAAGTTGCGGGCGAGCTCGCGGAACGCCTCGTGGTCCTCGGTGAATAGATCTCGACGCACTCGGCGTCCTCCTGTCCTCTACGCGATGAGCTCGACGAGCGTGGCGTTGGCCGTGCCGCCGCCCTCGCACATGGTTTGCAGTCCGTAGCGAATTCCGTTGTCGCGCATGTGGTTCACCATGCGGGTCATCAAGACGGCACCCGACGCGCCAAGCGGGTGGCCGAGCGCGATCGCCCCGCCGAGCGGGTTGAGCTTCTTCTCGTCCGCCCCCGTTTCGGCCTGCCAGGCAAGCGGGACCGGCGCGAACGCCTCGTTGACCTCGAACACGCCGATCTCGTCGAGCCGCACGCCCGCCTTGTGCAGCACCTTCTCGGTAGCGGGAATCGGACCGGTGAGCATGAGCACCGGGTCCGCCCCAGTGACCGCGCCGGCGCGGTAACGCGCGATCGGGGTCAGGCCCAGCGCAATTGCGCGCTCGGCGGTCATCACCAGCAGCGCGGCGGCGCCGTCGGAGATCTGCGATGAGTTGCCCGCGTGGATGACGCCGTCCTCCTTGAACGCCGGCTTCAGGCCGGCAAGCTTCTCGACGGTGGTCCCCCGCCGCACCCCTTCGTCGGCCACCACCGGCTCACCGCCGGTGAACACCGGCATGATCTGGGACTCGAACGCGCCGCTGTCCTGCGCCGCTGCCGCCCGCTCGTGCGATGACGCCGAATACTCGTCGAGGCGGGTCCGCGAGAAACCCCACTTCTGCGCGATCAGCTCGGCAGAGATTCCCTGGTTGAACGAGAAGTCCCCGTAGCGGGCAAGGACTTTCGGGCCGTACGGCATGCCGGTGGCCCTGGCCGCACCGAGCGGCACCCTGCTCATGACCTCGACGCCGCCGGCCACGACGACGTCCTGCTGCCCCGACATGACCGCCTGCACCGCGAAGTCCAGCGCCTGCTGGCTCGACCCGCATGCCCGGTTGACGGTCGTGCCCGGGATGCTTTCGGGCCAGCCCGCAGCCAGCACCGAGTAGCGCCCGATGTTGCTCGACTGGTCACCGACCTGCGAGACGCACCCCCACACCACATCGTCGACGATGTCCGGGTCGATGCCCGCACGTTCGGCAAGTGCCTCGAGCACGATGGCCGACAGATCCGCGGCGTGCATATCAGACAGCCCGCCGTTGCGCTTGCCGACGGGCGTGCGCACCGCCTCCACGATCACCGTTTCACGCATGTTTGTTACTCCGATCTGGGTACAGCCCATCGACCAGTGAACGCGGGTTCGCGCTTGTCAGCGAACGCCGCGTATGCCTCCATTGAGTCTGCGGTGGCGAAACTTCCCGGCTGCGCGCGGGCCTCGTTGGCCAGCGCTTCGCGCAACGTCGCATTGGCACCGTCGTTGAGCAGTCCCTTGCTCTGCGCCAGCGCCACCGGTGGACCCGCCGCAAGCCGGCTCGCCAGATCCGCGACGAACCCGTCGATTTCGTCGGCGGACTTGACCCAGGTGACCAGGCCCAGCGACTGCGCCTCGGCGGCGTCGATCATGTCGGCGAGCAGCACCAGCCGCTTGGCCTGTTGAAGTCCGACCAGCTTGGGCAACAGCCACGAACCACCGAGATCGACCGACAGGCCGCGTTTCGAAAAGATCTGGCAGAACCGAGATTCGGGCGTGGCCACGACGAAGTCGCAGCCCAGCGCGAGGTTCCAGCCGGCACCCACGGCCACCCCCGCCACCTTCGCGATCGCGGGGACCGTCAGTTCATGCAGCGCCAGCGCGACATCGGTGAGCCAGCGCAACTTGTGCCTCGGATGGATATCCTCCGGTGTCGAGATGTCCGCGCCCGAACAGAACGCCCCGCCCGCACCGGTGATCACCAGCGCACGCAGATCGCTGTCGCGCGCCGCAGCGCGCAGTGCATCGGCAAGCTCGACCCACAACTGCGCGTTGATCGCGTTCTTGCGGTCGGGCCGGTTCAGCGTCAGGGTGCGAACGCCGTCGTCGTCACTCGACAACAACACGGGTTCGTCGTTCGCGGACATCAGGAGTACGCCGGACCAATCACGCCGCGGTCACGCAGCAGGGCGATCTCGTCTGTGCCCAGGCCAAGCTCGGCGAGCACGGCGTCGGTGTGCTGTCCCAACCCGGGAACCGCGCCCATCGGCGGATCGTAACCGGCGATGACGGGCGGCGGCAGCAGCGCCTGGATCGGGCCCTCGGATGTCTGGACTTCGCGCCAGCGGTTGCGGGCGGTCAACTGCGGGTGCGCCACCACCTCGCTGGGCACGTTGTACCTCGAGTTGCCGATGCCGGCGGCGTCCGCGATCTTCTGCACCTCTGCGAGATCGTGTTGTGAGCACCATGCGCCGATCGCCTCGTCGAGCTCCGCGCGGTTGGCCACCCGGTCCGCGTTGGTCCGGAAACGCTCGTCATCGGCCAAGTCGTTGCGCTGCAGGATTTCTCGGGCGAGGCGCTGCCATTCGCGGTCGTTCGTCGTGCCCAGCACCACGGTCTGGTCGTCGGCCGTGCGGTACGACCCGTACGGCGCCACCGCCGGTGAGCTCATGCCCAGCGGCTGCTGGTCGACGCCCGAATGCTGCGTATAGGTGAGCTGGTAACCCATCACGTCCATCATCGTGTCGAACAGGCTGACGGCGACGCTGTTCCCGCCCGCACTGCGACCGGTGTCCCGCGAATACAGCAGCGCCATGATGGACAACGCCGACTGAAGCCCCGTGGTGATATCGGCGACCGGCGGGCCGGGCTTGGCGGGCGCTCCGGCTTGGCCAGTGACGGCACACGTCCCCGATTCCGCTTGGATCAGAAGGTCGTAGGCGCGCTTGTGCGACAGCGGGCCACCCGGCCCATAGCCGTCGATCTCGACCGCGATCACGCCGGGGTGGCGGACCTCCATCTCGACGGGGGTGATCCCCAGCCGGCCGGTCGACCCCGGCGCCAGATTCGACACCAGCACGTCGGCCCGATCGAGCAGACGGTGCAGAATGTCGAGTCCCTCAGTGGTTTTCAGATCGACGGTCACGGACTCTTTGTTGCGGTTGACCCACACGAAGTGCGCCGCAAGGCCGTTGACGACGTCGTCGTAGTGGCGGGCGAAGTCGCCGCCGTTCGGGTGCTCCACCTTGATGACCCGTGCACCGAAATCGGCCAGGGTGCGGGTGCACATCGGGGCCGACACCGCCTGCTCGAGGGTGACGACCGTGATGCCGGCCAGGGGTGCCTGCTGGGAAGATGTCATCACATCACCATGCCGCCGTCCACCGGCAGCACCTGTCCGGTGATGTAGGAGGCCGCGTTGGACGCCATGAACACGAACGCGCCCGCGATCTCCGACGGCTCGGCCCAGCGCTTCATCGGGATGCGGTTCATTATGTTGGCCGCGAATTTCTCGTTGGTGCGGATGGTTTCGGTCATCGGCGTCGCGGCCAGCGGGGCGAGCGCGTTGACCATGATGTTCTTGGTGGCCAGTTCGCGCGCAAGCGACTTCGTGAAACCGATGATGCCCGCCTTCGCGGCCGAGTAGTTGACCTGACCGAGGGTTCCGGTCAGCCCGGCCGCTGACGTGACGTTGACTATGCGCCCGGTTCCGTCGGTCGGGATGTACGGCAGCGCCGCCTGGGTGACGTTGAACGCGCCCATCACGTGGATGTCGAACAGCAGCCGGAAGGACTCCTGCGTGGTCTTGTCGAACATCGCCGGCTTCGTGACGCCCGCGTTGTTGATCACGATGTGCAGCGCGCCGTCGGTCAGCGCAGCCGCCTGCGCCGCGGCAGCGTCGGCGGATTCGCGATCCGACACGTCCAGCGCGGCGGACTCGGTCCGGCCGCCAGCTGCCGAAATGCGTTCGGCCACAGCCGCGGCGGCATCTTTGTCCAGGTCGGTGACGAGCACAGCCGCGCCAGCGTCCGCCAGCGCTTCGGCGACCGCAGAACCGATCCCGCCCGCGGCACCAGTCACCAGCGCCGAGCGTCCGGTGAGGTCGAAATAGTTCGTCATCAGTAGCTCCTCGGCATTCCGAGCACGTGTTCGCCGAGGAAGTTCAGGATCATCTCCTGACTGACCGGCGCGATCTTCATCAGCCGCGACTCACGGAAGTAACGCGACACGTGGTACTCCTCGGAGTAGCCCATGCCCCCGTGCAACTGCAGCGCCCTGTCGGCGGCACCGAAACCGGCGTCGGCACATAGGTACTTCGCGGTATTCGCTTCTCGCCCACAGGGTTTGCCGTTGTCATAGAGCCAGGTGGCCTTGCGCAGCACCAGTTCGGCCGCATCCAATCGGGCCAGCGAATCGGCAAGCGGGAACTGCAGGCCCTGGTTCATGCCGATCGGCCGGTTGAATACCACGCGTTCGTTGCCGTACTTGACGGCCTTCTCGAGGGCGACCCGCCCGATGCCCAGCGCCTCGGCGGCGATCAGCATCCGTTCCGGGTTGAGCCCGTCGAGGATGTACTTGAAGCCCTTGCCCTCGTCGCCGACCCGGTCCTCGACCGGCACGATCAGGTCGTCGATGAACACCTCGTTGGAGCTGACGGCGTTGCGGCCCATCTTCTTGATCGGCCGGATGTCGACGTGGTCGCGGTTCAGGTCAGTCAGGAACAGAGTCATACCGTCGGTCTTCTTGGTGACCTCGTCGTAGGGCGTGGTGCGGGTCAGCAGCAGAATCTTCTCGGACTCCAGCGCCTTGGAGATCCACACCTTGCGGCCGTTGATGCGGTACTTGTCGCCTTCACGTTTGGCGAAGGTCGTGATGCGTGAGGTGTCCAGTCCGGCACCGGGTTCGGTGACACCGAAGCACACGTGCAGGTCGCCGTTGACGATCCGAGGCAGGGTCGCGGCCTTGAGCTCGTCAGAGCCATGCTTGACCACCGGCTGCATCCCGAAGATCGACAGGTGGATGGCACTGGCGCCGTTCATCGCCGCCCCGGAACGCGCGACCTCCTCGAGAAGCAGGGTGGCCTCGGTGATGCCGAGGCCATGTCCGCCGTACTCCTCAGGAATCGTCATGCCCAGCCAGCCGCCCTTGGCGATGGCGTCGTAGAACTCCTGGGGGAATTCGTGCGCCTGGTCCTTCTCCATCCAGTAGTGGTCGTCGAACTTGCCCGCCAGCTCGGCGACGGACTTACGGATCAGCTCCTGATCGTCGGTCAGTTCAAAACTCATTCCGCCGGGCACTACTGCTCTCCTCTGGTCAATTCGCACAAACCAGCGCGCCGGCGCGTAAACGGTCCTTCCGCACCGGCGCACTCACGACTCTATTCCCGACTGTCAGCCGGCAAGTCGCCCTGGCACTCAGTCCTTATTGCCGGTCAGTTCCTTGGCGCTGGCGGCGAAGTCGGCGAAGCTGGCGCCGGTCTTCTCGCGGTGGGACAGCGCTTGGATGGAGACGTCGTGGCCTTCGGCGGCTTTGCGTAGGGCGCCGACGGTGGCCTGGTCACGGGTGATGTGGGTGAACGGGTCGAAGTGATACCAGCGCATCGCGTTTTCGAACGTCATCTTGTTGATCTCGTCATCGGGCACCGCGTTGGCGGTCAGCACCTCGTGGAGCTGTTCGGGGGCACCCGGCCACATCGAATCGCTGTGCGGGTAGTCGGCTTCCCAGCAGATGTTGTCGATCCCGATGTCGTTGCGCAGCTTGACCCCCACCGGATCGGAGATGAAACAGGTCAAGAAGTGCTCCCGGAACACCTCCGAGGGCTTCTTTCCGTTGAAGTCCTGACCCGTCCACGTCGAATGCATCTCATAGGTGCGATCCGCTCTTTCGAGGAAGTAGGGGATCCACCCCGTCCCACCCTCCGACAGCGCGATCTTGAGGTCGGGGTACTTCTTGATCGGCTTAGACCACAGCAGGTCGGCGGCGGCCTGCACGATGTTCATCGGCTGCAGCGTGATCATCACATCCATCGGCGCATCCGGGGCGGTGATCGCCAACCGCCCCGACGACCCGATGTGCACATTCATCACCGTGTCGGTGTCCACCAACGCCTCCCACAACGGCGTCCAATACTCGTCATGAAAGGACGGGTAGCCCATCGCGGCCGGGTTCTCGGTGAACGTCAACGCGTGCACCCCGCGCTTGGCGTTGCGCCGCACCTCCGCCGCGCACGCCTCGGCATCCCAGATCACCGGCAACGCCATCGGAATGAACCGCGCCGGATAGGCCGCGCACCACTCCTCGACATGCCAATCGTTGTAGGCCTGCAACAACGCCAACGAAAAGTCCGGGTCCTCCGTCGCGAACAACCGGCCGGCGAACCCCGGAAACGACGGGAAACAGATCGACCCCAAGATCCCGCCGGCGTTCATGTCCTTGACCCGCTCATCAACCTGCCAACACCCCGGCCGGATCTCATCCAGCCCCTGGGGCTCCAGCCCGTACTCCTCCTTCGGGCGACCCGCCACCGCATTGAGCGCCACATTGGGGATCACCACATCACGGAACTGCCAGGTATCGCTGCCGTCCGGGTTGTGCACCAACCGCGGCGCCTCATCCAAATACTTCTTCGACAGATGGTTCTTGAACATGTCCGGCGGCTCGACAATGTGATCATCAACGCTGATCAGGATCATGTCGTCTTTGTTCATGCCTGTTCCTTTCGTCGAAGTCCCCCTGGCGCTCTATGCCGGTGATGTTCTCGATCTGAGGAAACTACCTTCTCATAGTACGAGAATCAATGTCCGATGCCTACCCCATGGGCCTCTGGCAGCGGCGTTGCGTCGCGGCGGGCACCGCCTTGACCGGCGCATCTGGCGTCCGGCATTGACCATTCGCGCGAAAGGTGGAAACCTATTGGCGAAATATGAGAACCTGATTCTCGTGAACGAGAGGAGACGGGCTGTGCGGGTGCCCCCGCTACCGGCGGACCAGTGGGACGACGCCGTCGACCACGCGCTCTCCGGCATGCTGCCCGCGGAGCGCCGCAATCCCGACAGCGCCGGCAACCTGCTGGCGACACTCGTCCGTCATCCGAAGCTGACCCGGTCCTTCCTGCGGTTCAACAACCACCTGTTGTTCTCGTCGACCCTGCCGCCGCGTCTGCGCGAGCTGGCGGTGCTGCGGGTCGCCCACCTGAGCAACTGCGAGTACGAGTGGCGCCACCACGTTGTCATGGGACGCGAAGTCGGGCTGACCGACGAGGACATCGCCAGCATCCAACGGGGCGAGGCAACCGATGAGCCGGACCGCGCAATCCTGCGCGCCGTCGACGAGTTGCAGGACAAATCCATCGTTTCGGACGAGACGTGGGCGGTGCTGTCCGAGCACCTCGACGAGCGCCAACGCATGGACCTCGTCTTCACGATCGGCTGCTATGGCGCACTTGCCATGGCTATCAACACCTTTGGCGTAGAACCCGACCAGGAGAGGTAACAACAGTGGCACATTTCCCGAAACCGGCTGCCGGTAGCTGGACAGAGAACTGGCCGGAGCTGGGCACCGCGCCGGTCAACTACGAGGACTCGATCGATCCCGAGCACTACAAGCTCGAGCAGGAGGCGATCTTCAAGAAGCTCTGGCTCAACGTCGGGCGGGTCGAACGGCTCCCCCGCAAGGGCAGCTACTTCACCAGGGAGATGCCGTCGGTCGGGGCAGGCACATCGGTGATCATCGTGAAGGACACCGACAGCGAGGTCCGGGCGTTCTACAACATGTGCCGTCACCGCGGAAACAAGTTGGTATGGAACGACTACCCCGGCGAGGAGGTCTCGGGGTCCTGCCGCCAGTTCACCTGCAAGTACCACGCGTGGCGCTACAGCCTCAAGGGTGACCTGACGTTCGTGCAGCAGGAAGATGAGTTCTTCGACCTCGACAAGGCGAAGTTCGGCTTGCTACCTGTGCGCTGCGAGGTGTGGGAAGGGTTCATCTTCATCAACTTCGACAACGACGCCGAGCCGCTTGTTGACTATCTGGGCGAATTCGCGAAGGGCCTCGAGGGCTACCCGTTCCATGAGATGACCGAGACCTACACGTACCGGTCCGAGGTGAGCGCGAACTGGAAGTTGTTCATCGACGCGTTCACCGAGTTCTACCACGCGCCGGTGCTGCACCAGAAGCAGGCCACCAAGGAGGAGGCCGACAAGCTGCTTGGGTACGGCTTCGAGGCTTTGCACTACGACCTGAAGGGCGATCACGCGATGATCTCGTCCTGGGGCGGAATGTCGCCGCCGAAGGACCTCAACATGGTCAAGCCCATCGAGCGGGTCCTGCACAGCGGCCTGTTCGGCCCCTGGGATCGGCCGGATATCAAGGGCATTCTTCCCGACGAGCTACCGCCCGCGATCAATCCGGCCAAACAAAAATCCTGGGGCACCGACTCTTTCGAGTTCTTCCCGAATTTCACCCTGCTGTTCTGGGCGCCGGGCTGGTATCTCACCTACCACTACTGGCCGACAGCGGTGGACAAGCACATCTTCGAGGCCACCCTGTACTTCGTGCCACCGAAGAACACGCGTCAGCGACTCTCGCAGGAGCTGGCCGCCGTGACGTTCAAGGAGTATGCATTCCAGGACGCCAATACGCTGGAAGCGACCCAAACGATGATTGGCACCAAGGTGGTCACCGACTTCCCGCTGTGCGATCAGGAGATCCTGCTCCGGCACTTGCACAAGACCGCCCGCGATTACGTGAACGAGTACAAGAAGCAAAAGGAGCACACGAATGGGAGCGCAAGTGTCGCAGTCAACGTCTGATTCGTCTCCGACGAAGTTACCGTCTGAGTTCGCCGACCTGGAGCGGTTCACCGACTGGTGCCTGCCCACCGAGCAGGAGCGCTACACCAAGCGCCTGGCCTCGACGATGGCCGAGATGCAGGAGTTCTACGACGCCGCGTTCGGCCGACTCGAGGACGCGATGGTTTACCTCGACGCCCGGTTCCCGCTGCACGAGATGCCCGACGACGCAAAGGCTCTGATGCATCTGATGCAATCGTTGGTCAACGTGTCGTTCCCCATCGAGGTTTGGAAGCAGCCGCGGGTGCTCGATAGCGGCGCTGCGTACATTGAGCTCATCAAGGAGCCGGTGGTCTAGAGGTGCTGACCCTCAAAGCCGCGGGTCTACTTGACGTCGAAGCCGGCGAGATCGTCCGGCCGGGGATCGTTCGTGTCGAAGGCGACCGGATCGTCGGCATCGGAGGCGAACCCGAGGGAGAGATCATCGATCTCGGGGAGTCCATCCTCCTGCCCGGCCTGATGGACATGGAGGTCAACCTCCTGATGGGCGGGCGCGGCGAGAACCCCGGGCTGTCCCAGGTGCAGGACGATCCCCCGACCCGAGTGCTGCGGGCGGTCGGCAACGCCCGCCGCACGCTGCGCGCGGGCTTCACCACCGTGCGCAACCTCGGATTGTTCGTCAAGACAGGCGGTTACCTGCTCGACGTCGCGCTGGGCAAGGCCATCGATGCGGGCTGGATCGAGGGACCGCGCGTGGTCCCCGCGGGTCATGCGATCACCCCCACGGGTGGTCACCTCGATCCGACGATGTTCGCCGCGTTCATGCCGGGCGTGCTCGAACTAACGGTCGAGGAAGGCATCGCCAACGGGGTCGACGAGATCCGTCGCGCCGTGCGCTACCAGATCAAGCACGGGGCTCAGCTGATCAAGGTCTGCTGTTCCGGCGGCGTCATGTCGCTGACCGGAGAGGCGGGCGCTCAACACTATTCGGACGAGGAGCTGGCCGCGATCGTCGATGAGGCGCACCGCCGCGGGTTGCGGGTCGCCGCGCACACGCATGGCGCCGAGGCGGTCAAGCATGCGGTGGCGGTCGGCATCGACTGCATCGAGCACGGGTTCCTGATCGACGACGAGGCCATCAAGATGCTCGTCGACAATGGCACATTCCTGGTCACCACCAGGCGCCTGGCCGAGGCAATGGACGTCTCCAAGGCGCCGAAGGTACTGCAGGACAAGGCCGCCGAGATGTTCCCGAAGGCCCGCACCTCGATCAAGGCGGCGTACGAGGCTGGCGTGAAGATCGCCGTCGGCACCGATGCTCCCGCGATCCCGCACGGCCGCAACGCCGACGAGCTGGTCACGCTGGTCGACTGGGGTATGCCACCGGCCGCGGTGCTGAAGGCTGCCACCGTCACCGCCGCCGAACTGATCAACGTCACCGACCGTGGACGACTGGCGGAGGGACAGCTCGCCGACATCATCGCGGTGCCAGGTGACCCCCTTGCTGATATCAGCGTTACAAAGGACGTAAGATTTGTAATGAAGGGGGGCAAGGTCTATGTCAACACGAACTGATGACCTCGTCGAGATCCAGCAGCTGCTGGCGAAGTATGCGGTCACCATCACCCAGCAGGACATCGACGGCGTGATCGAAGTGTTCACGCCTGACGGCACCTACAGCGCGTTCGGCGAAACTTATTCGCTGGACCGCTTTCCCGTGCTTGTCGACGCCGCCCCGAAGGGGCTCTTCATGACCGGGACGGCACTCGTCGAGATCGACGGCGACACCGCGACAGGCACCCAACCGCTGTGTTTCATCGAGCATTCGACCCACGACATGCGCATCGGCTACTACAACGACACGTATGTCCGCACCGACAAGGGATGGCGGCTGCGGACGCGGGCGATGACGTTCATCCGCCGCAGCGGCGCACACGATTCCGGCCGGCCGCACGCGGTCGGGCGGCCGAGTGCATGAATCCCGCTGAGTTCCGGTCAAACCTGCGTGCCTGGCTCGACGAGAACGACCTCACGCCCGGGCCGGACGAGTCGCTCGAAGGCCATATAAGACAGCTGGCCCGAGTACACGGAGCACTGTACGACGCCGGCTGGATGCGTTATGGCTGGCCGGAGGAAGTCGGCGGACTGGGCGGTCCGCCGATGCTCCGCGCGATTGTCGGCGAAGAGGTGGTCGGCCGCAACCTCGCCGAACCAGGACCGTATTCGATGGTCGAGGTGCTCGCGCCGACGATGATCGATTACGCGCCAAGAGAACTCGCCTCCGAAATGGTGCCGCTGCTGTTGTCCGGCCGCGAGCAGTGGTGTCAGGGCTTTTCCGAGCCGGGGTCGGGCAGCGATCTGGCGTCACTGACCACCCGTGCCACCCCACGCGGCGATGATTGGGTCGTCGACGGACAGAAGGTCTGGACCAGCTACGCACAGTTTTCGCACCGGTGTGTGCTGCTGACACGAACCGCTCCCGGCCACGACGGAATCACCGCGTTCTTCGTCGATATGGACACACCCGGCATCACCGTTCGGCCGCTGCGCACCATGCACGGCGTCGACGAGTTCTGCGAGGTGTACTTCGACGACGTGGTGATCCCTCGCGACCGGATGCTCGGCAAGTCGGGTGACGGCTGGCGACTGGCGATGGACCTGCTGCCGTACGAGCGCTCAACGTGCTTCTGGCAGCGAATCGCCTACCTATATACCAGATTCGATCGACTGCTCGCCGACGCGACCGCCCCCACTGACTGCGATCTCGGCGCCTCCTATCTCGCGCTGCACACCGTTCGGTGCCGCTCGCGGGCAACGCAGCACCGCCTGGCCGCAGGCGCGAAGCTCGGGCCCGACACGTCGATCGACAAGGTGCTCCTGGCGACGGCGGAGCAGCGCCTCTACGACACTGCCCACGACCTGCTGCCCGGGGTGATCGAGCTGGACGAATCGCCGTGGCGCACCGAGTATCTGTATTCGCGTGCGGCGACGATCTACGGCGGAACCGCCGAGATTCAACGCAACATCATCGCACGTCGGCTCCTCGACCTGGGGAAGGAGTGAGCATGGAGAGCGACGATCTGGGCCTGCTCGCCGACGCGCTTCGCAAGACCATGCTCACGTCGTCCGGACAGGAACTCGACGGGGCTTTGGCCGAGCTTGGCTGGCGCGAAATGCTCGACGAGATGCCGGAGACCGCAATTCCTTTGGTGTTCGGTCTGCTCGGCGAGACGGGTGCACATGCACCGGTGATCAATGACGTCGTGCTGCAGGAGGCGGGTCGCCAACCCGGCGGCATCGTGGCGCTACCGTACGCGGGTGGATCATGGGTGGTCTGGGAACGCACCGACCAAGCCAGCGCCGCACTCGATGCCGACATGCCGATACATCGGGTTTCCGCCGGCGATCCAGTGCCGCTGTCCGCGGGACGGCGAGCGCTCGGCTGGTGGCTGGTCGGGACCGGCCGGGCCATGCTGTCGCTGGCGCGCCAACATGCTTTGGACCGCGTGCAATTCGGCCGCCCGGTCGCGTCGTTTCAGGCCATCAGGCACCGGCTGGCCGAGACGCTTGTCGCCATCGAAGGCGCCGAGGCGACCCTGCAAGCCGCGACCGATGACTTCGGCTCGCTGCTCGCCAAGGCGGCGGGCGGACAGGCGGCGTTGACCGCGGGAAAGCACTGTCAGCAGGTGCTCGGCGGTATCGGCTTCACCGAGGAGCATGAGCTGCACCGGCACGTCAAGCGGGCCCTCCTGCTGGACGGCCTGCTGGGCAGCGCAAGGGAATTGACCCGGGAGGCCGGAGCGGCGCTCCGCGCGAAGGGCTCCGCACCCCGCCTCGGCGATTTGTAATCTCTTGTGCCGCGAGCGTGCGTAGTAAGAGAGCTATGTCGCGTCTTGTTGAAGAAAGTGAAGATAGTGAGGGCGCCCTCCTGGTGTCGTTGACGGGTTCGAAGTCCCAAGACATCCAGGAGGACGTTGTGACCAAGGGTAGTGGGTTGTCGCGTGGTGACAAGCGCCGGAACGCCAAGCTGGCCGAGTTGCGCAGGCTGGTTCCGGTCGATCACGCGATCGTGGGCATTGATCTGGCGGATAAGAAGCAGGCGGTGGTGGTCTGTGATCATGATTCGCAGGTGCTGGCCCGCCAGACGGTGAAGGCCAAGGCGTGGGAGTTGGGCCCGGTGCTGGAGTGGGCGCGCCGTGTCGCGCTCAAGCGCGGATTCGCCGGTGTGACGGTGGGGTGTGAGCCGACCGGGCATCGCTGGATGGTGCTCAATCAGCTTGCCACCCAACGGGATATGACGTTGGTGTGTGTGAACCCGATGCTGGTGGGCCGGGCCCGGGAGGCCGAGGATTACACCCGGGATAAAAGCGATGACAAGGACGCGATGTTGATCGCGCGGCTGGTGGCCCAGCTGCACTGCTATGCCCCCGAGCGTGCCGATGAGACCTGGGCTCGGCTGCGCCAGTTGGGGGCCCGCCGCGAGCGGCTGGTCACCGAGGCCACCGCGTGCGTGCAGCAGCTGCGTGATCTGCTCGAGTGCGCCTGGCCCGGCGTGCTGGAGGCCGCGGCCAAACCGTTCGAGTCCACCAACTGGTGTGCCGCCCTGGCGGTGGTGCTGGAGCGCTGCAACGGCCATCCGGAGCGGTTGGCCCGGCTGGGTTTGGCGCGGTTTGAGGCCGCGGTGGTCCGCGAGCTGCCGCGCTGGGGTGGGCAGCGGCGGCGGCGAGCGATCATCTCCGCGGTGTTCACCGCCCTGGTGGACCCGACTGGGGTGATGGCGCAGCGCCCAGGTGCGCTGGAACGCGCCCGCGATGTGCTTTCGGATTGGCGCTCGGCCACCACGCGGCTGGCCGAGGTGGAAACCCGCATGGTCGAGGTGCTCGATGAACTGGGCCTGACCGGCTACGTCAGCAGCATCCCCGGCATCAGCGCGGTCGGCGCGGCCGCCATGTTGGCCGAAACCGGCGACCCGACCCGCTTCGACAGTCCCCGCGCGCTGGTCAAACATGCCGGGCTGTGCCCACGCGAGAATGCCAGCGGCACCTTTCAGGGCCGATCGCGGATCTCCCGGCGCGGCCGGCCCCGGCTGCGGCTGGCCGCCTGGCGCGCGGTGTGGGGGGCGCTCCCGCACAACCCGGTGATGGCCGCCCGCTACCGGTATCTGACCACCCGCGAGCGCAACAAGCTCACCGATGGGCAGGCCCGAGCCGCGCTGGCCGCAGCGCTGCTGCGCTGGATCCATGTCGTGGTCACCCAGGGCGTGCATTGGGATCCTGCCATCGCCGGCGCCAGCGAAATGCCCGCAGCGGCTTAACGATCCATCTGAATAACCCACGGTTGGGGCCAAGCTCCACGCGTGCCTGAGGCACCAACAGGTGACCTCGCCAGACACCATGAGCAGGCCCCGCCCGTTCCTCACAAACTCGGTTGCACGCAGTCGGGAACCAAACCCGTTTGACGAACTACGTAGAGACGAGGACCGGGCAGGTCCCCCCAACCCCTTGACAAAAACCACTTACGGAGGTGTCTGTCCCCCGACACGCCGCTGCGGAGCAGCATTTTGCGCACGCTCGCGCGAAGCCACTTACTTGATGTTGGCCTTCATTTCGTCCATGTTTACCAGGACCGGCCAACCACTGACGCTCATCGCGTTTCCGTGACCGGTCTGGTGGATGTCGAACACCGACTGGATGGCCGCGTAGAAGCCCTGCACGTCAAGGGTCTGGTTGACCGCGCGCTTGGCTTGGCGCAGCGCAAACGACGGCATCTTGGCGATCTGCTCGGCCAGCGCACGGGTTTCCGCATCGAGTTGGTCGCGGGGCACCACCCGGTTCACCATCCCGGTGCGCTCGGCCTCCTCCGCGGTCAACGCGCGACCGGTGAACAGGATCTCCTTCGCCTTGCGTGCGCCAAGTTCCCAGGTATGGCCGTGGTATTCGACTCCCCCGATGCCCATCAGGGCCACCGGGTCGGAGAACAGCGCGTCGTCTGAGGCCAGGATCAGGTCACACGGCCAGCACAGCAGTAGCCCACCCGAAATGCATCGACCCTGGACGGCTGCGATCGACGGCTTCGGCACGTTGCGCCAGCGCAGCGCGTACTCGAGGTAGCGCCGGCTTTCGTGCTGATAGATGAGCTCGAGGGTGATCTTGTCGGGAACCGGTCCGCCGCCCTTGATGTCATGGCCCGCCGAGAAGTGGTTGCCGTTGGCGCGCAGCACGATGACCGCAACCTCGCTGTCCTCGGCCGCACGGGTCCACGCGGCGTCGAGCTCGTCGAGCAGCTCCGTGTTCTGCGCGTTGGCGGCGTCGGGGCGGTTGAGGGTGATGGTCGCGATGCGATCGGCGACTTCATAGTCGATGTACACGTCAGGTCCGCTCTCATTTGATCTAGAAATTTCAAGGACTTCTGTTATCAACAAAATGAGAATACTATTCTCATCATGAGAAAGTTACAATCTCTGACACGTTGGCCGCGAGGGGGTCGAGGACCACAATGGCAAGGCGTTCTCCGGTACAGTCAGTTCATGTTCTCCCCACTCGACCTGCGTCTGAGCCGCCGGTGACCAGTCCCAGCGAAGAACCCGCCTGGAAGCAGCGCGCGGTCGAGCGATCGATCAAAACCGCGAAGCTCCGGGCGGCGCAACGCGTTCAGCGCTTCCTCGACGCTGCCCAGGCGATCATCATCGAGAAGGGCAGCACCGACTTCACGGTCCAGGAGGTCGTCGACCGGTCGCGCCAGTCTCTGCGAAGCTTCTACCTGCAGTTTGATGGCAAGCATGAGCTCTTGCTGGCCCTGTTCGAGGACGCGCTGAGCCGGTCGGCCGACCAGATCCGCGCCGCGACCACGAGCCAGGATGATCCGCTCGAGCGCCTCAAGGTCGCCATTGAGCTGCTATTCGAGTCCTCGCGACCAGACCCAACGGCGAAGCGGCCGCTGTTCACCGACTTCGCGCCCCGATTGCTGGTCTCGCATCCCGCCGAGGTCAAAATCGCGTACCAGCCACTGCTTACGCTGCTCACCGAACTCATTGAGGAGGCCAGCGCCGCAGGCCAACTGCGTGCCGACATCAATCCGAAGCGGATGGCGGCGATGACGATGCAAACCGTCACGTTCGTCGCCCAGTCCGGCGGCGGATCCGACGACGCGACCGTTCACCCCATCACGGCGGACGAAGTCTGGGACTTCTGCGCCCACGGTTTTGCCGTCAGCTAGCCCGAGAATTAGGTTCTCGCGAACGTAGAATCTGACTTACACTTGGCGGGTGCCCGATCTCTGGACCGATCTTCTCGCGTGCCTCGATCTAGCCCCGCCGCCATCAGGCGATGGCAGCAACACGGACGTGGCCGTATTCGAGGGCCGCAATCAGCGGTTGGAGTACCACCGGGTGTTCGGTGGCCAACTCCTCGCCCAATTCATCCGAATCGCCTGCCTGACCTGCCCGGATAAGGCGGTGGAATCCCAGCACGCGGTGTTTGCGCGGGAGGGCCGCGCCGACGAACCCATTCGCTACGAGGCGACGCGCCACCACGCGGGCCGATCTTTCGCCACGCTGACCATCACCGCCCGCCAGAACCGCGGTGTCGTGGCCACCTCCTCGATCTGCATGCACGCCGCCGAGGACGGTCCCGAGCACCAGGAAATCGAGGAGGTTCCCGCCGTGCTCGCGCGCTGAGCTGAAGGTCTCGTGGTCGACCAACGCCTTGTTCACATCGGCGAAGCGGCTGACCGCGTAGAAGTCGTGCTGCGCGTTGTAGTACAACGGCTGCTCTTCGCGGAGGCGACGGAACATCGGATAGGGGTCGGCGTTGAGATCCACGTCGTAGGGGTCGAAGTGGACAGCCTGAACAGCAGAGCTTTCAGCGCTGATCGTCACGTTGTCACCTCACGCTCGGCCAGAGTCTCGTAAGACATATGCCTCCAATTTGTCTCACAACTCTGGCATCGGCGGCGCACAGGTGTCAATGGGCGACTCGTTTTCGACAATTTGCACTCTCCGTTTAGAAGAACATTCTTCTCAGGCGAGCGATGTGACGACCTGCGGAAGGTCCAGCGTCGAGTGGATTCCCCTGGCGGCCGCGCAGACGTACGGAACGGCGTTGACGGCGCGGTTCGCGGTGTACGCCGGCGACACTGCTGCCATCCGATCCAGCGGTATCGGCATCCGGAGCGTGACCTCCAGCGGCGCGTCGCCGTCGACCGACACGTGCCAACCGGTGTCGCGGACCTCCCAGGCCGGCTCCAGATCGGTGGTGCAGTACCAAGTGGCGCGGAACTGCAGCAGCGGCACGCCACCTCGCATCCCGGCAATGGTAATCCGTTGCGCAGCAACGCAACCCGCAGCGACTGTGCCCGCGGCGATGGCGGTCTCGCGTGCGGCCATGGCCAGTTCGCCGCTAGTCTCCACGGAATCCAGCGGCAGCCCGATCGCTTCGGCGACAAGCCGAAGCGACGGACCGAAACTGGATCCCAAGTAGTCGGCCCGGAACTGCTCGAAGGGTCCTGCGGGGCGGCCGAACCCCATCAGGTCGAAGAGCAGCTCCGGTGAATTCCGTTGCGAAAGATTGGCATACCCGTCAATCGTCAGGCCGTGGAGCTGTCGCTGAATCGATGTCATCACGAGAGGGACGGCTTCGGTGATGAAGCCCGGAGGTGACGGCCGACGTGAATGCCGTGCCGTTGCCTCGCTGCCCGACGCCGTCGATCGACCGCAGCGCGGTGCCGATGAGGGTGAGGTCTGTGGCGTAGGCCGCGAGCGCGGGCGCCAGTTGGGGATCAACCGCGGGGTGCGCATCCAGAACTCGAACTGTGGCGGGCCGGTCGTGGTGGCGTTGAGGTCGACAGCGGCGCGCGTCTCCCACGGGATCAGGTCGAGCGCGATCTCGTGCTCGGGGCCGACATCACCGTCCATCCGTTGCCGCCGAGTGTGTTCTAGCGACACGCTCGTGCGGCGTCCCCTTGCGGGGTTTGGGTTCTGGCTTCACCGCCCACGGCCGCCGCTTTGCGGCGGGTCGATCTTACGCGGGCTCGCCAGGCCAGCGATCTCCACTGGTCTGGCCCGCCGTCTCCAGCGCTGCCGCTGGAACTGCTGACGAACGGCGCCGTGGTCCCGACTGGACCACAACTGGCGTATCCCGGCCAGTCACGGGGGATTAAGTTATGCAGCCAGCCTATCTTCGCCGTACGACAAGCGGCAGTAGAACCCACCAACGGCCACTGGAATACACCCAAGCGGCAACAGTTGGCGACCCCGCCAGGACGACGCGTGAGCGCGCCGTGGAGCCAAGGCCACGCGACAATCGCGCAGCTGCTCGACAACGACCACCTCGAACAACTCAGCGGCGACGCCGCCAACGGCGAATACCTCCTCCAACAAGCACGCAAGCGCCTCGCCGGCGCACACGCAGCACGCACCGCCGACCACGTGGGCGCATTCGAACTCGCCTATGACGCTGTGCGCCAAGCCGCCACCGCCACACTGGTTCAACAAGGCCTGCGCCCACGCGTCGAAGGGGGCCACATCGCGATCGCCACCCCTCCTCCGACCGACTGCGGGCCTCAGCGTCCGACCGGTCGGCGTGTACGTCGCCCCATCCGCCTACTAGCCACCACCGTCCCGTCGAGATGCGCGGGCACGCAATGCCTCTCACAGACTCCGCCAGTGGCCTCGACCACTGGGACGAATCGGCGAGTCGACGAACCTCGTCGCGAGCAGCGGCGAGGTCCTCGATGAGCGCCGCCACGTCATCCGGACTCAGTTTGATGGGATCGCTTCCCACGAGGATATTCCGCTAGCCGGGTCCCAGTTGGTAGTCGCCGGTCTGTGGGTTGTGGTACCAACCGCTCGCGGCCTGCGTTCCACCGTCAACATGGATCGTCTGCCCGGTGATATAGCTCGACATGTCGGACGCGAGAAAGACTGCGGCGCCAGCCATCTCGTCGACATGTCCGGGTCGGCCCATCGGAATCATGTGACCGGCGCTCGGTGACAGACCGTTGGGAGACAGCCGCAGCAGGCCTTCCGTCACGGTCAAGTCCGGGGCCAGCGCGTTGACTCGAATATTGTGTGCGGCCAACTCGAGAGCCGCGGTTTTCGTGTAGTTGATGACGCCGGCCTTGGCTGCGGCGTACGCCGCGTAGCCCGGCGCCGCACGCACACCCTCGATCGATGTCACGTTGATGACGCTGCCGGGTTGGCCTGCGTCCACGAGGCGGCGCGCCACCCGCTGCGTGCATAGCAGCACGTGGCGAAGGTTGGACTTGTACAGCGCATCCCAACCGTTATCGCTGGTTTCAAGCAGCGGTGACTTGAACACGCCGCTGGCATTGTTGACCAGGATGCTCACCGGCCCCAGTTCGGCCGCGGTGCGCCCCAACGCCGCATCGACCTGCTCACTGTCCCGGACATCGGTCACGATGCCCAGTGCACCAACGGCTTGCGCGGCGGATGCGCAGGTCTCGGCGTTTCGCTCCCAGATCGCCACCGAAGCACCGAACACCGCCAGTCCCTCGGCGATACCGCGGCCGATGCCCTCTCCCCCGCCGGTCACCACAGCGACGCGACCGGTGAGCAGGATGTCGGACGGATCGATGGCCATCAGCGGCGAAGCTATCAGACCTTCGTGCCGTGCATGGCCGGTGCGGTGCCGATCACGCCCTGCGCCTCCAGTTCGTCGATCTCCTCGTCGCTCAGCCCCAGTTCGGCCAGCAGCTCATGATTGTGCTGTCCGAGTAGAGGCGCGGACTGCACATGGACTCGATCGGGCCCGCGCGTAGACGTGAACGGCAGGGTGCTGTGCTTGGTCTTCGCGTTGACCGGATGGTCGACGTCCTCGAAGAAACCGCGGGCGGCGAGCTGCGGCAGTTCGGATTGGCGGTGGGGCTGCATGACCTTGGCCACCGGTACACCGTGGCTCCACAGGACCTCGACAATGTCGTCGCCACTACGGCGTTCACACCAGGAACTGAGGTGCTCATCGATGAGATCGTGGTGCTGACGCCGGCCGTCTTCGGTCGCCAGCGCGGGGTCGGTCGCCCAGTCCGGCCGGCCCAGCGCGTCGCGCAGTCCCGTCCACTGCTCGTCGGTGGCGACGGCCACGGCAACCCAGCAGTCCCGCCGGCCGAACTCGTCGATCTCGTTGGTGCGGTACAGGTTTTGTGGCGCCGCCGCCGGGCCCCGGTTCCCGGCGCGCTGCAGCAGCGCACCGTACGCCGAGTACTCGATGACCTGTTCGGCGGCGATGTTGAGCGCGGCGTCGACCATGGCCGCCTCGATGTACACGCCCTCGCCGGTGCGGCGGCGATGCTCCAGCGCGAGTAGCAGCCCGTTGAGCGCGTGCACACCGGCGTTGGGGTCGCCGACCGAGTACGGCTCGTAGGGGTTGAGGTCGGGATAGCCGGTCAGCCAGCTGATCCCAGATGCCGCCTCGATGACGTACGCGAACGCGGGGTTGTCCCGCCATGGCCCGTCGAGGCCGAAGCCGGGCATCCGCAGCATGATCGCATCGGGCTGGACCTCTTGCACGGCAGCGAAATCCAGCCCGATCTGGTCGAGCACGCGCGGGGTGAAGTTCTCGACGATGACGTCGCACGTCGCGATCAGCCGCATGAGGAGTTCGCGTCCCGCGGCGCTCTGCAGATTGAGCGTCAGCCCCTTCTTGTTCGTGTTGAGGCCCGAGAAGATCGGCGACTTCTCCCACCACTGGTCTTCGGTGATCGGGATGCCGGCGATCAGCCGGGTGCCGTCGGGCCGCCGCGTCGACTCAACGTGGATGACCTCGGCACCGAGCATGGCCAGCATGTGCGTGCAGGACGGCCCGGCCCAGAAGGTCGTCATGTCGAGCACGCGCAGCCCCGCGAACGGCAATTGCCGCGAAATAGCATTCCTGGTCATGATTTGGCGACTTTCACGACCATCAGTTCTCGTTCGCGCGCGGTAATGATCGGTGTGTTCGCCGAGGCGGGGCGCCGGCTGCGGTGAACGAAGCCGTGCCGGCTGCATGCGGTACGGCGGCCCGGGCTGAGTAAACCCGTCGCGCGGATTGGCTATGAACGACGCGCGCGCCTGGAAGTGGTCGAGGGATTCGACGTTGGCGCCGTTCGCGACCGGGGCGTTGGGAATTCGGAACGCCGTCGCGAGATCGCGGATCTCCTCAACGGTTTGACTCTCGACCCATGCGTACAGTTCGTCGGACTTCTCGTTGGCCTGCTCGGTGATCGACAGCGGCGACTCTTCGTCGATCCAGTCCTGATGTCCGGTCATGGCACACAGGTCGAACCACTGCTGTGCGGTGCCGCAGCCGATATCGATCAAGCCGTCCTTGGCCCGTGCAATGCCCGGCACGGTGAGCCGACGGGCGTCGCGCCATGGCCGGCCGAGCATCTTGTAGTAGGTCACCGGATAGTAGGTGAGGCCGAGGATCTGAGCCTCGAGCATCGACAGGTCGATCAGCTCTGCGGCGCCTCGCATCCGTGAGGCCATCGTCGCCGCGCTCGCGTAGGCGCCGGCGAGGTAGTCGCCGACCTGCCCGCCGACGTATACCGGTGCCCGGTCGGCCGATCCGCGGCCAAGGCCGACGATCCCGCCCGACCACGCCTGCAGCGTGAACTCGGTGGCCGGTCGGTCCTTCCATGGGCCCTCCAGCCCGAACGGGGTGATGGCCGTGACTGTGAGATGCGGATGGGCGCGGTGAATCTCGGTGGGGGTGAACGCCGGATGCTCGGCCACTGTCGAGCCGCGCGACCACACCACCGCGTCGGTATCGGCGAGCAACGCGTTGACGAAGTCCACGTCGGTGTCAGGGTCGGCGACGGCGCTGTGCTTCGAACACACCAAGAAACTGAACAGCGCGCCGTCTTCGCCAGGAGAGATTGCGGCGCCCGACGCCGACCATCGTCGCAGCGGATCCCCTTCCGGCGGCTCGACTTTGATGACCTCGGCGCCGCCGTCGGCAAGCAGCTTGGTGCAGTAGGCGCCGGCGATGCCCGTGGACAGATCGACGACTACATAGCCGTTCAGCGGCTCCACCGAATTACTTCTTTTTCTTGCGGTTCGACTTACTCAGCCGGAAGTCCGGCGGGAACTTGTCGTCGTTGTCGTTGACCGCATCGGCGAGGCCGCTGTCGATGGCTTCGTGCATGTCGAGGTCATCCGAGTCGTCGTTTGCGACGCCACTGCCCATCGACTCGAAGAACGCGGACAGCAGGCTGCCCATGTACTCGCCCTGGTACTGCTTGAACACCTCGAAGAAGATCTTCTGCTGAAAGACGGTGTCGACGGGCCGGTTGCGCGCGCATGCCCGCGCGTACTTGTCGACCTCGGCCTCGAGCTCGTCGCGCGACACGACCTTGTTGAGGAAGTTGCACTGGTACATCTCCTCGGCCGTGAACGGCCTTCCGGTGAAGACCATCTCCTGGAACTTGCGCAGCCCCATCATCTGTACCCAGGTCCACATCCGCGGACCCCAGCCGTAGTAGCGGAACGACGGATGCCCGAAGAGGGCGTCGTCCGACGAGATCACCAGGTCGGCGTCGGCGCACTGGTAGAAGTGCCAGCCGTAGCAGTAGCCCTTCGCCTCGACGATGCTGATCTTCTTGAGTTCTTGCAGCGGCCGGTTGCCCGCCTGCACATTCGCATACCACGCGCTGATCGTCGCGCCGTGGCGGAACGATCCCTTGGGCGGATAGCTGACCTCGCCGACGCCCTCGTCCTCCAGCCGAAGTTCGGCCAGCCGCAGGTCGGTGTTGTCGTTGCCCTCCATGAATTCGGGCAGGTCCGCACCGCTGCCGAGATTGTCGCCGACGCCGCGGATCACGACCACCTTGACGTCGTTGTCGACGGTGGCCGCGCGCAACAGATCGGCATATCGCAGTCGGGCTGCAGATGTCGGTGCGTTGAGATACTCGGGACGGTTGAAGGTGATCGTGGCGATCTTGGTCTTCGGGTCCTTCTCGTAGAGGATCAGCTCCTCAGGCTGCGGGCGACTTCCCTTGTCTGCCATAGGGACTCCTTCAGCTGATTCCGACGCCGGCGCGACTGCTCCACGGCGGACTCGACGTCAGCACCTCTGGGCCATCGGGTGTCACCAGCACGGCCTCCCGACCGAAGACTGCACCCACGCCCTCCTGCCACACGTAGCCGGTGACGGACAGCACCATCCCTGGCTCCAATATCTCCGTTGCCGCAGTCTTTTGCAGCTGCGATGTCACCACTGGCGGGTCGAATCCCAGCCCGAGGCCGTGCGCGACCGGCATCGGCGGAAGCGGTTCGTTGGTGGCCTCGTATGCTGCCAGCAGCTCGCTCGCCGGCTGACCAGGCTGACACGCGGCAGCAAGCCTGTCCCACAGAGCATTCCAGCGTTCGTAAAGGGCCGGGATCTCGGAGCCCTCGACGTCGCCTACGGGCCAGGTGCGGCCCACCTCGCCGACATAACCGTCGGCCAGGACACCGGCGGAAAAGGCCACCAGGTCGCCACGCTGGACACGACCGTCGCTGCGGGCCCGCCGCCACGGGTGCTCCCGCGACGTCACCCATGCGCCGTCCTGAGTGGCGGGCGTGCTGACGCCTCCCGCGGCCTGTGCCTCGAGCATCACGCCGGTCAGCGCCTGTTCAATGGTTCCGTCCCGCAGCTCGCCGACGGCAACGGCCAGCGAGTCTTCGGCGACGCGCAACGCCCCGCGCAGCGCGACGACCTCGTCGGGGGTTTTGATCCGGCGGGCCGCTCGCATGGCGGCCTCTCCGTCGACGAGTTCGGCGTTGGGGAAGGCCATTGGCAGCAGTTTGGCGAACGACGGTGTGAGAGCATCGGTTCCAACCCGCCGAGCGCCGGCCGTGCCCTCGATACCCTTCAACACCTCGATAAGCGTCATCGGGTTCCACGCCAGCCCGTAGAGGTGGTCGTGCGGGATGTCGTCCGGGATGCCCTCGTCCCACGTGCTGTTCAGATGAATCTCACCCGTCGACCGCACGATGGTGCAGATCGGTCCGAACGGTCGCGTGCCTGCGACCCACAGTTGCGGCGCGCCCGAGAAATACCGCACGTTGGCCTGACGCCCGAGCACCAGCACGTCGATGTCGTGCGCTTCCATCTGGGCCAGTGCGCGCTCGCGCCGGCCGATTCGCAGTGCCCGCTCGTCGGGCAGGATCTCAATCGCCATAGGGGGCGTATGGGTAGTCGGTCAACGACACGTAGCCGTCTTCGGTGATAACCACAATCTCCTCGCTTCGATAGCCACCGGTTCCGTCCTCCCAGACCACCGGCTCGAGCACCAGCACCATCCCGGCTGGGAACACGAAGTTGTCGTCGAACTCCTCGCCGAGATCCGTTCCGATCATCGGCATTTCAGCGGCGTTGGTGCCGATGCTGTGTCCGAGGTAGAAGTGCGGCAGCCACGGTTTGCGGCCACCGTTCGCCGCGATCGCTGCGCGCGCAAGGTCGCCCGACGTCGCGCCCGCCTTCGTCACCTTCAGCACGCCGTTGAGGATGTCGCGCCATTGGCGGAACTGATCCTGCTGGCGGGCCGAAGGCGTTTCGCCGACCAACCAAGTCCGGCCGAAATCCGAGCAGAACCCGGTATAGGTGATGCTGACGTCCGTCCACAGCACGTCACCGGCGGCCAGCTCCCGTTCCGTCGTCAGCAGCGGAAGCGCCAGATCACCGTGTGTCGTCCACGTGCCCGCAGCCTTCGACGTCGGCATCACCTGCCAGATGGCCTCCAACATGTTGGCCGTCGCGCCCAGTTCGAAGGCGCGCCGCACGAACTGTGCCGACAGATCGATCTGACGGACGCCTGGCACCAACGCGTTCTGCACGTCGACGACCGCCTCTTCGGTGATGCGGCAAGCCTTTCGGATGCAGGAGATCTGGTCAGGTGTCTTCACGAGCTTGGCCGCGCCGACCACGGGTGCGGCGTCCGAGGGCGGCCCGCCGGGGAACAGCCGATCCGCCGCGCGCCGCATCGCTCCGGTCAGCTCGTCGACGGCGATCGTCGCGCCCGCCGGGATGAGCTCGGTGACTACACGCGCGAAATGTTCCACACCCTCATCGAATTCGAGGAACAGCGGCGGGTGGAGATGATCGGGCGGTATCTCCGACTCCGACGAGGCGCCCTCCCGGAACGGCATGAACAGGTGCGGGTGCTCGTCGTCGGCCAACACGATAGCCACCGGCCGTTCGACGTGAGACAGCCCCGCATCGAGCAGCGGCCAGCTCGCGCCGGTGGCGTACACGACGTTTCCGTTGCCCAGCAGGATCAGCGCGTCAACGCCGTTGTCCGCCATCGCTGACCGTAGCCTCGCGCCGCTTTCGCGATACATGCGTGCCCGGTCCGGCAGGTCCGGAATACCGAGGGCGGACGCCTCCGCCGTCGCAAAGGTTGTTGTCATTCGACGCCCAGGAACGTCTTGATGTTCCCGCTGACGATCTTGGCGGCGTTATCCGGCCCGACCGCATCGACGACCGCCGCCAGCGACTTCTCCGAGTAGCCGAAGGTGCTTTCGTTGTGCGGATAGTCCGACGACCAGAACACCTTGTCGATTCCGATCCGGTCGATCAAGTGCAGCCCTAGCGGGTCGACCATGAACGACGCGCTCATGTGGGTGTCCCAGTAGTACTGGATGTCGTGCTCGAGCGTGTGGTTGAACATGTGCTGATACGACGCCAGCAGGTGCTCGGCGTCCTGCAACGCCCATGGCACCCAGGCGATTCCGCCTTCGAACCAGCCTATCCGCAGCGTCGGGTGTCGATCGAGGATGCCGCTGAAGATGTACTTGGAGAACACCTCCCGGAACCCGTCGATGTTGATCATCATGCCCACGACGACGCTATTGAATTCGCACGGGGTTTTCGGTGGCGTCTCGCCGATGTGGTGGGTCACCGGCAGTCCGGCATCCTCGATCTCGTCCCACACCGCTCTCATCGCGGTGCTGCCGTAGTCGATGACCTTGTCGTCGTCGTCCTTGCCTGGGTTGATCGGCATCAGGAATGTCTTGAGTCCCAGCGACTTCAGCTCGGTCAGCGTCCGCCGCGCGCCCTCCGGGTCCCACCAGTTGATCAGGCCGGCGCCGTAGAAGTGGCCGTTGCTGCGTTCCTGAAGGTCGGCCATGCACTCGTTGTAGATGCGGAACACCCGCTCGCGCAGTTCCTTGTCGGGATAGTGGAACAGCGCCAAAACCGCGTTCGGGAAGGCCAGCTCCTTGTCGACACCGTCCTCACGCAGCTCCTGAATGCGGGCCTCGATGTTGTTTGTGGCGGCGCCTGCGAGATCGTCGTACTGCATCAGCACGCGGCTGAAGTCGCCCGGCAGGAAGTTCTGACCCTTGCGGCCGACCATGTAGGCGCCGTCCTCGTACCAGATCCGCGGCGCCTTGTCCTTGAGGTCGTCGGGAAAGCGTTCGTAGAAAATGTCTTCGGCCACGGAGATGTGGTTGTCGGCGGAGAACACCTCGGTGCCCGCGGGCAGCCCGACATCTTGCTTGCCGGCGTGACCCTGCCGGTCCTTGGGCGCGCCGTAACCCCCAGGTGGATAGAGCGTGGAAGTGGAAGTAGACATCGTTGACACTCCAATCGGGCTGGTTACCAAGTAACGGGAAGTTCGTAGACGCCGTACGCGAGGCGGTCGTGCTTGAACGGCACCTCGTCGAGCGGCACGGCGAGGCGCAGCGTGGGGATGCGCTTGAGCAATGTGTGGAACACGATCTGAAGCTCGGCGCGCGCGAGCTGCTGTCCGACACACTGATGGCGGCCGTAGCCGAAGCCCAGCTGTTGACCGGCGTCGCGGGTGAGATCCAGCTTGTCCGGCTCCGGATAGGCGGCCGCATCCCAGTTCGCGGGAGCCAGGTCGATGATGATGCCCTCGCCGGCGCGGATGGTCTCGCCACCGATCTCGATGTCCTCGATGGCCACCCGGCGCTGGCCGTTCTGGATGATCGACAGATAGCGCATCAACTCTTCGGCGGCGTTGGCGATGAACTTCGGATCGTCGGAATCGCGAAGCAGCGCAGCCTGTTCAGGGTTCTCCAGCAGGGCCAGCACGCCGATGCCGATCATGTTGGCGGTGGTCTCGTGCCCGGCGATCAACAGCCCGGTGCCGAGCTGCGCGGCCTCCTTCACGCTGATCTCGCCGGCATTGACCCGTTCGGCCAGGTCCGACACCGCATCCTCGGATGGGTTCGCCATCTTGGTTTCGACGAGGTTGATCAGGTACTGGGCCAGGCTCATGGCCCCCTTTTGGCCATCCTCCGCGGTGGCGTAGCGGGCGAGCCCCACGTTGGCATGGTGCTGGAAGAACTCGTGGTCTTCGTATGGGACGCCGAGCATTTCACTGATCACCCTCGTGGGCACCGGCAACGCGAGCTTCGCGACGATGTCGGCAGGCTGCGGGCCTGCCAGTATCGCGTCGATGCACTCGTCGGTGACCTCTTGGATGGCGGAGCGCAGGCCCTCGACGCGCTTGAAGGTGAACGGTTTGGACAGCATCCGCCGGAAGCGGGTGTGTTCCTCGGCGTCCGAAGTGAACACCGACCGCGGCCGCTTGTTCACGGTCGAGAGCATGTGCTCGTTCCAGTGCGGGAAGCCCTCGCGCCGGTCGTCGACGCTCACGCGGGAGTCTGCGAACAGTTCCCGCGCCACCTCGTGACCCGTGATCAGCCACGGGGTGCTGCCGTCCCAGATCCTCACCCGGGAAAGCGGTTTCGCCGTTCCCATCTCGAGCACCTGTGGCGGCGGCGCGAACGGGCAGCGGGCGTCCCGGTCCATCGGATAATCGGGGACCTCTGTTGTGGTTCCGGTCAACGTGTCGGACATGGAGTCCTTCTCATTCCTCGATGTCGATGGCTAGGGCTGGGCAGGCCGCGGCCGCCTTGCGGGCGTTCTCGGCCTGGTCGGATGGTGGGCTGTCCATGAGCAGGACGACGACGCCGTCGTCGTCGCGCTGGTCGAATATCTCGCCGGCGTTCAGCACGCACTGGCCAGAAGAGACGCATTTGTGTTGGTCGACAGTCACTTTCACGTCAGGGGTGCTCCGTGACGGGTGCCCGCCAGAGACCGACGATCGCATCGATGAGGCCGGATCCAACCGCGCTCCAACTGGTTCGCGGGACATCGGCGCCCTCGGCGAAGGCACGCTCAAAGTCGGCGCAGGTGTGCATCATCAGGTTGCGCGCCATGATGTTGCGTTCCGTCACGACGGCCATTGGCAGATCGGGCAGGCAGCGGGTGATGCCGTCAACGACCTGCACCAGCGCCGGTGACGCGAGCGCATCCTTGATCACGATCTTGTGGTAGGCGGGGTCGGTCAGCGCCTGGGCGGCGAACCGCGCATACCAGGTGGGGTTGCCGAGTTGGGCCAGGTGCTCGGTGAGTGAACAGACCAGGCATGCGACCCAGTCCCGCAACTCGGTCGAGTCCTTCGTCGTGGCCACCATCGTCTCGAGCAGCCGCTCGATCGACGCCCGGTGCTTCTGCTCGATGGCCCGCACGAGGTCGGTCTTGGTGCCGAAGTGGTAGCCGACCGCCGCGTTGTTGCCCTGGCCCGCGGCCTCGCTGACCTGCCGGTTCGAGACGGCGAACACCCCATGCTCGGCGTACAGGCGTTCGGCGGCCTTCAGTATTGCCTCTTGCGTGCTGCTGGCCCGATCGGCGCGCACGGTCCTGGCGGTAGTCACACCCCTAGTCAACGCCGTCGCGCGCCTTAAGTCAAGCGACTGATTTAAACAGGTCACTTGCGAGGGATCACCTTGCCCGCCACGGTGCCGCCGTCGACCGGCAGCACGGTGCCCGTGACATACCGCGAGCGGTCGGCGGCGAAGTACAGCACCGCCTCGGCCACATCGTCGGTCGTGCCCTCGCGCTTCAGCGGGCGGTCGTCGCGCATCTGCTGGCGGATCTTCGCCTCGAAGCGTTCGAGTTTTTCGCGATCCTCGTCGCTTGCCGCGGTCTGGAGCAGCGGCGTGGGTATGTTCCCGGGAGCGATGCAGTTGACCCGAACCTCGTAGTGCGCCAACTCAATTGCCGCGGACTTGGTGAAGTGAATGACGGCGGCCTTCGACGCTCGGTACGACGTGACACCTCCACCGGGCTGAATGCCGCCGATGGAGGAGATGTTGATGATCGATCCACCGCCGTGCTCGGCCATGTGGCGCGCCGCGTCCCTGGTGCCCGCCATCACGCCGAGCACATTCACGCGCATGACCCGGTCGAACTCCTCCAAATCCTCGTCGAAGAGTCCCCGTCTCAACGGGCTGGAGATCCCGGCGTTGTTCACCATGATGTTCAGGCCACCGAACGTCGAGATCGCCGTGGCGACGAGCTGGCCGACCTGTGCCTGGTCGCCGACGTCGGTGTAGTGGAAGAGCGCGTCGGATCCCGCGTCGGCGGCGAGGGCCTCACCGAGCTCGCGTTGCACGTCCGCGATGACGACCTTGGCGCCCTCGGCCAGGAATCGTTCGACGATGCCTCGCCCGATCCCCGACGCGCCGCCGGTGACGATCGCGACCTTGCCCGTCAGTTCGTTGACCATGAAGCCGGTACCTTTCGTTGCACCTCGGCGAGGAAATCCACCAACACATGGTTTACAACCGATGGCTGCTCGATCTGGGGGCAGTGACCGGCGTTTTGGACCACAAGCGAACGGCCGCCGGGAATCTGGCCCGCGATGTCTGCTGCCCACCCCGGTGGCAGCAGTTTGTCGCACTCCCCCTCCACCACCAGCGTCGGAACGGCGATGCGCTCGTATGGCCGAGCGCTCGAAGGTAATGACGGCGGCTCCAAGCCAGGCCGCCGAAACCGCGCCGCCGCGAGCGCCTCCCACGCGCCCGGCGCAATGCTCGACTCGTAGCGCCGTTGCACGTACTCGTCGTCGGCGGGGTACGACGGGTCGTGGAAGAGCGCCTCGACAATGCGGCGCATGCCGGAAAGCGTTGCGTCGTAGTCGTAGAGGGCGGCCGAGTGCTCGTTCCGCTGGATTTCGCCGCCACCGCAGATCATCACCATGCTGCGCGCAGGCAACACCGGGGATTCCGACGTGGCGTCGACGAACATGTTGACGGCGCCCATCGAGTTGCCGACGAAGTGCGCGGACTCGACACCCACGGCTTCGCAGAACCGAGCGATGTGCTTGATCCGCATGCCGCGCCCGTCGTTGAAGTCGACGACCTTCGCGGACTCACCGAACCCCAACATATCCAGTGCGAGCACGCGATGATGCGCTGCCAGCGCGGCGATGTTGTTCTCCCAGCCGAGTTCCGCGTTGATACCGAACTCTCCGCCGTGAAGCAGAACGACCGGATCGCCTTGTCCCGCTTCGAGATAGCCGGTGACGAGGCCGTCGACCAGCGCGGTCTTGCGCTGGACGTCGGTCACGCGGTTTCCCAGGCGGCACGGGCGAACGTGAGCAGCTGGGTGGCGAGCATGTCGAGCTGGCTCTGCACGGTCGCGTCGGCGAGCCGGCCTGCGTCATCCCAGATCTGATCGGCGGAGTTGATCGCCACGCCGAGCGGAGTGGGCCATGCCCGAAGCGCATGCCCGACGCTGCGCAATTGACCCAGCGTGCCGACCGCCGCCTGCCATCCGTATGCACAGCTGATGCAGCCCCAGGGGGCGTTGTCGAGATACACCCGAGGGTCTTCGCGGAGGTCCTCGATGTAATCCAGCGCGTTCTTGACGAGTCCGGACACCGCCCCGTGGTATCCCGGTGAGCCGACAACGACGGCGTCGGCGTCGCGCAGGGCACTGACGAGTTCGAGCGCCTTGGGCGTGCGTTCCAACTCGTGTGGCGCGTACATCGGCAGGTCGAGGTCGGCTCCGCAGAACAGCCTCGTGCGTCCGCCCTGCCGCTCGACGGATTCCAGGCAGTACCGCAGCGCGCGCTCGGTCGACGAGTTGGCCCTCAGTGTTCCGCCGAGGCCGACGACCAGCGGCGCGCCGCCCGTGGTGGTGCTTGCAGTCATGTCCTACCTACTTGATCGCGATCGGGTTGACGGGTGAGCCGACCGCGCCGGTGACCCGTAACGGCGGTGCGATGAGCTGGAATTCGTACACGCCGTCGGCGGCGCAGTCGGCGGCCAGCGCCGTGAGATCCCAGTACTCGCCGAGCATCAGGCCCATGTCGCGCAGGCACAACATGTGCATGGGCAGGAACGCACCCTCGACGCCGGACACCGGGTTCTCGACCATCAGGTTGTCGGCGGCGACGGCAGCCACCTCGTGGTCGTGCAGCCAGGAGGCGCACGTCCAGTCCAGGCCCGCGCCCGGCTCGCCGCCGTCACCGGTCTCTAAAAACCTTGCCCACCAACCGGTTCGGACCAACACGACGTCGCCCCGCCGCACCGTGACGCCTTGCGCCTGGGCGGCCGCGTCGAGTTCGTCCGGAGTGATCGGATTACCCATCTCGCAGAAGGTCTCGACACCGCGCAGTCGGACGATGTCGAGTAGCACACCTCGTGACGTGATGCCCTTGCCGTCGACCTTGTCGATGCCGCAGTGGAAGGCACCCGCGCTGGTCACGGAGTTCGCCGGGAAGCCGTTGTAGAGGTAGTCCTCGTAATAGACGTGTGAGAGCGCATCCCACTGCGTGGCGGCCTGCAACGGCATGATGATGATGTCGTCGTTGAACCGCATCGGGTTGCCCTCGAAGTAGCCGGCCAGCTGCCCGGCGGCCGGGTTCTGCAACCACTTCGGGCCGTACTCGAGCAACGTGGAGGCGTCACCGCCGTCGATCGTCATCACGTGCAGCGGGTTCTGCCGGAAGTGGAATGCACCCTGCGGACCCGACGAGCCGAAGTCCACCCCGAGCGGAAACACCTTGCCGTGTTTGACGAGGCTGGCCGCTTCGGCGACCTTGTCTGGCGTGATGAAGTTGAGCGTTCCGAGTTCGTCGGCATCGCCCCAACGGCCCCAGTTGCGGACGTCATCGGCGACGCGGCGAAAGTCGCTCATGCCGGCCATTACTCACCCTCCCCGCTTCATCGTCGCGGCACCGACCCGGCGAGGTCCGTCTCGCCGATCGTGCCGCCGTCCACCCAGAGCACCTGTCCGGTGATGTAACTGGCCGCCTTACTGTTCAGGAACACCAGCACCGCCGCCTGTTCGGAGGGCTCGGAGACTCTGCCCAGCGGCGTCCGGAAGGAGTCCAGGAACTCCTGTCCGTAGGCGCTCCGAAGCTGATCGAGGATCGGTGTATCGGTCACCCCCGGTGCGGTGCAATTGATCCGAATCCCTTTGGCGCCCAGCACTGCGACGTTGGCCATCCCGTAGAGGATGATCGCCTCTTTGGATAGCCGGTAGCCGCCACCGTCGGCGACCGCCTCCGCATTGCGCCGGCACCATTCGACCCCCTCGGCCATTGTCACGGTGTCCACCAGCCCCGCGGTGACGCCGGCATTCTCCCGATAGGCGGATGCGGCCAGTGACGACACGTTGGCGATCGCCGATCTGGGCGGCATCCTGGGCACCAGCGCCTCGGTGAACTGCCGGGTGCCGAGGAAGTTGATGGTGACCACCCGTAACGGATCGCCGATGCCGGACGACACCCCCGCGATATTGAACAGGGCGTCGACCTGGCCGCCGACCGATGCGGCGGCCTGGTCGATAGACGCAGGGTCGGCGAGGTCGACCTCGTGGAACTCCTTGAGCTGCAACGCCGGTTGTCGCACATCGAGCCCGACAACCTCGGCGCCGAGCTCGGTGAGCTGACGCGCGACGTGCTCACCGATACCCGACGCGCATCCGGTGACGACGACCCGGCGGCCGTCGTAGCGCCACAGCTCGTCGATCTGTCCCATGGTTATTTATTGTCGGCGGCCGGGTTCCTGCTGTCCCAGCCTTCCCCTGACTTGAGTTTCGCGGCCGCCTGTTCGATGCCGGCGTTCATCTCCTCCATCGCCAAGGACACCTCATTGGCGGTGTAGTTTGCACGACCGGTCGGCAGGCCACCGAACGCGTAGGTCTCGTCGAACGCGGGAGCCTTCGACTCCGGCCTGCGGGCCTCGACCTTCTCGATGATCGGCTCCAGCCGCTTCGCCTTCTCCGCGACCGCCCTCTCATCGCGCTCGATGAACTCGGGCAGGACCTGCGTGCCCATCAACTCGATGGATTCCATCGTCGCCTCGTGGCTGCGGGGGGTGAGCAGCAGAATGAGTTCGTCGACGCCGCTCTCTTCGTAGCCACGCAGAAACTCGCGCACCGTGGCCGGGCTGCCGATGGGCCCGCGGCCAGGGCCGTAGACGACGGTCGGATCCTTCTCGATCTCTTCGAGATGCCGCTTCCAGACACCGGTCCGTCCCGGCGTGTGCATCCCCGTCATGTAGTAGTGCATGATGCCGAACGCGAAGAATCCACCGCCCATTCCGAGCCGGTCGACGGCTTGCTCGTCGGTGGGGGCCACCATCATCGACAGGTCGCCGCCGATGGCGAGGATGTTGGGGTTCATCTGTGGCGTGATGGGGGCGCCGTTCTCCTCGAACTCCTTGTAGTAGCCGTTGACTCGCTCCGTGAGCGGCCCGGGTCCGGTATAGGCGAAACTCAAGGCGCCGAGGCCGCGTTGCGCGGCCATCTGCACCGAGGCCGGCCGGGTGCACGCAACCCACACCGGCGGGTGCGGCTTCTGCAGCGGCTTGGGAACCACATTGCGCGGCGGCATCTCGACGTGCTGACCCTTGAAACCGGTGAACGGCTCCTCGATCATGCAGCGGATCGAAACCTCAAGCGCTTCTTCCCACATGGTCCGCTTGTCCGCGGGATCGATGCCGAATCCACCGAGCTCGCCCACCGACGACGATTCTCCGGTGCCGAACTCCACCCGACCGTTGGAGATGAGATCGAGCGTCGAAACGCGCTCGGCAACCCGGGCAGGGTGGTTGACGGCCGGGGGAAGGTGCATGATCCCGAATCCGAGCCGAATGTCCTTGCTGCGCTGGCTCGCCGCGGCGAGGAAGATCTCCGGCGCGGTCGAGTGGCAGTACTCCTCGAGGAAGTGGTGCTCGGTCAACCACACCGTCGAAAAGCCGGCCTTGTCGGCGGCCTCCACCTCGTCGAGGCCATCCTGGAAAAGGGTGTGCTCGTCGTCGTCGCTCCACGGCCGCGGCAGCGGGAATTCGTAGAACAGGGAAATCTTCACTTGCTTCCTCCTTGGAAGATCGAGTGGTCCTTCTCGGTTTCGGGGTCAGTGGTGTTGGACGTTTGCGCGATGTGTTTGGCGGCGACGTAGCCGAACGTCATGGCCGGGCCGATGGTGGCCCCTGCGCCTGCGTAGCTGCGGCCCATCACGGCCGCCGACGCGTTACCCACGGCATAAAGGCCTTTCACGACCCTGTCGTCGTCGCGGAGGACGCGGGCGAACTCGTCGGTGCGCAGACCTCCCGATGTGCCGAGGTCGCCGAGGATGATCTGGAACGCGTAGTAGGGCGGCTTACCCAGCGGGTACAGGTTGGGGTTGGGCAGCGTCGGGTCGCCGTAATAGTTGTCGTAGGCGTTGTCCCCGCGGTTGAAGTCGTCGTCGTGGCCCTTGCGCGCCAGCTCGTTGAAGCGCTCGGCCGTCGCACGCAGATTCTCCGCAGGCACTTCGATCTTCGCCGCGAGCTCCTCAAAGCTGTTGGCCCCCTTAACGACACCGGAATCCAGCCACGCCTTGGGCACCTTCCACCCGGTGGGTACGGGTGCGAACGGAATCTTCGGGATCGGCAGGTGCCCGCCGACCACATATCGGTGAAACGACCGGATGTCGGTGATCAGCGAGCACGGGACGTGCGTGACACCGGAGCGTTGGCCCTCGATCATCGCGTGTGCGAAGTCCATGTAGGGCGCCGCCTCGTTGATGAACCGTCGACCCTCGCCGTTGACGACGAACTGCGACGGCATCATCCGCTCGTTGAGCATGAACTGCAGCCGACCGTCCGGCCAGCACATCGCCGGGAACCACCACGCCTCGTCGAGCAAGTCGGTTGAACCGCCGACCTTCTCCCCCGCGCGGATGCCGTCGCCCATCGCGGCGGGATTGCCGAAGCTCCAATCCTTTTCCAGCACCGGCAGGTGCTGTCGGCGCCACGCCATATCGTGGTCGAATCCGCCGCTGGCCAGGATCACGCCGCGCCGCGCATGGATGCGCCGCTGGACGCCATTCTGCTCGACGACGGCACCCGTCACTGTCCCGTCCACGTCGGTGATGAGCTCCGTCATGGGCGAGTTCAACCACAGCGGGATGCCCTGCTGCTTGAGCGCCAGCCGCATCCTGGCCGCCAGTGATTGACCGATCGCGGCCATCCGGTCGCCGAACACCCGCGCGCGAATCATCCGCCAGATCAACTTCACGAGGACCGTCTTGCCGCGCCAGTTCTGGCGGACCTGGTAGAAGAGCCGAAGATCCTTGGGGGCGAACCAGATTCCCTTGGGCGCGAGCGCCAGCGGATGCAAGAGGTTCTGTTCCTCGTCGCCCAGCTTGCGCAGGTCGATCGCCGGCACGTTGATGGTGCTGCCGAGCTCGGAGCCGCCGGGCAGCTCGGGGTAGTAGTCGGCGTAGCCCGGCTTCCACACGAATTCGAACCACGGGCTGAGGTTTTCGAGAAACTCCATCATCGCCGGAGCAGTGTCGACGTATTGGCGCAGTCGCGCGTCACTGACCAGTCCACCGGTGATCTGCCGCAGATACTCGAACACGCCGTCGGGGTCGGGAACGTATCCCGCCTTGCGTTGCGAAGGAGCTCCAGGCACCCAGATGCCCCCGCCGGACAACGCGGTGGAACCGCCGAACTGAGCAGACTTCTCGACGACGAGGGTATCCAGGCCCGACGCGTCGGCGGCGAGCGCGGCGGTCATGCCGCCACCCCCCGACCCGACCACCAGCACATCGACGGTGTGGTCGAACGCATTCGTGGTCACGATGTCAACACCGCCGTTCGGATGGCGAAACCCGCGATCAATTCGGGCGCCGCCCGGTAGAACCGCTGCTGCGTCTCGTAGCGTCCGTGCGCGGCAATGGCCGCGAATGCGGCTACCCACGTTCGGATTTCGTGCGCCGAATGGCCGGCCTCCTGCTCGATCCAGCTGTTCGACCAGGCATCGACTTCCGGGAGCCGATTGGAGTCGAGCAACTCGAGGAAGGCGTGGTCCCAGTCGGGATTGAGCGGCTGAAGCGGGCCCTGACCGTCGGCGAACTCGCGCGCGGCGTCCATCACCGCCACCTGCCGCGCCCGCCGCTGCTCGGGTGTCATCGGGTTGCCGTGCACGATCCGGCCCAGCGCGGCCGGCGGAGCGGTGGCCAACGTCGGCACGGGCGGATCATGGGACAGCCCACCGGATCCGATGACCAGAACCCGCTTGCCCAGCGTCGCCAGATAGGTGCCGACCGCGGCGCCCAGCGCCCGCACACGGCGCAGCGGCCCCAGCGGTGTGGCCACAGAGTTGATGAAGATCGGGATCACCGGCCGCGCCGTCGCATCTCCGAACAGCTTCTGCAGCGGTTGTACCGTGCCGTGGTCGACGTCCATGCTGGCCGAGATCGCCACGTCAACGCCGGATTCGAGAACGGTCCTGGCGCAGTCGGTTGCGACGTCGGTCGGGACGTTGAGAGGTCCTGCATATGTGCCGTAATCTCCGACGCCCGCGGCCGCAGTGCCGATGCAGAACGGCGGCATCGTCTTGTAGAAGAACCCGTTGTAGTGATCCGGCGAGAAGATGACGACCAGTTCGGGGTCGTAAGCGGCAACGAAGTCGCGCGCCTGAGCGAGCGCGGACTCGATGTCGTCAAGGAGATCCTGTGGCGGTCCGGGAAGATTCAGTAGCGGGCTGTGCGACATACAGCAAAGGGCGAGTGGCACCGTTGCCTCCTCCCTGGGTCAGATTGAGGACTTCGAAGAGTGATGCGGACACTTCGGCCGCGCGTTGCGCGATGCAGGCCCCGGCGATGCAGCGATCGGGGCGCAGGAACAACACGGAATCGGTGTGGGTGTCGAACCACGACTTCAGCGCACCGGTGCGATCGCCGGCGATGACGACATCGGGGTCGTCGTGACCCGTCCAGTGCAGCTGAGTCATGGGCCGTGCGGCAACAAACTTGGCCCCCAACGCTTTCCACCGGTCGAACGCTTCATCGCCGAGAAATGCGCGGGGGTTGTTATTCCAGCACAGCACGGCGAAGCCGGTGCCGAGCACGTCGTCGAGCAGAACGTTCTGCGCCTCGCGTGTGTCGACACGAGGCTGAATGAACAGCGTGCCCGTCGGGCAGGTGTCCGAAGGAGGCTCGGCGTGGAAGACGGCACCCTGTTGATACCGCGGCATCGGTTTGAACCGCATCTCCAGGATGTAGCGCTTGAGCGACGGCACCACGGACGCGGCGTGTATGACGCGATCCCGGAGCGCGGCCACCCGTCGATTCGTCGGCGAAATGACCCGCCCCACCAATGTGGACAGATCGATCATCGCCCGGGCGTGCTTGCGTCGTTCGACGTCGTAGGTGTCGAGCAGCGCATCGTCGGCGTGGCCGTTGACCACCGCGGCCAGCTTCCACCCGAGGTTGGCCGCGTCCCGGATTCCGCTGTTGTAGCCCTGCCCCTGCCATACCGGCATGAGATGTGCCGCGTCGCCGGCCAGCATCAGCCGTCCCTTCCGGAACGCGCCCGCGATGCGCGAGTGATGGGTGTAGACCCGGTGCCGGATGATGTCGACGCGGTCCGGATGCGGGACCAGTTGCGCGAGCATGCGCTTGACGAATGCCGGGTCCTCGGCCTCTTCGTCGGACTCGTCGCCGTGAATCATGAACTCGAAGCGCCGAATTCCGTGGGCGATCGAGATCGAGACGTATGGCCGCGCGGGATCGGCCCCCACCTCGCTGTTGGGGTGGCCGAGCGGATCGTTGGCGCAGTCGATGACGAGCCAACGTGTCGAGGACGTGGTGCCGTCGAACGACACACCCATCAGCTGGCGGGTGGCGCTGCGGCCGCCGTCGCAGCCGACCACATAACGGGCATGCACGGGCTCATGCCCATCCTCGAACTCGACTGTCACACCGTCTTCGGTTTCCGCGCAGCTTTCCATCTTCCGGTTCCAGGCCACCTCGACGTGGTCGAATCGGTCCACCCCGACCAGCAGTTCGGCGTCGACCATCGGCTGAACGAAACCGTTGCGCTTGGGCCAGCCGAAACGTGCGTCGGGCGGCGCCATTTCGGCCAGCAGCTGGCGTTTTGCGTCGAAGAACCGCAGGATCTGGTTGGGCACGGTGTGCGGCAAAACCTGGTTGACGAGACCAATCGACTGAAAAGTGCGGAGTGCCTCGTCGTCGAGGCCGACACCGCGCGGGTAGTCGATGAGCGAGGGTCGTTCGTCGACCACCAACGTGCGAACGCCTTGCAGGCCAAGGATGTTCGCCAGGGTCAGTCCGACCGGCCCGGCCCCGACGATGACGACGTCCGCCTCTTTGCTCATCGTTATCGGCCCAACAGGAAGTCGAGATGCAGGGAGTTGAACGTCTTGGGGTCCTCGTACTGAGGCCAGTGCCCGCACCCCGGCATCACCTCGAACCGGGCGCCGGGAATCATCGATGCGATGCGCCGACCCTCGGCGACGTCGGCGGTGGGATCGTCACTCGTCCACACCACCAACGTAGGCGCGGTGATCGCCCCGTACTCGGTGGGGCCGAGCAGATTGCGCGCCCGGATCTCCGAATCCTGCAACGCCATAATGTCTTTCATCGCGGCGACGAAGCCCGGCTGGCGGTAGACGCGTTGCCGGCTCGCGACGATGTCGTCGTAATCCTTGGACTTGTCGGCCATCAACCACTTGATGCGCGCCTGCACGGTTTCCGATGCCGGGTTCTCGGCGGCGGCCATCGACAGCGTGATGATCCGCTTCATCACCTCGGGATCGGCTTGCGAACCGCCGGCGGTGTTGAGTACGAGCTTGTCGATCCGGTCCGGGTGGTCGACTGCAGCGCGGGCCGCAACCCAGCCGCCGAGTGACTCGCCGCTGATGTGGGCGCGCTCGGCGCCGATGGCGTACAGAAAGGCCATCAGGTGATCGACGTAGTGCCGCACCTCGAGCGGGTGGCCAGGCTTGTCGGTGTATCCGTGGCCGAGCATGTCGATCGACCACGTCGAGAAGTGCTCGGCGTGCGTCTCGAGGTTGCGCACGTATGCCTCGGCGTGACCGCCGGACCCGTGGAGAAACACCAACGCGGGGCTGCCGGGGTCACCGGCGTGCAGGTAGCGGGTGCGCACTCCCCCCGCGTCGAGGTAGCCCTGCGAGAACGGGACGCCCTGAAGATCGCTCCAGACGCTCTCGAACTCCGCCACTCGTCACCCTCTCTTGAATACGAGAATGTGATTCTCGTATTTTGTAAGCACTCTGCTCATTTATCGCACATGCGTGTGCACTATAGTCAGAGCATCACTCTCGCGAGTGCTGGATGTCAAGGGAAGTCCAAGGAAGGTAGCGCCATGGCTGCGTCGGTCAGTGAGGCGAGCGGCACCACCGTGCCGAACGGTGCGCCCGGCTCCCAGACGCTGGCAAGGGGTTTGGCGGCGCTGCAATTGGTCGCCGCGTCCCCAACCGGGCTGACGGTCCAGCAGGTCGCCGACGACATCGGCGTTCACCGGACGATCGCGTACCGGCTGCTCAGCACGCTGGCACAGTTCCGGATGGTCGCCAAGGGAGAGGACGGCCGGTACCGGTCGGCCGCCGGGCTCGCCGTGCTGGGAGCTTCGTTCGACAACAACGTCCGGCAGTTGAGCGTGCCCACACTGCGCGCATTGGCCGACGAACTCGGCGCAACCGTGTCACTGCTTGTCGCCGAGGGCGATCAGCAGGTGGCGATCGCGGTGATCGCGCCGACCAATGTCTTTTACCAACTGTCCTTTCACGAGGGCAGCCGATATCCGCTGGAGCGGGGAGCGGCCGGGATCGCCCTGCTCGCCAGCATGCCTCCGCGCCCAGGCGAACGTGACCTCGTTCCCCTTGCGCGACAACAAGGTTGGGTCATTACCCATGGCGAGGTCGAACCGAACACCTACGGCCTGGCCGTGCCGGTGCGGCGGCGACCGCCGTCCCCGCCGACATGTATCAACCTCATCTCCCACCGGGAGGACGTGGTCATGGGCGGCCGGGACGCCGTCATCAAGGCGGCCGACGAACTCTCCGCGATCCTCAGCTGAAGGGATGAAACCGTGACCGACTGGGACAACGACGTCGACGTGGTCGTGCTGGGAAGCGGCGGTGCAGGATTGACGGCCGCGCTGACCGCGGCGACCAACGGCGCCTCGGTGGAGGTCTACGAAAAGGCGGCGACCGTTGGTGGCACGACAGCGGTTTCCGGTGGGATCGTCTGGATCCCCGCTCATCGACGGTCATCGGACGGTGAGTTGCCGGTCGAGGACGCGATGGACTATCTGCGCGCGCAGTCACTCGGGTTCATGGACGACGACTTGATGGAGACGTTCGTCCGTACCGGCGCCGAGATGCTCGACTTCGTCGAAGCACACAGCGATCTGCGGTTCGAGATCGCCGAGGGCTTCCCGGATTACAAGCCGGAACTGCCCGGGGGCCGGCCGGCGGGCGGACGTTCACTGAATGCCAAGCCGTTCGATCTGTCGCTTCTGGGCGAGTGGCGGGACCAGATCACTTCGTTCCCCGCGGATTTCAGCAACGTCGGCATCGACGCCGAGACCCGCGCGCGGATCCACGCCTCGGTCGACAACGAATCCGGCGACTACTGCGTGGCCGGCACCGCGCTGATCGCCGGGCTGTTGAAGGGGCTGCTCGACGTCGGTGTGACACCGCGAACGAATGCCCGCGCCGTGGAGCTCATCGGCGATCCTCACGGGATCACCGGGGTGCGCATCGTCCACGAAGACAAGGACTTCCGGGTGCGCGCCAAGCGCGGCGTCGTTCTGGCCACGGGTGGATTCGAGTGGGACGCCAAGCTGGTCGAGGCCTATCTGCGCGGCCCCATGCGCGGCGCGGTGTCACCGCCGAACAACACCGGCGACGGATTGCGCATGGCGATGGCACACGGCGCCGACCTGGCCAACATGGGCGAAGCCTGGTGGGTGCCGATCGTGCAACTCCCCGGTGACACCTTCGAGGGACATCCGCGCAGCCGCAGCGTCCGGCTCGAACGGACCCGCCCGCGAAGCATCATCGTCAACCGGGCGGGCAAGCGGTTCCTCAACGAGGCAGGCGAATACAACTCCATGGCGGGCCCGTTCCAGTACCTCGACCCACGCGACGGGTACGCCAACGACCCGGCGTGGATCGTCTTCGACTCGCTGCACCTCAAGCGCTACGGCTTCCTCGGAGTGCCGCCAGGCGAGCCGGCCCCGGAGTGGTTCTCGCCGTCGGCCGACCTCGCCGAACTTTCAGCCAAGACCGGCATCGACGCGGATGGCCTGGCGCGCACGCTGGCCGCGTGGAACGACAACGTCGCGCACGAGGCCGATCCCGACTTCGGCCGGGGCGCAAGTGCTTACGACGGATATTGGGGCGACGACAAGGCAACGACCACGGCTGGCAAGACGCTGGGTCCCGTTGACACGGCGCCGTATTACGCGGTGCCCATATCGATCGGCGCGATGGGCACCAAGGGCGGCCCGCGCACCGACCGCGACGGTCGCGTACTGCACGTAAACGGCTCGCCGATCCCGGGTCTGTACGCGGCTGGCAATGCGATGGCCGGCGCCACCGGTAAGGCGTACGGCGGCGCCGGTGGGACGCTTGGCCCCGCAATGGTATTCGGCTACCGAGCGGGCCTCGCGGCCGCCACTACTTGATATCTAGCTCCACCTGGCTAGCCAGCAGCGCGGTCAGAGACAAGCCGAATGTGCGCCGAAACGTCTCGCTCAGATGCGACGGCGAGGCAAAGCCGGCGTCAGCGGCGCAGCGAGTGAGGTCGTGGCCAGCGTCCAAGCCGGCGCCGACAATCCGCAGCCGGGCCCACTGCTGATACCGACGGAACGTGGTGCCCGTGCAGGCGGCGAACAAATGCAGAAAATGCGACTTGGACATCTGCACAGCGGTGGCCGCATCTACTGCCCGTGCGTGCTGGGCCGGGTCGGTTCGAATCTCTCGCAGGATCCGCGCGATGCGGGGATCGATTGGCTGCGGCGGCGGCGCCAATTCCGAAAGGAGCCGGTCGATTTCCGCGACGCCGTCACTAGCAGCCGCGATGAGCGCACTTTCGTACTGCGAGTCGAAACCGAAGGGTCCGACGGTTTTACGCATGCTGTCGCCGAGCGCGATCGCCGCGGTACCACCAGGCTCGGCGGACAGCAGCATGATCCAGCCGTCTGTGACTATCCGGTGTCGCACGCGGGCCGGCGTGAACACGCTGCGGGCGGTGATCTCGCCGTGCCCGCTGGTTTCGAAGACGAACGGCCCGTCCAGGCCGAGGCCCAAGCAGGCGATCGGCGTTTCGTGCATCCCGACATCAAGCTCGGGGCCGATGTAGCCGGCATGCCGAGGTCTGATCCACAACACGGGTCTGCGGGTATCGCACATTTATGAAAGCGCAGCTCCCCTCATTGTTGCGAGGCTAATCCGTGCCGGCACGGCCGTGTCGGTCGGGATCGTGATGAAAGAAGGTCGATCAGGAATGCCTACGCGAATTGTGTGCGTCGGTGACAGCAACACACGAAGTAAGTACGGCGCGAGTTATGTCGACATGCTGGCCGAGCGTCTGAGCGGCCACGACGTAACCGTCACCGGTGCAGGTGTCAACGGCGACTGCTCGTACAACCTGCTGCAACGGCTCGATCCGATCATCGCGCAGCGGCCCGATGCGGTGACCGTGCTGATCGGCTCGAACGACGCGTGGAGCTCGCTCAGCGATGCGAACGCCCGCAAGATCGTGAAGCGGAAGAACCTGCCTGCGGCGCCCACGCTGAGCCAGTACCGCGAGAACCTCGTCGCGATCGTCGCTCGGCTCCGCGCAGAGACGGACGCGCAGATCGCGCTCGTGTCGCTGCCTGTGCTCGGGCAGGACCTCGACTCGCCAGCAGCTCGGGCAAGCAAGGAATTCAGCGAGGTGGTGAACACGACCGCCGCCGAATACGGGTTGGCGTACCTTCCGCTCCACGAGCGGCAGTGCGAGTTCCTGCGCACCAGCGGAGCCGAGATGCTGGCGTTCCCTGACGGGATGGCCGAGCGATACACGTCGGTGCTGCAGCACTTCTTGCTGCGCCGCTCCTACGACAGCATTGCCCGGCACCGGCGCTTGGAGCTGACCGCCGATTTCGTCCATCAGAACAGCCGCGGCGCGACCATCATCGCGGACCTGATCGAGGACTTCGTGCGCGAATCGTCGCTCCTCCACGCCGACGCCTAAAGGCGGTTACCGCGGCGCCAATCCGCGGTTTATCACCTCTGGCACCGGGCGGGACCATTGGCCCCGCAATGGTATTCGGCTACCGCGTCGGGCTGGCCGTATCAGGGCGGTCCTAGCTAGAGATCGCTGAGCCGACGAGATAGCTGCCCAACAGGCACGCGGCGATAAGCACAACCCAGGCATCGGTGAGGCGGCACAGCAGTACGGGGGCATGGCGTACTTCCATGAATTCCCGGAAAATGATGCGCACCTTGATGAGCGCGATCACGATCGCGCTCACGGTGACGACGGTGCTGGCCCTTAGAGTCCCGTTCTGATCGACCGCGTTATCCATCGATACGTAAACCAGCGTCATCGCCGACAAGATCGACCAGACGATCAGCAGTCTCTTATTGAATGTGGTACTCACAAATCACCTCACGACATAGAGCAATGCGAAGATCAGGACCCATAGGAAATCGACGGTGTGCCAATAGGTTGCACCCGTTTCAACGAGCTGCTGGGATCGCCGGGCCGGGCTCCACAACTGATAGACGACCACACTCAGCGCCACGAAGCCGATCAACACGTGTATGCAGTGGATCGAAGTTAGGAAGAAATAGTGCTGAAAGAACTCATCGCTGGTGAACGTGTTCCCCATCTGGATCTCCTTGATCCACTCCAGCACCTTGGAAATCAGGAACACGAGGCCGAAGGAGATCGTCAGGAACGCGTTCGTCAATGCGGACCGGTAGGCACCCTCGCGGGACGCTTGGACGCAGCGGGCTATCGCCCACGAACTCAGCAGCAAGGCAATGGTGTTGAAGACCCCGAAGCGGAGATCCAGGTCGGCCTGAGACTGCAGGTAAAGGTCCTGGTTCTGGGTACGGGAGACGAGGTAGACCGAGAAATACCCCGTGAAGAGCAGCGTTTCGAAGAGAACGAACACCCACATGTCCGGCTGCCCCGGCACGAACTTTGTCGGCTTCTCCTCTAATTGTTGCGGCCTGGAATCGGCACCGGCGACGTTCGTCATCGAACCGCCTCCACTGAATCCGACTGCTTACCTACACGTTTACCCGAACGGTCGGGTAGGGGGCCGGTGCCGAAGTCCTCGCGTTCAATCATCTTCCGCAACAGCACGATAAAGGCGGCGGTGTAGAGAACGAACACAACCATGTTGATCCACCAAGCTATCGCACCGTTCCATGCGAAGGCGCCGCGCTGGAAGATCCACGCCGGCGCGACGACAACTTCGGTCAGCGCGTTGCACAGACTGAGGTAGCCGAACCACTTCGGGAACACGCGGTTCTTGTCGAGCAGAATCGCCACCATCCACACCAAGGAGCCGATCATGAACACTCCCATGGTTCCGCTGAACGACAGGAACGCGAAATCGTAGAGCCAGTGGATCAACTCGGGGTCACGGTCCGGCCGAAGGGCGCCAACGGTCATCGCGATGGCCATCACCAGCATGCCGGGAATGGCACTGAGTGCATACATGACCAGGTACGAATAGCCGAAGATGGGACTGACCGACATGCGCTGCATCGAGTACGCGATGAGGGCGTTCATTGGCGCGCACATACCCGTGATGAGGAACACGACGCCGAACCCGGCGAGAATGCCGAGGTGGCGCTCGCTGAACCACTGCACGACCGTCGGGGTATCCCACGCAGGGCTCGCCGGCGGCTGCACACGCGTGATGATGAAGAACAGCACACCGTACAGCTGATAGAAAACGACCATCACCCACCACGCGAACCACAACTCGCGCTTGGGATGGTGACGGAAGTTCCAGACGAACCGGCCAACCGCAGAACCGGCAGGCGGCTCCGGCATCGTCACTGGCTCCGTTGTCGATGTACTCATGCGACGACCCGGTCCTCAGCACGCTGCCGCCGGATCGTCTGGCCGAGAACAATTCCCATGACGATGATCCATACGGCGATCGCGATGTTCTTGACCCAGAACGACAACAACCCGTCCCATGCGATAGGCCCAGTGAACGCCAGTGCGGTGAAGGCGGCAGGTGCCAGCACGACCGCGATGAGGAGGTTGAAATGTGCTACCCACGGTTTGAAAACCGGCTGGTCCTGGCGATCCCAGTAAATCGCCAAGGCCAGCAGCACGCTTTGGGCGATCATGTAGGGGACCAGGATGGTGAAGGTGACCCACGCGAGATCGTTGAGCAACTGGGTGAGCTCTGGGGCGCGTTCCGGGCGGAAGGAGCCGAGGAGCCAGAACATGTTGGCGATGAGAAACAGCGTGGGCGGGCCGCCGGCACACGCGAGCAGGCTGTAGGACAGAATCGGCGTGCGGTGAGCCATCTTGCGTATTTGCATCACCAAGAGCATCACCACGGGGATCAGACCCACGCCGAACCAGTTGAACAAGATCATGCTGTAGCGAATCCGCGCTGTCTCATCGCGATAGAACGCTGCGACCTCCTCCGCGGACATGGTTGGCGACATCGGGTGAACGAAACCAGGAAATAGGAAGAACGCAGACACCCAAATGATCGCCAGTACGGGCAGTGTCCAGAAAAGGATCAACTCACCATCAGTGCGTCTCATCGTCGAACCCTCTTCATGCAAGGCGTTGGTTGCCGATCGGCAACTTGGACGGTAGCCGATCGGCAACCAAGCGGTCAATCCTCCGCTACCCTCGTCGCTGTGACGTCCACCGACGCGGACCGCAGGTTCAGCGCGATCACGCGCACCGCTGCTCAAACCCGTGTGCTGGACGCAGCGCTGAAACTGATTGCGGAGCGCGGAGTCAGTGGGACGTCCCTGCAGATGATCGCCGACGCGATGGGCGTGACGAAGGCGGCCGTATACCGCCAGTTCAAGACGAAGGAAGAGATCGTCATCGCCATCACCGAACGAGAGATGAGCAGGCTCGAGGATGCGCTCGAGGCGGCCGAAGCAGAGGGGCACCCCCTACGGGCGCGAGAGGTTCTCCTCGACCGGATGATCGAGCAAGCCATCGATCGCCGCGGCGCATTCAGCGTTCCGATGTTCGATCCCGTCATCATCCGTCTGCAGGCCGAGTACGAGCCGTTTCAGCAGTTCATCGAACGCCTCTATGCGGCCCTGCTCGGCACGGAGGCCGGGGTTGAGGCGCGCCTACACGCAGCCATGCTGTCGAGCGCGATCAGCGTCGCCGTCATGCACCCGCTGCTCGCCGACGTCGACGGCGAGACCCTGCGCGCGCAGTTGAAGAAGATGACCCGCCGGATGCTCGGACTTCCCGAATAGCGAGGAGGCCACGATGGTGACCCGGTCCATAGCCGACGAACGCGAGATCCGCAGTCTCGTGCACCGGTACGCGGATGCCGCTTCCCGCCGTGATCCCGCCGCAGTCGCAAGCACTTTCACGAACGACGGTGAGTGGCACGCTCCCGAATTGGGCCGTCACAAGGGCCGCGACGCGATGATCGCGTTCTTCACCTCCATGCTGGACGGCTGGAATGTATTTCTCCAGGGTCTGCAGTCGGGCGTCGTCGTACTCAACGCGGCGGATGCCGATCACGCGACGGGCCGGTGGTTCGTTCAGGAGGTCGGGCAACGCGCCGAAGGCACCAACCTGACCATTGCGGGCGTCTACCACGACGAATACGTGCGAGAGACTGGCGGCTGGCTCATCGCGCGCCGCCGGTACGACCCGCTGCTGCGAAGCGCCGACGGCGCCGTCACCGTCTTACCGTTTCCGACGGATGTTCGCACGATCGGATGAGGTCATGGCGAGCTGTTAGCGCCGGTGAGCGCGAGGCTGCCAGTTCGAACCGCTGCGACGACGCCGCCGTCGACGAGTAGGTCGATCCCGGTGATGAACGACGCTGCCGGGCTCAGCAAGAAGTCGGCGGCGGCAGCGATGTCGTCGGGCGTGCCGACGCGGCCCGTCGCGGAGCTGTCGACCATGGCCCGCATCATCTGACCCGAATCCCCGTCCAGTTCCTGCCGTCCCATCGTGGTGGAGATGATGCCCGGACTGATGGAGTTTATTCGGGCGCCGCGACGCCCCCATGTACCTGCGGCGGCAGCCACGCGAAGTTGATTGGCACGCTTGGCGAATGGGTACGCCTGCTGGCTGCTGGCGATGACGGCCGGTGCGCACGCTTCCAGGTTCAGCAGCTCATCGGTGGGAGCGGTGGCCAGCTGCAGCTCGACGCCTGGATCCATCGGCGGGTAGAAATGGGCAGCCATGCTCGAGATGATGACGCCCGCTCCGCCGGATTCGATGACCTTGCCGAATTCGTCCAGAGTCAGTGCGACACCGAGCAGGTCGACAGCCAGGACGGCATCCACCGAGCCTTGCAGTGGCGAGAGTCCAGCCGTGTGGACGACGTGCGTGAGCCGGCCGCACGAGCCCGCGAAATCCGCCAGCTCGGCAACGGAACTCTGCGACGTGACGTCGACCTGCCTGGTGACGACGTTGTGACCGTCAACCACCAACTGCTCAGTGGCCCTTTCCAATTGAGCCTCACTGACGTCGGCCAGGACGATGACACGCCCTCCGCCACTGCGGCGCGCCACCGCGACGCCCATACCGCCGGCGCCAACAATTACCAATACTTCCCGTTGACTGGACAACCTGGCCTGCTTTCTACTCGAGGTGGTGGCGTTGGTTCATTCGTCGGTGGGGACCGTGAACAACTGCTCGGCCGCGGTGTAGGGATCGCACTTGCCCTCTGCGACCGCCTCGGCAAGGCGATCGACTTCGGGATGGTTGCGCAGCTGCGTCTGCGCCAGCGACAGAATCTGTGCGCGGGCACGCGCTGCGCGTCGCTCAGGTGTATCGGCACGGTGAAACTCGTCGATCACTTCGACAAGTTGTGCGATCCCCTCACCCTGCGCCGCAACGAGTTTGAGAATCGGCGCGTGCGTCTCGGCGCGCAAATCGCGCACCGTCTGGTCGGCGCCTTCGCGGTCCGCCTTGTTCACGACAACAATGTCGGCGACCTCCAGCAGGCCCGCCTTCGCAGCCTGAACCGCGTCGCCCGCACCGGGATTGAGGATCACCACCGTCGGGTCCGCGATCGCGGCGATCTCGATCTCCGACTGCCCGACCCCGACCGTCTCCAACACGATTAGGTCATACGACAGCGCGGCCAGGAGCCTTATCGCGGCCGGTACTGCCGCCGCCAATCCGCCGAGGTGCCCTCTGGTCGCCACCGAGCGGATGAGCACGTCGGCGTCGTTGATATGCGCAGCCATTCGGATCCGGTCGCCCAGCAGCGCTCCGCCGCTGTACGGCGACGAGGGGTCGACGGCTAGCACCGCGACGCGCATGTCGCGTTGGCGGTACGCGCTCACGAGCGCACCCACGGTGGTCGACTTCCCCGCACCGGGCGGTCCGGTCACGCCCACAATGCGGGAAGGTGACGTGTGCCCGAGCGCATCGAGAACCTCATTGCGGCGCGGACTTTCGGCCAGGCTCAGCAACTTTCCGGCCGCTCGGGTAGATCCGTCGCGTGCCGCCTCGATGAGCTCGTCGATGGTCATCGATTCGAAGTTTACGGAGCCGCGACCTCGATGACGGTGGCAGAGCCCATTCCGCCGCCGGCGCACATCGCCGCCACCCCGATTCCACCGCCGCGCCTGCGGAGTTCGTGCACGAGCGTGACGAGCATCCTGGCACCTGTCGCAGCGACGGGATGACCGAGCGAACAGCCACTGCCGCTCACGTTGACCTTGTCCGGATCGAGGTCGAGCAGCTTTATGGTCGCGACACACATCGACGCGAACGCCTCGTTGATCTCGAACAGGTCGATGTCGGCGAGCGAAAGCCGGGCGCGGGCAAGCGCTTTCGGGATCGCCTCGACCGGTGCGAGACCGGTGGACGCCGGGTCGACGCCGACGGATGCCCATGACCGGATGGTCGCCAGGGCCGGCAGGCCAAGACGATCGCTTGCGACCGCGAGTAGGGCCGCGCCGTCGTTGCCGCCGCAAGCGTTGCCCGCCGTGATCGAAAACCCGTCGATCTCCGGGTGAAGTGGCTTGAGCGAGGCCAGCTTCTCGATGGTGGTGTCGCGACGCGGATGTTCGTCGACCTCGAACAAGCCGCGCGGGGTCTCGATGGGGACGATCTCGTGCTTGAACCGGCCCTCGTCGATCGCCTGGATGGCCTTGCGGTGCGAGCCCAGCGCCCACTCGTCCATCTCCTCGCGGGACACCCCGGCCTTGACCGCCGCGTTCCACCCGACGGTGATCGACATGTCCATATTCGGTGCGTCCGGCCGATCCGGATGCGTGGGCGGGAACCAGTCGACCATCTCAGCGTCTCTGTCACTGCCGGCCCGGCGCGTGAATCGCGGGGATGTCGACGCGGAGTTCACGCCGCCCGCGAGGATGAGCTGATCCATGCCGGCACGGATGCTGCCCGCGGCGCTCTGCACGGCGGCCTGGCCTGCGGCGCAGTGCCGATTGAGCGCGAGCCCCGGGACTGAGGTGAGGCCCGCGGTGATCGCGGCGTGACGGGCGACGACGCCGCCGCCGTACAGCCCCTCGCCCAGGATCACGTCGTCGATGGCGGCCGAACCAAGATCCGCCACCGCCGCCCCGACGACGTGCTCCGCGAGGCGGTAGGCGTCGGTGTCTCGCAGCGTGCCCTTCATCGTTGTCCCGATGGGCGTACGCAGGGCAGACACGATGACGGCGTCAGGCATGGGTGTCTCCGTTTCGTATGAGAATGATATTCTCTCAGTTCGAGAGTGCCAGTTGCAAGAAGGGGAACCATATGCAAATAGCAGGTAGCTCGGCGATTGTCGTCGGGGGCGCAGGTGGCCTGGGTGAAGCGACCGTCCGGCGCCTGCATGGCGCGGGAGCCAAGGTGGTCGTCGCTGACCTCGCCGATGACAAGGGCAAGGCGCTGGAGAAGGAACTCGGTGTGCGCTATGTACCCACCGACGCCACCTCTGAGGACTCGGTCAACGCGGCGGTCGCCGTGGCAGCGTCGCTGGCTCCCCTGCGGATCTCCGTCGACACCCATGGCGGTCCCGCCAGCGGCGGGCGCCTGATCGGCAAGGACGGCTCGCCGCTCGATCTCGACGGCTTCAAGAAGACAATCGAGTTCTACCTGACCGCGGTCTTCAACGTGATGCGACTGTCGGCCGCCGAGATCGCCAAGTCGGAGCCGCTGGAAGAGGGTGGCCGCGGGGTCATCGTCAACACCGCGTCGATCGCCGGCTACGAAGGTCAGATCGGTCAGCTCCCTTACTCCGCCGCCAAGGGCGGCGTGCTGGGCATGACGCTCGTCGCGGCCCGCGACCTGTCGCCGCTGGGCATCCGCGTCTGCACCATCGCGCCCGGCACCATCAACACCCCGGCGTACGGCAAGGCGGCCGACCAGCTCGAGCAGTACTGGGCTCCGCAGGTGCCGTTCCCCAAGCGCATGGGCCGATCGACGGAGTACGCGCAGCTGGCGCAGAGCATCATCGAAAACGACTATCTCAACGGCGAAATCATCCGCCTCGACGGCGCGCTGCGGTTCCCGCCGAAATGACGGGTCCGCTCGAAGGCAAGGTTGCCTTTGTCGCAGGCGCCAGCCGCGGCATCGGGGCGACGGTCGCAGAGGCGCTCGCGCGAGAGGGAGCGGCCGTCGCCGTCGCCGCACGCTCCGAGCAAGAGGGCAAGGTGCCGGGCACGATCCACGCCGTCGCCGACCGAATCACGTCGGCGGGCGGCCGGGCGCTGGCAGTGTCCTGCGACGTCACGAGTGAGGAGTCGGTGGAAGCCGCAGTGGCTCAAACCGTTTCGGAGTTCGACGGCATCGACATCCTCATCGCCAACGCAGGCGTGCTGTGGCTCGGACCGATCGAATCCACACCGCTGAAGCGTTGGCAGCTGTGTGTGAACGTCAACCTCACCGGCGTCTTCCTGGTGACCAAAGCCGTCATACCGCACGTGAAGGCGCGCGGCGGTGGGTCTTTGATCGCGATCACCACCACAGGCGTCAGCATGATCGAGCACGGGGCCAATGCGTATTGGGTCTCCAAGGCCGGTGCCGAGCGCTTATATCTCGGCCTAGCAGCGGATTTGAAGCCTGACAACATTGCGGTGAATTGCCTGAGCCCGTCGCGTGTGGTGCTCACCGAGGGCTGGCAGGCCGGTGGCGGCGGCATGGAGATCCCGCCCGAGATGGTCGAGCCGCCCGAGGCGATGGCCAACGCAGCGGTGCTGCTCGCGCAGCAGGATGCGAGCGGTATCACCGGCACGATCCAGCGCGCGGAGGCGCTCACCGTTTAAGCGCGAGCAGACACAAAATCGCCCGAAATCACTAGGAATAGTGCAAGTTTGCGTCTGCTCGCGCGTGGACCGGGGGACAATCCCCAAATGAACACTGCCAGATCGGCAAGCGACAGCGCGTGACGCAGACGGCAACGTCCGGCGGGGTGACAATCGTCACCCAGACACGTGTGCGCGCTGGCCGGGACGATGAATTCTCCGAGTGGCAGAAGCACATCAGCGCTGCGGCATCCGAGTTCCCCGGCTTCATCGACCAATCCGTCATGCCGCCGAACGCGCCGGCGCAGATCGATTGGATCATTCTGCAGCGCTTTGTGAGTCTCGACGCCGCAACGTCCTGGCTGAATTCGAAAGAGCGGCTCGACATGATCGAGCACGCGTTGCCGATGCTGGTTGGTCAGGATGACGTCCACATCGTCCACGATGATGGAGTCGGCGTTCTGCCTTCGCCGGTGTCCGCACTTATTGCGACGAAGCTCAAGCCCGGTGTTGAAGCGCAATACCGGGCTTGGGAACAGAAGGTCGCGACCGTCCAATCGAAAGCCAAGGGCTTTCAGGGTTTCAGGTTCGAACCCCCAATTCCTGGCGTGCAGGACAGCTGGCTCACCATCCTTCGCTTCGATTCCGACGAAAACTTGCGGGCCTGGCTGACCTCGCCCGAACGGCTCGCGATGCTGAAGGAGGCCGAGCCGTTCACCGAAGGGTTCCACGAACGGATCGTGCGCACGGGATTTGACCAGTGGTTCAAGGCGGCGGAAGGCGCGCCTGCGCCGGCGGTCTGGAAGATGAACATGCTGGTGTTGATGGTGCTCTACCCCTTGGTGTTCCTCTTCGGCGTCATGGTGCAGACACCTTTGATGACCAACAAGGGAGTGCCGTACTGGCTGGCCTTGTTTTTCGGCCAGATTTTCAGCGTCCTCGTACTCAACTGGTTGGTGGCCCGGTCTGCCCGGCGGTTCGACTGGTGGCTCTCGCCGCAAAGTCCGTCAGTCGGCCGAATCAACCTGATCGGCGCCGGCGTCGTGATCGGTATCTACGCCGTGTGCCTGCTTGTGTTTGGCGTCTACTCGACCTGGCTCGCGCGCTAATCAGCTGCGCTATTGACGCGTGCGTAAACCGGTGACACGGTTGCGCGATGACCGCATTCGGCATCCGGGCTAGGTTCCTCGACTTCATCGACGATCCTTGGCGACATGTCGGACGGGAGAGTGAAGCGGCGCGCTTCCACGCCGATGGGCTGATGGTCATCGAAGACGGGCTGATCGCCGACTTCGGCGAGCACGACGAGGTCGCCGCGCGGCACGCCGGGCTGGCCGTCACGACCATCAGCGACCGGTTGGTCTTACCCGGCTTCATCGACGGTCATGTGCATTTTCCGCAGACCCGGGTGCTCGGCGCGTTCGGCGAGCATCTGCTGCCGTGGCTGGAGAAGTGGGTGTTCCCGGAGGAGATCAAGTTGAAGGACCGCCCCTACGCGCGCGAAGCGGCGGGGCGGTTCTTCGACAATCTGGTGGCCTCGGGAACGACCACCTGCCAAGCATTTACGACCACCGCGTCGGCCGCCACCGAGGAGCTGTTCGACGAGGCCGCGCGGCGCGACATGCGGCTGATCGCCGGCCTCACCGGCATCGACCGCCTGGCGCCGGCCGGCTATGCCCTCACCGCCGTGGACTTCTATCGCGACAGCAAGCGACTGATCGAGCGCTACCACCGGCAAGGGCGTGGCCTCTATGCCATCACGCCGCGAAACGCGCACGTCTGCACGCCCGACATGATGGCCGCCAGCGAGCGCCTGAAGCGCGAGCATCCGGACTGCTGGGTCAACACGCACCTGTCGGAGACGACTGGTGAATGCGAGGAGATGCGCGACCTCTATCCCGACTGCGCCGACTATGTCGCGGTCTACGAGAAGTATGGGCTGGTCGGGCCGAAGTTCTCGGGCGGCCACGGCGTGTGGCTGTCCGACGACGAGTTCCGCCGTCTCTCGGCCAGCGGCGGGGCGATCACCTTCTGCCCGTGCTCGAACTTGTTCCTTGGCAGCGGCCTGTTCCGGCTCGGCCGCGCCACCGACCCAGAGCATCGCGTCAGGTTGTCGTTCGGCACCGATGTCGGCGGCGGCAACCGCTTCTCCATGCTCAGCGTCCTGGACGAGGCCTACAAGATCGGCATGCGCAACAACGCCACGCTCGACGATCCCGCCGAGGCCGAGCGCAACAAGCTCTCGGCCTATCGCGGCTTCTGGTCGATCACGCTTGGCGGCGCCGTAGGACTCTATATCGACGATCTGGTCGGCAACTTCGCCCCCGGCAAGGAAGCCGACTTCGTCGTGCTCGACTGCAATGGCGGACCGCCGGCGCTGGCCTGGCGGCAGTCGCTGATCGCCGCGGACGGCAAGCCGTCGACGCTCGAGCAGGCGGCGGACCTACTGTTCGGCCTGATGGCAGTGGGCGATGACCGCGCGATCGAGCAGACCTGGGCGATGGGCCAGCAGGTTTATCTGCGGCCTGGCTCCAACTGACCGCACTGTGGGCGCACCGTCGCCGCCCGCGAGCGTGCGCAAAATGCCACTCTTCGGGGGCGTGTCGGCGTACAAACACGGTCGCTCGCGGGACGTTATTTGTTCTTGGCGATCAGCCCGTCGACGATCTTGTTGAAGTCGGCCGTACCGAAGGACACGTATTCGGACAAGTTGGCGTAGTCCAACGACGCCATCACCGACTTCTCAAGTTGGATGTTCATCAACCGCTTGGTGCTCTCTAGCGCTTGTTGCGGCAGCTCCATGATCTTCTTCGCGCACGCGATCGCCTCGGCCAGCGGGTCGGCCACCACGTGGTTGGCCATGCCTAGTTCGAGCGCTCGCGCGGCCTTGATCCGCACACCGGTGAACGCGAACTCCTTGGCCTGCAACAAGCTGATCTGCGACGGCCACACCAGTGGCCCGCCGTCCGCAGCCACCAGTCCGATCGACACGTGCGGGTCGGCGAAGAACGCGGTCTCAGCCATGTAGACGATGTCCGAGAGCGCCGCCAGGCTGCAGCCCAGCCCGACGGCCGGACCGTTGACCGCGGCGACCACCGGGACGCGGCATCGCACCATGCCGATGACGAGGTCACGGCCGTGCTTGATCGTCTTCTGGCGCAGGGCTTCGTCGTTGCGCAGCTCGTCGAGGTAGTTGAAGTCACCACCGGCTGAAAAGGCCCGGCCGGCACCGGTGATCACGGCCGCCCGCGCGTCGGCGTCCTCGTTGAGCGCCTCCCAGATCTTGGCCAGCCCCACGTGCAACGCATCATTGACCGCATTGAGCTCATCGGGACGGTTCAGTGTGATGATGCGCAGCGCCCCGTCGGCCTGAACGTCGATTTCCGGTGGCAGGTCGTACAATTCAGACTCCTAATCCGAGAATGCGCGAAGCGATGATGTTCTTCTGAATCTGTGACGTGCCGCCCATCACGCTCTGCGCGCGGCTGTACATGTAGGCGCCGAACAACTCGGGATCGGAAGTGCCGACGGTGGCCAACGCGGCGTGGCCGACGGATTGCTCGACCCAGGTCATCAACAGCTTGTCGAGCGACCCCTGCGGACCGTGGGTGATGCCGTCGAGTTGCTCGGACAGCCGCCTGCGCACGTGCAGCCGCAGCATCTCGGTCTGCACCCACGCCCAGGACAGTTCTTCGGGTGTCGGACCGTCCACCCGGGATGCCAACTGGCGTACCAGCTTCCCGTAGCGTGCGGAGAACCCGAGAGTCGACGGCTCGCGCTCATGGCTGACGACCGTCATCGCGATTTTCCAGCCATCCCCCGGCGCACCCACCATCTGATCGGCGGGCACCCTGGCGCCATCAAAGGCCACCTGACCGAATTCCTTGGTGACTCCGCTGATCATCTTCAACGGTCGTTGCTCGATGCCGGGCTGGTGCATCGACACGATGAACGCCGAGATACCGCGATGCTTCGGCACGTCCTTGTCTGTCCGCGCCAGCAGCAGACACCAGTCGGCGACGTCGGAGTAGCTCGTCCAGATCTTGTGCCCGTGGATGACGTACTCGTCGCCCTCGCGAGTGGCGGTGGTAGTCAACGACGCCAGGTCCGAGCCTGCGCCTGGCTCGGAGAAGCCCTGGCACCACCGCTCGCTTCCGTTGATCATCCCGGGCAGGAATCGCTGCTGCAGTTCCTTGCTGCCGTGGTGGCCAAAGGCGACGACCAGGTAGCCGAGGCTGGGCCGCGCCGGGGCGCCGGCCTTTGCAATCTCCTCATCGACGATGACGTCGTAGACCGGCGGCAGGTCCTGGCCGCCATACTCTTTCGGCCACGACGTGCCGAAGAAGCCCGCCTCGTAGAGCGCTTGATGCCACTCGCCCTGCTTGGCCCAGTACTCGTCGCCCGACGTCGGGAACTTGCCCTTCTGTTCGGTCAGCCAGCCGCGCAGCCTGGTCCGGAACGCGGCTTCCTCCGGTGAATCACGAAAGTCCAATGGACAGCTCCTCCAGCTTCACGGGCCACAATTCGGTGGCCGTCAGCACCCGGCGCAGGTAGACGTGCGCGAGGCATTCCCACGTGTTGCCGATGCCGCCGTGGACCTGGATCGACGTCTCGCAAACGGTCAACGCCGCACGCGCACAGTAGATCTTGGCCACTTTCCCTGCCTCGATCGCCTCAGCGACAGGCAACTCGTCGACAGCCCACGCGGCGTGCCGCAATACGCTGATCGAGCCCTCGATGAGGGCAAGGCTCTCGGCCAGCAAGTGCCCGACGGCCTGATAGGACCCGATGGTCGCGCCGTACTGCTCGCGGACCTTGGCGTACTCACACGCCAGCGCATGCGTGCCGCGCGCGGCGCCGACCAGGTCCGCGCAGGTGACTGCCAGCGCCAGGGCATTCCATCGGCCGGCGTCCTCCGCGGAGAGCTCACCCAGTTCGGGTGGCGACTCGACCACTCCGGCAACGCTTCTCGTCAGATCGACCGAATCTAGTTCGGTGGTCGGCGCCGACGGCTCGCGACCGAGCGCCCGCCCCAGGTCGTCGGCGAGCACCGGCCCGAGAAACGGCACGTCAACCAGGCCCCGCGCGAACTCCTCGGCGACGATGGCCACCTCGACCCCGGACGCGCCGTCGGATCGCAGCGAGCGAACCCCCGTTGCGTCGACCGCCTTCTCCAGCCGGGCGATCCGATTCGCGTCGTCGAGATCCGCGACCGAGACCGGGCCCGAGATCGTCGGCCAGCTTGGCCGCGGCCTCCCGCAGCTGCTGCTGTTCACTCGTCAGACGGACGTCCACAGACGCTCCTTCAGCACTCGGCGCAACACCTTTCCCGATGGCAGGCGCGGTATTTCGGTCGACGAACACCACTCGGCTCGGCCGCTTGTAGGACGCAAGCCGATCGGCGACAAGCGCGACGAGTTCATCGGCCTGCGACCGGACCCGCACGTCTTGACCGCGGCGACGATCGCCTCTCCGTTGGCCGCGTCGGGCACGCCGAACACCGCGCAGTCCTCGACCGCCGGATGCCCGTGCAGCACAGCCTCGATCTCGGCGGGCGCGACCTGGAAACCCCGCACCTTGATCATTTCCTTTGCGCGGTCGGTGATCCGCAGCCAGCCGTCGACGTCCAGGTATCCGACGTCTCCCGTTCGATACCAGCCGTCCGAAAATGCCTGCGCCGTCGCCTCGCTCGGCAGGTAGCCGGCCATCACCGAATCCGAGCGCACCTGGATCTCACCTACCGCGCCCGGCGACAGCGGCTCGCCGTCCTCCAGTGACACGATCCGCACGCGTACCCCTGGCACCGGCCGTCCGACGGTGTCGAGCCGCGCGCCCTCGATCTCATTGCAGGCGATGACCGGCAATTCGCTGGTGCCATAGGCGGTCACCCAGCTCACGCCCGGTCCTGCCGGTGACGCTTCGGCGACGCTCTGCCGTGACCGGCGTCGCGCACCACATGATGTAGCGCAGCGACGACAGGTCATAGCTTTCCAGCTTCGGATGGGCGGCCAGCGCCAAAGCGATTGGCGCCACGGCCATCTCGATGGTGATTCCGGTCCGTCTCGATGTGGTGCAGCATGAGGTCGATGTCGAAGCGGCGGTGCAACCGGATCCAGGCGCCGGTTTCGAGCGCCATCACGATGTTGAGCAACCCGAGAATGTGCGACGGCGGCGTCATGATCTGCATCCGGTCAGCCGACGACAGGTGCAGCGCGTCACGCCAGTGCCGCACGGCGACCGCGAACGACCCGTGGGTGTGGCGCACCGCCTTCGGCATGCCCGTCGTTCCCGAGCTGAACACGAACAGCGCATCGCTTCCGGACTCGGCGCTTCGAACGATCGCTGCCCCGGGGTGATCGGCTCGTCGAGGTGACAGCATCGGCATCAGCTCGGCGAGCACCGGATGGTCGCCAACCGCGTGCGACGGCGTGGGTCAGCGCCAGCGCGTGCTCGACCTCGGTCGCGCTTCCACGCCGGGCTGAGCAGCACCGCCGACGCACCCAGCCGCCAGATGGCCCACAACGCGATCACGAACTCCGGGCGGTTGGACGACATCAGCGGCGACACGCTCGCCCGGCCGCACGCCGCGGTGGTCGAGCACGGTCGCCATGCCATTGGCGAGGGCGTCGAGCTCCGGGAGGCTGTATTCCCGCTCCTCGAAGGCGAGCGCCATCCGCTCACTCACTTCGCGCCCGCCCCTTTCCGCCACTTGAGAAGGTGGCCGTTTGTCGAGGAGAATAGTATTCTCTTATTATCAGAATGACAATGCCGGTTGAGAGGGCGCCCATGGCCAAGCCGCACTTGTTCCAGCATGCGACGGTGTCTCGGATCATCAAAGAGACCGCCGACACGCGGACCTACGTGCTGGCCCCCCATGAAACGCCCTTCCCCTACCGGGCAGGGCAGTTCTGCACGTTCAAGGTGCATGTTGACGGCGAGGACCTGTACCGGTCCTATTCGATGTCGAGCGCACCCGAGACCGATTCCGAGATGGCAACCACCGTCAAGCGGGTGCCGGGCGGCAAGGTGTCGAACTGGATGCTCGACAACCTCGTCGAGGGGGACGACGTGACCATCACGCGGGCGGCAGGCACCTTCTGCCTCGCACCCGCGTCCGTGCCGCTGCTGGGGTTCAGCGGCGGCAGCGGCGTCACGCCCATCCTGTCGCTGGTCAAGAGCGCGCTGGCCACCACGGACCGAGAGTGCGACTGCTGTGCGCCGACAGGGACCGAGCGTCGGTGATCTTCGATGCGGTGCTCGACGACCTCGTCGCCCGGTACCCGGATCGGCTGTCCGTGGTGCGCCACATCGACGACGAACGGGGCCTGCTCGAACCGGCCGCCGTCGTCGACTTCGTCGGCGCCGACACCGACGCCGACTGCTACGTCTGCGGACCGGAAGGATTCATGTCGGTCGTGACGTCGGCGCTGCCCGGCCCCGGGAAGGTGTTCATCGAGGACTTCGACGCTGCGCCACAGCCACATACCTCCGAGCCCGCCCCTGCAGAGGCCGAAGAGACCGGCGGCACCATCACGATCCACCTTGACCGCAAGAAGGCCGAGGTGCCTCGCAGGGCAGGTGAGACCCTGCTGGAGAGCGCGCGTCGGGCGGGCATGTCGCCGCCGTTCTCGTGCGAGGCCGGAAACTGCGGTACGTGCATGGCGCGACTGTCCGAGGGCAGCGCGACGATGAAGGTCAACGACGCGTTGATGGACGACGAGGTCGAGGACGGCTACGTGCTGACCTGCCAGGCCATTCCCGATACCCCGTCAGTCACAGTGCACTACGAGGACTGAGACTCCACGTCGCCGTGCTCGTCGAGCAGCGGCGGCGGCCGGTAGTCCGGTTCATACCCCGCGATGCGGATGGGGCTGCCTACCAACCGGAAGTCTCCGGCGTCGACGAGGGCTTCAGGCGTGGCCTCCAGCGCTTCGGGCAGCGTCCGTACGGCCGCCGCCGGTATACCCAGGGGCCGCAGCCGTGACTCCCAACCCGTAGCGGTGTCGGCGGCCAATGCGGCAGCGACGACCGCGAGCACTTCGTCGCGCTTCGCCGCGCGCTCGGCCATCGTCGGGAAGCCGTCGATCTTCGCCTCGTCGGCGAAGGCTTTCCAGAACGCGTCGTGGGTGATGAACAGCGCCAGATAGCCGTCCGCCGTCGGAAACAGCTGAGCCGGAACGTAATACGAATGCGCGCCGAACGGGTACCGCTGCGGTGCCGCGCCGTCGTTGAGGTAGGCCGACGCCCGGTAGTTCAGCTGGGACAGCATCACGTCGCGGAGCGACACATCCACTTGCCCGCCGCGACCCGAGACGATCTGCGCGAGCAACCCCAGCGCCGCGGCCAGCCCGGTCGAGTTGTCGGCCGACGAGTACCCAGGCAATGTCGGTGGGCCATCGGGATTGCCGGTCATCGCCGCGACGCCCGTCGCCGCCTGGATGACGTAGTCGAACGCCGGGTCGTCGCCACCATCCAGCCCGAAGCCGGTCATCGCGACACAGACGATCCGTTCGTTGAACTCCCGCAGCGCCTCGTAGGTGAGGCCGAGTCGCTTGATCGCCGACGGCTTCATATTCACCAGCAGCGCATGCGAATTCGCGACGAGTTCGCCCAGCCGCTGCCGCCCGGCCTCTGACCGCAGATCCAGACACACGCTCTGCTTGTTGCGGTTGAGGCTGGCGAAGTAGCTGTCGCTGACCTGCCGCGAGATCTCCCCGCCCGGCGGCTCGATCTTGATGACCTCGGCGCCGAGGTCAGCCAGCAGCATCGTCGCGTACGGGCCGGCCAGCATCACGCCGACCTCGAGGATTCGGATACCGGATAGCGGTCCCTGGCTCATCGCACTTCGACTGGCCAGCTGCGAAATGACTTCGCGCGTGCGGTATTTCGATGCGACCAACTCGTCGCGAGTCTCGCCGATCGGTAGCAGGCGTACCGACAGGTCGGTGACACCGGCATCGGCGAACTTCTTGAAACGAGCCAGGATCGCGTCCTCGTCACCGGCCGCGCACAGGTCACCGACGTCGCGGGCGTCACCCCGATCGAGCAGCTTCTGGTAGTTGGGCGACGTCTCGGCCTCGGCGAGGATGCGGTTGGCGCGCTCCTTCGCGGCGTCGATCTCGGAGTTGGCGCACAGGCAGACCGGAATGCCCGCGACGATCCGCGGCGCCGGGCGGCCAGCGTTGTCCGCGGCCTTGGTGATCCGCGGCGCGATGTGGTCTCCGATCGCACGCTCGTCGGCCATCCACAGCACCGTGCCGTCGGCGAGTTCGCCTGCGATCTGGAGCATTACCGGCCCAAGCGCGGCGACCAGCACCGGCATCGGTGTTTCCGCGCCCAGCACGGTCGGGTTGTGCACAGTGAACGTGTCGTTCTCCACATCCACCTCGCCGGGTCCGGCCAGCGCCGTGTTGAGCACCTCGAGATAGTCGCGGGTGTATGCGGCGGGCTTCTCGTACGGGATGCCGAGCATGTCGCGCACGATCCAGTGGTGCGACGGCCCGACGCCCAGCGCCAGCCGTCCGCCGGTGCCGGCGTGGACCGACAGCGCCTGGCGCGCCAACGCGATCGGATGCTGCGCCTGCAGCGGCACGACCGCCGTGCCGAGCTCGATGCGCGACGTGCGCGCGCCCATCAACGCCACCATGGTCAGCGCAGTCGAAGTCGTTGGGCACCTGCGGCATCCACGCGGTGTCGATCCCCGCGGCCTCCGCCCACTCGATGTCCTCGAGCAGTTTCTTGACCTTGCGGGCCATATCGCCGCGCTCGGCCCCGATCATCACGCCAAGGCGCATCTAGTCGACCCTTTCGGACGTCAGCTTGCGCACCTCTTGGACAAGGACGTCCAATGGTGTGCCCGTGGGAAAGACAGCGGCCGCACCGGCTTCCAACAGCTTGGGAACATCGGCCTGTGGGATCGTGCCGCCGACGACAACCGCGATGTCGCCCGCTTCGGCGGCCCGCAGTGCGTCGACGGTGCGGGTCGTCAGGGCCACATGCGCGCCGGACAGGATCGAAAGCCCCACCAGCGCAACGTCTTCCTGCAGCGCAATCGACACGATGTCCTCAATGCGCTGCCGGATTCCGGTGTAGATCACCTCGAAACCCGCGTCGCGCAGCGTGCGCGCGACGATCTTGGCGCCGCGGTCATGCCCGTCCAGGCCGGGTTTGGCGACGAGAACACGAACGGTCATAGTTTGTCCGCGTGCGCGGCATCAGAACACCACCGGCTGCTGGAACTCGCCCCACACCGCTTTGAGCGCGGAAACCATTTCGCCAACGGTGCAGTAGGCGTTCGCGCAGTCGATCAGCTTGTGCATCAGGTTGTCATCGCCTTCCGCGGCACGGGACAGGGCGGCGAGGGCGTCCGTGACGGCCGCGGGGTCTCGCTCGGCCTTGACCTTCGACAGCCGCTTGAGTTGTAGGTCGCGGCCCTCGGCATCCAATTCATACGTGTCGATATCGGGCGGCGGCTCTTCGGAAACGAACTTGTTGACCCCGACCACCGGACGCTCGCCCGATTCGATCTCCTGGTGGATCTTGAACGCCTCGTCGGCGATCAACCCCTGCAGGTAGCCGTCCTCGATGGCGCGCACCATGCCGCCGTGCGTCTCGAGATCGTGCATGATCTCGATGATCTTCTCTTCGGTGGCGTCGGTGAGCGCCTCGACGAAGTAGGAGCCGCCGAGCGGGTCGGCCACCTTGGTCACGCCGGTTTCGTACGCGAGGATCTGCTGCGTGCGAAGCGCCAGCGTCGCGGACTCCTCGCTGGGCAACGCGAAAGGCTCGTCCCACGCGGCGGTGAACATCGACTGGACGCCGCCCAGCACCGCGGCCATCGCCTCGTAGGCCACCCGGACGAGGTTGTTCTGGGCTTGCGGCGCATACAGCGAAGCGCCGCCGGCGACACAGCCGAACCGGAACATCGACGCCTTGTCCCTCGAGGCGCCGTAGCGCTCGCGGACGATCGTCGCCCACCGCCGGCGGCCGGCCCGGTACTTGGCGATCTCCTCGAAGAAGTCCCCGTGCGTATAGAAGAAGAAGGAGATTTGGGCCGCGAACTGGTCGATGGTCATGCGGCCGCGTTCGACCACGGTGTCGCAGTACGTGACCCCGTCGGCGAGCGTGAACGCCATCTCCTGAACCGCGTTGGCGCCGGCGTCGCGGAAGTGCGCACCGGCGACCGAGATCGCGTTGAACCTGGGCACCTCGCCCGCGCAGAACTCGATGGTGTCGGCGATCAGGCGCAGCGACGGCTCCGGCGGCCAGATCCACGTCCCCCGCGACGCGTACTCCTTGAGGATGTCGTTCTGGATGGTGCCGGTGAGCTTGGCCCGCGGCACGCCCTTCTTCTCCGCGGCCGCCACATAGAAGGCCAACAGGATCGCCGCGGTCCCGTTGATCGTGAAGCTGGTGCTGATCTTGTCCAGAGGGATGCCGTCGAACAGGATCTCGGCATCGGCCAGCGTGTCGACTGCGACGCCGACCCGGCCGACCTCCTCACCGAACTCGGGGTCGTCGGAGTCATAACCGCACTGGGTGGGCAGGTCGAGCGCGACCGACAGCCCGGTGCCGCCCCGTTCCAGCAGGTAGCGGTAACGCCGGTTGGACTCCTCGGCCGTGCCGAATCCCGAATACTGGCGAAACGTCCACGTCTTGCCGCGATACCCGCTCGCGAAGTTGCCTCGGGTAAACGGGTAGGTGCCCGGCGCAGGCGGGTCACCGGCCCGATCGGCCGGTCCGTAGACGGGCTCGAGCGGGATGCCGGAGGGAGTCTGTACTGGCTCGGTCATCAATGGATAACGTACTTGCAAAAAATGAGAATGCCAATACCGCACACCGGAAACATGCACGCAGCGATACCCGTCGCGGACCCTCTGATGGCGACCCAAGCCCCGGTACACAGCGATTATGGCACTCGCGTAAAATGAGAATGCCACTACCATCGAGGGACAGCGCATCCGAGGAGGCCCATGTCCACGTTCACTGACCGCACGCTTGTCGTCTCGGGCGGCAGTCGCGGCATCGGGCTGGCGATCGCGCTGGGCGCGGCCAAACAGGGCGCCAACGTGGTGCTGCTGGCCAAGACGGCCGAGCCACACCCGAAGCTGCCAGGCACTCTGCACACCGCGGTCGCCGACGTCGAGGCCGCTGGAGGGAAGGGTGTCGCCGTGGTGGGCGACGTGCGCAAGGAAGAAGACGTGCAGCGCGCCGTGGACACCGCCGTCGAGCACTTCGGCGGCATCGACATCGTGATCAACAACGCCAGCGCCATCGCGACCGAACCGACCGAGCAGCTTTCGGCCAAGAAGTTCGACCTGATGATGGACATCAATATCCGCGGCACGTTCCTCTTGACGAAGGCGTCTCTGCCGCATCTGCGCAAGTCGCCCGACGCCCACGTGCTGACGCTGGCACCGCCGCTCAACATGAACCCGTACTGGCTGGGCGCCCACCCGACCTACACCCTGTCGAAGTACGGGATGACGCTGCTGTCGCTGGGCTGGGCGGCCGAGTACGCCGACGCCGGCATCGGATTTTCCTGCCTGTGGCCCGAGACCTACATCGCGACGGCCGCGGTGACCAATCTCGCCGACGGAGACAAGATGGCGGCTCGGTCGCGCGACCCGAAGATCATGGGCGACGCGACGGTCGAGATCCTGTCCCGACCCTCCGCCGAGGTCAACGGCCAGTGCTACATCGACTCGGCGGTGCTGGCCGACGCGGGCGCCACCGACCTGTCCGGCTACGGCGGTGGGGACAATCCCATCCTTGATATCTTCGTCGACAAACCATGAGCATTTCGTTGCTGCTCGAGATGGCCTCCTCGAGTAACCCCGACCGGACGGCAGTGGTGTCCGGCGAGATCCGCTTGACCACAGATGAACTGAGCACACTCGCCGATGGCGGGGCCGGCGTCATCGCGGCATCCGGTGCGCAGCACGCCGCCTATGTGGGCACCGGTGGCGTCATGTTGCCGCTGCTGCTCTTCTCCTCAGCCCGGGCCGGGGTGGCGTTCACGCCGCTGAACTACCGGCTGAGCGAGGAGGGCCTGCGACAGCTGATCGAACGGCTGCCCACCCCGCTGGTGATCGCCGACGCCGAGTACGCCGACATTGTCGCCGGCGCCGGCAAGCAGGTGATCACCTCCGACGAGTTCATCGAGGCGTGCCGCACCACCGATTCGGCCTCGGAGTTCCCCGATCCCGACGATGTCGCGGTGGTGCTCTTCACTTCCGGAACGACGTCACGGCCCAAAGCCGTTGAGCTCACACATAACAACTTGACCAGCTACGTCACCGGCACAGTGGAATTCGACTCCGCAGATTCCGGTGATGCGGCGCTGATCTGCGTGCCGCCGTATCACATCGCCGGCGTCGGGGCAGCGCTGTCGAATCTGTACGCGGGCCGAAAGATGGTGTATCTGCGCAAGTTCGACCCGAACGAGTGGGTCCGCCTGGTCCGTGACGAAGGGGTTACGACGGCGACGGTGGTGCCGACGATGCTGGACCGCGTCGTGACGGTGCTCGAGAGCGAACCGGTCGAGCTGCCCACACTGCGGAACTTGGCTTACGGCGGGTCCAAGGTAGCGCTTCCGTTGGTGCGCAAGGCCCTTGGCCTGCTGCCCGATGTCGGCTTCGTCAACGCGTATGGGCTCACCGAGACGAGTTCCACCATCGCGGTGCTCTCCCCCGACGATCATCGCGCCGCACTGGCGAGCTCAGACGTGGCGGTTGCCCGGCGGCTCGGGTCGGTGGGGCAGCCGGTACCCGGAATCGAGGTGCAGATCCGCGGCGACGACGGCGGCATCGTCGAGCCGGGCCAGACAGGTGAGCTGTTCGTCCGCGGCGAGCAGGTGTCGGGCCGCTACGCGGAGATCGGCTCCGTTCTCGACGCCGATGGGTGGTTCCCCACCAAAGACATCGCCATGCTCGACGAGGGCGGGTACCTGTTCATCGGCGGCCGTTCCGACGACACGATCATCCGTGGTGGTGAGAACATCGCCCCGGCCGAAATCGAGGACGTGCTCGTCGAGCACCCGGGCGTGCGTGACTGCGTCGTGGTGGGGCCCGAGGACCCCGAGTGGGGCCAGATCATCGTCGCGGTCGTGGTGCCCGCCGACAGCGCCACACCCGACCCCGACGAACTGCGCGAGCACGTCCGAACGCACCTGCGCGGATCACGCACCCCAGATCGCGTGGTGTTCCGTGATGAACTGCCGACCAACGCGACCGGCAAAGTGTTGCGTCGCGAGCTGGTTGACGAATTAACAAGGAGCCGAACATGATCAAAAATGGCACCCGCCTGCAGAGCCAGGTCTGCGATACCCAGGTGATCGTCGTGCGAACCGCCGACAGCCTCGACGACCTCCGCGCCGGCGGGGTCCCGATGGTGCCGATCGACGCCCAGAAATCCGCCGACGCGACGCTGGATCCGGCCTTCGCCGACGGAAACGCAATGGGCAAGCGCTACGTCGACGAGACCGGTGCCGAGGTTCTGGTGACCAAAGCAGGTGCGGGAACACTGAGTGTGGGGACAACGGCTCTGAATCTGAAGGAAGCCAAGCCGCTACCTGCCAGCGACTGACACCATGGCCGCATGAGGCCCGGCACCCTGCGCAGTCGGTACGTCGCAGGCCTCGCGCTCGCTTACCTTTTGACCGCCGCCGAGGTGGTCGCGATCGTAGTGTCGGTCGGCAATCAAACCGTCCCCGACGCGCAGAGCGTGTTCAGCGCGAAGAATCTCGTCGCCACCGTGGCGGTGGTCGTATTCGGAACCGTCACCGTAGTGGTGGGTGGCATGGTCATCGTTGCTCCATTGCTGGCCTGGCTCGGCTCGGGACGTGAGCCCACCGCCAGAGAACGGCGGACGGCGGTGAATATCTCGGTACGCCAGACCGTGATCCTATCGGCGCCGTGGGCGATTGCCGCCGCAGTGTTGATCCCGCTGAATGTCGAGAGGGGCGTCTGGGTAGCGCTCATGATCGGCTTCTCGATCCTTTTCTGCGCGACTGCCAGCATCAGTACGGGGTTCCTGTTCACGCAACGCACACTTCGGCCGCTAGTAGTCGCCGCCGCAGGGGATCTAGACACTGGACCCATCACGCCGGGTGTACGGGCACGGCTGATACTCATGTGGACGACGTGCACCGCGCTGCCAGGTCTGGGGATTGCGCTACTGATTCTGATGCGGCGCAACAACTGGATCATCGATCGGACCGCATCGGTAGAGGTTCCTGTCCTGGTGCTGGCTCTCATCGGTGTGGCCCTTGGGCTACGGGCGATGATGGTGGTGGCGCAATCGATTTCGGACCCGCTGCACGAGGTCGTCGACGCCATGGCAGAAGTTGAGCAAGGCCGTATTGGCCGTGTCGTCGATGTGTACGAGCGTGCCGAAATCGGACGTTTACAAAGAGGGTTCAATCGGATGGTCGCCGGACTGGCGGAACGCGACCGGCTCCGGGACCTGTTCGGCCGTCACGTCGGTGAAGAAGTGGTCCGTCGTGCCGTGGAGGAAAACGAATCGCTTTCGGGAGACGAGCGCGAGGTCGCGATCCTCTTCATCGACCTGGTGGGCTCGACGCAGGTGGCTATCACTCGCGAGCCCCATGAGGTCGCCGAGGTGCTCAACGACTTCTTCCGGATCGTCGTCGCGGCCGTCGACGAGCGGCACGGGTTGGTCAACAAGTTTCAGGGCGACGCCGTGCTGGCGGTCTTCGGCGCACCACTGCGGGTCGACGATCCGGCGTCGGCGGCACTGACAACCGCGCGGGCGCTCGGCGCCGAACTGCTCCGCCTCCCCGTCGATTTCGGTATCGGCGTATCAGCGGGCCCCGTCTTCGCCGGCAATATCGGCGCCGAAAACCGCTACGAGTACACCGTGGTCGGTGACGCCGTCAACGAGGCCGCGCGCCTTGCCGATCGGGCAAAGGAGTTCGACGGAAGGGTCTTGTGTTCGGGCGCTGCGATCGGCCGCGCTGAGGCGACGGAACAACGTTGTTGGGCTCCGCAGGCCTCGGAGGTCTTGCGCGGCCGGTCCGAAGCCACACAGATCTACGCTCCTGGATGAACGCGCATCGACTCGAGTCCGGATTGCGCTGCCGGGCTGGTGGTGTGGCGCACGACGAGCTGCGGTTGGAGCACGATGTTGCGCCGCTCCGTCCGGTCCTGGTCGAGACGTTCGACGACGGCGTTGACTGCTACCCGTGCTTGCTGACGAGGCTCCTGGCTGACCGAAGTGAGGTCGATGTGGGTCAGCTGGGCGAGCATGCTGTCGTCGTACCCGGCTACCGCGATGTCACCGGGAACGTCGAGGCCCGCGCGGCGTAGTTCGTCGAGGAACCCGATTGCGATCCGGTCGTTCGCGGCAACAACGGCGGTTGGGCGGCGCTTGCGTGCCAACACATGTCGGGCGGCAGCGATCCCCGAGCCCTCGGTGAACTCGCCCTCGATGATGTCCACCTCGTCGGACAGGCCGTGCTTTCTCATTGCCTTCGTGTAGCCCGCTTTGCGGTCTGCCGGGATCGTTCCGACCCCGCCGCTGAGATGGCTGATCCGCCGGTGGCCCAGTTCAACGAGGTGATCGACGACCTTGCCGGTGCCGCGGTCGTCGGCGGTTCGAACCACATCGACCGCCCGGCACGAGGTGCGCCGTCCGACCACTACGACGGGCGCTCTGGCCGCGAAGGCGGCCAGCGTGTCGTCCTCGAATTCGGGTCCGAGCAGGATCAGGGCCTCACATCGGAAGCCCAATAGTGTTTCGACCACCGCGGACTCGCCGTGGGTCGGCGTCACGGCGCCAAGTACCACTTCGTAGCCGCACGCGTCGGCTTCCTGCACGATATCGTCCACCATCTCGGCGTGAAACGTGTTGCGGATGTTGGCCATAACGCCGATGAGGTGAGACCGGCGCAGTGAGAGCAAGGCGGCGGATCGATTGAAGCGATAGCCCAGCCGTTCGGCCGCCTCCAGGACGCGTTGCCGAGTTTCTGCACTCGGGCCCGGAACGCGGCGGAACACCATCGAGACCAGCGCTTTGGACACGCCGACGTGGTCGGCGACGTCCTGCATGGTGACAGCACGGTCCTGCCGCCGCGGCCTCTCGCCGGCGTTGTCAGTCACTGTTGCATCCTTCGAATGTCGGGGGCCCTTGACGTGATCTGTGACGGGGGTCATACTAGCTCAACTAGACCGGTCTAATAGATCGGTTTAAACAATCGATCACCATTGGAGGATTCCGGATATGACCAATGCCAGCTCCATCGGCGTCGCCGTGATCGGCGGGGGGATGGCCGGCCGGGCCCACGCTGGTGGCTATCGGACGGCTTCGACGTTGTTCGGCACCGATCGTCCTGACGTGCGGTTGGTGGCGATCGCGGACACGAACCGGGAAGTCGCCGATGACACGGCGAAGCGGTACGGCTACGACCGCGCGGTGTACCGCTGGCAAGACATTGCGGCGGATCCCGAGATTGACGCTGTCAGCGTCGTCGTCGCCAACCAATTGCACCGTGAGATCGTCGAAGGCCTCCTCGACGCCGGCAAACACGTCCTCTGCGAGAAGCCCCTGGCCGGGTCCATCGAGGACGCCGAAGCCATGGTCGCCAAGGCAGCGGCGAGCGATCGAATCGGCGCGGTCGGCTACACCTTCCGGCGGTCGCCGTCCATCAACGCGATCCGCCAGGCCATCGCATCCGGCCGACTGGGCGAGATCGTGCATTTCAACGGCCGGTACTGGTGTGACTACGCTCTGGACCCCCAGTCGCCGATGACCTGGCGCTACCGCGGCGCCCCCGGGACGGGAGCGCTGTCGGACATCGGGAGCCACCTGCTGGATCTGGCCGAGTTCGTTTGCGGGCCGGTCTCGGAAGTCGCCGGTGCCACATTCCGGACTGTGCACACTGCGCGACCGGTGCCCGTCGGGACGACGAAGGGCCACGAAAAGGCAGAGGCGACCGGTGAACTGAGCAACGTGGAGAACGAGGACGTCGCGACGTTCACGGCGATGTTCGCCAGTGGCGCGGTCGGCACCTTTTCGGCATCGCGGGTGGCACACCAGCTTCCCGACGGTCTCGCGTTCGAGCTCTTCACGACGAAAGGTTCTGCGGCGTTCGACCTTCATCGCGCGGCTGAGTTTGCGCTATCGACCGACGACGTCGACGACTTCACGAATGGGCCGAGGAGGGTGCTGATCGGCCCCCAGCATCCGTATATCAAGGGCGGCCTGCCGATGGATGCCGGCGGCGTCGGTCACGGTGTGGCGGAGTTCTTCGCCTACCAGAGCCGCGCGTTCCTCGACCAGATCGCCGGAATCGACGGGCTCGGGCCACTGCCGACCTTCAGCGACGGTCTGCGCGGCATGAAGGTCATTGCGGCTGTCGCCGAATCAGCCCGAAACGGTGGTGCCGCAGTCAAAGTTCTCTAGCCGCGCTGAGCCCGTAAACCTAAATCAACGACGAAGGACAAGCCATGAAACTCGGTGTGTACACCGCGATCCTGCACGATAAGTCGCTGCCGGATGCACTCAAAGTGATCAAGGATCTCGGACTGGACGGTGCCGAAATCAATGCGGGCGGATTCCTGCCCACCCCGCACCTCCCGGTAGACGACATTTTGTCCGGCGCCATCAAGCCCAGCGACTACCTCGCCGTGTTCGACGATGCGGACGTGGCGCTGACCGGCCTCAATGTCAACGGCAATCCACTACACGCCGACCCCGACGTCGGCCCCGAGGACGCCGACGATCTCCGCAAGGCGATCAAGGTTGCCGGGCTGCTCGGAGTGGACCGGGTGGTCACGATGTCGGGCCTACCCGCTGCGCACCCTGGCGGACTCTGGCCGGCATGGCACGTGAACACTTGGGACAGCGGATATTTGGACTCGCTCGACTACCAGTGGGACGAGGTGGCTGTTCCGTTCTGGACGGAGATCGACTCTCTTGCACGCCATCACGGCGTCAAGGTCGCGATCGAGATGCACCCGCAGAACCTCGTCTTCAATCCGCCCACGCTCGAGCGCCTGGTGGAAAAGACCAGCGCTACGCACGTCGGCGCCGAGATGGACCCCAGCCACCTGTTCTGGCAGGGCATCGATCCCGTCGCAGCCATCGACTACCTGGGCGATCTGGTGTTCCACGCTGCGGCCAAAGACACTCGGATCAACGACAACTGCAAGATCGTCGGAGTCCTTGACGAGCGGTTCACCCGGATTCCCCCCGACCAGAACCCGGTCGGCCTGGGCGGGCGCCATTTCGTCAACAAATGGCCGGAGAACTCGGCCTGGGATTTCGTCGCCGTCGGCCGCGGTCACGATGTCGCGTTCTGGGGCCGTTTCCTGCAGGCACTGCGGCGAGTCGACCCAGATATGGCGGTCAACATCGAACACGAGGACACCGAACTGGGGCAGCTGGAAGGGCTCGAAGTCGCCGCGCGAACGCTGCGCGAGGCGGCCGGTGTCCAGCAGCCGGTGGGCAGCGTAACCAACGGCTCGGCGTAAGGAGAAGGAAACATGAAACGCCACGCACTGCGTTCAACGTCGGTCAAGCTGTTCGCCGCCGCGGCATGCCTCGCCATGTCGGTAGCGGCGTGTTCGAGCACCGGCGGCAAGCCGCGCGAGTCCGACGGGGGTATGGGAGCCGGCCAGGCGGACACGCCGCGCGTGACAATCGCGATGGTCACCCACGGACCCCCCGGCGACTCCTTCTGGGATCTGATCCGCAAGGGCGCAGAAACCGCTGCCGCCAAGGACAACATCGACCTGAAGTATTCGGCGGAGCTGCAAGGGCCCGACCAAGCCAATCTCGTCCAGAACGCCGTCGACAGTGACGTCGCCGCGATCGCCGTGACGCTCGCCCGGCCCGAAGCGGTGAAACCCGCTCTGCAGTCCGCGAAGTCGGCCGGAATTCCGTTCGTGGCGTTCAACGCCGGCATCGACGACTGGAAAGCCGCAGGCGCCGAAGCCTATTTCGGCCAGGACGAGCAGATTTCGGGTGAGGCAGCGGGTAAGAGGCTGGCCGCTGAGGGTGCTCGAAAAGTGGTGTGCGTCATCCAGGACCAAGGCAATGTCGCGCTGGAGTCACGCTGCGCCGGCGTCAGGGCCGGCTTTGGGGGCCCGGTCGAGAACCTGAACGTCAACGGAACAGACATGCCGTCGGTGCAATCCACGATCACCGCGAAGCTCCAGCAGGACCCGTCCATCGACTACATCGTCGCGCTTGGCGCGCCGATCGCACTTACCGCGGTCGAGTCCGCCAGCAACGCCGGCAGCTCCGCGAAGATCGGGACATTCGATACCAACGCGGCCCTTGTCGATGCCATCAAGGCCGGCCAGGTCCAGTGGGCCGTCGACCAACAACCGTTCCTTCAGGGCTACCTGGCGATCGACTCGCTCTGGCTGTACCTCAATAACCGCAACATCATTGGCGGCGGCCAGCCCACACTGACCGGCCCGGCATTCGTCGACAAGTCGAACGTCGACGCCATCGCCGAGTACGCCAAGAACGGAACGCGATAGCAATGAAGATTGCATTGGATCCCACGCCGTTCCACCACGACTACGAGTTGTTGGAATTCCCGGCCGTGGTGGCGGACCTGGGCTACGAGTTCCTGCAACTGACGCCGCACCGCGATTTCATCCCCTTCTTCAACCATCCCCGCGCGGACGATGACTTAGTCACCAAGTTCCGCAAGGCCTGCGGTGATGCGGGTGTGGGCATCGCCTCGGTGCTGCCGGTGCTGCGTTGGTCAGGCCCCGACGAAGACGCCCGTGAGGCCGCGGTGCGCAACTGGAAACGCGTCATCCAGATCACCGTCGACCTCGGCGTCAACGTCATCAACACCGAATTCTCCGGACGCCCCGAGCGGGCCGAGGAATCCGAGCGGGCGTTCTTCCGATCGATGGAGGAATTACTGCCGATCTTTGAACGCGAAGGCATCGACGTCCGGATCGATCCGCACCCCGACGACTTCGTCGAAGACGGGCTTGAGGCGCTGCGCATCATCCGCGGCGTCAACTCCCCCAACATCGGCATGGTCTACGTCGCCTGTCACACCTACCACATGGGCGCCAACATGACCGACATCATGAAAGCTGCCGGCGACACGCTGCGCCTCGTCCATGTCGCCGACACCATGGACCACCGCCGCAGCCACGGCCTGCGCTACATCACCAACCCACCGGGCAGCCCGGCCCGGGTGCACCAGCACCTCAAGATCGGCGACGGCGACGTGGATTGGGACGAATTCTTCGGTGGGCTGGCCGAGATCGATTTCTACAACCGGCCCGACACCGTCATGGTGTCGTCAGTGTTCGCGGAAAACGAAAATGCCCACGAAGTCTCCCGCTACCAGCTCGCCACAATGACCGACTACGTGGCCAAGTACCGCTGACGCCAAGTGAACTAGGCGTGCCTGCTGGTGACTCCCCCGTCGACGACGAGGTAGCTACCGGTGATGAACGAGGCCTTCGGCGACATCAGGAACGCCACGGCCGCAGCGACTTCCGCGGGTTGACCGATGCGGCCGAGTGGCGCCGCCTGCTCGAAGCCGGCGCGCACTTCGTCGATGTCCAACGCCATCTGAAGCATCGGCGTCTGGATGAACCCGGGACAGACGGCGTTGATCCGAATTCCGAGCGGGCCGAACTGCGCTGCCATCGACTGGGTCAGGCCGAGCAGGCCCGCCTTCGATGCGCAGTAGGCGGGGGATGTACGGATTGGCGGCCAGCCCTTCGATGCTGGCGATCCCGACGATGGCAGGCGCACCGCCGTTGCCCGCAGACCGCTCCAGATGTGGTAGCAGCAGCTGCACCAATAAGGCCTGGGCCCGCAGGTTGACGTCGAGGACGGCGTCCCACGACGCCATCGTGTAGGCGCCGGACGCCCCACCCGTCACAATCACACCGCTCACATTGACCTCACTTGTCGTCCCGGGGACCTTGGTAGCGCAATCGTCGCCGACCTCGTCGCACTTCCCCCAACAACCGACACACTCAGCGGGATGCACGGGTCTGGGACGATCTGAAGGATGCTGTATGCATGCGAGTCGACGGGCGCGAGATCCCCGTTTCGGGCAGTTTGCTGCAGCCACTGACCCGGCGCATCAATGACATCCTCCGGCTCGTACTCGCGGCGGTGTTCCTGACCGTGGTGATCACGAGTTCGCTGGTCACCCGCAACGAGTGGGTCGCGCTCGAGAAGTCGATATCGGAGATCGTCGGAATCCTGACGCCCACGCAGTCCAATCTGGTTTATCTGCTGTACGGCGTCGCGATCCTGGCGCTGCCGTTCATGATCCTCATCGGGTTGATCGCCGCCCGTCAGTGGAAGCTTCTCGGGGCGTACGCGGCGGCCGGGCTCATTGCCGTGCTCGCGCTCTCGGTCAGCGGCAAGGGCATAGCGGCGCCAAGATGGCACCTCGATCTGTCAGAGCGGCTCGACTCGGTCCTGTCGCAGTTTCTCGACGACCCGCGGTGGATCGCGATGCTCGCCGCGGTTCTCACGGTGTCGGGTCCCTGGCTGCCCTCCCGCCGACGGCGGTGGTGGTGGACCCTGCTGCTTGCCTTCGTACCGATCCATCTCGTTGTGAGTGCCGTGGTGCCCGCCCGCTCGTTGCTCGGGCTGGCGGTGGGCTGGTTCGTCGGGGCGTTGACCGTGCTGGTGGTCGGTACCCCCGCCCTCGAGGTGCCGCTCGACGGTGCCGTCCGGGCAATGGGGAGACGCGGATTCGCCGTGGCCTCATTGACGGTGGTGCGCCCCGCCGGACCCGGGCCGCTGGTTCTCTCGGCGCGCGCGGAGGTACCGGATTCGGAAGCTGTCGTCGAGTTGTACGGCCCGAATCAGCGCAGCGGTGGCTTACTTAGTCAATTCTGGCGATGGCTGCGGCTGCGCAACCGCGAAACCGCGCCCTTGCACGCGTCGATGCACCGCGCGGTGGAGCATCGCGCGCTGATGGCCATCGCGATCGGTGATGTGGGCGTCGCGAACACCTCGACGATTGCGATGGCCACGCTCGACCGGGGCTGGACGCTGTACGCGCACACTCCCGCACGAGGAACCGCGATCACCGAATGCGCCGACGACAGCCCGGTCGCCGGAGTGTGGAAATCGCTCGATGCCTTGCACGATCACCAAATCTCCCACGGCGACCTCCGAGGCATCGAAATCACCGTTGCGGACGGCACGGCGCTGTTCGGCGGATTCAGCAGTGCCGAATACGGCGCAACCGACGAACAGCTCCAAGCCGACATCGCCCAACTGCTGGTGACGACGGCGGCGTTGTACGGCGCCGAGGCCGCGGTCGGTGCGGCGATCGATGTCTTCGGCAAGGATGCGGTCCTGACGGCTTCGCGAAGACTGGCCAAGTCCGCCATGCCATCACCAATCCGCAAGTCGGTGGCCGACGCCGGCGCCGTGATGTCCGCCGCCCGCGACGAGGTGATGCGGCGAACCGGTGCGGATCAGATCCAGGCCGAAACCATCACCAGGTTCAACCGCAAGCAGGTCATTCAGCTGGTATTGCTCGTCGCGCTGGTCTATGTCGCCTACCCGTTCATCAGCACGGTGCCGACATTCTTTTCCGAGCTGAGGACCGCGAATTGGTGGTGGGCGCTGCTCGGGCTCGCGGTCTCGGCGTTGAAGTATGTCGGTGCGGCTGCCGGGTTGTGGGCGTGCGCCGACGGGTTGGTGAACTTCAAGAATCTCGCGATCATGCAGGTGGCCAACACGTTTGCGGCGACCACCACCCCGGCCGGCGTCGGTGGCCTTGCACTCAGCACGAGGTTCCTGCAGAAGGGCGGTCTGAGCGGAGTGCGCGCCACCACAGCTGTGGCGCTGCAGCAGACGGCGCAGGTCATCGTCCACGTCGGGCTGCTGATCTTCTTCAGTGTCGCGGCGGGCGCGTCGGCCGACTTGTCGCGTTTCGTTCCCAATGCCACGGTTCTGTACTTGATCGCCGGGGCCGCGCTCGGCATCATCGGCACCTTCATGTTCGTACCCACGTTGCGTCGGTGGCTTCGAACGGCGGTGCGGCCACGACTCAAGGAGGTGCTGGTCGACCTCGCCGAATTGGTCCGCGAACCCAAGCGCCTCGCCTTGATCGTGCTCGGCTGTGCCGCAACGACTCTCGGCGCTGCGTTGGCGTTGTGGGCCAGCATCGAAGCCTTCGGGGGCGGCACCACATTCGTCACGGTCACGATAGTGACGATGATCGGCGGAACCCTCGCCTCGGCGGCACCGACTCCCGGCGGTGTCGGTGCGGTCGAAGCGGCATTGATCGGCGGTCTGGCCGCGTTCGGCTTGCCTGCAGCGATCGCCGTGCCGTCCGTGCTTCTGTATCGGGTCCTCACCTGCTGGCTGCCCGTATTCATCGGCTGGCCGGTGATGCGCTGGCTCACCGACAAGGACTTGATCTAAACCGGATTGAACTCCAGATGCAGTTCGGTCAGGCCCCGCATCTGCCAGGTGGGTTCGTAGGTATAGCGGCGCGCGTCGGGCGAGCCGTGTGCCGCCTCAGAAATGTTGATATCGGCCATCCGATCAAGGATCCGGTTGAGTGAGATTCGGCCCTCGGCCCGGGCAAGTGGCGCGCCGGGGCAGGAATGATTGCCACGCCCGAACGCCACATGCTCGCGGACATTCGGGCGGTCCACCCGGAACTCGTTGGGATCCTCGAACTTCCGCGCGTCCCGGTTGCTGGCGCCAGGGAGAAGCATCACCGTGGATCCGGCCGGAATCTTGACGTCACCGACTTCCGTCGATGTACGTGCCATGCGGAAGTGAGACTTCACCGGGCTCTCCATCCGGAGTGTCTCCTCCAGGAAGGAAGGATGCGGTCGCGGTCCTCGCGCAGCAAGGTTTGGATGTCCGGGCGCTCCGCGATCACCCGCAACGCGGCGCTGAGCAGCTTCGTCGTGGTTTCCTGTCCAGCCGCGAACAGGAAGGTGGCGAGGCGGACGACGTCGATGACTTCTGGGGTCGAGCCGTCCGGATACTTGGCCTCCGAAAGCTCGGTCAGCACGTCTCCACGGGGCTCTCGCCGGCGATCGGTGATGAACGCCGCAAACTTCTCGTTCATCCATTCCAACGGATTGTGCGCGCGGGACAATGCGTCGTCCTCAATGCCGCCGACGACCTGGCCCTCGTACATGGCTTTGGACTCTTCGTGAACCTCGGTGGGGATTCCGAGCAGATCCGCTATCACCAGACCGCTAAATGGCCTTGCGTATTCTTCGAGGAACTCGCACTTGCCGTGGTCCACAAACTGGTCGAGCTGCTGATCGGCCAACCGCCACATGAACTCTTCGTTCTCGCTGAGCCGCTTCGGAGTCAACAGGCGGCTGAGCAGACCACGAGTTCGTGTGTGAAGCGGTGGATCCTGCGTGACGATGTGCTCGCTCATCGGAATCTGGTCGCGGTGCTGCTCGATGAGCTCGCCGATGTCGTCACCCGACGGCTCGAACGGCAGACCGGAGAACGGCCCAGCCACCGACACGCAGGCCGAGAATGCGGCGTCCTTGTACACCGCGAGGGCTTCCTGATGTCCGGTGACCGCGAGCACGCCTTGGTGGGGTTGGTCCAGGACCGGGCACTTCGAGCGCATGTCGTCAAAGTACGGATACGGGTCGGGAATGAGGGACTGGTCGGTGAAGAAATCTGTTGACTCGAAGTCGGTCATAAGACGCTCCTGGTGGATTCGGTCACGTGGGCATCGGTGAGATCCATGATTTGGCGGAGGTTTTCCGCGATGTCCTCTGCCTCAGTCATCCAAACAACACCGGCAACGACGTGGGCGATCGGAAGACCTGTCCGCGGATGTGCGGATCGTCGCCTTCGGGATCCATCCGCAGGTTCGGCAGGCGATCGAACAGCAGGTTCAGTGCGACGCGCATCTCGAGGCGGGCCAAGTGCATTCCGAGGCAGACATGCGCGCGTGACCCCATGCGATGTGTGCGCGGGCAGCCCGGAAGATGTCGAAGCGATCCGGATCCGGGTAACGATCATCCTGGCGGTTGGCGGCGCCCAGCATCGGCATGACGGACGAGCCCTGCGGAATCTGCACACCACCGAGGTCGGTACCAGACAACGACGCGGTGTGGAGTACCGAGCGAAGACGGGAAGCGCTTCGGGGACTGCGCCTGCATCACGTTCCGGGCCACTCGCGGCATACACCACGCAGTCCGGCCGCAGATCGATGAGGGAGTCGGCGTGTGGGTTCACTCGCAGGAAAAGGTAGGCCGTGACGCCGGCGAACTCGCCGGTGTCGAACACGGCCTTGACCGTACGACGAGGGCGTCGAGATCCTCGGCAGCGCCGCGCATGCGTGGTTCGGACAGCACGACGACTATGCAGCCGTTGTTGAGTTTCTGGCCTCCGACGACGCGCGCTTCATCACCGGCCAGACGATCCCGGTCGACGGCGGCACGCTGGCCGCATCCGGGTGGTACGCCCGCGCCGACCACAAGGGCTGGACCAACATGCCCAACGAGGCGTGATCACGCCTTGGCGAGCTGCTTCTCGGAGTACAGGCGCGCCCACTCCTTGCGCGGCCTGATCGAGACGTCGACGTCGGCCGCCGACGCCCGCAGTGCACCCACGGTCGCCTGCTCGCGCGGCGTCCGGGCGAACGGATCCCAGCTGAAGAATCGGCAGGAGTTCTCCCAGGTGATCTTGTTGATGTCGCTGTCGTCGGCCCCGGCCGCGTTCAGTTCGGCCAGCACCTGCTCGGGTGCGTCGGGCCAGAAGCAGTCCGAGTGCGGGTAGTCGCACTCCCAGGCGATGATGTCGATCCCGATCTCGTGGCGCAGCTTCAGCGAGGTCTTGTCGGTGACGTAGCAGGCCAGCGAGTGCTCGCGGAACACGTCGCTGGGCAGCTTGTCGCCGAAGTCGCGGCGCAGCCACTTCTGGTTCGTGTAATGGCGGTCGCTGCGGTCGAGATAGAACGGAATCCAGCCGATACCGCCCTCGGAGAAGGCGAATTTCAGGTCCGGGTAGTTGCGCATCGCGGGACCCCACAGCAGATCCTGCGCGCACATCGCTGAGACCTGGGTGGCCAGGATGATCAAGTTGTCGATCGGCGCGTTCGGCGCCATGCTGATCGCCCCGAAGCCGGTGCCGATGTGCAGGCACATCACTACGTTCTCCTCGGACAGCGTCCGGAACACTGGGCCCCAGTAGTCCTCGTCGTGGTAGCTGGGCAGACCCTCGAGGTGCGGGAGCTCGGGCATGGTGACCGCCCGGCAGCCCTTGGCGGCCACTCGGCGGATCTCCTCGCACATGGCCTCGGGGTTCCACGTCGGCAGCACTGCGATCGGGATGAAGCGATCCGGGTACGAGCCGGCCCACTCGTCGATGTGCCAGTCGTTGTAGGCCGACACCATCACCAGCGTGACCTGCTCGCGGTGCATGTTGAGGTGCCGGGCCGAGAACCCGGTGAAGGTCGGGAAGCACATGGACGCGAGGATGCCGTTGCGGTTCATGTCGCGGACGCGCTCGTGGACGTCGTACACGCCCGGCCTCATCTCGGCGAAGCCGGCGGGATCGCGGCCCCACTCCTCGGCCGGCCACGACACGACCGCGTTGAGCCCGCTGACACCCTGCGGCCTGCCCTGGTACATCCACTGGTCGACGCCCTTGTCGTCGGTGACGACGATCGGCGCCTCGTCCTTGTACTTGGCCGGCACATGGCGCAGGAACATGTCCGGCGGTTCCACGACGTGGTCGTCGATGCTCACCAGGATCAGGTCGTCGGTCTTCATACCCAAGTAGTACCGTCTAGCGGTGTGACCGTCTCTGCGCTTTCGGACAGAGGTTTAGCCGAATCGGCCAAGATCGACCGGCCGGTGATCGAGCTGCGCCGAGGCGGGCGCGCACTGGGCGGGAGTTACCTCTACGAGGGCGACGCGCTGATCACCGGCTGGCACTCGCATGAGGTGCACCAGATCGAGTACGCGATCGGCGGCGTGGTCGAAGTCGAGACGGCCTCGGCGCACTACCTGCTGCCTCCGCAGCAGGCGGCTTGGATCCCGGTTGGCCTGGAACATCAGGCCACGATGAACCCGGACGTCAAGACCGTGGCGGTGATGTTCGACCGTTCGTTGGTCCCCGATGCCGGTGACCGTGCCCGCATCCTCGCAGTCTCCCCGTTGATCCGGGAGATGATGATCTACGCGCTGCGGTGGCCGATCGACCGCCCTCGCGGCGACGAGGTTTCCGACGGCTTCTTCCGTACGCTCGCCCAGCTGGTGTCCGAAGCCTTGGACCACGAGGCGCCGCTGAGCCTGCCAACCTCCGAGCATCCGATCGTGGCGGCGGCGATGGCGTACACGAAAGAACATCTCGACTGCGTCACCGCTCACGACGTCAGCCGAGCCGTCGCGGTGTCCGAGCGAACTCTGCGCCGCCTGTTCCAGGACACCCTCGGATTGCCTTGGCGAACTTACCTTTTGCATGCCCGCATGCTGCGGGCGATGGCGCTACTCGCCGCACCCCGACAGTCGGTGCAGGAGACTTCGACGGCGGTCGGCTTCGACAGCCTCAGCTCATTCACGCGCGCCTTTACTCAGTTCAGCGGAGAAACGCCGACCACCTACCGCAAAAGGGTTGGGGGCACGAGCATCCGAGCAGGGAAATAGCTGCACTGCGGTATGCGCCTGGGCGTCGTGGAACCAGACAACGCACCTCTACGTCGGCGTCCTCGACAGCTCGAGCGACAAATCCCGGATCAACCCGGCCGCTAGGCGACTTGCTCGAGAAGACAATTAGCGGCGGATGGTTCCGAACGGGCGACGCGCAGTACGCGCGGACTCAGGACAACCAGTGAACCCGAACGGACGACACCTAACGGGCCCGGACCGGCAAACTGCTCGACTCCCGCCGTTCGCAAAGCTAGAGCGGCTTTCGCCTGGCGGTATCCAACGCGCATCCCTGCTGCGGTAATGATCAGAAGCCCGGCGACGCCTGGCAAAGCGACAGCAGCCAGCGCCGACAGCGAAGCGGGTATCAGGAGCTCACTGAAGGTCTGCCCGAAAAGGAACGGCGCACCGATCGAGTTGGCGGTGCTGGGCGCTTCCGAAGGCATGCCGGGCAGCGATGACTTTTCACCCAGGTATGTCGCCGCGAAGGCTCCGAGCTTCGCAACCTCGGTTGCGTTGCCGGCCAATGGCACGCCCGGCATACCGGCAACCGGCGGGACCAGCGGCAGCGATGGCCGGGTCGCGAGCACCGGCGCATCGGCTGCTGACGGCCCGGCACCGGCGATGCCTTCCGATCCGCCCGCTGCTGCGGCAACGCCGAGGAGGGTGGGGAGATCCGGCTGCACTTGCACGAGCAGGACGACCGAATCCTCAACCGAAGTGAGCATCTCCTGGACCGACGTGATCACGTCTGCAACCGGCGCGACCAGACTGGGCAGCGACTCGACGACAGTCGGAACCAACACAGCCATCCTCGTAACCGTGACCACGTTCTGAACCGAGTCGACCACGTTCTGAATCGACTCGACCACCTTCGGAACCGACTCGACCGCGGCCGCGAGCGGCGCGACCACATTCGGAGCGGGCGCGGTCACATCCGGAACCGATGCGACCGGGCTGGGAACCGCCGGGTTGAGGGCCGACTTTTGCTGCTCGTCCTTGGTGTCCGTGGCTGCAAGCTCCGGGTCGGGGAGATTCGCGGCCGGGGATTGCTGCTGGCCTGATTTGCCGAGCGAACTAAGGGCGTCCGTCACAACGGCCCAAACAGTCTTGCGCGGCGTGCCCGCAACGCTGCCGGTCGGGCCGGTTCCTGCGCTGCCGGCCGAGCTAGCGGTCGGGCTAGCGGTCGGGCTGTCGCCCTGGCTCGACCCGTCGGTACCGGCCTGGCCACCCGAAGCGGAACCGCTGGCGTCCGTATCGGCCGCGGCGATCGCGCCGGCACTACCGATGAACAGGCCGGTAGAAAGCATGCAGACACCCGCTGCCAAGCGCAAATGCGTCCTAGCCATGATCCCCTCCCGGACAGCGACAGACCCCCGTCGACAGGCTAACGATGCGACATTCTTGCACAGTCCAACCAACAGGTGTTCCAATCCGGCCATAAGGATCGCATGGTCATGATCATCAGCAAACCATTCTGCAAAATGGATCATGATCATCAGCAAACCATTCAAGAAATGGGTCAAGATCAAGAGGGCATCAACCCGCGCTCGCTGCCCTACCTGCGCGCCGGAACCGCGCAGTCAAGCAACTCCTCGAGCGCAACGTTGAAGTCGTCGGCCAATCGCCACAGGTCGGGCAGCAGGTCCGGGCAGGAGATGATGCCCACATTCAGCTTGCCGTTCAGCGACATCACCGTGACATTCAGCCCGCAGCCGTGGAACAGCGGGCCGAGCGGATACATTGCCTCGACTTCGCAGCCCAAGAAGTACAGCGTCGCTTGCGGACCCGGCACATTCGAAATGATCAGATTGTGGACCGGGTGTCCGGTGAACGGTGTGTTGGCGACAAGCCGCAAAACAGAGCCGAACACCGCCCGGGCGGCGACCTGCGTCCAGTCCAGCAACAGCGTGGGACTGATGGCCGAGCTGTGATTCTTCGCCGCGGCGTCCGCCCGGGCGATCGACCGAAGTCGATTCGCGGGGTCACCGATGTGCGTCTCGAGTCGGCAGAACATCCCCGACAGCTGGTTGTGGCCCGGACGGTCGGACTTGTCGTGCACCGACACCGGCACCATCGCCACCAGCGACCTGTCGGGCAGCTCACCATGATCGCTCAAGAACCACCGCAGCACCGCCGCGCACAGCGCCATCACCACGTCGTTGACCGTGACGTCGAAACGGTCCTTGACCTTCTTGACGTCGTCGAGATCCAGCTGGGCGAACGCGACGTTGCGGTCGGCGGTGATCGATGCGTTGAACCGGGTGGCCGGGGCAGCGAACGGCGCGGCCATGGTCAGGCCACTGCGCGCGCGGCGCAGGGTCTTTACGATCGTCGCGACGGTCGTCGGCAACACATTGGCCAGCTGCAACGGGCGGGAGGCGAACCCCACCAGGCCACTCGCCGCGATCTGAAGCGGGCCGGCCTTCCCGGGGCCCTGCACCGGTTCCGGCGGCGGCACGTCGGGTTCGACGCTGCACAGCTGCGACAGCACGTTGGCGCCGGTCACCCCATCCACCGCGGCGTGATGGACCTTGGTCATCACCGCCAACAGGCCGCCCGCGTGCGCGTCGGTGTCGGCAACGCCCTCGATCACCCACATCTCCCACAGCGGCCTGCTGCGATCCAGCGGCACGGATGCGATGTGCCCGCAGATCTCCGCCAATTCCCGGCGCCCTCCCGGCGACGGCAGGCCAATGCGGTACAGATGACGATCCAGGTCGAACGCATCGTCGTCGACCCAGACCGGATGGTCCAGATTGAACTGGCTGTCGGCCAGCTTTGCCCGGAACTCGGGGATGGCCGCGATCCTTGCGGCCAGCTCGTCGCGAAGCCGATCAAAGGTGTAGCCAGCAGGCACCGTTGAGGTGTCCAGCTCAAGGATCGAGCACACATGCAGAGGCTGGGTGAGGCTCTCGATGTAGAGGAAGCTCGCGTCGAGTCCACTGAGCCTTTCCATGTACCGATGCTAGGCGCGATGACATTGCGTCGAACCCAATTGGGCCGAACTGCAACAAGTTCCGTGCGATTTCACGGCGCGTTAGCTGGACACGTACTGCAACATCGGCTCAGTCTCAGAGACCCGACCGTTAGCGATGGTCAACGAATCGGGCCGTATCTCGTACCGGGTGCCGTCGGCTGGGTTGGTGACGTCCCACCCGCCCGACGAGCGCACCGCGTTGGCCAGTTCGATGCTCGCGCCGTCACTGAGACGAACGCCGCGGTAGTAGAAGTTTCCGGGCCCGGCTTGGCAGACCACGAGGACCGACTTCGTCGTGCGAGCCATGGCCGCCGCTGGGCTTCCCGGGTCACAGCGGGCGTTGGGATAGCCCAGGAAGCCCTGCCCGTCGGCCCCGGGCACGCTGTTCGGGGGCTGTGATGTGGGTGGTGAGGACGTTGTCGTCGATGTAGGTGGCGATGACGTAGTCGTCGCGGGTTCGCTGGTCGTCTGCGTCGTACTCGTGCTCGGCGGCGCCGCCACGCCGGCGGGAGGAGCTGTGGTGTCGTTTGGCGCGAAAATTAGCCAAAGCGTCCCGGCGAGCGCCAGGATCAGCGTCGCCACCGCCGTAGCTCCCAGCACAAGCTGTCCAGGCCCAAGACCACGTCGCGGCACAGGTGTTGCACGCCGGGGGGCTGGCTCGACGTACGGGGTATAGCCGGTTGCGGTCGGGTTGGGCCAGTGCGCAGGAAATTGGCGCGTGCCCGGCGGTTGGGGGCGGTGAGGAGCGATCGCGATCGGCGACTGGGCAAGCGTCGCCGCCGCGCTCGCCGCTGCCGCAAGCTCTCCGGCGGAGGCGAACCGCGCCTGGGGCTCTTTAGCCATGCCGCGGGCGATGACTTCGTCGAACACAGGGTTGAGTCCCGGTCGCGCCGCAGTGGGCCGCGGGGGTGCCGCGAGAAGGTGCGCGCTGATCAGCTGGCTCAACGCTCCCACGGGGAACGGCGGTTGACCGGTAAGGCATTCGTAGAGCACGCACGCCAGGGAGTAGACGTCGGCTTGCGGCCCGACCTGTCCGGTGCTGAACCGCTCAGGCGCCATGTAGACACACGATCCGATCGTCGCACCCGTGCTGGTCAGCCCACTTTCCCCGCCGACGTGGGCGATGCCGAAGTCGACGAGGTAGGCGAAGTCACCCGCAGCAAGCAGCACGTTCTCCGGCTTGATGTCACGGTGCACGAGCCCATCGGCATGCGCGGCATCCAGCGCTGCGGCTACCTGCGTGACGATCGAGGCGGCACGCGCGGGGTCGAGCGGCCCATTTTCCGCCAAGACGGTTTTGAGATTGGCACCGTCAACGAGGCGCATGTCGATGTAGAGGACGCCGCCGATGTCGCCCCAGTCATGCACCGGGATGACGTGCGGTTCCTGCAGTCGCGCGGCGACCCGCGATTCGCGTCGAAAGCGCTCCTGGAAGCTTGTGTCAACGGCGAGTTCCGCGCGCAGCAGCTTGAGTGCGACCGTCCGGTCCTTGACGGTGTCGTAGGCCCGATACACCTCGCCCATCCCGCCGACGCCGATGAGCGACCGCAGTTCGTAGGGGCCGAACATCGTGCCGACGCGCGAACTGCCGCGCGGTAAGACCATTCGGAATTCTCCCCAGTCCCCGACCCGATACGTGGTGTGCTGCCGACCACTCCGCTGTGGCGATCCCTCGCGGATGTCTCCGAGTGACGTCGTACCGAAATCTTTCGTGACGTACCGAAAGCACTAGTCCCCACGGTAACAACGTCGAGCACTTCGGGCGAATCGCGCGGCGTGAGCGATGCGACGTCGACCGTTGCCGCTAATCCTCAACCGCCGCACGGCTTACCAGCCAAACGCAGTGCGCAAGGGGTGCGGGCGGTGGGACTCGAACCCACACGCTCTCTCGAGCACGGGCACCTAAAGCCCGCATGCCTGCCAGTTACATCACGCCCGCAGCGTGCCGATCGTACCGCCTCGGTCGCTCACGAATCTGTCGGCGCCGCCACCTACCTTGGGGTCATCACCCGACGAGAGGCAGGTTCCCGTGTGGTCTGCGGAGCACTTCGATGTCGCGAAGCGCCTCATCGCAGCCGGCGTGAATGATTGCGCGATTGCACGCCAGATCGGCGTACCGCGGACGACGGTGCGGGACTGGCGGCGCCGGGCTCACGTTCGGCCAAGACTCGTGAGTGAATCGCCGTGCGGCGTCATTCATGATGTCGCCGCACTTCCGGCGGCGGCGTACTGCTATGTACTCGGTCTGTATCTCGGCGACGGCTGCATCTCACGGAGCCAGCGAGTCTGGCGCCTTCGGATCACGCTCGACGCGAAGTACCCGGCGATTATTAACCGCTGCCGCGTAGCAATCGACATGCTGATGCCAGGCCAGCGCGCAGCGACGCTACGTCGTTCCGATAATTGCACAGAGGTCTCGATGTACTCCAAGCACTGGCCGTGCCTGCTCCCACAGCACGGTCCCGGCAAGAAGCACTTGAGACGCATCGCGCTGGAGCCCTGGCAGCAAGCTCTCGTCGACGAGGCGACAGAGGAATTCATTCTCGGCTTGATCCACAGCGACGGCTGCCGTGTCGTCGCGAATGATCGCGGCGTCACCAGCATCCGCTACCACTTCACGAACAGATCGGAAGACATCCTCGGACTGTTCACCGCCGCGCTCGATGACCTCGGTATTCCATGGACACGGTCGACCAAGTACATCGTCTCCATCTACCGCAAGGCCGCCACCGCCCGCCTCGACACATTTATCGGGCCAAAGGCCAGCGCGGTACCGTTGAAAGATGTCCACTACACGGCGTAGGAGACCAGCGCTCATCGCGCTGGTGATCGTCGCCGCCGCCGGCTGCCTGGCCCTGGCGTGGTGGCAGTGGACCCGCTTCGAATCGGCGTCGGGCAGCTTCCAGAACCTCGGCTACGCCCTGCAGTGGCCACTCTTCGCCGGGTTCTGCGTGTACGCCTACTACAAGTTCGTCCGATACGAAGAGGCACCGCCCCAACCGAAGAGCCACGACACCGTCACCGAGATCCCCACCGGGCTGCTGCCCGAAAGACCTCGGCCTGCAACACCTTCCAACGATGACCCCGCACTGCGCGAGTACAACGCCTACCTCGCCGAGCTCGCCGAGAAAGACAAGGAACACGGGACCACATGACCGAAGCCCCAACCATCCCGGTCGAGACCATCCGCAAGGCCCTGCTGGGCTACCGCGTCATGGCGTGGACGACAGGCATCTGGCTCATCGCGCTCTGCTACGAGATGGTGATGAAGTACATCTTCGACGTGGAAGGCCTGAACTGGATCGCGGTCGTACACGGCTGGGTGTACTTCGTCTACCTGCTCTTCACCGCCAACCTTGCGGTCAAGGTTCGCTGGCCCATCGGAAAGACCATCGGCGTGCTGCTCGCCGGCACCGTCCCGCTCGTCGGCATTATCGTCGAGCACTTCAACACGAAGGGCCTCAAGGCGCGGTTCAACCTGTAGCGCTCGTGACAACCCCACCCATTTGCCTGGACACGGCTCAGCAGCCAGTGGCCACTCGTAGTGTGCGGCACATCTGATCCCGGCGCGAAACGCTCAACATCGCCACACGACGGCGGAACGCGGTACGTGGCAGCGTGTGGATGTTGTCGAAGTTGACCACACAGTCGCTGGGCACACCGTCCTCGGCGGCGGTCAGGTACAGCTCCGATACCAGCCCGCGCCGGGGGCGCGTCAACGCCACGACCACCACAGCCCCGATCCGGTCTGCGATCGGGTCCCGGGTCAGCACCAGCACCGGGCGATCTCCACCTGGCGTTGTGGCGAACCAGATCTCACCGCGCCGCATCAGCCCAGTCCGCCCACTCCTCGGCGGGGCCCCAGTCGGCGATCTCTGCGAGCGACCGTTCCGCAGCGGTCAGCGGCCGCTCGCGATACGCCCGCGCCTCTTGCTCGGCGGCCAACCCGGCCAAATGCTGCCGGAGCGCGTCGCGCAACAGCTCCGATCGATCCACGCCGAGCAGTTCTGCCCAGCGCTGCACCGCCGCGGCGTCGTCTTCCTCCACACGGAAACTCAGCATTGTCATACAGACCACGCTACTCTGTATGACAGAGGTCGGCGGCGAGTTAACCAGCCAGCTCGCGCAGCGCCGGCAACAACAACGTCAACGCCCGGCCGCGATGTGACACCGCATCCTTCTCGGCCGGACCTAGCTCGGCCGCCGTCCGGTCGGAGCCCGATGGCAGAAACACCGGGTCGTAGCCGAAGCCGCCGTCCCCCCGCGGCTCCCGCACGATGCTGCCCGGCCACACCCCGCGCACCACGACCGCGCCGGGCCCGGAAACCAGCGCGCAGGCCGACACGAACGCAGCGCCCCGACGCGCGTCGGGTACATCGCTCAACTGCGCCAGCAGCAACGCGGTGTTGGCAGCGTCATCACCATGAGAACCCGACCAGCGCGCCGACAACACCCCCGGCATGCCGTTCAGAGCGTCCACTTCCAGCCCCGAGTCATCGGCGACGGAGGCCAACCCGGTAGCACGAAACGCATCGCGCGCCTTCGCCAGCGCGTTTTCCTCGAACGTCGCGCCGGTCTCCGGAGCATCGTCGAACGCATCAACGTCGTCCAACGACAGCAGCGTCAACCCCGACACACCCGCGGCGTCGAGCACCCGGCGCAGCTCGGCCAGCTTCTTGCGATTGCGACTGGCCACCAGCAGCTCGGTCAGCTTCCGAACGCCTTCTTCGCCGGCTCCGCCGACTCCGGCAGCACCCCTGGATACGGCAACTCCAGCGCCTCGCGCTGGATCTCGAACAGCTTGTCGCATGCGGCCATCGCGGCGTCGAGCATCTTGTCCAGCGTCGACCTCGGGAACGTCGCGCCCTCGCCGGTGCCCTGGATCTCGACCAGTGTCCCGGTGTCGGTGGCGACGACGTTCATGTCCACCTCGGCGCGGGCGTCCTCCGAATACGGCAGGTCGACGCGGATGCGACCGTCGACCACGCCCACGCTGACCGCGGCGATCGCACACGACAGCGGCCGCGGATCCGACAGCTTCCCCTTGGCCGCCAGGTATGTCACCGCGTCGGCCAGCGCCACGTACGCGCCGGTGATGGCCGCGGTACGGGTGCCGCCGTCGGCCTGCAGCACGTCGCAGTCGAGCGCGATGGTGTTCTCCCCCAGCGCCGCCAGGTCGATGCACGCCCGCAGCGATCGGCCGACCAGCCGGCTGATCTCCTGGGTGCGCCCGCCGACGCGCCCCTTCACCGACTCGCGGTCCGAACGCTCGTGCGTCGCGGCGGGCAGCATCGCATACTCGGCGGTGAGCCAGCCCAGCCCCGAACCCTTACGCCAGCGCGGCACGCCCTCGGTAACGCTCGCCGTGCACATCACCCTCGTCTGACCGAACTCCACTAACACCGATCCGGCGGGATGAGAGGTGAAGCCTCGCGTGATGCGGACCGGACGCAGCTCGTCGTCGAGCCGGCCGTCTTCTCGTCTGGACACGCGCCAACCCTAACCGGTTGGTCCGACGGGGCTCAGGACCCGCGTGAGGTCAGCCGCGCTCAGGAGCGCGCGACATCAAACGTCTCGCCGCACACCACGGCGTGCACCGGCCCGTCGAACTCCGCCTTCGCCTCGCTGATTACGTCTTCGCGCGACGTCCACGGCGGGATGTGGGTCAGCAACAATTCGGAGACGCCTGCCCGGGCGGCGGCCATGCCGGCTTCTGTGCCCGACAAGTGCAGGCCGGGCGGGTGCGACGGCATATGCGTCCAGGACGCCTCGCACAGGAAAATGTCGGCGCCGCGGGCGAGATCGACCAGCGCGTCGCAGTACCCCGTGTCGCCGCTGTAGACCAGCGTCGCCCCCGACGGGTCGGTGATCCGCATGCCGTACGACTCGGTCGGATGGCACACCAGCCGTGGCAGCACGGACAGCGAACCGATCTGCACCGCCTGGTTATCGACCCAGTGGCGGATGTCGAAGACGTCGGAGAAATCGTCGATCTCCCCGCCTTCGGGCGACGACGCCGCACCCAGGCGCGCCCAGGTGTTGGCCGGGCCGTACATCACGCCCCGCTCCTCGGCCGGCGAAGGGTGGTAGCGCCGCCACACGAACAGGCCGGGGAGGTCCAAACAATGGTCGGCATGCAGGTGCGAGAGCAGCACATGCACGGAGTTCGGGTCGGCGTGACGCTGCAGCGCGCCGAGCACGCCGCCACCGAAATCGAGGACTAACGGAGGCGTATCAGGGGCGGAAAGAAGGTAGCCAGAAGCCGGCGAATCAGGCCCGACAACACTGCCGGAGCACCCCAGTACGGTGATTCGCACGCTCACTAGCTTGCCATGCCCTCTATCCGCTGACGAAAACATCGCCGCATTTCGCGACGAACGTCATCTTTGGACGGCGACGTGACGTTGAACAGGCCGGACACCGTCGAGACTGGGTCCCAGGAACCGGGTGGCAAGTGTGGTGAACGCCTCAGGATCGCCGGTCGCCTCGAACAGCCGCCGGGCGGGTGGCGCGTCGTGCGGCCGCAGCAAATCAACCTCGGTGAGCAGCCTCAGCAAGTCCTTGGCGGTCTCTTCGGCACTGGACACCAACGTGACGTGTTCGCCCATCGCCAGCTGGATCAGGCCCGACAGCATCGGGTAGTGGGTGCAGCCCAGCACCAGGGTGTCGACCTCGGCGCGCTGAAGCGGCTCCAGGTAGCCCTCGGCCAGCCCGAGTACCTGCCGGCCGCTGGTCACCCCACGCTCGACGAAGTCGACGAACCGCGGGCACGCCACGCCGATCACCTCGGTGTCGCGCGCGGCCGCGAACGCGTCCTGGTAGGCGCCGGACGCGATGGTCGCGGCCGTGCCGATGACGCCGATGCGTCCGTTGCGCGTGGCCGCCACCGCACGCCGCACCGCAGGCAGGATCACTTCGATGACGGGCACGGGTGCGTAGCGCTCGCGGGCGTCCCGCAGGCACGCCGACGACGCGGTGTTGCACGCGATGACCAACGCCTTCACCCCACGCTCGACAAGGTCGTCGCCGATTGCCAGTGCGTGCGCCCGGATCTCGGGAATGGTCAGCGGGCCGTACGGACCGTTAGCCGTGTCGCCGACGTAGACGATGTCCTCGTCGGGCAGCTGGTCGATGATCGCGCGGGCGACCGTGAGTCCGCCGACGCCGGAGTCGAAGATCCCGACGGGCGCCAACGGGTCGCTCACGACGTCAGATATGGGTTCGGCGCCCCGAGTTTGCGTCGCTCACGCGCCTTGCGTTCTGGCCCGGACAGCATGAACGCCGCGAGAACACCGGCGATCGCGCCGCACAGGTGTCCCTGCCAGGACACGCCGAACGTCCCCGGCAGCACGCCGAGCAGGACGCTGCCGTAGACGAACAGCACGATCACCCCGACGACGATCTCCCACACCTTGCGGGTGAAGAACCCGAACACGATCAGGAACGTCAGCCAGCCGAAGATCAGACCGGAGGCGCCGATGTGGTTGGTCTCGACCCCAGGCGGCGCGCCGGTGTTGCCGATCAGCCACGTGCCGAAGCCGCCGAGAATCCAGATGATGGCGGTGGCGAAGATGAACCTCGACAGCCCGGCCAGGGTCATCAGGAAACCGAGGATGAGCGCCGGGCCGGTGTTCGCTATCAGGTGTTGCCAGTTCGAGTGCAGCAGCGGCGCCAAGGCGATGCCCAAAAGGCCGTCGGTCTCCAGCGGTCGGATGCCGTTGTTGTCGAGGTGGTGCCCCGTCAGCGAGTCCCACAGCTCGATGACGTACAGCAGCACGACGAAGGTGACGATCGTGACCCCGCCGACCATCCACGCCGGCCGCTTCTTCGGCTGTGGTGTCGCCGGGTACCCGACCGGCCCAGTCATGCCCATAGCTGCCCTTCCAGTGCGTCTTCGGCATCGTCCAGGCTACCGGCGTACGCACCGGTCGACAGATACTTCCATCCGGCGTCGGCGACGATGAACGCGATGTCGGCGCGCTCGCCCGCCGTGACCGCCTTGGCCGCCATGCCGAGCGCGGCGTGCAGCACCGCGCCGGTGGAGATGCCGGCGAAGATGCCCTCCACTTGAACCAGCTCGCGGGTGCGCTTGATCGCGTCATATGAGCCGACGGAGTAGCGGGTGGTCAGCACGTCGGGGTCGTACAGCTCGGGTATGAAGCCCTCGTCGATGTTGCGCAGCGCGTAAACGCCTTCGCCGTAACGGGGTTCGGCGGCAACGATCTGGACGTCGGGCACCTGCTCGCGCAGATACCGTCCGGTGCCCATCAATGTTCCGGTTGTGCCCAGTCCCGCGACGAAGTGCGTGATTTCGGGAAGATCGGACAGCAGCTCGGGGCCGGTGCCGTAGTAGTGCGATTCGGTGTTGGCCTCATTTCCGTACTGGTACAGCATCACCCACGAAGGATTCTGTGCGGCAAGCTCTTTCGCGTGCGCCACCGCGGTGTTGGACCCGCCCTCGGCCGGCGAGTAGATGATCCGCGCGCCGTAGAGCTCCAGCAGCTGGCGGCGTTCGATCGAGGTGTTCTCCGGCATCACGCAGATCATCTGGTAGCCCTTGAGCAGGGCGGCCATCGCGAGCGAGATTCCCGTGTTACCGCTCGTCGGCTCCAGGATCGTCGCGCCGGGCTGCAGCACGCCGCGGCGCTCGGCGTCCTCGATCATCCGCAGCGCGGGCCGGTCCTTGATGGAGCCGGTGGGGTTGCGGTCCTCGAGCTTGGCCCACAGCCGGACATGCGGCTCGTCGTCCCAGCGCGGCGACAGCCGCTTCAGCGCGACGAGCGGGGTGTCGCCCAGCGCCTCGAGCAGCGAGTCGTACCGGGTCACCGCAACGCCCCGGTGTGTACTTGCCCACCTACGAGCGACATTGTCGCTAGAGCGACACTGTCGCTGCTAGGTGGGCACGCTGACCGGTGCTCCGCTGTGCGGATCCGACCGGGACCACCCCACGGGAGCTTGCGACTCACGACGCTAGCCACCAGCGACGGCGGGCAGGATCGTCACTGAGTCGCCGTCGGAGATCTCGGTGTCCAGCCCGCCGGAGAACCGCACGTCCTCGTCGTTGACGTAGATGTTGACGAAGCGTTGCAGCTTGCCGTTGTCGAGGAGGCGTTCGGAAATCCCGGAGTAGTTCGACTCCAGGTCGCTGATCACCGCCTGCAGGGTGTCGCCCGTCGCGGTGACGCGCTTCTCGCCGCCGGTGTGGGTGCGCAGGATGGTCGGAATGGAGACAGTGACTGACATGGGCCGGTCATTCCTTTCAAGCTCTAATACTGCTCAACGATCTTGACGGGTTCTTGGGTGACGACGCCGTCGACGATGCGGTAGCTGCGCAGCTCGTGTTCGTCGGGGTCGCGGGTGGACACCAGTACGTAGTGCGCGTCGGGTTCGGACGCGTAGGAGATGTCGGTGCGGCTCGGGTAGGCCTCGGTCGCGGTGTGAGAGTGGTAGATGACAATAGGCGCGTCACCTGCATTTTCCAGGGCCCGCCACACCTTGAGCTGTTCGCCGGAGTCGAACCGGTAGAACGTCGGCGACCGTTCGGCGTTGACCATCGCGATGAACCGCTCGGGACGGTCCGACCCCTCAGGTCCGGCGATCACCCCGCATGCCTCGTCGGGGTGGTCGGCGCGAGCGTGGGCAACCATGGCATCGACCAGGTCACCGCGAATCACGAGCACGACCCGCCCCTCAACATATGAAGCCCTTTCATTCGAACGCTCCCGGCAACAGGTCACGGTATGTCGGTATTCCGGCGACCGATTCGGCGGCCAGCACTCCGACCAGCACCGCGCGGGCCAGGCAGTCCGCCGCGGCCGCCCCGACCGCGGTGATCAGGGGCACCTCCGGCGACATCGACGCCGGTGTCGTGGGGTCCGGCGCCACCTCGACGGCACCCGTGGCCAGCGCGAACACCGTATCGCCATCCAGCGGCGTGTGGCACGGCCGGATGGTGCGGGCCAGACCGTCGTGCGCGGCGACGGCGACGCGGCGGCACCCGGCCGGGCTCAACACGGCGTCCGTGGCGACCACGGCGATGGTGGTGTTGAGCGGGCTGAGCTCGGTGCGCCGGTCGGCATACGCCGCGACCTGGTCGGCCGGCGGAGCGATGAGCCCGAACTCCTCGATCTGATACGCCAGCCAGGGCAGGCCGGTGTCCGGGTCGACCGCGTCCCCGGCGGAGTTGACGACCACCAGCGCCCCGACGGTGACGCCCGACTCGAGCATCATCGATGCCGTTCCCACCCCGCCCTTGAGCACCCCGGCGCGTGCGCCGGTCCCTGCGCCCACCGAGCCGACGGCCACATCGGCACCCGCGCTCTCGGCGGCGGCGTAGCCGAACTCCGCCGTCGGGCGGCAGCCCCAGCCGCCGACCGGCAGGTCGAAGATCACCGCGGCCGGCACGATGGGCACCACGCCGCCCTCCATCGCGACGCCGCGACCCAGTTCCTCGAGCCAGCTCATCACGCCGTCTGCCGCGGCGAGTCCATATGCGCTGCCGCCGGACAGGACGACGGCGTCGACATGGCGGACCGAGTTGATGGGGTCGAGCAGGTCGGTCTCGCGGGTGCCGGGAGCCCCGCCCCGGCCGTCGACGGCGCCGACGGTGCCCGGCGGGGTCAGTACCACGGTGGTGCCGCTGGCCCAGCCGGCGCCGAGTGTCGCGTCCGGGTCGAGTCGTTCGTGCTGCCCGACCCGTATCCCGCCGACATCGGTGATCGCGCTCATGGACGTTTGCCCATCAACCCGAGGACGAGATATTCCTGCAGCACCGTGAGCCACTGATACACGTCCAGATGCCCCGCCATGGGATGGTCGGCGGGCAGCTGCTCGGGACCATTGGCCCCAACGTGGAGCATTGTGCCCAGCGCCAGCCGGACGTCGTTGACCGCGGCGGCCCAGGCGTGGGCGTCGTCCTCGGTGAGTTCGAACTTGCCGCCGTCGCGCGGACAGGTCTCCAGCAACCGTTGTGCCGCTTCGCGTTTCGCGTCGATGATCTCCGGCTCGTGCAGGCTGCGCAGCGCGCTGTTGAGGCTCTCGGCGGTACCGGAGCCGGCCGGGTGATCGGTCTGCGACCGAAAGAAGTCGGGCAGCAGCCGTTTCATCGTGTCGTCTTGCGGAGGTTGCGAGTTACCGGTGCGCATTCCGGTGATCTCTTCGAGTTCATCTGCGGGAGCAGAGGATTCGCGATCCTCGAGCATCCCGAGCATCGACGTGACAAGGCTATGCAGCAGCGCGGCCTCATGCGTGGCCAACGCTGACCGGAACCGCGGGCCGTCGGCGCCCTCGACCCGCTTCCACTTGCGCACAGTCGGGTCAGCGGTCCTGTTGCATGGTCGCCCAGAGGCCGGCGGCGTGGAGCTTCGACACGTCGACCTCCATGGACTCCCGGCTGCCGGCCGACACCACGGCCTTGCCGTCGTTGTGCACCTGCAGCATGAGTTTGGTCGCGTGCGGCTCGCTGTAACCGAACAGCTTCTGGAAGACGTATGTCACGTAGGTCATCAGGTTGACGGGGTCGTCCCAGACGATGGTTATCCACGGGTTCTCCGTGGCATCGACGGTAGCGACGTCCCGCTCCTCGCGAGTTCCCGGTCGGGCCTTCGCCGGCGTAACCATGTTGCCAAGAATAGCCGGGGGCTACCGAGGCCCCGAAACCGATACGGTTGCGGTGTGACCGCGGCGTTGCTGACCGACAAGTACGAGTTGACGATGCTCGCGGCGGCACTGCGCGACGGCACAGTGCACCGACGTACGACGTTCGAGGTGTTCGCCCGCCGGCTGCCCGAGGGACGCCGGTACGGCGTCGTGGCCGGGACCGCGCGATTTGTGGAAGCGTTGGCGCAGTTCAGGTTCGACGACACGGCGCTGGCGGCGCTGTCGGACTTTCTGGACCGCGAGACGCTCGCGTACCTGGCCGACTACGCGTTCCGTGGCGACGTCGACGGCTACGCCGAAGGCGAGCTCTACTTTCCCGGCTCCCCGGTGCTGTCGGTGCACGGCACCTTCGGCGAATGCGTCGTGCTGGAGACGCTGGCGTTGTCGATCTTCAATTACGACACGGCGATCGCATCGGCGGCCGCGCGCATGGTCAGCGCGGCCGAGGGGCGCCCGCTGATCGAGATGGGCTCGCGGCGCACCCACGAGCGGGCCGCCGTCGCCGCCGCGCGCGCCGCCTACATCGCCGGCTTCACCGGATCGTCGAACCTCGAAGCCCAGCGCCGATACGGGGTGCCGGCGCTGGGAACAGCCGCACACGCGTTCACGCTGCTGTACACCTCTCCTGACGGCCCGGACGAGAAGGAGGCGTTCCGCGCGCAGGTCGACGCCCTCGGTGTCGACACCACGTTGCTCGTCGACACGTACGACATCACCGCCGGGGTGGCCAACGCCGTCGAGGTGGCCGGCACCGAGCTCGGCGCGGTCCGCATCGACTCCGGCGATCTTGGTGTGCTCGCGCGACAGGTCCGCGAACAACTCGACGGCCTGGGCGCCACCAAGACCCGCATCGTCGTGTCCGGCGATCTCGACGAGTTCGCGATCGCCGCGTTGCGCGCCGAACCCGTCGATATGTACGGCGTCGGCACCTCGGTGGTCACCGGCTCGGGCGCCCCGACCGCCAACATGGTCTACAAACTGGTGGAGGTGGACGGCATGCCGGTGGAGAAGCGCAGCAGCCACAAGGAATCCCACGGCGGGCGCAAGCAGGCGCTGCGGCTGACCAAGCAGTCCGGCACCATCGTCGAGGAGATCGTCCATCCGTTCGGCCTGCCGCCGTCGGCTCAGCCCGGCCTGACCGAACGGGCCCTGACCGTCACGCTGGCGCGGGGCGGTGAACCGGTCGACGACCTGGGCCTCGACGCGGCCCGCGGACGCGTAAAGGCGGGGCTGCACAGCCTGCCGTGGGACGGTCTGAAGCTGTCCCGGGGCGAACCGGCGATCCCGACGCGCATGATTGCACCGGGCACTCGCCGAGACCGGTAGGAGGAGCCACGGGCGCGGGCGAAGTCACCGAACTGCTGGCCAAGGCGGTCGCCGCGTTGGGCGGCACCGAACGCCGCGGCCAGATCGAGATGGCCGAGGCGGTGGCGCACGCCTTCGACACCGGTGAGCACCTCGCCGTGCAGGCCGGCACGGGGACCGGCAAGTCGCTGGCGTACCTGGTTCCCGCAATTGCACGGGCCGTCGCCACCGACGAACCCGTCGTGGTGTCCACCGCCACCATCGCGTTGCAACGCCAGCTCGTCAACCGCGACTTGCCCCGGCTCGCCGACTCGCTGGCCGACGCATTGCCCCGCCGACCCGAGTTCGCGCTGCTGAAAGGGCGCGGAAACTATCTGTGCCTCAACAAGATTCACAACGGATCGGCAACAGAACCGGACGACCGGCCGCAGGAAGAGCTGTTCGAACCGGTCGCCGCCACCGCCCTTGGCCGCGACGTGCAGCGGCTCACCGCATGGTCGTCGACCACCGACACCGGTGATCGCGACGATCTGACCCCGGGCGTTCCCGACCGGTCGTGGTCCCAGGTCAGCGTCTCGGCCCGGGAATGCATCGGCGTGGCCCGCTGCCCGTTCGGCACCGACTGCTTCGCGGAGAAGGCACGCGACAAGGCCGGCCACGCCGATGTCGTCGTCACCAACCACGCGCTGCTGGCCATCGACGCCATCTCCGACGCCGCCGTGCTGCCCGAACACGAGCTGCTCGTCGTCGACGAGGCCCACGAGCTGGTCGACCGCGTCACCGGCGTGGCCACCGCCGAGCTGTCGGCGACGTCGCTGGGCATCGCGCATCGACGCGCCGCCCGACTCGTCGATGCCGAGCTCGCGCAGCGCCTGGAGGCCGCGACGGCCACGTTCTCGTCGGCGATCCACGACGCCACACCGGGCCGCATCGACGTGCTCGACGACGAGATGACGACGTACCTGACCGCGCTGCGCGACGCCGCGAGCAGGGCTCGATCGGCCATCGACACGTCGCCGAGCGATCCGAAGGCGGCGTCGGCGCGCGCCGAGGCGGTGACGGCGTTGACCGACGTCGGCGACACCGCCTCACGAATCCTGACGTCGTTCGTCCCCGCCATTCCCGACCGCGCCGACGTCGTCTGGCTGGACCACGAGGACAACCGCGGCGGTCCGGCGGGCAGGAGCGGAGCGACCGGGGGATCAGCACAGCGCGCCGTGCTCCGGGTCGCGCCCCTGTCGGTGTCGGGGTTGTTGCGCGGCAGGCTGTTCGAGCGTTCGACGGCCGTGCTGACCTCGGCGACGCTGACCGTCGGCGGCACGTTCGATGCGATGGCCTCGGCGTGGGGCCTGGCCGGCGGCGAGGAGGATGCCCGGTGGCGAGGAATCGACGTCGGATCGCCGTTCGAGCACGCGAAGTCGGGCATCCTCTACGTCGCCGCCCATCTGCCGCCGCCCGGGCGCGACGGCACCGGTTCAGCCGAGCAACTCGACGAGATCGCCGCGTTGATCACCGCCGCGGGCGGGCGCACGCTCGGCCTGTTCTCGTCGATGCGCGCCGCCAAGGCCGCCGCCGAGATCATGCGGGAGCGGCTGGACACCCCGGTGCTGTGCCAGGGCGAGGACACCACCTCGGCGTTGGTGCAACGGTTCGCCGAGGACGCCGAGACATCGCTGTTCGGCACGCTGTCGCTTTGGCAGGGCGTCGACGTGCCGGGTCCGTCGCTGTCGCTGGTGCTCATCGACCGCATTCCGTTCCCCCGACCCGACGACCCGCTGCTCACCGCACGGCAGCGCGCGGTGGCCGCCCGAGGCGGCAATGGGTTCATGGCCGTCGCCGCCAGCCACGCTGCCCTGCTGCTGGCACAGGGTGCCGGCCGGTTGTTACGCCGCACGGACGACCGCGGCGTCGTCGCGGTGCTCGACTCCCGAATGGCGACCGCGCGCTACGGCGGATACCTACGCGCCTCACTGCCGCCGTTCTGGGCGACGACCGACTCGCTGCGGGTACGTCAGGCGCTCGAACGCCTCCGCTCACCGGACTGATCGGCACACCACAACGCGTCTCGCGCCGAAACGTACGTTTTGCAGGCCTCTTCTCGCACTTCTTCTGCAAAAGGTTCATTTCGGCCGCTGGAACACATTGTGTGCGCGAACGCTTCGCTTACCCGACTGATCCGCGCTGGTCGTCGGCGTATCGCCCCGCTTCTCGACGAGCTTTCACTATCCTGGCAGCGAACTTCCCGTGCGCGCCGCCCCGGCCGCTGACACACCCCGAAAGGCGGCGTCCATGAGCCGACAACACCTGGTAGGCGCGGTGATCGCCACGTGCTCGGCCCTGTTGCTCGTCGGCTGCTCCACAACGCTGCAGGGCAAAGCCGTCTCGGTGTTCGACGACCCGTTCAGCGTCGCGGGAATGCCGGCGACCGACGGGCCCACAGGGCTGCGGTCCGACGCGGCCGACCCCACCCGCGAGGTCGAGGGCACCGACGACGGCGAGATCGACGAACTGGCCCGCCAAGCCGTCAGCGACATCGAGGAGTACTGGGAGGGCGTGTACGGCCCGACGTTCAACGACGAGTTCACCCCGGTCGAGGCGCTGATCTCCTGGGACGCCAACGGGTTCGACGGGACGTTCTGCGGCGCGGACACGTACGCACTCATCAACGCCGCCTTCTGCCACGACGATGAGACCATCGGATGGGACCGCGGCGAGCTGATGCCCGCTCTGAAAGACGCCAACGGGGAGATGGGTGTGACGATGGTGCTCGCCCACGAGTACGGGCACGCCGTTCAGCACCAGGCCGGCCTGGGCAAGAAGGGCACCCCGACGCTCGTTTCAGAGCAGCAGGCCGACTGCTTCGCCGGGGCGTATATGCGGTGGGTCGCCGAGGGCTCTTCGCCGCGCTTCACACTCAGCACCGGTGAAGGCCTGAACAATGTGCTGGCGGCGGTGATCGCGTTTCGTGATCCGCTGTTGAACGAGGGCGACCCAGAGGTCGGCGTGGACGAACACGGCTCGGCGTTCGAGCGGCTCTCGGCGTTCCAGTTGGGCTTCACCGACGGCCCATCGGCGTGTGCGTCGATCGACCTGCGCGAGATCGGCCAGCGCCGGGGCGATCTGCCGGTCCTGCTGCCCGAAGACCAGACCGGCGAATTGCCAGTCACCGAGGACTCCGTGCGGTCGATCGTCGACGCGATGGGCATCCTGTTCTCGCCCGCCGACCCGCCGCAGCTGAGCTTCGAGCCCGCCGATTGCCCGGATGCCCGGCAGACCCCACCGGCGTCGTATTGTCCGGCCACCAACACCATCGTCGTCGACCTGGCCGAGCTCGAGGCGATGGGCACCCCCGCGGACACTGAGGACGGCGGCGGGCTGGCCACCGGCGACAACACCGCCTATTCGGTGCTGGTCTCCCGGTACATGCAGGCCATCCAGCACGCGCACGGCGGCCTGGTGCTCGACAACGCCGAGGCCGCGCTGCGCACCGCCTGCCTGACCGGCGTCGCCACCACGAAGATGTCGAAGAACATCACCACACCCGACGGCAACACCATCGCGCTGACCGCCGGCGACGTCGACGAGGCGGTGTCCGGCATCCTCACCAACGGCCTGGTCGCCAGCGACGTCAACGGGGAGTCGGTGCCGTCGGGCTTCTCGCGTATCGACGCGTTCCGCGTCGGTGTGCTCGGCGATCGTGGAGCGCTGCTTCAAGCGGTTCCCGTGACCTAGACCTTCTTCGTCACGCCGTACCACGCCAGGACGGCGTCGGAGACGCTCGTTGACCGGGTCAAGAACGCATACGAGCGGATGAACGACTCGCCGACGCAACCGTCGATCTTGACGCGGAAGCTGCTGATCATCACCCATGGCTCAGCGCCCGTGAACTCCTTCTTCGTCACGGGGATGACGTTGACGAGGCCGGGCTTGAGGCCAACGGTGATGCCACCGCCGATGTTCGCTCCCAACCCGGGCACGAGACCGTCGGGGAACGGCGAAACGATGTCGGTGCCGATGAGTCCGATCGACGGGTTCATGCCCGCCGTACCGGTCAGCGAGACACCGTTGGAGGTGCTCATGTCGATGCCGCACCCGATCTCGTAACCGACTTCGAGCGTGCCCTCGGGCGGCTCGCCGTCGTCGGGCCCGGTCAGCGATCCGCTGTAGGTGCCACCGACGACGTACTCCCGCGACGACAGCGCCGTCGTCAGCGGTGGTATCGGGGCCTGCGTCTCGTCCTTTGCCGACAGCGTGAGCTGCCAGCCGTCGGGCGTATCGGTCGTCGACGGAGGCGTCGACTCGACCCGGCCGTCGTCCACGGGCGGCGCGCCTTCGGGTGGTGGCACCGGGGCGGCCTCGGGCGGTGGGGCTTCGGCGGCGACGGGCTCGGTCTCGGGCTCAGCCGACGCGGCCGGCACGGCGAGGGCACCCATCAACACGCAGGCGGTCAGCAAGGCCAGGGGACGAAATAGCACGAAACAGGCCTCCTAGGCCGGAAGTTATACCACCTAGGATCATTACCCCACGGCTGATCCATCCGCCAAGCGGGTCCCGCTTGTAGGCGAGTCTTTACGCGAGTGTGACCAGGCCGAGCTCGTTGTCGCCGGCCAGCAGCGGGTGATGCGGCAGCACCCGAACGGTGTAGCCCACCGGACCCGCCACCGGCAGCGGCGTCGTCGTCGAGAAGATCTCGTTGCCACCATCGGCGGTGCCGGTGTGCTGCATCGGCACGGTCACCGGGTCTTGCAGCGCGTCGCTGGCGTCAACCCGGCCGAGCACTGCCTGCACGACGACCTCGTCGGGCTGCAGCCCGGCCAATTGCACCGTCGCGGTCAGCGTCATCTCGGAGCCCAGCAGCGGCGTGTCCGGTAGCCCGTAGCTGTCCACATCGGTGATCTGAATCTTCGGCCACGCTTCGGCCGCGCGCTGCCGGTAGGCGGCCAGTTCGCGGGCTGCGCCGAACGGTTCCCCGTCCGCGCCGGGTTCGACGGTCTTGCGCAAAGACTGTGCTGCCGGCGCGTAGTACTTCTCGGTGTAGTCACGCACCATCCGCGACGCCAGCACCTTCGGGCCGAGTGCGATCAGCGTGTGCCGGACCATCTCCACCCACCGGTTCGGGACCCCGCCCTGGTCGCGGTCGTAGAACTTCGGCGCCACCGACTGCTCGAGCAGGTCGTAGAGCGCGGCCGCCTCAAGGTCGTCGCGTCGTGCTTCATCGGTGATGCCGTCGGCGGTCGGAATCTCCCAACCGTTCTCGCCGTCGTACCACTCGTCCCACCAGCCGTCACGGATGGACAGGTTCAGCCCACCGTTCAGCGCGCTCTTCATTCCCGACGTGCCGCACGCCTCCAGCGGCCGCAGCGGGTTGTTCAGCCAGACGTCGCAGCCGTAGTACAACAGGCGGGCCATCGACATGTCGTAGTCGGGCAGAAATGCGATGCGGTGACGCACCTCAGGTCGGTCGGCGAACTTCACCACCTGCTGGATCAACGCCTTGCCCCCGTCGTCGGCCGGGTGCGACTTGCCGGCCACAATGAGCTGGATCGGCCGCTTCTCATCGAGCAGCAGCTTCTCCAGCCGATCCGGGTCGCGCAGCATCAGCGTCAGCCGCTTGTACGTCGGAACCCGGCGCGCAAACCCGATCGTCAACACATCCGGATCGAAAGCCGTTGCGATCCAGCCTAATTCGGCGTCAGAGGCACCGCGTTCAAGCCAAGAGCGGCGCAGCCGGGCGCGCACATCGGAGACCAGCTGTTCACGCAGCTGCGATCGGATCCACCACATATGTCCGGGGTCGACCTGCTGCAGCCGCTGCCACACCGCGGGCTCGCTCGGCGAGTCCGAACCGATCAGCTCACGCCCCAGCTCCAGCCACTGCGGCGCCGCCCACGTCGGCGCGTGCACGCCGTTGGTGATCGACCCGATCGGCACCTCATTCGGGTCGAATCCCGGCCACAGTTCGTTGAACATGTGGCGGCTGACCCGGCCGTGCAGCAGCGAAACCCCGTTCGCGCGCTGCGCCAGGCGCAGGCCCATGTGGGCCATGTTGAACTTCGACGGTTCGTCCTCGGCCCCGAACGCGATGATCCGGTCCAGCGGCACGCCGGGCAGCAGCCGCGAGCTGCCACCCGACGGAGTGCCCGGAGCACTGCCGAAGTAGCGCTTCACCATCTCCACCGGGAACCGGTCGATACCGGCGGGCACCGGGGTATGTGTGGTGAAGACGGTGGACGACCGCACCACCGTCAGAGCGGTGTCGAAGTCCAGCCCGGCGTCGATCAACTCCCGGATGCGTTCGGCGCCGAGGAAGCCCGCGTGCCCCTCGTTCATGTGGAACACCTCTGGCGCCGGCAGCCCCTCGACTTCGGAGTACGCCCGGATCGCCCGGACCCCGCCGATACCGGCCAGAATCTCCTGCTTGATCCGGTGCTCCTGATCACCGCCGTACAGCCGGTCGGTAACGCCACGCAGGTCGTGCTCGTTCTCCGGGATGTCGGAATCCAACAGCAGCAACGGAATTCGGCCGACCTGCGCGATCCACACCCGCGCCCGCAACTGGGCTGAGTCGGGCATCGCCAGCTCGACCAGCACCGGGTTGTTCTCGGAGTCGGTGAGCAGCCGCAGCGGCAGGCCCTGCGGGTCCAGGGACGGATAGTTCTCGTGTTGCCAACCGTCGGCGGTCAGCGACTGGCGGAAATACCCCGACCGGTAGTACAAACCGACCGCGATCAGCGGCAAGCCCAGATCTGACGCCGACTTCAGGTGATCGCCGGCCAGAATGCCCAGGCCACCGGAGTAGTTCGGCAGCACCTCGGCCACGCCGAACTCCATCGAGAAATACGCGATCCCGTTCGGCAGCTCGGCACCCTCGTCGGATTCTTGCTGGTACCACAACGGCCGGGTCAGATAATTGTCCAGATCGGCGGCCAGCTCATCGAGGCGGCGCAGGAAGGATTCATCGTCGGCGAGTTCGTCCAGCCGCTTCGGGCTGACCTGCCCGAGCAGCGCGACCGGGTCACCGCCGACCTGGGCCCACAACTCCGGATCGACGGCCGCGAACAGGTCCTGCGTCGGCTTGTCCCAGGACCAGCGCAGGTTGATCGAGAGCCGTTCAAGCGCGGCCAGACGATCGGGAAGATGCGCGCGGACCGTGAACCGGCGGAGGGCTTTCACGCGACTCAACCTTACTGGCAATTTCCGGACTCGCAGCGATGAGCGCTTGCGCGAAGAGCAGAAAGCCGCGTCGATGCGGCGATCCCTTCACCCCCGTGGGATTGGCCCGCCCACTACGGTGGGTATAGGGCGCGACGAGGCTTTAAAACGAGACCAGACGACGACACAGCGGCCACGTCGGCGGTGCCGACAAAGCAACCTCCGCGGCCGCGCCAGTGTAAGGAGTGGTGGGGTGGCCGGTCGTATCGAAATCGATGACGTGGCGCCCGTCGTTTCCGGCGGGCGGTTTCCGGCCAAAGCCGTCGTCGGCGAGATCGTGCCGGTCCGGGCCACGGTGTGGCGCGAGGGCCATGACGCCGTCGCGGCCACGCTGGTGGTGCGACATCACGGCACGGCGTTTCCGCAGCTGGTCGAGGGTCCGGTGGCGGCCCCGGCCGCCGAACCGGTGCCCATTGAGAAGGTCGTGACCCCGCCGCCGAGGATCAAGCCGCAGCTGCTGCCGATGTCGCCGGGCCGGACCCCTGACGTGTTTCACGGCCAGTTCACCCCCGACACCGTCGGCCTGTGGACGTTCCGGGTGGACGGCTGGGGCGACCCGATCGCCACCTGGCGCAAGGCGGTCACCGCCAAGCTCGACGCCGGGCAGGGCGAGGTCGAGCTGTCCAACGACCTGCTGATCGGCGCGCGGCTGCTGGATCGCGCCGCGACCGGTCTGCCGCGCAAGTTGCGCGATCCCCTTCTCGAGGCGGCGAAGGTGCTGCGCAAACCCGGCGACCCGTTCACCCGGGCCGGCGCCGCACTGTCGCCCGAGGTGGTCGAGCTGCTGGAGCAGTATCCGCTGCGCGAATTGGTCACCCGCGGAGAACAATACGGCGTCTGGGTGGATCGCCCACTGGCCCGTTTCTCGGCGTGGTACGAGATGTTTCCGCGGTCCACCGGAGGATGGGACCGCAAAGGTAGGCCCGTGCACGGCACGTTCGCCACCGCCGCAAAGGCACTCCCCCGCATCGCCAGGATGGGCTTCGACGTGGTGTACCTGCCGCCCATCCATCCGATCGGCAAGGTGCATCGCAAGGGCCGCAACAACTCGGTGGCCGCCGCACCCAAGGAGGTGGGCTCACCGTGGGCGATCGGCAGCGACGAGGGCGGCCACGACGCGGTGCACCCGAAACTGGGCACCATCGACGACTTCGACGATTTCGTTGCCGCGACGCGTGATCAGGGCATCGAGGTGGCGCTGGACCTGGCGTTGCAATGCGCGCCAGACCACCCGTGGGCCAAGGAACATCCGGAGTGGTTCACCGTGCTGCCCGATGGGACCATCGCCTATGCGGAGAACCCGCCGAAGAAGTACCAGGACATCTACCCGATCAACTTCGACAACGACCCCGCGGGACTCTACGAAGAGGTGCTGCGGGTGGTGCGGTTCTGGATAGCCCACGGCGTCAAGGTGTTTCGAGTCGACAATCCGCACACCAAGCCGCCCGACTTCTGGGCCTGGCTGATTGGACAGGTCAAGAACGAAGACCCCGACGTGTTGTTCCTGTCCGAGGCGTTCACCCGGCCGGCGCGGCTGTACGGGCTGGCCAAGCTCGGCTTCACCCAGTCGTACACGTACTTCACCTGGCGCACATCGAAGTGGGAGCTCACCGAATTCGGCGAGCAGATAGTCGAACATGCCGACTACGCGCGCCCGAACCTGTTCGTCAACACGCCCGACATCCTGCACGAGAGCCTGCAGCACGGCGGTCCGGGCATGTTCGCGATCCGGGCCGCGCTGGCGTCCACCATGAGTTCGTCGTGGGGCGTGTACTCGGGCTACGAACTGTTCGAGCACCGCCCCGTCCGCGAGGGAAGCGAGGAGTACCTCGATTCCGAGAAGTACGAGCTGCGGCCCCGCGATTTCGAAGCGGCGCTTGCCGACGGCGAATCCTTGGAGCCGTTCTTGTCGCGGCTCAACGAGATTCGCCGGTTGCATCCGGCGCTGCGTCAACTGCGCACCCTCAAGTTCCACCACATCGACAACGACGCGCTGCTGGCCTACAGCAAGTTCGACCCGGTCACCGGCGACACGGTGCTGGTGGTGGTGACGCTCAACGCGTTCGGTCCCGAGGAGGCCACCCTGTGGCTGGACATGGCGGCGCTGGGCATGGAGCCCTACGACCGCTTCTGGGTGCGCGATGAGATCACCGGAGAGGAGTACCAATGGGGGCAGTCGAATTACGTTCGCATCGACCCCGGCAGGGCGGTCGCACATATCTTGAACATGCCGCTAATACCGTACGAGACGCGAATGGAATTGTTGCGCAGGGAATGAGGGCGACATGACGGGGACCAATCAACTCACCAGCGGTCACCTGCGGCCCGACCCGGCCGATCTGCAGCGCCTGCTGGCCGGTGTGCATCACAACCCGCATTCGATCCTGGGCGCGCACGAGTACGGCGATCACACGGTGCTCCGGGCATACCGCCCGCACGCGGCGAAAGTGGTTGCACTCGTTGGTGACGACCGGTTTGCGCTCGAGCACGTCGACTCCGGGCTGTTCGCGGTGGCCTTGCCGTTCACCAACTTGATCGACTACCGGCTGGAGGTCAGCTATCAGGGCGCGGGCGACTCGCTCGACGTCCACACGGTGGCCGACCCGTACCGCTTCCTTCCCACACTGGGCGAGCTCGACCTGCACCTGTTCGCCGAGGGCCGCCACGAACGGCTGTGGGAGATCCTCGGGGCCCATCCGCGGTCGTTCACCACCTCCGACGGCGTCGTGAACGGAGTGTCGTTCGCGGTGTGGGCGCCGAACGCCAAGGGCGTCAGCCTGATCGGCGAGTTCAACCACTGGGACGGGAACGAAGCGCCGATGCGGGTGCTCGGCTCGACGGGTGTCTGGGAGTTGTTCTGGCCCGGGTTCCCGGTCGGCGGGCTATACAAGTTTCGGGTGCATGGCGCCGACGGCTCGGTGAGCGATCGCGCCGATCCGCTCGCCTTCGCCACCGAGGTGCCACCGCAGACAGGGTCCAAGGTCACGACGAGCAGCTACACCTGGAGCGATGGCGAGTGGATGGCTGCGCGAGCGCGGCAGAATCCGGTGTTCGAGCCGATGAGCACCTACGAAGTGCATCTGATGTCGTGGCGCCCCGGCCTGAGCTATCGCCAACTGGCCGAGGAACTCACCGAATACGTTGTGGCACAGGGGTTCACGCACGTCGAGTTGATGCCGGTCGCCGAACATCCGTTCGGCGGGTCGTGGGGCTATCAGGTCACGTCGTATTACGCTCCGACGTCGCGGCTCGGCACGCCCGACGAATGCCGCTTCCTGATCGACAAGCTTCATCAGGCCGGTATCGGCGTGATCATGGACTGGGTGCCTGCACACTTCCCGAAAGACTCCTGGGCGCTCGGCCGATTCGATGGCACACCGCTCTACGAGCACTCCGATCCGCGGCGCGGCGAGCAACTCGACTGGGGCACCTACGTGTTCGACTTCGGCCGGCCGGAGGTGCGTAACTTCCTGGTGGCCAACGCGCTGTACTGGCTGCAGGAGTTCCACATCGACGGCCTGCGGGTGGACGCTGTCGCCTCGATGCTCTATCTCGACTATTCGCGGTCGGAGGGCGGCTGGACACCCAACGTCTACGGCGGACGAGAGAACCTCGAAGCCGTGCAGTTCCTGCAGGAGATGAACGCCACGGTGCACAAGGTCGCGCCCGGCATCGTGACAGTCGCCGAGGAGTCGACGTCGTGGCCTGGCGTAACCCGGCCGACGAACCTTGGCGGCCTTGGCTTTTCGATGAAGTGGAACATGGGCTGGATGAACGACACGCTGGACTACATCAGCCATGATCCGGTGCATCGGAGCTACCACCACCATGAGATGACGTTCTCGATGCTGTACGCGTTCAGCGAGAACTATGTGCTGCCGATCAGCCACGACGAGGTGGTGCACGGCAAGGGCACGCTGTGGGGCCGCATGCCCGGCAACGATCACGTGAAGGCGGCCGGGTTGCGCGGTCTACTGGCCTATCAGTGGGCGCACCCGGGGAAGCAACTGCTGTTCATGGGCCAGGAATTCGGCCAGCGTGCGGAGTGGTCCGAGGAACGGGGGCTGGACTGGTACCAGCTCGGCGAGAACAGCTTCTCCAACGGGATCCAACGAATGGTGCACGACGCCAACGGCATCTACCGCACCCGGCGGGCGCTGTGGTCGCGCGACACCAGTCCCGAGGGCTACTCATGGATCGACGCCAACGACTCGGCCAACAACGTGCTGAGCTTCCTGCGCTTCGGCGATGACGGCTCGATGCTTGCGTGTGTGTTCAACTTCTCCGGTTCCGAGCACACCCGCTACCGGTTGGGCTTACCGCACGCCGGTACGTGGCGCGAGGTGCTCAACACCGACGCGACCATCTACAACGGCACTGGTGTGGGCAATTACGGCGCAGTGGAGGCGACCGACGAGCCGTCGCACGGCCGTCCCGCGTCGGCGCTGATGGTGTTGCCGCCGCTCGCGGCGCTCTGGTTCGAGCCGGCCTAATACAGCGCGTTGGCGAGCTTGCGCCGCCCCGCGATCACCTCGGGATCGGCCGGGTCGAAGAGGTCGAAGAGCTCGATCAACCGGGTCCGCACAGCCGTGCGGTCGTCTCCCGCCGTCCTCTTGACGAGCCCGGTCAGCCGGTCGAAGGCCGCCGCGACGTTCTGCTGCAGGATCTCCACATCGGCGGCGGCGAACGCGGCCTCGATGTCGTCCGGGGTGGCGTCGGCGACCGCGACGGCATCGGGCCGCTGCGCGGTGGCGCGCTGCAGGAAGCCGATCTGGCGCACCGCGCCCTTGGCTTCGGGGTGGCCGGGGTTGGCGTCCAGGATCGACTGGTAGGCCTTCAAGGCGGCGTCGAAATCGCCGGCGTCCAGATGCTCGCGCGCCGCGGCGAGTTCCGGGTCGACCTGTTCGGGCTCGCCGGCATCGCCGCCGCCGCTCAGCTTGCCCGCGACTGCGTTCAGCAGCGAGTCGATCCACCGCCGCAACTGCTCGGGCGGCTGGGCACCCTGGAAGCTCGACAGCGGTTGGCCGGCCGCCAGTGCCACCACGGTCGGGACGGCCTGCACACCGAACATCTGCGCCACCCTCGGCACGGTGTCGACGTTGACCGTCGCCAGCGACCACTTGCCGCCGTCGGAGGCCGCCAGGCTCGAAAGTGCGTCGCCCAGCTGGACGCTTGCGTCGCTGCGCGGCGACCACAGCAGCACGACCACCGGCACCTGATTGGACCGAACGAGCACCTCGGCTTCCAGGTTGGCCTCGGTGACCTCCGCACCGCCCGGCATGCCGGCACCGGCGCCCGGTGCGTCGCCTTCGCCGGGGGCCGCGGCCCGCTGCTTGAGGGCCGACAGGTCAACCGCGCCCGCCATAGCGGGCGCGACGGGGGGTCGCGGACGAGTCACGTCCACAAGTTTGTCACGTCGTTTCGGGTACGGATCGTCCCGGTTGCACGACGGCGGTGGATGCGGTCGAAGCACCCATTCGGCCCGTCCGTTCGGTCCATATGAGAAAGATCACACTGCAAAGTGGCACGATGCTCGCCAGCAATGCCAGCAACCATGTGCCCGCCGCCCATTTGAACGCGATCCCGGCCAGCAGACCGACCACCACGAAGCCGATGAAGATCAGCCCGTGCGTCATGCCGAACACCTTGACGCCGACCTCGGTTCGCGGACTGCCCAGGTACTTGAAATACATGCCGATCAGCAGGCCGACCCAGCTGACGGCCTCGAGCAATGCGATAAGGCGGAACCATCCAGCAACGGATCGGAGATCAAAAGCGCTAGTCATGGCCGCCATTGTGCCGGAACGTGCGGCTAATTACTACATCGCGTCGTAGACGCTAGCCGGCCCGGAGCACCAGCGCGTCGCCCTGCCCACCGGCACCGCACAGGGCTGCCACGGCGTAGCCGGAACCGCGTCGTGCCAGCTCAAGCGCGGCGTGCAGGGTGATACGCGCGCCCGACATGCCGATCGGGTGCCCGATGGCAATGGCGCCGCCGTTGACGTTGACCTTCTCCGGGTCGACGCCAAGCTCCTTCATTGACGCCAGCGCCACAGCAGAGAACGCCTCGTTGATCTCGATGACGTCAAGCTCATCGACCGAGATGCCCTCGCGGGCAATGGCTTTCTTGATGGCATTCGCCGGCTGCGACTGCAGGGTGGAGTCGGGGCCGGCCACGACGCCGTGGGCGCCGATCTCGCACAGCCACGACAGCCCAAGTTCCACGGCCTTGTCCTTGTTCATCACCACCACCGCGGCGGCCCCGTCGGAGATCTGGGACGCTGATCCGGCGGTGACGGTGCCGTCCTTGCGGAACGCCGGCTTCAGGCCGGCCAGCGATTCAGCGGTGGTGTCCGCGCGGATGCCCTCGTCCTCGGTGAACTCCAGCAGCTCACCCTTGCGCTGCGGAATCTGCACGGGCACCACCTCGTCGGCGAATACGCCGTCCTTCCATGCCGCGGCGGCCTTTTGGTGCGACCGCGCAGCGAACTCGTCCTGCTCGTCGCGGGTGAACTGATCGATGTCGTTGCGCTGCTCGGTGAGTGCACCCATCGGCTGGTCGGTGAACACGTCGTACAGGCCGTCGTAGGCCGTGTGGTCGAGCACCGTGACGTCGCCGTACTTGTAGCCCGACCGGCTGTTCATCAGCAGGTGCGGCGCCTGCGTCATCGACTCCTGGCCGCCGGCGACGAGGACGTCGAACTCACCGGCGCGGATCAGTTGATCGGCCAGCGCGATCGCATCGATGCCGGACAAACACATTTTGTTGATGGTCAGCGACGGCACATCCCACCCGATGCCGGCGGCCACCGCGGCCTGCCGGGCGGGCATCTGACCCGCCCCGGCGGTCAGCACCTGGCCCATGATCACGTACTCGACGGCCGACGCCGGAACGCCTGCCTTCTCGAGCGCCCCTGCGATGGCGATCGCGCCCAGGTCGCTGCCCGAAAAATCCTTCAGCGAGCCCATCAGTTTGCCCACCGGCGTGCGGGCTCCAGCAACGATCACAGACGTCGTCATTTCCTACCTCCAAGGCTGTTCTGAACCGCTCAAGTGCCGATCGGCGAAGCGCAATCTTTCCCGTCAGGTTACCGTTACGTTATGACCACCGAGCAAGTCGATGCCCGCCCGTTGCTGGCCACCGCCCTGGTGACAGCAATCGATCACATCGGCATCGCGGTGCCCGATCTGGACGCCGCCATCAAGTGGTATCACGACTACCTCGGCATGATCGTGCTGCACGAAGAGGTGAACAAAGATCAAGGCGTGCGCGAGGCGATGCTCTCGGTCCGCGCCGCACCGGTCGGCAGCGCGCAAATTCAGCTAATGGCCCCGCTGGACGAAACGTCCCCGATCGCGAAGTTCCTCGACAAGCGCGGCCCCGGCATTCAGCAGCTGGCCTACCGCGTCAGCGATATCGACGCGCTGACCGAGCGGCTGCGCGGGCAGGGCATCCGGTTGCTCTACGACGCGCCGCGCCGCGGCACCGCCGACTCCCGCATCAACTTCATTCACCCCAAGGACGCCGGTGGGGTGCTGGTCGAGCTCGTCGAGCCGGCCGCCGAGCACTAAGACCACTTCCGCGTCGGGGCGCGCGTTGCCCGGTGCGTCCAGCACGGCGTGTGCCAATGGCGCCGGTCATCCATCGCCTGCTCGCCGAGGTCGGCGGGCCACACTACCAAATGCGCTGTGCCGAAGCGGATCTCGTGGTCGCATCCGGGGCAGCGGTAGGTCTTGGAGGCGCGCGATGCCGCGACCGGCCGGACTTCGTACTCAAAGCCGTCAGGACCCGTCTCGATGCGGCGACTCGCCGGCAACGGCGGTAACGAGCGTTGCGGGGTGCGGCGCCGGGGCATGCCGACCAGTCTAGGAGCTCAGAACAGCCGGTACTCGTCGCTGTCCATGCCGCGCATCTGGTCGTAGTCCAAAGTCACGCAACGGATCCCGCGGTCGGTGGCCAGCGTTCGGGCCTGCAGCTTGATCTGCTGGGCCGCAAAGACTCCCGCGACGGGCGCCAGCACGGTGTCGCGGTTGAGCAGTTCGAGATAGCGGGTGAGCTGTTCGACCCCGTCGATCTCACCGCGTCGCTTGATCTCGACCGCCACCGAGCGGCCCAGCTCGTCGCGACACAACAGGTCGACCGGTCCGATGGCGGTCATGTACTCCCGCCGCACCAGGGTGTACCCGGTGCCGAGCAGCTCGACGTGCTCGGCCAGCAGCGCCTGCAGGTGCGCCTCGACACCGTCCTTGACCAGTCCGGGGTCGACGCCCAGGTCGTGGCTGGAGTCGTGCTCGATGTCCTCGACCGTGATCCGCAGCTGCTCGCCGGACTTGTTCTCGACGACCCACACCGGCACCGACCCGTCCAGCTCTTCGATGAGCCAGCACGGCGGGCTCATCCAGTTCAGCGGTTTGTACGCGCGGTCGTCCGCGTGCACGCTCACCGATCCGTCGGCCTTGAACAGCAGCAGGCGACGGGCGGAGGGCAGGTGCGCGGTAAGGCGTCCGAGGTAGTCGACGGTGCACTGGGCGATCACGAGACGCACCCGAACCACCTTAGGTGCCGGGGCCGGTAACACAATGGTCCACGGGCTGCGCGAACGCGAACGTGTCCGGGACCTCTTCGGCCGCCACGTCGGACGTGAGGTCGCCGCGGCGGCCGAGCAACAGCGCCCCCAGCTGGGTGGTGAGGAGCGCCATGTCGCGGTGATCTTCGTCGACATCATCGGCTCCACGCAGCTGGTCACCGGTCGGCCCGCGACCGAGGTGGTGGACCTGCTCAACCGGTTTCTTCGCGGTCATCGTCGAGGAGGTGGACCGCCACCACGGATTGGTGAACAAGTTCGAGGGCGACGCGAAATCCACGCCCAGCCACCTGCTCGCATCGTCTAAGGCCGTGCAGAACGCGGCCGAAAAGGAACGTGTGCGTTGGTCTTTCGGCGACACCGTGACGATTCGCGACCTCGACCAACCGACCCGGCTAGCGCTTCCGGTTTAGCCGGCTGAGCGCGTCGTCGAGCGAGCGGAACACGACCGCACCATCGCGGACCACCACGTTGTCGGGATCGACGAGGAAGCCCTCCTTGCCGGCGGCTGTCATCGTCGCATGCATGCCGGCGAGCAGGCCGCGGGCGACGTCATTGATGTCGTCGATGCGCGAGACCTCCAGGATCGCGACGTCGAACTCGTCGCTGTCCCGCTCGATCGTGCGCAACACCTGCTCGGCCCCGGCGAACAGCAGGTCGCCGTGCAACTCGTACACCCGGACACCTTCACCGGCGTCATAGGTGGCCCGGATGGCTGAGCACGATTCGCGGGTTACCGTGAGGAAATGCAGCCCCAGCCGCTCGGAAAGGCTGCGGCACACCAGAACTCCGCGGACGCTGTTGCCCTTCGCGTCCAATAGCGGTGAGTAGACGCCGATTCCGAGTTGACCCGGCAGCACGGCGACGATACCGCCGCCCACCCCGCTCTTGGCGGGCATGCCGACAGCGCTGACCCAGTCGCCCGCGGCGTCGTACATTCCGCATGTCACCATCACGCTGAGTGTGCGCTGCACGACCTTGGTGTCGATCACTCGCCGGCCGGTCATCGGGTTGATGCCGCCGCGGGCGAGCGTGGCCGCCATTCTTGCGAGGTCGGTGCTGGTGACATTGACGGAGCACTGACGGAAGTAAACGTCGAGCGTGTTGTCCGGATCGCCGTCGAGCACGCCGAAGCTCTGCAGCATGTAGGCGATCGCACGGTTGCGGCTGCCGGTCGCCTTCTCCGACGCGTACACATCGGGATCGACGTCCAGCGGACGCCCCGCACATGCGGAGTAGAAGTCGCGGATGCGCGCGAACCGCTCGTCGGGTGTGGCTCCTGGGACCAGTGAGACTGCGGCGATGGCCCCGGCGTTGATCATCGGGTTCTTCGGGGTCTTCGTGGTGTCGTCGACGCTGATTTCGTTGAACGCCTCGCCGGAGGGCTCGACACCTATTCTCGCGTCCACCGCCTGCTGGCCGATCTGATCGAGGGCCAGCGCATAGGTGAACGGCTTCGAGATCGACTGAATGGTGAATTCGGTTGTGGCGTCCCCGGATTCGTAGATGTAGCCGTCGGACGACGACAGCGACAGGCCGAATCTGCTGGAATCGACGCGCGCGAGCTCGGGGATGTAGCCGGCCAGCGCACCGTCCGTCACGTGAGCGTGCTCATGGTGGATCTGGTCCAGGTACTGCTGCACCAGTTCAGCCACGGTGTGGATCCTATCCGGGGCTGCCGCGACGACGATGTCGGTTTTCCGCCAGTGATGTCGGTGGTCACGTGTAATTGTCGAGGCATGCACGAAGATTTCGACCGCTGCTATCGGGCCGTCCAATCCAAGGACGCCCGATTCGACGGCTGGTTCGTCACCGCCGTGCTCACCACGAAGATCTACTGCCGGCCCAGCTGCCCGGTGCGCCCGCCGTACGCGCGCAACATGCGGTTTTATCCGACCGCAGCGGCGGCGCAGCGGGCAGGCTTCCGCGCCTGCAAACGCTGCCGGCCGGACGCCTCACCCGGCTCGCCGGAGTGGAATGTGCGCGGCGACGTGGTGGCCAGGGCGATGCGGCTGATCGCCGACGGCACCGTCGACCGCGAGGGTGTCACGGGGCTGGCCGCCCGCGTCGGCTACACCACCCGCCAACTCGAGCGGTTATTGCAGGCCGAGGTCGGCGCGAACCCATTGGCCCTGGCCAGGGCGCAGCGCTCGCAGACCGCCCGGGTGCTCATCGAGACCACCGAGCTGCCCTTCAGTGACGTCGCCTTCGCCGCCGGGTTCTCCAGCATCCGTCAGTTCAACGACACCATCCGGACGGTCTGTGATCTGACGCCGACGGCCTTGCGCCAACGTGCGCGAGCCCGGTTCGGGCGCGGCGACGTCGGCACCGCTGGTGCGCTGTCGCTGCGGCTGCCGGTGCGGACGCCGTTCGCGTACGAGGGGTTGTTCGGCCATCTGGCGGCGAGCGCCGTGCCTGGCGTCGAGGAGGTGCGCAACGGCGCGTATCGGCGGACGCTGCGGCTGCCGAACGGCAATGGAATCGTCGCCCTCACACCGCAACCCGACCATGTGGGATGCCAGCTCGTCCTCGACGACTTCCGTGACCTGTCCACGGCGATCGCCCGGTGTCGCCGACTGCTCGATCTCGACGCGGATCCCGAGGCCATCGTCGAGGCCCTGAGCGCCGACGCGGACTTGAGCGCCCTGGTCGCCAAGGCGCCGGGGCAGCGGATACCGCGAACGGTCGACGAGCCGGAACTTGCTCTGCGTGTGCTGCTCGGCCAACAGGTGTCGCTCAAGGCTGCCCGCACCCACGCCCGGCGCATCGTCGTGGCCTATGGCCAACCCGTGACCGATGTCAACGGCGGCCTGACGCACGTCTTTCCCGCGATCGAGCACCTCGCCGAGATCGATCCGGCGCACCTGGCCTTCCCGAAGTCCCGGCAGCGGTCGTTGATCACACTGATCCGCGCCCTGGCCGACGGCGACGTGGTGCTCGACGCGGGCTGCGACTGGAACCGCGCGCGGGACCAGCTGCTGGCGCTGCCCGGTATCGGCCCGTGGACCGCGGAGGTGATCGCCATGCGCGGGCTCGGTGACCCCGACTCCTTCCCCGTCAGCGATCTCGGCGTTCGATTGGCCGCCGAGCAGCTCGGCCTGCCGGCGGATCCTCGCCCCCTCACCGAGCGCAGCGGCCGGTGGCGACCGTGGCGGTCATACGCCACCCAGCATCTGTGGACGGCCCTCGATCACGCGGTGAACGAATGGCCACCGAAGGAGAAGTGATGGCAACAAGGCAATATCGAACCGTCGACAGCCCGGTCGGCCCATTGACCCTGGCCGGGAAGGGGCGGCGGCTGATGCATTTGCGGATGGTCGACCAAACGTATGTGCCGAGCCATGACGGTTGGGAATGCGACGACGAAGCCTTCCCCGACGCCGTCGAACAGCTCGAGGCGTACTTCGCCGGCGACCGGACTGACTTCGACCTGGATCTCGATCTCGTCGGCACGGAGTTCCAGCGGCGAGTCTGGGCCGCGCTGCTGACGATCCCGTTTGGAGAGACTCGTTCCTACGGCGAGATCGCACGGCAGATCGGATCGCCCGGCGCCTTTCGGGCGGTGGGGCTGGCCAATGGCCATAACCCGATCGGCATCATCGTGCCGTGCCATCGCGTGATCGGATCGAACGGCAGCCTCACCGGATACGGCGGCGGACTGGACAGGAAACGGGCGCTGCTCGAAATGGAGAAAAGCCGGGTTTCGCCAATTCCGACTTTATTCGACTAGCCCATAAATGCCTTTACCCTCCAATCGGAATTGGAGGGTAAAGGGCTTAATTTGTGTTCGGCGGTGTCCTACTTTTCCACCCGGGTTGGGTAGTATCATTGGCGCTGGCAGGCTTAGCTTCCGGGTTCGGGATGGGTCCGGGCGTTTCCCTGCCGCTATTGACCGCCGTAACTTTATTCTCTTTTCGGTGTCCCCTGTTGGGGGAAGTGTGTTATTGGTGGTGGGGTGTGGTTGTTGGGATTGTGTGGATATTTGTGGTTGCGGTTTTGTGGGTAAGTTTTCGGCCGGTTAGTGCCAGTTCCCTGAACCCCTTGCGGGGCGTGTAGGTCTGGTCTATTGATCCCGTGGTCTGCGGGGGGCCTTATCCCTCTAAAAGGGTGAGAAGCCTGGTCTTGGAGGGGGTTTCCCGCTTAGATGCTTTCAGCGGTTATCCTGTCCGAACGTGGCTATCCAGCGGTGCCCCTGGTGGGACAACTGGTGGACCAGAGGTTCGTCCGTCCCGGTCCTCTCGTACTAGGGACAGGTTTCCTCAAGCTTCTGACGCGCGCGGCGGATAGAGACCGAACTGTCTCACGACGTTCTAAACCCAGCTCGCGTGCCGCTTTAATGGGCGAACAGCCCAACCCTTGGGACCTGCTCCAGCCCCAGGATGCGACGAGCCGACATCGAGGTGCCAAACCATCCCGTCGATATGGACTCTTGGGGAAGATCAGCCTGTTATCCCCGGGGTACCTTTTATCCGTTGAGCGACACCCCTTCCACTCGGGGGTGCCGGATCACTAGTCCCGACTTTCGTCCCTGCTTGACATGTTCGTCTCGCAGTCAAGCTCCCTTGTGCACTTACACTCAACACCTGATTGCCGTCCAGGTTGAGGGAACCTTTGGGCGCCTCCGTTACATTTTGGGAGGCAACCGCCCCAGTTAAACTACCCGCCAGGCACTGTCCCTGAACCGGATGAACGGTTCGAGGTTAGAGGCCCAATACGATCAGAGTGGTATTTCAACAACGACTCCACAACCACTGGCGTGGCCGCTTCACAGTCTCCCACCTATCCTACACAAACCGTATCGAGCACCAATACCAAGTTGTAGTGAAGGTCCCGGGGTCTTTTCGTCCTGCCGCGCGTAACGAGCATCTTTACTCGTAGTGCAATTTCGCCGAGTCTATGGTTGAGACAGTTGAGAAGTCGTTACGCCATTCGTGCAGGTCGGAACTTACCCGACAAGGAATTTCGCTACCTTAGGATGGTTATAGTTACCACCGCCGTTTACTGGGGCTTAAATTCTCCGCTTCACCCCCGAAAGGGTTGACGGGTCCTCTTAACCTTCCAGCACCGGGCAGGCGTCAGTCCGTATACATCGTCTTGCGACTTCGCACGGACCTGTGTTTTTAGTAAACAGTCGCTTCTCACTGGTTTGTGCCACCCCATCCCGCTCCCGCCGCGACGGCGTTCACGATAGTGGGGTCCCCCTTCTCCCGAAGTTACGGGGGTATTTTGCCGAGTTCCTTAACCATAGTTCACTCGTACGCCTCGGTATTCTCTACCTGACCACCTGTGTTGGTTTGGGGTACGGGCCGTGTGTGTGCTCGCTAGAGGCTTTTCTCGGCAGCATAGGATCACCGAATTCGCCTCACTCGGCTATGCATCACCTCTCGGGATTACCGACACCCGGATTTACCTAGGTGTCTCCCTACCGGTTTGCCCCAGTATTACCACTGACTGGTACGGCTACCTTCCTGCGTCACCCCATCGCTTGACTACTACCAACCGGGGTCCCACGCAGCAGATCACTGCCGGCCACCCGAAGGTGACCAGTCGGCGATCGTTTGGGTGGTTAGCACGATTGATTCATCAGGGACGCGCACACACGGGTACGGGAATATCAACCCGTTGTCCATCGACTACGCCTGTCGGCCTCGCCTTAGGTCCCGACTCACCCTGGGCGGACTGGCCTGGCCCAGGAACCCTTGGTCTTTCGGCGGGCAAGGTTCTCACTTGCCTCATCGCTACTCATGCCTGCATTCTCACTCCCACACCCTCCACCACTCGATCACTCGGCGGCTTCACCGGATGCAGGACGCTCCCCTACCCAACTCAACACAAGGGTGGTTGCCGCGGCTTCGGCGGTGTGCTTGAGCCCCGCTACATTATCGGCGCACAATCACTTGACCAGTGAGCTATTACGCACTCTTTCAAGGGTGGCTGCTTCTAAGCCAACCTCCTGGTTGTCTTCGCGACTGCACATCCTTTTCCACTTAGCACACGCTTAGGGGCCTTAGCCGGCGATCTGGGCTGTTTCCCTCTCGACGCACGGAGCTTATCCCCCGCCGTCTCACTGCCACACTTACTCTTGTCGGCATTCGGAGTTTGGCTGACGTCAGTAACCTAGTAGGGCCCATCGGCCATCCAGTAGCTCTACCTCCAACAAGAAACATGCAACGCTGCACCTAAATGCATTTCGGGGAGAACCAGCTATCACGGAGTTTGATTGGCCTTTCACCCCTACCCACAACTCATCCCCTCAGTCTTCAACCTAAGTGGGTTCGGGCCTCCACAACATCTTACTGCTGCTTCACCCTGGCCATGGGTAGATCACTCCGCTTCGGGTCCAGAACACACCACTACACCACACGCATTCGCGTGGATACGCCCTATTCAGACTCGCTTTCGCTGCGGCTACCCCACCCGGGTTAACCTCGCGACATGTCCCTGACTCGCAGGCTCATTCTTCAAAAGGCACGCCATCACCCCACACAAAAGCGGGGGCTCTGACGGATTGTAAGCGCACGGTTTCAGGTACTCTTTCACTCCCCTCCCGGGGTACTTTTCACCATTCCCTCACGGTACTAATCCGCTATCGGTCACTGAGAAGTATTCAGGCTTACCGGGTGGTCCCGGCAGATTCACAGCAGATTCCACGGGCCCGCTGCTACTCGGGGAACTCACGACAACAGAGAACATGTTTTCGCCTACGGGACTCTCACCCTCTACGGCCGGCCATCCCAGGCCACTTCGACTAACACGATCTTTTCTGACTGCTGCTCAGACCGGCAGACCTGAGAACATGAGCCCCACAACACCACCAACGCAACACCTGCCGGCTATCACACGTCGATGGTTTAGCCATCCTCCGCTTTCGCTCGCCACTACTCACGGAATCACAATTGTTTTCTCTTCCTACGGGTACTGAGATGTTTCACTTCCCCGCGTTCCCCCCCGCACCCTATGTATTCAGGTACGGGTAACACGACATCACTCGTGCTGGGTTTCCCCATTCGGACATCCTCGGATCCACGCTCGGTTGACAGCTCCCCGAGGCATATCGCAGCCTCCCACGTCCTTCATCGGCTCCCAGTGCCAAGGCATCCACCATGCGCCCTTAAACACTTACAACACAAAACCAAAAAATGAGTCACTCAAAAAAATTTTGAGTATCAAAATTGCACATCAACACACACACCCACAAGGAGCCTGCGTGCTAGATGCTCGCAACCACTATCCACAAATCAAACACCACACCCCACCACCAAAGACGGAGCGACAAACCCACGAGGGACACCCCGGTTCCCAACAACAGGGCAAAGAGGTGAGGGCTTGTTGTCTCAAAGCCCAATAGTGTGTCTGATGATCCTCGACCGGCAATACCCGTGGCCGGCCAAAACGTTTGTCGTGCACCCGGCCGGCGCCACTACAGCCACCGACCCCATCACGGCCTCACCCCCACCGTGTGCGGGGATGTTTTCGTGGTGCTCCTTAGAAAGGAGGTGATCCAGCCGCACCTTCCGGTACGGCTACCTTGTTACGACTTCGTCCCAATCGCCGATCCCACCTTCGACGGCTCCCCCCCTTACGGGTTAGGCCACCGGCTTCGGGTGTTACCGACTTTCATGACGTGACGGGCGGTGTGTACAAGGCCCGGGAACGTATTCACCGCAGCGTTGCTGATCTGCGATTACTAGCGACTCCGACTTCACGGGGTCGAGTTGCAGACCCCGATCCGAACTGAGACCGGCTTTGAAAGGATTCGCTCCACCTCACGGCATCGCAGCCCTTTGTACCGGCCATTGTAGCATGTGTGAAGCCCTGGACATAAGGGGCATGATGACTTGACGTCATCCCCACCTTCCTCCGAGTTGACCCCGGCAGTCTCTCACGAGTCCCCACCATGACGTGCTGGCAACATGAGACAAGGGTTGCGCTCGTTGCGGGACTTAACCCAACATCTCACGACACGAGCTGACGACAGCCATGCACCACCTGCACACAGGCCACAAGGGAACCGACATCTCTGCCGGCGTCCTGTGCATGTCAAACCCAGGTAAGGTTCTTCGCGTTGCATCGAATTAATCCACATGCTCCGCCGCTTGTGCGGGCCCCCGTCAATTCCTTTGAGTTTTAGCCTTGCGGCCGTACTCCCCAGGCGGGGTACTTAATGCGTTAGCTACGGCACGGATCCCAAGGAAGGAAACCCACACCTAGTACCCACCGTTTACGGCGTGGACTACCAGGGTATCTAATCCTGTTCGCTCCCCACGCTTTCGCTCCTCAGCGTCAGTTACTGCCCAGAGACCCGCCTTCGCCACCGGTGTTCCTCCTGATATCTGCGCATTCCACCGCTACACCAGGAATTCCAGTCTCCCCTGCAGTACTCCAGTCTGCCCGTATCGCCCGCACGCCGAGGGTTAAGCCCCCGGTTTTCACGAACAACGCGACAAACCACCTACGAGCTCTTTACGCCCAGTAATTCCGGACAACGCTCGCACCCTACGTATTACCGCGGCTGCTGGCACGTAGTTGGCCGGTGCTTCTTCTGCCATTACCGTCACTTGCGCTTCGTCATGGCTGAAAGAGGTTTACAACCCGAAGGCCGTCATCCCTCACGCGGCGTCGCTGCATCAGGCTTGCGCCCATTGTGCAATATTCCCCACTGCTGCCTCCCGTAGGAGTCTGGGCCGTATCTCAGTCCCAGTGTGGCCGGACACCCTCTCAGGCCGGCTACCCGTCGTCGCCTTGGTAGGCCATCACCCCACCAACAAGCTGATAGGCCGCGGGCCCATCCCACACCGCAAAAGCTTTCCACCACAGAACATGAATCCCGTGGTCCTATCCGGTATTAGACCCAGTTTCCCAGGCTTATCCCAAAGTGCAGGGCAGATCACCCACGTGTTACTCACCCGTTCGCCACTCGAGTACCCCCGAAAGGGCCTTTCCGTTCGACTTGCATGTGTTAAGCACGCCGCCAGCGTTCGTCCTGAGCCAGGATCAAACTCTCCAAACAAAAACCACTCGCAACAGCGAGACAGAATTCAAATCAGAGAAAATCTGACCTAACAAACCAGAAACAATCTGGCATAAACACCACACCCCCAACACGGGGCGCCGAAGGCATGGCAAAAAAACAACAACAAACAAAAACCACCAAACACACTATTGAGTTCTCAAACAACACACCCGTTGAACAGGCAACCCTGCTACTGTACTCCACATCGACAGAGACGTCAAACCACGTCCGCCAGTCGATTGGACTGGGGCCGTTGGCTTCTCAATAAAGAGTACGCCTCGTCTCGCCAAGCCTAAAGCGGCTCAGTCAAGGCGCCCGACGCGGCCCACCAAACGCCTCTACACGACCCGCTCGATCTCCGCACCCAGACTGACCAGGTTCTCGACGAACAGCGGATACCCGCGGTCGATATGGAACACGTCGTGAACCTCGGTGTCACCGTCGGCCACCAACCCGGCCAGCACCAGCCCGGCGCCAGCCCGGATGTCCGACGACCAAACGGGCGCGCTGGAGAGCTGTGGGATGCCCCGCACCACCGCGTGGTGGCCATCGGTGCGCGCGTCGGCGCCCAGGCGGATCATCTCCTCGACGAACCGGAACCGGGCCTCGAATACGTTCTCGGTGATCATCGACGTGCCGTCGGCGATGGACGCCAGCCCAATGGCCATCGGCTGAAGATCGGTCGGAAAACCGGGGAAGGGCAGCGTCGCGACGTTGACCGCCTTCGGCCGCTCGTACTGGACGACCCGGAAGCCATCGTCGTCCTGTGTGACGGTGGCACCAGCGTCGTGCAGCTTGTGCAAGACGAGCTGCAGGTGCTGGGGGTCGACACCGGTCACCGAGATGTCCCCGCGCGTCATCACCGCGGCGATGCCCCATGTGGCGGCGAC
>CAWKCR010000008.1:0-62597 GCA_963848185.1 uncultured Actinomycetota bacterium
CGGGGTTGCGGACCGCGGCCACGACCTGATCGCCTGCGGCAAGGGCAGCCTCGGCCAGTGCACGTCCGAATCCCTTCGAGGCTCCGGTGATGATCCAGGTCTGTGATGCTGGAGGTGTTGTCATGGCAGCGACGTTAGAAGTTCGAGCGCGCTCGAACGCAAACCCGACCCGTCGTCCTAGCTCGTCGACAAGGATCCGCTTAGCGCGAGTGACCGCAGTGGCCACGATCGGCGGACCTCGCCTTCAGGCGGCGGCGAACGCCCATATCCGTCCGGCGGCCAACGGCCCTGAATGCAATTTCGGCACTACTGTCGCGATTAGTGCATTCGTCTGCAGTGGTTGGCGACGGATTCACGCTTAACGACTCAAGCCGCTAGGCCAACGGGCCGGTGACCGATTCGGCAGCCGCCACCAGCGCACCTGAGGCGGCCAGGCCGACAACGGCGTCGATCTCTGGTGACATAAACCGGTCGGGGCCGGGCCCCGGAACGGTTCCCGATCGCCGCGATGACGGCCGCGGTAGCGGTGATGCTGTCAGCGGCGCACGCATCTCGATGCCGCGTGCGGCGGTGAGCGCCTCGATAGCCAGGACACGGTCAGCCCGTCGATGGCCTTGCGCAGCTTGCGCGCCGCCGACCACCCCATGGAAACGTGATCTTCTTGCATCGCCGATGACGGGATCGAGTCGACACTGGCCGGGTTGGCCAGCCGCTTGAGCTCGGAGACGATCGCGGCCTGCGTGTACTGGGCGATCATGTGCCCGCTGTCCACGCCTGGATCGTCGGCCAGGAAGGGGTTGAGGCCGTGGCTGCGGGCGACGTCGAGGAACCGGTCGGTCGGCGCTCGCTGATGCTGGCCAGGTCTGCCACAGCGATCGCGAGGAAGTCCAGCACGTAGCCGACCGGGGCGCCGTGGAAGTTGCCGTTGGATTCGACGCGTCCGTCAAGGGTGACGACGGGATTGTCCACCGCACTTGCCAATTCGCGGCCTGCGACGGTGCGGGCATGCTCGACGGTGTCGCGCGCCGCGCCCGCGACCTGGGGTGCGCAGCGCAGCGAGTACGCGTCCTGGACCAGCGAGCAGTCCGGTCCGCTGTGGCTGGCCACGATCGGCGATTCGGCGAGCACACGCCGCATGTTCCGCGGCGGCCGCCTGCCCTGGATGTGGTCGCATGGCGTGCAGATCCTCGGCGAACACTCGGGTGCTGCCGAGCTGTCCTTCGACGCTCATGGAGGCCGTGACGTCGGCGAGTTTCAGCAGCGCGTCGAGGTCGCGCAGCGCCAGCACCAGCATGCCGAGCATGCCGTCGGTGCCGTTGATCAGGGCCAGCCCCTCCTTCTCGGCCAGCACCACCAGCTCGATGCCGTGGCGGGCCAGCGCCTCGGCGGACGGCAGCAGTTCGCCGTCGGCCGTGCGCACCGTCCCCTCGCCGATCGCGGCGAGCGCCACGTGGGCCAGCGGCGCGAGATCACCGGAGCAGCCGAGGCTGCCGTATTCGTAGACGACGGGTGTCAGGCCAGCCGACAGCATCGCCGCATAGATCTGCGCGACCTCGGGCCTCACACCGGTGCGGCCGGTGGCTAGTGTCGACAGCCGCAGCAGCATCATGGCCCTGACGACCTCCCGTTCGATCTCGGGACCGGATCCGGCGGCGTGTGATCGAATCAGGCTGCGCTGCAATTGGGTTCGCAGCTCGAGAGGGATGTGCCGGGTGGCCAGCGCCCGAACCCGGTGGATACCCCGTAGACCGGCTTGGAGTCGTGTGCGAGTTCCTCGATGCGGGCACGGCTCTTGGCGATCGCGTCGAGTGACTCGTCGGAGAGGGTGACCGCGGCACCGTCGCGGGCGACCCGCACCACCTCGTCGAACCTAACCGGGCCGATGCCCACGACGACAGTTTCCGTATTCACGATCGTGACTCCAGATTCTCGTAGGAAGCGTAAGATGCTCGCCGGCCCTCACGACGTCGCGGACCAGCGGCACACCCGGGCGATACGCCAGGTGGATGTATGACGGCGCGTCCAGTCGGACGAAGTCCGCACGCCGGCCGGCGCGAGGACACCGACATCGCTACGACGCAGCGCCGCGGCCCCTCCCGCAGTTGCGGCCCACACCGCCTGGGCCGGAGTGAAATTCATGTCTCGCACCGCCACGGCGATGCAGAACGGCATGCTCGTGGTGAACGAACTGCCTGGATTGCAGTCGGTCGCCAGCGCGACCGTGGCGCCGGCGTCGATGAGTCGCTTCGCGTCCGGATAGCGCGCGCGCGTAGAGAATTCCGCGCCGGGCAACAGCGTCGCGACGGTGGTGTCGGCGGCGCCGGCGAGTGCCTCGACGTCGTCATCGGTGGCATAGGTGCAGTGATCCACCGAGGCCGCGCCCAGCTCGACCGCGAGCCGGATCCCGCGCTGGGGCCCAACTGGCCGGCGTGCAGCCGCGGGACGAGCCCGGCAGCCATCCCGCTGCTCAGGATGTGGCGGGCCTCGTCGACGTCGAAGGCACCGCGATCGCAGAACACGTCCACCCAGCGGGCATGCGGAGCGCAGGCCTCCAGCATCGGACCGGTGACCAGGTCGATGTACGCCGCGCGATCGTCGCGGAACTCGGCGGGAACGACGTGCGCGCCGAGGAAAGTCGTCTCGTCGGTGACGGCCTTGGCGATCCGCAACGAACGGGCCTCGTCGTCGACGGTCAGCCCGTAGCCGCTCTTGCATTCGAAGGTGGTGACTCCGGCGCGAAGCAGCTCGTCGGCGAGCCGTTGGACGCCTGCGAGAAGCGTCGCGTCGTCGGCGGCGCGTGTGGCGGCCACCGTCGACGCGATCCACCGGCCCCGTAGGGCTGGCCGCTCATGCGCGCCGCGAACTCGGCCGACCGTTCGCCTGCGAACACCAAATGCGTGTGGCTGTCGACGAATCCGGGGATCACGCTGGCGTCGCCGCAGCTGACCCGATGGTCGGCGTCGGGCGCGTCGGCGCGGCGGCCCACCCACACGATGTCGGAGCCGTCGACGACCAGCGCCGCGTCGGCGACGATGCCCAGCGGGTCACCGTCGCCGTTGGCCGGGTCGTTGGTGACGAGCTCGCCGATATCGGTGTAGAGCACGGTCATCGCGTGACCTCCATCGGACGTCCATCAGGTCCGCGATCGCAGGAAAGTTCGGCCTCAACATCCGGCACGGTGCAGATGCTTGCGGTCGACCACCACGGCGCGGCCGTCGACCACCACGTCGGTGACGTCGGGTGCCGCGGCGGCAAAGACGACATTCTCCACCGTCGCACCACCGCCTGCGGTGCGGATCGAATCCATCTGCACTGCAACAAAGTCCGCTCGAGCGCCCACCACAAGCTCGCCGGCGTCGGCCCAGCCGAGGGCGCGATGACCATCGTAGGTCGCGGCCCGCAGCAGGCGGTCGGCGGCGATGGTGCCGCGCGTGCGGGAGGCGAGGCGCTCGTCGAGTTCGACAGCGCGGGCCTCTTCGAACAGATCGATGACGGCATGGCTGTCGGAGCCGAGGCTGAACAGTCCGCGGCCGGCGAGCAGTGCCGGCGCGGGTCCGATCCCGTCGCCGAGGTCACGCTCGGTGGTGGGGCAGAAGCACACTCCGGTCGACGTCCGGTCGAGGTCGGCGATGTCCTCGGCGGTCAGGTGGGTGGCGTGCACGGCAGTGGTCCGCGGGCCCAACGCGCCGACGTCGCGCAGCACCGCCGTCGGGGTGCGGCCGTGCACCGCGAGGCACTGCTCGACTTCGCGGGTCTGCTCGGACGAATGGACGTGCAGCGGAACATCATGCACAGCAGCCCATTCCACGACGGCAGGCATGTGTTCGATGGGCACTCCCCGCACGGAATGCAGCGCCGCGCCGACCAGTACGGACGGATCGGCACCGACCTGCTGCCGTAATGCCTCGACGCGCTGGGCCCACCGGTCACCGGTGCCGTCGCCGAACCGCTGCTGCGGACCGGCCAGCGGTGCGCCGTCAGGCGCGGAACTCAGATAGCAGGTGTCGAGAAGGGTGAGGCGGATGCCTGCGTCGGCGGCGCCGTCAATCACAGCGTGTCCCATGGCATTGGTCTCGGCGTAGGGGGTGCCGCCGACATCGTGGTGCACATAGTGGAATTCGCCGACCGCGGTGATTCCCGCCAGCGCCATCTCGGCGTACACCGCACGGGTGAGCCGCCGGTAGCGGTCGGGGTTGAGCCGCTCGGCGGCGCGGTACATCAGGTCGCGCCAGGTCCAGAACGATCCGCGGTCGCGTTGGGTGCGGGCGCGCAGCGCCCGGTGGAAGGCATGCGAATGCGCGTTGGCCAGACCCGGAATGACCAGCCCGCGCAGCCGGTGTGAGCCTGGCGGCGCCGCTGTGCCGGTGTCGATCGCGGTGATCCGGCCGTCGGTGACGGTGAACAGAACGCCATCGGAGACGGAATCGCCGCCGAGCCAGGCGTGTTCACACCACCACGTTTCTGTCACGGTGCCACCCAGTCCGCCATCACGTCGGCCAACGCCACCGCTCCGGCGTTGCAGTCGTTGGACTCCGCGAACTCCGTCGGTGAATGCGACACGCCGGTTGGGTTGCGAACGAACAACATTGCGGTCGGGACCACGGGCGACAGGATGCCGGCATCATGGCCGGCCTGGGTGGGCAGCACCGGAATGTCGCCGAGGTGGGCCAGCGCACGCTGCAGCCGCTCCCGCGGGCCCTCGGGAAACTCGACGATCGGGCGTGATCGATTCGGCGGTGACCCCGAGTTCGATGCCGTCGGCTGCGGCATGCTGCCGGGCTTCGGCGGTGATCTTGTCGACCAGCGACCGCAGCGTTGCCTCGTCGGCGGCGCGGGCATCGAGCCAGGCGTGCACCGACGACGGAATCGCGTTGGCCCCATTGGGCGCGACGATGACCTTGCCGAACGTCGCGACCGCTTCGTGGGCGGCGGCCAACGACCGCGCCGCGTGCACCGACGACGCGAACGCGAGCATCGGGTCACGCCGATCGGCCAGCCGGGTGGTGCCCGCGTGGTTCGCCTCGCCGCAGAACGTGAATTGCCAGCGGCCGTGCGGCCAGATGGCCGACGCAACGGCGATCGGGCGGTCGACGAGATCTAGTGCGCGGCCCTGCTCGACGTGCAATTCGACGAAGACTCCGACGCGGTCGGCCAGCCGCGGGTCGGCGCCGAGATGCTCGGGCCTGCGACCCGCCTTCGTCATCGCCTCGGCCAGCGTCACGCCGTCGGACGTCGCGTAGCCCGCGGGCTTTCTCGGCGCTCAACGCTCCGGTGGCGAGCTGGGAGCCGATGCACGCGACGCCGAACCGCGCCCCCTCCTCGTCGGAGAAGGCGACGACCGCGACGGGAACCCGCGGCACCACGCCACGCTCGCGGACGATGTCGATGGCGGCGAACGCGGACACCACACCCAGTGGCCCATCGAAGGCGCCGCCGTCCGGCACCGAATCCAGATGGGAGCCGGTGACGAACGCGCCGCTCGGATCGCCGGACCAGCCGGGCGGCAGCCACCACGCCCACAGGTTGCCGTTGCGGTCTTCCTCGACATCCATGCCGCGCTTGGCGGCGCAGCCGGAGAACCACTCCCGCAAGGTCAGGTCGGCGTCCGACCACGCGTAGCGGCGGTAGCCGCCGGTCGAGGTGTGCCTGCCGACGTCCAGGATCGTCGGCCAGAGGGCGTCGAACGCCGTCACGCGTTCTCCTGCATCGGAATTCGTACGCCGCGTTCGGCGGCGATCTCGGTTGCGTGTTCGTAGCCGGCGTCGACATGGCGGATCACGCCCATGCCGGGATCGTTGGTCAGCACCCGCGCGAGCTTCTGCGCGGCCAGCTCGGTGCCGTCGGCGACGATCACCTGGCCGGCGTGAATGGAGCGGCCCATCCCGACGCCGCCGCCGTGGTGAATCGACACCCACGTCGCGCCCGACGCGGTGTTGACCAACGCGTTGAGCAGCGGCCAGTCGGCGATCGCGTCGGAGCCGTCGAGCATCGCCTCGGTCTCCCGGTAGGGCGAGGCGACCGAACCGGAGTCGAGATGGTCGCGGCCGATCACGATCGGGGCGGACAGTTCGCCCGACGCCACCATCTCGTTGAACTTCAGCCCCGCGAGATGACGTTCGCCGTAGCCGAGCCAGCAGATGCGCGCAGGCAGCCCCTGGAACGCGACCTTCTCGCCGGCCATCTTGATCCAGCGGGTGAGGTGCTTGTTGTCAGGGAAGAGCTCGAGGATCGCCCGGTCGGTGGCGGCGATGTCCTTCGGATCACCCGACAGCGCCGCCCACCGGAACGGGCCGAGGCCCTCTTCGAACTGCGGCCTGATGTAGGCGGGGACGAAGCCGGGGAAATCGAAAGCCCTGTCATATCCGGCCTTTCGGGCCTCGTCGCGGATGGAGTTGCCGTAGTCGAACACCTCGGCGCCGCGGTCTTTGAATCCGACCATCGCCGCGACGTGCTTGGCCATCGACTGCTGGGCCTGCTCGGTGAAGTAGACGGGATCCTTGTCGGCCATCTTCTTCATGTCGTCGAACTCGATGCCGATCGGCAGATAGGACAGCGGATCATGCGCCGAGGTCTGGTCGGTGACGATGTCGATCGGGGCGTTGCGGCGCAGCATCTCGGGCAGTACCTCGGCGGCATTGCCGAGCAACCCGATCGACAGTGGTCGCTTGGCGTCGCGGGCCTCCACGGCCAGCCGCAGGGCGTCATCGATGTCGGCGGCCTTGGTGTCGAGGTAGCGGTGCTCGATGCGCCGGTCGATCCGGGTTTCGTCGCAATCGACACAGATCGCCACACCCTCGTTCATCGTGACGGCCAGCGGCTGCGCACCGCCCATGCCGCCCAGTCCCGCGGTGAGGGTGATCGTGCCGGCCAGCGTGCTCGCCGAACTTCTTCTTCGCGATCGCGCCGAAGGTCTCGTAGGTGCCCTGCAGGATGCCCTGCGTGCCGATGTAGATCCACGAGCCTGCGGTCATCTGTCCGTACATCATCAGGCCCTCGGCCTCGAGCTTGCGGAACTGCTCCCAATTCGCCCAGTCGCCAACCAGATTCGAGTTCGCGATCAGCACGCGCGGCGACCACTCGTGGGTGCGGAACACGCCGACCGGCTTGCCGGACTGCACCAGCATGGTCTCGTCGTTCTCCAGCCCGCGCAGCGTGCGCACGATCGCGTCGAACGCCTCCCAACTGCGGGCGGCGCGGCCGGTGCCGCCGTAGACCACCAGATCTTCGGGATGCTCGGCGACCTCGGGGTCGAGATTGTTCATCAGCATCCGCAGCGCGGCCTCCTGCTGCCAACCCTTACAAGACAACTCGGTGCCGCGGGGGGCCCGGACGAGGCGCGCGGTGGAGGTCATGATGTGCTCTCTTTTCCCTGGTCAAACTTGGTGTTGGTTCCAGGACACCGCACCGACGCCCGTTGCGGTAGGGAGAATCCCGGGATAGTGTCTCGTATCCGAGACGCAGGGGAGGTACGCCGTGTCCAGCACGTCACCAGCAGTGGGTCGGGCGCTCGATGTGCTCCTTCACCTCGCGTCCCGGCCGGGGCCCGTGCAGGGCTCGGCGTTGATCCGAGACATCGGAATGCCGCGATCGTCGGCCTATCACTTGCTCGATGTGCTGATCGAGCGCGGCTTCGTCGTGCATCTACCCGATCAGCGTGCGTACGCACTGGGGTTCTCGGCATTCGAGGTCGGCGCGGCGTATCTGCGTCACGAGCCGCTCGAGCACATCGCCAGACCCATCCTCAAGCGGTTGGTCGCGGCCGTCGGCGAGACAGCCCATCTCGGAATCCTTTACGGCGCTGAGAGTGTCTACTTGCTCAAGGAGCAACCGCAGACCGCCGGTGTGCCCGTCACCCTGGTCACCGACGTGGGCGTGCGGTTGCCTGCGCACCTGACGGCGAACGGCCGATCGATCCTCGCGCACCTGTCCGCCGCTCAGGTCAGGGCGTTGTTCCCGTCGTCGGCGACGTTCATCCATCGCACCGAACGCGGGCCCAATTCCCTTGCGGAGCTACGGCGAATCCTGCAGACCGAACGCGCGCAGGGGTGGGCGGAGGAGGCGGGCATGATCACCGAGGGGCTGCAGTCGGTCGCGGCGTGCGCCTTCGACCATGCGGGGCGTCCGGTTGCAGCGTTCAGCGCGACCCGTCGCGAGGACAGGCCGAACACCGCACTGCCGACCTTGGTCGAGGCCGTTCGCGGCGCAGCGCGGCAGTTGACCCAGGCGTTGTCCGGACACGCCCCCGACGGCTGGTTCTGAATCCCGGCGAGCAGACGCAAACTGCCCGAATCGAGGCGAAATTGTGCGCATTTTGCGTCTGTTCGCGGGGAAAGTTAATCATGTACCATCTGGTACATGATTACTGATTGCGGCGTTGAGATCGACGCGCCTGCCGCTGTCGTCTGGGATGTGTTCAGCGACGTCGAGCGCTGGCCCGAATGGACCGCCTCGGTTACCCGGCTCGTCGCCCTCGACGGGCCCGGGCTCGCGGTCGGTAAGCGGTTCGAGATCAAGCAGCCGCGGATGCCGAAGCTGGTGTGGGAGGTCACCGAGGTGACACCCGGCGCGGCGTGGACGTGGGTGCAGCGCTCGCCCGGCGGTTTGACCGTGGCCCGCCATGAAGTCATCCCGGAATCCGACCGGCGCACCCGGGTTCGACAGCAGCTCGACCAACGCGGGCCGGTCGGCGCGTTGGTGGGTTTGCTCATGCGCGGAATGACAAGGCGCTACCTGGAGTTGGAGGCGGCGGGCCTCAAGGCCCGAAGCGAGCAGCGGGCCGTCAATGGCCCGACCGCCTGACCTCGAACGGCGCCAGGAGCTGCTCGACGCGGTGGTGAAGGAGTGCGCGGCGCGTGGCATCGGTGACCGTTCACTTCGCGATGTCGCCGCGGCGGTCGGCACCAGCCACCGCATGCTCCTGCACCACTTCGGCTCGCGGAACGAGTTTCTGCTGGCGATCGTCGAGGAGGTCGAGCGCCGCCAACGAGCCCTGCTGCGCGAGCTGCCAACCGAGCCCGCCGCGGCGATCGCCGCCATGTGGGCCGACCTTCGCCGGCCGGAGCTGCGCCCGTTCGAGCGCCTCTTCTTCGAGTGCTACGCGCGCGGCGTCCAGGGTGAGCAGCCGTTCGCCCGGATGCTGCCAGGGGCCGTGGACGCGTGGCTCGCCGAAGACGAGACGACCGATCCCGCGCTGGTGCGCCTCGGGCTGGCGGTCATGCGTGGCCTGCTCCTTGACCTGGTAGCCACCGATGATCGCCGGGGTGTCGACGCGGCCGCCAGGCCTTCGCGGACCTGGTACGGCGAGCAGGGGCTTAGCCGCCCGACTGGGATGCAGAGGCGGCCGTAGCCTTGACGGCCCTGCCTTCGGGGCTTGCGGCCGAATTGCCTGCCGCGCGTGGCCGACGCGATCGGAGCCTCGCAGTTCAGCGACACCAGCATCTGGGTAGTCGCAGAACCACTGCTATCGGGCGGTGGCTGCACGGTCCAGCTTCTGTGCCCGGGTGACGACGCAATCAGGCCATGCCTTCTGGTCGCCGACCGTGGCGTCTCCACAACGGGCGTCAAACCCGCGCCGCTTAGCGCACTCTGCGCGTCGCTGTACTTCTGTCCCGTCACGTCGGGCCCGAATCGGCCACGGCCACACCGCTTCCCGCCAGGCCCAAAGCTGCAAAGGCGGCGGCAGTGGCGCTCGCCCCCAGGACAGACCGTGTACAGCGCATCGGAGCCCGCCTTGATGGCTGGCTTCGCATCGGCCACCGCAGGCGTGGACGCCGGTGTCGAAGGCGGCGATGCCGTCGCACCCATGGTCATGCCCGAAACGGTTGGCTGAACGTAGACCGTGTTCGTTGGCGCATCGCCGGAACCGGCCAGCACGTTGGCATGCCCTGAACCATCGCCGTCAAACGCCACAGTCAAGGCACCCGCGACCACCACGGCCGCTCCGGCCAGCACCGCTCCTACCAATTTCACCCCGCGACGCTTCGTCCGCGGTCGATGTCGTGTTCATGTCCGGATCGTTACGCGCGCACCATCGGACTCACTGGAACACTTCTGTGAGCTCTCTGACTTGGTGAGAATTTACCTGCCGAGTCACAATCGTTCTGGCTCCTGTCGGACGTCCAGGGCGTTCAGCCCCGGCTCAACCGTGCCCGCACGGATGCCGCGCTGTCGCTGGCAAGCGCCTCTTCCGCCATCCGTTGCGCGTCAACGGTGTCCACCGCGCGAACAGCTTCCTTGGCGGCGGGAATGGCAGGCGGCGTGACGGACAGCGCATCCACGCCCAACCCGAGCAGCAGTGGCGCGGCCCGCTCGTCGGCAGCGAACTCGCCGCACACTGATACCGACGCCTGGCCGGCGGCCCCCTGACAGGTCGCCCGAATCAGTTGCAGCAGACCGGGGTCGAACGTGTCGCCGATCGACGCGACGGCGTCGTTGTTGCGGTCGGCGGCCAGCGCGTACTGCGTCAGATCGTTGGTACCGATGGACAGGAAGTCGACGTGCCGGGCGAATACCGCGGCCTTGAGCGCGGCCACCGGCACCTCGACCATCATGCCCACCTGCAGCCCGGTCGGACGACCGCGACCGGCGCGGCTGATCGTCGTCTCCAACAGTTCACGCGCCGCGAATAATTCGTCGAGTGTGGTGATCATCGGGAACATCACGCTGACCGGAGTCTGCTGTGCCAGCCGGACCATCGCCAACAGCTGATCCGCCAACAGCTCCGGATGCGCCAACGACAGCCTGATGCCACGGACACCGAGGTAGGGGTTTACCTCGGCCGGAGTCGGCAGGAACTCCAACGGCTTGTCGCCGCCAACATCAAGGGTGCGCAACGTGATTCGGCGACCGTCGAGCGATTCGGCGATCTTGCGGTAGACAGCGAACTGCTCCTCGATATCCGGTGCGTCCTGGCGGCCGAGGAACAGGAACTCGGTGCGCACCAAACCTGCGAAGTCCGCGCCGTGGGCCGCCGCCGCCCGCGCGTCGTCCACCGATCCGACGTTTGCGCCGACCGGAACTGTGATGCCGTCGCGGGTGACCGCGGGCTCGGCGGCACGTGCCTGCGCCTGGCGCTGACGCTGTGCGAGTGTCGCGACCCGGGCCTGCAACTCCGCACGGACTTTCTCCGGCGGGTCGACGACGAACTCGCCCCGACCGCCGTCGACGGCTACGACGGTGCCCTCGGGAATCGACAACACGCTGGCGCCGGCGCCGACGATCGACGGGAATACCCTTCGCCCGCAAGAGAATAACGTTATGGGCGTGCGGGCTGCCGAAGGCCAGTAGGACTGCGGCAACGCGTGTGGGGTCGAGCTCGGCGGCCTCGGCGGGGGTCAGGTCGGCGGCGATGAGCACACCGGTGGGACCTGTCGAACTCTCGCCGGTCCCGAGCATCGCCCGCAGGACTTGATCGCCCACCGCTCTGACATCGTCGGCCCGCGCCTGCAGGTAGGGATCCGGTACCGCAGCGAACTCGGCCGCCAAGTCCTGCACGGCGGCCGACCACGCCGACACCGCGGACTGCCCATTATCGATGCGGTTTCGCACTGTGTCGAGCAATGCGGCGTCGTCGAGCAGCAGCTGATGCGCGTCGAATATCGCGGCCTCCGCCTCGCCGACCTCGCGGGCGGTGCGCGTCCGCAATTGGCTGATGGTGCGCCGGACCGCGGCGATCGCCTTCCCGAGACGGCGCCACTCGACCGCGGGCTCGTCGGCCGGGGTGTCCGGAATGGTGATGGCGCCCAATCGCGTCGATCTCGCCGGTCCGATGCCCATCCCAGGGCCGGCGCCGATCGGCGCGTGTTGCGCGGACGGCGCGGCCGCGGGCGCGGCACCCGTCGGTGACTCGTCGAAGTTGCGCGCCGCCAGCGACAGGATGTGGTCCAGCGTCTCGGCGGCCTGGCTTCCCGACACCCGCACCTCGACCTCGTCACCGGTACGCACACCCAAGGTGGCGATCTTTGAAAGGCTGCCCGCGTCAACCCATTCGGATTCGGTGCGCAGGTTGCGGACCCGCGCATGGGCGTCGCGACGGCGCACCTCCTGCACCAAACGTGCGGCCGGTCGGGCGTGCAGCCCGTGCGGGTTGGCGACGACGAAGCTGCCCGTCAGCTCGTCGTGATCGCCGGCAACGTCGACTTCAGCCGCAACCGGCGCGGGTCCGAGGTGGCCGATCTTTCCGGCCAGCGCTCCGGCCGCCTCAGCGGCGACCTCCTCGCTCGAAGCGCCGCTGGCGGCGGCGACCGCCGCAACCACCAGGCCTTCGACGAGCGGAGCCGGGCACAACACGACCCGCTCGCGGACATCGTCGTCGAGCAGCTCCAGCGCAAGCTCGGCCGACAGCACCGCGCTGCCCAGGTCCATCAGCACCACGACGCCCGCACCCTGATCCGCGGTGGCGATCGCGTCGACGATCTGCGCGGCATCGGTGCCGAATGTGGTGTCATCCAGTCCTGCGGCAATCGCGATGCGGATCTGCTTGCCGTGCAGCATCTCCTGGGCCAACGCGACCGCCGCGCGGGCCAGTGCCCGGCTGTGCGAGACGATGACGAGTCCGACGGTCACGGCGTCACCCACCTGTGGCGAACGCCGACGCAGCCGCCGCGATCAGCATGGCCGCCGACGTCGCGCCCGGGTCGACATGGCCGACGCTGCGCTGCCCGAGATAGCTGGCCCTGCCCTTGCGCGCAACCATCGATTCGGTTGCATCCCGGCCCTTTTCGGCTGCGATGGTGGCGTCGGCCAGTCCCGCGGCGAGACCGGAGCCGGACGCCAGCGCCGCGTCGAGTGCGTCCAGCGCCGGTGCGAGTGCGTCGAACATCGTCTTGTCGCCGGCCTCGGCACGGCCGCGTTGCACCACACCCTCGACACCGGCACGCAACGCCTTGGCGAACTCCGCCGCGTCCACGCCGTCACCCGCGCTCAGCGCTCCGGCCATTCGGAGGAAGAACGTGCCGTACAGCGGGCCGCTGGCCCCGCCGACCGACTTCACCAGCGTCATACCCACCTGTTTGCACAGCGCGGACATGTCGGAGGGTGCGGCCCCTGCTTCGCCTAAGTCCAGTGCTTCGATCACCGCCGTCATGCCGCGGTCCATGTTGATCCCGTGGTCGGCATCGCCGATCGCCGCGTCGAGATCGGTGAGAAGTTGGGCGTTTTCACCGATCACGCGGGCGAACTCCCGCATCCAGCCGGTCAACATCGACAGATCAGCGTCAGCCATTCAGCATCCCCTCCGCAGCGCAGGCGTGTTGACCGGGTGGTCCCATAGCCGCAGCAGCTCGTCGTCGGCGCGCAGCAGCGTGACCGAGCAGCCGGCCATGTCCAGGCTGGTGATGTACGGGCCGACCAGCGAGCGGGCGATCTTCACGCCGGCCTTGTCGAGGATGGCCGCGAATTCCGAGTACATGACATATAGCTCGATGAGCGGTGTGGCGCCCATGCTGTTGACGAACAACACCACGCCTTCCGAACCGGATGGGCCGCCGGAGAAGTCCAGGTCGGCGAGCACCGGGTCGAGCATGAGTTCGGCGACCGCCCGCGCGGGCTGCATGGTCATCCTCTGGCGACCTGGTTCACCGTGAATGCCAATGCCCATTTCGATTTCGGTGTCGGACAGGTCGAACGTCGGATGACCGACCGCAGGCACCGTGCATGACGTCAGCGCGACACCCATGCTGCGTGAGGCCGCGTTGACGCGCCGCGCGACGTCCGCGACATCCGCCAGGCTGCGGCCCTGATCGGCTGCGGCGCCTGCGATCTTCTCCACCAACACCGTCGCGCCGACGCCGCGCCGGCCGGCGGTGTAGGTGCTGTCCTGCACGGCGACGTCGTCGTCGACGACAACGGATTCGACGGTGATGCCCTCGGCCTCGGCCAGTTCGGCGGCCATCTCGAAGTTCATCACGTCGCCGGTGTAGTTCTTGACGATGTGCAGTACACCCGCGCCGCCGTCGACGTTCTTGGTGGCCTCCAGCATCTGATCCGGCACCGGAGACGTGAAAACCTCACCCGCACAGGCCGCGTCGAGCATGCCCTGCCCGACGAAGCCACCGTGCAATGGTTCGTGCCCGGAGCCGCCGCCGGAGATCAGCCCCACCTTGCCGGGTATCGGCGCGTCGCCGCGGTAGACGATCCGGTTGGTCTGGTCGATTCGCAGTTCGGGGTGTGCGATGGCCATTCCGCGCAACGCCTCGCTGATGACATCGGCGGGATCGTTGATCAGCTTCTTCATGTTCGGGGCTCCTCAGGCGGCGGTGGTGGTCTTGGCGGGAACGGCAACAGGGGCTGGCATCTCGTCGGCCCGGGTCTTGGAGATAGCGACATAGGTGAACGCGGCGAGGACACCGGCCAAGCACTCGGCCGCGAGATACACCGGCAACTGACTCCATGAGACCGAGCCACCTGCGATCTGCTGGACGAGCATCGGGCCGAAGGTGCGGGCCGGGTTGATCGACGCGCCCGTGGTCGGTGCCACCGGGATGATCGCCGCGAACACCACCAAACCGATGGCGACACCGGCGAATCCCGCCGAGGCTTTGCGGTGTATCACACCGAAAACGGTGAACACGAGAATGAACGTACCCACGAACTCGGCGAAAAAAGCCTGTACGGCACTGACATTTCCGGAATAGGTCGCAACGCCCAGTCCGGCGTCGCGGGCTGCCGTGCCGAGCACACCGATGATCGCGCCCGCGCCGACGATCGCCCCGACCACCTGCGCGGCGATGTAGGCCGGCACGCGCGACCACGGAAACTTGCCGGTGACCGCGAGTCCGAGGGTGACCGCCGGGTTGATGTGGTTGCCGGAGATGTGTCCGAGCGCGTAGATCGTCGCCACCACGACGGTGGCGAACGCGAACGAGATCATCCCGAGGTCGGCCATCGTGAACGGCGCGTCCCCGTTGACGATGATCGTGGCGGGCACCGAGCCCACGCCGACGAAGACCAAAAAGGCGGTGCCGAGCGCTTCGGCCGCGAGTTTCTGGGTGATCGAAGGTTCGTCCATGGCGTTCTCCTGGGACCTGGGTCGAAGCCGGCTGCCGTGTGGTGGTCGACTATCTCGGATATCATTCGATAATGTCGAATGTGATCTGGACCATACGCTTATGCTTCGGTCACGACAAGGGTCAATTTCGGCGGAAGGCGGACGGATGATCCAGGCCGTGGATCGCGCGCTGCGCATCCTCACGGTGCTGCAGGGCGCCCGGCGCATGAGTCTGGGCGAGATCGCGACCGCCATCGACCTGGCCCCATCCACCGTCCACGGTCTGGTTCGCACCCTGCTTGCGCATGGCATGGTCCAGCAGGAGATCGACTCCGGCCGATACCGGCTCGGACCGGCGACGCTGCGGCTCGGCAACGTCTACCTCGACACGCTCGAACTGCGCTCGCGGGTGGCGATCTGGGCCGAGGACCTGGCTCGGCGTACCGGCTGCGCGGTGCGCACCGGCGTGCTGCTCTTCGACGAGGTCGTGGTAGTCGCGCACGAGCCCCGTCCCGACGGCACGCGTCAGATGCCCGAGGTTGGCATCGTGATCCCGGCGCACGCCAGCGCTCTGGGCAAGGCCCTGCTGGCCTTTCAATCCGACTTCAAGGCCGAGGACCTGCGCAGCATGACCGGTGAAACCATCATCGACCCAGCCGTGCTGGCCGACCAGTTGGAGCAGATCCGCTCGGCAGGAATCGCGACGGAGGTCGAGGAAGCCGTGCTGGGCGAATGTGCCGCAGCGGCAGCTGTTTTCGATTCTTCCGGCGAGGCCATCGGGGCCATCGGTCTTGTGGTACCTGCGGCACGCTGGCCGCTCGAAGCCGAGGCCATCGACGCATTGCGCGACACCGTCCGCATGGTGTCACGCGAACTCGGATCACCGGCGTGGCCGCCACGCCGGGCCTAGGATCCCTTGCGCCGAACGTGAGCTTGTGTGCGAGATTTTCGCGATTCTTCGCACATAGCTTCACGCTCGGCTGCTAGACCGGCGCTCCAGCGGCGCGCAGCGCGGTTCGGGTGCGGTTGACGATGGTGGCCTGGCGGTAGCGCAGCATGTCGGAGCTCACGCGGACGATGCGCCAACCGAGCGCTTCTGCTTCGGCCTGCCAGTCGATATCTCGGTTTCGTACGTCAGGGTCGGTCCAATGTTGGATGCCGTCGTATTCGACGCCGACCCGCCAGTCGTCCCAGCCCATATCGATGCGGTGCACGAAACCGCCGAAGCCGTCGAACACCTCGATTTGCGTGCGCTGCGGCCGTAAACCGGCCGACGTCAGGACAAGCCGCGTGCGTGTCTCCTGTGGCGACTCCGCGCCTGCATCGGCCAAGCTCAACGCCTCGCGCAACTGCACCGTCCCCCGCGCACCGCGGTGGCGGTCGGCGATAGACACCACCTCGCCTGGCTTGACATTGGTGGCCTGCATGAGCGCATCGAGGCGGATGACGGCCGTCGTCAGGCCACGCCTGCGGCCGAGGTCGAACGCCGTTCGCGCCGCTGTTGTGACGGGAACGCCCCTTACGAAACAGCTTTCGTCATCCCACAGCTCATCGCTGTGCAGGATGATTCCTTTCGTCTCGTGTCGACTCGGTTGATTGAGCTCGGCTGGTCGTTTCGCGTCGATCCACCGCGTACCGAGCAGTGCGGCCGCCGACAGCCCTGCTACCGTCGCCCGCCGGCCCGACCAAAGCCACGCGGCGACCGCCTTGTCGGCGGCGCCCAATGCTTGCCCTTTCGGGACGTACACGTCGCGGAACACCGCGTCGTAGCGCGTCCTCAGCTGATACCTGTTGACGGCGCCGCGCGCCAACGCCTCGGTTCCCAAGAACGGCCAGTCGAGTACCACATCGATACGACGACGCGCCGCTCGCCGAGGTTCCGCAGGCCAACGTGAACTTGTGTGCGAAACTTTCGCGGTTTTTCGCACATAGCTTCACGCTCGACGCAGGGTGATGTCCAGCACCTCTGCGTTCGGCAGCGATGCCAGAACACCCGTGGATGCCAGCAGTTTCGAGCCGCGAATGCCGCTTCCGATGATCACGCGCTCCTGATCCGTCACATTCACGTCGATCAGCAGTGGCCAGTCCGCGGGCAAACCGACTGGAGTGATGCCGCCGTACTCCATCCCGGTGAGGGCAACGGCGGTATCCATCGGTGCGAACGAAATCTTGCGGGCACCAAGGTGTTTGCGGACGATGCCGTTGACGTCGGCGCGGGTGGTCGCGAGCACGACGCAGGCTGCGTGCCATGTGCGCTCGGCGCGGCGCGCCTCAACGACGACGCAGTTGGCCGAGACGTCCAGGCCGATGTCGTAGTGCTCGCAGAACGCCGCCGTGTCGGCGAGGTCGGGATCGATCTCACTGACCCATAGCCCGTCTTGCAGGTATGGCCGCACGGGCTCGGCGACGAGCTCCGGGGCTTCGCTCGCCGGTACGAAGGTCAGTTTCCCCAACTCCACCGTCACTCCTCGCTGGTCGTCCGGTCGCCGATGAACGACACCAGCCGAGGATCGTCCGACGTGAACCGGTCGACCTCCTCGCCGCCGTCGCAGCGCAACAGCGCCACCGTGACGCGGCCGCCTTTACGGGAGATCACCTCCCAAACCGCGCCGGAGTCCTGCCAGCGTTGAAGTTCTGCGACCCGATCGACATGCATGCTTCTACGATTCCACCCCATGAGTGGCCGTTCCCGCATCAGGGTTGCGCGGGTCTACGACGAGCGCGGTTCTGACGATGGTGAGCGGGTGCTGGTCGACCGACTGTGGCCGCGGGGTTTCCGCAAGGGGGATCCACGGGTGGGTCGGTGGATTCCGAAGGTCGCGCCGTCCACCGAGCTGCGCAAGTGGTATTCCCACGAGGCCGCACGCTTCGACGAGTTCGCCGCGCGGTACACACAAGAACTGGAGTCGGCGGAGGGGATGCTGCGATGGACGAACTGAAGCAAGTGCTGCGCGGCAGCCCGGTCACCCTGGTAACGGCTGCCAAAGATCTCGACGGCAGCCACGTCGCGGTCCTCGCCCGACTGCTGGCATAGGCTGCTGGCCGTGCAGGCAGCGTCAGCGGTCGCGGTTGCCGCGGTATTCGTCTGGCTGGGCATGGTGCTCGCGATCTCGTTTATCGAGACCCCGCTGAAATTCCGTGCCCCCGGCGTGACGCTGCAGATCGGACTTGGCATCGGCCGCTTGGTCTTTCGTGTGCTCAACGCCTGCGAGCTCGCACTGGCCGCGGTCGTCGTCGCCACCTTCGCCATCACGCCGCCGACGACTGGCGTCGCGGTCGCGGCGGCCGTCGCCGTCGTCACCCTGCTTGCGCAGGTGCTGGCAGTGCGGCCGCGGCTCACTCGTCGGTCCGACGCCGTGCTGGCCGGTGAGAACGGGCCACGGTCACGCGCGCATTGGGCGTATGTGGGTCTGGAACTGGTGAAGATTGCGGGGTTGCTCGTCGCCGGCATCGCCCTACTGACCGGCTAGGGCGCCTCTGGCTCGATCCTGACGGCGGCGACGACCGAGGAGCGGTACGGCGTCGGGTCGTCGCGGTAGCGCGGCCGATCGATGCCGAATGTGAAGCTGTACGTGTCCGGCTGCAACACAGCGGTGGGGATCAGCAGGGCGCGGTCCTCAACGCTATTGGTCAGGATTGTCCACTCGATCGCCTCGTCCCGTTCGATCGGCAGCGGAATCGCCTCGGCCAGCGGACGGCCGGCCGCGTCGAGCAGTGCGATGTGGTCGACCGGTAGCCGCAGCCGGCGTGGTGGGAAGCCCGGGACAGCCGGGAGGGTGGTAACTACGTCCACTAGTTCGCCGGTAAGGCTCGAGCGCGTCGGCCCCTGGGCGACCGTAACCCGATACAACCGGTACTCGACTTGCTTGGTCAACCCGTCCGACCGCACCGCATGCACCAACGTGTGTGCCCGACGCACCATGACGACGGCATCGTCCGGCACGGCGCCGGACACGGCGTCCCGCTTGAACACAACACCTGCCGCGAACTCCATCAATGACTGCGGCAGGCCAGGTGGCGGGTCCGGTTGGCGGAGGACGCGATGGGTCGCGGTCAAGGCAACATCGCGGCTGAATGCCAATGGCTCAGGCGTTTCGAGCACCAGGATGGCGTTGCCGATGCTGTTCAGCCGAAGTCCGCCGACCGCAGGCGAGAGCGGAATGGCCAGCTCCGCCACCCACCTGTCAAAGAGCCGTTGCCGAATCTGAGGGTCGGCATTGGTGGCCATCGCGGCCTGTATCTCACCGAGTGTCGAGGCGCGCAACCCACCGACCGCCGCTGCATCGCCCGGCAGCGCACGCACCACATTGTCGAAACTGTTTATGTGCTCGGCGAATCCGGGATAGCGGCTTGTGGTCACCTGGGTCAGGTAGCCGTCAAGGCCGTCGACGCGCAGCGCCGAACACCCACCTGGTCCGTCCAACACCACCGCCATCCGCCCATCGCGCAGGTTGCCGCGATCGACTTCGATCGACGTATCGCCCACTCGCGCCCGCACCTTGTCGTCGAAGACGAGGACCTGGAGCGCGTAGGGCGCGGCCGCCGTGGCCGGTATTGGTGTGCTTGACAATTCGGTGGTCGTGCCGCCGCGCCGGGCCAGCAGCCGCAGGTGTCCCGTCGTCTCGTCGACGAGGGCGAGCAATGCACGGTCGACAGATGGCAGCCCGGAACTGCCACCGCGACCCCGGCGGTACCGCCTGCAGGATCGAGCTCGGCGTCGATTTGCGCGTGATCCCAGTCGGTTCGCCGAACACGGCATAGTGCCGCAGGCCTGACGGCCGGTGCGCCGGACACAGCCAACACGCCGTCGCTGACGTGCCAGGCGGTCGCGGTGAAGCGGCCCTCATCGGCGACCGTGAACGCGGTCTCGTCACCGGGTTCGAACGGGCGTCTTGACACGTGCGGCGCCGAATACCGGGAACCTGCGCCTTGCGGCGAACCGCCACCCGAAGCGTGGTCCGCGCTGGCCACAGGGGATGGCGGGTCGCTGCCGTCGGGGTCGACCGGGGCGTGCGGACAGGATCTGCGACGAATGCAGCCGCGGTGCGTCGACCGCGCAAGCGGGTGACAACTGTTCGAGAGCCTCGAGCCGCAGCTGCAGCGGTTCGATCGTCGGCGCCCGCCGCACCGCGGCCTGTACCAGCACATCGTCTATCACTCGCGGGACCCACGGCGGGGTGGCGGGGCGGTGCCCCGGTGCGCAACCACCCAGTCCGCGGCAGGCACCGACAGCCGCCGACCGTCGGTTTGCTCGACCGCGAGCACCCATTCCAACAGCTGGGTCCGCTCGGCGGGATCGGCAGGCGACGGGTGTCCGGTCGACCGGCAGCAGCGAACTGAACCGCTGGTCGAAGGCGAGAACGACGGGCTCGGTGCGATAGAGCAGTCCCGATGGCGCCGGGATAGACTCGACTCGACGTACGGTTCGAGTTCGCGTGCCCGGTGCCTCGACGGCATTCAACCCGGGCAGCCCGCGGGTCCGGAATCCGGTGCGCTGCACCACGACGGCCTCTTGGGGACTGCCCTGGTAGTCGACCGTGGTGCGGATCGTCAGCGCGATCTCGTAGTCATGGTTGGGCAGCCAGGCCAGCTTGCCGCCGCCGCTGATCGCCGCCACGCGCCTGGCAGCGGCCCTGATCGGCGATGCGATCGCGCTCCTCGCGCACGGTGCGGTATCGCAGGTTGCGGATTTCCAGCCATTCCTCCTGCCGGTCGACGGTGGGCACGCCGATCGCGGCGCATACCGCACCGTCACGGACGTCATGCCCGCGGCGTCGCTGAGTTCGGATCGACCGCGCGGGCTGGCTGCGACATCGCGAAGCCCGGCGGTCGACGACCTTGAGCCCGCGCACGGCCTCCACCACGATCGTGCTGCCGAAGCCAGCCGCTGATGCCGCCGGCCAAAAGGCGTTGATGTCGACCGTGACCGCCGGTTCGTCGAATACCACCACCGCGATCAGGTAGGAGGCGATGTCAGGCACCAGGATCCGCGCGATCTCGATTCCGGCCGGTGGTCCCGCCGCGGCGGCGACGACCGGTGGCCGCGGACCGAGCCAGCGCAACGTGCTCGTGCTGTCGGTGAAGGTCATCACGGGCGGTGTGCGTATCCCGAGGGGGAGCCCGACGAAGTCCAATCGGTGCACCACCGAACTGCGTTTCCCGGCGCAGCACGGAAAGGCAGGGTCGGTCGCGAGGAGTCCCTCCTCGGTGGACGGATTAGCGGTCAGGAAGGAGTAGGGGGTGTCGGCGTTGACCAACAGTCGGCGCGGATCGAGCACGTCGTCGTTGACGGCATCGGCGTCCCATTGGAACGACACCGTTGACGTGAAATGGACGACGGGTCAGGATCGTTGAGCAGGTCGCCCAGACGATCCGATCTCGCTGTCCGCGGGCGCCAGCAGATCGGTCCACACACCGGCGTCTGGACCGAACCGCGGCCGCCGCCGGATTCCGACCTGAGTCAATGTGTAGGTGGCGCTGAGCTGGTTCTGCGCGGGTGCTGTGGCGGATTGGCGCCCTGCGCCCACCGGTGTGCTCTGCACCACCGTGGTCTCGTTGCCCACCGCCACGGAAAAGTTGACCGCCACCACGGAGTCGACGCTCACCGGAGTCGTTGCGGTCCATGCTGACTCCGGGATTGGCCCGGTGAGGACCGCCCGTAACTCCGCGATCGAATGAACGTCTCCCGGTGCGCCCAGTGGCGTGACGGCGACTGCGGTTTCGGTCGCAGATCCCGGTTCCAGCGCGCCGGCCGTCGAAACAGGTGGTGAGATGATGGGCATATCGCCCGGCCGCGGCGTCTCACGCACCCGCTCGAGCCGGAACGTCACATCCGGTAACCACCAAGGTGTTTCGATGCGAACTTCGAGGCTGACCCGTCGATAGTTGGGTTCTTGGGGCCCGAGTTGTTCAAAGATCGCCTTGACGCTGGCGCCGAACGAGAAGACCCAGAACACCTTGATCCGCAGTGCGACCTCGGCCCACGCGACGATTCCGGACGAGCTGGCTTCGTTGCCCCACGTCCCGACGAGGAAGCCGATCGCGGCGTAAAACTGCACCTTGCCGATGCCCAGGGAGCCCTGCGCCGTGGCGGAAGCCGCCAGACCGAAGCCGCGCGGTCCGGATCCGCCGGCGATCTGCAGGCAGAATGCGAACGAGACCCGGGCGGTCAGCCCCAGCAGCGATTTGTTGAACGACAAAGTCAGCCAACTGGTTTGGTCGTTGAGTTGACCGATCGCGAACATGCCCGGTTGGTTGCCGGCGAATACCGTTCCAGTCAGTCGCCCAAGGCCCTTTATCAGCGCGCTTTCGGATTTGAACAGCTTGGCAAGCTCGAGATCGACGGCGATGATCGCGCTGACCTTGTCAGTGTCCAGGTCGATCTCGATGGCACCCACGCCGATCGGCTGGGTGGCCTTCAGCGCGAACACCTCTGCGGCCACCAATAGCCCAGAGCCGGAATCGCTTTGGTGCAGGAAGATGAAGGCCCGCAGGAACAGCGCCTTGCTGACGGAGAGGCAAACGTCGGCACCGACTCCCGCCGCCTGTGCGTTCTGTTCGATCTTCCAGCCGCCGCGCTGCTGGGCGCGGTCGTTGCGCACCTCGACCGCACCGGAGGCACTGAACTGCTGGTACCAGCGCAGTAGGCGCATCTCCTGTGGTCGGCCGCTTGGCTCAGGCAGGTCGGGCGACATTCCTCCTGCCACCAACATCCGGATGCCGCGCATGTCGATGGCGCCGACCGGACAGTACGACAGCTGGAAGCCGAACAGCCAGTATGTGAAGTTGTCCGTCGGCCCACTCACGCGGCCGTAGTAAAGCTGCGCGCCGATCTGGAAGTCCTTGTCCATCGCCGAGAATCGCAGCAGCAGACCGAATCCGAACTCTTGATACCGATGGCCGTTGCGGATCGAGTCGGTGATGGTGCCGAATCCGCTGAGCTCGACGCGACCGGCGCGGATGAAAACGCTGACCCCGTCGAGCAGCCAGCTTGGCGCCAATGGGTTGCCGCCGGTCCGAAAGCGCAGTCGTCGGAACCGGATGCCACCACCGGACGCGGAGTTGTTCGCGGGCACGCCGGGCGTTCCAGGCTCGGTGGTGCGTACCGGTTTTCCTGCCCCAGGGTAGATCGACACCCCGCCGCTGAACGCCAGGTAGCGGCCACCGTTGTCCTCATTGAGAAAGTCGACTTCTTCGACCTCGAGCTGCACAACTTCGAAGGCTTGGAGCTTCAATGTCTCCGGAAACCATAGGCTCGGCATCGCCGGTTTAGAGCCAAGGTCCAACCCGATGCCACGCAACACCACATCCTGGCCGAGGTCGACGCCTGGCGGCTTGCCGGGGCTAGTGAACTTGACGGGCTCTGGCGAGTCCTGACCCACTTTGATGCCGAGGTCGAAGAGCGCGCGGAAGTGATCGAGCCACTTCGACCCTTGTGCTTTCTGGATATCGTGAAGCAGGACACCGAGTTTGACGGTCATCAGACTTACCGACACATTGGCGACCGTGAATGCATGAAGTGGGTTAGGTGGCAACCAGGCACCCTCCACGAGCCAGCTGTCGCTTACGTCGATGACCATCGCTTGGTTCTTTTCTTCGCTGTCGCCGAACAGCACCGCCATCCTGGCGACCACGGTGGACGGCGTTTCGAACAGCAGCCGGAAGATCTTCAGTCGCCAGTTGACGACGCTGGACAGATCAAGTTCGATCGGCGCCAGGGTGAGGTCGTACGCCTCGGCGGTGTCGTCGCCCTGCAGGACCGACCGGCGCAATCCGAAACGGCCATGGGTGGCCACCGGCGTCAACCATGAAGACACTGGGAGCGCAACGTCTTCGAGCACGAACTCGACATCGGGGCTCTGCTGCGTACCGCCGCCGGGCGTGACGTCCTGGTGGTGAAACCTCTCGACGACCTTCTTCAGCGGATCTCGCCCATGATCGAGGTCGACGGTGCGCACGGTGATCAGTCCGGTGCCCTCGGTTCCAAGGCCGCCGGGGATCTCGTGGCGAGTCCACTCGAGCGGCAGTTCGTGGTCGGTGTGCGGCGCAGTCAGCGTCGGATACGGCAGGAAGCCGAGATCGTGAATGCCGCGGCACGGCAGTCCGCTGAACCGGCAGGGCCCGATGCTGATTGGCACGCAGGGCTCGATGACGATCTGGCGCTGCTCGGTGAAACGGATTCGCAGATGTGTCTTGATCGAACTGGTCGTCAGCTCGCGGAGGATCACCTCGTAGGTGTCGTAGACACCGGGCTCAAAGGGCCCGGCCTGTTTCACGTCGGTGAGACTGGGCCCGGCCTCCTCGTCCTTCTCGCTGCGCAGCGGCATCAGAAGGCCGTTCGGCAAGGAGATTTCCACCGGGAGACCCTCGATGATCGCCTCGACACCGATGTCGGACTGTGTCACGAACAGCCGTGCGGGGTTCGCGGGCGAGTTCGGCTGCAGCAGAAAGCCGATATCGGGCAGCTCACGAAGGACCACCGGCTCGGGCTGGGATGGGGCTCGATGGTCACCTCGGCGATCAGCCCGACGGTGGCAGTGGCTGAGCCCGGGCGGACAGCGGCGAACCGCAATACGGTGTTGAGATAGTCGATGACCGGCACGTGGTCGCCCGGCTCCTCGATGCTGCCGCTCAGCCCGAGCCCCGGCAACAGTGTCGTCCGCGGCCATATCTCGGCGGCGTCTGCCAGGGTGTCGACGCCCAGCAGGGCCAGCAGGGTGAGTCGTTCACTCATGATCGGTCACACCGCTCCCAATCCCGGACCGACCCTCGGGGCCGGATCGCTGAGTGTCGGTGGGTCGGCGAAGACATTCCAGACGTACGGGACCAGGTCGTCGGCGATCGTGATGCCAAGAGTCGCAAGCATTTTCTTGACCGGGCCTCCCTCGGCAGGGAACCCGAGCTCCGGGCTGACACCCAGGGCTTCGAAGCCGCTCACCCGATTTCCGATCAGCGTCGGCCTGCGGAATAGTTCAAAAGCGGCCACCGGGTCCGCCAGCAGAGACGGGCCCATCGCGGGTGGGATACCCAGATGTTCTGCCCACAGCGCGATTCGAAGGTTGCTTGCCGGATTCTCCCGTGATGCCTTCAATTGCTCGGGGACCGAAAACGCGGCGATCTCTCCGTCGTGAAACATCCCGCGCCGGTTGGTATTGCACGACCCGACACCGACGAAGATATCGTCCACCATGATCGCCTTGGTGTGCACATAGATACCCGTGGTTTGCGACAGCGTCACCGGAGCGCCTGCGAGGTGATCGCGGGTCCTCGCGCCCCACAAGGGTTCCGTACCGCTGGAGCGTCGAACGGAATAGTGCCGCGCCGGAACCTGCTCGCTGGTTCCGTCGTCTCGCGGCACGGCCATTATGAGGTCGTCGCGCCGCTCGACCGCAAGCATGCGCTCGCCCTCGATCCACAGCCAGAACGGCACATCACTGGGCAGCCTCGACCGCGGTCCGAGCGTGATCGGTGTGTCACCACCGGCCGGTCCGATCGGCTCGAGCAGAGTGAGCCGGCCCTTGCTCGCCACCCGGCCGGGATCGGCCAGCACCGGACGGCGGACCAGTGCCCCGACGATCATCCGGTCGCCCCAGCCGCGTCCCGTCGCCGGATCGGCGCGCAGGCGCTCGAACATCTCCCGTCGCCGGATATCGCCGTAGAGCTGATCGGAGGATGTAGGGATGACGATCAACAACCGCAGCAACGGCTCACGAACCGATGCCTCCAGCAGCGCATGGATGTACGAGTCCGGCGGCGTGAAGTACTGGTCCTCGATGTAGATGTACTCCCGGGCCTGATCGATGGCGTTGATCATCGCTTCGGGGATGGTCGCTTCGCCCGCCGGTGACCATGGCAGCGAGACGCTGCCGCCCGACGGCTTGGGTGTGTAGCCGCTGCGGCCGATCTGCACGAGATGACGGGCCGCCTGTACCGGTACCTCGTCTTGATCGTCGGGGTCCGGGACCGTGAACGCCGCGTCCAGCAGGGGCGGCGCGCCGACGGGCCTGGGCGGCTGGCGGCCGACGTCGAAGAGCCACCGCTGTTCGAACGTCAACGCCACGTCCGCCGCGGCTGGGCCGGTGATGCGACTGTGGACGTCGTGGAACACCTGCGGGGACGGCACATCTGACACCTGATCGGGCGGCCGCCACGATCGGCCGTGATGGCCGGGGGTATCCAGGCGATTGCGGTGCATATCGATACCGCCGACGTATCCGATGACGCGGTTGCCGTGGTCGTCGGGTGCGCGCCGGATCACTTGGAACTTCTGGTGATAGCTGCCGGTCCCGTCGATGAAGTCGGACGGGTCGATCGGAAACGGGTTGATGACCTGCAGGGCGTTGTCAACGAAGCGGGCCGGGTGGCGGGAACGCAGTGCGCAGTTGGGTGTGATTTCGTTCACCGCTTCGGCGAGGTCTTCGCTGCCGTCGATCTTTTCCTCGAGCTTCTCCACGGCGAACTCGGCGCCCCCAGATTCAGGAAAGCGAAGGCGGCGAGCAGAAGTCCCGGCCCCACCAGGAATCCGGCGTCGTCGACCTTCAAGTCTTTGAGCGATCGAGAGCGATCAACAGCGTCTCGACGCCGAGTAAGCAGCAGCAGGACGAACCGACTTCCCGATCGCGTCGGTCGGGGCGTCCGGACGGAACTCCAGGTACTTGTCCATCAGGAATCGGGCACGGCGTTCAGGATTGGTGGCGAGTGACCCCCCGCGAAGTGTGCGGATCAGGTCGGTGAACATGGTGTGTTCTTCATCGGCGGGGTCGAACGGGAAGTCGTTGAACGACCAGCCCGCAAAATGTGCGCCCTCACCCGGTCCTGTGGCGGCGCGCAGGTCGCCCAGCATCAGACGGAATACTTCGATGCCATCGACCAGCGGCTCCATCCGGCTGTCGGGGTGTACCAGGCCGAGGCCGGGGTGCAGTTGCGGCGGCCGGACGGCGAACCATGAGGCGCTGTCGAACAGTTGCAGGTGTCCGCTCGTCACGCTCGGCCGGGACGGCAATCGATTCGCCCGGTGGGCTGCTGCTGGCCCGGTCGTCGGTGTCCGCCAGTGAACGCTCGTATAGGGCGTGCACGGGCTCGCGTCGCCTGCCAACGCAATTGAACGTCGCCAGTGCGGCAGCTGCAGCACGCCCGCTTCGTCGCTTGTGATGGTGGATGTGCCGCTGGCACCCGTGACTCTGAGCTGCTGCCCGGCTGCCGGCCTGCCGACGTGGTCGAGCACCCGCAACTCGCGCCCAGGTCGCGTCAAATCGGTGAAGCGCGCGCCACGCAGATACCTCGGCGGCCGAATCGATGCCGGCCATCGCGAGCGGCGAGCTGCTCGATCCACGCGGCCGGTGACGAGCGTGACGCGGTCGGCGAACTCCACGCCGATCGAACGCGGCCTCCGGCGTCGACGATCGTGTCGCCGGAGCGCACGCAGATCGTCGTCGGCGGGCAGCGGCCTGGCTGGTGATCGAGCACGAACCAGAACGTCGGGTAGGCCGGGTAGTCGCCGAAACACCGGCGCAGCCTGAAACGGCAGCGGCGCAAGCCGAAGAACGACGGTCGCCGCCGGGGAGCTCGCAGCGACGGCGGTGCTCGCATCGGAGATCGGCCGAGCGGAAACCCCGGCGGCCCTGGGCGCGACGAGCGGGAACGTGGTTCCGCCCTGCGCAACCAGCGGCAGCCGATCGTCAGCTGTCGGGCGCGTCCGGGAAGGCGCAAGCGGTCACGTCCGGACCGATGCGCTGCACGCCGGTCGCGGGCAACGAACGGGACGAAGGTGGCGCATCCGACCTACACCACCACCGGCAGCAGCACGGTGTACGGCCCGGCCAGCGGCGGACGGGATCCCGTCGACGGTGAGGGTGGCCAGCCAGACCCGGGTGCGGTCGCCCGGGTCCCCGGGCGACGCGTCGACTGGTCGAGCTACGTCATTGTCGGTTCGAACGGCGGTCGACCGTCGGGGTCAGCAGTGTGCCGTCCGGTGCGCGGAGCATAGATCCCACCGGCGGGCAGCAGGTCGGGCCGGTTCGGCACCCGGATCGACCTCGGTCGACCTCGACCGGACCGATGCCGACCGACGGCGCCGAGAAGACCAGAAGGTGGGTGAGTGGCCGCGATCGTCGGCGATCCTGCACCCGGAGCTGCTCCGGCGGCGTCGCCCGGCTGCCGGGGCAGCTTCACCGGCGTGGGCGCCGGCTGCAGCGAAGGGACACGTGACGACAACCCGGGCGGTGGCCGAGCCGGCGGAAACATGCCCGGCGGCGTCGACAGCGCGGACGCGGTAGATCCAGCGGTCGGCGACCGGGCGGCAGGGTCTCGGCGAACGGCCCCGGCATACGGGTCCGTCGTGCGCGGCGCGAACAGCCGGTCACGGTAGGGTGGTGGCCGGCCAAGTAGACGAGGAACCGGTCGTCGACCGCGGTGCTGCGACCCGACCGCGAGCGCCGCGACCAGCTCGGCCCGGTCGGCCGGGTTCGGGACGGCGATCTCGACCTCGGCATCGCCCGGGCCGCGCGGCTCGACGGGCCGGGCGAGGATCCGGTCGTCGGCGCTGGCACGCGCAGGCGTCGAGCAGAGCGCCCGCGGATACGCGCTCGGGCCGGAGTCGGGACAGCACCGAGCGACGGCAGGAACGGGGTCAGATCGAGCTGGAAGTGCAGGGGCTCGGCGCCGGGCTCCGGTGTGCGGAGTTGCGGCACGTCGGCAAGCGGCGGCGGGATCTCCAGCGTGGGCCGGCCGGCGAACCGCGCCGGAGGCCAGCATGGCCACGATCGCGCTCTCGTTGCCGGGCGGTTATCCAGCGGGGCGAGCTGGTCGGGCACGTAGGACTGGTCGTCGGCGCTGCTGACGCCGACCCAGACGCTGTCGTCGGGGTGGTCGGCGGTCGACGGTCAACCGGTCGCGCAGCACCACCTCGTACGCCGTCCGTGCGGTGATCGGCACGACCGACACCCGAGGTGCCCCACGCCGGCGGGCGGGTCCGGTCCGGGGTCAGCGGCAGGTGTCAGCCGCACCGGCCGAGCGGCCGGAACCGGCGGCGACGCCGCCGACGCGCAGCCGGGTCTCGACCACCATCGTGATCGCGGTGCCGGCGGTATGCGAGCGGATGAGGAAGGAGTGCCCGGCGTCCAGCCGAAGCCCGGCGGCGGCGTCGGCCGGGATCTGCGCGGTCGAGCTGCAGATTCACCTGGTACGACGTGACGCGGCCGGTGCCGACCACCGTCTGGAGAGCACATGTACCAGTGACGACGTCCATCGGCGGTGCCGCGTACACGCGGAACTCCGTCGCGAACGGGTCCTGGTCGCGCTGCTCGTCGTGCCAAGCCCAGCGCAGCACCGCATGGTGTCGTCGGCTTGCCCGAGCCGGGTGCACTTCGTCGGCGGTCAGGTCGGATGCGTCGCGCACCAGCACGCGGACGTCGACCTCGACCGGCACGGCGGCGGACTGGTGCTTCTCCAGGCGAATCGGCGCGTCTCGGTCCAGCTCGGGCTGGGGCGGCCGACGGCGTCGATCGCCCGACCCGGTACGCAACGAAGTCGCCCGGCCGCGGCGCCGTCGGGTCGTCGGACTCGAAGGCGTCCGACAGCTTCAGGTCGAGGTCGCTGCCGGTCGGGGCTGCTCGCGGAGTCCGGGAAGGCGGTCATCAGCTCGCAGCCCGGCGTGAGCTCGCGGGGTCCCGGATCGCGTTGTCCCGGTCGCCCAAGCGTCCAGTTGTCCTGTCGAGCACGGGTCTCCACGGCCCGGCCGGTTCGATGCGACGCTCGACCTGGAAGATCGTCGCGTCCAGCGGAACGGCGGCTTCGATGTCGGGCGGCCAGGCTGTCAGGTCGAAGGCGGCGGCGGGCCGCCAGAACACGGTGAAGCCGAGGGTGTGACGGGGCGGGACGTCGGCATCCGGAATCAGGCCGATCGGCGCCGTCGGTGGGATCTGCAGGTTGCTGGCCGCAGGCCAGCAGCGGCGGCGACGGTGGGGCTGTGCGGCCAGCAGGATCGCCGGGTGGACGCGGAGACCTAGTCGGGCCGTCGTCGGCCGTCGAGATGCGCACCGCATAGAGAAACCCCTTGCCACGCAGCCGAAGCTGGCTTACCGGGTTCGGAAAAACCAGTCTCGGTCGGGGTCCCGGCGGTACCGGGGATCGGCAGGTCGAATGGGTCATCTGCCGCGCCGGAGGCGTACTCGAGATCATGGCCCGGCGCGAGCTCGAGGACGACGGCTGAGCCGGCAGTGGGAAGTCGATGACCAGGCTCCAGTCGTCGAGCGACGGGGTGAGCCAGAACGGGTCACGCTCCGGTTCGAGCGAGATGCCGCGGCGGGTGAGCCGGATGAGTCCTGTTGTCGGTGTAGCCGGATCAGCGAGACCCCGGTTGGTTCGGGGCAGCCGTAGGCGTACACCGTCGACGGTGAAATCGGTCGGCAGCAGCACGCGGGAACCGACGGTGGCGAATCCATGATTGGGGTCTTGGACGTCTTCGGCCGGGAACTCGGCACTGATCCGGTATTCGTACGTGTTGCCCGGGTCAGCGTCGGGTCGTCGTCGAAGCACGCAAATCCCAACGCTCGCCGCCAGGTCGGGTGGGCCAGCACCACCCGGATCGGGTCGAGCGCGCGAACCTCGTCGGGTTCGGCGTCGGGTTGCTCACGGATCAGCAGTGCCATTGAGCTCGGCCTCGGTGGTCCGGCGGCGCGGAGCATAGGCCGGACCATCGCGGCAAGCCGGCCGAATTCCTCGGAGCCGACCTGCTCTCCGGGTAGCAACCGGCTGTTGGCCTCCGCCAGTTCGTCGGCGGCACTGCCGAGGTGCGGCATCAGCTCTCGAAACGGCAGGGTCAGGCCGCGAACGATCGCGGGCACGCCGCGCCATTCCGCGTCCACATCGGCAGGTGTGGAGGCGTCGACACAAATCTGAATGACGTCGGTCCCGCGACCACCGCGATGACTGCGTCGATGCGAGGCGCGTGGAGAAAGTGGTTGGTCAAACCGGACGCCTGACCGCTCACCGCGACAACCCGCCCATCGCACAGGGCGGTCACCATGGACAGCTTGCCCGCAATCGTCATGCGAACGAATCGGTGCTCGTCGTTCAGATCGACCCGGAAAATGTCGGTGACAGTGTCATTTGGCGACGGATCAAGGACATTGAGTGCGTCCAGCCAGCCGCCAGACCGCACCGTAATCACACCGAAATTCAGGAACTGTTCGCGGACGGATCGCAGCCGGTTGATACCTGAGGCATCGAGTGTTTCGCATCGGCGGGCCTGCATGCGCGCTGCTTGTCGGCGCTGCACGGTCCAGCCACCCGGCGCATATAGCCACGAACTCGGCCCGCTCCAGGACAGGTGCACACCTCTTGCCTGCGCGGTGAGTTGGGCGATACCGAACGTGTCCATGCCCCCTCCTGGCACTGAGATCGCCGATCAGACGGTACTCGTTTCGGTGACGTCCAGAGCGTTGTTCGTCTTAGCGCTTTGTCGGATGTGACGTGAGACGATCGCCCGATGCGGCTGGGACTGCACGCCCTCGGTATCGGTTCAGGCGCCACCCGCGCGGTCATCGACGCCGTCGCGGCCGCCGCCGAGCGGTGTGGTTTCGCGACATTGTGGGCGGGCGAGCATGTCGTGATGGTCGACCGGTCGGAGTCGCGCTATCCCTACTCCGACGACGGGCAGATCGCGGTGCCTGCCGCGGCGGACTGGATCGACCCGCTGATCGGGCTGAGTTTCGCCGCCGCGGCCACGTCGACGATCGGCATCGCGACGGGGGTGCTGCTGCTTCCCGAACACAATCCCGTTTTGGTGGCCAAGCAGGCGGCAACGCTGGACACCCTTTCCGGCGGCCGGTTCACGCTCGGCGTCGGCGTCGGCTGGTCTCGCGAGGAGTTCGACGCACTCGGCATCCCCTTCGAGCGGCGTGCGGCGCGCACCGCGGAGTACGTCGCGGCGATGCGGACGCTGTGGCGTGACGACGTCGCCTCGTTCGATGGTGAATTCGTCCGTTTCGACTCGGTGCGAGTCAACCCGAAACCCGTTGCGAACAGGCGAATTCCCGTCGTGCTTGGCGGAAACAGCGATGCGGCGCTGCGCAGAGTGGTCGCGTGGGGCGACGGCTGGTACGGCTTCAACCTCGACGGAGTGCGGGAAGTCGCCGAACGGATCGATTTCCTCAACCGGTTGTGCGACGACAGCGGACGCGACAGAGCCGAGCTGCGGCTGGCCGTGGCGCTCCGCGATCTGAGCGTCAGCGACGTCCGTCCGCTTGCGGATCTTGGTGTCGACGAACTGGTGGTCGTCGACGGTCCGCCCGACGATGCCGCCGCCGCAGCTGACTGGGTATCTGCGCTGGCCGACAAATGGAGTCCCGAAGGGAGGTAACCCTACCCTTACTTGCTGCGGTAGGCTCGGCGCTCAAATGACTGATATTGACGAGGCGCCCACCCCCGTCCTGCCGCGCGAACTCACGGAAATTTCCGAGGCCGTCCGCGCAGGTGGGTGCGCCGCCGACGCCGAACCTGGCCGAGCCGTATGAGATTCGGTTGGTCGATCCGGACGCGTGACGCCGAGATGATCTCGGAGTGGATGAACCGCCCGCATCTGGCGGAGGCGTGGGAGTACGACTGGCCTCCGGAGCGCTGGCAGCGGTACCTGCGGGCCCAACTGGACGGCGAGTACTCGCGGCCGTTCATCTGCCAGCTTCCGCGGCGGCGACTTCGGCTATGTCGAGTTGTACCGGGCGGCAAAGGATTCCATCGCTGCCGCGTTATGCCGCCGACCTGCATGACGTCGGATTGCACGCCGCCATCGCGGAGCTGAAATTCGTCAACCGGGGGATCGGCGCCACATGTGCTGCCGCGCATCGTCGCCAGTGTCTTCGAACTCGAACCTCGGTGCCGCCGAATGATGTTCGATCCCGATCACCGCAACAGCGGTGCCCGCCGCTTGTGCGAATACGCCGGCTGCGAGTTCCTCGGCGAGCACGACATGTCGAACCGCCGGATGGCTCTCTACGCGTTGCCGCGCGAGCCGATCACCGCGGCCGTCGTAATAGGTCAGTAGTGGAAGCGGGCCAGCGTCGGTCCCGCCGCGCCGCTGGCCGTCGTCGATCGACACCAGTGCGGGCACCAGCTCACTGGTGACCAGTCCGTGCCGCTCGGTGAGGGCGTCGATGATGTCGAAGCTCGCGGCGATGCGCTCGGGGCTGTCGACGACGACGGTGGTCACCGGCACCTGGCGGGCGAGCTGAAACATCTTGTCGCCGTGCGGTTTGTGGTCGCCGTGGAACCCCCAGATGCCGCGCAGCACGGTCGCACCCGTGGCGGCGCCCGAGTCGAATAGCCTCTGGACGATGGCGCGGTGAATCGGCACGCCGTCGTGCAGGGTGGCCTCCGAGGTGTAGACCATCAGCTTCTGCCACAGCGCGCGCCCGTCGCCGTCGGTGGCCGGTAGCGCTGTCGGGCGCGTCAGGAGTTGGCCGTCGCGTTTGCACAGCTGTGCTCGTTCGATCGTCAGGAGAGGTTGGCGCAGCATCGCCTCGAGCTCCGGGATCGCCTCGGCGGCCTGCGCGCCGGTGCCGATCGCGATGATCATGACGGGAATGTCGACGTTGCGACTGAAGAAGCGGCCACGCCGCCGCTGTCCATTCTTGGTGCCGTCGACGCCGAGAAAGACTGAGGCCCCGGCGAATCCGTGTCGTTGTAGCACATCGCACACGGCACGGTGCGCGGGTTGTGCCGAGACCCGGTCCTGGCGCCCGACGTAGACGGTGAGTTTGACAGTGTCTGGCGGTGCCTGTGTCTCGGGTCCGGTGAGCAATCGTGCGCGCTCGAGCGTGACGAGCCCGCGCGTCGTCATCGCGACGGCTCGGTCGGCGAGCGGGGCGATCTTGTCGGCGCGGTCCACCGCGGCGATCGCGATCGGCGAATCCTCCGACATGCTCAGTGATTGGTCACTGCGCAGCTCATGGTGCGGGCCGAAACTGGCGATGCCGCGCAGCACCACGCTGGTGGCCACCCCACTCTCACCGTAGAGATCGAGCAGCGCGTCAGCGACGAAGTGGTTGCCGCTGCGCAGGCGTTCGGCGAAGTAGGTGGTCAGCTTGAGGTACTCGTCGCTCACAGCTGGCCTCCGATCCACAGGCCGAGCCAGGCGGCGGCTAGACCGAGCACCAGGCTGACGACGATGTTGGCGACGGCGGGCCGCAGCTGACGTTCCTCGCCGAGGCGGTGGGTTTCCAGCATCCAGGTCGAGAAGGTTGTGTAGGAGCCGACGAACGCGGTGCCGGCCAGGAGGGCGAGGTCCGGGCTGAGGGCGAGACCGGACAGGAAGCCGAGCAGCAGCGCACCGCTGAGATTGACCACCAGCGTGCCGTACGGAAACGACCCGGCTGTCCGGCCCGACACCGCGCGGTCGACGAGGAATCGCAGCACCGCTCCGACGCCGCCGATCACGACGACGCCGGCCCAGACCGCGACCGTCATCCGCGGATCCGGACGCGTCGCACCAGCGCGGTGGCGAGGTAGAGGGCGAGCAGTCCGGCGACGATGCTGGCGGCGGTATAGCCGACGGCCAGGCCGTAGTGCTTGTGCTCGAGCATCTTGATGATCTCGACCTGCATGGTCGAGAACGTGGTCAGGCCACCGCAGAGGCCGGTGCCGAGCAGTGGGCGCCGGTAGCTCGACACCGGCAACCGCTCGAGCAACCGGGTGGTGAAGTAGCCCAACAGAAATGCGCCGACGATGTTGACGGTGAAGGTCGGCCAGGGCCAGCGTCCCGGGTCTGGTGCCGCAAGGGTTTCGAAGGCCGCCCGGGCGAGGGTGCCCAGCGCTCCGCCGACGAAGACCGCGGCGAGCTCACGCCTGTCGTGACCGAGCATGAGGCAAAGTATCCATAAAGCTTCCCGGGAGTTAACTGAAGAGCAGAATTCAAGACCATGGGGGCACGGCTTTTCGCCGTTTTGGCGGTCGTGACGTTACTCGCAGCCTGCGGCGGAGGGGGTGAGGACAATGCCGACGAGCTCGACTGCCCGAACGACGACGGCGCAGCAACCCTCGGCGACAACGACGACCGTCGACCCGCGCTGCGTCCAGCGCGCCACGGAGACCAGCAGCCCGGATGGCGTGGAAAGCCAAACATGGAAGGGCGCCCTGGACACGACCGAAGGCGGACCCGGCATGAGCGGGGCGACCGACGGGACTTTCACGGTGACCGTGGGCCCTGACGGAGCCGTGGCTGGGACCGGCAATTCCCACAGCACGTACAGCAATGCCCCGAGCATTGACTCGCAGCTGACGGTGTCGGGCACGCGGGACGGCAGCGGATTTCACCTGACGATCGCGGCCAATCCGGGCACGGGTATCGAAGTCAACGCACCCATCGAGGGGACCGTCGCGGTGGGGCCGATCAACCTCACCGGCGCGGCGGGCGCCTACTCACGAGGACAGGTCCGGCTCGAGTGCCAGAACTGCGGTTGAAAAGCGTTCACCCGCGACATGTATTGCGGTTGAAGCAGAAGTAGCAGAATCGGGGACATGGCTGCGAACCCACGTGCCGGCCAGCCGGCGCAACCCGAAGACCTCATCGACGTGGCTGCGGTGGTGACGGCCTACTACACCGTCGAACCCGACCCCGACAACGTGGATCAGCAGGTCGCGTTCGGCACGTCCGGGCACCGCGGGTCGAGCCTCGATGCGGCGTTCAACGAAGCGCACATTCGTGGCCACCACGCAGGCGATCGTCGAGTACCGGGCCGGGCAGGGCACCACCGGACCGCTGTTCATCGGCCGCGACACCCACGCGCTCTCGGAGCCGGCATGGGCGTCGGCGCTGGAGGTGCTGGCCGCCAATGACGTTGTCGCGATGATCGATTCGGCCGACCGCTACACCCCGACGCCGGCGGTAAGCCATGCGATCCTGAAGTTCAACCGGGACCGCGACGGCGACCTGGCCGACGGCATCGTCGTCACGCCGTCGCACAACCCGCCGCGCGACGGCGGCTTCAAGTACAACCCGCCCAACGGCGGGCCCGCCGACACCGACGCGACCGGTGTCATCGCCAAGCGTGCCAACGAGATTCTGCGCGACGGGCTCAAGGGCGTGAAGCGGGTGCCGCTGGCCAGGGCGCTGCAGACCGCGCAGCGGCACGACTACATGGACGCTTACGTCGAGGACCTGCCGAACGTCGTCGACATACACGCGATCCGCGCCGAGGGCATCCGCATCGGCGCCGACCCGCTGGGCGGGGCCAGCGTCGACTATTGGGGCGCGATCGCCGAACGGCATGGCCTGCAGTTGACCGTGGTCAATCCGCTCGTCGATGCGACGTGGCGGTTCATGACGCTGGACACGGACGGCAAGATCCGGATGGACTGCAGCTCGCCCAACGCGATGGCGTCGCTGATCGCCAACCGGGACAAGTACCAGATCGCCACCGGCAACGACGCCGACTCCGACCGGCACGGCATCGTCACCCCGGACGGCGGCTTGCTGAACCCGAACCACTACCTCGCGGTGGCGATCGAGTATCTGTACACCAACCGGCCGGACTGGCCCGGTTCGACGGCGGTGGGCAAAACGGCGGTGAGCTCGTCGATCATCGACCGGGTGGTCGCCGGGTTGGGCCGCAAGCTGCTCGAGGTGCCGGTCGGGTTCAAGTGGTTCGTCGACGGATTGATCAGCGGCACCATAGGTTTCGGCGGCGAGGAGAGCGCGGGCGCGTCGTTCCTGCGCCGTGACGGGTCGACGTGGACCACCGACAAGGACGGCATCATCCTGGCGCTGCTGGCGTCGGAGATTCTCGCGGTGACCGGGCAGACGCCGTCGCAGCGGTACGACGCGCTTGCCGAAAAGTACGGTGCGCCAACGTATGCCCGCATCGACGCGCCCGCCGACCGGGAGCAGAAGGCGCGGCTGGCCAAGCTCTCACCGGAGCAGGTGACCGCGACCGAACTGGCAGGCGAGCCGATCACTGCCAAGCTGACCACGGCGCCGGGCAACGGTGCGCCGCTGGGCGGCCTGAAGGTGACGACGGAGAATGCGTGGTTCGCGGCGCGCCCGTCGGGAACCGAAGACGTGTACAAGATCTACGCGGAGTCGTTCAAGGGCCCCGAGCATCTTGCGGAGGTGCAGCAAGCGGCTAAAGACGTGGTGAATACAGTCATAGCGTAGTAACCGATGTGGGTGAAACCGTTTGTTACCTGCGAAAATTCACCTCGATATCAGCCGCGCCGGGCCGACAAGAATCGTCCAAGGCGACTGCCGCAACCTTGACGTGATGCCGCGTTCTTGCGGTGAACGCATCGATGTCGGCAAAGAGATGAGGGCGACGTGGTAGGCGACGTAATAGGGGTGACTGACCCACGAGGCGCGCAGTGGACGGTGCGCCGGCGCCGATGGTATGGGATGTCCAATTTCGGGCACGGCGGCGGCAACGAAATAGGGGAGCTGGTGCTGCTCCCTTTGCTGGCGGTAGCGTGGTGGCCCATCTGGTTCGTTGCGCATTGGTTCGGATTGCCGTGGAGGATCGTGATCAAGCGCGGCGGAAACGACGTGTACGAAATCGAGGTGCGCGGCTGGCGTAAGTCGCGGCGGCGTATCCAGGAGGTCGCTGAATCGGCGGCTGTCGGGACGCTTTCGGAGACGACCCCATAGGGCCGGGTGCCGCATCCGGTAGGCCGGTAAAGGGAAAAGCTGTCGACTAATACAGTCATCGTGTGAGCTCACCCGCGGAGGGCGACTGTTCGACAGTCACCGATAAGCCGAAGCTCCCGCGTGAAGTTTGGCTGCTCGTCGGGGCGAACGTCGTGGTGGCGTTCGGTTATGGCGTGGTGGCCCCGGTGCTCCCGCAATATGCCCGTCACTTCGGTGTCAGCATCAGCGCCGCGACATTCGTCATCACTGCCTTCGCGTTGATGCGGCTAGTGGCCGCGCCACCGGCCGGGTTGTTGGTTCAGCGGCTCGGGGAGCGCCGCGTCTACATCAGCGGTCTTCTGATCGTCGCATTGTCCACCGCGGCCTGCGCCTTCGCGCAGACCTACTGGCAGTTGCTACTTTTCCGCTCGCTCGGCGGCCTCGGTTCGGCCATGTTCACGGTGTCGTCGCTGGGCCTTATGATCCGGATCTCCCCGCCGGATGCCCGCGGCCGCGTCGCCGGCCTATTTTCATCGGGGTTTCTCCTCGGTTCTGTCGGTGGACCCGTCCTCGGCAGCGTCACCGCCGGCCTAGGGCTGGCGGCGCCGTTCGCGATCTACGGCGCCGCGCTGCTGGTCGCGGCAGCTGTGGTGTTCTTCAGCCTGCGCAACAGCGCGGTAACCGCCTCGCCTGAGGGGGTCGAGGCTGCCGTTTCGGTGCGTGACGTGTTGCGCCACCGTGCCTACCGCGCCGCGCTGTTCTCCAACTTCGCAACGGGGTGGGCGGCGTTCGGCTTGCGGATCGCACTTGTCCCGCTGTTCGTCGTCGAGGCGCTCGACCGCAGCGCCGGTGTCGCGGGCCTGGCGCTGGCGACGTTCGCCATCGGCAACGTCTCAGTGGTCATACCCAGCGGTTACCTGTCGGATCGGGTCGGGCGTCGAAAGCTGATCATCCTCGGGCTGACGGTGTCGGCAGTGTCCACGATTCTGGTCGGATTCACCGCATCACTACCGGTTTTCCTAGCGGCTGCGTATGTGACGGGGGCGGCAACCGGCATCTTCATTTCCCCCCAGCAGGCGGCGGTGGCCGACATAGTCGGAAACAAGGCGCGCGGCGGGACGGCGGTCGCGACCTTCCAGATGATGGCCGACCTTGGCTCGATCATCGGCTCGCTGGTAGTCGGGCAAGTGGCCCAGCACGCTTCGTTCGGCTGGGCATTCGTAGTCAGTGGCGGCGTTCTGTTGGTGGCGGCGTTGGGCTGGACGTTCGCACCGGAAACCCGGGCTCGGCCGCCCGCCGAACATACGCCGGCTCGCGCACTGGGCCCCGAGGTCGGTGGCGAACTCCCCTGACCAGCTGTTTTGAACGCTTACCGCAGGTGGTGTAACTTCGATGAGCACAACTTCACGGGGCTATGGCGCAGCTGGTAGCGCACCACACTGGCAGTGTGGGGGTCAGGGGTTCGAGTCCCCTTAGCTCCACAAGAAGGAACCCGTTCCGACCGGTGTCGGAACGGGTTTCATTCTTTGCGGGGTGGTGCGCTATCTCGCCCGCTTGTCCTAACTTTGTCCTATAGCTGTCGAGAAACGTCGCCGCGTCTCCTCGGGTCGAACAGGCACTCGCTCTCGTTGAGCGTGCCGCTCTCCGCCAGCTTGTCGGGGGCCCTTGCGACACCGTCGGTGCTTTCGGACTCAGCACAAGGCAGTGCTACATATTGGGAACCAACAACCTAGGCGGCAACCCGCCGGGGGTCGAGCCGTGATCGCGGTGGTATCTCATCTGTGTGAACCTGTTGGATGGGTCGATTCCCAGATAGGGCCTGCTTCAGTGCTGTGACCTAGCGTCGCCCACCGCCACGCCGACCACCACCCCCACCGCGAGGTCGGGGTGCTGGTCCAGGACGCCCGATATTCGGTCCCCCTGGCCCGATCCCACCTGGAGGCCCTGGGGCCCCGATACCCGGAGGGCCAGGAATTGGGATATCGACATCGAGGTCGATGTCGGCATCGATGATATCCGGGATATAAACCGGCAACCACGGATCGATGTACACGGGCGGAGGTGGCGGGAATTCGCATATAACCGTAGCGAAGTTCCAGTACATGCCCGGCGGGCAAGGCGGTGGTGGTGGTTCAGCGCGGCTGACCGCTGGTGAGGCGAGTTCGATCAGCGGCAGAAATGCCAACACGACGGCAGATAAGGCACTGTGTTGTAGCCAAGCCTTCATTGCACATCTTCTCTCGGTTGCCTTCTGCGTGGGAATCCTACGATTCGTGCAATGTCCGGGGGCTCGATTCAGCGCAGACGGTGGTGACCATGGAAATGACGGTGTGCATTGGGTTCCGCCAAGCCGAGCACGGCGAGTCGTAGCTGCTTTGAGTGCATCTGAATGATCTGACCAGCATTCCCGGCATTCGAGATTTCTGCGTGGTGACCTGTGAGAGGTGGAACCGACCCTTCAATGGCGAATATGCTTACGCGCCCTGGCCAGTGGACTTATCGTATGCCCTCATAGGGTGCAGGGAGCCCTACCACCTAGATCGCGGGAGTAGCCCGACGATGACTTCAGCGCTACGCGATGCCGGGATTGGCGTTGACGGTGGCTACCCCGTGGATCGTCCCCACCCTGCCGACAGCGATCCCAACGTCAGTATCCATCGCATGCGTCTCCCTCGCCTGGACGGCCAGAATCGGTCGCCCTAGGTCCAGCCAACTCGACCAATAAGCCCGATGAATCCGCCATTCATTCGATGAAGGAGAAGCAGCAATGATGTTGCCGTCACGAGGTCCTGGGCGCCGGGCAGTAGTGGGAGCCGTCGGCGCTGTCGCATTGGCTGGTGCAATGTTTGTCGGGAGCGCCGCGGCTGCAAGTGCCGAGCCGCCAATGCCGCCGCCACCTGCGCCGCCGAATTGCTCGCCCGCGGATTGGGCGGGCGTCAGGGCGGGCGTTGCCGCGGCCACGTCGACCTATCTGTTCACCCATCCGCCCGTGAACGACTTCTTCGCGACCCTCGCAGGCCAATCCAGGGACGAAATGCGTCCTCAGGTACAGGCTTACTTGGACGCCAACCCGCAGGTTCGGGCCGACCTCGAGGGCATCAAGCAACCCGCAGTCGCCTTCCTAGAGCGCTGTGGGTACGCGAATCCATTAGACAATCCGTGACCGCGACCATGCTCCACCCGGTTCGGGACCGTTTCAGCGGTGCCTTCTTCGCCGTACGGGCGCGGCGAGCGTAAGGCGGAATCCGCCCGCCTTCGGAACGAAATGTTCGGCGTGTCCTAGCGGTGTCCTAAGATCTGGATCCTCCGCGAACACACACTGGACGCATGAATACACGAACCGCCCGCGGACGTGCACGGATCGACATGGAGTGGACACCGGCACACAAGCCAGCACACCCGGTTTCACCCTGGCAGTGTGGGGGTCAGGGGTTCGAGTCCCCTTAGCTCCGCCGTAAAAGCGCAGGTCAGAGGGCATAAAACGAGAAACTGCCGAGCGTCCCGTCAACATGGCGCTGCTTCACTGCAGTTCTGCGAAATTATGGTGCCGAGCTCGATCCCCGGCTACTCCACTCAAATGCGCAGGCCTTGGTATTGGGCGCCCTAGTCTCGCGGCATGGATCGCATTTGGCAGTGGGCGTAGAATCGGTACGCACCGAGGTATATATGGGCTATTTACGCGCTCGCGTTTCCCGTGGTGCTGCCGGTCTACCTTTTTATGACGTTGCCGATCGTCGCATTCGAAAAGTCCGGCCGATATGTCGAGATTGCAATGATCACCGCTGCCGCGTTGGTGGCGCTTGAGCTGATTATGATCGTTCCCGACCGTCGGTTGAATCTGGTGCAGCGGTGGGCGGCAGGCCGCCGCGTCGATCGAGCGGCGGCGCTCGAGGCCACCTATTCGTATGCGCGCAGCCAGACTTTCCGTACTGTGTGCGGCACGTGGGCCTGGGCGGCAGTGTTGTGCATCGTCGTCGGTGCGATTACCGGGGCGACGGGGGTGCGCCTGCTGCAGTACGCGGTCATCGGCGCTCTCTTCGGAACCGGGGTCCAGCTGATCGCCTTTCACAACATCGTGGAGGCAGGGTGGCGGCCGGCGAGGCTCGCGCTGGCCCGTGACACCGGACTCGGCGATTCACTGCCGCGCTCTCGGCCCAGTTTTGCGGCGCGATCGAACGTGTCCATGGTCGCAGTGGCGTTCTAATTCGCATAATGGGCGCAATGCTGGCAGCGGTGATCAAGCGGACCAGTGAGGTCCCCGTGCTCGCCGTCGCGATCGCGGCGGTGCTGACACTCGTTCTCGCGGTGCCGATCACCGTCGGCCTTGGGTTTTCACCGTCGTTGCAGCCGATTCGCGACCTCGCGCAAGGGACCGAACGGTTGCGGCAGGGGACTACAGCCAACGCCTGCCGGTGGTGCAGGACGATGACCTTGGCGCGCTGGCGGCGTCGTTCAACCGGATGCAGGCGGGTTTGGCTGAGCGGCAACGACTTCAGGCCGCGTTCGGCACCTATGTCGACCCCGCGCTGGCGGCGCGGTTGCTCGAACAGGGCGACGACATCTTCACCGGTGAGCGCCGCGAGGTGACGGTGATGTTCGTCGACATCCGCGACTTCACCCCGTTCGCCGAGGCCAACACCGCCGAGGACACCGTTGCCCGGCTCAACGCCTTGTTCGAGATCGTGGTGCCCGCTGTCGTCGACGCCGGTGGGCACGTCAACAAGTTCCTCGGCGACGGCGCGCTGGCCGTCTTCGGCGCGCCGAACGATCTCGCCGATCACGCCGACGCTGCGGTGACCGCGGCAGTGCTGATTCATCGCCTTGTCGCCGAAACATTCGGCGGCGACCTTCGGATCGGTATCGGTATAAATACCGGTGTGGTGATCGCCGGGACCATCGGCGGCGGCGGGCAAGCTGGAGTTCACTTTGATCGGCGACACGGTCAACGTCGCCGCCCGCGTCGAACAACTCACCAAGACCACCGGTGACGCGATCCTGCTCACCCATCAGACCGTCGACGCCCTGGGTCTCGGCCGCCGGGCCTCACCGACCGGGGATCGCATTCACTGAAGGGTAAGTCAGCCCCGTGCAGGTCTTTGGCCTCGACCCAACGAGCGCCGCGACTTGTTGACGCCGTCAACACCTTTCGCGTATCCGCAGGTCGCTGTGCGTACTTTCGCGTCGTTTCACGTCGGCGAAATCAGTGTTTACGCAGCTCAGCACTGATTTGTGGAGGGGTTCGAGTCCCCTTAGCTCCACAAGTTAATAGCACGTCAGAACCACATTTTCGCCGGTTTGCCGGCGCGCTCATCCGCGAAGGCGGAGCACTCGTCGACTAGTGCGCCCTACACCCTCACACCGCCGACGCGATCGACGGATGGTGCCTGAACCCGGAATTGGCTCCAATCAACAAAGAAGCGAGCGTGTTTCATTGTGTTGGGACGAATACGTCGACCGACATCCGTGTGACATTGGGTCACACGCGATGTGATCCAGGGCTTTACGACTCTCTGGACGTCAGCGGCACAACGATGCCGACTCGAATTGAGCGACACCCTGGAGGAAAACAATGGAGGATCTGAACGGGAGACGCGCGATCGTGTCGGGCGCTGCCCGGGGCATCGGCTTCGCCATCGCCAGGCGGCTCGTCGACGGGGGCGCCAAGGTCGCCATCGCGGACATCGATGCAGCCGGAGCGGACGCTGCAGCCAGTGAACTTGGAAACGGAAGCATCGGCGTGGCCTGCGACGTGCGTTCAGACGCCGCCGTCGGCGCCGCGGTGGGCTGCGCCGTGGAAGTGTTCGGCGGTCTGGACCTGCTAGTCAACAATGCTGGCATCGAAATCGCGAAACCGATCACCGAACTCAGCGGCGAAGAATTCAGCCGGATACTTGACATCAACGTCGTAGGCACCTTTCGCTTCACCAAGGCAGCGCTGCCCGCCCTGGCAGCCTCGGATGGCGCCGCGATCGTGAACCTGTCATCGGTCGCCGGCACTGGCGGCGGCCCTCTGCTCAGCGCCTACTGCGCATCGAAGGGCGCGGTGATCCGCTTCACCGAATCGGCGGCAATCGAGTTGCGCCAAGCCGGCATCCGCGTCAACGCAGTATGCCCAGGACTCATCCAAACCGAGATGGCCGACCGCTTGGCGGGACCAATCGAAGCGATCGCGCCGATCCCGTTCGACGAACTCATCGCGCTCAAGCAGGGCCGCTTCGGCACTCCGGCCGAGGTCGCTGAGACCGTCGCCTTCCTCGCGTCCGACGACGCCCGTTTCATCAACGGGGCCCACTACCTCGTAGACGGCGGTCTGACCGCAAACCTCTTCTAGGAGAATCCATGTCATCCACCACATTCACCGAGAGCGCCACTGCGGTGCACTCCGACTCGCTCAGCGGCAGGGTCGCCGTCATCACGGGTGCGGCCCGCGGCATCGGCCATCAGATTGCCCGGAAATACGCCGCCCACGGTGCCACTGTGGTGGTTTCCGACATCGACGAGTCCGCCGCTATTGCGGCCGCGCAAACCCTACCCGACGCGATTGGGCTGCAGTGCGACGTACGCGATGAGGACAGCATCACCGAACTCTTCGACCACGCGCTGAAGCGGTACTCCAAGGTCGACATCGCCGTCGCCAACGCCGGAATTGCAACCACTTCACCGCTGCTGGAGATGTCCTTCGACACGTGGCGGACCATGATGTCGATCAACCTCGACGGGGTCTTCCTCACCGTGCAACACGCTGCCCGGGCGATGATCGGTTCCCAGACAAAAGGATCCATCGTCACGATGGCATCGGTGACGGCTCTGGCTGGCGTACCCCTGGTCGGGCACTACGCCGCGGCAAAGGCCGGGGTAGTCAGCCTGACCAAGACTGCAGCGCTCGAGCTGCGACCGACAGGGATACGGGTCAACGCCATTCTCCCCGGGTTCGCCGACACCGAGCTCGTCAGCGCTAACCGCGACAACTACAACGCCGCGCTGGGGCTTGACTTCGACGCCCTGATCGCCCAGGCGCAAGGCGGCTACGTGACTGTCGAAGACGTCGCCAACGTCGCGCTCTTCCTCGCCGGTGACCGCTCGCTGTTTTGCACCGGCAGTGGATTCGTAGTCGACGGTGGACTCACCGCCAGCCTGTTCTGAGAGGAAAACGTCACAGGTCTCGTCCGGCCGCTGAGCAGTCCGTGAACACCTATGCGCAGGGCCCAACCCACTTGTGGGCCTGTACTTCTCATCAATTCAAACCCCTGTGCGCGATTGCGTCTACCGTCGCAGGTACACACATTAGGCGCGCGCCGATCAGGGTGGGTGCCGGGCCATCGTGAGGGTCGCATTGTCGCTGAGGCCGTGCCCCGATGACGTCCGAGGGTGATGTGCAGCGGACGCGCTACGAGAACTGACGTCGGGCGGGCTCACGTGCCAACCAGCTGTGGCACAACGTTTCCGAAGCGAGGCCTGAACGGCCACGGTGCGACGCTAGCCGCGTCGCCGCAGCAGCGCGGCGAGCGCTCCGCCGAGCAGTATGACGGCCACCACGGGCGCGAGCCGCTTGAGGACCGGACCGCGGGAAACCCCGAGCAGGTCAATGACGTCGGGCGCCGCAGACGATGGCCGGGCTGCGGAGGCGCCCGCGACTCCGGCAGCGTGCCCGTCCATGACCGGCTCAGACACGGCGTTGCCCATGGCGGGGCTGGCGGTGTCGCCGAAGAGCGCTCCGCTAGCGGGCGCGTGGGCAGACTCCACGCTCGAACTGGCCATGTCCGCTGCCAGGCAGATCGCGAACTGCCCGATCAGTGCGTTGCTGACGTCGGCTATGACACCGCGGCCGAACTGCGCAGGCTTGCCGGTGATCGCGAGATCCGTCGTCACCTTCACTTCCGTCTCGTCGCCTGCGGGCACCAGGGTCGCCGTGACGATCGCCTTGGCCGTGCCGGCACCCTTGGTCTCCTTGCCGGTGGCCGAGATGACGACCCGCTTCAGCGCCGCGTCCTGCTCCACGAACTCGGCGGTGCCGCCGTAGATCACGACGATTGGGCCGACCTTGACCTTCACCTTGCCCTTGAACAAGTCGCCGTCGACCTCGCTCAGCGTCGCGCCCGGCATGCAAGGCACCACGCGCTGCACGTCGAGTAGGACCGACCAGGCCTCGTCCACCGCGACGGGCACGCGGAAGCTGTTCTCGAGAAACATTGGGTTCCCCTTGTCCTTGTCGCGTGGTTGCCTGCGGTTTTGCTGCGAAATGGGCGGTATCTTCATCGCTCATTGTGATCTAGATTACGGAGTGTGTGGAGGCCCACACGTGAGGTTCCGGGGGTGAGCTTCGTGATCGGCAATGAAGTTCAATCGGTGAGCCCGTTGTCCTCGCCACGATCGTCGGGGTGCGGGGCACCGCCTACCGACTGGACGCTCGGGGGGCCATCGCGGCCCGGGCTTGACACGAGCTCCTCGCAGGGGGCGGGCCGACCGTGAAGCCACCCCCATTCACCTACCAAGCCCCGACCAGGCTGGACGAGGCGCTCGGTTTGCTCACGGAGCACGGGGACGAGGCGAAGGTCTTGGCTGGCGGCCAGAGCCTAATGCCTGTCCTTGCGATGCGGCTGGCCCGGCCCGACGTCATCGTCGACGTCAACCGGGTGCCTGGGCTTGCCGACATCCGGCACGAAGGTGACACTCTGACGCTCGGTGCGATGATTCGCCACGCCACTCTCGAGCACGATCCGGTCGTGTCTGCGGCGCTGCCGTTGCTGTCGCGCGTGGCGCCGCACATCGGGCACTTCCCGATCCGCAACCGTGGCACGTTGGGCGGCTCGCTCGCCCATGCCGACTCGGCAGCGGAGTGGCCGGCCGTTGCGATCGCACTCGATGCCGAAATCGACGTCGCCAACAGCAGTGGGTTCCGCACGGTGCCTGCTCTTGAGTTCTTCGTGTCGACGTTCACTACGACTCTGCAGGCGGAGGAGATGCTGATCGGCGTCCGCTTCCCAACCTGGGGGAGCGGGTCCGGCTATGCGATCGAGGAGCTCGCTCGCCGCAGCGGCGACTTCGCCCTGGCCGGTGTGGTCTGTGCCGTCCACGTCGAGGCCGGCAAGGTGGCGAAGGCCGGTGTCGCGCTGCTGGGGATGGGCTCGGTGCCCGTCCGCCTGGCCGTTCTGGAAGGCGAACTGATCGGCGGTGTGCCAGCCGACCTCGACCTCGAGGGGCTCTGCCGGGCCGCGGTGGCCGACCTCGATCCGCCGAGCGACATCCACGCCAGTGGCGGCTACCGCCGTCGGATCGCCGCATCGCTGACCGCCCGGGCGCTGGCCCGCGCCCTGGAGGAAGCCGCAGATGCCTGACGACAACGACGACCTGCCGCCCTCGGTGCACCTGCGTCTAAGCGTCAACGGTGTGGAGCACAAGGTGTGGGTCGAGCCGCGCAAGACGCTGGCCGACGCCCTGCGCGAGGACCTGCGGCTGACCGGCACGCACCTGGGCTGCGAGCAGGGGGTCTGCGGGGCCTGCACCGTGCTGATGGACGGCGAGGCGGTGCGGGCCTGCCTGATGTTCGCGGTGCAGTGCGAGGGCTCCGAGATCACGACGATCGAGGGCCTCAACAACGCCGACGGCTCGCTCAACACCGTGCAGCTGGCCTTCCAGGAAAACCATGGGCTGCAGTGCGGCTTCTGCACCGCGGGGTTGGTCGTGTCGGTGACCGCGTTCCTCGAGGCCAACCCCGATCCGACCGACCAGGAGATTCGGGAGGCCCTCGGCGCCAACCTATGCCGCTGCACCGGCTATCAGGGCATCGTCCGCGCCGTGAAGCAGGCCGCGGGGCAGAGGCCGCCCGGCGGGGCGGTCGGGTACGGAGCGGACCCAAGCGTGGTATCGGCATGACCGAGGTGGACCTGCGCGGCACCAAGCCCTACGTCGGGCAATCCGTCAAACGCCGCGAGGACAAGCGGTTCGCCACCGGCCACGGCCGCTATCTCGACGACGTGGAGCTGCCGCGCCAGCTCTACGCCGCGTTCGTACGGAGCCCAATCGCGCGCGGTGCGCTGCTGTCGGTCGACACCAGCACCGCAGTCGCGATGGACGGGGTCGTCGCGGTCTTCACCGCCGAAGACCTGCACCCGCACGCCCACACGTACTGGATGACGATGATGGGCCGGGACGCCCACCGGCATCCACACCGCGCGCTGGCTGAGCACGACCTCCGCTACGTCGGCGAGCCCATCGCGGTAGTGATCGCCGATTCGCGCTACCGCGCCGAGGACGGCGTGGAGATGGTCGACGTCGAGGTCGACGCCGAGCAAGCGGTGGTCACGATGGCGCAGGGCCTCGAGGCCGCGCACCTCGTACACCCAGAGCTCGAGGACAACATCTCCGGCGAAATCCCTGCTGTGGACAATCCGCTCTACGACGCCGCCATGGTGTCGGCCCCGCGAGTGTTCACGGAGACGTTCGAGCAGCACCGCTACCTGTGCGTGCCGATGGAGTGCCGCGGGATCATCGCGTCCTGGGACGCTCACCGCCAGCATATGGAGATCGTCGTCTCGGCCCAGTCGGCCCACGAGACCCGGCTCGTCACGGCGCGGCTACTCGACGTGCCAGAGGACCACATCCACGTCGTCATGCCCGATGTCGGCGGCAGCTTCGGTCAGAAGATGTTCCTAGCCCGCGAGGAGTTCGCGATCATCTTGGCGGCCAAGGTGCTTGGCCGTGCGGTGAAGTGGACAGAGGACCGCGCCGAGAACTTGATCGCCGCCGGGCACGCCCGTGAGGAGACGCTGACGACGTCGTTCGGCGTCGACGACGAGGGCCACCTGCTGGCACTGAAGGCGCACCACATCGAGAACGTCGGCGCCTTCCCCAACCTGGGCGACGGGACTGTGGCGGCCATGTCCGCGGGGATGTTTCCCGGCCCGTACAAGGTCGACCACCTCGCCTACACCGCGCAGGGCGTGTACACCAACACCAGCGGACACTGCGCCTATCGCGGCCCCTGGATGATGGAGACGGTCGGCCGTGAGCAGATGATGGACGTCGTCGCCGAGGAGCTCGGGATCGACCCGCTGGAGATCCGTCGGCGAAACGTACTCCACCAGAGCGACCTGCCCTATGTAACGGCCAGCCAGCTGGTATACGAGACGGTGAGCCCGTCGGAGACGCTCGAGCAGGCCGCTCAGATCATCGGCTACGACGACTTCCGCGTCCAGCAGGAGGAGGCCCGCCGCGACGGCCGCTACCTCGGGATCGGGTTGGCGCTCTACATCGAGCCGCAGTTCGGCTTCGGCGCCCTCGGTACCGAGGGCGTGACGCTGCGAGTCGAGCCGAGCGGCAAGGTCAACGCGTACTTCAGCAGCGGCAGTCACGGCCAGGGCCTCGAGACCACGGCGACCCAGGTCGTCGCGGAGCACCTCGGCATGGACATGGACGACATCAGCTTCACGCAGGGCGACACGGCCTCCACCCCGTACGGGGTAGGGACCGGCGGAGCCGCTCTGCCGCGATCCTCAGCGGCGCAGCGATGGCCGGCGCGGCCAAGCTCAAGGCCCGGATCATCGAGCTCGGCTCAGCGGCGCTCGGCGCGTCGCCCGAGGAGGTCGACTTCGAGGGGGGCGTCGTGATGGTGCGCGGCGACGCGAGCCGGGCGTTGCCACTCGCGCACCTGGCGGCGATGGCCTACCTCAACACCGACGCGCTGCCCCCGGGCACGGAGACGGGTCTGGAGGTCTCGGCCCGCTACAAGGCGCCGTTCGTCATGTTCTCCAACGCCTGCCACGCCGTGACCGTCGAGACCGACCCGGTCACCGGCGTCGTGAAGATCCTGCGCTACGTCGTGAGCGAGGATTGCGGCAACATGATCAACCCGATGATCGTGGAAGGCCAGATCGCCGGAGGCGTCGCGCAGGGCATCGGGGGTGTGTTCTACGAGCACTTCGAGTACGACGCGGATGGCAATCCCCTCACCACGACTTTCCTTGACTACCATTTGCCGACGGCAGCGGAGCTCCCCGACTTCCAGTACGGCCACGTCATCACGCCGTCCAACACCCCGGTGGCCACAAGGGGATGGCCGAGGGCGGCGCAATGTGCTCGCCGCCGGCACTAATCAACGCGGTGCGCGACTCGCTTCGCCCGTTCGGCGCGAAGATCAACACCCAGCCGCTCACGCCGGAAGTACTGGTCAATGCGATCGATGCGGGTTTGGCCCGGGGCACGCAGCTTGCCGGCCAGTCCTGACGTGCCCGGCCCAGGCTTTTTACCAACAGGCGATGACCGAGAATCAATCGTTCTACCAGCGTCATGGATGTATCGAGACAGCACGCGGCCGCCAGGACGGATGCGACCGCGTCTTCTACGCCAAAAAGGTTGCCGCGCATTAGCTGAAGATATGGTGCCCTAGTTGTCCCAGCGGGTTTGGGGCTCTGCGCTTGACAGCGCCACCGACGCGGCAGGCGACGGCGATGAGGCCGCTGAGGCAGTGGTCGGCCACATTGCAGTCGCCGCAGAGACTTTGGTGTCCGGCGCTGCCGTCTCCGACTTGCCGCAAGAGATCGGAAGATCGACGATTGCGCGTTGACGCCGTCAACACGCTTCCGGTTTCCGCAGGTCATTTTTGTGCTTTGGCGCCGGTTTAACGATGCGCAACTCGTCGTTTGCAGGTCAAAGCGCTTCGGGCCAGGGGTTCGAGTCCCCCTAGCTCCACTCTATAACCGCAGGTCAGAGGCACTTTTCAAAGCGCCTCGGTGCGCAGCGGCATGATTTCCTAGACCGCGCCGACGAACGTCGTTTTGCCGGCCCCAAACCCGCCGAAGATGACGATCTTCGTCGAGGCGGCGCCCCATCCCTCAGAGTGCCCGTAGGCCACTCAGGGTCCTTCTTATCAGTTCACGTCGTTCGTCGATTGTCATCGAGTCACCGGAGATGGCGTGCACCCGCAAATAACCCTGTGTCACCAGGTCGCCGACCAGGAACCGCGTCGCACCGAGCGGCAAGGACAGACGTGCGGCGATCTCTGCGACCGTGGTGCTGTGCACGCACCACGTTAGAATCTGGCCCCGCACATCGTTTCTCGGCCAGCTCGGCGGCTTCGCTGTGGTGTTCAGCGCTTGGACCGGAGCCTCGAGTGGCAGTTCGACGCCAGAGTCGATACGGCCCGCCGTCAGCGCGTATGGCCGGACCAAGCTCGGCTCGTCCGCGGTTTCCGGTTCTGTGAACCATTCGCCGATCGGTTCGCCCTTGCCCTCCGACTGCTGATGCGCGTCGGTGTGCTTCTCCCGGACATGTGGCGAACTCTGCGGCACGTCGCGGTTCTCCAAGAACCACAAGGTCTGGTCGGCGTGCACCGATGCGCGCACCTCGCTGGAGACGACCTTGAGTACGGTGCGGTCGGTGTCGATGACGAATGTGGTCCGTCTGACCGGCAGCAGCCGGGCCAGCAGGCCACGGCGCCGAGTGTGCCGGCTATGCCGGGCCGCCTCACGCGCCACGACGGATCTACGCAGCTTGGCGAACCTGCCTCGGCGCACGCCGAACAGCTCGGACACCACGCCGTCCGCGTCGGAGAGCAGCGGATAGTCGAACGAGCGCTGTTGGGCGAAGTGGGCCTGCTTGTCGACGGTGTCGGTGCTGATGCCCACCCGCTGGGCGCCCACCGTGGCGAATTCGCTGCTCAGGTCCCGAAAATGACAAGCCTGGGCTGTACAGATCGGTGAGGACGCTATTGGGAAGAAGAACAGCACAACCGGCCCTTGGAAAGGAGTGCGGACAGTGTCCGAGGCCGACCGGTGTGATCGTACAGAGTGAAGTCAGGCGCCTTGTCGCCCGCGATCATCGGCAAAGACTAACGCGGGAAGCTCTGCGCGACGCACTACTCGGAAAATTCGGTCATCGCCGAACAGCTACCAGGTGGGAACCATCCCGCCATTACAGTGGCCCCAGAGGATGACGGGGGCCCGCCGCGGTGCTGGGGTATGCGGTCGGCGGCGGAGGCGGCGACCAGAGTGGCGGTCGACGGACAATGAAGCCCTCGCCCGAGGGTTTCCGTCGACGACCGGGGAATCGGCGCACTGTTAGTCGTCGGCACTGGACCAGTTCCCGATTGATGGTGGATATTTCACGTAGACGATGAGCTGCGTCGCATTCTCATGTTCGCCCGGCAGCAACATGAAGAAATCGCGTGTTGCGGTATCCCGGATAATCCTTCTCCCGCTGGTGTTGGCAATCACCTCGACTCCCGGATTGTCTTGCAATTGAAGGCAGTAGCGCGGCAACTTTGTTATTCCGTCGAGCATCTCGGCGATACTCCCGTTCCCGTCGAGGGCGACGGCGGTATGGGTCGCCAAGATAGGCCTTCGCTGATGAACTCCCCACAGGAGGTAATCGCGAATGCCCGCTAGGACGTCCTCGTGGTTGCGTTTGATCAGCCGATATCCCAGCGCCCAGGCGCGTTCGGTGAGCTCCTTGAATCGCTCCTCGTGGTGATCATCCATCGTTATAGTCCTCGCCGCCGTGTCGATGCCGTCGACGCGGTCGAATCGCTTGGATGCCATCGCGGCGTGGTCACCTTGTGAGCCTCCCTACGGCGATGGCCGCCGCGTCCGATCTCGTCGAAAGGTCATTCGGAGCCGCGCGCTGTGTGGATGGGTCGGCGCTGGATCAAATTTGGCCGTTGGTCGCCAATCGGCCCGTTCGCTCGCGCCCAGTTGCCGGGGCCGTCAAATGTGATTTCGTTGAGGAGTTCGAGTCCCCTTAGCTCCACAGAATAATCGCAGCTCAACAGCCAATTCGTGGCCTGCCAGTCCGGATTCAGGGTGTAGCCAAGCCAACCTCAGGGTGACTAAGCGAGCAGTTCCGCGCGGACGGCGTCGTCGCAATGGGCCTCAGGACCGTACGTCCAGGTTTCGAGTTCGGGTACGCGATCAAATATCTCAAGGGCTCGGGCGCGGCGGGAGGCACCGTCTGGGCCGACCGACATTAGCGCCGCGGCGGAGAGGCGCTCGGCATCGTGCAGCCGCTCCCAGAACTCGTCGTGCTGTTGCGCGTACACATCTGCTGCAAGCGGCCAGTCCTTGTCTGCGGTCAGCGCGTCTCGTAGCAGGCGGACGTCGCGTAGCGTGCGCGAGAGACCACTTCCCCAGGACGGGTCGCTCGCGCCCGCAGCATCACCGACAAGGACGACACCGTCCCGATAGGGCCGTTCGACCCACCTGTGGGCGCCATCGAACGTGGCTAGCGGACCCTGCGGTTCCGCATCGACCAGCCACTCACCCGGCACACCCGCGTCGCGCAAATATCCGAAAGCGGCCCCGACGTCGCGGTCACCCGAGAGCCTGTTGGGGATCGCGTCGATGTGATGGAAGAAGTAGAGCCGGTAGAGGTCGGATCCGATCCGGGTGACCGCGGCAATCTGCCCGGCGGCTTGGCCGATGAACATGTTGACCGCGTCCCCTGTGTCCATATCGCCTCGCACCAGCAGCCCCGCCGCCAGCAGCTCGTCCGGGTCGGCGTGCCGGTCGAACCCACACAGGTGGACAACCCGCGAGTTGCGACCGTCGGCACCGACAATCAGATGTGCTGTCACCGTTCTCACGACGCCATCGACCGTTACCTCTGCCGTGGGCGGGCGACCGGCCGTCAGCGACACCAATTTCGACGGACGCCAGACCGTCGCCCCCGCGACTGCAGCCTCCTCGATCAGAGCCTCCTGCATCACCGGGTGATGAAACGCAAGCGACGGCTCGAAATGCGGTGCGGCCGCCAGCAGATCTATAGGCGCGCCGACACCCTCGACGTGATAAGTCAGATACGGGACTTCGATGGCACACCGCTCCCGCAATAGCTCAAATAGATCAAGCCGCTTCGCCTCGACCGTCCCCCACGTGGCCATCACCTCCCCCCGGACACGGTCCCGGAAGACCCGCTCACGCTCAACCAGCAGAACGTCGACGCCCTCCCTCGCCAACGTGATCGCGATCGCGGAACCAGCAAGCCCCCCGCCGACCACAAGTACCTCGAAACTCGGCCCCTGTGCCACAACGCCCAGCCTAGGGTCCGTGAGCTGCTCCGCGAGCTGCCTCGCCCACAAACCATTGCCTTGTTGATGCCGTCATCACCTCTGGCGTACCCCCAGGGCACTTTGCGTACTTTCGGGGCGTTCCGGGTGGGCGAGTTCGATGTTTCCGCAGCTCAGCGCGATTTCGTTGAGGGGTCGAGTCCCCTTAGCTCCACCGAAAAGGGCCGCAGAGATGCGGCCCTTTCGCGTGTCGCCCTTCTTGCCCGGAGCGGTGACGTCCAGCCGCGAACGCCTAGGGTCACCTCATGAGGTGGCTATTGATCCGCGGGCTCTCCCGGGACGCCCGGCACTGGGGATCCTTACCGCAGACATTCGCCGAAGAACTCGGCGTCGAGGTACAGACAATCGACCCGCCGGGATTCGGTACGCAGATAACCCGGACCTCGCCGAGCACGATCGCCAAGATCACCAACGACATCCGTGACCGTGCGAATATCCAAGGCGACGACTGGTCGATTCTCGGCATCTCGCTGGGTGGCATGGTGACCCTCGACTGGGTTGCCCGATACCCGAACGAGTTTCAACGTGCAGTCGTGATCAACACCTCGGCATCCAATGTGGCGCCGCTGTACGCACGCGCACAGCCGGCGTTCTTGAGGGCGATCGCGACGGCGGTCATCCGCCGCGACATCGGCAAGCCCGAGCGATTCGAACGCGTTGTACTCGGGTTGTCCTCGAACAGGCCGGCGGACGAATTGGAGGAACTGGGCAAGCAGTGGGCGAAGTGGCAGCATGAGGCCACGCCATCGCGAGCGAGTGTGCTCGGACAGCTCAGGGCTGCAACACGATTCAAGCTACCGACGAACATCACGACACCGCTGCTTGTCCTCACCGCCACGAACGATCGGTTGGTGTCGCACCGGTGCTCGGACGAAATAGCCCGAAAGCTGCGTGCGCCGATTCGAACTCACCCGGCGGCCGGGCACGACTTGCCGAACGACGACCCGACCTGGATTGTCGATCAGGTCCGCGATTGGACACCGTAAGCCGGTGCCAAGCTCAGCGCGTGCGCTGGTAGTGAAGGTAGACGACGCCGGAGTTGAAGCTCTGGGACTCAGTCAGCCGCAGGTCGAGGGGTTTGGTTAGCGGCGGGAAGTACGAGGTGCCGCCGCCGAGGATGACCGGGTTGACGAACTGGTGGTATTCGTCGATCAGGTCCTCGGCGATGGCGGCCGCGGCGAGGCCCGCCCCGCCGATTCCAACCACGCCCTCACCCGGCTGGTCACGGAGTCGGCCGACCTCGGTGGCGATGTCGTCGGTGGCCAGCCGCGCGTTGCCCACCACCGAATCCAGCGTGCGGGAGAACACCACCTTCGGGATCGGTCGCCAGATCCGGGCGAACTCCAGGTCCGCCTCGTCGGACATGGTCTGCTCGGCGGTCTCCCACACGAGCATTTCCTGGTACAGGGCTCGGCCGCACAGGTGTGCCGCGATGTGGCGGGTCTGCTCAATGTGGAAGCGGAACAGCTCCGCGTCAGGCGCCGTCCAACCTATGTCGCCATCCGGGCCTGCGATGAAACCGTCCAGCGACACGCTCATCGAGTAGATCACGGGCAGCATCAGGCTCTCCTAAGTGACCGGGCGGGCGTCCGAGCAGGTCGAGGTGCAGGTCTTCAGCCTCGCGCCACAAACCATGTGCCTTGTTGAAACTCGGCTGAGTCCCGCCGAAGCTCTTCGTGGAACGGTTGCTGAGAGTCAATATCTCATCAACAAGTGCGGCCACGGACCTGCGCCAAAGTCGGGAGTCGTAGCGCCCAGCATCGGTACGCTCACTGCCGTGCCGGAAACGTCGTACGCATCCTGCGGCGATCTCAGCCTGGCATACCAGGTGTTCGGCGACGGGCCTGTTGAGCTCGTCTTCGTCGGGCCGTTCGCCAGCCACGTTGAGCTGTTCTGGACCGTGCCCGAGTACAAGGCGTTCTTCGACCAGATCTCGACGTTCTGTCGCGTCCTCGTCTTCGACAAGGCCGGTGTCGGGTTGTCCGACCCGGTGCCGCGAGTTCGCCTGCTGGATGAAAGAGCGGCCGAGATCGAGGCCGTCATGGACGCCGCCGGCTTCGGAAAAGCGGCTCTATTCGCTGCGAGCGAAGGCGGCCCAGCTGCGATCGTCTTCGCGGCGACACGACCGCAGCGCACTCGGGCGTTGGCCCTCACCGGCACGTTTCCGTACGTCGGATTCGGGTGGGAGGACATTGAGCGCGAGCCGGCCGAGCTGCGGGCGCGCGTCCTGCCCGAGCTGGGTGAGGCCTACACGCCGTCGACGCAGCAGATCGCCCGCATCCAGGAATTCGGCCGTGCTGTCCGGTCGGCGTGGGGCACCGGCGCGGCACTCAAGTGTGTAATGCCGTCGGGCCCGTCGATACGCCAGCTCGGAACGTCGGAGCGCATGAGCGCGAGCCCGGGGATGGCCCGGGCGACACTCGAAGCGATGTTCCGGATGGACGTGCGGTCGATCCTGCCGACGATCACCGCGCCGAGCCTCGTCATCCATGCCCGCGAAGACCCGTGTGCTCCCGTCCAGTGGGGTCGATACATCGCCGACCACATCCCTGGCGCGCGGTTGCTTGAGGTCGACGGCGTGGACCACGCGTTCTGGTACAACGACATCGACACGATCCTGACCGCGATTGAGGAGTTCCTCACCGGCGGCCATGCGGCTCCATCGCAGTTACACCGTGCCCTACGCACCGTCTTGTTCACCGACATGGTCGCGTCGACGCAACACGCCGCGGCCGCCGGCGACGAGCGGTGGCGGGCGGTGCTCCACCGGTTTAGTGAGATGACAGCCGAACTCACAGAACGATTCGGCGGCACGGTAGTGAAGAGCACCGGCGACGGCCACCTCACCACGTTCGACGGCCCGACGCAGGCCATCCGCTGCGCCGAGGCCTTGCGCGCCGATGCCGAGACATTGGGTATCGAGATCCGCGCCGGCATCCATACCGGCGAGTGTGAACTGCTGGATGCCGACATCGGGGGGATCGCAGTACATATCGCGGCGCGGATCCTCGGCCAGGCCGGCGCCGGCGAAATCCTCGTCTCCCGTACCGTCCGCGACCTGGTGGTCGGCTCGGGTACAGGCTTCGATGATCGCGGCAGCGTCGAGCTGCGCGGCGTGCCCGGCACCTGGCACCTCCTGGCGGTTGATCGCCACGGCGCGCGATCGGGATCGGCCGAGGCGGAACTGGCGTCAATGCCCACCCCGGGCCCTCGGACCGCAATGCGCCGCTCGGATCGCGCTGTCGAGGTGGTGGCCAGGCGGACACCGTGGATCCTTCGCGGGATGGCTCGCCTCGCCCCGGCCACCGGTCGCAGATAAATAACTGGCAGCGCGCTCGGTGGTGTTTGATCGACGATCGGCAATCTCAGTAGCAGTGCTCGGACACGATTTCGTTGAGGGGTGCGAGTCCCCTTAGCTCCACCCGAGGAACCCGCTCTGACTCGCGTCGAAGCGGGTTTGATGCATTTGCCGGATGTCCTAACTTTGTCCTACGACTGCCGAAAACACCGCCGACGCGGCGGTCAGACGCTCATCGGTAGCCCGCCCGTAGACGGCCTGATTGGGGTTCGCGTACGTTTCAGTTGTCACGCGACACGTCATGCGGCACCGCGGTTTTTGTCGTCCCGTGGCTGACAATGCGGGACATGACGCAATCACGGGAGCCCGACGTTGGCGCGTGAGATCTCACGCCAGACGTTTCTGCGGGGTGCCGCCGGAGCGTTAGCCGCCGGCGCGGTTTTCGGCTCGGTCCGGGCTACCGCCGATCCCAACACCTCCGGCTGGGACGGTCTTTCTGCCGCCATCGGCGGGCAAGTGTTACTACCGGACGACGGTCCCCAATTCGCAACGGCCAAGCAGGTTTTCAACACCAACTACAACGGCTCGACGCCGGCGGCGATCGTTACCGTGACTTCGCCGGCGGAAGTGCAAAAGGCGATGGCATTCGCTGCTGCCCACAACCTCAAGGTCGCTCCGCGTAGTGGCGGGCACTCCTATGTGGGGGGATCCACGGCGAACGGAACCATGGTGCTCGACCTGCGTCAGCTGCCCGGGGGAATCAATTTCGACGCTGCCAGCGGGCAGGTCACGGTGACGCCCGCGACCAGTTTGTATGAACTGCACCAAGCGCTGGCCGCGGCCGGCCGGGGCATCCCGACGGGTACCTGCCCGTCGGTCGGTGCCGCGGGGCACGCCCTGGGCGGCGGGATGGGCGCCCATTCCCGGCACGCGGGCCTGATGAGTGACGCGTTGACTTCGGCGTCGGTGGTGCTGCCGGGTGGTCAGGCGGCCACCGCGTCTGCCGCCAATAACCCCGACCTGTTCTGGGCGTTGCGCGGCGGCGGTGGCGGCAACTTCGGGGTGACAACGTCTTTGACATTCGCCACGTTCCCCACCGCCGAGTACGACGTCGTGAACCTCAATTTCCCGCCGCAGTCGTTCGCGCAGGTCCTCGTCGGCTGGCAGAACTGGCTGCGGACCGCCGACCGAAACAGCTGGGCACTGGCGGACAGCACCACCGACGCGATGGGTACGCACTGCCGCATCATGGCGACCAGCCCGGCCGGGTCGGGCAACAGCGTGGCAAGCGCCATCATTTCAGCCGTCGGATTGCAACCGACCGGGACCGATAACCACACATTCAATTATTTGGACCTGGTGAGGTATTTGGCCGTGGGGAACCTCAACCCGTCGCCGCTCGGCTATGTCGGCGGTTCCGATGTTTTTCCGACGATCACTCCGGCCGCCGCCCAGGGGATCGCCTCGGCGGTCGACGCCTTTCCGCGTGGGGCCGGTCGTATGTTGGCGATCATGCATGCGCTCGACGGCGCGCTGGCCAGTGTGGCACCGGGGGCCACAGCCTTTCCGTGGCGTCGGCAGTCCGCGCTGGTGCAGTGGTACGTCGAAACATCCGGTTCCCCGTCGGCAGCGACCAGCTGGCTCAACACGGCACACCAAGCGGTGCAACCGTATTCGGTTGGCGGCTATGTGAACTACATCGAGGTAAACCAGTCGCCGTCGCGGTACTTTGGCCCGAATCTATCCCGGCTGAGCGCCGTACGGCAGAAGTATGATCCCGGCCGGGTCATGTTCTCCGGGCTGAATTTCTAGCCGCCGGACCGCGGCACACGGTGCCGTCGTCGCGGCAGTGTTTGGGTCGATCAGCGGACCCTGAAGCTGGTGACTGATGGGGTTCAAGTCCCCTAGCTCCACTCATTTCGGCGCAGTTAGACGCTGTTGTACGCGTCTAGAATTGCTGCTCTCAAGCCGCCTACGGTGGCGACGAAAGCGTCTACCGCACAATGCATTTGGTCTACTAGATCGCTACTGGCCCGCGTTGCGGGCCAAGTCAATGGCGAACTGATTCACGAAGTTGCCCGCCGGCGGATCACCGCGGTTGCATGATCCGTCGGATTCGCCGGGACGTTTGATCCACAGGTAGGCGTCGGCGTGCGCGCCCGCGGTTTCCGCGGTGGGCGGGGTGCCCAGTGCTCGGCCGCTGGGGTTGCACCAGTCGAGCGGGGAGTCGGGCGCTGGTCCGGCGCCGTTGCGCGACGTGTCGATCACGTAGTGCGAACCGTTCGTGAGCCCCGAAATCGCCTCGCCGTAACCGATTTCGTCCTCGGTGGTGAAGAAGTTGGCGGTGTTGAGGCTGAAACCTCGCGCGTGGTCCACGCCGGCCTGGTTGAGCCTGGCGGCCATTTCGTCGGCACTGTGCCAGCGCAAGTGGCCAGCGTCGATGTATACGGCCGCGGCCGGATTGCGGGTCAGCGTGTCGACGGCGTAGCGAATCAAGTCGAACCGTTCCTGGCGCTGGTCACCCGACAGGCAGTCGGCCATGGCGAGTGCATCGGGTTCGACGATGATCGCCGCCGGCGACCCGCCCAGGTCTGCAGCGATGCCGTCGATCCAGCCTCTGTACTCGGCGCCCGACGAGAACCCGCCCGCCGCGAAGCTGCCGCAGTCGCGATGCGGGATTCCGTAGAGCGCGAACACCGGCAGGGCGCCGGCAGCCTGCGCGTCACCGGTGTACTTCGCGACGGTGGATGCGGAGGAGCCCGGGACGAGCCAGTACGCCTGCGGCGTGTTGGCGACGGCGGTCAGCTCTGGACTCGGCGGATCAGCCTTCTGCGCGGCGCGCATGGCCGCTGACGTGGGATTGACGTAGAACGGCGCTCCAGCCAGCGGGTTTGCCTCATCGGCGGCCAGGCGCAGCGCCGGGGCTGGACCGACATGCACCGGGTCGGCAAGAAGACCCAGGCAGGCAACGGCCGCCACGGTCAGGAAGGGAGCGATCCACCGAGCGACTGCATTGGCAGCTGAGGACATCACCCCGAGAAAAATTAGTGCCACAACGTAGGTAAGCGCCAATCATCGACGACAGGTGATGGCGGTTAGCCCGGTCCAGCAACGCCAGCCGCAGATAGGGCGATCGCTTCTTGCATACCCCGGGTTGCCAGTTCGTCGGCCAGTTCGTTGTCGGCGACACCCGCGTGCCCCTTCACCCAGAACCACTCGACCCGATGCCGCGCGCAGGCCGCTTGGAGCCGCTGCCATAGGTCGACGTTCTTCACCGGCTGCTTCGCGGAGGTCTTCCAGCCGTTGCGCTCCCAGCCGAGAACCCACTTGGTGATGCCGTTCCGGACATAGGTGCTGTCGGTGTAGAGGTGTACCACCACCGGTCGGGTGAGCGCCTCCAGCGCCATGATCGGCGCCGTCAGTTCCATCCGGTTGTTGCTGGTCTGGCCGGACTCGCCTCCGCACATCTCGCGGACGTGCTGACGTTGGCGCAGCACCGCCCCCCAGCCGCCGGGCCCGGGGTTCGGTCTGCACCCACCGTCGGTGTGGATGACCACTATGTCCTTGATGGACTCGTCCATCGGCTCAGTCCGCCCGTGCTTGGCGGAGCAGCTGCACGGCTTTCGGCCCGACGCCGTGAAGGGCGAGGAGGCGGTCGAGATCCGCAGGCAGGTCTGCGATGGCGCGGTAACCGGCGTCGAGCAGCGCGCCAGTCGCGGGCCAGCCGATCCGGACACCGTCGAAGGCGGGGCCGCGATCCTCGGGGTCGACCATGCGCCGAGGATAGGCACTTCGTCGAGGGTTTGGCTGCGCGACTCGCAAGGCCATACAGATTCGCCGGGGAGGCGTTGACGCCGTCAACACGTTTCGCTATTCCCGCACGTCGTTACGCGTCGTTTCGCGTGTTTCGCATGAGGCCTGAAACCGTGTATGCAGCTCGGAGTCCATTTTGGCAGGTCAGGGAGCAAGACTTCGAGTCCCCTTAGCTCCACTCAAATCGAGGGTCAGAGGCAGAGGACGTCGCCTTCCCTCGACGACTTCGCCTCGGCGTCGGGATGTCCGAACACCACGTATATCAACAGCAACTTCGTCATTTCAATGCTCCTCAGTCGAGGTCAGGTGTAATGCTGACATCCAACGACCCAGGCCGCGTCGTGGAGGGCACATGATCACCTTCGCCAACCACATGCACGTGTTATGACCAAACTCTTCCGTGGCAACCCGCGCCTTCTCTTTCAGGCACTGCCGGTGGCGTTGGGGGTGATCCTCCTGAAATGGCTGTACGACGAGAGCTCAGCCAGGCACCTGGAACTCAGTCCACTGCTGACCGGAGTCATCGCGGCCGAGGTGTTCATCGGGGTTCATGCTTGCCGGTACTACGGGCGACTTCAAGGAGGCCGAACGCCTTCCCGGTGAGCTGGCTGCCAGCCTTGAGACGGTCGCGGATGAGTGCATGATCATCGACGCCGAGCTCAAGCTGCCCGAGGCGCGGCAATGTGTGGCGCAGCTTGTCGAGGTCGGGAACTCGGTGCATTGGTGGCTACTGCACAACCAGGACTTGGACGGGGTTATGGCCAACCTGCGGGCGCTGAACCCGCTGTTCATGGTGTTCGCGCCGAAGATCCAGGCGGGTTTCACGACTCGGTTGAAGTCCGAGCAGGCGGCCATGCGCAGGCTGGTGATCCGAATGGACACGATGCGCCGGACGTCGTACGTGTCGGCGGGCTACCTCATCGCCGAGATCACGGCCTTGGTGATACTCGTGTTGTTGCTGATCACCCAGATCGGCGAGATAACCCCGACAGTACTGGTGGTCGGGGTGATCAGCTTCCTACTCTTCTACGCGCTGGCGTTGATTCGGGACCTCGATAACCCGTTCGAGTACCCCGATGGTAAGCCCGGTGCAGCGGACGTGAATCTCGAGGTGCTCGAACACAGCGAGGATCGGCTCCGTGGCTTGCTCACGACGATGGGCGCTTCGGCTTAGCGAAGCGAACGAACACCACGCGGCGTTGACGGCGTAGTCACCTTTCGATGGATCCGCAGGTCGGCTCGCGTCGTTTCGCGTGCTTGGCGTTGCGAACAGGCTCCCATTTGTGCAGTTAAAAGGCTATTTTGTGGTGCTACTGCCGAGAGGTTCGAGTCCCTTAGCCCCACTCAAGATTGACGAGGGCAAAGCGGGACGCTCACCACTCCCGCAATCGGATCCACTCAGTCGGAACGTGCGCCTTAGCGATCAGCAGCGCTAGCGTTCCCTATCCAATCAGCCACCTGCAGACCACCGGGTTTTGATTACACGCGGCGTTGATATCGGGTAGAGCTCCCGAGCACGGCAGCCCGTTTTCCTGGACACAGCCCGGTGGCATAGCTGGGCATGGCGTGCCGTCGGGCCTCACGCACGCCTGGTCTAAAGGTCCAGCGAATGCAGATGGTGCGCAAATGAACGCCATCCCCAGAGCAACGACGGCCGCACTGAAGGGTAGTCGGCTGTATTTCATGGGCTGTTGCCTTTCTCGGCGAACTCGTCCCCCAATTGCTTGCTGGGACCCGCTTGCCAGCAAACTCAGTCGGTCGCTTTGAGGCTATCGCGCAACACGGCGTTTCGAGCCAGATCTGCAACTTCATGCTCATCGGCGAGAGGCACGCC